>NZ_CAXUPO020000036.1:0-282 GCF_964252695.1 Acidovorax sp. LjRoot117 | reverse complement strand
TGCTGGTCGATAAAGGCCCTCAAGACTTGAGCCGGCGGTCGAGCTCCGCCTGGGCGAAAAACGCGCTGGCCAGCTTCAAAATCTCGTTGGTTCGGCGCAATTCTTTGACCTCGCGCTCCAGCTCCTTGACCCACTGGGCTTCGGCTGTGGTGACGCCTTCTCGCGTGCCTGCATCAACTTCGGCACGCTTGACCCACTCGTTCAGGGTCTGCGGCACGCAGCCAATCTTGCGGGCAATGGATTCGATGGCAGCCCACAGGGATGGGTACTCCCCGCGCTGCT
>NZ_CAXUPO020000035.1:0-351 GCF_964252695.1 Acidovorax sp. LjRoot117 | reverse complement strand
CCAGGCCACGTTCGCCAGCAAGGTGGACCTCGCGGCCGACAAGGTCAGCGTGACCCGTGAAGTCGATGGCGGCGCTGAGACGCTGTCCCTGACGCTGCCAGCGGTCATCACCACCGACCTGCGCCTGAACGAGCCCCGCTACGTCACCTTGCCCAACATCATGAAGGCCAAGAAGAAGCAGCTCGATACCGTCAAGCCCGAAGACCTCGGCGTGGACGTGGCGCCGCGCCTGAAGACCCTGAAGGTGACCGAGCCCGCCAAGCGCGGCGCAGGCGTCAAGGTGGCCGATGTGGCCGCTTTGGTCGACAAGCTCAAGAACGAAGCAAAAGTCATCTAAGGAGAACAAGAAAT
>NZ_CAXUPO020000034.1:0-569 GCF_964252695.1 Acidovorax sp. LjRoot117 | reverse complement strand
TTGGAGCGGGCGTTGACCGCCGCCTGCATGTCGGGGTCGAAGAAGCGCTGCGTGTTGCGCCCTGCGGCCTTGGCCTGGTACATGGCCAGGTCGGCGCGCTTCAAGAGTTCGTCCACCGACAGGCGTTCGTCGCCAAAGAGGGTGATGCCGATGCTGGGGGTGCTGTAGTGCTGGGCGCCGTCGAGTTCGAAGGGCTGGTTCAGGTGGGCCAGCAGTTTCTCGGCCACGGTCTCGGCCTGGGTGGCGGCTTCGGCCAGGTCCGGGGCCAGGGCTTCGAGCATGACGACGAATTCGTCGCCGCCAAAGCGGGCCACGGTGTCGGCCTCGCGCACGCTGCCCACCAGGCGGGCGGCCACCTGGGACAAGAGCTGGTCGCCCATGTCGTGGCCCAGGGTGTCGTTGAGGTCCTTGAAATTGTCGAGGTCGATGAACAGCAGGGCGCCCAGGTTCCTGGTGCGCTGGCAGGCAGCGATGGAGCGCTGCAGGCGGTCCAGCAGCAGGCGGCGGTTGGGCAGGCCGGTGAGCGCGTCGTAGAAGGCCAGGCGCTCGATCTCCTGCTCTGCGCGCTT
>NZ_CAXUPO020000033.1:0-679 GCF_964252695.1 Acidovorax sp. LjRoot117 | reverse complement strand
TGTGAACTCCTTGCCGTTGTCTGTCAACAGCTTGTTGATCCTGATCGGGCAGGCCTTGTGAAGTGCTTTGAGAAAGGCCCTGGCACTGGCCGCTGTCTTGTTGGCCTTGAACTGCACGAACACCCAGCGCGTGGCCCTGTCGATGGCCACGAACAGATAGCGCCTGCTGCTCTCGTCCTGCATCTGGGGCAGGTACTTCACGTCCATGTGCACGTAGCCTGGCTCGTAGCTCTTGAAGGCCTTGTGGGGTACCGCAGGCTGGTGGGGCTTGAGGGCGTTGAGGTTGCCTGCTCCATGGCGGCGCAGGCACCTGTCCAAACCTGAGCGTGAGACATCGGGGCTCAAGAACTCTCGCGTGACCGCCAACAGGTCATCCAGGGGCAACAGCAAGGTACGCCGAAGGTGCACCACCACGGTTTCTTGCGCAGGCGTGAGCACGGTCTGCAAGTGATGGGCCGTGTGCGAGCGGTCTGCGAAGACATCGCGCTTCTTCCACTTGTAGACCGTCTGCTCGGTGATCCCAAAGCGCTGGGCCAGGACGCTGGCTGGTTCATCGCTGGCTGCGATCTCGGCGCGCACGGCAGGCGTGGTGCGGGCGTTCTTGTGCAGGGCAATCAACATGGCTTCACTCCCCGGGTGGATTGCAGAGACTCTATCAACTCTTGCAGAACCGCTCGGG
>NZ_CAXUPO020000032.1:0-1310 GCF_964252695.1 Acidovorax sp. LjRoot117 | reverse complement strand
AGTGGGCGGTACACGCAGGCTGATCCTATTGAGCTACACGGGGGATTCAGTAGGTTTGCCTATGTGGGGGGAATCCGCTCAGCTTCATCGATCCGCTTGGACTGTGCCCATGTGGTGATCCGATCAACCTAATCGACAACGCTCGCGCAGATACGCGAGATTGGAGTAAGCAGGGTGATAGGCGTGAAATCAATAGCGGGTTTGGCCCAGACAAAGATAAGTGCAACCTCTTTGTAGACACCCAATACGAGGGAGCGGGCTACAATCTGCCGAACACCGGGGGGCGCTTTCTATCCCGACTTCTTGAGAAGTACCCGCCTGGTGCAGGCGAACTCTCGAAACCTGGCTATGAAGTCCCTGGATGGCCTACGGTTTCAGGCCCCGCTCAACCTGGAGACTTGATTGCACATGGTGGGCATGTTGGTATCGCAACAAGCTCGAATACGACCATCTCAGCTTCGCCTAGTGGAGTCATTGAAAACCGGTGGGGTTTCCAGGCTGACCAGCAAAGCGTAATCCGGAGGTGCTCATGCGCAAAATGATTACAGCAGCCGTATGGCTTCTTTCGCTGGTTGCAGCTGCGGTCGTCACCCATCATTCCACGAAGGCTGCCTATTACGAGGTGGGCCGAAATAGCGGTTCTATCGACGCAAGTGCAAATGTGCTTAGACGGTTGACCGAGATTGCAGGGGAGATTCCTACGTGCTCCCCTGAGCAGCAGCGTGAGAGCACGCGTGTCGTCGCGGTAAAGGCCGAAGCCATCTACGCCGTTACGAAAGGTCCTGCAACAGTCTCGCTGTGCTTGGCACAGTGAATCGCCCCGGTTTTTGAGGAGGCTCAACACTCTGAGAGGATTGAGCCATGAAGAAGACGAACAAGTTCTCGCCCGAGGTGCGTGAGCGCGCAGTGAGAATGGTGCAGGAGCAGCGCGGGGAGTACCCATCCCTGTGGGCTGCCATCGAATCCATTGCCCCCAAGATTGGCTGCGTGCCGCAGACCCTGAACGAGTGGGTCAAGCGTGCCGAAGTTGATGCGGGCACGCGAGAAGGCGTCACCACAGCCGAAGCCCAGCGGGTCAAGGAGCTGGAGCGCGAGGTCAAAGAATTGCGCCGAGCCAACGAGATTTTGAAGCTGGCCAGCGCGTTTTTCGCCCAGGCGGAGCTCGACCGCCGGCTCAAGTCTTGAGGGCCTTTATCGACCAGCAGCGCAATGCTTTCGGGGTCGAGCCGCTCTGCAAGGTCTTGCAGGTTGCCCCGTCAGCGTATCGGCGCCACGCCGCGCTGGTGCGCGAGCCTCACAAACGCTGCGCC
>NZ_CAXUPO020000031.1:0-1801 GCF_964252695.1 Acidovorax sp. LjRoot117 | reverse complement strand
TCGCAGTTATGACAGCAAGAGCGGAAAATATACGCAGGCTGATCCTATAGGACTTGAGGGAGGCGCCAATAGGTTTGCCTATGTGGGGGGGAATCCACTTTCGTATATGGATCCGATGGGGTTAGATGCCTCGATGGTTCTACCGGCAGCGGGGGCCGCTGGGGCCGGGATGTCGTTAGCGCCATGGGTTGCTCCAGCGGCGGGGGCGGCGGTAGTCGGTGCGGGTAGCTATTGGCTTACTGATAAGTATGTCAACCCGTGGCTTCAGCCATTAATATCTCAAGGAATCGAAAGCTGCGGTAACGCGATCGACGATCTCCTAACCTATGCTAAAGGTGGGCGGCAGAATGTAAGGGATACGGGCCTTATCGGTGTTTCTGATGAAGAGATTGATCGTCGTTTACGTAGTCCGGGTACGAGCGCAGAGGAAAAAAAACGTCTACAACGAGAGCAGAAAGCACGTGGTGAGCGAAACAAGCGTAAGAGAGCTGGGAGCTGAAATGATGTCAAAAAAACAGTGGTTTTCTGCTCATGTGATTTTTTATTACGAAAAAATAAATGGCAGCCAAGAATCTTATTTAATTAATGAAAATATATACTTAATTTCTGCCGTTGATTGGAAGGATGCTGAAAGGATTGCAAGGGAAATTGGATTAGAGAATCAAGATCTGAGTGAGGATGGGCATCTGGAGTTGAATGAAGAAAAGGTTTCGTATAGATTTGCCGGGGTTAGAAAAATTATTGATGTGGAAACCCAGGCGGAAAATTCCCAGTTTTATGCCCAGCCAGATGGTGTGGAGATAAGCTATTCCGAGTTTGAGGTGGATACCCTGGAAGAGGTGCTGTCTCTTGCTCGAGGAGATATGGTTAATGTTCTATATCGAGAATAATTAAATTTACCTAGTTTTAATAAAAAAGCCACCTGCAACCCCTGCCAGCCGCTAAAGCTGTGGGGTTCCGGGTGGCTTCTTTTATGGTGCCAGCGTTGCGAGTACTACGAGCTGTGTTGAGCCAGCATGGCCTCGATCACATCAATCACCATGCGCTGGCGAGGCTTAGGCAGCGTGCTGATGCGCTCCAGTTGATTCTCCAATTTAGACGCTGGGCCGCGTTTGGAGCGCCGGGCCTGTGTGTCTTCTCCAAATAACTCTTCCAGCGACAGGCGCGGCCGGCACCAGCGGGGAGACGGGCTGCACTGCTACCAGTACGACAGCCAAGGGGAGGCTGGAGCGGGTGACGCTGGGCACGGGGGCGGGAGCGTCGAGCGTGCAGTACGCGCACAACGCCCTCGGCCTTCGGGTGTTCAAGACCGACGTGTTGGCAGGCGCAAGCACGACCAACACCAACCCCACCAGCAAAGCCGGCCAACCCCGGATTACCCTGCTGGGCGACGAGGACGAAGAACAAGATCAGCCCGGTACAAACACCCCGAGTGCCCAGGGCTTCCAAGGTGCCGGCAGCCTGCTGCAGGACGCCAAGAACTTCTGCCTGCGCCTGTGGAGCCCGCAGACGGACAGCACCCAGGCCCAGGGCCGGGCGTTCGTGTACGCAGAAGACGGCAGCCTGCTGGGCGAATACCCCATGGAGGCCAACCCGGCCACGGCACCGACCAAGGGAGCGCAGCACATCTGGCTGCCCACGGCCAACGGCCCGATGCCGATTGCGGTGGTGGGAGAGGGGCGGCAGTACGCGGTGCACGCGGACCACCTGAACACCCCGCGGCGGCTGACGCAGGAAGACGGCAAGGTGGCGTGGCAGTGGGCACACAGCGCGTTCGGAGACGAGGCGCCGACGACGGCGT
>NZ_CAXUPO020000030.1:0-1961 GCF_964252695.1 Acidovorax sp. LjRoot117 | reverse complement strand
TCTTTATTTATGAATGAATGTGTTTTTTTTGGCGCACCGCGCTGTGCGTGCGCACCCGTTTGCCGCCATGCTTGTGCAGCAAACAAGGGGTGCGCCAGCCCAGCGCAATTCAAATCAGCTCAGCAATTGAGCTTGTCCAGCGGTGACAGCACTTCGATCTGGCCCGGCGTGAGCTTGATGGTGCTGCTGCCGCAGGTGAGCAAGATCTCGTCCTTGGCGTTGAGGTGGATCTTTTTGGACTCCAGGAAGATCTGGGTCGCATCGATCTTGATGCAGCTGGGCGCATCGCCCCCACCACCGCCACCTTCGCCACCCGACGGTGCACCCGTGGGCGCGACGATGTTCTTGACCCCCGCGCCCGCTGCGGTCGGCGCGCCGTCTCCTGCCGCGCTTTGTCCCGCACCTGCGCCCACTTCCAGCACGTAGTCTTTGCCCACGGTGGTTTTCTGGGTCTGGCCGACCTGTGTGGTCTGGCTCTTGCCCACGATGGTGGACATCATCACGCCGATGTTCTGGCTGTACGCCGCCCCGACGTTCATCATGCGCACCACGCCCACGTTGAGCATGGACAGGATCCCGATGGTGTGCCGCTTGGTCAGGCCGATGTTCACCGTCTCGTTCTTGCCGACGCTTTCCTTGCGGTTGTCGCCGATGCTGATCTTTTCGTTGTGGTCCACCCGCTCCTTGCGGTTGCTGTGGATGGTGATGGTCTCGTCCCCATCGACCTCTTCCGTGCGCCAGCCGTGCACGGTGATCTTCTCGTTGCGGTCCACCGTCTCGGTACGGTCCCGGTGGATGGTGTTGGTCTCGTCCCGGTCGATGGTCTTCTCGCGGTCGCGGCCCACCCACTTTTCTTCGTCGTTCTCAACTTCGGTCAGCTGGTCTTTCTGCGCGTGCAGCCACAGCTGTTCCTGCCCGGCCTTGTCTTCAAACCGCAGGGCGTTGGCGTCGCCCGGGCCGTTCTTCATACCCGCGCCCGCCGCGCCGCCCTTGCTCGATCGCGTGAGGATCCCGCTTTGCGTGGCGTTGCCCGGCAGGCTCCACGGGGGCATGTTGACGGCGTTGTAGACGCAGCCGGTGAGGATGGGGTAGTCCGGGTCACCGTTGAGGTGGTCGATGATGACTTCCATGCCGATGCGCGGGATGAACACGGCGCCGAACTGCGGGCCCGCCCAGCTGGTGGACACGCGCACCCAGCAGCTGGAGTTCTCGTCCATCGCGCCGATGCGGTCCCAGTGGAACTGCACTTTGACGCGCCCGTACTTGTCGGTCCAGATCTCTTCTCCGGGCGGGCCCACCACCACCGCGGTCTGGGGGCCGCGGGTGCGCGGCTTTTCTGTGGTGCGCGGGGGGCGGTAGTCGCTGCTGGTGGGCTGCGCCCGCATCACGAATTGTTGGATGGAGCCGGCCTCCTGCGTGTTCTTGGTCGCCGTGGCGCCCCCTGCCTTGGCGCTGCTCACTTCGGGGTTTTCTTCGAAGTGGTAGTGCACGCTCAGCACCAGGTACTGGCGGTTTTGGTCTTCGCGCGGGTAGTTTTCCAGGTTGATGGTGTAGCCGGGCGCCAGGTTGCGTTTGTTGGCGCGGCCCAGCACGCGGTTTTGCTTGGCCAGGTGTTCCTGCAGGCGCAGCCGGGCGTAGGTCTCGCCGTCCGGGAATTCGGTGTAGCCGCCGGGCCATTCGTAGATTTCGTACTTGTCGTGCTCGTGCCCCGGGGGGTTTTGGCGCATGTTGGACAGGTCCGCCCGGGGTTTCTTGAAGTCGTAGTCGTCGTTGTAGTGGCGTCCGGGCTGCACTTCCTGGGTTAGCTCCCACGCATGGAAGTGCTCGCGCTCGGCCACGGCCGCCTTGCCCGGTGGGTAGAACGGGATGACGTGCCCGCCCGGCAGCGGGCTGTGTGAGCCCACGATGTCGTCGGCCAGCACCAGGGTGTGGCTGCCCGCGCTGTGCGTGAAGTAGTAGTG
>NZ_CAXUPO020000029.1:0-2047 GCF_964252695.1 Acidovorax sp. LjRoot117 | reverse complement strand
AAGGCCGGCACGCATTCGCTGGTGTGGGACGAGGCGGTCAAGATATCCGGCGCAGACCCAGATTTCCATCGCCGCGACCTCTGGGAGCGCATCGAGGCCGGTGCCTATCCGGAATATGAGCTGGGCGTGCAGGTGTTCACCGAAGAGCAGGCTGACAAATTCAGCTTCGACATCCTGGACGCCACCAAGATCATCCCGGAAGAGCTGGTGCCCGTGCGCCGCATCGGCCGCATGGTGCTCAACCGCAACCCGGACAACTTCTTTGCCGAAACGGAGCAGGTGGCCTTTTGCGCGGCCCACGTGGTCCCGGGCATCGATTTCTCCAACGACCCGCTGCTGGCCGGGCGCATCCATTCGTATGTGGACACGCAGATCTCGCGGCTGGGTGGCCCCAACTTTCATGAGCTGCCCATCAACTCCCCCATCGCTCCGGTGCACAACAACCAGCGCGATGGCATGCACCGCCAAGCCATCCACCGCGGAAAGGTTTCTTACGAGCCCAATTCCCTCGCCGGCGGCTGCCCCTTCCAGGCCGGTGCTGCACAGGGGTTCGTGTCGGTGCCAGCGCGCATCGAGGCCAAGGAGGCGCAAGGCAAGGTGCGGGCCAAGCCCGAGAAGTTTGCCGACCACTACACGCAGGCCCGGTTGTTCCTGGAGAGCCAGACCCCTGTGGAGCAGGCTCACATTGCCGCCGCCTTCCGTTTCGAGTTGAGCAAGGTCACGGTGCCGGCGGTGCGCGAGCGCATGATCTCGTCGCTGCTGAACGTGTCCGACGACCTGGCCAACAAGGTGGCGGCGGGACTGGGCATGGACGTGTTGCCGGAGCCCATGCCCCGCGCACTGGCCAAGCCGCCCAAGCCCGAAGTGGCCAAGTCCGACGCGCTGTCGCTGTTTGCACGGCCCGGCGACGGCAGCCTGATGGGCCGCAAGGTGGCCATCCTCGTCGCAGACGGAGTGGTGGGGCAGCCTGCGCTGGACCTGCAAGCCGCGCTGTTTGCGCAAGGGGCTGTCGGCCGTTTCGTGGCGCCGCGCATCGGGCCGGTGAAGACTGCCGACAAGGTGGCCATCAACGCCGATGCGTCGCTCGAGAACGAGCCGGGCTTTCTGTTCGACGCCCTGGCGCTGCCCGACGGCGATGCCGGTGTGCAGGCCTTGTCCCGCGATGGCCACACGATGGAGTTCCTCAAGGACCAGTACCGCCATTGCAAGACCATTCTGGTCATGCCAGCGTCGGCGGCCCTGATGCTCAAGGCGCAGATTCCGTCCACGCTCCCATCGGGTGATCCCGATCCAGGGATAATTCTTGGCGCCACAAAAGCGGATTTGGCTGCCTTCGTTGCTGCCATATCGCGTCATCGTCACCCAGAGCGGGAGTCTGACCCGCCAATTGTGTAAGGAACGCGCGCGGCCGCATGGTCACGCATGCGCGCCGCGCCTACCTTTAGTTCGTATGCGCGCTTGTGGAGGCTGCATTTCGCTGGCGTTGAATGCTGGTGAGCGATAGCGCGTTGCTTGATCATGCGCGAGTGGGTGCTACCCAGCGTAATTCCTAGGCGAGGAACGTCGGCAGACAGGGAATACATCTTCAGCGTCGCGCACAGCACGTCCCTCACCGCTCACCTTACAAGCTTAGCAAAAACACTGAGGCGGGGCTTTACGGGGAGGCTGTCGCTATTGAAGGGTTCTGGAACGATCTAGCCCTACATAGAAACTTTGAATTGTTTTGTGGCTATCCGCTTTCTGCCTTCAAAGCGACAGAGCAAATGGCTTCGTTGCAGCATGTGTGCAGAGCGCACACTGACTTTGTGGGCAGCAAGGCTGCTGGCCCACCTAAAACAGGGGAGACAATCCTGAACGGGATATATAAAAATCCCCTCGACCATCTACTCGAGCTGGCTGAGTTTGTAGAGAACGGTGATGAGTGCCTCCATCAAGTGGCGTTCGACGGCACCAACATTTGGGCCAACATGACTCGCCCCGGGTTTCGCGGAGGCTGTTTGGTTTAAGTCAGGTCACCACAGCAGTGGCCTGATTGGCACGTTGCCGA
>NZ_CAXUPO020000028.1:0-2695 GCF_964252695.1 Acidovorax sp. LjRoot117 | reverse complement strand
CCGCCGTCGTCGGTGCCTCGTCTCCGAACGCGCTGTATGCCCACTGCCACGCCACCTTGCCGTCTTCCTGGGTCAGGCGCCGCGGGGTGTTCAGGTGGTCCGCATGCACTGCGTACTGCCGGCCTTCACCCACCACCGCAATCGGCATCGGGCCGTTGGCCGTGGGCAGCCAGATATGCTGCGCTCCCTTTGTCGGTGCTGTGGCCGGGTTGGCCTCCATGGGGTATTCGCCCAGCAGGCTGCCGTCTTCTGCGTACACCCAAAAAAATGCACAACACTGAGCCAATTTATTTTAGAACGTCGTCTGAATGCTTAAAATTAATCAGATTAACGGACAAAGGTTCTTGCCGGAAGCCCTTCATTCAAATAGCTAGAAATAGTTAGAAAATTGCCATCAGAGCATTTTATATGGAAATCTACCCTCCTCCAGATTTCCAATGCGATACTTTTTTCAATATAACAATTCGCTGGAAATTTAATATTTGATTCGTTTTCAACAACACCAAGATGAGCTTCGCCTTTGTTTATGTATTTTAAAACTTCCATCTCTAAATTCTGAACACATCTTGATATCCTGAAATCCAGAAAAAATCCACTTAGCAGAAAATAAAAAAGCCAAAATCCAAAGATTTTTTGCTTGTGGCTCACTGCAAACACTAAAGAAGCCAAAATACAGAAAAATGCCAAAATAATTTCATAATATATAGGCACGTAAAAATATTGAGAAATATTTGGCAACTGCGCATAAAAGCAAAAAACATCAGATGCAAAAAGAAGTCCTAATCCAAAAGACAAAGGAGAAATGATGGATGCACGTTGCATTATTGCCCCCTATACAGGCTTGAACGGCACATTGCTCGATGACATTCTTTGATTTAACAGCACAATTGGACAATGCTGCATGATACCAACCTGTACCTCCCTCTTTGGTGGAGTCTGAAATGCATTTTGAGTACTGTTGAGCATCGCAGTACTTTGGTATTTCGAGCTTTTTACACAAGTCGGGTTTGTAAGGATTTTTTTGCCATGAACCTGTAGTGCCCGTTGTTATCTGCGCCAAGATATTGAATGCGGCTGAGCCCCCGTGAATATCACCATATATCCAGAGCAGCTTCCGCCAGCACAAAGCCACATATGCGGATAAGTTTCCAAAACCCCGGAGCATAGGAACGCATCCGAAGGTGGATCATTAGGACTATAGGGCCCCATACCCGGGTTATCCAATCCTCGGGGGTCGATTTCGCTCAGCGGACTGCCCCCGACATAGGCAAACCTATTGAATCCCCCATGTAGCCCAATAGGATCAGCCTGCGTATACCGCCCACTCTTGCTGTCATAGCTGCGGAAGTGGTTGTAATGCAGCCCGCTCTCCTCGTCAAAGTAACTGCCCCAGATACCGCCGGTTGTATTGCACCAGCGTCACCGTCATTGACCCCGTCGCACGGTTGTTCATGGCGCTTGTGGACCGCGTGGCCGCGATCTTGGGCGACTCGCCCCAGAACCACTGAGCTGCAGCGCCGATCAATACCGGCATTACATAATGACCCAAAGCGCAAAATATAAAGATAATCCTGACGAATCAACAAAAGTAGGTGGATTGCTTTGCGCATATCGAAACCGATTCCAACCACCATAAGACCTTATTATTTACAGTCATACGCTGCCGCGAAGCCACATCTCCCCTCAAGCACGAAGGTGCTTGTGTTTGATTTGGCAATTGCTCCGAAAGCCAGCATACCCTTTTCCGGGGAGATTAGGTACCAGTAGTCCTCACTCCCTTGGCGGCTTTGCACAATAAATCCAGAGTATTTCACCCCTAACATCTGGCCTCGCACTTTTCTCGAAACGCTGAATTTTTGACCATTAAATTCCCAAGTCATTTTTTCTGCAATTTCTCTCGCGGGAAAAACAAACGATCCGCCATCACTTGCAATGCATTGCAATCCTGTCTTTTTTACACAGCCACTAGCCGCCAAAACGGAGTGCTCGTCAATGACTATTTTCATGTCGGTCGTATTTAGCCGAATTGTCGATCCCGATGAAATGGATACGTATTTATATCCCTCAGCACTATAGCCAAACGATAGCAGACCACTAGCAAACCAAAAAATCAATACAAGCAGAACTTCTTTCATTACGACTCCATTCACTTAGGACAGGTGCAGTCTAAATCACGGATTCGACGCTCGAAATCAATCGCTGGCCTCTCCCACGAACGCTCTTCCCAGGGAATTAGCTTCAGCGTCTCTCTCGTGCCATTTCTCTTAAGAGTTACAACATTGCTTGGCATGAGGTGATAAATCTCATGACTCCAAAGACGGATGCTTGGATTGGTGTTCGAGAAGATCTTGGTGATCTTATTTTCCCCGTCGGTTTCCGCGTTGCTATATCCATCTTGACCATCGTTCGATGAGGTGCCGGCAGCCAAATAAATTCTCCATACATCAAATAGATCCAAAAGCTGTTTTCCTTCACCAGGGCATTTCTGAGAAAATCTTTTCAGCATACGCTCTAGACTCTCTAGCTGACGGTTAATTTTCGGTATACGAACATCGGTTGGTGAGACGCCAGCACCTAATATGACTTCGGCAAGGCCCAAAGGATCAATCGCGCGGAGCGGATTCCCCCCCACATAGCTAAATCGATTCCATCCACCCTCCAGCCCAACAGGATCAGCCTGCGTATACCGCCCCAC
>NZ_CAXUPO020000027.1:0-3222 GCF_964252695.1 Acidovorax sp. LjRoot117 | reverse complement strand
AAAGCCACCGGGACCACGGGGAGGGCAGGGCTGGCGGCCATCCTGCGGTCGGCCCGGTCGGCTGACCCGGCCAGGGTGCTGCGCATGGTCGCGGCGCTGTGTGCGGAGGTGGACCGAAACGACACCCGCGCGGGCGTCATCCAGCGTTTTGCCGATTGGACCGATGACCACTTCCAGCGCATCGTGGACGAAGCTGGTGCGCGTGTGCTGCGGCCCGACGAGGTGCCGGCATACATCGAGGCCAAGGCGCGTGGCTTCGTGTTGGGTATGGGCGAAGCCCATGGAAGCGAAGCGAAACCCGCAGAGGTCGCAAAAGCACAGGCCCACGACGCGGGGCACGGTGCTGGCACGCCCCTGGACTCGTCTGCGGGCCATGACAAACAGGGCTGTTCGGTATTCGAGCCAAAACGGGCCATAGCGCCCGTTTAGTGGCTGGCGTGTGGGGTAGGGCCAGCCATGCGCGCAACGCGCCTTGGCGGCCCGGTTTTGGGGCTCCCTGCCTTAGCCCTCGGCAGAGCGAAAGCAGGCTTTTTTTGCTTGGACCGAAGGGCCATGCAAAAAATGCCGTAGTGAGTACAGCAAACGCAAAAACACCCCCCGTTCGTTTGACTTTAGAAAACCGTCGTGTAGCTTGGTCCAAAGGGGCAGGGCGATGGCATACGTGATTCTGAGGACGGACAAATACAAAACGCGCGACACGATAGCGGGACTGGTCGGGCACCATCTGCGCATCCCTGGCTCGAAGCTCGACAACGTGGACCTGAGCCGGTCGCACCTCAATGTCGTTATCGGTGCTCACGATCGCGCCAGTTTCAACAAGGCAGTGCGGGACCGAATTGCCACCTGCACACGAAAGCCACGGCCCGATGCAAACAAGGTCGTGGAGATGATGCTTGGTGCGTCGCCGGAGTTCTTCGAGGGCAAGAGCTACGAGGAGCAAAAAGCCTACCTGTACGACTGCCTGGACTTCGCAAAGCAGTTCTTCGGTGAGGCCAATATCGTTGGTGCATACATGCACTTTGACGAGAAAACGCCCCACCTTTCCGTCCTGGCCGTGCCCATCGAAACGTCGATGCGCAAAACCAAAAAGATGGAGCGTGAGGTAACCACGCTGAACGCCTCGCACTTCTTTGCGGGCAAGGACCCCATGATTCAGATGCAGACCGATGTGGCCTTGTTTGTCCAGGCACGCGGCCACGATTTGCTGCGGGGTGAACCCAAGTCCGAGACCCGGCGCGAGCATGAGCCGCTGGGCGCGTACTGGAAGAAGCAGGCCAAGGACATCGACGCGGCGGCGTTGGCTGCTGCGGACCATCTGGACGATGCGGCCATCAAGTCGCGGGTGGCGTCTGACTTGCTCGCGGTCGCGCTCGATGAAGCCCAGCGCACGGGCTTCGAGGCCCAGGCGATGACGGCGCAGCGTAGTGCGCTCAATGCCGAAAGGGCAGCACTCGAAGAGCTACGCGAAGCGATGAAAGGGCAGGGCGCTGCCGTCGATAAAGAGTGGAGCAAGCTGCGGGCGCGTGTGGCCGAAATCGATGCGTTGGCAGCTGAGACGAAGGTAGCAAACCGCGACGCCAAAGCGCGTTCGGCTTCCGCGAAACTTGCGGAAAAGGATGCCCTTTTCAACCTGTCGAGCGTTGCCGAAGAGCGCAGGTATTTTGAAAAAATGGTGCCAAGTTGGCACGAATTTAGGAAGGTTCGAGAGATCCTCAACAGGTTCGGGTCCGATACGTTGGCCTTGTTGAACTTCGTTCACAAGAACCCAGCCGTTGCCGAAGTTTTGGAGTTGGCCAGACAAGACCCGGCCATGTTCGAGACGGTCAGGGCGTCGGTAACGGTCGCAAAGGCGTTGGGGCCGGGTGGAACGCCTGCGGATACCACTGACTACGGCATCAACCGCAGCGCGGCAAAAACCTTTGCCAGCTTCGTAGAAGAGAAGTGGCCCAACGGGGATGGCCTCGGCCCCTGAACGCCGTTCAATTGACTTCGGTTACACAAATTGCTACCGTAGAAAGACAAAACCCGCCATGGTGGCGGGTTTTGAAGTTGCTGTCTCTATCTTGGCGGACGGAACAGCAACAGAGGGAACTCTTATGACTAGATTACATTTTTCATCAGTAATTGTCAAACCACAAGCCGCCGCCCAAGGGCGCGGCAATGGTCTCTGACAGCAAAAAAAACCGACTCGCTACGCTCGTAGCAACCCCGGCAGCAGGTTCGCCAGCGGGTGCCCCGGACCCCCTTCTTGGGAAGAATAGGGCTTCTCCACCCTCCACCCCAAAAAACCGGGAGTTTGTCCGGGTGGCCGTGGCCTCGAAGCTGATGGCCGGGCACTGGAAGAAGACCGGGGAGAACCTGCGCGGCTCGTCCGTGCTGGGTTGCGGCCGCTGGCGCAACTACGGGGCCGACCCCAATATTGCGGAAATCCAGATACCTGCCGACGGCGCTCCCCGGATGCTGGGGCACTTTGCCTGCCGGTCGTCCTGGTCGTGCGACCACTGCGCCCGCGCCCGTGTGTCCCAGACCCGGGGATGGTTGCGCGGTGCGCTCATGCCTGCCTTGTCGGTGGCTGGCCTGTCCGGTGCCCTGGTTACGTTCACCATCGCCCATGCCTACGGCGACGACTGGGGCGACGTGGTGGACCGGCTCTATAAGGCGTTTTCGCTGTTCGACCGGCGCATGGCCAAGTGGTATCGCAAGGTCGGATGCGTGGGCAAGCTGAAAGCCCTTGAAGCACCAGTTGGGGCCAATGGCCTCCACCCCCATCTGCATGTGCTGCTGACGTACCTGGCAGGCACCGACCTGGCCGAGTTGGAAGCGGCCATGCGGTCGGCCTGGTCGAAAGCCGTGGCCGAGGTGGGCGGCAAGGTCAACGAACACGGGTTCGACTTCAAGGCCGATTGCGTCAACGACTACGCCGCGAAGCTCGAAACCTCGCACGAGCTGGCCAGCCACGGCACGAAGAAGGCCAGGGGCAAGGGCAAGCTGCTGGGGCAACTCTTGGACCGTGCCGCCATCGGCGACACGAAAGCCGGAGCCGAATGGCTCCGGGCCCAGGCTGCGCTCGGGGGCAAGATGCGGTTCCACGCTGGTGGGTTGCCCAAGAAGCTGGGCATTCCCTGCCCAAGCGAGTGGGAGGAAGAGCCCGCCGACGACGAGGGCGACGGGGGAGAAAAGCCCGAGCCGGTGCGCATTACGTACCCGCAGGTCCATCACCTG
>NZ_CAXUPO020000026.1:0-3900 GCF_964252695.1 Acidovorax sp. LjRoot117 | reverse complement strand
TGACGGGAGCGAAGCGGAAGCCGCAGCCGTCGCGCAACCACAGGCCAGGGACGCGGGGCACGGTGCTGGCAAGCCACCGAACGCCCATGCGCGCCCTGACAAGCAGGTATCCCCCTGCAAGGGGCTAAAACGAGCCATAGGCGCGTTTTAGGGGGTGCGCTGGTGGGGTAGTGCCAACCCCCACCACCTCCCCGCCTTCTAGGGCCATCCAATGGCCCGCGATGCCGAAGGCAGGCTCCCGGCAGGGTCGTCCAGGCGAAGCTTGGCCGCGATTTCATACCGTAACCCCGTAAGGGGTGTAGGTGTGAAATGGAGTCGGTCTCTCTATTTCGTACAAAACCAAAAAATTGTGATAGGTTGAACAGGTAGGCAGGAGGCCCACCATGTACCAGTTCATCCACATCGAGACATACGCCCGCGAAGCGTCCACCAAGACCCCCACGAAGCCAAAAGGCAAGACACCCCAAGAGCGGTTGGCCGCGCTGGGTGGTGCGAATGCTCCGAAGGGCATGGACGCATTCACGCAGGCGGACGGCAAGGGCACAAAGGGCAAAGCCAGCGTCCGCGATGTCATTGCCGAAGCGCTGCGCAACGATGACCATTGCAACCACGTTGAGGCACCGGAGCCGCCCACCTTTCTGGTGGGCGACCTGGGGGACATGCTTGCCATCATTCCGGAAATCGAGCGCCGCAGCGCAGAGGAAAAAGAGCGCACAGGCCGCGCCCCGCGCAAAGACATGCATGTGATGCTCGCCGGCGTTGCGTCGTATCCGCGAGCCCTCGCGGACTCGGACCCGAAGGGCTACGAGCGGTGGGAGAAAGCCACGGTGAAATGGCTTCAAAAGAAGTACGGCGACAACTTGCGGGCGGTGCTTCGGCACGATGACGAAGCCCACCCCCACATCCATTTTTTTGTATGCGACCGCCACGAGCTGAACGCGAAAAAGCTACACGAGGGCTATGTCGCCAAGGCCAAGGCCAGCACGCCAAAAGAAGGCGTGATGGCGTTCAACGATGCCATGCGCGACTACCAAAGCGCCTTCTATGCGGATGTGGGCCACGGTGCCGGGCTGCTGCGCGATGGTCCCAAGCGCAAGCGCATGGACCGGGGCACCTACAAGGCGTTGCAGCGCGAGGCGCGGGAGCGTGTGGCCCTCGATGCGTCGGTGGGCCAAGCCCATGCGGATCTGCTCGATGTTGCGGGGGTCGAAGGTCGGGCGGCTGCGGACCTACGGCGCAAGGCCGAACAGGAGGCGGCGGCGCTCGCCGTCGCCCAAGCTTTGGTGGCTGCTGAACGCGCTGCGCTGGACCAGCGCGGCGACCAATTGCAGCGCGACCGCGCTGCCGTGGATGCGGATTGGACCCGCGCACGGGAAGCGAAGGCCAAGGCCGAGCAGTTGGAGGCGAAGGCCGAGAAGCAACGCGCCGCCCTGGACCGTCAGGCCATCCAGTTGGACAAGGCCAAGGCCAAATGCGACCAAGAGGCCGAGCGTCTGCGGACCTCCAACGCTGAGGCGTTGGCGTCCATTCAGAAGAACCAACAAACCTTGGCCGGGTTGGGTGCGCTGGGCGAGGTGGCGGCCATGGTGCGCAAACCCGGCATGGTGGGCATGCTCGAATTCATCGACAAGAATCCAGACGTGCGCGAGTTGCTGGAAGTGGTGAAGGCCGAGCCGTTCCTGGCTGCGCTCTATGTCAAAGACGCCCGGGAGCAGGATGCGCTGGGGTTGGGTCCGGATGTGCAGCCCACGGGATGGGCTAGCCAGCTATCCCAAGCCGCTGAGGACTACCTGGGCACCATGGACGCTGAACGGGAGCAGCGGGCCAAAAAGCGCGATTCGGGGATGGACATGGGCATGTGAACCCCCTGGTTCCCTTGACTTCGGCAGGTGGGGGCGTAGTTTGGTTTGATGGAAACCATCACTATCTGCGACCCCATCGATTGCGCGTTGTCGCAGTCGTTCTTTGCCATCTCGGGTGGCTCGCCTTACTGCGGGGAGTGGATATTCGATTGCGTGGTCGAAGTGCGTTTAGAGGACAACGATGCCGACGTGTGGAGGCACACATTCAACGCCAACATCTACCTGCATGGGCACGGCAGTTATGTGCCACACGGCCCAGATGTTTGGTCCCGGTCGGCGGTCGCTTACGTTACCGGCGACGTGCTGGCCTTTGACCTCCACACGGCCATCCGCCCGTTCCTTTTCGCGTGCGTGGTGGATGCCTTCGTTGCTGGGTATCACCTCGTCGGCTCGTACTACCACGATGGCCGCGAGTGGGACTTAGGTCCGGTTGAAACGCCCGAGGCAGTCGAGCTGCCGGACCTCACATAAGCCGCCCAACCCCGCCATGGTTTGACTTTCGTTGCACCGTTTGCTATGTTAGAAAGACAAAACCCCGCGTGGTGCGGGGTTTTGAGTTGCAGCTCAGTAATCTTGGCGGATTCACTGCAACAAGAAAGCTCTCATGAATAGATTACATTTTTCATCAGTAGTTGTCAAACCTGCCGCCGCTCTGGGCGGCGGTAATGTGGTCTGACAACGAAAAAACCCCCCCATCCCCCCAGGACGCGACGGCCGCATGGCTTGCGGCATTCAGCCGCGAGGGCGTGCCGGTAGGCACCCCCTCCCCTCCCCTGCCGCGTGCGCCCATAGCGCTGTACGACGAGCTGGACGCGAGCGACGCGAAGCGCTCGACCGGCGCAGCCGGGGACCCCCTTGGTATCTATACGAAAAACCCTTCCCTTTTTTCCCCGGAAAAAAGGCCCTCGCTCATAGGGAAGGTGTTGGCCCGGCGCGGTGATATCGAGCTGCCGGACAAGAAGGACCAAGCGGCCAACCGGTTGGAGCGTTGGGCCTTGCAGTCGGTGGCCCGGCACGCCCTCCCGGATAGCCGCACGGCGGCTTGCATGCGCAACCGGGCCAAAGGGTGCCCCGATGTGGCGGTGAAGTGGTCGAAGGCCGCAGAGCGTGCCAGCTATGCGAACTTGCAGGTGTGCGGCTCCGTGTGGGCCTGCCCTGTGTGCGCGGCCAAGATTTCGGAGCATCGGCGCAAAGAGCTGCTCGACCTGGTCGAAAAGCACCAGGCGGCGGGCGGCTTCGTCTACCTCATCACCCGGACGTTTTCGCACAAGAGCACATCCAGCCTGGCAGCGCTCCAAGGCGGGTTGAAGGTGGCCGAGGGCAAGCTCAAAAGCGGGAAATACTGGCAGTCGATGAAGGCCGATTTTGGCTACGTGGGCACGGTGCGCGCGCTCGAAGTTACCTTGGCCAGCGCCTCCGGCGGCTGGCATCCACACATCCACGAATTGTGGTTTGTGGCCAGCAAGCTGACCACGCAGCAGCAGGAAGAACTGCGGGCACGCATGTTCGACAAATGGGCCAAAGCCTGCGCGGCGGCTGGCCTGGGCGCGCCCTCGGAAGAGCATGGCGTCGATGTGCGCGGCGGCAAGGACGCCGCCCGGTACATCAGCAAATGGGGCATGGCTTCCGAGTTGACCAAGGGCCACGTGAAGAACTCGGCCAAAGGGCTGTCGCCCTTCGACCTGCTGCGCGTGGGCCTGCACACCAAGGACACGGGCGCGGCCAAGCTGGCCCGCGACCTGTTCGCGGAATATGCCGAAGCCATGAAGGGGCGGCAGCAGCTCGTATGGTCGAACGGCCTGCGGAAAAAATACGCCATCGAGGACAAGGACGATGCCGAGGTGGTCGAAGGCACCGAACCCGATGCGGAGGTGCTGGGCCGCATGGATATGGACCAATGGCGCGCCATCGTGCGGACAGAGCGCCGGGGCCAATTGCTGGAAGCCATCAACCGAGCGGACGGCCAATGGTCGGCGGCGGTGGCCGTCATCGCCCAGGCGGTGGCACAGCACCAAAGGGGTGTCGGGGCGGTACGCCC
>NZ_CAXUPO020000025.1:0-4330 GCF_964252695.1 Acidovorax sp. LjRoot117 | reverse complement strand
GGTGCCGGCGTCCGGGCTGGCCTCTGCCCGGGCGTTGCCCAGGGCGTCGCGCTCGTAGGTGGTGGCCACGCCCTTGAAGTCGCTGGCCTGGGTCACGCTGTCCAGCGCGTTATAGGTCAGGCTGGCTGTGGCCGATTCGGCATCGGTGATGGCTTGCACGCGGCGCAGGGCATCCAGGCCGTAGCGGGTAATCTCGCCTAAGCCATTGGTCGCACTGATCAAGTCGCCGTTGGCGTCGTAGTTGTAGATAGTTGCTATTTGCGTACCCACGGTGGTACTGGCGACGCGGTTTAGGCTGTTGATGCCGCGCACCAGCGTCCACACCGCCTGATCTTGAGCGTTTCGCACCTGCTCGAAGGTACGGTTGCCCATCCCGTCGAGCACGTAGGTGGCACTGGCTCCGCGGTTGTCGCTCCAGTCGGTCAAGCGCTGGGCGTCATCGTAGGTGTACGTAATGACATGGCCGTGCGGCAACCTGGCGCTTGAGACCTGACCGGAGGGGCGGTAAGTGAGCGTCGTGACCTGCCCATCCACACTGGCAGTCAACATGCGGCCTCTGGCGTCGTAGGTGTAGGTGGCCGTCACACCCGTGGGCGCGGTGTGGGTAAGCACGCGGCCTGCTGCGTCATGGGTATACGAATCCACGTGCCCAAGGGCGCCTGTCGCACTGGTGAGATTGCCCGCATCGTCGTATTGGTAGCTGGTGACTGCTCCGTTGGGGGCTGTCTCAGTGGCGACAAGACCTGAAGGGTGGTACGTCCAACTGGTGGTACGCGCTGCACTGGTGATGATGTCCGTCGATGTCTGTGAAAGAAGGTTACCCACAACATCGTAGCTGTAGCTCACTTCACTGCCCGCATTTGAAATGCTGGTGGGCAGTTGCCATTGGGGGTGCCAAGTGACGTTTACGCCTCGCGCTTCGGGCTTGCCAACTGCTTGTACGGTCGATGTCGGGAGAAGGCGGGTCTCATCCCACATGCGGGCCGTGACTGTACCGTATGAGTCTTTTTCAGAAACAACTAAGCCGGCGTCACTGATAGTGCGCCAACGCGTGCCAGAACCATTCAAGCTTATCCTTGTGGTACTGGTAATGTTGGCGACTCCATTGCGGGGACTGACCGTAAACCAATATTCACGCTCCCCTCCCAGCGGATCTGTGACGGTGGTGCTAGGGACTACACCATCGTTATATTTGAAAGAATAGCCGTTCACCCCACCAGCCAAGGAAGTGAAAATGGCCCGCCCAAGATCATCGTATTGATACTTCGAGTAAGAATTACCGTTTTCATCGGTGATTCCACTGAGAAGAGGCGTTCGATTATTTGGTTTGTAGGTATAAATCTTGTGACTTCCATCTGGATAGCTTACGCTCTCCAATTGTCCTTCCTCGTTATAGAAATATTTAATAATTTGACCATCGGGAGTCGTCACTTCTTTCGGTCGATCATAAGAGTCGTAAAGAATGGTCAGCATTCTTCCAAAATTATCTTTTATGATCAAGCTCCCATTCCCATGGAGATAATTTCGCCTCCAACCATTACGAAAAATTATATTCAGCAACTTGCCATTTTGGCTAAAAAGCCATTGACTCCCATCTTCAGAATGGCTGTAAAGATATTTATCAACATCCACGCTCAGTTTGCTGGCATGACCACTAGCTCGCCATAACAAGGGCTGTGAGGAAGCGCTGTCTCTCGAAAATCGTCTAAGCGAGCCATCGGGTAACCGAACGGCTATATGGTCTTTCGAGGCCTTGTGTAAGGATGCTATTGGTGCCCATAGCCATCCTCCGCCAGGGGGGGGCGGCAGTGCTGCCCAATCACTTCGATAAAGCCGAATGAGACTCAAGTCATCCAACCCCGCAGAGTCGGTCCAGTCATGCTCGGCTTGAAACTTTTCTCCCGTGACAGTAGCCACTGGATTGCCGAAGTATTGACCATATTGAGTTGATGAATCTATTGGCCTTCTGCAGATGCGCTCTTGTTCAGTAACACGATAGCAATATTGGATGGTGGCGCTTTCTTGCAGGCCATTGCTGCTGAGGAAACCGTCCGGGCAGCGCAAATACCTTTTCCTCCACAACTGAGGCTTAGACTCCCCTTCGCCCACACAATCCAATTTTCCTGATTGCGAATCGACGACATCCCAAAATTTATACTTCAAAATAGCACGATCAACTTTTTCTGAATACGTGATACTGGACTGATAGGGAAAATAATCGTTTGGCACCCAACCATGGCCTACCATACTCACGTTAGAGCAACGATTGCCAAGCCCTTTCGGCGGCATTTCCGAACTCTCTAAGGCTGAAAGGATGCATTGTTTTACGAGGGTCTCGCCTTGCTCAGATTCGGGTATTCCGCCCCCCTTAGGACCTGAACACATGGGAGATTCTACGTAAATCCATTCAGTGGGTTCAGGCGGAATGCAACGAGCGCCTGCTTTTGTGCAGTCATCAGCATTGAAACTCCAACTCGGATTTTGATATGCATGCAACTGTGTGAAGAATGCAGAAAAAACCAGAAGCAAAATGCTTTTTCGAAACTTATTCATGTAATTAAAATTTTTCTTCTGAGGGAGCGACAGAGCAATTGCCAATTTCAACCTTCAACGACCACAAGATATTTTCGTGTTTATCAATAAAACACTAAGCAAATGAAATTTAATTTCATCGAAATATAATTATCAAAAGGGAATTATTATGAATCGCAGCGTCACTCTGCTTCTTCCCCCGTTGAGAGGTACGAGTTGCGCAGCTTGATCCTCAATAGAAATAACTCTACTAGTACAAATAGGGGTTTGCTGAAGTCGTTGCAGAACACTCTGCAATTGTCCAATGTTTGCAGGCGTAAAGCCCTGCCCCGGAGCCGAAGCATAGCTATACGGATAGTTAGGCTGATACTGCCGAATCTGGTTGGTAAGACTCACCCCCTGAAAATTTAGCTGAGCCTGTCCCCAAGTTGGAGTGACGGGGCCTCCTGCACGTCGTTGTAGCCCCTCGTCATCGGCAAATCCCAACGAGTCACTTCCGACGTATTCAAACCGATTCAACCCGCCCTCCAACCCAATAGGATCAGCCTGCGTATACCGCCCCGTCCTGCTGTCATAGCTGCGGTGGTAGTTGTAGTGCACATTCGTCTCTCTGTCGCACTGGGCAGTTCCGTCAGTCGTCTTGTTTGCATTCCTATGGGTTGGAGTTGAGATATTTTTCCGCTTGCCAACACCCGAGTTGAGATGATTTTCTCATCATTTCTTTTACATGCCGTCGCGATTCCGCCGCATCGGAAGTATTCTCCAGAAATAACGCCGCATAGTAAATGGCCAGCGGCCATTCTGCCTTAACGGCCTCGTTTAACCAGTACAGTTCTAAATCAGAATCTCGTTTTTGCCCGCAGTCTCCGTGGGCGAATATCCGCGACAAATGAAATTGAGCCTCTGCGCATCCTTCCTCGGCCAACTGCAAGAACAGGGAAAAAGCACGAGAATTATCAACGGGCGCCCCGTCACCAAATTGCAACAAATAGGCCAACTTAAGTCTATATTCTGCAATTCCAGCGGTCGCCTTGGATTCAATTATCTGGACATATCGTCGCTTGTACCGAACTGCCGCGAGCTCATCTTTTTCAATCCCATCGCCGTCCCGAAAAATTAGTGACAGGTAGAGAAATGCCTCCTCACAATCGCTTTTGGCCAACTCTAAAAATTGCGTCAAAGCAATAGACATTCTGTCAGTCTCGTAGCTGTCGACTGCAGCACGAAGTAATTCCGCTTGGCTTGATGGGTCTTCGTTAGTCATTCGCACACATCGCCGAGGTTATTCAGGAAATCTGCATTACACGTCTCTTCATAGCTATTCGACATGAGAGCGCCAAATAATGTGCCACCCAGGGTCAAATACCGAGCTCTAATTCTTGGAAGTCGTTCAGGACGGTGATGAAAAACTTCTCTTGCAGCCTTGGAGAGGTACTTGGTTTCGTTAGGATTCAAACTTTTGCAGACCTTGAGTTCCTTCTTGGTGAAATTACCCTCTGGATCAAGCGCCTTATTGTTCGTGACATCCCAACGTTTATTCGGATCATCATTTATGTGTACATGATATGCCGTTTTCCCATCTACTTGGGTCGTGTGCTCACCGTAGTTGGTGCCGCCTTTTGGCATAGGGTTAGCATGAAATTCCACACCGTCCTTTTTGTAGATGACTTCAAGGCCCACAGGATCAATTCCAGATAATGGATTCCCCTCCACGTACGCGAACCTATTGAATCCCCCATCCAGCCCAATAGGATCAGCCTGCGTATACCTCCCGCCGTTCTTTGGGTCATAGCTGCGG
>NZ_CAXUPO020000024.1:0-4974 GCF_964252695.1 Acidovorax sp. LjRoot117 | reverse complement strand
CGGGTTCCAGTGGAACTTCACGAACACCGACTCGCCCGCTGCATTGACGAACCGGAAGGTGTGCACGCCGAAGCCCTGCATCGTGGCGTAGCTGCGCGGAATGGCGCGGTCCGACATCACCCACATCAGCATGTGGGTGGACTCCGGCATCAGCGAGACGAAGTCCCAGAAGGTGTCGTGCGCGCTTGCGGCCTGCGGCATCTGGTGATGGGGCTCGGGCTTGACGGCGTGCACCAGGTCAGGGAACTTCATCGCGTCCTGGATGAAGAACACCGGCATGTTGTTGCCCACCAGGTCCCAGTTGCCTTCGTCGGTGTAGAACTTGACGGCAAAGCCGCGCACATCGCGCGCCGTGTCCTTGGAACCGCGCTCGCCCTGCACCGTCGAAAAGCGCACGAACACCGGGGTGACCTTGCCCGCCTCCTTGAACGGTGCGGCACGGGTGAGTTCGGTCAACGGCTCGTAGCATTCAAAAAACCCGTGGGCGCCAGAGCCGCGTGCATGCACGATGCGCTCGGGAATGCGCTCGTGGTCGAAGTGGGTGATCTTCTCGCGGAGGATGAAGTCCTCCAGCAAGGCCGGGCCACGCTCGCCATATTTGAGCGAGTTCTGGTTGTCCGCAATCGGCACGCCCTGGTTGGTGGTGAGGACTTGGCCGGTGGAGTCTACCCGCACCCGGTCCAGCGGCTCGATGGTGGCGTTTACGCCTTCGGCTGCAACGGTGCCCGTCTTGTCGCTGCTGTTGGCCTCCGTCAGCGTGCTACCCGTCGGCAGGCGCGACTTGGGGTCCGCGGTGGTGCCGGCAGGCGGGTTCACGCCGTTCTTGAACCCGTGCTCGCCAGCCTTGATGGGGTTGTAGGGCATGGCTGCAGCCAAGTCGTTAGTTTCTCCAGCCTTGGTGGAATGTACATCGGCGGGAGCGCCCAGTGCAGAGGGGCCGCTGTCGGTGTTGCGGGCCGCAGCAGCCGCAGACGTGCCTTTGGCACGGGTATCTTTAATCATGGTGGAGCCTTCGCGCGTGAGGAAAACAAGAGGCCTTGTGGAGCAGGAAGCTGCCCACAGCCCCGTTATCTTGGGCAACCCACACTGCCGGTTTTGTAGGCCAATGCCTCAGTGGCCAGTGGGATATTGCTCGTACTCGGCGCACCGCACCATTCGTCTGCCGCCCGACGCCCCCAATCGCCAATCACAGGGCGAAGCCGACTACCGCAATAGGTTGTAATCACCCCTCCACGAGTTGGCTTGTCTCTCGTATCAGCCCCTCGTTCTGTTCCATCTTCACACGCATTTCGCAGGACGAACCATGCCGGATATATCAGGTGTCGCCAACAGCCCTCCGCGCCAAGCGGTCGAGTCGGTCCGTTGGCTTCGACTTCTGGTCATGCTGAGCATCGCGGTGCCGCTGTTCATCTACCTCGTGGTGGGGGCGGCCCGCTACATGAATGCACGCGACGATGCAGCGGCGCGCGTGAGCCGCTCGCTGCGCGTGGTTCATGAGCATGCCTCCAAGGTGATCGCGGCGTCCGAGGCGCTGCAGGACAAGGTGTTCGTGCTGGTCAACGGCCGCAGCCCTGCCGAGCTGCGTGGCAACGAAACCGCCCTGCACGAAGCGCTTCGCGCCCGCACGGTCGACCAGCCGCAGATCCAGTCCATCCTGATCCTCGACGCACAGGGCAAGTCCCTGGCCAGCAGCCGGCTGCTGCCGTTCCCGGTCACGGATTTTTCGGACGGCGAATACTTCAAGGTCCACCAGCAGGGCTACAAAGGCTCTTACCTGTCACGGCCGATCCTCACGCGGACGTCCAGGGAAATGGTGCTGAACCTGAGCACCGGTTTCTTCGACAACGAAGGGCGCTTCGCGGGCGTCATCAACGTGACGCTGCTGACCTCTTATTTCAACGGCTACTACAGCGACCTGGTGGCCGACGATCCGGGCCTGGCCGTCATCCTGTTCCGGGAAGGCGGCGAGATCTACACCCGGTGGCCCGACGTGCCCGGTGGCCCGGACAGGCTGTCACCCAACGGCCCCGTGCTGACCCACCTGCGGGGTGGCGAGGAATCGGCGCAGCTGCGCGGCGTGTCCTCGGTCAACGGTGAAGACCGCTACCTGGCGTACCGCAGGGTCAACAACTACCCGCTGTATGTAGGCACCGGCATGAGCCTGAGCGCCCTGCGCAACGAGGTGCTGGCCGAGCTGGGCACCCTGTTCGCCATGAGCGCGCTGCCGGTGGCAGCCCTGTTCCTCACGGCCACCATCGCACTGCGCAATGCCCGCATGGCGCTGCAGACCATGGAGAAACTGGAAAAGGAAATCGAAACCCGCCACCGCGCCGAAGAGGCTTTGCTGCAGGCGCAAAAGCTCGAGGCGCTGGGCCGCCTCACCGGCGGTGTGGCCCATGACTTCAACAATGCCCTGATGGTGGTCAGCAACAACCTGCATCTCATCCGGCGTGCGGCGCCGGGCGTGGCCACCCAGCAGGTGGACTCGATCGCGCGGGCCGTGAAATCTGCAACCAATCTCACGCGGCAGTTGCTGGCCTTCTCGCGCCGTCAGCCTCTGGTAGCCGAGCACGTGGTGCTACAGGACAAGCTGCCTTCCATCAAGGACCTGGTCAGCCCTGCCCTGGGCAGCCAGATCCATCTTCAGGTGCACGTGGACGCAGCCACGGCGCCCGTCACACTTGACCTAGCGGAACTGGAGCTTTCCCTGCTGAACCTGGCGATCAACGCCCGTGATGCGATGCCTCGCGGAGGCAATCTTTCGATCGTCTCGCGCAATGCCACGGCTCTGGAGGCGGGCGGCGGCGGCGGCGTGCTTGGTATGGTTTTGATTGACGTACAGGACTCTGGCACGGGCATCGCGCACGAGGTGCTGCATAAGGTCTTCGAGCCATTTTTTACCACGAAGGCCGTGGGCGAAGGCACTGGACTGGGCCTAAGCCAGGTGTATGGCATGTGCCAGCGCCTGGGAGGGCGCGCCGAGATATCGAGCCAGGTCGGTGCAGGCACTCGCGTGCGCTTGATTTTGCCTGCGGCCGTGCCGCGGGCTGAAGCCGCCGCGGCGCCCCACCCCACGCTGGCATCTCTGGATAAATCGGTGCTCATGGTGGAAGACAACGCCGACGTGGCTGCCTCACTGGTGCCCATCCTCGAGTCCCTGGGCTGCCGCGTGACGCATGTAGACCGCACCGCCAAAGCCCGCGCGCTTCTGGAGCGCGGTGACCAACCAGATATCGTGCTCTCTGACGTGGTCATGCCCGGCGACATTGACGGCGTGGCTTTCGCGCAGTACATCCGACAAGAGTGGCCCCAGCAGCGCCTGTTGTTGATGACCGGTTATGCCGAACAGCTCGATAACATCCGGCGCCTCGGATTTTCGGTGTTGCCCAAACCTTGCACTCCCGAAATGCTGTACACCGCACTGGCCAAGGTCATGCAAGAACCACCAGCACAAGGGTGATGTTGACCGCCCTCTTGCGCACCTGTTCCGCCGCTGCAGTCTTGTGTTGTGTTTGCGTACGCCGCAGCGGCACGCTCTGCGTGTAGACCTTGCGGGCCACCTGGTTGGTAGTCAATGGAGGCCGTTCGCACGTCTACTACAAACATGTATGTGCCCGTCCTACGCACCTCTGTTGGAGCGCCCCTAAGCTCACTCTGTAAGACGGCATGTTGCCGCTGCTCCATTTCACGACTGATTCCAAATCCAATGCCTAAGACTATTCCTTCGCTCGCTCCGAACCTCCGCCTCTTTGGTGAAGTGAACGAATCGATGCTTACGGAGTTCTTTAGGCAGCAGGCAGAAGCGCACAAGGACGGCCCGATTGTCTTCGAATTGAGCACATCCGGAGGAGATGCAGAGGTAGGCCGTCGAATTGCGGAAGAGATCAGGCTATGGCAGACGACCGGTGCGCAGATCTTTTTCCTGGGCAAAACTTATGTGTACTCGGCAGGAGTGACCATCATGTCTTCCATTCCCAAGGAGCAGCGTTTCCTCACCAAGGATTGTGAACTGCTGATTCACGAGCGCAAGATGACGGCCACCATCAATCTCGACGGCGCTCTTCGAAGCTGCCGCGCGAAAGTGAACGATGTTCTTGCGCAAATCGAATCTGGACAAAGACTTCAAAGCGAAGGCTTCGCCAAGTTGGTCGAGGGCTCGTTGCTAACTGCTGAAGAAATCGAAAATCGCGTGCTCGAAAAGGACTGGTATCTGACCGCCTTTGAAGCGCTAGAGCATGGTCTGGTGGAATCCGTCCTTTGAAAACATTCGTTAGCTGGTCGTGGACACTACAGATTTCATTCAATGGCCTGCGTTTGCAGCGTCGGTGCTAGCTGCATGGCTCGTTGGTTCGAAGAGTGAGTCTCGGCGAAAGCTTGGCTTCTGGGTTTTCCTGACGAGCAATGTGCTGTGGGTTTGCTGGGCCATCCCGACTGGAGCCACAGCGGTCATTGCCTTGCAAGCATGTCTAGCTGTAACCAACGTGCGCGGCCTATTTAAAACTGAAGGGTGACCAGTTCTGAAGTTGACAGGGGTAGATGGATTGGCCGGACGGATATCGACCCACCACCACATGCGGACATCGAGCCAGAATCGCGAGGACCACGATGGCAGCGCGATTGGCAGCGCGGGTGCCGCCGATCAGTTTCGCAGCCACTGAGTCTCTACAGTGTGCATCAACGGCCGCGATGAAAGGCTTCTTGAACTAAACGCAGCCCCGCCATCACTTGATCAACGCGGCTGGCCAATAGCGCACCAATAAAGTCTCCCAGTCGTATCCTATAGACACATGATTTGCGAAGACACGACAACACTTCGCCGCGACAGCTCGCCCTCACCCGGTTTGAGGAGAACTTTTCCAGGCTCTGACGCCTTACGCAAATTAGAACTGAGTGCGCACACTATCACCGTGGTGTGAATCGCCCCGGCTGAACTAGACACCTTCGAGCCTCAAACCTGAGGCCCAATAGGAGGTG
>NZ_CAXUPO020000023.1:2500-5768 GCF_964252695.1 Acidovorax sp. LjRoot117 | reverse complement strand
TGGGCTGTAAGAGCCTGACGATGACCTACTTTCACACGGGAACCCGCACTATCATCGGCGCAAAGTCGTTTCACTGTCCTGTTCGGGATGGGAAGGAGTGGTACCAACTTGCTATGGTCATCAGGCATAAAGGGTTGCCATACTGAACGCCGTTTTGGAGTTCAGTACAACGAATTCATAGAGTTAAATCAGCTTTTTGTGTTTTGACTGCGTCTAACTTGGCATAACAATCTTTGAGCTTTGGCACGGTCATCGATATCGATATAGACATCGATGCTGTGTATTGGCAATCAAAGTTATAGGGTCAAGCCGCACGAGCAATTAGTATCAGTTAGCTTAACGCATTACTGCGCTTCCACACCTGACCTATCAACGTCCTGGTCTTGAACGACTCTTTAGGGGGCTCAAGGCCCCGGCAGATCTCATCTTGAAACGAGTTTCCCGCTTAGATGCTTTCAGCGGTTATCTCTTCCACACTTAGCTACTCGGCAATGCCACTGGCGTGACAACCGATACACCAGAGGTGTGTCCACTCCGGTCCTCTCGTACTAGGAGCAGGCTTCCTCAAATCTGCAGCGCCCACGGAAGATAGGGACCAAACTGTCTCACGACGTTTTAAACCCAGCTCACGTACCTCTTTAAATGGCGAACAGCCATACCCTTGGGACCGGCTACAGCCCCAGGATGAGATGAGCCGACATCGAGGTGCCAAACACCGCCGTCGATATGAACTCTTGGGCGGTATCAGCCTGTTATCCCCAGAGTACCTTTTATCCGTTGAGCGATGGCCCTTCCATACAGAACCACCGGATCACTATGTCCTGCTTTCGCATCTGCTCGACTTGTCAGTCTCGCAGTTAAGCACGCTTATGCCATTGCACTATCGTCACGATGTCCGACCGTAACTAGCGTACCTTCGAACTCCTCCGTTACGCTTTGGGAGGAGACCGCCCCAGTCAAACTGCCTACCATGCACTGTCCCCGATCCAGATAATGGACCTAGGTTAGAACCTCAAACACACCAGGGTGGTATTTCAACGTTGGCTCCATGAGATCTAGCGACCTCACTTCAAAGCCTCCCACCTATCCTACACAGATCTGTTCAAAGTCCAATACAAAGCTACAGTAAAGGTTCATGGGGTCTTTCCGTCTTTCCGCGGGGAGATTGCATCATCACAAACATTTCAACTTCGCTGAGTCTCAGGAGGAGACAGTGTGGCCATCGTTACGCCATTCGTGCAGGTCGGAACTTACCCGACAAGGAATTTCGCTACCTTAGGACCGTTATAGTTACGGCCGCCGTTTACTGGGACTTCAATCAAGAGCTTGCACCCCATCATTTAATCTTCCAGCACCGGGCAGGCGTCACACCCTATACGTCCACTTTCGTGTTTGCAGAGTGCTGTGTTTTTATTAAACAGTCGCAGCCACCGATTTTTTGCAACCCCGTTGGGCTCCCTCTGTACGAGTTCACCTACTTGGGGCATACCTTCTCCCGAAGTTACGGTATCAATTTGCCGAGTTCCTTCTCCTGAGTTCTCTCAAGCGCCTTAGAATACTCATCTCGCGCACCAGTGTCGGTTTGCGGTACGGTCGTCAATAGCTGAAGCTTAGTGGCTTTTCCTGGAAGCAGGGTATCACTCACTTCGTCTGCAAGCAGACTCGTTATCACCCCTCATCTAAGCCCGGCGGATTTGCCTACCAGGCACGACTACAGGCTTGAACCAACATGTCCAACAGTTGGCTGAGCTAACCTTCTCCGTCCCCACATCGCACTATTGATCGGTACAGGAATATTGACCTGTTTCCCATCAGCTACGCATCTCTGCCTCGCCTTAGGGGCCGACTCACTCTACGCCGATGAACGTTGCGTAGAAAACCTTGCGCTTACGGCGAGGGGGCTTTTCACCCCCTTTAACGCTACTCATGTCAGCATTCGCACTTCTGATACCTCCAGCATCCGTCACCAGACACCTTCACAGGCCTACAGAACGCTCTCCTACCACGTGCAATAAATTGCACATCCGCAGCTTCGGTAACTGGCTTAGCCCCGTTACATCTTCCGCGCAGGACGACTCGATCAGTGAGCTATTACGCTTTCTTTAAATGATGGCTGCTTCTAAGCCAACATCCTGACTGTTTTAGCCTTCCCACTTCGTTTCCCACTTAGCCAATTTTAGGGACCTTAGCTGGCGGTCTGGGTTGTTTCCCTCTTGAGTCCGGACGTTAGCACCCGGTGCTCTGTCTCCCAAGCTGTACTCTGCAGTATTCGGAGTTTGCATAGGTTTGGTAAGTCGCCATGACCCCCTAGCCTAAACAGTGCTCTACCCCCGCAGGTAATACTTGAGGCACTACCTAAATAGTTTTCGGAGAGAACCAGCTATTTCCAAGTTTGTTTAGCCTTTCACCCCTATCCACAGCTCATCCGCTAGTTTTGCAACACTAGTCGGTTCGGACCTCCAGTACCTGTTACGGCACCTTCATCCTGGCCATGGATAGATCACTTGGTTTCGGGTCTACACCCAGCGACTGATTCGCCCTATTCGGACTCGATTTCTCTACGGCTTCCCTATTCGGTTAACCTTGCCACTGAATGTAAGTCGCTGACCCATTATACAAAAGGTACGCAGTCACCCTTGCGGGCTCCTACTTTTTGTAAGCATGCGGTTTCAGGATCTATTTCACTCCCCTCCCGGGGTTCTTTTCGCCTTTCCCTCACGGTACTGGTTCACTATCGGTCGATTACGAGTATTTAGCCTTGGAGGATGGTCCCCCCATATTCAGACAGGATTTCTCGTGTCCCGCCCTACTTGTCTCTACCTTAGTACCACACGTCTGTTTTCGCATACAGGGCTATCACCTGCTATGGCCGGACTTTCCATTCCGTTTTGCTAACAGTCGTGCTATCAATAGAAGGCTCTTCCGATTTCGCTCGCCACTACTTTCGGAATCTCGGTTGATGTCTTTTCCTCGAGCTACTGAGATGTTTCAGTTCACCCGGTTCGCCTCGCATGACTATGTATTCATCATGCGATACCTCTTGCGAGGTGGGTTTCCCCATTCAGAAATCTCCGGATCAAAGCTTATTTGCCAGCTCCCCGAAGCTTATCGCAGGCTATCACGTCTTTCGTCGCCTGTAATCGCCAAGGCATCCACCACATGCTCTTAGTCACTTGACCCTATAACTTTGACGTCTCTTTCGAAACATCGCCATCTAATCTTTCAAGGACTTGCCAGGTCTTTCACCTGACGCGTTATGCCGTAATGT
>NZ_CAXUPO020000022.1:0-8194 GCF_964252695.1 Acidovorax sp. LjRoot117 | reverse complement strand
TAGAGTTCGAACAGCGACATTCCCAACGGCTCAAAAGTGTCTAGATAAGCCGGGGCGATTCAAGTCTTGTCTTCACGTAGCGTTTAACGCAGCGAGAAATCTAGCGCGACCAGTTTGGTCGATTCAGTTTAAAACAGTCTCAATTGCATGAACGACCTTTTACTTGGTTTGCTGATGTACGTGGTTCTGCCCATGTGGATAGTTGCAGGACTCATCGATTGGTGGTGCCATAGGCGCACGCGGATCGAGCTGACCAGCGGTTATCGTGAATCGGCTTTCCACTTGATTATGTTCGTACAGACCGGCCTTGGGGCCCTAGCCGCATTGTTGCTGCAGATCAATTTGGGGCTGCTTGTGCTGTCTGCATTCCTATTTTTGTTGCATGAATTCACAACGTGGCTTGAGCTACGTTTTGTCATCGAACGTCGACAGATAAATCCTTTCGAACAGATGATCCACAGCTTCATGGAGTTACTGCCGCTGGGCGCGATTTTGCTGCTGGTCGGTTTGTATGATGGGTCGGGAGAATGGAATTTGCAACTGAAAACCGAGCCCGTATCTACAATGTACTTGGCAATTATCTTCATGGCCGTCACATTTCTTAACTTGGTGCCGCTTTTGGAGGAGGCTTGGCGCTGCCGCCGTCATCCACCTCGCGGCGGTACTCGAAATTGAGCGAGTAGATGAGATACGACTTGGAAAATGCAACCAAATCCCGGCTGTTATCCAATACGTAAGCGTGCAGGCACGGCATATTGACTTGAGCTATGTGCTCCACTCTCGCGGATGACCGCTGTCGGCCCCATTGCTGCCGCATCGCCTGCGGCTGCCAGCACCCGCTGTTCTGCTGCCGTTCATCGCATGATGTTTATAGCCGCAATCGGTTCTTCCGGCGCGTGGTATTCTGTTTCAGATCGAAATTTGCTCAAAATTGAAGCTCGCTAGTGCCTTTTCGACGCTACCAGTTGTATCTAGCGCACTGATTGAGCACGAAATAAGCATTTTTGAGGGCTGCTGTACGACGAATTTGATTGATTTGCCGTCAAATCTACTCAAATTATGAATTATTATATCTGATTTGATATAATATTAAACATAAGCAAATTTTTTGAATAAAGAAAATTTGAGAGCAGTTGCCGTCAGTTCGAGCCAGTTTGCGGCATGTTTCGCAGTGATTTTTCGCCTCGCCATTGCTGCATTTGAAGCACCAGTGGAATGTCTGTTCGGCCGAATTCCAGGCAATTCCCACGCCATCGTGCCCCTTGTCGACCCGCTGGTCGAGGCGGTTGGGGTGCCTATGTCCGGAGAAACTCATGACCCATGAATCAGCCACCTGTAATGCGGCCTTCCGCCGTCACCAGATGGACCGATAGCTGCATCGGATGAGGAAGTTGCTTCCCCTGTGGTTGAACGGCGCAGACCTGGCTGGGAATGACGTGGATTAGAGCAACTGTGTTGGCGTGAACTTGGCCACTCGCAGCAGCCGATCTTTGATGGGGATCTACCGTCGTTCTTGATGGTGAATGCCGAAGGTCATGCCAATGGGCGCTGTTCGAGATGCCGTGGCATCGCGCCGGTTGCACGCATGGGGTTTTCTCGATGGTTGTAGCGCTGATGGCGCGATGCACTCCGAGCTCAGCGGCTGGCTTTCGGCCACTGACGAGTTTGCAGGCTGGATCGATCAGCCCTACGCAACGGACTCTGATCTGCTGACCGCGCTGTTCCAAGCGCATGTTTCATTGACGGCCTCTCGCTGAGGCTTCTTCTCTCCTCGGCTGCTGGCCTGCGGCCTCGCTGATTTCTCTCGCTCGCGTTTTCTATCCGGTACTCGTTTGCGGAGGACTACGCACGCCCGCTTGTTTTCACCGTTTTGTTTCGTTCCCTAGCCAAGGATATTTCCATGACCACAACACCCGATTCCAGGTCCAAAGCGACGGCTCCAAAGCCGACCGCGAAAACCATCATCTACTCCAACAGCGCCCGGTTTCCGCTGGGTCAGATCGTCGCTACGCCCGGGGCCTTGGAACTACTCCAGAGGGCCGGCTTCAGCGCGGCCGCTTTGATCAGCCGCCACGTGCAATGCGACGGCGGCGATCTTTGTGAAGAAGACCGCACCGAGAACGAATTTGCCGTCACGCGCCGCCTGCGGATTCTGAGCTGCTATCGGCTGGTGGATGCAGCACGGCTGGCTGCAACGCCCAAAGAAAAACGCTCTTCGCTCCCCACGGTATGGATCATCACCGAGGCTGATAGAAGTGTCACCACGCTGCTTCGTCCAGATGAGTATTGAAATGCCCAAAGCGATACCAATGAATCGCCCGGCTGTGTCATATCGGTTCCAGCGAGTGCATCCAGCTCTGATCACCGGACACACCCTCACGGTGAAGGCTCAGCGTGCAGAACCTATCCAGCCCTTTGTACAGCAGTCACAGCTCGATAGTGCCTGCGGGGTGCATGTCATCACGGCAATTCTCAGCATCACAGCGCTTGCAAAGCCAAGTGCGCTCGCCAACATGAGCCGCAGGCAGCACGGAGTCGCGGCCGCAGTCTGGGGAGCATTCGGCGACACATACTTTTCAGGGGTCTATGCGCCGGATTGGGTGGAGCGCTTCGACAGTCTTGGCTTGCCCCTGGAACTCACGGCGAAGTACGGCCCCCACGACGCTGTGGATGCTCATGTACTCGACTGGTTGATGCAAGGCTCGCTGGTGGCGCTGGTGCTGCATTCTGCGCGGCATGCACGCACCAAGCATTGGACCCTGGCGGTAGGGGCGGAAGGGGCCTTCGTGGAAAAGCGACACCAGGTCGATACCGTGCTATTGCTCGATCCTGCAACGGACAGCCCCGCGTTCGCTCCGCACAACGCTCGGCTGCGGCTTAAAGGCCATGCCGTGCCGAAGCGACCAGCCAAGTCCGAGAAGGCCGGCAGACCGCGTCCGGTGACTTGGCTCTACGAATCGCTGGCCTGGCACCCAGAAGAGGTGCATCTGCAGGCTGCGGTGCGCGTGCGAAGGACGCCATGATGGTCAATCGGCGTCAATGGCTGAAGACGCTGGCGCTGTCCGGCATACCCTCTCACGTGGCAGGCTGTTTTGCGCAAGTCCACCAAGATTTGTTGGCGGCGACGGAGCCAGACGCCATGCCTGCTTTGGACTGGGGTGATCTGCGTCGTGCACTGGCCGAATGGGGGCACACGCCTTGGAGCTTTGTCGCCACGGGCCCCAGCCGTGATTTGCGGACCATGATCAATGACTGCTGCGATGCCATTGAGCAGCACGAGCAGTCAGGGCATCTGGCGACGGCTATCGTGGTGCTGCGCGGCGATAGTCACAGACTGCAGTTGCAACACTGCGCAGCTGTCTCCAGCGCGATCCATGGTGCATTGGGTTCACGCACGACCAACCTGTGGTTTGCTGCGGCGCGTGCCCCGGCCCTGGTGGACGTGATGCGACTGACAGTGGTCATGAATGCCAGCGGCTGACTGTTCTCGCACTTATGTGGTGCTGGCCTTGGGCCTCCCTTTGGAACTCTGGCGGACCTGCGGCTTTTTGTCGAGCACAGCTTGATTGGCTCTGCGTAGTGGTCCTCCTTCCGTGGTCGGGGGATGCGCAAGTCGAATATCGGCGAATAGATCAGCCAGCGTGATGCCCAGAACGTGGCAGATCGTAGCCACGGTCAAGACACTGGGATTCACCAAGCCAAGTTCCAGCTTCGAGATGCGTGTGCGCTCCACCTCGGCCGTCATCGCCAGTTCCAGTTGTGTCATCCCGCGTTGCTCACGGAAGTGCCGCAGGTTTTTGCCAATAGCTTGGGTGATGGTATTCGGTATGTGCCGCACTTTGCGGCGGCGCTGAACCGGCGATTCGCTGGCGGCGTCTTTTTTCTGTGGAGCAGTCCGTGACATGCCCCGCAGGCTCTCGAAATGTGCCTATTGAGGAAACGTCTTAAAAGGGGCATTGCATGACAAAATGTTCCTTGAGAGGCGCAACTACTTACAACCTTCTGGAAGAAAAAATGAGCCATCGGAGAAGATTTGCAGTGACGTTGACCGCAGCCCTTGCAGCCATATTGGCGGGCTGTGGCGACAAGACTCCCTCATGTGCGGACCCGGCCACAGTGTCACTCGTCCAGCAGATTTACCAGCAGAGCTTTGACAAGGAACACGCCAGCATGAGCCCGGAGCGGCAGCGTCGTGTGCAGTTCACCAGCAAGGACGCCAAAGTCACCGTGGAGGCCATCACCACGGGCAGCACTGATGAGGCAACGGGCAAGAAGACATGTTCTGCGGTCTTGACCACGGCGATGCAAAAAGACGCAATCCCCACCGATCAGCGGATGCTCAATCACCTGCGTGGCACCTATGAACCGCAGGGCGCCGCGCTAGATGGCAACACGGTCAAAGGCAACGTGACCTACACGGTGCAGCGCACAGAAGACAGCAAGGAGGTTCTGGTCAAGCTCACAGGTCATCTACCGTTCATGGGCCTGTTCCATGATCTGGCGATGCTGAGGGTGCTTGACAAAAGCGAAGCCGAGTTCGACCAGATGACAGGTGGGGCGCCGAAAGCCGTCGAGGCAAAGACCGCAGACTCGCCGCCACCCGAACCGGCACCAGTTTCGCAACAGGCACCGAGCGTTGCGCCGCCCGTTGCATCCGTTGCCGCTCCTGTCGTGCAGCCAGCCGCAGCACAGGCACCTGCCGTTGTCGCCACTGTTCCCAGTGTCAACGTGCCGCATCTGTGCACGGGTTCAGAGACTCCGATTTTTGCTTGCTCTACCGGAAAGAAGCGCGCCTCGGTCTGCAGCAGCCATGGCGGGACCATAGAGCAGTTGGTGTACCGGCTCGCGCCATCGGAGGGCGTACCAGAGATGGAGTATCCAAGCGCCGGTGCCGCTGCGGCTGCGGCCTTCCAGCACGGTGCGCAGACAGCGCCAGATGGTGGGCCGGTGAGCTTTGTGTCGTTCGACAAGGGCAACTACCGCTATGTGGTCTATGCCGGTGAAGGCGGCGATTCTCCACGCCGGGGAATTCTGGTGGAGCAGGGCGGCAAACGCATCGCTGACCTGCGCTGCCAAAGCAATGCCATGTCCAGCTTCAGCGCAGCGCAGTTCCAGAAGATGGGGCTGAGCCAAGACAGTCGGGGCCTCTCGCTGCCCTGAGCCAACACAACACGTCTGTGAAAAGCAAAGGTCACAAATGACAGCAAGAGTTTGGGTTCGATCCATCGCGGCGACCATGGTCGCGTCTTTTGCAAGCGCAGTTGCTGCTGCACACCTCGCCGACCTCAGCGGTGGTCAAACCGGCCGCATCGAGTTCACTTCTTCCACGCCCGATCACCGATGGGCCCTGATCCGTGGCCGGTTGGGTCCCGAGGTCACGGTCTACGGCGACCTGCTGATGCCGACCCAACGATCGGACGGCAAGGTGCCAGCGGTGGTGCTCTCCCATGGCAGCGAGGGCGTCAGCGGCGTGTACTTCGATGTATGGGCCAAAGCACTGAACAACGCAGGCTATGCAGTGTTCGTCGTGGACAGCTTCAAGCCACGTGGCGAGGACCGCGTGACCGGCCCTACCAAGCAGTTGACCTGGAACACCATGGCCAACACGACGGACGCCCTGTATGCGCTCAAGCTGCTTGCAACCCATCCACAGATCGACAGCGGCCGCATCTTCCACATGGGCTGGTCCCGTGGTGGGCAAGCCCTGCTGGATGCCGCGTGGCCGACGTACCAGCAGCATGTGCTACCCGCCAATGTGAAGTGGGCTGGTGGCGTGGCCGTCTATCCCGGCTGCAACATGCGCTACCGGGTGGATCAGCACAGCAAGCTACCGGGTCCGATTTTGATGGTGCTGGGTGAGAAAGACGACATGACCCCGGCCAAACCCTGCATAGAGTTGGCCGACGAGTACGCAGCGGCAGGCCATCCCGTCAGCTACAAGGTCTATCCCGGTGCCACGCACGTCTTCGACCGGCTCAACCAGCCCTGGAAGAAGTTCAACGAGGGCAACTTCAATCTCTGTTCCATGGACGTGCGCATGCCCTATGGCGCCAACGACCGCAGTGGTTGGGGCCCAGCGCACGACAAGGCATCGGGGAAGACGTTTACCGATGACAAAGAATGGAACGCCTACATGCCGAAGTGCAAGCAGACCTCCTGGATTACGGTGGAAAGCAACGACAAGGCCCGCGAGCAAGCCGTGAAAGACGTTCTGGCATTTCTGAAAGGCATCCAATGAAGCTCGCCACCAAACAGTCCCTGCGGCTGCTGGCGGTTGCAGCCATGGCTTTCTGCGCACAAGCCATGGCGCAAGTCACTCCGGTGGCAGATGGTGGCGCCGCAGCACCTGACGAATGGCTGCTGGTCAAGACCGGGCCGCGCTGGTTCCAGATCACGCGGCCCAGCCCGAACCCGAGCACTCTCAACACCCGCGCGCCATCGGCTGGAGAAAAAGACCTCGTGGATCGTGCTCGTGCTCTGGTGGGTCAACGGCCCGCCAAGGCCTTCGCACTGATGGACGGCAACTCGATCGTGTACTCTGCGTTCAACGCCCCGGCCGATTCTGAATCGCTGTTCTTCGGCATGTCTATGGGTAAGACGGTCACGGCCATGGCAACGGGACAAGCCATTTGCGCGGGCAAGCTCACTCTGCAGTCCAAGGCCGGTGACGTGCTGCCGGAACTTCATGGCAAGGCGTTGGGCAATGCCACGGTGCATGATCTGCTGCGCATGGCATCGGGTGCAGCAGAGCAGAACGGCGACAGCACGATCTGGACGCCAGAACAGACCAAGGACTGGAATCAAGGCTTGCTGAATCTTGGGGAATTGATTGCGACGGATCGCATCTCCAAGGCTGCGCGCGGTGCGTTTTCCGAGTACAAGCCCGGCGAAGCGTTCGCGTACAAGTCCACGGACCCCATGACGCTCGGCCTCATGGTCAGCCGCGCAACGGGCATGCCGCTGAGCCAATGGATTCAAGAGCAGGTGCTCAACCCCATGGGCGCCGCACATCCGGGGCTGTACTCGCAAGATCGTGCCAAGAACGGGCTGGGGGACTCCGGCATGCGGCTGCGTATGGAGGACTGGATGCGGTTTGCCGTATGGGTCAAAGAGTCGTCTAAGAAATCGGATTGCTTCGGTGACTTCGTGAAAGCCGCAATGGCCAAGCAGATCGGCAACGACCGCAACCCTGCGGCCCGCAAGCATGGTCGCATGTTCGGCGGCTATGGCTACCTGATCTGGACGGAAAACACCAAGGCGCCAGGCACGGCATGGGCCACTGGGTGGGGTGGTCAGCGTATTGGCTGGAACTACGGCAACGACCGGATGGTGGTGGTGTTCTCCAGTCGAGAGGCGTGGATGCCGGAGGTGTATGAGCTGGCGCGAGACTGGGGGCGGGGGTATTGACGCGCTCGCTCCTCGCCAAAGAACTAAGTTTCAGGCGCCTGCAATGCTGTATCTCTAAGATAGTTTGACCAGTCCTGCATGAGATGGCGGCGCTGCTCTACGAACGTTGTTCGCGCGTACGCTTCTTCAACTTTGTCCATGATGTTGTGGGCCAAGGCTAGTTCGCACACCTCCCGTGGATAGGTGGTCTGCTCGCCGGCCCAAGTCCGGAAAGTGGAGCGAAATCCATGCGCCGTATACGGAACTTTCAAGTTCTCGCGCAAGACTACCTTGGTGAAGGCTTGATCGCTAAGTGGTTGGTTACTGCTCAGATTAGGAAACACCAACGCGCTGTCTGGCGCGAGGCGAAAGGCTTGTTTCAAGACATCAATTGCTCGGTCAGACAATGGTACGGAATGGGCTTTGTCCATCTTCATTCGGTTGTCGGGGATGACCCACATCTTGGCGTCGAGGTCGATTTCTGATTTCAAAGCGCCACGTGCCTCTCCAGAACGAGCTGCTGTCAGCACGGTGAATTCAAAGCACAGCTTTAAGGTAGCAGAGACGTTCGACTGTCGCAATGCCGTCATCAATGCACCTGCCTCACTATACGGACACGACGAGTGGTGTACTTCCTTCTTCTTCGGCCGGCCAGGGAGCAGGTTTGGCAATTCTTCCCACATCTTTAGGTCATAGCCAGGGTAGTAGTCGTGTGCAGAAGCCCACGCAAGCACCAGCCGTATGCGCTGCAGGACACGGCTTGAGGTCTCTTGCTTCTCAAGCCATACGGGCTCAAGAACCTTCGCTA
>NZ_CAXUPO020000021.1:0-9537 GCF_964252695.1 Acidovorax sp. LjRoot117 | reverse complement strand
TCCGAGGGTGGGACGGTATGTGACGCAAGATCCTATTGGCTTAAGGGGCGGATTAAATTCATTTACATATTCAAATAACAACATAAATATTTATACAGACCCACTAGGCTTGAAATCTAGAATGTGTTGTCGAAAAATACCGAATGTACCCGCCAGTCATTGTTCCATTGAGACGATTGATGATGTCTCCGGAGAAAGAAAAACAACTGGATTGTTTGGTGGCGGCATAGCAGGCGCACCAGATTCAAAGAATAGTGGGTGCGCTCTTATCTATAAAAATCATCATTTTGACAAGCAGGCGGGTGGAGATGACACCAAATGCGGAGATTGGACATCTGGGAAAGATGATTGCGTCAAAAAATCTGCCGGCGATTATTCAAACCCCTCAATTTATTCAGCCACAATGGGGCCAAACAGCAATACTTTTGCTTTTTCAATAGCAGGCAAATGCGGCATTTCCTCCCCAAGCAACATTCCTGGCTTGGGTGGTGCATGGGGATCATCAGGAGCGCCAGCAGGCGCTTACCCTGGGGTGCCCCAAACATCAGGACCACAGCTAAATTACCCTCAAACTACATGCCCTGAAGCAACTCCCACATACGCGCCAGAGCAAAATGGTGGATAACCAACGAGAGATATATAAATAATGCAAAAATGCGAATCTCACGCAAATTTACCAAAAGCCAAAAATCAAAATATAAAAATAATAGCAATAGCACTAATTTTAGCAGAGCAGTCTATCTCAATGGGTGCGGAAGCTTGCACACATTGGAAAGAAGTCTCCGATAAATTTACAACGCAAAAATCCAAATTTACGCTGATAACAAACAATAGCGAAGCAATTGAATTAAGTTATCTCAAAAAAATTGATAATCAAATTTATTTAAAGGAACTAAAAAGTTTCCAAAAAATCAGTTTAGAAGATGCACTACTGGGACTCAAAATGCAAAATTTGGAATTCCATCTCCCATTAACCAGCAAAGACTGCTTGAAAATTGGTGATGTTATAAAAAAGAAAATTAATGGCTTCGAAATTACCATAACACACCCTCAAGAAAATTATTTCTTATCTTTTGTGGAAAATAACAAAAAAACAATCTCCGACGCCATTTTAGAGATTGAGAAATAAAATATAAAATAGCATACACACTCAATGGCAAAAAACACCCGGTATTGAGACCGCAACGAAAATCAATTGGCTTGGCAAACCAAAATCATCAAGCCACTTGCAATAGCATGCAAAGAAGAAGCCGAAGCCACGCTGGCAACTTCTAGATAGACCGCATCCGCACGCCAGAACCACGGTGACTGGACCGCACACAGCGCGGTGGCTCCAGGAAAATTGGATATCTTGTTTTGGTCACGTTGGTACATAAGACGGTGCCTGCGCCAAAATTGACCCCGATCAATTCCGATACCAAGGGCTTGCCCCGCGAAGCGAAGCCCATGCGGCAAAATCACCCCATGGCCGAACGAGTGATCCCCCTGGTGGACCAACGCATCGCCGCTCTGGCGGCGAAGGTGCCGTTGCACGCCTCTGTGCCCACCGGGCTGCTCACCGACACGCTCGGCCGGCCGCTGCGGGACCTGCGCATCAGCGTGACGGACCGCTGCAACTTCCGCTGCAACTACTGCATGCCCAAGGAAGTTTTCGACAAGGACTATCCCTACCTGCCGCACGGCGCCCTGCTCAGCTTTGAAGAGATCACGCGTCTGGCGCGGCTCTTCCTGGCGCATGGCGTGCGCAAGATCCGCCTGACCGGCGGCGAGCCGCTGCTGCGCAAGAACCTCGAAGCCCTGGTGGCGCAACTGGCCGAGTTGCGCACCGTGGATGGCCTGCCGCCCGACCTGACGCTCACCACCAACGGGTCGCTGCTCGCGCGCAAGGCCCGGGCCCTGAAGGACGCGGGCCTGAACCGCGTGACCGTGAGCCTCGATGGGTTGGACGATGCGGTGTTCCGCCGCATGAACGATGTGGACTTTCCGGTCGCTGACGTGCTGGCGGGCATCGAGGCGGCGCACGCGGCGGGCCTCTCGCAGATCAAGGTGAACATGGTCGTCAAGCGTGGCACCAACGACCACGAGGTGCTGCCCATGGCGCGCCACTTCCGGGGCACGGGCACCACGCTGCGTTTCATCGAATACATGGACGTGGGCGCCACCAACGGCTGGCGCATGGACGAGGTGCTGCCTTCGGCCGAGCTCATCGAGCGCCTGCGCGCCGAGCTGCCGCTGGTGGCGCTGAGCCCCAGCGCGCCCGGTGAAACCGCCGAGCGCTGGGGCTACGCCAACGCGGCGGGGGTGCACGATGCGAGCCTGGGCGAGGTCGGCGTGATCAGCAGCGTGACCCAGGCGTTTTGCCACGACTGCAACCGCGCGCGCCTGTCCACCGAAGGCAAGCTCTACCTGTGCCTCTTCGCCACCCAGGGCTACGACCTGCGCACCTTGCTGCGCGGTGGTGCCAGCGACGAGGCCATCGCATCGGCCATCGCCCCCATCTGGCAGCAGCGCACCGACCGCTATTCGGAGCTGCGCAGCAGCCTGCCTGCGGACACGGGCGGCGGTGCTCGCCGGGTGGAGATGAGTTACATCGGTGGATGAAGTGAAGCGCCCCCTGAGCCACCTTCGGCGTCTGCCCGCGCTCTCGCTGCGTGCGGCAGGGGGGCACACCCGGTGGCCTGGCGAAGTCGGTTGCACGGGTGCACTGGCCCGGCCGCGTTCCAAGATCACGCGAAGCACCCGTCTGAGTTTCTTTGAAGATCACGAATGATTGATACCCAAGACATCACCGGCCTCGTGCTGGCCGGCGGCCGGGGCTCCCGCATGGGCGGGGTCGACAAGGGCCTGCAGAACTTTCGCGGCCTGCCGCTGGCGCTGCACACGCTGATGCGGCTGCAGATGCAGACCGGGTCCACCATGGTCAATGCCAACCGCAACCTGGCCGCGTACGAGGCGTTCGGTGCGCCGGTGTGGCCCGATGTGCTGGCCGACTATGCGGGGCCGCTGGCGGGCTTTCTGACGGGGCTGGAGCGCTGCGAAACACCGTGGCTGCTGACCGTGCCGTGCGACACGCCCCTGTTTCCGCTGGACCTGGCAACCCGCCTGGCCGCTGCCGCCAGCGAGCAGGACGCCGAGATCGCCATGGCCTGCGCGCCCGAGGACGACGGCCAGGGCCGCATCACCGTGCGCCCGCAGCCGGTGTTCTGCCTGCTGCGCGTGGAGCTGCTGGGAAGCCTGGTGGCCTTCACGCAGGCCGGTGGCCGCAAGATCGACGCGTGGACCGGCCAGCACCGCTGTGCCTTGGTGCCGTTCGATCAGCCTGGGGATGACGCGCAAGCGTTCTTCAACGCCAACACCCTGGCCGAGTTGCATGCGCTGGAGGGCACGGCGGGGCGCTGAGTTGCCGCGCTTGCACGCACGGCCCTCCCCTTCTCTGGTTTGCACCCCAACCATCCCCCGCTTTTGTTCCCCATGCCCATTCCCCACAGCGCAGGCACCGCAGCGACGTCGATTCCGGTGGCGACTACTGCCGCCCAGCCTGCGGCGGTACGCATCCGCGCACTCACAGCGGCCGACGCCGTGCCCTACAAGGCGGTGCGCGATGAAGCGCTGCGCACGGCACCCGACGCCTTCACCTCGGACTACGCGTCGTCCATCGGCCGCGCGGCCAAGGAATACGCCGGGCGCTTCGGGCCGGTGGCATCGGGCACGTTTTTTCTCGGTGCGTTCGATGCCACCGGCCGGTTGCTCGGCTGCGTGGGCTGCGAGCGCGAGCAGCGGACCCAGCAGCGCCACTGCGCCAGCGTGGTGGGCATGATGGTGGCGCCCGGTGCGCAGCGCCAGGGCATCGGGCGGCAGCTGATTGCAGCCTGCGTGTTGGCTGCGCGCCAGGTCCCCGGCCTCACGCAGCTGGTGCTCACGGTGACCGCGTCGAACACCCATGTGGTGCGGCTGTACGAGCAGGCGGGCTTTCATGCCTGGGGCCTGCTGCCGCGCGCCGTGATCGTCGACAACGTGGCGTACGACAAGCTGCACATGCTGCTTTTGCTGACCTCCGACCCCTTTCCCGCCTGCCGCTCCCGGTGACGCGACGTCCTGTGACAATTGCCGCGCGGCATACCCGACTGATTGATTGATTGTTTGTTTGCTGCCCATGAAGACCATTGCCCAGATCGCTGCTGAACTTCAGGGCTACGACCCGCATGCGCTCAAAGCCTCCGATGTGAACACGTTCCTGGAGCGCCTGGTCGAGCCCGTGCAGGACACCGAGGAGCTGCCGCTTTTCAACGCACTGGGCCGCGTGCTGGCCCGCGATGTGGTGTCGCCCATCAGCGTGCCGCCGCACGACAACTCCGCCATGGACGGCTACGCCTTTGCGGGCGCGCAGCTGGTAGCGGGCCAGCCCATGGCGCTGCGCGTGGTGGGTACGGCGCTGGCAGGCAAGGCGTGGACGGGCAGCGTGGCAGTTGGCGAATGCGTGAAGATCATGACCGGCGCGATCATGCCCGCGGGTCTGGACACCGTGGTGCCGCAAGAGTTCACTACCGCGTCTTCCGACACAGCCGGCAGCACAGCGGATAGTGGCCACCGCATCAGCATTGCGGCCGACGTGCTGCGCACCGGCGACAACCGCCGCTTCAAGGGCGAAGACCTGATGCAAGGCGGCGTGGCGCTGGCGCGTGGCGAGCTGCTCACGCCTGCAGCGCTGGGCCTGGTGGCCAGCCTGGGCCTGCACACGGTGACGGTGTTCCGGCGCCTGCGCGTGGCGTACTTCTCGACCGGCGACGAGATCCTGAGCCTGGGCGAGCCGCCCCGCGAAGGCGCGGTGTACGACAGCAACCGCTACACCGTGTTCGGCCTGCTCACCCGCCTGGGCGTGGAGGTGATCGACCTGGGCGTGGTGCGCGACGAGCCCGCGCTGCTCGAAGCTGCCTTCCGCCAGGCCGCCGGGCAGGCGGACGCCATCATCACCAGCGGCGGCGTGAGCGTGGGCGAAGCCGACCACACCCGCACCATGATGAAGAAGCTGGGCGACGTGGCCTTCTGGCGGATCGCGATGCGCCCGGGCCGCCCCATGGCGGTGGGCAGCATCAGCAATACGCCGCAGGGTACCCCATTTCAAGAAAAAACAGCCTCCACCGCACATCCAGCAAGCGCCAAAAGCTATAAAAATAATAGCAACGGCAATGCCAGCGCAGGCGCCGTGCTCTTTGGCCTGCCGGGCAACCCGGTGGCGGTGATGGTGACCTTTCTCGCGTTCGTGCGCCCTGCCTTGCTGCGCATGATGGGCAGCACCCGCGCCGCGCCGCCCCTGCTGCGCGCCGTGTGCACCGAGCCCCTGCGCAAGAAGCCCGGCCGCACCGAATACCAGCGCGGCACCGTCACCACCGCCGCCGACGGCACGCTGCAGGTGTGCACCACGGGCAACCAGGGCTCGGGTGTGCTCAGCTCCATGGTGCAGGCCAACGGCCTGATCGTGCTGCACCACGGCCAGGGCAACGTGGCGGTGGGCGACACGGTGGATGTGATGGTCTTTGAAGGCATGATCTGACACAGCCATGGGGACATCGCTGGTGCAGAGCGCGCTCCCTCGCCATAACCTGTGTCCCAACTTTTCACTTCACTGGTTGAACCGCCATGCCCTACACCGCCACACACCTTGCCCAGCCCCCTGCCCGCGAAGACATCGACAGCCTGACGGGCGCTGCCGTGCTGGAGTTCGGCACGCCCTGGTGCGGCCACTGCCAGCGCGCACAGCCGCTGATCGAGGCTGCTTTGAAAGACCGCGCTGACGTCGCCCACGTGAAGGTCGAGGACGGCCCCGGCCAGCGCCTGGGCCGCAGCTTCAGCGTGAAGCTCTGGCCCACGCTGGTGTTCCTCAAGGACGGCAAGGAAGTGGAGCGGCTGGTGCGTCCGCAGGGCCAGCAGGACATTGCGGATGCCCTGCAGGCTGTTGCATCGCCGGCAGCATGATCCGACCTGGGGCGTTGAAAAATCGAGGAAAAACCGTTCACGCCGAGCCTGTCGAAGCGCTTCGCTAGGCTTCGACAAGCTCAGCCCGAACGGTACGGAAAGTTCAGCCCGAACGGTGCGGGATGATGGAATGCTCAGTCCGCACCCATGCACCACCGACCCTGCAACCCCCCACAGTTCTCATGCCGCACTGCCTATTCGACCAGGCCGCGGCCAAAAACAAAAGGCCACGACGGGCCTTTTGTTTTTTCATTCTGATAGGTCAGATCCCTACGGCAAGGCGGCTACTTGCCGACGTAGTCGTGCATGTGCACTGCATGGGCGGGCTCTTCGGTCGCCACCGCCGTGTTGGCGCCCGGCACCGCGCGGCGTGCGAACAGCGTGTACATGGTGGGCACGACAAAGATGGTGAGCAGCGTGCCCAGCGACATGCCGCCCACTATCACCCAGCCGATCTGCATGCGTGTCTCGGCCCCCGCGCCGGTGGCCAGCGCCAGGGGGATGGCGCCCAGCACCATGGCGCCGGTGGTCATCAGGATGGGGCGCAGGCGCTGGGCCGAGGCCTTGACCAGCGCATCGACCATGTCCATGCCCTGCTCGCGCAGCTGGTTGGTGAACTCGACGATCAGGATCCCGTGCTTGGTGATCAGGCCCACCAGCGTGATCAGGCCGATCTGTGAATACACGTTGAGCGAGCCGCCGCTCCACTTGAGTGCCAGCAACGCGCCGATCATCGACAGCGGCACCGACACCATGATCACCAGCGGGTCGATGAAGCTCTCGAACTGCGCCGCCAGCACCAGGAAGATGAACACCAGCGCCAGCAAGAACACCACGCCGAGCGCGCCCTGCGAGCTCTTGAACTCGCGCGAGGTGCCGTTCAGATCGGTCGTGTAGCCCGCGCGCAGCACCTTGGCGGCGGTGTCGTCCATGAACTTGAGCGCCTCGCCCAGCGAGTAGTCGGGCGACAGGTTGGCGGTGATGGTGGCCGAGCGGCGCTGGCCGAAGTGGTTGAGTTCGCGCGGGCTCACGCTCTCGCGCACCTTGACCAGGCTGGACAGCGGGATCATCGAATCGTTGCGGCCGCGCACGTAGATGGTGTCGATGTTCTCGGGCGTGGTGCGGCCGCGTGCCTCCGTCTGCACGATCACGTCGTACTGCTCGGCATCGCGCTTGTAGCGCGTCACGGTGCGACCGCCCAGCATGGTCTCGATGGCCTTGGCCACCACGTCCACGCTCACGCCCAGGTCGGCCGCGCGCTCGCGGTTCACTTCGATGCGCAGCTCGGGCTTGTTCAGGCGCAGGTCGATGTCCGGGCCGACGATGCCGGGGTTCTGCGCGATCTCGGCCATGAAGGCGGTGGCCACCTGGTTGAGTTTTTCATAACTGTCGGACGTCTGGATCACATACGTGAGCGGCCGTGCGCGAAAGCCCTGGCCCAGCGACGGCGGGGTGATGAGGAACGAGCTCACGCCCGGCAGTGTGCCCACCTTGGGCTGCAGCTCGCGCGCCAGCTCCAGCGTGGTGCGCTTGCGGTTTTCCCAGTCCACCGTGCGGTAGATGACGCTGCCCTGGGCCACGGTGGGGTTGCCGATGTTGGCGAAGATGCGGTCGAACTCGGGGTACTGCTGCCCAATTTTCTCCAGCTCCAGCGCGTAGCGGTTGGTGTAGTCCAGCGTGGCGCCGTCCGGCGCAGTGACGTTGACCAGCACCGTGCCGCGGTCCTCCAGCGGCGACAGCTCCTGGCGCATGGTGGGGTACACCAGCACCAGGGCCACGCCGCTCAAGGCCATGATGGCGATCACGATCCAGCGCGCCTGGAAGATCGCGCCGCGAATGCGGCTGCCGCGCCCCGCGCCCTCCTGGCCCGCGCCGCCGCCCCAGCGGGCGGTCACGATCCAGCGCAGCAGGCGGCCGTAAGCGTCGGACAGCGCGGTGAGCCAGCGCTCCATGGAGCGGTCGAACCAGTTGGGCTTGGGGTTGTGCTTGAGCAGCAGCGAACACATCATGGGCGACAGCGTGAGCGCGACGAAGCCCGACACCACCACCGCCCCCGCCAGCGCCAGCGCAAACTCCACGAACAGCCGGCCTGTGCGGCCCGGCGTGAAGGCCAGCGGCGCATACACCGCCACCAGCGTGAGCGTCATGGCCACGATGGCAAAGCCGATCTCGCGCGCCCCCTTGATGGCGGCGGAGAAAGGGTCGAGCCCTTCCTCGATGTGCCGGTAGATGTTCTCCAGCATCACGATGGCGTCGTCCACCACCAGGCCGATGGCCAGCACCAGCGCCAGCAGCGTGAGCGTGTTGATCGAAAAGCCCGCCAGCGACATCAGAGCGAAGCTGCCCACCAGGCTCACCGGGATGGTGATGATGGGGATGATGGACGCGCGCAGCGTGCGCAGGAAGACGAAGATCACCAGCGCCACCAGCACCACGGCTTCGATGATGGTGGAGTACACGCTCTTGATGGACCGGTCGATGAAGAGCGAGTTGTCGTTGGCCACATCGATGACGATGTCCGGCGGCAGGTCGGTCTTGAGGACGGGCATCATCGCGCGCACACCCTGCGCCAGCTCCAGCGGGTTGGCCGTGGCCTGGCGGATCACGCCGACCGAGATGGCCTCGCGCCCGTTCAGGCGCACGCGGCTGCGGTCGCTGGCGGCGCCCTCTTCCACCCGTGCCACGTCGCGGATGCGCACCGGAAACCCGTTGACCGTGCGGATCACCACCTCGGCAAACTGCCCAGGCGTGGCCAGGTCGGTCTGCGAGGTGACGCTGAACTCGCGCTGCTGCGACTCGATGCGGCCCGCGGGCAGCTCCAGGTTGTTCTTGCGGATGGCGTCTTCCACATCCTGCGTGGTCAGGCGGTACCCCGCCATGCGTTCGGGGTCGAGCCACACGCGCATGGCGTACTTGCGCTCGCCGTAGATGGGCACGTCGGCCACGCCGGTCACCGTCTGCAGGCGCGGCTTGACGATGCGGTTGACCAGGTCGTTGATCTCCAGCGGGCTGCGCGTGTCGCTGCTGAAGGCCAGCCACATCACGGGCGAGGCGTCGGCCTCGACCTTGGCGATGACGGGTTCGTCCACCGCGTCGGGCAGGCGGTTGCGCACGCGGGCCGTGCGGTCGCGCACTTCGGCGGCGGCGTTGTCGGCGTCCTTCTCCAGCCGAAAGCGCACGCTGATCTGGCTTTGCTCGGGGCGGCTGATGGAGGTGATCACGTCCACCGCGTCGATGCCGGCGATGGAGTCTTCGAGCGGCTTGGTGACCTGCGACTCGATCACCTCGGCCGAGGCGCCCGCGTAGCGCACGCTGACCGTGACTACGGGCTCGTCGATCTTGGGGTATTCGCGCACCGACAGGCGCGTGAAGCTCACCGCGCCGATCAGCAGCACCAGCAGCGACAGAACGGTGGCAAAGACCGGCCGGCGTATCGATATTTCAGCGAGTTGCATGGCAGTGGGGGGCTTCGGTCAGTCGGTCAGTCGGTCAATCGATCCGGGGGGCGGGGCGGGGCTCAGGCCGGTGCGCGCGCACCGGAGGGCGCCGCGCGCCCGCCGGGCC
>NZ_CAXUPO020000020.1:0-33048 GCF_964252695.1 Acidovorax sp. LjRoot117 | reverse complement strand
CCTGCACCATTCTCACTGCTCGCTCACGCACCTCGGGCGAGAACTTGTTCGTCTTCTTCATGGCTCAATCCTCTCAGAGTGTTGAGCCTCCTCAAAAACCGGGGCGATTCAGTCCGACGCGAGTGAAAGAACAGAGCGCGAAGTGATGTTAGGTCTTCGGGCAGAGCGAAACGAATGAACAAGCCCTTCTCCAAAAGAATGTTGCGATCATAAAATCGTTCACCAACGAACGCGCACTATCGGCCAAACGCGGATCCATAGCGCATCGGGAAGATCGTCAGAGCCGAGCAACAAGGCCCGTGATCAACCAGAGCGCCATGCCAAGCATCGCGATCGCCGTCACCGCATCCACTATGCGCCAGCTCTTTGACGGGATCAGCCAATGGCTGGCACCTCTTGCCAGTGCCACCCACGCAGTGAACCACACGATGGACGCGAGAAAGGCACCGACGGAGAAGGTCACGCTGGCCGAAGTGGGCAGCGCTGCCCCCACCGAACCAAGAATGACCACTGTGTCGAGCCATGAGGCAGGATTTCCGAGAGACATTACCAAGAGGCGGCGAACCCAGCTTCCTTTGCCGACTTTTGTCGCAGACGCAACCGAAGCGCCAGATCCTCTGGCGGCAGCGCGCGCCGCTTGCAGCGCGTGGCCGATAAGCAATGCAACTCCAGCGGATTGCAAAAGCACTTGGAGAGCAGGGAAGGTTTCAAGCGCTGCTGAGACACCCAGAACGCCCCCCGCAATCAGAAAGAGGTCGCTGCCGCTACTGATGGCGACGAGCATCACCCGAGAGCGTCCTAGAAGAGCTTCGCGGAAAACGAGAATGTCTTTGGGGCCAGGACAAATGAAAAGGCCCAAGGCAAGCAAAAAGCCTTGCATGGCTGCGGAGAGGTCGAGCATGTCGGAATAGCCGACAACCTCTCAAGCTGAACCGGTGGTTGATGGATGTCAAGATTCTAATTGCGGCGCCGCTGATGTGGCAGGACCTGCTGCCCTTGCCCCGATTCAGCTCAAAAGTGAGCGGCAGCTTGTAGCCGGTAGTACTCATTCGTTTGCGGTCGCCTATGACTGCAATCAGCCTGAAGCTGACCACCCAGCTGACCGCATTACCTTTCATATTGAAACAAAAAATGGCCGCAACTGAGGCGCTTGGCTAGCTTCGGACTACCCCGCATCCGGATGGGCTCGCTGCCAGCTGCTGACAAGACTGGTGCAATGGGATCGTGCCATGGCCACCAACGCGAACCAGCACTGTGAGGATATCGCTTCCACCGTCAGTCCTGTCTCCTTGCGGATGCAGCTGCCATCTCGGCCAGGAATGGGCCCTGTTCAGAGCTTGGGCGCTCTATCAAGTAATCAACACGGTTCTTTCCCGCAATCCAGGCAGGCGCCCTTCCTCGTCCGGTCCACGTCGCGCCGCTCTTTTCGTCTCGGTATTTTTGGACTACCTTCTTTTCGATGGGCTTCCAGGGGAAGACTTGCTGGGCAGTGAATCCAAACTCAGCTACCAGCTCGTGTACCGTCCTTAGCGCGTCCTCGGATGCTTCTTTTTGTGCCTCTGAAATAGCGGCATCCAGCTGGGCTCTTTGTGCCAAAAGGTCCGTAAGTGTCGTTGTCATCGCTTTATGTTTCCGCGGGATACCGCCTGTGGCTGAATTATCCTGGCTCCGCCGCCGGCGGAAAAGAAGTTGGATGGCAAGCTCAACATGACTTCCAAGGCCCCGATTGACCCGTCCCTTGCTCCGCATCCTTCCCGTCCTAGCCTTCTTACTGGCCGTGCTTTTCACCTCGGCGGCGAGGGCCGTGGACTGCCCCGAGGGTTTGATGGGTGACTATTCCGACAAAGCCAACGGCCCTGCAGTGATTCGCGTGGAAAGCGCCAACGGACGTATCCAAACGCGGCAGAAAGATGCCGATGGCCAATGGAGCACAGCGGTGTTCGACAGTCCGTTAGTGCCGCCGCGTGAGGTGCGTAAGCTCATCGGCCCAGTAGACCGTTCAGTGCGGGTGTGCGGGCTGGGGATGCAAGGCGGCGTGCTGCTCAAGCTCCCGGTCGGGCACGAAAATGCCGTCAGTAGCGCGACAGAGAAATCCACCGTGTCCCGAACGGCCGTGAGCGGCTACCTGTACTACCAAGCCAGCGGGTTTGCAGTATCAGCGATCGAACTGTTTCCCGTGACCCGCCAAGGCGCATCGCCCTTGCCACCGGAGCCCCCTTCCAAAGCGGCTGTCGGCCTGGAGGTGTCAGCTTTCCCCGTGTGCGCAGGCCAGCGCTTGCCCGACATAAACCAGGCCGCGTTCGACGCCCTGCCCTCCTTCGAGAAACAAAGGTTTCATCGGATGGAGGCCCAAGCGCAAACGCGGTTCGTGTGCGGGCAGCATCTGAACGACTTGATGAGCCAGGCCACGTTCCTGAGCCCCGCACTGGGCGCATCGCGTGCTGACACACTCGCCAGAATCTCTAGCTTGCTGCGCGCCGGGCAAACTCCCCGCAATGCGGCCGGAGAGGCATCATGGGTCACAGCCTCGCAGAGCCTGCTGGCCCACAACCGGGCCACCGGCAAGGAGGCCATACCATTCCAGAACGAGTACTACGCGCTCTTCATCCGTGACATTGCGCCGCAGCTGAGCATTGCAGCGGAAAGTACCGTCAACCTGTACCCGTTGATCTACCTGCTCAAGGAAATGATCCTGCTGCCGCCGGAACTCGGCACCCCGGCGCTGAAAGCACTGGGCCAGAAAGGCCTGCTGCGCCGCACCGTAGGCACCTCCGGCGAAAGCATTGCGATCCAGCTCCTGCAGCACAGTACCCCGACCATTCCGCCAGAGACCTTCGCGTTCTTGCTGGCTGAGGGTGGGCCAGGGGCCGCCAACCATTCGGCGGTGATGACCACGCTGATCGACAACCCCAGCGCCGAACACATCCGCCTGATGCTGAACGCCGGCGCGCAGCCGGCCCAACAAGGCTGGCTGGCGAGAGCCCGCGTCAATCCCGCCGCCGCGTCCACCGTCTACCCCTTGCTCTTGAATGCCGCAGCGGCCAACGCCCGATCAACCCCGGAACAGGCCCGCCAGTTCAGCGACCAGATCACCATGGTGCTCGGCAAGCTGGTAAAGCGCTGCCCTACAGACCCTGCGGACTGGAAAGAGATAGACCGGCTGGTGGAGCAAGGCGCCAGGGTGCGGGGCGTGTTCGACAACCAGGCGTTTTCTGAAACCAACCTCGCCGTGTATGCCCTGCGCTGCCCCGATGGCTTTCAGGCGCTGCTGCAGCGGGGCTTGCCGCTGGACGCCAACTACCCCTACCCCGACTACGCGGGCAAACGGCAGGACACGCCGCTGCTCATGTACGTGACCGTGCTGCTAGAAGACTACCCGCCGCAGCCCAGCACGTTGAAGGCCATGCTCACACAGCACAACAACGCCAACGCGCGCCCCGCTTGCGAAGGCTGCAGTCTGTTGAGCCCGCTGGAAATGGCCGTTCAGGCCGGCCATGCGGATGTAGCGCAAGTGCTTCTGGACTTCGGCGCCGACCCGAACGATCCGAACAAGGACGGCAGGCCTGCGTTCATTCGCGCCCTGGTGTCCAACAACGTTGAGATGCTGGAGGTTATGAACGCGAAGCGGAAGCTGTATGTGAACCACGTGGATAAGAAAAACATCTCCATGCTGGCCTGGGCGAACTGCCTGGGGGCCAAGGAGGCAGCGGCGTGGCTCGCGCGAGAAGGTGCGGTGAGCCAGGGAGAGGCGCTGTGCCAAAAGCGCTGACCGCAGGCAGAGCTGCGCAAGCATCGACTCCCGAACACCCTCAGAAAAATCATCCACGGATCCTGTACACGTCGGCCTTAAGGAAAAAAATGACCGTTTCGTTAGTTTGAATCTGGCAATGCTGACGTCGACCATGGAGGTAGGCCACCGCCGGAATCGTCGTGCCACGTGATGAACGTTGGCGCACTGCCATGCATTCGAAAATGCTCTAACGCAAGCTCTACCTTGGCCACCGGATAAGTCCAGGCTGCAGGATATTCATCAAGCTGTCCGTTCGACCGAACAAAGCTGATGAACTCCTGTTGAGGGCCAGCATACGCAGGGTTACGGGAACTAAAACCAGCGTCGCCTGGTTCGCGTAGATACATGAGCCAACCGACTTCACCGTTGATCAGGGCGCATAGTATTTGCCCAGTTGGCCCTTCGATCCAGATTTCACGATTGGTTCGGTCACTCATTCATCGAGAGCGCGAGGCTTAGTTTCCGGGATTGGTATCAGGGTCATGGTGGCATGCGGTGCGTCGAGCCTTAGTGCATGAGCCTTGCCGCGCGACAGCTCGTGGCACTGCAATGCAGGCCTTTACCCACGCCTGTGGCCTACCATGTAGTTTTGCTTTGCAAGACCTTGATCGGCCTCACGCTGCACTGGTTTCGCGAGAGGATCATGGCAGAAATGGGGCATCACTGATGACGGGATCAGCGCGGCATGGACGCCGCTCTCTGGGCCTCCAGGGCCCATAGTGGCATCGCCGTTGTGACCGCATGGGCGAAGCGGTCCACCGTTGTGGACACATTGCTCATCGAGTCCTGCAGGTCCTTGACCCTGTCGCCACTTCGCTCCAGAGGTTCCAGTCCGTCCACGTAGATGCGCACGGCCTGCTGCATGCAATCCGGCATGGGTTCAGTCATGAAATACTGGCGCAGCTGCAGATGCAGGTCGCGCATGCCGCGGATAGTGGCCAGAGCGTCCGCAGCCTCGGGATTGTGTGCACTGGTCAGTCGTTGCACGGCAGCAAAATTGTCTTTGATGCGGGCCCGCCAGATTCGCAGTTGGCGTGCGTCCTCGCACGAGAAGGCCTGCGACACGTTCGCAGGCGGGGGCTCAAAGCAGGCAGCAAGCATCATCAGCGACCACACCAGCAACATTCGCGGGCAGTGTCTCGCAATGGAACGGGGCGGAAAGGGGCAGTTGCTCAGGTGCATCGGCGGTCAGGCGTGGCCTGTGAACGGATGAGCGGGGTGTGCGGACCACGGCTGCCCGTCATGGCAAGTACCAATAACCGCGTAAAGTCGGACTCACAAGTAAAAGTCCATTCGGTGGGGGATAGGCCGTTTATTCTGCAGCTTGTCTCAGCGCAGGAAGATCTTAAGCAAGGTCGCAGCATCCGTTGCGATCTGTGAAGCCAGCATCCACTTCGTCAGGCCTACTCATCAACGAGGGCCGGATGCACCTCTGTTCCTCAAGTACTCGCTGTAACTATTTTGCTTGGAGCAATGCTGCACTATTTTGTCGAACGCCCGTTCGCGCACGCGCAAGGCCTGTGGTCAAACAGATCAAGCCCCATCCTGGCGCCCGTTGAGTTGTGGCTTCTCAAATCGCGTGCACGGCGGCGGGGTCCACGGTCGCCAGCAAGGGTACGACCGTATCGCACTGCAGGGATGACTTAGAACCATGCCCAGATGCGGCGCAGCAATGCGGGACCCGGTCGGGCAGGACGGAATACATAGCGGCATGGTTTGTACATGGCATTCTTGGTATCGGTTTTGCGTTACTGTACATAACAACAGTATCATGGGCAAGAGGGCCGCGCTACCTGTCAATCACCTCCTCAGAGCGGTCAGAATTACCGCGCGCCCTGGCGTCCCCCGCTTTAGCTGATGTCCTCAGTCCTCGCACCCGCCGAACTTCGAGGTTTCATCCTCACACGCCACTGGCGCGATCTTCCAGACGGCACTGAGATCGAATACTGGCTGGCCACCGACGAGGGGCCGAAAAAGATGCTTCTGACCCGGCAGACGTCGGTCGCTTTTCTGCCTGTTTGCCACCGGGCTGCGGCACAGGCCACGCTTGCGAATCTGCATGGCTTGGAGGTGAAGGAACTCGATCTGAAGACATTCGATCAGGAGCCCGTCCTCGGCGTCTATGCACGCAGATTCCGCGATCTCGGCAAGTTGGCGCGCGCTCTCCAGCCTCTCGGGATACCGCTCTACGAAGCCGATGTCCGCCCGCACGACCGCCACCTCATGGAGCGGTTCATTACAGCCGGTGTTCTGGTCGAGGGAGGCCAACGCGAAGGCTCGACCATCATCGACGGTAGGTTGAAACCCGCGTCCGGTTGGCGCCCCGTGTTGAAGGTAATGTCGCTGGACATTGAGACGAGCGCGACTGAGGAGCTCTACTCGATCGCGCTGGATGGTGCGGGCGACCGGGTGGTCTTCATGCTCGGGGAGGCGCCAGCGTCTGCGTCGGCGCCAGCAGCCTCAACTATGGACTTCAGGCTTGTGTACTCCCCGACTCGGCGGGAGATGATCGAGCAGCTCAACGCGTGGTTTGCGGTCCATGACCCGGATGTCATCGTCGGCTGGAGCGTGATCCAGTTCGATTTGCGGGTGCTGCAAAAGACCGCCGATGCGAACTCCGTGCAACTGCTGCTCGGACGCGAGCGCCGTCCCATCGCGTGGCGTACGCACCCCGGTCGTCAGGGCTACCTGTTCTCGCCGATGCCCGGGCGGGTCGTCGTCGATGGGATCGAAGCGCTGCGGGCTGGCATGTGGAGCTTCCAGTCGTTCAGCCTTGAAGCAGTCTCACAGACACTGCTAGGCGAGGGTAAGGAGATCGGAAATGCCTACGACAAGATGGCAGAGATCGAGCGGCGTTACCAGGAAGACAAACCGGCGCTGGCCAGCTACAACATCCGCGACTGCGCGCTCATCCTGCGGATTTTCGACAAACTGGAGTTGCTCCCGTTCGTGTTGGAGCGAGCTCAGACGACGGGCTTGCAGATAGATCACTTTGGTGGTTCCATCGCTGCGTTCAGCCACCATTACCTGCCGCGCATGCACCGCCTGGGCTATGTGGCACCGAACGTGGGGGACATCGCGACCAAGGCGTTTCCCGGCGGCTATGTCATGGACTCCACGCCGGGCTTCTACGACTCCGTCGTCGTCCTGGACTACAAAAGCCTGTACCCCTCCATCATCCGGACCTTTCTGGTGGATCCCGTGGGCCTGGCAGAGGGAGAGCGCGCCGACGCGCGAACCGATCTTGTCCAGGGCCCGCAAGGCACGCTGTTCTCGCGCGAGAAGCACTGTCTGCCGGACATCGTGACAACCCTGTCGAATGCCCGCGACGAGGCCAAGCGGGTGCGAAACCAGCCGCTGTCGCAGGCCCTGAAGCTGCTGATGAACTCTTTTGCCGGAGTGCTGGGTGCGCCCGAGTGCCGGTTCTTCGATCCAAAGCTCGTTTCCGCCGTGACCCTGCGCGGCCATGAGGTGATGAAACTCACCCGTGTCTTCGTGGAGCAACGTGGATACCAGGTCATCTACGGAGACACTGACTCTATCTTCATCTGGCTCAAACGCACCTATCCCAACGCGGAGGCGCACGCCATTGCAGCCGGCCTGGTGCAGGAGATCAACGTCTGGTGGACTCGCAAGCTGCGCGAGGAGCAGCAACTGGAGAACTTCCTCGAAATTGAGTTCGACAGCCATTACGCCAAGTTCTTCATGCCCACAATCCGAGGGTCGGACGTGGGCAGCAAGAAACGCTACGCCGGCCTGAGCGTCGATGAAGAGGGTCGGGAGGAGATGGTCTATCGCGGGCTGGAAATGGCCCGCAGCGACTGGACCCTGTTGGCACGCCAGTTTCAAGAGGGCTTGTTAACACGCATCTTTCACGGGGAGCCGTATCAGGCTTTCGTGGCCGACTATGCGCAGTCGATGTTGGATGGCCAGGTGGATGCGCTGCTCGTCTACCGCAAACGCCTGCGTCACCGGCTTGATGCCTACGAGGTCAACGTGCCGCCCCAGGTGCGCGCGGCGCGCATCGCTGACGCGCACAACGCGAAGTTGAACCGGCCCCAGCAGTACCAGCGTGGCGGTTGGATCGAGTACTTGATGACGCAGAGCGGTCCCGAACCCCTGGATGCTCGGCATTCGCGCATTGACTACGAACACTACCTTGTCAAGCAACTACAGCCGATTGCTGACGCGATCCTTCAGCCGCTAGGCGACAGCTTTGCGGCGTTGACGAGCGCGCAAAAAGTGCTTTTTTAGGGGTCCCAATGAGTCTCTACAAACGATTTTTCGGACGAACGACTTCCTCGCGATGGACGGCTCCAACTAAAGAATTTCAAGAACTCCGGCTGGCCTGAGCATCGGGCGACGGCGTCAAGGTGGCAACCTATCGGTACAAGCTGGTCTATGACGGCACCATGCAAAGAGCCTGGATGCAGTGGCGGGAGGACCTGGGGGGAGACTGTGAGTCGGCCGATCAGCTATCAATAGCTGGTCAAACAGACCGGGTTTGGGTATTTGCCAAGAAGTGCACTGATGCACTGAGCAGAAGTAGATTCAGGCTGCAAATGGAGCATCCAGAAAGTTAGGCAACCGGTGGCAGACGTATCGAACGTGGCTTTTGGCGGGATCCAATTCCGCGCTAAGAAGTCGTCCAATTCAGCATTGAGAGCTCGTCCAATTCAGCATTGAAGCACTCTCGCAATACGGATGCACGCCACTTTCCAAGGGGTATCCCCAGTGAAAGGAAATCGCCCTCCTGCAGGCCCCGCACCACGACAAGCTGGCTAGCTAACTGCGCAATACACAACGCGATTTGATAGGCAAGGATGCGGGCCGCGGATGCCGCGTGCAGCAGCGGTGCTCAACCCTGGCGTGACTAGAGACTTCGCGCAAATCTGAGACGCCGAGTCCGTGATCACGCCCGTTTAGCGCAACAGGCATCTTCAGGTAGCGCTCAAATGTGAGCTCCATCTCGCCGCCTCACGCCGAGCCTACGCCTACAAATAGTGGGTGCAATACACAGCTTCACGGCCAGCCAGGGCCGCCGATCGTCCTGAGTCGTGATAACGGGCGGGCGAATACATCAACGACCACGGTGAAAGGCGTCTTGGACTAGCCGCAGGCCAGCTACCACTTGATCTACGCGGCTTCCTGATAGCGAACCAACAAAATCTCCAAGTCGCGTCTTATAGACGCATGAGGCCTGCGATGACACAACAACACTTTGCCGTGCCAACTCGCCCTCCCCTGGCTCCAGAAGGACATTGCCAGGTTCCGAAGCCTTATGCAGGTTGGAACTGAGAGCGCACACGATGACTGTGCTGATGCGCGAGCGATTGAACACGTCCTCTTGCACCACCAGATGGGGATGAGGAACTCCCGGTATCGTGCCTTTCGACTCGTCTGCCGCAATCCAATAAATATCGCCTCGGCGCACCTGACGAGTGAGGGGCTTGGCTTCAAGCAGTCTGTCCATAAACACCATTTTATGGTCGTGCCGACATGCAGAATCTCCGGTGCAAACGGTCTGAAGGATGCTGATCCGAATGCCACCGCCTTCCTCGGGGCGTTGCTAGCTACATGGCGGCGACGCGCGAATAAACCGGGCTACCAACGTCGCAGGTGGCTCGCTTCCGTATAAGTCGCAGTCCTTGCAGAAAAATCTGGCGAGACTGGAACCGTTGGCAGAGCTCCTCATCGGCGAAAGTGCGTGGCCAGCCTCGGGCTTGCTGCCCCTGCGCCATTTATCACTTCGAATGCCAGTTCAAAGACCGACAGTGCCTAGCCCTGCGTATTCAGTGCGATATGAGCGTGGTCCCTCAGCTCTCTTGTTCTTTGGTGTTCACCAAAACAAATCCATTGCGTCCCGCTGCCTTAGCACGGTACAACGCAAGGTCTGCGCGCTGCATCAGATGTTCGCCCAAGCCAGGTTCGTCCCTGTCAAAGCTCGCATGAAATGCTACGCCGACGCTTGTGGTGACCCGGATTTCCAAGGATTTGAAGCTGAACAACGGGTCGCCTACCAATGCCACGATTTTCTGGGCCACCTGTGCTGCCGCCGCTTCATCCAGCGGACTTTCAAGCAGCACCACAAACTCGTCGCCTGCCAAGCGAGCGACCGTATCCGTAACTCTGACCCCGTCCCGCAAGCGCCGAGCAAATTCAACGAGTACCTGGTCGCCCACGGCATGCCCAAACGTGTCATTGATGGACTTGAAGTGATCGACGTCGAGGAACATGAGCGCTAGCGGGCTACCGGTGCGCTTGGCCCGTGCGATAGACTTAGGCAACGCTTCGTTTAATGCTAGTCGGTTGGGCAACAAAGTTAGCGTGTCAACACGCGCCTGCGCAGCAAGCTCGCGCTCAATGTTTTTGAGCGATGTGATGTTTAGGCTGAGGGCAAACACTCCTTGGCACACTCCGTCACCACCCAGATCCGGTACATATATGCTGTGGACGTCTCTTGGCACGCCGTCCACTACTCGGTGCGTGTCGAACTCGACTCTTTCGCCAGCGTATGCTCGCGCCAACATAGGCGCTCGCGGTTCATAGACCACGTCCCCCACGACCTCCCGGAGAGTCTTGCCGATCATTTCTTCCGGGTTCGTGCCGAACCAGTCCTTGAAGGCAGCATTCGCGAAAGCGAAGCGCTCGTCTGTATCCAGATAGGAAACGAGTGCGGGCATGTTGTCCGTAACGCTCCGGAACCGCTTTTCGCTCGCTAGCAAGGCCTCCTCTGCCCGCTTGCGTTCAGTGATATCAATGCTGAGCGAGTAAAAACCATTGACGGTCCCGTCGGTGGCACGGTCCGGGATGTAACTGACTTCGTACACGAGATCCGCGGTGCCGACAGCCTCAGACCCTGGATTAATGAAAGTAACTGATTCTCCAGCGAGTGCTCGTCGAATCCATGGGCCGATCAGACCATAGATATTGGGACCACGTACCGCTTCGACTGTGCGGCCGACCAATGTTTCACCTGGATGGCGGCGCATTATGTGTGCGTTGGCGAAGGTGTACTTCTCATCACGATCAATGTACGAAACAAGTGCAGGAACGTTATCTGCGATGCCACGCACGAATCGCTCGCCTGCAGCGATGCGCTCAGCCGCTTCCCGTCGCTCGCTGATGTCCCGGATAAAGGCATTGGCCACGAAATGGTCGCCGGCCCGCAGTGCCCCCACCGATATTTCGATGGGAAAGGTTCGGCCTGTACGATGCAGGGCCTCGATTTCAACGCGAGCGTCGACCAACGGGCCTAGGCCTGTACCCTGGAACGATTGCATCCCCTGCGCATGCCTTTCCCGCATCGCAGGGGGAATAATGAATTGATCTACGAGCTTGCTCAAAACCTCTTCGCGTTTCCAACCAAAAATTAGCTCTGCTTGGTGATTCCACTCCGTTACTCTGCCTTCCGCGTCGAGGCTGACGAAGGCATCACCCGCATGCGCCAAGATACTGCGCAAATGATCGCGGTTCTCGGCCAGCCGACGTTCAGCTTCACCATACTGCACCATAAGCTGCTCGAAGGTGCGTTGCAAATCGCCGATTTCGTCGGGGGAGGCTCTTTCAAGCATCGGCTGGTAGGTGCCTTTGCCTACGCTTGCGAGCATGTGTTGATGAAGCAGCGCCAAGGGCAGCAACTGCCGCTGAGTAAGCAGCAGACTCACTATTCCCACGAGAGTTGCGAGCAGTGCAAGGCCAACCCATACGATCTGCTCGATGGTCTCGATCTGAGCGAAGGCTTCGTCTCGGGGGTAGATCGCCCCCATGATCCAGTTCGTTTGACTTAATTGCTTGAACGCGTAAAGACCGTGCACGCCCACGCGGTTCACACCTTCTGCAGTGCCTTCAAAACCAGCTAGCGAGCGAGCTGTTACGGGGTTGGAGCCACCCTCGTCGTCCGTGTGTTTGAGTATGCGCGACTTGCGGGGACTGGAAATCACGATGCCCTCGGTATTCGTGATGAACATGTACCCGGTTTTGCCGAACTTCACATCCGCAAGTTCGCCCAAAAAATTGGGCTCGTTGAGGTTGATCTGGGCGGTGATCAAGCTCACCATGCGGCCGGCTTGATCAAAAACCGGCTCAGTCATGATCACTTGCGGCAGCCCATTGGCTCTGTTGCGCAACGGCTGGGAAATCACACCTTTGCCGGTTCGCACGGTATCGCGGAAGTACTCCCGGTCTGAAAGATTAAGGCGACCGATTGCGGAGGTGCTGTTGAAATTGGCAGTCAGCTCTCCTCGCATGTCAACAATGGAAATGTTGTCAAAAAATGCCTTGAGCGCTGAGTGCTGTGAAACGAAGGCCTGCAGGGCCACGTCATTAGCGGGTTTGTACGCCTCAAGTCCATCTGCGAAGCTTTTGAGCAGCACCCGTCGGCTTATAAATTTCTGATCCATCGCGTTTGCGATGGCAGTGATGCGTGCGAACTGCTCCTCTGCGATGGCGGTTTTCATGCTGCCCCTCACAAAGTGGAGGGATGTGGAGACAACGGCCACAGTTGTGCCGACAACCAGCGCGGCAACAATTAAGGCGACGCGTGTACGTAAGCTCGAACTAAGCAAAGAGAAGGGATTGGATATCTTCGGCACAGACAATTGTGTGAAACGAGAGTTGTATGAGCCATTTTGACTGTTGCACCGTGCCGCTGACATATGTCACGAAGACGGGCATTTCGCAGCCTGATTGCCGATAGTACAAAGTCTTTGCAGGACGACGGATTAAGCCAACTTCTGCAGCCGTAACGCGAGCAGATGCACGTCAGGCCCGCCGCCAGCAAGCTGCGCTTTTTTCAGGCTGGTCAAACCGGACAACGGGATTCGCTCAGGGTCATCCATCGCGGGGGTGCACCACCTGCTCCACGCCTGCACCGCGGAAATAGCTGCGCGTCCGCTGCAAATAGACTCATGAACAGGCCACGCTAGACATCCCGGGCGTTGAGCTAGGCCACCCGCCTGCGCATGTGTAGACCGTAACACCACCCTGAGTCTGATCGTACCCAGGTCATGAGATTTCTGAGCATCCACGCATATTCGATTTCGGTCAACCCGTAATTAGGCCTGCCCGCGCTTTGGCACGAGATGAAGTTGATCGGGAGCGATGCAGCCTACGGCTAAATGTTCAGGCGCGTGCTCGATTTCATCGCAGCTGGCGCGCCGCTCGAGGCAACAGCTGGGAGGATATCGTTATCCACGATTTCGTAGGCCAGCGCCCACGCGAGAATGGCCTCTGGCCCGATGAAGAGTCCAGTTGGTTGGTGCGAAACTTTGTTTTTTTAATCCTAGCGTACTTGCCATGTCAGCCTTCATGAAGGTCCTCTCCCAATGTACGACAAGAGGTCTAGAAGCGCCGCGCTCTCACGCTGCCGTCAGTTCCTTCAACGACGAAGGCCATTCTTTCCACCACTTGTACAGTCGGCTTGCCAATGGAATTCCCTGCGCCAACGATATAGCGCAATCGGCAGAGATGCTGGCCGGAGCGCTGGAGCGCACCCGTACGCACATGGATGACCTGCCCGCCGACCCCGCCGACCTCACCACTTGGATGACCACTAACGTGGAGCGCGTTCACACCGAATACCAGTCCTACCTGCAATCGCGCAAGGAAGGTGCCCCGCGGCGTTACTTCGGCAACCGCGCGCATGCGTTGTACTTTCTGCGGCAGGTATCCCCCACCAAACTGGTCGACGGTGCGTGGCTCTACGGCCTGTGCGCGCACGCAGCCAACCCGCGCCTGTCCAACCTGGTCACGACCTACCTCGAAGAGCTGGGCAACGGGGAGCCGGACAAGAACCATGTGACGCTCTACCGCAACCTGCTGTCACGCTACGGGCTGGACCCGGTCGATGGCCTGCCCGATGCGCTGTATGAGCAAGGGCTGATCCAGTTGGCGCTGGGATGGAACGCGCAGGACTTCCTGCCCGAAGTCATCGGCTTCAACCTGGCGTACGAGCAGTTGCCACTGCACCTGCTCATCACATCGTACGAGCTCAACGAGCTGGGCATCGACCCGTATTACTTCACCCTGCACGTCACCGTCGACAACGCCGACACCGGGCACGCGCGCCGCGCCTGCCAGGCAGCGCTGGAGGCCGCCCCCCGCATGCCTGACGGCGGCGAATACTGGCAGCGGGTGCGGGCCGGCGCCAAGCTGGGCAACCTTGGCGTGAGCACCATGGATGTGATCCAGGGCTTCGACATCGAGGCCGAAGTGGTCCGCATCATGGCGCACAAGTCCCCGGCCGGCAACGGCGCACATTCGGACTTTTGCAAAGTGGAGGGCCGCAGCGTGAACGACTGGCTGTCGGTTCCCGAGGAGATGTCGACCTTCCTGGCAGCGCTTGAGCGCAACGGCTGGATCAAGAGGAACCGGCCGGTGGACGAGAGCCGATTCTGGAAGCTGCTGCAAGGCGAGCGCGCGGAAATGTTCGGCGTGTTTTCTGGTTATGAGCTGCAGGTCATCCACGACTGGATCCGGGGCGCCGACAGCGCCGACGGCGCGGCGTTTGAAACGGCGGGTGCGGCGGCTGCGGATGGCGCGCAAGCGGCGGCAGGCCCCCGCCGCCTGATGAGCTTTCGGGTCGCTGAAAGGCTGCGTCAAGCCCGGGGCGGTGCGCAGGGGCCCAGCGACGCGTCGCTCGATGCCGACTTTGCGATCTTTCGCGAGCGGTATCCAACGCTGCAAGGTGAAGCGCAGCGCGAGCTGCTGCAGCAAGCCCTGTCGCCTGCGCTGCACTGGACACCCGCGGGCCTGGAAGCCACACGTGAATTTGTGCGGGTGCTGCATGGCGCTGCCGCGCCAACGCAGCGTGCCGCGCTGCTAATTCCTTGATACTCGTTTGTGCGCAAATTGACTACCTTGGAAAATTACATGAGTCCAAATCCGAAATCCGATGGCGTGTGCCACTCATCGGCGCGCAATGCGCATGCCACAAAACGTTTGATGACGATTGCCGCAGTGCTCATTGCGTTTCTGCTGATGGTTGTCTGGGTTCCCTGGTAAATTGCTTGGGGCACGCGCCCAAGGAAGGATTGTCGAAAAGGAGGGGCATTGGTCGCCGCCTCCGAAGCGCAGACTTTGCGCCGCGGCCTGGCCGTCCAAACCTGTGGGAAACTGGTTGAATGCGAGCTTATGCAGGACCATGAGGAGCACCATGATGTTTGTTCGTAAGTTCGTAGCTGTCACTGTTCTTACGTTAACCAGTCACACATCACAAGCCCAGTCTGCCATCCTTCCCAGCGCGGCGCACTATCAATGCGCATCTTGGCTCGATGCGCGAAGAGAGCCCGGCTCGTCGAAAGCTCACACCATGGTCGCATGGACGTGGGGATACATCTCCGGAGTTGCACATGCTGATCGTCGATTTAGAGGGGTCGAACTTCCAAGCGCGCTTAGCGTATCGGCGTGGATGGATTCGTATTGCGAACAAAACTCCCGCAACAACATTTTGCTTGGTGCAAATCGTTTGATGGAAGAACTGGCATCCAAAAAGCAGCTTTAATCGTCCTGTGCGGAACGGCCATCGAGTCGCTTGTCTATCCGTTTTCCCTCTACTAAACCACGCCGCCCCTAACACGAGTTGGTCCACCCACCTACACGATGAATTTCCTCCGCAACCAACGCTACTAAAACTCATGACTTCTGAGCACAAACAATTGATTGAAGAGCTTCAGGCTCGGGTCACTGAGCTGGAACAGACACTCGGACGGCTTACCGAGGCGCTTCTGAACACGCAGGACACCCTGCAAAAGCGTGGCTCCCAACTGGACGGTGCAACCGCGGTTCTCATTGGTATCGCAAATACGGTTGCCAAGTCATCCGAGTTGAACGAGATAGGGCAAACTATCGTCAAAGCGGCTATAGAAGGTCAACTGGCATCCAGCCTCGGCTCTAATATAACAGATGCACACATTCACGGTACAAGCGCATGGGCCTATCGTCTACTTCCAACGCAATGGAAAGACGGATACTTGCCCAAGTAGCACGGACCCAGCACCGGTGTTTCTTGTGACCTGAAACATCTAGTCCTCTCGGAGTTGCCCGACTTCCTCCATCACCATTAAAGGGGGCTCTGATAAGTGCATTCGCGATCCCTTTGTTCTTATTGCCCAAGATGACTGGGCGGTCAACAAGATCTTGCCCTTCAGCATATTAATTACTTAGGGCATCCGAAGAACGGGCTGTGTTATGCGTCGAGCCCCTCTCCTGCGATATGCTCGCGGTATCCCACAGCTCAAAAAACATGTCGCCCGCCACAGCGTTTCTCCCAGAAGGTTTGCCGGGCCAAATGGCCAAAAGCGTCGCCTCGTTCCCTTGGTCCACTCATTCATTGGGACCTCCCGATCAATGGCCGGTGAGTCTTAAGAACGCCCTGACGCTTGTGGCCGGTCTTCTGCACAAGACGGGCATGCCTGATCGTGAACGGGGAAGCCCACAGCCAAGCCAGGACCAGCAAGCTCACCGCGGGCAGAAACAGCCAGAAACCCGACCAGGACTCGTCGTGAACGCCCGCGAACATGTGGTTGGTGTTGTCTCGCAGGCCGGTCACCAGCACCATCACGCCGTGGGCAGCGATGAACAGCACGAACCAAAGGAAAGAGAGGAAGTGGATGGAGCGCGCCACCTGGCGATTGAGGATGCGCCCCAGCCAACCGGGCTTGTTGGAGAACGCCGGGCCTTGCAAGATGCCTGTGGCGATGGACACCGGCTCCGCGATGAACACTGTCACGAAGTAGGTCAATTGCTGCAGGCCGTTGTAGCGTGTCCATCCCTGGTCCACCGGGAAGTTCAAGGACGCGTACTGGATGCCGGTCGAAAGTGCATTGGGGAAAACATCCCAGCCCAGCGGCACGATGCGTTGCCATTGATCGGTCGCAAAGATCAGTCCATAGAACGCGATGCCGTTCAGCGTCCACCGGAAGTTGACCGAGAAATGCCACCACCGCGCTAGCCCGATGGTGTGGCGCAGTCCTGTGATGCCGAGCCACTGGGGCAGGGTGACGGCGTCATCCTTGGCGGTCCAGATGCGGTCGGCGGGCACCTCGTGTTGAAACCGGAACCATTCGGTCCCCGGTGTGCTGTCGCGTTTCCAGTAGAGCCTGGGGTGGTCCGCCAGAATCTGAATGCCGGCTCGGATGATGAACAGCATGAAGAACATGTTCAGGAAATGTTGCAGCCTGAGCCACCACGGGAAGCCAGTCGACACCACCGGCGTCGACGGCGCGATCCCCGGATGCTGCCGAATGAATTCCTGTACGACCGTGAGCTCGCGCAACGATTGCGCGGTAGCCACCGCGGCCAGCAGCAGGGCCACCGCGATGGGCAAGAGCCAAAGGGTGTTGAACCACCCCCGTCCGAAACGGATATGGGGCAGGATGCCGTTGCGCGGCGGCGTCCAATGGGCCAGGCGAATTCGATCATCAGCTTCGCTCAGCTTGTCGTCAAGGACGTCGTGAGAGCAGTGGGAACTTTGGTGTGTCATACCGTGGGATGGTCCGTGTGAAACTGGTTCTTCAGGGAATACAACCTAGTTATGCTCCCCATCCGACATGGCTGACCTGTCTGAAGTTCGCCATGCGGTATGCCCCGACGATGCCGTAGCAACTCCGCAATGCGAAGGGCGGGCTGCGTCGGAAGCTTGATTAACACGTCCTTCAAGTAAGCCCATGGCTCCATTCCATTGAGCTTGGCCGACTGGATTATGCTTATGACGGCCGCCGCTCGCTTGCCCGCCCGCATGGTTCCGGCGAAGAGCCAGTTCGATCGCCCCAGCGCGACCGGCCGGATGCGGTTCTCGACCCAGTTATTATCGATGGGCAGCATGGCATCATCGAGGTAGCGCGTCAGCGCAGCCCAACGTTTGAGGCTGTAGTCGATGGCCTCGGCTGTGGCGGAGCCGTCTGGCACCTTCTGTCTGTGTAGCGTGAGCCAGATATGCAGGGCATCGGCCACGGGCTTGGCCTGGCTCTGCCGGGCCTGCAACCTCTGCTCCGGCGCTGACGCCTGGACCTAGCGCTCGATCGGGTACAGCTTGCCGAAGCGGCTCAGCGCCTGCTCGGCGATCTGGCTGTGATGGTTGGCCCAGACTTCGTAGAACTTGCGCCGTGCGTGGGCCATGCAGCCCACCTCCAGCAAGCCCCTGAGCGAGCAGTGCGTTGTAGCCGGAGTAGTCGTCGCAGACCAGCGCACCGCGCCAGTCGCCCAGCAACTCCATCGCATGCCCACCCACACGGCTCTCGGCAAAATCGTAAACGACGATGCGGCTATCCTCGAACTGGCCGGTGCAGTAGCTCCACAGATACGCCTGATGCGCCTTGCCGGCGCCGGGATCAAGCATCGCTACCGGAGTCTCGTCGGCATGCAGCACGCGATGGCTGAGCATCTCCCCTTGAGCGCATCCACAAGCGGCTGCAACTGCACGCCGCAGGCGCCGACCCAGGCGGCCAGTGTCGAGCGCGGCAAGACCACACCGGAGCGGGCGTAGATGCCTTCTTGCCTATACGGCGGTTGATGGTCGGCGTACTTGGCGACCAGCACCTGGGCGAGCAGGCCGGCAGTCGGGATGCCTTTGTCGATGACGTGCGACTCAACCGGCGCTTGCACTAGGCGCTCGCATTTGGCGCAGGCCCACTTGCCACGAATGTGACGCTCGACGGTGAAAACGCCAGGCTCGTAGTCCAGCTTCTCGGCCACGTCCTCGCCGATGCGCTTCATCTGGCAGCCGCAAGCACACAGGGTGTTGTGGGGTTCATGGCGGAACTCACGGCGTTGAAGCTCTGCGGGCAAGGCACCGCGCTTGCGTGTCTGACGCTCAAGAGCCGCGGGCTTTGTGGCGAGTTGCTGCAGTTCGCTTTACACCGCCTCCAGGTCTTCATCGACCGAGTCTTCAAGCAGGCTGAGCTGATCGCCTTGGAAGACTTCGCTGGTGGCGGCGAACTTCATCCGGTTGAGCACCGCGTTCTCGTGCGTGAGCTTGTCGATGGTCGCCTGCTTGTGGCGGACCTCGTTCAGCAGTCGCTCGGTCAACTCGCGCCGTTGCGCGGGTGTCAGGTTATCGAGCTGGGCTTTGTAGATCACGAGAACGCATTTTGCCCGCTCCAACGCCAGCAGGCATCGGCACTTCAGGCAATTTCGCTAAAGCACGCGGATGACTCCGGCCTCACCCATCATCTGCCAGGGAAGCCCAGCACGAGTGCCTCGAGTTGCACGCGGCTTAGCGTCAGTGTGCCTTCGACGTTATGGGGCCAGATGAACTTGCCGCGATGCAGTCGTCTGGCGGCCAGCCAGATGCCGATCCCGTCGTGCACCAGCACCTTCATTCGATTGGCCCTGCGGTTGGCAAAGAGGTACGCCGTGCGCGGGTGTGTTGCACCGAAGACCTTCACCACACGCGCCAGTGTGGACTCGGTGCCAGCGCGCATGTCCAGCGGCTCTACCGCCATCCCTACTGAGTCAATGCGGATCAACGCAGCAACTCGCGTAGCCAGTGCGAACACTCAGTCATGGCAGATAGTGGCCAGTTCACGGTCACCGCCAACGGCCCCCGTCGAAGTTCGATGCGCACTTCGCCGACGGGCCCGGCTGGAGCCATGGCCAGCAGGATGAAGCTTGTCGTCGGTTCCGCCACCGACACGCATTCCTGCGGTTGTGCCTGGCGACGCCATTTGTGCACCCGGTTCGCGTTTGAGGCCATGCGAGAGCGCGATGCGGGCCACGGAGGCTCCTGGCTGCTGACACTCTGCCAGCACGGCCTTCTTCAAGTCTTCGTTGTGGCGGCGTCGAGCCACCTGTGGGGTGTCTGGCATGGTGTCCACTTGTGCTTCTTGGGCACTTTCGTCGGCGCTGCGCCACCCAATCTCAAGATGGGATGGCCGGACGCATACGGTAGCGCTCCCAGCCAAGCCTGCGCGAAACATTGACACCGATAGGTACAAGCTTCATGCATATGATCGATTTCCCGCGGGATTCGCTTCCTGGAGCGCTGGAAGTGTCCGGTAGGTGGCAGATTCGTCCGGGATGCGACACCTACGCAAGCAGTCGGACGCCTCGCCGTACACGCAGTGAGATAACGCCGCAAAACACCGCCAGGCCTGCAGCACCTAAAAACGCGGTATGGGCCTCAGTAAGCAGCGCAGCTGCGGTGCTGACCCCTACGAGTTGTCCTCGTGCGACCGTGCCCATCAAGGTGGCGAGTGCGGCGACACCCAGCGCGCCGCGCAACTGGCGCGCGGTGTTGGCCAGCCCCGACGCCAGGCCGGCATCCTGCAGGGGCACGCCCGATGTCACCGCGTGCGTGGCCTTGAGGGATCAGCATGCCGAGGCCGGCGCCCGCCATCAGCGTCGGGCCAAGGACATGGGGGATAAACTCCGCCTGCGCAGGCGGAAGGCCCAGCTAGCCAGGCCTGCTGCGGCAAGCAATGCCCCCCACAGCGGCAGGCGCTAGGCACCGCCCGCGCCCATCACTTTCGTGAACACCAGACGCGCTGCAGCCAGCGCCAGGCCCGTGGGCAGCATAGCCAGCCCGTCTCCCGGGGGGCTGAAGCCATCCACCTGCTGCAAGGTCGTGGAGCTCAGGTAGACCGCAGCGCCCAGCAGCCGCCCCCAGACCCAGCATCAGCAGGTTGCCAGCTCCAAGACCGGGCAGCTGAAAGATCGACGGGCGCACCAGCGGGCTGCTGCTGCGACGTTCCACCGCGATGAACAGCACAAACAAAGCGACTGCAGCGGCCAATGCGCCCAGCACCATGGGCGAGTCCCACCCCATCGCGGGGAATGCGTGATGCCAAAGACCAGGGCGGCGCTGCTCAGCGTAAATGCCAGCGCGCCGGGTACATCGAGCTTCGGGCGTCTGCCCGCGCTGCCAGCGCCAGCAGGCTCGAGGCGATGCCGACCATCAGCAATGCGCCCACCGGCACGTTGACGAACATCACCCAGCGCCAGCCCGCCCCCTTGGTCAGCAGGCCGCCGATGACCACGCCGACGCAAAGCCAGCGGAGTTCAACGACGCCCACAGCGCCAGCGCGCTGGGCCTCGCCTGCTTGTCGTGGTGCGCTGCGGCCATGACAAGAGTCAGGGACGAGGTGGCGAGCACGGCAGCGCTCACGCCCTTCATGGCGCGCGCCGCGAGCTATTAGGCCGCACTCGTAGCCAGGCAGCCGATGAGGCTCGACGACGTGAATACGAACAGACCGGCGAGCAGCACAGGCATGCGCAGCCAGGCTGCCTTCGGAGACCGCTTCGATGTAGGCGCTATCTGGGTTGCGGCTTTTGTGAACGCATCATTCGTTGCGACTAACTTAGAAGATGCCTTCGGAGAAGCACTAGGTTGCTCGTGTCCCTATGCAGATTGAAATCCCTGAACCTTTCTTACGTTGAAGCGCTTCTTGCTCCTACGACCGGGCACACTACGCCGGCAAATTATCAGGGCTCCCACTAACTATCACCACAGGACCTCCACATGGCCACCTCCAATCAAAAGCGCGAAAAAGACGCATGCGATCTTCTTGATGCCGATCACCGCGCCGTCAAGAAGATGTTCAAGGAATACGAAGATCTTACGCAATCAAAGTCACGCACCGCAGTACAAAAGCGTCAGCAACTAGCGATCGAAATCTGCAAAGAATTGACGATTCACGCTCAGCTGGAGGAGGAAATCTTCTATCCCGCTGTGCGCGCCGCGATCAGGGAAACGGATCTCTTGGCCGAGGCAGAAGTAGAACATCAAACAGCAAAGGATCTCATCGCACAGATCGAAGCGAGCCCAACGGTTACGCAGGAATTCGACGCAAAGGTCATCGTCTTGGGCGAGTATATTGACCACCATGTCAAAGAAGAACGCAATGAGATGTTCCCCAAGGCTCGCGCTGTAAAAAGGCTGAATCTCGTCGCGATGCGGGATACGCTGCAAGCCCGAAAGGACGAATTGACGGCAGCGGCGGCTGTGCCAGCGTAAGTCGAGATCGGTCTAGCGGGTTACTAAAAAGGGTTGCCTATGGCTCACGGACCTGAATGTGAAGGCTAGTTCATGTTTCTGACACTCGTAGTCGATTCTGAGCGATATCCAGAGGAGGTAGTGCTCGCTGCACTGGATGCTGCTCAAGCCGTCTTATTATCCCGCCGTGTCAAGCCTTTGATTGCGTCGCGCGATAGTGCGGTGCTGCAGGACTGGAATAGTCATTGGCATCCGCCTGACATGGTTTCTGAAGAAGAAACGCATGGGGCCATGGCTTGGGACGACGCCGTGGCACAAGCACGCAAAGTGTTGGGAGCCCTGCCCTCCGACTACCTTGACCTTCAAGTGATTACGTTCAACGAGATTTCCATCATTATGAACCATCATGGACCCAACAGATATGTTTGGCGCCGTAACTGGGCTTGGTTTTTTAATGAATGGGTGCGCCATACGTTGACCAAAGTTTGACACGCCAGTGCTTAGCCGTCGATAGCGATGCGTTAGACTACCTTTTATGGTGTCATCGTTGCCGCATCATTTCTTACCACAGGGGTGAAAAAAATAAGTCATTCCTTCGCCTGCAAACGCCACATTCGTTGCGTTGCAACGGTTGCTTAGTAATTCTTATGACTTCTTTCTCACATAACAATCTGGTTATACCGTTGTGGAAGCAGTCTAATGCGCAAAATTGCGGACTTCCACGGTGTCCGTCTCAAATACGCCAAGCGTTTGATCGATTCTGCTAGGCACGGGCTTGTGGAGCTGTTGAAATCAATTGCCGCGTATTCCAGCTATTGTCTCGACGCACCGAGGAGGCACTAGCACTGAATTTTCAAGCAGCGCCTTGTATATACTTCGTGTGAGCACGTTGTGTGCAAACGCAAACAAGCATTGGTGCTCGCAGCGTCGAAAAACAGAGTCATATGTCGAAATAGCAGCAACCAGACTGATTGGGTACTAATGCCTGAGTGGATCAACCTTATTCAATGGCCAGCCTTTGCTGCTTCCATCGTTGCAGCGTGGCTCGTTGGCTCGCGCGACACAGGCCGTAGAAAAATCGGGTTCTGGGTGTTTTTAGCTAGTAACATCTTGTGGATTTGCTGGGGGGCTGCAGCCGGCGCCAATGCCGTTATAGCTCTCCAGGTGTGCTTGGCGTTCATGAACATTCGAGGACTTATCAAGCTGAAGAAAACTGATCGTTTACACCCTACCGATTGGACGTGAGTGTTTTGCACAAGCTAGCCCCAACGCCCCCCCCCCCTCACATCAAGGGGGATTTTTTAGCATGATTCCTCAACCGCCAAAATTCAACGCAACCCACCTGAGAGCCCACGGGTATCAGCGGTAACAGACGCGGCGTCGTTATAATCTGAAACTGTCGTCCCGCAACTGAAGGCGAAACAGTGATGAGTATTTCATAAAGTCATGTTCTGGCCCCCGACAACTAAGCTGCTGTGCTACCCGATTCTCGGCGCTAATGTGAACCAAGGCGTCCTGCTATGGCGGTCTATCACACAAACTTGACTCGCCCCGCATGTTTGGTCCATTTTCAACCCCCAACACTGGCCCGAGAGATGCATGAATTGGCAAAATCTAAAGCGAAGTTCGGCATATGCCATCTGTGCAGGCAGCGGCAGCTGCTGATGCCGCAAACCATCCTCATCGCGTTCACGGGCTTGCCTTATCCGCAAGACAGCGCTGAGGAGGTGTTCCCAGGCAGTGCGTGCGCGCCGTTGATCGTCGACATGTTTCAGGCAATGGATGACCATCTTCTCTGCGCTATTTGTGAAACATTGTTAGAAAGCCAGTTCGATAGCTATGTATGTCATTTCGCTAGTAACAACAGCGTTAATCCGAGGCCCGGGACCACACTCTTTCGCATATCCAATGTCGATCGCCCACGATTGAGGATGGCCTTCGTAGCAATACTGTGGCGTATGTATTTGTCCAGTGCGGAGTACACGAAGGCGATCAAGCTGCCTGCGCTGCTTGCGGTAGACATTTGGCGATGCTTGGCCCATCAGCGGAAACTTGAAGAAAACAGATTGTCCGTGCAACTCTATCGACTGCCAGGAAAAGCGTATTCACATGCCCTAAACAGAGATCGGCTGGAGAGAGCCATCGTTCCTCCAACTACGCGCCATGAGCCAACGGCGACGTTCTATGAGTTCCTTTTTGAGAGGTTCCTTGTAAGTATCCGGTTCCCAGGACTTAGCACAAGCAAACGCTCGCGTGCAGGCGTCCTCAGCGGTTCGAGCACATCTCTGTCTATCCCTTACCTCGACCCGTGCAAAATGGAGTAGCAGTAGTTTTTTGTCCAAGTCACCTGAAAGTGCTAGCGGCGCAGTCCGAGAGCAGTCTTTGTCTTACGTAAGCCGGCCTTGCCTAACGCTACCTTGGAGGTTCAACGATGGAGTCTCATATGGCCAATCCCGACCGTGCACCAAAGACTGAATCGCCCATTTCAGTGAGCAAAAGTACTAATCCAGCTCAGAACAAAACTGCTTTCTACATTGCAATAGCAGGGGCTGCAGTCGCAATAATTGCTGTCATAGGGTTCAACGTGATGGCGCCGAAAGGACGGCTCGACGCGCCAGGTAAGGCAGCGACCGGGCCCGCGTCTCAAAATAATCCAGTCGACACATCTTCAGGCACTCAGGCGAGTCCACAGCGCGCGGATACACCCACCCCAACAGGCCGAGAGGCAGTAGGGGCTCCCGTGGGTGCCGCTCCTAACCCTTCGCCCAATGCGTCGAATTGAAATTTTCACGTTCTCTCATACTCGACAGCAGACCGAAAAAGCTACAAGACCCGGATTGAGACGCATGTAAACACCAAGACAAAGTGTCAATATGCGAAGTAACTTCGGTCCAACGCACTTGAGTTCGCCAGCTCGCTACGCCAGCCTCCGCCGGTCGTTGCAGTTGGAAAAAAATCTGCGACAACGTAAATTGTTACGGTCATGTCAAAGGGAACTGTCGAAAAGTTGTTCGGCAATCAAAAAACGGCTCTAAAACGTTTTTTGCAACAAAAAAATTCACTTTTTGAAAGTAAATGCAACGTCAGAAAATGCTGACATCTTTGTTTCGCCATAAGGAAGACAATAACATCATGCGACACTACCTCCAATCCCCCACGCCCTCAACTACTAAAACGTTTCAACCGATAGATCTTTCCGCAAAATGGGATTGTGGCGTTGTCTCAAAAGTTCGCTCTGTCCGCGTAGCTGCTTTTTCTGGCAAACGTGATTTTGAAGACGGAGATTATCGCCTCGCCGCTGCCGTAGGGGTACTGCAATTGACTGGTCATAGAGAAGGTGCTGTTCGAACGGAATTGCTTATTGGCTTCTCGAACGCTAACGATTTGCCGCAGCCGACGTTTCATCTTGACGATACGCGGGCTTTCGGAACCATGTCTCTAGCGGCTAGCAGCTTTGGGCCGTTGATGCAACTTGTCCATTTGCCTAACGCGCATTTCAGAATAAGTAGCGACGTGAATCTTATAGGCGTCGCTTCTGATCCTGCAATGTTGTTGCAAACACAATAAACGCAGTACACTCAGATTAAAACATTGTCGAATGAGCATGGTGACAAACATGCCTTTTATCATTCTGTCCATAGTTTATAAGTGGCTATTTAAATAGTATATGGGGCATTAAAATCAGCGTTTTATGTGCGCAATTTTCGGTAAGATGTTGCGGTCGGGACATCTGTGCCCGGCTTTTTCGCTTTGAAACTACACGACGCGTCAACTTGCTTGTTGCATGACTGGCGCAACCCGCCCTACCTATCCCTTTACTATCTTACACTGCCTATTATTTAGATTGCTTCGGATAAAGCTTCGTGCCAGGCCAGCCCACGTTCATATTGTTGTTTAGAGCTTAGAAGTAAACAGGCTGAATGGTGTTGTCGTAGTAAAAATTAGTCGGAAGGCACTGCGCTAGTACCGGACGTGCAGTGAACGAGACTCGGCAGCAATATGTAAGGCGCGAAACCAGAAGGCAAAAAGTTTCGCCAACTAATCGAGATCAAAGGTATCGCGAACAAAGCCTAGCAATGAAATCATTGAATTCTACAAAAGAGTTCAGGGACTAGCATATGTCAAAAAAGCACTTCAATCTTTGATGGTATCTCACAACAAACACTGAAAAAGACGCAGCGTGTAATGCTGGTTGTGGATTTCATCAATCCCCTACAATTCCCCGGTGCGGAAAACCTTCTCAAAGCTGCTTTACAGGCTGCATATACTACTTCGAAGCTCAAGCAGCGCCTGAAAGAGAGCGGTGCTACGGTCATCTATGCAAATGATAATTATGGAATTTGGCGTTCCGAGTTTCGTGACCTGCTGCAAGCTTGCAAAGCGCTGCCGGGAGCGAGAGGCGAAATTGCGAAGATGCTAGCCCCCTCGGGAGACGATCTCACTATTTTGAAGCCTTTGCACTCAGCCTTTCACGGTACACCACTCGAACATCTTTTAAAGGAGATATAGGCAAAGGAATTAATATTACTGGATTGTCAGCGGATATGTGCATACATCTAACTGCCATGGATGCATATATGCGTGTATTTAAAATATGGATACCCGTTGATTGTACCGCCGCAGAGAATATAACATCTAAAAATTCGGCGTTAAATCATATTTCTAAAGTTTTCAAATGCTCCATCCGGAAAAGCACTGGCCACCTATAGTCAGTTCTTTGCTCTCGTTAAAACTCTATATCAACTAACGAATCCAAAGAAATCTTCTAGCAATCGCTCTAAAGACGAGGGCAGTATCGACCGCAGCTTTCTACAGTGCTGCTCTTTAAATCCTCGCAACAACGACTGATAATGGTTCTGGTCCGCGGCACCCTTCCGCCGCAACGTCTAACGATTTACCATCAGGTCGCCCGAGGTGGTGGGCATTAACCACATTCAATTACAGTTAGGCCAGCATTGAAAAGACTTTTCAATCAAGGCCAGTCGCATCGGAAGAAAAAATCTCAAAAATAGTGCCTCGTTCTTCGTCAGAGCTGAGCTTCACGGAGCCACCGTGCGCTTTCGCCAGTTCGCTGACAATAAAAAGTCCCAGGCCCACATTTCTATTTGCGCTGTCTTCAGCCACGCCTCGCACCATGGGGGTAAAGATCCGTGTCTGCACATCGCTCGCGATGGGGATACCCCAGTTGTGTACGGCAACACGCCATGTCGCGCCACTAATGGTAGAGGTAACTGTGATTGGTTGGTCGCATGCGCCGTAACTCACAGCGTTAGAGACGAGGTTTCCGATTGCCTGGGTCACCCTGTTGGGATCAATTAGGGATGTGCCGTCGCCCTCACGGATATGTATGATGCTGTGACTCGGAAACGCCAGTGAAATCTCCTCGACTGCAAGCGCTACGGTGGTGTGCAAGTCAGCCGGTACCAGGTGGACAGTAAGGCCGCCACCAATCCGCGCAGAAGTGAAATCGAGCAAATCCCTAACGAGTTCAGTAGCCCGATCGGCTGCTCGTTGGATTTTTCGAAGCGTTGCGTTTTTATCCGGTGCAGCGCCTTGTTTTTCGAGAAGGTGAAGCCCCAGTCGGATAGTCGACAGTGGATTGCGAAGATCGTGGCCGACGATTCCGATCATTTGCTCTGCAAAAAGTGCACGATCTTCCGACTGTTTTTTCAGTGACGTCGCTTCTTCAACAGCAATTTCAAGCTTTTGCCGTGAAAGCAGCAATTCCTTTTCATACCTGTCCCGATCTCTCGCTACAAATACGGCCACCCTTAAAAGCCATGAGCCATCATGTTGAAACCTAGTTGCATTAAATACGATCGGTACTACGGTTGTGTCGCGATGATGTAAATCGAGCTTCACCTCGGCGATGGATCCCTGCATCACCAACAATGGGGCGAGGTGAGTTTGGTAAAGAATTCGGCCGCCCATCGCTAAAAAGTCCTGGAAACGTAGCTGCCCCACCAACTCTCCGGAAGAATATCCAGTCCATTCACAGAACGAACTGTTGGCTTGAAGAATCAAGCCTTTCGAATCCAAAGTGAGAACACCACAGGGGAGGTGTGCATACGGATCAAAATCGGCTACCCCTGCCGCTTCGGACATGTCAGAAACCTTGTACTTTAAAGAACTCATCCATGGCATCGGCACTGGCACTGGGTTGGCTCAAATGCGGACAATGCCCCACGTTTTCAATAATCCGTAATGTGCTCCGCGGCAAGACGCGGTGCATGTAAGTGCCCACCGAAATGGGAGCGATCATGTCTTCATCGCATTGCAAAATTAAAGTAGGAGTTTGAAGCTGCCGCAACTCCTCACGGCAATCAGACAGAAAAGTAACGCGCGCAAAATGCTTTGCGATGTTTGGATCCGTGCGGCAAAAACTATTGCTCAACTCTTGCCCCAGCTCAGGTTGCTCCGGGCTGCCCATAATGGCTGGCGCCATGGTGCTGGACCATCCGAGGTAGTTGCTCTCCAGCGCCTCCAACAGCGAGTCGATGTCCTGACGCGAAAATCCACCAACATAATCACCATCGTTGAGATAGCACGGTGATGGGCCCACCATCACGTGACCGGCGATCAGCCCGGGCGCCGCAAGATCAGCCAGCATGCCGATCATTGCACTGACCGAATGCCCTACTACAATTACAGGCCCCTCGGCGAACTCTCTAATAAGCTCCACAAGGTCGTCGGCATACCCTTGCAAGCTGCTGTACTTGTTGGGATCAAATGCAGCCAAGTCCGAATTACCGCCGCCTACCAAGTCAAAAAGTACTGTCTTGTATTGACGGGCATAGGCCGGAGCCAACAGGCGCCACATGTTTTGGTCGCACCCGAAACCATGCGCAAAAAATAGGGTTGCAGGACCTTCCCCAGACACATGTACGTTGTTACGAGCTTTTAAATCCATCACCATTTTCCGTTCTAACAGTTAATAGGCTCCCATAAACGCAATGGTCCGGAATCACGAACGTGCGATGTCTAGGACATCCTGGGATTTCGGCCCCCGCAAGATACGGTGCACCACGGCATCAAGCCGCTCAAAATCCAGCGGTTTTCCGAAAATGTAGTCAAATCCAACGAGCACGAACTCCTGACCTCCAACTACGTCTCCTCTCAATGCAATTGCTACTGGGACCGGGCGGGCGTACTCCGTCGCCAAGCGTTTTAAGTGGCCCACCAATCGCACTCCCGAAATGCCCATCGGATGATCGTCAACTATCACCAGGGAGGGCCACCTTGCCATCATGGTCGATGCAGCCTGCTCTACGGACTCAGCTGTACTCACCTCGTACCCTTGCATTTCGAAAAGCTCACGGTAGATGAGAAGCAACTCAGCGTAGTCGTTAACGATTAGGATCGTTTTATTCATGGACAACATCAAACATGTAACACTGCATGGTACGCTGTTTGCCGCAAGAACTCGAGAATAAACCGAGCGAGAGCTGGGGTAGGTGCACCAACGCGTCGATGGTATGGTGTTGTGGTACGCGTGCTGGCCCTCTCCAAAGCCCTTGGCGATCTGCATCCAACGCTTGAGGTGGGACGAAACCCTGCCGCTCGTGGTGCCGTCGACTCGCCTGTCGCGCGCGTTCATTTAGCATCACCATGGCGCGGCGCGGCGCGGCAGGGCAAGCCGATCCAGCCGTTATGCGGCGCGCTGATGAGCACGCCCGCGGCCTGCATGTCCACCCGCATGACGCCGGACGCCATGCAGTCCATCACCAACCAGCGCGCCCACATCGTGCGCCGAGGCCGTCGCGCGCGCTCGCCCATCCACCCAACCCGGATCTAAAACGTTATGCTTTGCCGTCAAGTGTTAGCCTCAGGGGCGGCTACCGGAACAACAATTACTGTTCCATCACCTACCATCTCGGAGGTTTGGCAGCCCGGTTTTCCTCGCATTGGGAGCCTCAGACCATGGCGAGGTTCACCGTTGTTCGCGCTGTGCCGGCGTTTGTGGGTCGACACACCAGACGTCCAAACAGAAATCCTCGTCTCGCCAACGCGCCACGTGCGGCATATGCAGATGGGAATGGAGAATTTCATGCACACGTTCTCCGCCTAGTGGTGCGCCATCGAAGGGGTGTCGCCAATGACAGGCAACTACTGAGGCAATGGGCCCCGACCTGTTCAAGGTAGTTCGGCATCGCTCAGCCAAGTGCGATATGTCGTGCTCGTTTAGATAGTAGACCATCTCGCTTAGCACAATCAGATCGAAGTCACTCTCAGGCCAATGCTCGGGCACCCAGCCATGCCCGGTGCGCGCTCCGGGGAAAGAACTGAGCCGCTCTGCGGTGTATTCGACAGCGCTTTGTGCTCCATCCCACGCTAACAACTGATCGCAGCGCTGCGCCAGCTGCTGCGACAGAAAACCGCTAGCGCATCCCGGTTCGAAGATCGCGCGGAAGTGACTGTGCGGCAGACTCGCAAGAAGCAAGTTGCACTTTCGAGCTTCATACCAGCTGCTCTCGAAACACCAAGGGTCGCGGTCATTCACAAAGAGTGTTTCGAACTCGTCCTTTATGGCTCGCGTGATCATTGCGTGTAAAAAAAGTATTCGACGGGCCACTCTGCGCGCTCGACAAGCGCAGTATCCAAAACGGCTGGTAGCGTCGGAGATCGCTCCGTGAGTTGCGATCGATGCTCATCCAGAGCGAGGCGTTTGAGTGCCACCGCGTGGCTATCGAGCCGCATAGCGCAAAGTCGTGTCCAATCCACTTGTGGGTCCAGCGGATTGGCCCAGTGCCACATCCACACTGGTGCCTCCAGGAGCGGAACGCCAAGTGAGAGGCAGGCGTTAGCACAAGCGTTCCCGCAGGCCTCGTGATCCGGGTGGCCATCACGCCGCCACGTCGTGCACACAACATCATCTGAACACAGCAACGCCTCCACGCGGTCCGCCAATTCGCTGACACGCGCTTGCAATCCGCCATCCGGAAATCTTAACCGCACTACAGAGTCCCCAGGGATGCCCAGTTGGCGTAGACCTGCGGTGCTCTCCTCTTGACGCTGCAACGCTAAATTTTTGGGGTCATAACCAGCGCTGCCAAGATGGCTGGCCTCTCCATCCGTCACTGCTACTACCAGGCAGGTGCCCCCACTCGCGACATGCTGATGAATCAGCGCGCCACACGCCAGGACCTCATCGTCCGGATGGGGAGCCACTACAACCAATCGGTGCCCATTTGGTACCAAATCGGTCGCAGAGACACTTTGAATCCCACGCGCCTTCATCCACGACTGCCAAAAGGCCGACGGCATGCGCGGAGTAGAAATCAAGCGACTTCCTGGATGAAGCGGTTGACTGTACATACTTTTGTCAAAGCTTCCACGGATACTCGCCCCGTTCTAAGATTGCGGTAGCGAGGGCCGCGTCATCGCGATCACCATGGCTTTGCCGGATAAATAGTTGCAGGTCTGCTACGGCGCGGGCGAACGCCGCGTCGCGCGTAAAAGGGGTTGCACCCAGTGCTCGACCAGTTTCCTCCAGCACAGACATAGCCGCTGCCTCTGCTGCTTGCCGCGCGCGCAGGGCTACTGCCATAGCGTTCGCCTCCGGATTGGCGTCAATCCATGCAGCACTCTCGTGAAGAAGCGCCACAAGGCCTCCGAGGACACGGTCTACCTTACCCAACGCGCAGGCGAGGTACGGCCTGCCCGGGTGAAGGGCATCACCTTGTTGCATGAACTTGTACAACTTGTCAGCGACAGCCAGTGCTCCGCCATACCAGCAGGCTGCAATGCCAGCACCACCGTGCCAGAACCCAGGGCGTCGCAGGTAATCGCCAGGCCGGCCGACTAAGGTGGCCGGAGTCTGGTCAAAAACGACTTTCGAAGCGTGCGCCTCCACCATGCCTGATGACGACCATGCATCGCTTGCAATTCGGATGGAGGGGTCAGACATACTTACTGACACGAGTTGACATTCGGGCTCCTCTGGCAGCCAGGCGGTCAGCAAGGCGCGCTTGGCTACCCGTGCGCCAGAACACCAAAATTTGGAGCCAGAAATGACTGTTTGGCCAGTGCCAGCCTGCGTCTTGACGCGTACGCGATGGCTCGGGGATTCTGCTGCCCACATCGCCCAGCATTCTTGTATTGGCGCACTCACTGCGTCAAGCTCTTGAAGGATTGCAACCGCATCGGTATGACCTTCGTACAACTTCGCAAGTGACATGTTATGAAGAGATACATAGGACAGCGCCCGCCAGCGCTGCAGGGTTTCCCCCCCGCCGGGAAACGGAAGAGTGCCGAAACCCGAATTCAGGATGTTCAGAAGTTGATGATCAACTGGTAGATCGGCAGATAAGGCAAGGAGCTTGTTCAGCCCGGCCGCAATACCGTTCTGTTCAATATATGTAGTTAGCGATTCGTCACTCATTGGCAGGTCCCTAACATATCATCATAGGTTCTGTACGTCGGCTACCCGTCAGGCACTAGGGTTCATCAATGTGGGACTACGCCCTATCTCAGCAGTATCCCGCACGGCCTGCGTTGACAGAAGAAGGAGCGCTATTCCCACAAACGACAATTCGGAAGGCTTTAACGTCCATGGATACTCTCACCTCCCACGCCTCACAACATTGGCACCTACTACCCAACATCCATGATTGCAGTCATCGTCCCTGCCCATGATGAGGAGGCACACATCGTCCCGTGCTTGCTCTCCCTTCTTAAGGCAGCGTCCTGCCCCTGTTTGTCCGGTGAACTGGTGAGCATCTTTGTCGTACTCGACGATTGCTCGGACAGGACCGAGATGCTTGCTCAAAGTTTCGAAGGGGTTCGCACTGTTTGCACCAAATCCCGAAATGTGGGCGCTGCACGCGACGTCGGCGCTAAAGCCGCCATGGCTGCTGGTGCCAGGTGGCTGGCGTTCACTGATGCAGATAGCGAAGTAGCGCCTGATTGGATCAGTCAGCAGTTGGGTTTACACGCCGATGCAGTGTGTGGCACCGTGCAGGTACGCGATTGGAGTGCTCACTGCAACGAAGTACAACTGCAATTTCATTCGCTCTACCAGGATCGCGATGGACATCGCCATATTCACGGAGCCAACTTGGGGATCACCGCGAAGGCTTATCACGCAGCCGGCGGCTTCCCACCGTTGGTCACAGGTGAGGATGTAGCACTCGTACACAGCGTGGAACGGCGTGGCCTTTCGATCGCATGGACAGCCGCGGCGCGCGTCACAACGAGTGCACGCCGGCATTTTAGGGCTCCAGGGGGATTTGGAGCGACCCTTGTACGTCTGGGTGAAGGTCTCCTGGATTCGCATCCGGTTGCCCAAGGCTAGTTTCATTATCTAGTGAATCATGCACTCGGCATT
>NZ_CAXUPO020000019.1:0-56438 GCF_964252695.1 Acidovorax sp. LjRoot117 | reverse complement strand
GCCGTTGGCACGGTGAGGGCGATGTGCGCGGCTACCGTCCGCCCTTGGGCAGGATGGCCCGTGCTGAACTCACGGATATTCACCCCAGCACAGGACGCGCCTTGCCGCGTGCCGTGTGGTGGCTCATTGAGACGAAGAAATGAAGGCCGTCAGCATCGGCCCGTGGGCTTGACACCCACGGGCCGATGGATTCAAAAATCCGGGTGCGGCAGTGGCCGCACCCGGTGTTGAAGTCTAGAGCCAGCTCGCCGAGCCTGCATCACACGCCAGGCGCATTGAGTAACTTCAGTGCGTGCAGCGCTGCTTGTGCGCGCTGCAAGCGAGTCGTGTCGGAAGCCCACTTTTGCAATGTATCCAGGGCAGCGCCTGTGTCTTTGGCGGCTTTAAAGTAGGTGAGGAAATATTGCGCTGCACGCGGGGCGTCACCTAGTTCCGCATACACCAAGCCGAGGTTTTGCAGCGTCATCGCACGGCTGGGCTGAACTTTCAAAGCCGTCAGCAGCGTACCCAGGGCTGCTTCATGCATGTCTTGCAAGTACTGTGCGTAGCCAAGGTTTCCAAGAATTTCCGCATCGAACGGATAAAGCGTCGCGGCTTCGGTCAGCGTGATGATGGCTTTTTCGCGACGACCGTCACGCATCTCATCAAGCCCAAGTTGGTTCAGCTCGCGCGCGCGCTTTCTGTCTTGAACTGGATCACGTGTTTTCTGGGCACTGATGCCGGCATCAGCCAGTATGTTCTGGATCTTGCTGGCTGGTGTGGGCACGAACTGTACGCCCATGGTACCCAGGTCTTGCGGCGTCAGGTAGTACATTCTTTGTGGAGGTGTCCTGATGATCTTGCCGAGAATGGCATCAGGCACGTCCAGTGTTTCGGCGAGTTCCCTGGAAAAATGGATCGTGGCGGCCTTCGCTTTGTCTGTCTCTAGGCCATTCTCTGAGGCACTATGCACTCCGACTCGAGCGTGTGTGCTGGCCCACCGATGAATGCCGGCAGCAAACAAGTAGAAACAGGCGCTCGCACAAACGTCATTGGCACCCACATGGGTAGATAGGCGGTTCTGACGGATGATTGATGCCAACTGCAAACCTGCCTCGACGTTCCCTCCGTCGGACTTGAGAAAGAGTCCCCAGACTGGGAAGTTCTTAGCCTTGGCTGCGTTCAGGACTTGTGTGAGACGAAAGGGATCGCTTTCCTCGATCTTGCCTTCAAACTTGACGATTATTTTCCCATCTGAACTCCAGGAAGGAGTCAGTGTGCTGGCTGATGCCACTGTACAAGACAAAAGGAGGGCAATCCCCTGTACCACCTTTAAGAAACTCTTCATCCCGAGACTCATGATTTTTGTGTTTGGTTGGGCCAACTTACTGAAGTTGAAGTGACAGCGCATGTGCTTAGTTGGTGCCCAGCAATCATAAATTGACCTCAGGATCTCCAGGCATTCAGATCCCAACTAATCTGATTTCGCCTGCATCGATCAAGCGTGCTGACGTCCACGACGCTGGTCCAATTTGGACTGCCTCGACGTTTCTGCGCGCAACGCCGCCGGGCTTTCAGGCTGTATTCCGCCCCGAGCCGTCTTTGCGTCACGACCATTTGGCTTCAACTCTCACGCTTTCGCGCCGACGCCGCCGCTCCCTTCGCTTGCCTCCATTGATCGGCGTACCCTACCCATCACGGCGGGGCGACTGCTACCACGACATCTTGCCCGCGTAGCGCTTGAAACTCTCGATGGAAAGTTCCAAGAAGCGACGGCTATTCCGCGCAAAGCCTGCGTCCAGCAAAGCCGTGATGGTCGCTTCCGATTGAAGCTCCAGGACGAGTGAATTGGCTGACGAGCTATGCCATCCAACGCGCCCCATGGGCATACGGGCGAACAGGCCGTGAGGCGTATTGGTAAAGGCCTGCTCCAAACTCGCTTCGCTGTCTTCCTCTAGATAGGCAAGAGCGGCAAGCAGTTCAAATCTTTCAAACACCAGTTCAAATTCAGCTGATACACCAGCAAAGCTGGATCGCCAGTTCGTCATCACGTCAAACAGATGATCGCTGAGAGGGGTCTTGCGACGATCCAGACCCTCCAACTCTTTCCAAACCCCACTCTCTGCTCCCTTCCACTCATCCAGAAACAGCGTGGAAACTACTCGCTTCGGGTCACGATACTCCCGGTGCCACGGCGCAACCAGCAGTTCATGGAGTGTCTTCCATCGCTGCGAGCGCGTCAGGCCGACTCCATAAGCAGTGAATATCAAGACGGCCGGATAAGATCGCACGCCCAGCCAAACCGCCAGGCCGTTTCCAACTTTTTCTGCCTGCAGATACAGCCCTCTGACAATGTCAAGGATCGTGGTCAGTTCAGAACCATCCCCCCATCTGCCGAGTACGCCAGCCATGCGCGTCAGAGGTTCTGCCAGCGCCTCATACTGCCGCACCCGTGATCGGAACTCTTCCTGATTCCACTGGCCATGGGGCGCAAACTGGCTGCCATCGAGCTGCGCCATCAACCGCTCAGTTTCCTGTGAAAGCAACTCGTCCAGTTGAATACGATGTTCCGGTTTCGCCAAGTAGCGCTTCGTACTATTCACTAGCAATTCGACGCTCAGCGGATTCTGACGCTGGCTCTGCTCCAGCGTTTCGACTCGCTGTTGAAGCGTCTGAAAAAATTCGTCCGCACCGGAGATCGGTATCGTCTTGGCGCTGCGCTGGGCAGCCAACTCGCTTGCACCCGTTCCCAGCGCACCCCGGGCAGCCCAATACACTGGATAGCGCCTGTTCGGCGCGCGGAGGAAGCCCGCCCGCAGAGCATGGTCCCAATCGCCCGACCAACCGCAGATGATCAAACCATGCTCATCAAAGATGCGATCAAGCAGCTTGTCGTAGCTATCCGGGTAAGCGCTCAGTTCCTGATCGGTATTCAGGATACGAGCATCCTTATAGTCGCCGTGCAGCTTGAGTAGATAGCAGCGGCTGTGCGTCAGTGGCTCTGCCCCCGCCAGGACATCGGTGGAAGACACCACCGTGGGTTCGACCCCTTGCTCTCGAAGGGCGTTCTCCATGAGTCGGTCAAAATTGGTCGTGACGATGACCCGAATGTGACCGGAACGAACAAGCTGCGCTATCGCGTGGTGCGCCTTGGTCGGAATTTTTCGACCTTCTTCGCGATCCCGTTCGTCTGGCTCTATGTAGCGGTGCAAGATCGCCCTTCGCTCGTCGGGTGAGCTGGCGATCTCTTCCAACAGTGCTGAATAGTTCGGCTCCTGGCCCGTCTTCTCGCGGTACCACTTCGCCCAATCAGACTGATCCTCGACGCCTTGGGCGGTCGCCACGCGGCGCACCAGATCCAGTGTGATTTCCCAACCGGTTGGAATCTCTGCGGAACGAGACAGGCCGGACCCAAGGAGGACAGCGAAGACCCCTTTGTTCTCGTAGACGGAAAATGCAAGTTGGGTGATGGGGTCGTTTTGGAGAAGTGTCATTGATCGTCAGCCTGCGCCAGCAGTTCAAGCTCGTGCTTAACCAGCGAGAGTAGCTGGTCCGCCTTCTTGTGATTGTTCCCAGAGTACGCCAATGCCAGAAGCGTGATTGGATGGATCGCCATTACCTCACACAACTCGACCAGCTTGTTGAGCGTCGGGCTCTTCAGATCACGCTCCAGAGAGCTCAGATAGGTTCGACTGGACACGTCAGAGAACGCTTCCTGGCTCAAGCCGCGCGCTTTTCTGACCGTCTTCAGTGCCTTCGCCAGTGAGTGTTTCGCAGCCATCCAGATGGGTTTCCAAAGCCCAAGATGACATTCGATTGCGCCCTATAGGGCTACAATCTATAGTGTTCATTTTGATGAGCGCCCTACGACTTCCAGCCTTTAAAGAAGCCGTATCTGCGGATTTCCACAAAACCGGGGAACTTGATTCGTGCCTTCGCTGGTTCGCAAAATTGCGCTTTTCCGTGTCCGTGCATGTACGGATTCGGCGGGTTGCGCTGCCGTGTCTGCGCACGAAAGTGCGCATCCGGTTCAGTGGTTTCCCGCTTTCGCGCAAAAGCACTTCCGTGCATCCTCGGTTTCGTGGGGTTCCTGACCATGACCCAGCCATTCACCACCGCCGACCAGCGGGTCCAACTGCTCGCCAACGGCGCAGCCCGCGCCACTGGCAGCGACACTGATCCGTTGCCCGTGGTGCGGCTGCTCACGCCAGATGCACACGCAACCTGGCTGCTGGCTGCACTCGACCCGGCGGATGGCGATACGGCCTGGGGACTCATTGATCTCGGCATCGGCATGCCGGAGCTGGGAACCGTCAAGCTTTCCGACCTGGCAGGCATCGTCGGGCCGCATCAAAAGCCCGTGATGCGCGACCTGTACTTTCGCGCATCACGCTCTCTGTCGGAATACGTCCGATTGGCGCAGCTTGACGGATCAATCCCTGACTAGTTCAAGCCACAAATTCCTAAGATAGAGACATCAGAAGACAGGGGTTGAGAAAGTGCATTGTGACTTTCTCGGTCTGATTCAAGACAGCTGGGGTCTGAATCAGCACTCTTGCGCCAACACGGTGCAGTTCTGACCCAAACGGACTCAATGCACGGCGCGGCTTGCGGCACGGTATGCGGTGCTGCGCCCCATTGCGGAGAAGTGCAGCCGTCGCATTCGGACAGGTCGTGCAGGTCTTCGGAGCCAATCAGTCTTGACAATTGACACCGCTCGTTACAGCTGAGTTTATCCCTCTGCTGGAGGGATGTCGAGGGGCCCTGGCGAAGCTCCAGCCCCCAAACCACCGTTGCGGCGATCTCTGTCCAACAGGGGGTTGTTTGATGGTTGATCGAAGCGCCGAGCCTTGGTATCCCACTGCGGCGTACCTCTACGTACTGCACCTGGATGACCTCGCGCTGGCCTGGGAGTATTTGCGCCGCCATCCCGACTACCAGCGTGCTTGGCTGCAGCGAGGCAGCCCGCAGGAGGTCGCTTCCAGCTGGGGGCTTCACTTGATGGAAGATCCGGCCCTGGATGCGCGCGACGCCCATCCCACCTGGTTTGCAGGCCACCCTTGCGTGGCGCAACTCCATCCCGACATCGATCCTCCGCCGGATGCCACTGAGTTCGAGTTCTGGCGTATTCCCGGTCAAAAGCACCTGGTCCACGATGGCCGGCGCCTGATGCTCGCCGCGCGCTGGCCAGGCTGCTGCCTGCGCCTGACCTTGGCACCCGGTTTGGAGGATGGCATGGCCTACGTCTACGCCACCCGCACCTGCATCGTGCCCTGCACACGCCCTTGCATGCTCCGTGCAGAGATGGACAAGCTGGCCACCGTCCCCGAAGAAGTACCTGCAGCTGCGGCGCGGCCACGGCCGACGCAGACGGCTCTGCAGGAGCTGCATACCCTGCAGGCGCTCGACGCAACGCTGGCGGGGGCCTCCTTGCGCGAGGTCGCCGAAGGGCTGTTCGGCACCGAGGCGGTGCTAACAGGCTGGCACGCCGATGGCGGATTGCGCTCCCGCGTGCGCCGCCTGGTGCGACGCGGCCTGGCGCTGATGCGCGGCGGCTATCGCCGCTTGGCCCAACTCCAATGACTTGGGGAGGGTCGTTTTGCCTTCGCGGCAGAACGACCCTGAACGGAACGCATCCCTTTCTTGAGACTGCCTCCATCTGGCTGCGCTCGTGCAGCCGGTCTTTCCTGACCGATGGAGGCTTACCCGATGCGACCCACTCCCTTGCGGCCTGCTGCCGTGCACAACACGGCGCCGCAACCCGCTGCTGCAGCACACCCCCAACGCTACCTGACAAACGACGAGGCCGCCGAACACCTGCGCCTGTCGCCACGCACCCTGGAAAAGCAGCGTGTGATCGGCGGCGGCCCGCGTTTCCGCAAGTTTGGCCGCCGAGTCATGTACGCGGTGTCCGACCTGGACGCCTGGGCCGACCAGCGCAGCTTCGAGGCCACGTCCGATCCCGAATACGCCGAGCACCACTCGGCTGACAGCCGTGCGCGCTGACCGGCGGTTCACCGGTGGCCATCGCCATGCCCAGCCCTCTGCTGCCGTCCCGATCCTCGGGGCAGCGATCAGCGCCGGAGCGCGAGCAGCTCGACCTGTTCCGCGCGCTGCCGGGCGACATGGCACCGCGCGACAGCCAGGATTTGATGGCCTTTCCGTTCTTCTCGCTGGCGAAGTCCAAGCGCATTCAGCCCATCGACTTCCGCGCCAGCGGCGTGACGATCCGCGTGGAGGGGACTTTGGAGCACGGCATCGCCACGATCTGGGATGCCGACATCTTGATCTGGGCCGCGAGTCAGATCGTGGAAGCGCGCGACGCGGGCATCCACCCATCGCGGCTCATGCGCGCCACGCCCTACGAGATCCTGCGCTTCATCGGGCGTGGCACATCGCTGCGCGACTACCAGCGCCTCAAGGCCGCCTTGGACCGGCTGCAATCGACCACGGTTGCTACCTCCATCCGCGAGACGACCGGGCGGCGCCTGCATCGCTTCTCGTGGATCAACGAGTGGAAGGAACTGGCCGACGCTCGCGGCATACCCCTGGGCATCGAGCTGATCCTGCCGGACTGGTTCTATGCCGGCGTGCTGGACGCGGCGCTGGTGCTGACCATCGACCCTGCGTATTTCAGACTCACGGGCGGCATCGAGCGCTGGCTGTACCGCTTGGTGCGCAAGCACGGCGGCAGACAGCCAGGCGGCTGGCAATTCGACTTCAAGCACCTGCACCGCAAGTCCGGCAGCACGGCCAAGCCCTACGACTTCGCCTGCGACCTGCGCGCGCTGGTGGCGCGACAGTCGATGCCGGGCTACGTTATGGGCATCGTGCGCATGCCCGAGGGCGGGGGCGAACTGCTGACTTTCCGGCCCGTGCCGCAAAAGGCACGGGGATAACCGCGGGACAAGCCGTGAATGCCCTCGTGCTATCAGGCGTGCCGGGTATCGTGCCATCAGGCGTGTCCCTATCGTGCTATCAGGCGTGCAAACCAGCCGGAAGCCCAATAACGGCGAGGGTTCCAGGCTCCTCTAACTTCCCTAACTTAGTTTCTCTAACTTTTAGTAGAAGCGCGCCGTTTCGGTGGACAACTCCCGAAAGGCACAGCTCGCAGTGTTTCGCCCGGCGAAGAGAACCCGGCTTTCCAGCAAGGAGGGCTGCGCCGTGATCATCGCCTTGCTCAATCAGAAAGGTGGCGTGGGCAAGACCACGCTGGCCACGCACATCGCTGGCGAACTTGCCATGCGCGGGCAGCAAGTCGTTCTGCTGGATGCCGATCCGCAAGGCTCGGCGCTGGATTGGACGCAGCGGCGCGCCCAGCCGGGCTTGCCGCGCTTGTTCAGCGCCGTGGGCCTCGCACGCGAGACGCTGCACCAGGAAGCGCCCGAGCTGGCGCGCAGGGCCGATCACGTCGTCATCGATGGCCCGCCGCGCATCGCCGCGCTGGCGCGCTCGGCGCTGCTGGCGGCCGAGCGCGTGCTCATTCCGGTGCAGCCCAGCCCCTACGACCTGTGGGCGTCGGCCGAGATGGTGGCATTGATCCGCGAGGCACAGGTGTTCCGGCCAGCGCTGCGCGCGGCCTTCGCCATCAATCGGCGCGTCAGCACGACCATCATTGGCCGTGAAGCGCGCCAGGCGCTCGCTGACCAGCCGCTCCCCGCGCTGCGCTCGGAGGTGCATCAGCGCATCGTCTTCGCCGACAGCGTGGCCGCCGGCCGGCTGGCCCGCGAGACGGCACCCGGCAGCGCCGCCACGCGCGAGATCGCCGCGCTGGTCGATGAGTTGCTGCGGTGGCCGACATGACCACGGAGCGACTCGTGCGCGGCAAGCGCATCGGCATCGGCGCACGTCCGCCCGCGAACCCGCACGCCGAGGCATGGGTTCGCCAGGGCGAAGCCGACGACCTTCGGAAAGGCGACGTCTACACCGCGCGCCTGACCCTCGACATCGAGCCCTCAATGCGCGCGCGCATCAAGGTTTCTGCTTTCACGCAGGGCGTGACCGTGGCCGAACTTTTGCGTGGGCTGCTGGAACGCGAGTTCCCGGAGAACACACCATGAACGCTCACGCTTTGACGGCCACCACCTTGGCATCCCCGGTAACTGCGCTGTCGCTCGCAGTGCTCAACCACAGGGCTCCCACCACATCACTGACCCGCGTATCGCTCGCTTACGTCGAGCAGCGCATCGACCTGTATCTGCGTTTCGGCGAGCCGGTGCGCACCATCTGGCTCGACCGCTGGCGGCGCGTCGCCCTGTTCCCGTCCGGCGCGGTGTTTTGCCGCATCCGCTGGCATGCCAACGACTTCGGAACGATCCGATGGCAGCTCATGGTGATGCAGGCATGCACGCCGTTGGAGGTGGCACAGCGCATCCCTGGCGTGCTGCCCGGTGCTCGGCTGTTGCTGCAAGCCGAGGGCGAACCGGCCGTGCGCACTGTGCTGGCCCAGATTGACGCTATCGAGGCGCTGGATATCGCCGCAAACGACGTGTCGCCCGCGTACTGGCGCACGCTGGGCAACCGGCTCGCTGCACGCCTGGCGCTGCCCGAATACACCGTAGAACGGCACGCGGCGTGGCTGGCGGGGAGGGCTCTGCCATGACGACGGCTTTCACGTCTACCAACGCCATGGGAACCGCGCCGCGTTCTCCCTCGCGCTGGCGCACTCGCATCGCACTGGTGAGCCTGTCTGTCAGCGGCCTTGCTGCGTTGGCCTGGGCGTCCTTTGTGTCGCCACTGCCGCGCCTGATCTACAACCCATCCGACAGCGTGGCGGTCGGCTGGTATCGCATCGAACTGATCGCCCATCAGGCCGTCTCGCTGCCACAACCATTGGCCGTGGGTAGCATCGTGCTGGCCCGGCTTCCGGCCGATGCCGCCGCGCTGGCCGCGCAGCGCGGCTACCTGCCGACGCGCATTCCGTTGCTCAAGCGAGTGGGCGCGGTGGCACCGCAGGAGGTGTGCATCGTTGGCAATAGCGTGCGCATCGACAGAGTACCGGTGGCCGCTGTTTTGCCGGCTGATCGCATGGGCCGGCCGTTGTCATCCTGGCAGCAGTGCCGGCGGCTTTACGCTGGCGAGCTATTCCTGCTGAGCATGACCAACCCGGCGTCGTTCGACAGCCGGTACTTCGGGCCGATTCCTGCATCCACCGTGATCGGTGTTGCGCATCCAGTCCGGCTGGAGAAACGCCCATGATTGCTGCCGATTCGTCGCGGCTTTGGGTGCGTCTCATTGTGCCATCGGGCGTTTCGTTCCGCTGGCTGTCGCCGTGTCGCTGCGCGTGCAGTGCGTGTGCGTTCGCACCGCACTTCGCGCAGCATCCGGCGCCGCCTCCCCATGTGCTGGTGTCTTGTCTCGAACGCGCCCGGCCTGCGGCCATGGCCGCGTTCGCCGGCAGGCCGGCTGCGAGCAGCGCAGCGCCGCCGGGCCGCCGAGACCCCGAGCGAAAGCGCAGGGCAAAGGCGGAAGGCAAGACAAAAGGGGGCGGCACCCAGCCGCCCGCAAAGCCAGTCTGCACGTGGGGGTGGCGCGGCACGGCGCGGCTTCGCCGCCGTGCCGCGTGGGGTGCGAGGCACGCGCCGATGCTGGCGTGTCCGCGTGCTTCTCACGACGGGACACGCTGTAGCTTCACGAGGAGACTGTCATGAGCGACCGTCGTGATGACGATTTCCGCATTCGCCCCAGCGCCCCGAAGAACCGAAGCCAGGGCTTCGTTTCCAAGGTGCTCAAGCAGGCCGGTAAGGCCAGCAGCGGCAAGTCCTCGGTGCGTTCTCCTCGGGGAACGGGCAAGGGGGCGGGCGCCGGCCAGCGTCCCGGTTCGCGCCTGGGACGCGGCCACACGGCGGCGCGCTTCGCGGGCGCGAAGCTGACGCCCATGTCGCGGCGCGTGACCATCAAGACGCTGCTGGTCAACCAGCGCCAGGCCAGTCCGCAGTCGCTCGCCAAGCACCTGCGCTACATCGAGCGCGACGGCGTGGGTCGTGATGGGGCGCCGGGCCAAGCCTATGGGCCGCAGACGGAAGAAGCCGACCTCGATGCGTTCAAGGAACGCTGCGCCGACGACCGGCACCATTTCCGCTTCATCCTCTCGCCCGAGGATGGGGCTGAGCTGGAAGACCTGCGCACCTACACCCGGCACCTGATGGGCCGCATGGAGGCCGACCTGGGCACGCGCCTGGAATGGGTGGCGGTCGATCACTGGAACACCGACAACCCGCACACGCACATCGTTGTGTGCGGGCGCGACGACACGGGCAAAGACCTCATCATTGCAGGCGACTACATCGCCGATGGCTTCCGCCATCGCGCCGCCGAGCTTGCGACTGAATGGCTGGGGCCACGCACCGATTTGGAGATTCAGCAGACATTGCAGCGCGAGGTGACGCAAGAGCGGTGGACGAGTCTGGATCGCACCCTGATGCGCGAACTTGGCGAAAACGGCCGGGTGCAGATAGAACGTTTCAATGAACCGCGGCTGCAACGCCAGCGCTCGCTGCTGATCGGTCGGCTGCAACGCTTGCAGCGACTGGGCCTGGTCGATGAGGTGCAGCCCGGTACCTGGGCCATCCATGCTGATGCCGAGAAGACCTTGCGCGCTCTGGGCGAGCGTGGCGACATCATCCGCACCATGCAGCGCGCCATGAGCGGCCAGCCGCGTGAACTGACTGTCTTCGAGCCTGGTCAAGATGAAGGAGGTGGCCGCACGGTCATCGGCCGCGTGGTCGCCAAGGGTCTGGCCGACGAGCTGCGCGACCGGGCCTATCTCGTCATCGACGGAATCGACGGCAAAGCTCACTATGTCGCGCTCAACGCCCGCGACGAACCCGCGAACTACCCGACCGGCGCTGTGGTGGAGGTACGCGGTTCGGCTGACGTGCGCACGGCCGACCGCAACATTGCAGCGCTGGCAAGCAGTGGCCTGTACCGCACGGATCATCACTTGGCGATTGTGCAGGGACGGGCCCCGACCGGGCGGGACCCGCAAGAGGTGGTTGCGGCCCACGTTCGCAGGCTGGAAGCCCTGCGCCGCGCCGGCATCGTGGAGCGTGTGATTGAAGGGCTCTGGAAGGTGCCGGACGACCTACCCGAGCAGGGCCGTCGCTACGACGCGCAGCGCCTCGGTGGCGTGGCGGTGGAGTTGAAATCGCAACTACCCATCGAGCGACAGGCCCGTGTGATCGGTGCAACCTGGCTGGACCAGCAGTTGATCGGTGGCGGCAAGGGGTTGGGCGACCTGGGCTTTGGCAGCGAGGTCAAGGATGCGCTCCAGAAGCGGACCGACTTTCTGGCAGAACAAGGACTGGTCGAGCGACGCGGGCGTCGCGTGATTCTCGCGCGCAATCTGCTGGGAACGCTTCGCGACAGGGAGGTGGCGCAAGCCGCCAAGGGCATCAGCGCGGAATCTGGTTTGGAGCATCGCCCGTCAGCCGATGGCCAGCGCGTGACCGGTATCTATCGGCGCAGCGTCATGCTCGCCAGTGGGCGCTACGCCATGCTCGATGACGGCATGGGGTTCAGCTTGGTGCCGTGGAAGCCGGTAATCGAGCTGCGGCTGGGGCAGCAACTCGCCGCAACGGTGCGCGGCAGTGGGGTATCTTGGGAGATCGGTAGATCACTAGGAAAGGGTATCGGGGGGCTTGAAAGACAGATATGAATAGATCACTTCGTCAGCAGGAATCGTTGGCAAGGAGAAGTCAACTTGTCGGTCTGCATCAACCTTTGTGACTGAATACGTCCAGTACTCCAGAGCCGATCTGTCGTTGCAAAGACATCACCCTTCAGTTCTCCCTGCTAACCTGCAACGGAGTTTGAGTTGGGTATCCACAGACCCCGAGTGGATCAGCTTCATACAAAAGGAGACAGGATGATAGATCTATACAGCTGGGCGGCACCGAACGGGCACAAAGTGCAGATTCTGGTTGAGGAACTGGAGATTCCATACCGGGCCATTCCGATCAACATCACCGCAGGCGACCAGCACACAGACGGCTATCGCGCGATCAATCCGAACGGGAAAATACCAGCCATCGTGGATCACGCACCGTCCGACGGTGGCGTGCCGTTCACGGTCTTCGAGACTGGCGCCATCATGGTCTACTTGGCGGAGAAGGAGAAGCGCTTCCTCCCTACCGAACTGCGCCAGCGCAGCGAAGTACTGCAGTGGCTGTTCTGGCAGGTCGGTGGGATCGGTCCGATGATGGGCCAGGCCCAGCACTTCTTCCGCTATGCGGCTGAAAAGGTGCCCTATGCCATCACACGCTACCAGACGGAGACAAGACGTCTCTTGAAGGTTCTGGATGACCGTCTTGAAGGTCGCGAGTTCATCTGCGATGAGTACTCAATTGCCGACATGGCCAGCTTCGCCTGGATCCGGATCCACAAGATGACCGGTGTCCCGCTGGACGAGTTCCCCCGTGTGCAGGATTGGTATGGCCGGGTGCGCAGCCGCCCTGGCGTTGGCCGCGGCCTGGATCTCCTGAGAGACCAATGGGTGGACGTGACGAAGTCCGACGAAGCGAAGCTCAACCTTTTCAAGAAGAACCGCTAAGCATGTCGATCGACACTGACCGGGTGGAAGCGTTCTTCGATTTGCGAAGCCCGTACTCCTACCTCGCGCTCGGACCGGCCCGCGCGCTTGCTCAGCGCAGCGGCGTCGCCTTCGAATGGTGGCCCTATGTGACGGACTTCCAATCCGCGTACGGTGGGGAAGTCGAGCAGCGATCAAGCCGCGACGTCGCGAAGCTGAAGTACCTGTACATGGATTGCCGGCGGCTCGCAAAGCTGCAGGGGTTGACGGTGCGGTCCACGACGAAGCTCTGGAATCCGACGCTCGCGAGCCAGGCCATTCTTTTTGCAAAGGCCAGGAATCGGCTTTGGGAGTTCTGCGACCCGGTGCTCGCTGCATTCTGGCGGCGCGAGTTCGACTTGGAATCTCCCGCGGAGGTAGAGGCGGCTCTGGTCAACGCGGGGCTTTCGCCTTCGGAGTGGAGCGAGTTCCTGCAAAGAGACGCAGAAAGAGCATTGGCGGGGACGCTCGAACATGCAGAGAGGCTAGGCGTGTTTGGCGCCCCGACTTTCATCTACAGGGGCGAGATGTTCTGGGGCGGAGACCGCATGGATCTGCTCGAGTCGGCGATCCTGGATGCGCCCGAAAAAGGGTAGCGTCGAACGCTGTGCCCAGCGGTTTCTAGCTTCTCAGAGTTTAGCGGCCAGTCTCTTTTCTCTTTGGAGTGGTTCATGAATAGAGTTCATGTGGATGTGGCGATCATCGGAGCGGGGACCGCCGGGATGTCTGCCTACAAGGCAACCCTTGCCCATACGTCCAGTATTCTGGTCATCGAGGGTGGGCCATACGGAACGACCTGCGCGCGAGTCGGCTGTATGCCTAGCAAGCTGCTGATCGCAGCTGCCGAGGCCGCGCATGCGGCGGATCAAGCCCATGCGTTCGGCATTCGGGTTGAGGCGGTCCATGTCGATGGCACGGCGGTGATGAAGCGCGTTCGTGATGAGCGTGATCGCTTCGTCGGATTCACCGTGGACGCAGTGGGAGGTTGGCCGTCTGAGCATCGCTTGCGTGGCTATGCGAGATTCCTGGATGACCACACTCTGCAGGTGGACGAGCACACCCAGGTGGTTGCCGAGCGCATTGTCATTGCCACCGGCTCCCGTACAAACGTGCCGGCGCCGTGGCGGCAAGCCGCAGGTGAGCGGTTGATTGTCAATGACGATGTCTTTGAATGGACCACATTACCGGATTCAGTTGCCGTGCTGGGAACAGGCGTGATCGCGTTGGAGTTGAGCCAGGCGCTGCATCGCCTCGGGGTCAGGGTGAAGCTGTACGGGCGCAGCGATCGCATGGGGCCGCTGACAGACCCTGCCTTGCAGACGCTGACCTCGCAGATCATCGGCGATGAAATTCCTGTGCACATGGAGGCGAAAGGTCTGCGCCTGAGCCGTGACGGTGACGAGGTACTGGTGCACGTTGGCGACGACACGCAGCGATTTGAACGGGTATTGGTCGCCAGCGGCCGGAGTCCGAACCTATATGGACTGGATCTGTTGCGGACCACGCTTCCAATCGACTCGGACGGCTTTCCGGTCTACGACCAGGAAACGGGTCGCGTCGGGGAGAGCCATGTCTTCATTGCGGGCGATGTCACCAACGAGTTGACGGTGTTGCATGAAGCTGCTGATTCAGGACGCATTGCCGGGGACAACGCAGGGCGATATCCGGAGGTGCGGCGCCGCAAGCGCCGCACCCCTTTGAGCATTGTCTTCTCGGATCCACAGATCATGGTGGCGGGCCAGACGCATGCTCAGTTGAGCCAGTCCGGCGTGGATTTCACGGTTGGCACCGTGTCCTTCGCCAACCAGGGCCGCAGCCGAGTCATGCTGAAGAACAAAGGGGCATTGCACTTGTATGCGGCAAGCGGCTCCGGGCGACTGCTGGGGGCGGAAATGATCGGTCCTGCTGCAGAGCATGTCGCCCACTTGCTGGCCTGGTCCATCCAACGTGGTGACACTGTGCACGAGATGCTCGGATATCCCTTCTATCACCCTGTCATCGAAGAGGGCTTGCGCACGGGCCTGCGGAATCTCGCACGAGCCATGCCCGATCGGAAACAGGTGGGAGCCTTTCTCGGCTGAGTGCGGCACGGTCCGGTCTCGGTCCGCAGCCGTACGTTGTCAACGCGTGGCCGCGCTGTCAAATCCCGATGTAGTTGCGCAGGCGTTGTGTGTGGACGACCAAATATCCTTTGGTGCCTTCGGTACGGACGATTCCATCCTGCTTGAATGATGCCAGCGCCATGTTCACTCGCTGGCGCGAAAGCCCGCAAATCAATGCCAGATCGTGTTGATGGATCGACAGCCTGAGCGCGTCTTCGCTTCCGTTCTTGGCGAGCATCAGGAGTGCCTTCGCAACACGCTTCTCAGGCCCCAGCAGGCGCGACGCCACAAGCATCCCGACGAATTCGCCCATTCGGGCGTTCATGACATCGCAAAGAAAGTTGCTGAACTCAAGTGACGAACTGCGCAGCACATTAAAGGTGTTCGCAGGAACAAGGCAGAGATGTGCGGAGGTTAGTGAGCGCAGGTCGTACTGCATCAATTCCCTCTTCAACAAGGAGCCGTCGCCGCACCATTCTCCTTCCCGGAGGTAGTACAGCGTCGTCTCGTCTCCTTCAGGGCCGACGATGTACATCTGCAGGTGGCCGCGCATGACGCCGTACCAGTATGCGCTGGGCTCGCCGGCGCGGGCAACATACTCGCCAGCGGCCACCTTAATCTCCGCTGACGTTCCTAGCGTCATGGCCCGAAGTTCGGCGGAGAGCGTGTGGAACCATGGCCACTTCCCGAGGAAGTCGGCTAAGCTTGACATGGAAGGGTCGTCCACTATGGATGCTTGGATGATTCTGTGTTCCATCATTCGTTTGCAACGCCTCAGCCACTGGCAACTGTGTTGATCCGGCCTAGATCGAGGAGTCCATCTGGAAGCGGCCGCGGTAGGCTCCCGGACTCATCCCGATGCGTTGACGGAAGAGTCTGGAGAAGGAACTGGTGTCGCTGTATCCAACCTGGCTCGCCACTTCTTCTACGCTATGTGAGCTTGTCTCGAGCAGTGCGCGTGCAGCTTCTAGCCGAAGATCTTGCAAATAGGCCAGGGGCGTTTGATCCAAAACGCTGCGGAAGCGCCGGATAAGGGTTCTGCCGCTGACCGCGAGCGTATCGGCGAGCTCGGTGATCCTCAGGTCGTTGGTCATGTTGCTCTGCAGCCAACGTTGGGCTCGATGCACCAGCTCGTCTGAGTGGTTCTTTTGTGCCAGCAATGGAAGGTAGGGAATCTGGCTGGTTTGGCTCACGTCGATCAGCATTGCCTTCGCACACTGGGACGCGATGACCGGCCCCGCAAAGCGCTCGATGACCCGCACGGTCTGAATCAAGTACGACGCTGACGCGCCTGCGCAGATCAGTCGATCCATCTCCGTGATCACGGGGCGAAGTTGCAGGTCGACGCGCGGAAACTTCGCCCTGAATTGCCGCTCCAGCCACCACGTAGTCGTTGCCGTGCGTTCATCCAGCAAGCCCGTCTGGGCCAGGATGAAGGTACCCGTGCAGTTCGCAGCAATCCATGTTCCTGTATGCCATTGCGCCGATAGCCATGCGCAGGCATCGGCTTGCCGGTCGAGGAACTGGTCGAACTGCCGGTGCCCGCCATAGTGAAAGCTGGGAACAAACACCAAGTCATAGCGTTCACGTGGTCCCAACTTATGGGTTTGCAAAGGCAGTCCATTGCTGGCAATCGCCGGCTCGCCCGACGGCGACACGAAACGCCAATCGAACAATGCCGACGCTGGTGCATTTCCGAGCTTCAGATGCGAGTTCGCAATCTGAAGGATGTCGGCAAACCCAGCCACGCTGGAGGCGTAGCAGCCGTCGAAGGTCAGGATGGCAGCACGTGTCATTCGTCGTAAACAGCATAGAACATGTCAGTTTCGACAATGTACACCAACCTATGCAAGTCTGCCTAATGAGCGTTGCTGGCCTCTAGACCAGCGACTACAAGAAGGAGCACGGAGATGAGCGGAATACCCTTTGCGCTATTGCGCAGCAATGTTCCTGACTGCGATCAGGCTTCGCGGCATCAGATGGATGTGAACTCTCATGACAGAGGACCTCATCCCGCTTTTGAAGCTGGCGACCAGATTGCTGTACTGGGAGGCTGCCAGGGATTCGTTGTTGTCCCGGCCGGTCAAGCGCGGGACTTCTATCTTGGGTACGCGTTGGTGGCCGTCCTAGCCATGGCGATGGTAGCCGTGGTCGGAATTGCATATTTCGTATTTGGGCTTTCGTTCTGAGTGCCTCCACTGTCTGCACCCCAGTACGTGATGGCGGATATGGCACAAACAAAGTCAATTTCGCCAATGTACGAATAGGGCGGGGTGTTGGTTAATAGGGGATCGGCAATTGACCGACCAAAAATTCCAAGGAGTTCCCCATGAGCCTGTCACTGCGTGCAGCCGAAGCACATTTCAGTGCTGTTCTTTCCGCCTGCGTCCAACATGGAGGGGGGCGGCATGTCTGAGGTCACACCGCCGCCAGGAGCTCTGCTACGTCCGGCGAAACTCGACGACCGGTATCGGCTGGATCGCGGCCCCGCCTACATCAGCGGTTCGCAGGCGCTGGTTCGATTGCTGCTCAACCAGAGCGCGCGCGACCGTGCGGCAGGGTTGAATACTGGCGGGTTCGTGAGTGGTTACCGTGGTTCGCCGCTATCTGGCCTCGACCAGGTACTTTGGGGCGTCCAGAAGCTCCTGAAGGAAAAGCAGATCGAGTTCATCCCGGGCCTCAACGAAGACTTGGCTGCGACCGCCTGCTGGGGAACCCAGCAATTGATGCAGCACCCGGAGGAGGCCACGGTCGACGGCGTGTTCGCTATGTGGTACGGCAAGGGGCCCGGCGTTGACAGAAGCGCGGACGCCCTCAAGCATGCCAATGCGGCTGGAACTTCCCCGCATGGCGGAGCGCTCGTGCTTGCCGCCGACGACCACACGGCCAAGTCGTCCTCGTTTGCGCACCAGAGCGAGCAGTTGCTGGTTGCTTCGTTCATCCCCATCTTGTACCCGAGCAACGTGCAGGAATACCTCGACTACGGGATTCATGGATGGGCGATGAGCCGCGCGTCGGGCCTGTGGGTTGGGCTCAAGTGTGTGGGGGATATTGTCGAGACCACGTCGATCGCGGACGTCGATCCGTTCCGGGTCGAATGCCGGCCGCCCGAGGATTTCAAGCCGACGGAAGACGTCCACATCCGCTGGCCCGACGTATGGGCGACGCAGGAGCCGCGGATCGTGCGCACCAAGCTGCCCTTGGCGCTGTCTTACTGCCGTGCCAACGGGTTGAATCGCATCGTCGCCAAAGGCGCAGATTCCCGTATTGGCATCATCGCGGGCGGCAAGCCCTACAACGACGTGCGCGAAGCTCTGGGAATGCTCGGCATCGGCGAGCAGGATATGGCCGCGAAGGGCATAGCCCTGTTGAAGCTGGGCATGGTCTGGCCGCTGGAACCGCAGATCATCCGCGAATTTGCGCAGGGCCTCGACGAGATCTTCGTGGTCGAAGAGAAGAGGGCGTTGATCGAGCAGCAGGTCAAGGACATCCTCTACCCGCTTGCCGCCAGCGGTGAGAAGGCGCCTCAGGTGGTTGGCAAGTCCAGTGGCGGGCTCCAATGCGCGGAATTCGAGATTCCGCATGAGCATCGCCTCTTGCGCGGGGACTCTGAACTCGGTCCCGTGGACATCGCGGCGGCTCTGCAGGCTCGGCTGCATGCCGCAGGCATGGACGCGTGCCACGCATTTCCCTTCACGTCAGAAAAGGGAAAGCTTCTGGCGCCCCTTATGCGCACGCCGTACTTCTGCTCCGGCTGCCCGCACAGCAGCTCCACCAAGGTCCCGGAGGGCTCGCGCGCCACGGCCGGGATCGGCTGCCACTACATGGCCAATTGGATGGATCGCCGCACCGAGAGCTACACGCACATGGGCGGTGAGGGGGCTCCTTGGGTGGGGCAAAGCCGCTTCTCCAAGCGGCCGCATATGTTCGCCAACATGGGCGATGGCACGTTCTTCCATTCGGGCTCGCTCTCCATCCGTCAGGCCGTGGCGGCCAAGACGCCGATGACGTTCAAGGTCCTGTTCAACGACGCTACAGCGCTCACGGGCGGACAGCCGCACGACGGGCCGCTCACGGCGCCGATGCTGACGCAGCTGCTGCATGCCGAAGGTGTGACGCGCGTCGTGGTTGTCAGTGACGACGTCGAGAAATACAAGGGGCACGAAGCAGCGTTTGCGCCTGGCACGACATTCCATCACCGGCGCGATCTGGACGCCGTTCAGCGCGAACTGCGCGAATTGCCTTTCGTGACCGCTTTGGTCTACGACCAAACCTGCGCCGCCGAAAAGCGCCGTCGGCGCAAGCGCAACAACTATCCGGATCCTCAGGTCCGCTACGTCATCAACCCGGAAGTGTGCGAGGGCTGCGGCGATTGCACTGTCAAGAGCAACTGCGTCTCCATCGAGCCGCTGGAGACGCCGCTGGGCCGCAAGCGCCAGATCAACCAGTCTTCGTGCAACAAAGACTACTCCTGTGCCGACGGCTTTTGCCCGAGCTTCGTGGCCGTAGAGGGTGGGGCCTTGCGCAAGAAGCCGGTCGATTCCGGTGCCGGCTCTGAAGGCGATCCGGCAGCCTGGCCCGAACCGGCACATCCCCAACTGCCTGCGCTGCACACGAGCTATGCGGTGCTGGTCAACGGCATTGGTGGCACGGGCGTGCTGACGATCGGCAACATCCTGGGCATGGCGGCTCATCTGCAGGGTCTGCATTGCTCCGTGATGGACATGGCAGGCCTGGCCCAGAAGGGCGGCGCGGTGTGGAGCCATGTGCGCATCGCGGCATCTGCCGAGGACGTCCACGCACCCCGCATACCGGACGCCGCCGCAGATGCGCTCATCGGGGGCGATTTGGTGGTGAGCGCGCATCCGGACTCCATCAGTCGACTGAAGTCCGATTGCCGCGCCATAGTGAATACCAATGTATCACCTACCTCCGACTTTCAGCGCAACCGCGACTTCAGCATGCCGAATGAGGCTCTGTGGGCCACCATCGAGCAGGCGTGTGCTGAGAAGAACTTGGCCAAGATTCCGGCGCATGACATCGCGGTGCGGTACTGCGGAGATAGTGTCTATGCCAACATGATTTTGCTGGGTGCGGCTTGGCAGGCGGGGCAGGTTCCGCTGTCGCACGATGCGCTGCGCCGCGCGATTGAGCTGAACGGGCAGGCGGTCGATGCCAACTTGCGCGCGTTCAAAATCGGTCGGCAGTACATGGCGTCGCCAGAGCGGCTGGTGGCAAAGCCCGCTGTGGTGGTGCAATGGGCTCCAAGGGCAGGCAAGGAAGACGTGCAGCAACTGGTGCATGATCGTCACGTGCGGCTCGTGGCCTATCAGGGTAGCAGCTATGCCCAGCAGTACGAAGATTTTCTGCAGACGGTACGCTCGTCCAGTGCTGTTAAGCCCGCTGGCTACGAACAGGCCGTCGCCAAGAACCTCTTCAAGCTGATGGCCTACAAGGACGAGTACGAGGTGGCGCGCCTGCATTCGTCCCCTGAACTGCGCAAGCTGATCGAAAGCCAGTTCGATGGGGAATACAAAATTGGGTTTTCCTTGGCGCCTCCACTCTTTGCCCGTCGCGGCTCGGATGGTCTCCCGCGCAAACAACTGTACGGCGGCTGGATGGCGTCGGCATTCAGAGTCCTTGCGAAGCTGAGGTTCCTCCGGGGGACGTTGTTCGATCCGTTCGGGTACACGCATGAACGCAGGACGGAGCGCGCGTTGATCGAGGAATATATGCAGGGTATCCAGGCCGCGATGCCTTTCTTGGCGGCCAAGCAGAAGGAGTGTCTGGAGTTGGCGCGCATTCCCGAGCAGATACGTGGGTTCGGGCATGTGAAACTGCAAGCCATCGAGGAGGCACGTGAACGCCAGCGTGCTTTGCTGGAAGAGATCACTGGCAAGGGCATTCCGCCGAGGACGCAGGGAAACAGCTTGCAAGGAGCATCCGCGTGAGCATGAACAATACCGAATCCATCCAATGCAGTGTGCAGGACGGGGTATGGCACCTCTGCATAGCTCGGCCTGAGAAGCGCAACGCACTCACCATGCCGATGTTTGCGGCCATTGCCGAGGCTCTGAAGACCGCCGACGAAAGAGACGACGTGCGCTGCATGCTGGTGACGGGGGCAGGTGAAGTGTTCAGCGCTGGGCATGACTTGAAGGCCTTTGACGAATGGCCCCAGCAGCCGCAGGATGCCGTACCGTCCTTTCTGCACGCTATCGCCGACGTGAGGAAGCCTGTTGTGATGGCGGTGCATGGCTCTGCCACAGGGATCGGCGTAACTTGGTTGCTGCATGCCGATTGGGTGGTGACGAGTTCCGACACGGTCTTTCGGCTTCCCTTCATCGATCTGGGCATAGTTCCGGAGGCGGCCAGCACGCTGCTGTTGCAGCAGGCTGTTGGCTTGCCGCGGGCCAAGCGCCTGCTCCTCGGCGGCGAGAAGTTCACGGGCGCCGAGGCATGCGAGTGGGGGCTTGTCGCAGAGGTATCCCCTGCGATAGATGTCGCTGCACGGGCCTGGGAGCGTGCAAAGTTTCTCGCCACGAAGGATCCAACGATTCTTCGTCGTATCAAGGACTGGCTGCATCCCAGCAGCGAGTATCACCAACGCATTGACGAAGAGGTGATCGAAATCAACGCGGCCATCGGCCGCCGTCGAAGGTCAATGGAGAGCATGCAATGAAACGCGCACACATCGTTTACGCACACCCTGAACCAAACTCATTCGTCGCGGCCATGCGTGACATGACCAAGGAAGCCTTAGAGAAAGATGGCTGGCAGACGAGTGTCACCGACCTGCAGGCTATCAACTTCAATGCCGTCGCAAGTGCTGAGGATTTTGGTTCCAGGTCGCGCGAGGACTATCTGGTCTATCCCCTGGAGCAGCGTCATGCCTGGCAAAACCAGACCATCGACCCACAGATTGCCGCCGAGGTCGAGGCTGTGCGCAATGCCGATCTGCTCGTGCTGGTATTTCCCATCTTCTGGTACTCGGTACCGGCACAACTCAAGGGTTGGATCGACCGGGTGTTCCTGTCGGGTGTCTTCTACGGTGGAATGCGGGTCTACGACCAAGGTGGCATGCGTGGCAAGCGCGCGATGGTTGTAGCGTCTCTGGGTGGGCGGGACTACATGTTCGGCCCTGACTCGATCCATGGTGACCTGAAGGACATGCTCAAGCACCTGCTGCAGGGCACGTTAGGGTATGTGGGCTATTCCGTCCATGAGCCGTTCTTTGCGTACCACGTCCCCTACGTGGACAGCACGGAGCGCGCTGGCATGCTCATGTCGCTTTTCCACGCCGTGGAGAACATCGACAGCCGGCCGGTACTGCCCATGCCCAGCCTGGATGATTTCGACGACCAGTTCCGGCCCAAGGTGGCGCAGACTTCATCAACCTGACTCAAGAGCAGTGAGATGACCGAAATCATCGATGCATGGATGCAGCTTCCGAACAAGGCGTACTTGCTGGACCCTATGTTCGATTCTTTGCGTCGATGGCCGACGGCTTGGCGGACGTTGGCGCAGGACAACCCGGACATCTCGCACGACGAGGCGCTCAAGACATTCCGCGACCAAGGTGTCACGCGAGCGATTGCGAGTGCGTGGTGGGGGCCAGCGGGGCCGATGATCACGAACGATGAAGTGGCCGCGGCGGTCAAGGCGCACGCCGGATATGTTGTCGGCGTTGCGTCCGTCGACATCAACAGGCCGATGGACGCGGTGAGGGAACTGCGCCGATGCGTCAAGCAGTTTGGTTTCAAGGGCTTGCGTGTCCTGCCCTGGCTGTGGGGGCTTCCTCCCGACGACCGCAGGTACTACCCCCTCTATGCCGAGTGCGTCGAACTCGACATCACGTTCTGTCTTCAGGTGGGCCATGCAGGCCCGATGAGGCCTTCGGAGCCTGGGCGGCCGATCCCTTACCTGGACAACGTTGCGCACGAATTTCCGGAACTGCGCATCGTAGGCGGGCACATCGGATTCCCATGGGTGAACGAGATGATCTCGCTCATGATGAAACACCCGAACGTGTACGTCGACACCTCGGCCTACAAGGCCTCCCGCTTTCCGCCGGAGCTGGTAGCCTACATGCGCGGCCCGGGAAAGCACAAGGTGATGTTCGGCACCAACTATCCGATGCTGACCCCAACGGAATGCATGAAGGACATCCAGGCGTTGGAACTCGGAGACGATGTACTCCCCCGGTTCCTCGCAGGTAATGCACGTCGTGCGTTCAATCTGGAAGATTAATTCCACCGGCCGCTATTTTGCTTAACAACTGAAGGAGACTCCGCATGGCATGGGATATCGAAGTCATTGATGAATGCGCCGTCGTGCGCATGAACACCAACAAGGTCAACGTTCAGAACGACCAGTTCTTTGCCGATCTGCACGCAGCATTTGATCGCCTCGAGCGCGCGTTCAGCGAGCTCCCCGTCGTTTTGACGGGGCAGGGTGATGCGTTCTCGGCTGGTATCGACTTCCAGTACAGTTTCGAAATATTCGGAAGCGGTAACCTCGACAAGATCCGCGACTGGTACAAGGCCTACCGCGAGACCAATCTGCGCATCTTCCGCTACCCCAGACCCACGGTCGCGGCCATCAATGGTCACGCCATTGCGGGCGGCCTGATCACCGCACTGGACTGCGATTTCCGCGTTGCGGCCCGAAAGAGCGCGAAGTTTGGCCTGAACGAGGTCCCCATCGGCATTCCGATGCCAGCTGCCTATGTGGAGATCATCAAGTACACCCTCGGCGACAAGATCGGTGCGCTGACCACCTTGCGTGGTGAGTTGTACGGCTTGGAGGAAGCCGAGCGACTGGGGTTCTTTCATGAAGTGGTGGAGCCGGACCAACTGCTGTCCACGGCCATTCGCTACGCGCGCTGCATCACTCCTGACTGTAACGTCGCCTATGCGATGTCCAAGAAAGCTCTGCAGGATGCGACGAACAAGCAGATCGATGAGCGCACCGTTGCTCTTGATGCTTTGCTACCGATTGGCATGAGCGACTCTGGGAACCGGCAGGCTCAGGATCGCCGCCGGCAGGAAATCATGCATAAACGAAAGTAAGGGGCGCACACGACCTTCCCATGTCGCCGGGTGATCGCAATCCAGAACGGCAGCATATGTCGGCCTGACACACGTCAACGAGCCTCCGCAAAAGCGGGTCTGGCTCGTCCAGTCTTTCTGGTTGGAGTTGGGCCGGAACTGAGATAGAACTTCTTGAGAGGACGGTTTTCGTGACAGCGCAAGGCGAGCGGTTGCTTGCAAGCTCCTCTTGGGGAGCTTGCTTGACGAAAGAGCAACATAAGTATGTCCGGAGCGAGATGTTCGAGCGCGCGTATCCGGCAGGCGCTTCTGTTTGCGAGCAAGGTTCTCCTTCTGCCCATTGGATAGGAGTTGCTGATGGCATCTTGAAGTGCGAGTCCATCGACGTGACAGGTCGCGCAACCACGTTGGGGGCTGTGCCGGCAGGTGCGTGGGCCGGCGAAAGCTGGGTGCTGAAGGGCGATCCTCGGCCGTATGCTTTTGTTGCGTTGCAGGACAGCACGGTCGTCTTCGTGCCACAAAGCACCTTCTTGTGGCTGCTCGAGAACAACCCAGCTTTCAGTCGATTCGTCATCGGCCAGCTGAATGAGCGCCTTGCGCACTACATGGCGTTGGTGCAGATCAGCAGATTGAATGATGCAACCGGGCGGTTGGCGTACAGCCTTTCCGAATTGTTCAATCAAGAGTTGTATCCCGGTGCATGTAGCCGGGTGCAGATGTCCCAGGAGGAGGTTGGTCGGTTGTCCGGGCTGGCGCGCGGGAACACCAATCAAGCACTCCGTGAACTACAGGAAGCGGGGCTGCTGCGTGTTCGCTATGGCGGCATCGAAGTGCTTGACATTGACGGTCTACGCGCCTGGTCAAGTGGCGAAGCGCGTTGTCCCCCCACCAGGCATCGCACGACAGGGATGTCCACGCTGCTATCCCTGCGGGATCGGGAAAACCCAGCCAGCAAGTGTCTTGTGCAAAACTGTCTTTGAGCCTGATCGTCGTCACACTTGCCTCAATTCTCTTGAGGAGTGAACGCGAATAAATCGCTTCGATAACCACAAGGAGAAGCCAAGCAAGGTCCTCTATTCCAAAACTCGAGGTGGTCCAATGAATCGTCGTTCTCTTATCAAAAGTGGTGGCATCGATTGATTAGCCCTCGTGGCAGCTGCAATTGGTCTTGGCTTTCGATTTTCCGGGAGTAGTGAGACGGGCCACACTGCTACGACATCTGCGGGACGACGTGGATCTTTTGGATGCTGAAAAGATTGCGGCGCAAGTGCAGGGCCAGCGACTCTGAGGCTTTTGCGTTCTCTCCCTGCTCCAGCAGATCAAGGATGTTCAGGTGCTGATGGCAGTGCTCCTTGTGCCAGGTCCTGTCCTTCGTTGACCTGTAGGCGAGCAGTCTGCGCACAGTGTTCACCTGCCTGATTGCATCAATAAACAGCGGATTCTTCGACCCAGCCACCAGTGCTTCGTGAAAGCTGACACCGCGCGCATGGATCTGGTCTGCGGTGTCAACGTCGATCCCCTGGTGCAGCATTCGAATCTCTGCCGCACGGCACTGCTCCAAGATCTCACGGGGCATCCTGTACCCGGGCTCTAAAAGTGCGGCAGGCTCCAAAGCCAAGCGCAGTCGGTACGACTGCATCAGCTCGTCGGGAGTCGTCAGCATCGTGCAGAACTTCCAACCGTGCCCCGCACGTTCTTGGATCCACCCCTCTTGGCAAATTCGCGCGAGAACTGCCGATGTTTGATTGGGTGTCAGCGCGTAGCGCTGCCGGATTTCGAGGTCCGAGAACTCGTCTCCCAGCTCGCCTTGAAGCCGGTCTTCCGCGATCTGCAGATAGGCATGCGTGATGCGGTCCTTTTCCACCGCTTCCCTGGCCGCGGAAAGAGCACTGGACTGCAGATCAATCGGTTGGGCAAGGATGTATCCGCGCTTCCTCTCCCATCGCAGGACACCTTGTTCAGACAGCTGTTCCAAGGCTGCGTTGACGGGTGTTCGAGAGACGCGGAGCCTGGTCGCGAGAGACTGCGCCGACAACCTTCCACCAACCTTGAGGTTCGACTCCGCGACGAAGTCGAGGACCTGCACGACCAGCGTGGAACTCAGCCGCATATCCATTCCGAGGTGCATGCCTGCGCGCGAAGCCCAGCGTTCGTGAGGACCTGCACGCACCTATTTCCTACCTGCCAACGGGCGCGTAGGGTGACCTGAATGCTATGTGCATAAGACATGCCGCCAGTTTGCATCAAAACTTAATTTGGTACAATACGAATCGGCATGCACGACAGCATTTCATTCGATAGGCAGGGGCCTGATGAAAGGCGAAATGCGCAAATTTGTGCACGAAATTTACTCAGCCGAGGCCTTCATGGCCGATGTGGAAGCAGTAGCAGCTCCATCTTTCATTGTACAAATTCAATGTTTGGTACAAAATAACGGCCGTCTGGTGCCGCAGATCAGCGCTTCCGTTGGGAAGCCCTTGCGGCCGCTACAACGCTCTCCCGAAATGGGTGACCTACAACTGATCGAGACGCCATGAACCCCAGCATTCAGCTAAGTCAATTTTTCCCGTCGCCTGAAGACATACCGAGCGAACACAGGCTGGAAACGCCCATCCATCAGCGCGCGTACGTTGTGAACGGTCGGCTCGCTACATGGTCAGGGGACATGAAGCGCGTGCTGTCGCCGATCTGCGTGCGAGCAACCGATGGTTCGGTGTCCCAGGTGGAGATTGGCAGCTACCCCGTCATGGGGGTCGCCGAGAGCGACTCGATTCTTGAGGCCGCTGTACAGGCCTACGACAGCGGACGTGGAGAGTGGCCAACGATGCCCGTCTCAAAGCGCATTGAATGCATGCAGGAATTCGTTCGACAGATGGCCGCTCAGCGGGACCTGGTCGTCAAGTTGTTGATGTGGGAAATTGGAAAAAGCCTTGCCGACTCGCGCAAGGAGTTCGATCGAACTGTCGAGTACATCCAGGCCACCATCGTCGCCCTCAAGGCGCAGGACAACGAAAACTCGCGCTTCACCGTGGTCGAGGGCACCATCGGTCAGGTTCGGCGAACACCTTTGGGTGTGGTGCTGTGCATGGGCCCTTACAACTACCCGCTCAATGAGACCTTCTGCACGCTGATCCCGGCGCTGTTGATGGGGAACACCGTCGTGCTGAAACCACCGCAGTATGGAACGCTCTTGTTCTGGCCACTGCTCGAAGCATTCCGTACCGCGTTTCCCAAGGGTGTCGTCAACACCATCTATGCCCCCGGCGAGCTGGTCGTGCCGCGCATGTTGGCGAGCGGCAAGGTCAACGTCCTGGCGTTGATCGGATCCAGCCGCGTTGCGGACCATCTCAAGAAGCAGCATCCAAAATCTCACCGCCTGCGCGCCGTACTCGGGCTTGACGCGAAGAATGCCGCCATCGTGCTCCCCGACGCGGATCTCGATGTTGCGGTCAAAGAGTGCGTGCAAGGTGCGCTCTCGTTCAACGGTCAGAGGTGCACTGCATTGAAGATGTTGATCGTGCACCAGTCGATCGTCGCGGAGTTCATCCGTCGTTTTACCGACGAGGTCCGCAAGCTCAAGGTTGGCATGCCGTGGGAGAGCGGCGTCAACATCACGCCACTGCCTGGGCCTCATCGCACGGCATACATGACGGAGGCCATTACGGAAGCCGTGGAGAAGGGTGCTGTCGTGGTCAATGCGAACGGAGGCGAGCACTGCGCCACCTTGTTCTATCCGGCGGTCGTCTATCCGGTTCGGGAGGGAATGCGCCTTTTCCGGGAGGAGCAGTTCGGACCCGTCGTGCCGGTGATGACCTTCGACGATGTGAAGGAGGCGCTGGACTACGTCATGACCTCCGACCATGGTCAGCAGGTCAGCATCTTCGGCACTGATGCAGACGAGATCGGCGCCTTGGTCGACCCTCTCGTCAACCAAGTCTGCCGGGTGAACATCAACTGCCAGTGCCAACGTGGTCCAGACGTGTTCCCTTTTGCAGGACGGAAAGACTCCGCTGAGGGCACGTTGTCCGTGGCTGATGCACTGAGAGCGTTCTCGATTCGCTCGATGGTTGCCCTGAAGGAGACGGAGAAGAGCAAACAACTGCTCAATGCCATCGTCCGCGACCACAGCTCCAACTTCATCAACACAGGGTTCATTCTGTGAAAAGACCGACCATGAAGAGATCGAGAAAAGCAAAGATCGTCGCGACCCTTGGGCCCGCCAGCGCGGACCTTCAGACCATACGCGCACTGTTCGAGGCTGGTGCAGATGTCTTCCGTCTGAACTTCAGCCATGGCTCGCATGCCCAGCACCAGGAGCGTGCCGAGATGATCCGGCAAGTCGAGCGCGAGACCGGTCGCCCCATCGCAATCTTGTTGGACCTGCAAGGTCCCAAGTTGCGCATTGGAAAGTTCGCCGATGGCCCTGTCATGCTCGCGCCTGGTGACAAATTCAGGCTGGACCTCTCACCCGAAGTGGGTGGGAAAACTCGCGTCTCGATGCCGCATCCAGAGATCTTTGCGGCGCTGCAGCCTGGCACGGATCTGCTCCTTGATGACGGGAAAATCCGCCTTCTTGTTGAGTCCTGCGGTCCTGACTACGCGGACACCGAAGTGGTGGCAGGCGGCGTTCTCTCGGAGCGAAAGGGTGTGAACGTACCTTCTGTTTTGCTGCCGCTTTCCGCGCTCACCGAGAAGGACCGCGCTGATCTGGAGTTCGGCCTCACCTTGAACATCGACTGGGTCGCCCTGTCGTTTGTGCAGCGCCCCGAAGATTTGGAAGAGCTGCGCGCCATCGTTCAAGGGCGTGCAGGCGTCCTTGCCAAACTTGAGAAGCCCGCGGCGATTGAATCGCTGGATGCCATCGTGGCGGCGTCTGATGCCGTGATGGTTGCCCGAGGCGATATGGGCGTCGAGCTGCCGGCGGAACAGGTCCCCAGGATCCAGCGTCGAATCGTCAGGACCTGCCGGGAAGCAGGAAAGCCGGTCATCGTGGCTACCCAGATGCTTGAGTCGATGATCTCGTCTCCAGTGCCAACGCGAGCAGAAGCGTCCGACGTTGCCGCCGCCGTCTACGACGGCGCAGATGCGGTAATGCTTTCCGCCGAATCTGCTTCCGGCTCATTCCCTCGGGAGGCGGTCGCAATGATGAGCCGAATCATTGCCGAGGTCGAGTCGGACCCGCAGTACCGAGCTGGCATCGAGGCAACCCAAAAGACTCCCCAAGCCTCAGTGGCTGGCGCGATCTGTCTCTCGCTTCGCTCGGTCGCGAACCTCCTCGAACTATCGGCGGTGGTCACCTATACCCGTTCGGGCGCGACCTCGCTGCGTGCAGCGCGCGAGCGCCCCGTGGCCACTGTGGTGAGCGTCACGCCAGACGAGGCGATTGCACGGCGCCTCAGCCTGGTATGGGGTGTCCACTCTGTTTTCTCCGGCGACGTCGTCGCCGATGTTCCTGACATGGTGCAAAAGGCCTGCGCTATCGCTGGCGCGCAAGGCATCTCATCGCCTGGGCAGTTCTTCGCCGTGGCGGCGGGCATGCCCTTCGGGCAGGTCGGAAGCACGAATTTTCTTCACATAGCTAAGGCATAGAAATGGCAAAGATCACAAACATTAAAGGTCTCGAAATCCTCGACTCGCGAGGCAATCCCACCGTTGCCGCTACGGTGACCCTGGAGGACGGAACAACGGGCTTCGCAGGCGTCCCATCCGGTGCTTCCACCGGGACCCGTGAGGCAGTCGAACTGCGCGACAACGACAAAGGGCGCTATGGCGGCAAGGGCGTGCTGAAGGCGGTTTCGCATGTCAATGGCGAGCTTCGCTCAGCCTTGATCGGGATGGACAGCGACGATCAGGCCGGGATCGACAAAGTCATGATCGAACTGGACGGTACCGAGGCGAAGGAACGTCTTGGCGCCAACGCACTTCTTGCCGTGTCGCTGGCAAATGCAAAGGCTCGGGCCGCCGCGTCCGACCTTCCTCTGTACCGCTCGCTCGCAGCACCTGGCCATCGCTTCCAGTTGCCCGTGCCCATGATGAACATCATCAACGGGGGCGCCCATGCCGACAACAACATCGACATCCAGGAGTTCATGATTCTGCCAACGGGCGCCCCGACGTTTGGCGAGTCGCTGCGCTACGGCGTGGAGGTCTTTCACGCGCTGAAGTCGATTCTCAAGAGCCGTGGGCTCGCGACTTCGGTTGGCGACGAGGGCGGGTTCGCGCCCAACCTGGCCTCGAACGCGGAGGCCCTGGAGACGATCCTCAAGGCCATCTCCGTTGCAGGGTTCGTTCCAGGGAAAGACATCTGGCTGGGCCTTGATGTCGCAAGCTCGGAGTTTCGACATGATGGGAAGTACGTCCTCAGCTCTGAGGGCGGATCCTATTCGTCGGAAGATTTCGTGGACTACCTTGCCTCCTTGTCGGCAAGCTACCCCATCCTCTCGATTGAGGATGGCTTGGCGGAGGACGACTGGCACGGCTGGCGCCTCCTGACGGAGAAGATCGGCCGCACCGTCCAACTCGTCGGCGACGACTTGTTCGTGACCAATACCTCCATCCTCAAGCGCGGACTTTCCGAAGGCATCGCCAACTCCATCCTCATCAAACCCAACCAGATCGGAACGCTTTCCGAAACGCTGGCTGCCATCAAGCTGGCAACCGATTCGAAATTCACCGCGGTGGCATCGCACCGGTCAGGAGAGACAGAAGACACGACGATTGCCGACCTTGCAGTTGCGACGCGTGCGACCCAGATCAAGACGGGCTCACTCTGCAGATCGGACCGTGTGGCGAAGTACAACCGCTTGTTGATGATCGAACGTGAATTGGGGACTGACGCTCTGTATGCAGGGGAGTCTGCATTCATCAACATCAAGCGGTTTGCTTGAAGCGTTGATCCGATTTGATCACCGCCGCTCAAAGGTTGGATCACGTCGCGCTTTCCAGGCGCGGTATCCAGACTTGCGAGCGGTCGGTTGTGGAAGTCATCGGAAGCGGATCTGGCTGCCGATACCCGGTCGCGCAGAGGCTGACACTTTTTTTGCCCTTTGATTTCGTGCGAACTCGTTGCGTGTCGAAACATGCGAGAAAGTCGATGGCGGCGCAAGGCGCAGATCCAATCCCAAGCAGGTTCGAGAGGGTCGGACGCAAGAGTCCGGTCCGCTGACAGGGGCCAGCCTCTACGCGTGCACTAGCGCCAAGCCGTGGCCCAGGCGTCGGCCATGGCGGGCGTGTGGTAGCAGGCGGCCTCGAAGCTCTTGGTGCAGACGGCGCGCTCCAGCAGCTGGATGTCGGCCTCGTGCTGGCGCGCGACGTGCACGTCTTCGAAGAACAGCACCTTGTCGCAGCGCTGGTCGAGCACCAGCTCGGCGATCTGTGCGTCGCCGCCCAGCGGGCCGCTGCGCAGCGGCTGCACCCAGGGCAGGTCGCGCGGCCAGCCGCGCGACCAGGCCATCTCGTTGAGGCGGCCACCGGTGGTGCCGGTGGCAAAGCGCTCCTTAGTCTGCGAGAGCAGATCAAAATGGCGGAAGGCGAAGTCCACCATGGCGGACTTCAAGGCATCGTGGGCGATGAGCGCGACGGACTGTTGGTCGATGGCCGGCACCATGGCCGGCGGGCGCTGGCGCAGCGAAGTGCCAGCCTGCAATGCGGCCTCCACCGCGACCCACTCGACTGCGGCGGCCACGGTGAGCAGCAGGGGCTTGCCGTGCGAGATGCACTGGCGCTTGAGGGCCTGGGCCTCGGGGTACAGCGATGAGGGGTCGAGCGGGTCCAGCAGGTAGATGGCGCCAGCCAGTTCCTGCTCGGCATGCACGCCGCCTGCGATGCGCGAGACCACGCGCATCACCCCGCCCTCGCGGCCATAGGGCAGGCGCGTGAGGTGCGGGAAATGGCCAGCCAGGGCATGCTTCTCAATGGCGTCGGCGCAGCCGCCAACCGCGGCAATACCCAGCTGCAACTCGGCTAGCGCGCTTTGCGAGGCAGCAGCCCATAGGGCCAATCCACCGTCCGCTTTCGAGCGGTGCAGCCGGTGTGCTGCCAAGCCGAATGACCTTCGAGGACGGTGCTCTACCACGATGCAGCGAATGTTTCGCGCAGCTCCGCCAGATCTGAGTCGCCCAGGCTGGAGCAACTGAAATCCGAGAGCAACCAGAGTTTGGCGGTCTCCTCCAGTTCCTCCAACGTGGCCATGGCCTCGGAAGGCGTGCGGTGCCACACATTCGGACCTAGCCGGTCGAGCATCACCGCGCGGAGCTGGCGGCCCTTGGAGGCGTATTCGGCAATGAGTTGCGCAACCTCCTGCGCCACGGCGGGCGCACCAGGCCGCTGGTAGGGCACCAGGGGCACTCGGCCCACCTTCATCACGAAATAAGGGGTGATGGGAGGGAGCAATTCGCCGCTCTGCTCCAGGTAGCCACTGCGCCGCAGCGTGAGCGCAACCAGGTGCGTGCTATGGGTGTGCATCACACAGGTGGCGGGTTGCCCCGCAGCCTCGGTTGCACGGTAGATGGCGCGGTGCAGCGTGATGGTCTTGCTGGCGCGGGCGCCGCTGAGCTGAGCGCCGTCGTCGCCGATGCGCGCCAGTTGCGCCGGGTCCAGAAAGCCCAGGCAGGCATCGGTGGGAGTGATGAGAAAACCGCCGCCGTGCTCCGGTGCAAGGCGGGTACTGATGTTGCCGGCCGTGGCGTGCACATAGCCACGTGCGAACAGGCTGGCTCCCACGCGGCAAATTTCTTCTCGGGCCTGGGATTCGGTCACTCCTCGCTCCCCAATTTCGTGATGCGCGCGGTGTTCAGGTGCTGACGCAGGAACAGCGACGCTTCCATGCGTTCGCCGCGCACCAGCAGCTCGATCAACTGCAGGTGCTCTTCGCACTGGCGGTGGAGGCGGCTGCGGTCCAGCAGCGTGCCGTATTCGACGATGCGGCGCATCTGATTGACGTTGCGCAGCGCATCGACCACAAAGCGGTTGCCGCTGCCGGCCGCCACGGTTTCATGGAAGTGACTGCCCGCCTGGAACAGCTGCGCTGGTGTGCACTGCTCGATGCCGCCATCGAGCAGTTCCTGCTGCTCCCGGCGGCAGCGCTCCAACTCGGCCAGGTCCACGGTGTAGCCAGGTTCGAGAATGGCAGCGGGCTCCAGCATCATGCGAAAGCGATAGCTCTCGCGGTGCGATTCGAGGCTTGTGAGCATGCGACGAAAGACCCAGCCGCGCCCGGGCTTGCGGTCCACCAGGCCGTCCTTGGCCATGGTGTTGAGAAGTCGCTGCATCTGAGGCCTGGCCAAGCCGTACCGGCTCATCAGCTCTACCTCGGTCACCTCCTGATCGATGTAGCCCTTGATGCGATCGCTGGCGATTCGCATGTAGGTATCCTCGCTGGAAACGCCGGCCTCAGAGAGATCAAGGCCTTTGATCTCATGCGACTCCTTGGCGAGCTGGAATCCCCGGTTCGGATTGGAAGTCACGACCCCGGTGGATTCCAGGAACTGCAGGGCCTTTCTCACTGGCGAGCGAGACACGTCCAATGCGTCGCACAACGCTTGCTCCGTGAGACGGTAACCCTTGGGCAGGCCCTCGCGCTGAACCATCTCCAGAATCTGGGCAGCCAGTTTGGGGATGAGAGGGCTTACATTCCCACTCGGCGCGATTTCAAGTGCAGCATTGGATTTCATCGTGAACTCGTCAGGTCAGCTGTTCAAAGGCCTTGGTAAAGAAATCAGTTGTGCCGAAGTTGCCGGACTTCAACGTCACGTGGATTCCATCGGTCAAAGCATAGCGTGATTGTGCGTGGCACCAGGGGACCCCGGGTGCGATGGCGGGACCGATGCGCATGCGGTCAATGCCAAGCGCCTGAACGCAAGCACCCGAGGTTTCGCCTCCAGCGACCACCAGTTGCCCCACGCCTTTGGCTACCAACCCGCGGGCAATCTGGGACAGTGCATGCTCAACCATCTGCCCGGCTTCCTCCACACCGAGCTTTGCCTGGGTGGTTTTCACCGCCTCAGGCTCCGCGGTGGCATACACCAGCACAGGCCCAGCATCGAGCAGCTTGTCTGCCCACGCCAACGCTTCGGAGACCACGTCCACACCGGCCACGATCTGCATCGGATCAATGGAGAACGCGGCCCCACCACGCTGCCGGAAGTCTGCAACCTGTGCATTGGTGGCCACCGAGCAACTACCGGACACGATTGCACGGCGGCCATGAGCCGCTGGCAGTCTTGCGGCCAGGTCGCTGGCAGTCACCCCGAAGTTGGCTGGCAGGCCGACGGCAACGCCCGAACCCGCAGTGACCAGGGGCAGCCCGGCCAAGGCGGGACCCATCGCCAGCAGATCGTCATTGTCGATGGCATCGACGATGGCGATTTCAACGCCTTCGCTGCGCAGCTCGGCAATGCGAACGCTGACGGCGTCACTACCCCGCCGGACGTAGCTGTGATCCACCAGACCCACGCGCCGCTTGGTCTGGGCCTGCAGCACGCGCACGAGGTTGGAGTCGGTCATGGGCGTGAGGGGATGGTTCCGCATGCCCGACTCCTGCAGCAACACGTCGCCCGCGAACAGGTAGCCCTTGTAGACGGAGCGACCATTCTCGGGGAACGCGGGGCACGCAATCGTGAACTCGGTGCCGAGTGCGTCCATGAGCGCATCGGTTACCGGGCCGATGTTGCCTTCTGGCGTGGAGTCGAACGTGGAGCAGTACTTGAAATAGACCTGCTGCACTTGCTGCGCCCGCAACCATTGGAGCGCAGCGAGCGACTGCTCCACGGCCTGGTTGGCCGGGATCGTGCGCGATTTCAACGCGATCACGATCGCATCGACCTCTTCACTGGGAGGCTCAGACGGAATGCCGATGGTTTGCACCACCCGCATGCCGCTGCGCACCAGGTTGCTGGCCAGGTCGGTCGCGCCGGTGAAGTCATCGGCGATGCAACCCAGATAGGGTGGTTTCATGGGCACCGTCCAGACTCAGGCGGCTGACACGGCATCCGCCACGGCCGTGGCGAAGGCCTTGCAGCCGATGCTTCCGCCGATGTCCGCAGTGCGGGTAGTGGGGTTCTCCAGCACCTTGTCCACTGCGGTCTCGATGGCCTTGGCAGCTTGCTTGAGCTTGGCGTCGCCGCGCTTGTCGCCGAGCCAGGCCACCATCATCGCGACGGACAGGATCATGGAGGTGGGGTTGGCCTTGTCCTGGCCGGCGATGGTAGGTGCCGAGCCGTGCTGAGCCTGCGCGCAGCAGTTCGTGTCGCTGGCCATGATGGAACCTGCCAGACCCAGGCTGCCCGAAAGTTCGCTGCACAGGTCCGAGAGGATGTCGCCGTAGAAGTTGGTGGCCACCAGCACGTCGAAGCGCTCCGGCTCCTTGACCAGGTGGGCGGTCGAGGCATCCACCAGCAGATCGTCCAGCACCACCTCCGGGAAATCCTTGGCAACATGGCGCACTGCTTCGAGGAACAGGCCGTCGGTCATGTGGAAGCTGTTGGCCTTGTGGATGGCGGTGACGCGCTTCTTGCGGGTCATGGCCAGCTCGAAGGCGCGGCGCGCGATGCGCTCGCTGCAGTGGCGGGTGATCTTGCGCGTGGACAGCGCCATGTCGGGACTGGGCATGACCTCACCCCAGCCGCGCGACATGTTGCGGTCTGGGTAGAAGCCCTCGGTGGCTTCGCGCATGATGACCAGGTCCATGGTCTTGCCTTCGCGCATGTTGGACTGCAGGAAAGGCCGTGTGCGTGCGGGGCGCACGTTGGCGTACAGGTCCAGACCGATGCGGTACGCAGCGGACACGTTGCGACCGCCCTTCTCTGGCGGGGGGTAGTCGGCATGCGACTGCGTGCCCAGGATGATGCCGTCGTAGGTCTTCGAGCGTTCCAGCAGCTCGTCGCGGATGGTAACCCCGTACTTTTCCAGGCTCGCGAAGCCCAGGTCTTCATAGTCGAATTGGAAGTCCAGGCCGAAGCGAGTGCCGGCTGCCTTCAGCACGCGCACGGATGCGTCAACGATTTCGGGGCCGATGCCGTCGCAGGGCAGAACGATGAATTTCATGTGAGTCTCCAGTCAGTTGCGGGGGTTAAAACTAGGGGGTGGTGGCGGAATGTTCAACGGAACGCCTGAGCAGCTTTACCGCGCTGTCAGGACTTGAAAGGACTGGCCGACGCGTCTCCGCTTCGACGCGGCTCCTCATGTGTGAGGTAGAGAACTGGCCCAGCATGATCACGTCACAGTCGATGAGTTCCTGTGCGGCCTTGCTGACCAGGGTGTCATGGATATCAACGTTGCCTTCACTCAGCGCCTTCAGCGCGGCGTATGGGCACTCGACTTTCAGCACGTAGTCCAAATTCAACTTGGCTGCGAGTTCGCGAAGCTCTTCCTTCATGCTCGACACAGAGGGCGCGAACGTCGAAACCATTCCTATCTTTCCTGTGCGCCCAAGCTTTGCGCACACGCCCAGCGCTTCGCCAAACATCGCTTCGTTTGGTTTGAACGTAGGCAAGTCGACACCTGCTGCTGCCGCATCGATGGCTGGGCCAAACGCTGAGCAAGTGAAGAGCACGCCCTTCACTCCAGCACTCTCCGCATAGCGGGTCAGGGAGTGGAACCGGTCCGTGAGGCCACCGGTGATTTCGCCTGCCTCAGCGAGGTCAACAGACAAGCTGTCATCAAGCAAGTTCATGCAGTAGGCCTCTGGCCAAAGACGCGCAAAAGCTTCTTCGATTGGCCTAATCGCCAGCGGCGTGGCATGTATCAAAGCAATTTTTGGTGCATTCATTTGCTGGATATCCGATGTAGGGTTGACACTGATTGTACCAATATCGATGCCGATACAATATCGGGTATCTACCGACCACAAACCAAAAGGAGACAAAAGTGCATCTGACCAACAATCAACGCCTTCGCAGACTCGCCCTGATGACGATCGGAGGCCTGCTGGCTGTTCCTGCGTTCGCGAATACTGACGTTGGAAGCTATCCAAACAAAAACATCACGTTTGTGGTGCCCTACGCCGCGGGCGGCAGCTCGGACACCCGTTCGCGCCAGATTGCGACGAAGTTGTCGGTGATGTACGGCGTGCCGGTAATCGTTGAAAACAGGCCAGGTGCTGGTGGAAACATCGGGACGGACTACATCGCCAAAGCGAAGGGCGATGGCTACGTCATCGGCTTGGGCAACTTCGCCCCGCTTGCGGTCAACAAGGCCCTGTTCCGCAAGCTCAACTTCGATCCAGCAACTGACTTGGTGCCTGTTGTGATGATTGAGAAGGGGCCGCTGATCATGTCGGTCGCACAGGCATCCCCCTTCAAATCCGTCAAGGAGGTGATAGCGGCAAGCAAGGCAAAGCCCAATTCGCTGAGCTTCGCTTCCGGTGGTATCGGTGGTTCTCATCACCTTGCGGGCGAGCTGCTGCAGGATGCAGCCGGCATCGAGATGACGCACATTGCGTACAAGGGAGGCGCGCCGGCGACCAATGACCTGATCGCTGGGAACGTCAACATCATGTTTGAGTGGATCTTTGCGGTGATGCCCTATGTCTCAGGCAGCGAGCCTCGACTGCGCCCTCTGGCGATCACTAGTACCCAGCGCTCGCCGCTTCTCAAGGACGTGCCTACCTTTGAGGAGTTGGGCATCAAGGGCATGGAGATTTCCAACTGGTTCGGTGTCGTCGCTCCCAAGGGCACGCCAGCGCCCATCATCGCGAAGCTGAACGCCTCCATCAACGAAATCCTCAAGCAGCCTGAAATGGTGAAGGCCATCACCAGTTTGGGCGATGAGCCGGTAGGCGGCACCCCTGAACAGTTTGGCAGCTTTATCAAAGCTGAGACGGCGCGCTGGTCGCAGTTGGTCAAGAGCCACGACATCAAGCCCGAGTAACTCCTTCCATCAACGCAGCGGACATGCCGCTGGAGATTCCATGCAACATTTCAAAAAAGCCGCCATGCGCAGCATGGCCGGTCTGGCGCTTGTCGCGCCGGCCTTCACCTTTGCCCAAACATCCAGCCAGACTTTGTACGGCATCATGGATGTGACCGTTCGGCACGCCAGCAATGCTGGCGCGAACCGGGGCGGCCTTACTACTGTTGGCGACGGCCTGTTCGGCGGCTCTCGCCTGGGATTCAAGGGCACCGAAGATCTGGGCGGCGGGACCCGAGCCTTCTATGTGCTGGAGATGGGGATCGATCCATCCACCGGCCTGGCACAGCAATCCACCGCCACAGCGAACTACGGACAGGTCGCATCAGCGGCGGGTCGTGCCTTCGGACGTGAATCCCTGGTGGGCGTGTCCTCCGAGGCACTAGGAGTGCTCACTCTGGGCCGCCAGTACACGCTGGCGCACCAGGCTGCCGCGCGTATCCAGCCTATGGGCAATCCCAACATTGATGCGATCACGGTGCTGAGCAACCATCACATGGCGCGCCAAGACAACATGATCAAGTACGCGAAGGAGCTTGGTCCCGTCACGCTGGCAGGCAGCGTCACGCTGTCAGAGGGGAATGGCCGCGGCAGCGGACTTTCGGCGACGTATGCTGGCGGGCCATTCGAGGCCGTGGCGTATGGCCAGAACCTGTCGGCGGCCACTGGCGGCGAGACGCGCAATATCCGCGGTGCTGGGGTGGCGTATCGCATCAGCACGGATTGGAAGGCGTTCCTCGCCTACATGGAGCGCAGCCATGAGATCAGCCTGCAACGCAACAAAGTCGCTTCCATTGGCGTCAATTACAGTGTCACCCCACTGCTCACCCTGACAGCGAGCTACACACAAGACCGCCAAAACGCGTTTGCCGCCAACGGCTCGGGAACCCGGAAAGTCGCGTGGGTCTCCGCGGACTACTACCTGTCCAAGCGGACGGATGTGTACGCAGAGGTAGATCGCAACCGGATCGATGGCGGCTACGTGCTGCCTGCGTTCATGGGCACGCGCGGTTCGCAGACGGGTGTGACTGTTGGTCTGCGTCATCGGTTTTGAGAGGAGCACGGAACATGTCCCACTTCCTGATCGCACGCCGAGCCCTGTTGTTGGCTGGCCTTACAGCGTCATCGCTTGCCATCGCTCAGTCTTATCCCACCAAGCCTGTTCGGCTGATCGTACCTTTCGCTGCCGGCGGGCCCAACGACGTCATGGCCCGGGTGCTGGCGAAGCGCCTGACAGGCGACACGGGCCAGCCCTTTGTGGTGGACAACAAGCCGGGAGCCGGCGGCATCATCGGCACGGATGCGGTGGCCAAGGCCACGGCCGATGGCTACACGCTGGGCTTTATCAGCGGACCTGTGACCATGGCCCCGGCCTTGCAGCCGAAGATGCCGTACGACACCATGCGCGACCTGGTGCCAGTGGCACGTGTGGCTGAGTCGCCGATGGTGATGATGGTCCCCGCAACCTCGAACTTCAAAACCGCGGGCGAACTCATCGAGTTCGCAAAGAAGAATCCGGAGAAGCTGACCTACGGTACCGGAGGCGTGGGCAGTACGCCGCACCTCACGACCGAACTGCTCTCCAGCATCACGGGTGCGAAGTTCCTGCATGTGCCCTACAAGGGCGGCGGCGAGTCGATCAAAGCGGTGATGGGCGGCGAGGTTGATCTGTTGATCGACAGCGTGACGAGCACCGGTTCGGCCTTCGCCTCGGGCCGCATCAAAGGTCTGGGCATCGGCTCCGCCAAGCGCCTGCCAAACTTGGCCAGTGTCCCTACCTTCGAGGAAGCAGGGCTGAAGGGCTTCAAGGTAGAGCACTGGGTGGGGATCGTTGCTACGGCCAAGACGCCCCAGCCGGTGCTGGATGCCCTGCAGGCCCAGATCGCCAAGGCGCTGCAAAGCCCTGAGGTCGCCAAGAAGTTCGAAGAGCTGGGCGCGCGCACTGTCTCGGACACTCCCGCAGAGTTCGACAAGTTCATGCGTGAGGAGTTGGCCAAGTGGCAGCAGTTGGTCAAAACCGCCAAGATCCAGACGCAGTGAGCGAGCCATCCTTCCAGCTACCGCAGAGCGTGCTCTGTGACACCCACGTCCATGTGTTCGACGCGGCACGGTTCCCTTTCGCGGAGCGCCGACGCTTCACGCCGGGCTATGCGGGCGTGGATAGGCTGGTCGAGCACCTGGATCACATCGGCGCAGGCCGCGTGGTGCTGGTGCAGCCCAGCGTCTACGGTAGCGACCACGGCTGCCTGGCCCATGCGCTGCAGCGGTTGAAGGGCCGCGGACGTGGCGTGGCCGTGCTGGCGCCCACCAGTACAGCCCTCGAGGTCGCGGGACTAGACTCGCTCGGGGTACGCGCCGCGCGCATCAACTTCGTCGTGGATGGCAATGCCGACGCATCCGCTGCGCGCGATGCGGTCGCGCAAGCGATCCGGCAGGTGCCTGCTCACTGGCATGTGCAGCTGCATGTCACCCTGGGTGTGCTGCGCGAACTCGGCAACCTCATCCGGAGCAGCTCCTGCCATTTCGTGCTCGATCACATCGGGCTTCCTCCCGTCACGCCCGGTGCTGCGGAGAGCGAGGAGTGGCGGGAAGTGTGCGACTTGGCTGCAGCAAGCAAGCTCTCCGTGAAGCTGTCCGCGCCCTACCTTTCCGCTCCAGATGCAGAACTGCTTGCGCCGATGGCCCACAGCCTCCTGCAGGCCGCCCCCCGTGCCGCGCTGTGGGGGACAAACTGGCCGCACACGCAGGGCACGGCACGCTCAGCTCCGGCAACACCCGACGCAATCGAACCGTTCCGCGAGGTAGACGACCTTGCCTGGCTGACCCGGTGCCAGGGTTGGCTGGAAACAGCCGGCCTGGCGGCCGATACCCTGGATGCCAACGCACAACGGCTCTATGAATTCTGACCCATTGAAGACCTTCTGATGACATCGAGGAACGACCCCAACTCAGCTCCGCGCTATGCCTATGTGGGATCGCGCACCACGCGCGAAAGAAATGCCCGGGGTGAAGGTATCAGCGTCTATGCCATCGAAGCCGATGGAAGACTGCGCCTGATGCAGGTTTTTGGTGGGCTCGTGAACCCATCGTTCCTGGCGTTGAACCGCGACCGTAGCCGCCTGTACACGGTGCATGGCGACGGCCACGAGATCAGCGTGCTGGCCATTGACCCGGAACACGGCACGATCTCGCTGCTGCAGACACAGGAGTGCGGTGGCCTCAATCCGGTGCATCTCGCGCTGGATCCAACTGAACAGTGGCTACTCGTTTCCGATCACCTCGGCGTCGGCCGCCAGGGCGGCGCTTTGCTGGTGATGCCGGTGCGCCCCGATGGAACCTTGGATCCGGTAATCCAACGCGTGGAGATGACGGGGACACCGGGACCACACCGAAAGGAACAGCCGCACGCCAAGCCGCACTTCAATCCGTTTGATCCCAGTGGCAAATTCGTAGTGGTACCCGACAAGGGATTCGACCGCGTGTTCGTGTTTCCGTTTGATGATGGGCGGATCGACACGGATGCCCAACGTTGGGTCGATACACGCACGGGAGCCGGTCCCCGGCACATCGCGTTTCATCCAACACTGGCCACCGTTTATGTGGTGAACGAACTGGACTCCACCGTCGCGGCGTACCGGTTTGACACGGCGACGGGCGGGCTTTCTCCATTCCAGGCGCTGTCCACGGTGCCAGATTCATTCACAGGCAACAACACAGGCTCGGAAATCGCGATATCCCGATGCGGAGGACAGCTCTATGCGTCCAACCGGGGGCATGACAGCATCGCGGCATTTGGCGTCGATTCGACGACGGGGCGGCTGACTTTTCAAGGCGCGACCTCGTCACTTGGCAAGACGCCCAGATTCTTCGCGCTGGAGGACGAACAGTCGCGAATGTATGTGTTGAATGAGGACAGCGATTCGATCATTGTCTTCTCCACTGATTCCACCGATGGAGTCACGCTCGATGTCATTCAACAGATTGAATCTGGCAGTCCCGTGTGTTTGGTAATCTAACTTTTCGGCGGTGATGGGATCCACGCATGCAGCAGGGCTGCAGCCGTGACCGCGACAAGTCCTATGGCAGAGGTTCCAACGGCCAGCGAACCCAGGGAAACGATCAACGACAGCGCCGCGGTCCCCGCAATGGCTCCGATGTCCGCCAGGAGGCGCCATACGCCCAAGAAATAGGCCCGGCCCTGGGCTGGTGCGTGGTCGGCGCCCAGCGTCATGTTCATTCCTGAACCAATCCCGTTGCCGAAGCCGATCGCCATGGCTGCGAGCAGCATGGTGGAAAAACTGGCGGTGAACGGCATCGCCAGCATGCCAGCCCCCATGATGAGCATGGAAGGCAAGGCCACCCAGCGACGACCCTTCAAATCCATCACCTTGCCTGCGGGATAGAACACCAGCATTTCGATGCCCCCGGCCAGACCATAGATCAGCGACGACACCGCGGGCGACAGGCCTAGGTGGTCTGCCCAGAGCGGCAACACCACCTGGCGGGCAGCCCGGACGGCGCCCACCAGTGCAATCGCGACCCCCAGGGTGAGGAACACCCGGCGGTGGTCTGCGAATGTCGTCAACACGGACACCTGGGCCTGCTCCTGCGCGGGTGTGGGCGCGCCCGACGCCTTGAGATCCTTTATTCCGGCTGCAAGGCTCGCCGCGGACAGCGCGGCGATGATTCCCACGGCGAATGCTGCGGAAAGACCGTAGAAGTGGATCACTGCGGCGCCGGCAAAAGGCCCGATGAACGTTTCGATCCGCACCACCCCACCCAGGCTGGACAGGGCCCGTGCCCTGTGGCTGATAGGCACGACCTCCGTCGTGTAGCTTTGGCGGGCCAGGCTGTAGACACCCTGCGACATACCGATCATGAAGCACCCGACGTCCAGCATCCCGAAGTGCGTTGCAAAAAGGCCGACGGCCATGCCCAGGGCGCTCCACACCCCGGCTCCCACGATGCAGGAGCGCTACCCCAGCCGGGTGATCATCACGGATGCTGGCACATTGTTCAGTACGCAGCCTATGCTGATCAGCATCACGGCCAACGCAGCCATCGGCACCGATGCGCCCAGCTCCCGTGCCAGCAGGGCCACCACAGGGAGGATCGCTCCTTCGCCGATGCCAAACAGCAGCGACGGGCCGAACGCCGCCAAGGCAATCTTCTTGAATGAAAAGTCGTTCACGTAGTCTGATTGTGGCCTTGCCCTGCCATGCTACGGGACTTCAGCGTTCAAAGCCGCTTTGCGCTTATGGCTAGAGTGGCGCCTTCTCTCTCGATAGAGACAAGCTTCTGAGCGGCAAATCAACCGAGCCCAGGTGAGGTACCCGCGGGAGGTCGAAGAGTTTCTCTATCGAAATTCCGCCATCCAGGACGTGCAGGTGTTTGGAGTGCCGTATCTGAAATACGGTGAGGAACTGTGCGCATGGGTTGTCCTTCGCGACGGTGCCACGCTCAGTGAAGATGAGTTGCAGTCGTTTTGCAAAGGGCAGATCGCGCACTACAAGATTCCTCGGTACATCCGCTTCGTCGAGAGCTTTCCAATGACGGTCACCGGAAAGATCCAGAAGTTCGTGATGCGGGAGATGATGAAAGAAGAACTTCGTCTCAACGACGCAGCCTCTGCGTAAGGCGTGACTGAGATATCTGTCGATCTGGGCGTTTCGAAAGAGCGCAAGGTCTTTTGTTCTTACCGGACGACAACAACGGACACGCGGGCGCATCCGTCGTCATACTGGGTTGGCGGAATACGCATAAAAACAGTCAATTTAGCCACTGTTCTGGAGAGCCTGAAACTTCTAAAGTACTTGAAATCGGGTGCCATGCCATTCCCGGGCATCCACGCAACCTGACCGCTTCAGCTTCTGACAGGCCCTCTATGAATGCTCGCGAAATCTTTGTTGTCGCCACCGCTCGTACCGCCATTGGCACCTTTGGCGGTGCGTTGAAGGATGTGCCAAACACCCAGTTGGCAACCACTGCGGTCAAGTCTGCATTGGAACGCAGCGGCATTGCGCCCGACGCCATCGGGCATGTCGTCATTGGGAGTGTGATCCCCACCGATCCGAAGGACGCGTACCTAAGTCGCGTCGCCGCCATCGATGCGGGGATACCGATAGAGACCCCAGCATTCAACGTCAATCGTCTGTGCGGCTCTGGGCTTCAGGCCATTGTTTCGGCTGCGCAGGCCATTGCCCAGGGCGACTGTGAGATCGCTATCGGCGGGGGGTCGGAGTCGATGAGCCGCGGTCCATACATTGATACTTCGGCGCGCTACGGTGCCCGCATGGGCGATGCGACGCTTGTTGACTACATGCTCGGCATCCTGCATGACCCCTGGGAAAAGATCCACATGGGCATTACCGCAGAGAACGTAGCGGAGCGCTTCAAGATCTCGCGCAAGCAGCAGGATGAACTGGCGGTTCTCAGCCAGAAACGCGCGGCCGCTGCCATTGCTGCGGGTCGCTTCAAGGAACAGATCGTTCCGGTGGAAATAAAGACCCGGAGGGGAGTTTTGCTGTTCGACACCGATGAGCACGTGCGCGGCGACACCACGGTCGAGTCCCTCGCCGCAATGAAGCCCGCCTTCAAGAAGGACGGGTTGGTCACAGCCGGAAACGCCTCCGGGATCAACGATGGCGCAGCTGCCGTGGTGTTGGCGGAAGGGAATCGCGTGAATGCGCTGGGCCTCAACCCGCTGGCTCGCTTGGTGGGCTATGCGCATGCGGGTGTGGAGCCTGCCTATATGGGTATCGGCCCCATTCCGGCTACGCGCAAGGTGTTGGCACGCACGGGCCTGAAAGTCCAGGACCTCGATGTCATCGAGTCGAACGAGGCATTTGCGGCACAGGCCTGTGCGGTGATTCAGGAGCTTGGCTTCGATCCGGACAAGGTGAATCCGAATGGCTCCGGCATCTCGCTGGGTCACCCTGTCGGTGCAACGGGCGCAATCATCACGACGAAGGCAATCGCTGAATTGCACCGCATTGGTGGACGTTATGCGCTGGTGACGCTGTGCATCGGTGGAGGGCAGGGCATCGCAGCCATCTTCGAACGTGTTTGATTAAGTATCGCTCTCGCCTGCCACGCCCTATCGCGGTGAGAGCTCTGTGATTTTCAGGGTGTCGAGTTCGATGCCGCATCATGTATGGGTACGCGCGTACCTCGGAGGCGCAGTTCGATCTTGCTGCGGTGGTGGACTTCGTGCGTGCCCGAAGCGGCAATGCCCGTGTCAATTTGATTGGTTGGTCTTGGGGCACGGCGCTTGCAGGTGGCTTCACCGCGGCGAACAACGGGGCGGTGAGGCATCTGGTCTTGTTTGCCCCGCTGTGGCTGATCCGCAATACGCCTAGCATGACCATGATGCGATGGGCCATGGCGGGCCTCCCGCCTTCGTTGGCCCCTGGTGCCCACCTGAGCGACTTTCGAGCCATCAGCAAGGCAGAGGCGCGCCAGCGCTGGGTGCGCGGCCTTTCTGCCTCCTTGGCAGAGCAATTGATGTCTCAAGCGGAATTCGACAGCTGGTGGAACGCGCTGTCCAGCATTCAAGGCAAGCCCGGGGATGCAAGCGAGGCGGTACTGTCGCCGAACGGCGTGATTGTCGATTTGATGGAGTTGTGGTCTGCCGGCCGGCCTACTTATGAGCCCGAGCGCATTCGCGTGCCTACGCAATTGCTGCTGGGCGAATGGGACGTGGATACGCCGGTGTACATGGCGCAGGAATTGTTTTCCAAGCTGGAGCAGGCGCCCTACAAACGGCTGGAAGTGCTTGCGCGCGGTACGCACTCGATGGTGTTGGAATTGAACCGGATCGAGCTGTACCACCGGAGCCGTGAATTCTTGGAATTACGTTTCCTGTGACGGATATGGCATTGAATGTGTCATATTTGCCAATGGCTCTAAGTGCTGGGTAGCTGGACACTGCTGATTCTTACTTCTCCGAATTCATCATGAAAAGACAGCACGTTGGCGTGATCGGCGCCGGAACCATGGGCAACGGCATTGCACAGGTGTGTGCGCTTGCCGGACTCGACGTCACGATGCTCGACGTCTCCGAAGAGGCACTCGGACGCGGTATCTCGACCATTGCTGCCAGCCTGGACCGGCAGGTAAAGAAAGAAAAACTCGCGCCGAGGGCAAGGATTTGACCTTGCCAGGATTCATCCGACGGTCTCCTATCAGGATCTGCGCGGTGCTGGCCTGGTGATAGAGGCGGCTACCGAAAGGCTCGATATCAAGCTGCGCATCCTCCGTGACATCGAGGCAGTGGCCAGCGACGATGTAGTGATTGCGACCAAAACCTCGTCTATTTCCATCACGCAGCTGGCTGCCGTCCTGAACCGGCCGGATCGTTGCATCGGCATGCACTTCTTCAACCCAGTTCCTGTGATGGAACTGCTGGAGTTGATTCGCGGGTTGCAAACCTCGGATCTGGCACACGAACAGGCCTTGGCCTTTGCACGGGCGATCGGCAAGAGCGCGATCACTGTCAAGAACAGTCCCGGGTTCGTAGTGAACCGCATTCTTTGCCCGATGATCAATGAGGCCATCTACGTCCTGCAGGAAGGGCTCGCCAGTGCTGAGGAGATTGACGTCGGGATGAAGCTCGGCTGCAATCATCCGATTGGGCCTTTGGCATTGAGCGATCTGATCGGTCTGGACACGATGCTAGCAGTGATGCAAGTGTTCCATGAGGGATTTGGCGATCCGAAGTACCGGCCTGCACCCCTGCTCAAGGAGATGGTGGATGCTGGCCGCCTGGGGCGCAAGACTGGCCAGGGCTTCTACACCTACAGCGGTCGTTGACCAATTGGAGGGCTGAGGGCGATGCACAGCGCCTCGGTCCTTCTCCAGTGCATTTTGATTGAGGCCAAGCCATGAGAATTTCCAAGCGCGCTGAGCGCATCGAGCCGTTCTATGTGATGGAGGTGGCCAAGGCCGCTTCGCAGTTGGCTCGTGAGGTCGCCTGTGGCGACAAGCCCATGGTCTACCTGACCATTGGCGAGCCGGACTTCACTGCCCCGCCTCTGGTGCAGGAGGCCGCCGTGAGCGCGGTGCGGAATGGCACGACGCAGTACACACCGGCTATCGGGTTGGAGCCTTTGCGCGAGCGCATCAGCAACTGGTACAGGCAGCGTTTCGGCGTGAACGTCCCAGTACGCCGGATCGCGGTGACCGCAGGCGCCTCGGCCGCGCTGCAACTCGTTTGCCAAGCCTTGATCGAGGCTGGCGATGAAGTCCTGATGCCCGACCCGAGCTATCCGTGCAACCGGCACTTCGTGATTGCCGCAGAAGGCCAGCCCGTCATGGTGCCCACCACGGCAGCCGAGCGGTATCAGCTGAGCGCGGAAAAGGTCGAGGCCCATTGGGGCGAGAAAACGCGTGGCGTGCTGCTCGCCTCGCCGTCCAACCCCACGGGAACGTCCATCCATCCTGAAGAACTACGCCGCATCCATGCCTGCGTCCAGGCCAAGGGGGGTGTCACGCTGCTCGACGAAATCTACCTCGGGCTGAGCCACGACGATGCTTTCTGTCAGACCGGCCTGGCCATAGACGAGAACGTGATCAGCATCAACAGTTTCTCTAAGTACTTCTGCATGACAGGGTGGCGCTTGGGCTGGGTGGTGGCGCCAGAACCCCTGATCCCGGTGATTGAGCGTTTAGCGCAGAACTTCTTCCTCTGCCCCAGTACCGTCGCCCAGCATGCCGCACTGGCTTGCTTCGAGCCCGACAGCATCGCCGAGTACGAGCGCCGACGGGCTCAGTTCAAGGCGCGCCGCGACTGGTTCATCCCGGAACTGGAGAAGATCGGGTTCAAGGTTCCGGTGGTGCCCGATGGCGCGTTCTACGCATGGGCGGATTGCTCGTCGTGGTTCGACGCCTGGAACGTTTCGAACAGCTGGGACTTTGCGTTCGAGGCCATGAAGCGGGTCCACGTTGCGATCTCGCCTGGCCGCGATTTCGGCACGGCCGAGTCGGCGAGGTTCGTTCGTTTCTCTACCGCCAACTCGATGGAGCAGTTGCAGGAGGCTGCAACCAGATTCGCCGATCTGCGCCCGTGACGCTGAACAGGTAGGCGTGGAACGCGTCACGATCAGCCGAAGATCCACCGGAGCGCCTGCACTCTTATCAGAGGCGCAGTCTGGAGGCTGGTCGACGACATGGCGCCACCGCTGTATTGAGGCTATTGCGATGCTTCACGCATGTGCTGATCTGGACCCTCGCGATGCGCATGCGCGCATCCTGGTGGCGGGATCCCCGTTCTTCGCGAGTGACGTGATTCGGAAGAGCGAGAGCCATGGGCAGGCTGCGCAGGCGATTCTCCACAACCGGTGGCAACGCGACAGGTCAATTTTTTCGCTGGGCAAGGAAGCGAGACACCTGCGAGTCATCGGTTTTTGGGTGCGCACCGCTAGGCGACCGGCGGCACAACACGGGAAAGGAGTATGAACATGGGAACAGCGGGCCACCTAGCGCAGACGTCGGTGCTTTCCTTCGTAGAGCGATGGCCGTGGTATCACGCACTGACTCCCGAATTGCGTTCGCTGGTCATACAGACGGCGACCGAACGCGTTGCCGACGCGGGAGAGTACATCGCCCGCGCGGGAGCCCCTTGCGCGGATGGGTATGGACTCATGCAAGGTTTCCTGCAGATGTATGTGATCGGCACCCGCGGGTCTGAGACCACGCTGTATTGCTTGAGAGAAGGCGAGTGGGGCGGTGAAGGATCCCTACTGAAAGGAGAGCCCCGCCGGTATGACCTGCGTGCCCTTACCCCGGTCAGGCTGTGCACGATTCCATTGAAGACATTCGAGCTATTGCGTAACTCGTCAATCGAGTTCAATCAATTTCTCTGCGAGATCATGAATGCCCGCATGGGCATTTTTGTCGGGATGCTGGAGGCCTCCCGACTGCTCGGGCCGGAGATGCGCGTGGCGAGAACACTCATGATGCTCGCCGATGGTCAAGCTAGCGATGCGCAAGAGATTTCGATTTCGCAGCATCAGTTGGCCTTGATGTGCGGACTATCGCGCCAGCGAGTCAACATGGCGCTCAACACGCTGAAGCAGTCAGGGTTGGTCCGCTGCGAGCGTCGGTGGGGTTTCGTCAGTGTCCACGCACCACGTTTACGCAATTATGTAACCCTGCCGAATTGAGAGGGTGTCGCTCCGTAGGAGAGCGCCGCCACACCCGATGGCGTATCGCTCACCGGCTACGAAGAGATCTCAGGCGGCTTCTCAGCAATTGGCCCGCTGTCCGTGGCAGTGAAATCCTGTTCAAAGTGGGAGTTGAGACGTTAGCTTGATCTTTTGCATGGGGATCTCGGTCTTGACACTTTGAACTCCTTTTATGCGCGTCAGATGCTCACCTTGGAAGCGTCTGTAGGCGTCGAGGTCAGCCGCAACAACGCGAAGCAAGAAGTCACAGTCACCCGCCATGAGATGGCATTCAACGATCTCAGGGAACCGCTGAACTTCAGCCGTAAATCCATCGATGGTTCGCGCATCCTGGCTTGTTAGCCAGATGCGGACAAAGACAGTCAATCCGATGCCGAGTTTTGACGGGTTCAAGAGAGCGACATACCGCTCGATGGCTCCGCACTCTTCAAGGAGCTTGACTCGACGTAAGCACGGAGACGGCGACAGTCCTACCTTCTCCGCTAGATCCACGTTTTGGATGCGCCCATCTTCTTGAAGAGCCTGGAGTATTCGGCGGTCAATCGCATCTAGATCTTTGACGATGTTGTTTTGCATGGCATTGGATTCTGTATTTTATAAAAAACAAGCTACTGTATGCCGAAATTGAATTCTTATTGGGCATAAACGCAATCAAATTCTATAAAGATTGGCCTAATATTGCAATTCTGTTTTTCATGATGATGCACCCCGAATCAAGGAGTTGAAGAGTGACGTCAAGTTCATCGCTGCGCTTTCCTGTGGAAAGTCATCTATTCCCAGTGGGTGCGGATCAGAGGCAGGCACTGCTTCAAGACCCACTGTTTGGCCAGGTTTTCACCGACCACATGGTCACCATCAAATACTCCAAGAATCAAGGCTGGCATGACGCAAAAATCGGCCCTCGCCAGGCATTGAGCCTCGACCCGGCAGCGCTAGTGTTTCATTACGCGCAAGAGATCTACGAAGGCATGAAAGCCTATCGCCTGGATGGAGGTGGAACGGGGCTGTTCCGTCCCGAAGCGAATGCGCGCCGTTTTCGCCGTTCGGCCGCCCGCCTTGCTATGCCGCCGTTGCCCGAGGAGATGTTCATTGAATCGGTGCGTGCACTGGTGCGAGTGGATAACGCTTGGATTCCTTCTACCGAAGGCTTCGCGCTGTACCTGCGGCCATTCATGATCGCAACCGAATCCGTTCTCGGGGTCAGGGCGTCGGCCGACTATCTCTACTGCGTCGTCGCATCGCCAGTTGGACCTTATTTCAGACGTGAAGCTACCGCAGTGACACTTTGGGTGTCGGACAACTTCACGCGCGCCGCGCCTGGTGGAACGGGGGACGCCAAATGCGGCGGCAACTATGCGGCCGGTCTAGCGGCGCAGGCCGAGGCAATCCGCGAGCAATGTGACCAGGTGATTTTCCTTGACGCTGTGGAGCGCCGTTGGATCGAAGAGCTCGGTGGGATGAATGTCTTCTTCGTGTTCGCCGATGGATCGATCCAGACGCCTCCTTTGAGCGACACGATCCTGGCGGGCATCACCCGCGAATCGCTGATCACATTGGCCCGCGACATGGGACTGATTGTTCGTGAAGAGCCTTACTCCATTGACCAGTGGCAAGACGATGCCAAGAGTGGCCGGCTGCTGGAGTCTTTCGCTTGCGGCACGGCAGCGGTGGTTGCGCCAATTGGAGAAGTCAAGGGACGCAAACATCGCTTCGTCATCGGCGATGGGGGCCCAGGTCCCATCACCGAGCGACTGAAATCTGCACTGACGGACATTCAATTGGGGCGTGCCCCTGACACGCGTGGCTGGCTAGATCGGTTGGCATAAAAAGAACGGAACACTATGCGGATTTTCCAGATAGAACTGAGCGCTTTGCTCGCGGCCGTCCTGCTGGCCGGCTGCGGCACCACGGTACCCTCGCTTAACTACAGCGTGCCCACGCAGCCAGAGGGCTCGTCCGGCTACACGGAGAAACCCGGCTGGCAAACAGCTAAGTTTGCCGTCGCGGCGGCTAACCCACTGGCCACCGACGCTGGTTTCCAGGTCCTCAAAGCCGGTGGCAGCGCTGTGGACGCGGCCATCGCCGTGCAAATGGTTCTCACGCTGGTGGAACCACAGTCCAGCGGCATCGGCGGCGGCGCGTTTCTCATGCATTTCGATGGCAAGTCGGTCGAGGCCTATGACGGCCGCGAGACCGCCCCTGCTGCTGCCGACGAAAACCTATTCCTCAAACCAGACGGAACGCCCATGGCTTTCATTGAAGGCGTCGTGGGTGGACGCTCGGTGGGTGTGCCAGGCACCGTGCGCATGCTGGAACTGGCCCACCAGCAGCACGGTAAGCTGCCCTGGGCTAGTCTTTTCCAGCCAGCCATCACCTTGGCCGAACAAGGCTTCAAGGTCAGCGCCCGGCTGAACACGCTGCTGGCGGCTGAACCGCACCTCAAAAAAGACCCAGTTGCAGCCGCCTACTTCTACGACGGCAGCGGCCAGCCCTGGCCCGTGGGGCATGTCCTGAAGAACCCAGAGCTGGCCCAGGTGCTTCGGGACATCGCGGCAGGGGGTTCCAAGGCGCTGCTCGAAGGCCCCGTGGCCCAGGCTATCGTGGACAAGGTACGCTCCCATCCGTCCAACCCCGGCCGAATGACCCTGGCCGACCTATCCGGCTACCAGTCGCGCAAGCGCGAACCGCTGTGCCACGACCACGCCGTGCTACCGCAGAAGGTGTACCGGCTTTGCGGATTCCCACCGCCCAGTTCGGGCGCCATCGCCATCGGCCAGATGCTGGGCATACTGCAGAACACAGCGGGTGCCGCGCTTCCCCTGGGGCAAGACGGCCTACCCACCGCCGATTGGCTTCACTTCTATACCGAAGCCGCCAGGCTGGCGTTCGCCGACCGAGCACTGTATGTAGCCGATCCCGATTTCGTGGCCCCGCCCGCAGGTTCGTGGATGAGCCTGCTGTCGCCAGACTACCTGGCCGATCGCGCGCGGCTCATTGGCAACCAGTCTATGAAGGTTGCCCAGCCCGGCCACCCGGGAGGCACGCAGACCAGCTTCGCCCCTATGCCCGATCAGCCAGAGTACGGCACGAGTCACATCAGCATCGTCGATGCCCAGGGACGTGCTGTGGCCATGACCACCACCATCGAGGACGTCTTCGGTGCGCGGCAGATGGTCAAGGGTTTCCTGCTCAACAACGAATTGACCGACTTCAGCTTCGCGCCGCGTGACGCCAAGGGCAACGCTATCGCCAACCGCGTGCAACCGGGCAAGCGCCCGCGTTCGTCCATGTCACCCACACTGGGATTCGACAAAACCACCGGCCAATTGGTCATGAGCGGCGGCAGCCCCGGTGGCGCGTTGATCATTCATTTCACGGCCAAGACCTTGTGGGGCACTCTGCACTGGGGCCTGAACGCGCAGCAAGCAATCAACCTGCCCAACTTCGGCTCGGCCAACGGTCCCACGCTGCTCGAAGAAAAACGCTTCCCGGGAGCTACCGGCGAGGCACTCAAGGCTCGGGGTCACGAGGTCCGGGAGATGAACATGACAAGCGGTCTGCAGGCGATCCAACGGGTGCCGGGCGGCTATTTCGGCGGAGCCGATCCGCGCCGCGAGGGCGTGGTCATGGGGGACTGACGGCATGCACCCCGCATGCAACCAATTCAGCCCGTCCCCGGACGCTGCGCAAGCGCAGGGATATTCGCTCATTTTTCAAAACAGGAGTTCTATATGACCCATTTCACAGCAGCTCAGGGCTTCATGGGGCCTTTTTCCCATGACGGGAGAGCCAGTATTGCCCCCAATCCACCGTGGCATTACGCGGCCGACTTCATTACGATCGAGTGTTGGTCGGAGCCCTCCGCCGTTGAGGCGCTGCTGCCGCCTGGTCTGAGTCTCCACCCTGACGAACGCGGGCTGATGACGGTCTCCTTTGTCGATTGGCAAGCTTGTACTGACACTGGGGGCGAATTGCTGGACCCTATTCGGGCCCAGTACCGTGAGTGCATCGTGCTCGTGAGCGTCCAGCATGAGGGCAAGCTCATGCAGTATTGCCCTTACATCGTGGTTGACCAGGATACGTCGCTCGCGCGCGGCTGGGCTCTGGGCTATCCCAAGAAGATCGGCTCGGTGTGGATCACGCGTTCAATGGGCGTACCTTCTATTGCTTCTCCGAGGCTCGAGCCTGGTGCGACCTTTGCTGGTACGGTTGCAGTCAAGGATAGGCGTTTGGCGGAAGGACACGTGAAGCTCTCTGGCCCTGCGGACACGTCGGCGGTCACTTTTGGGAGCCGGCCAATCGTTGCCCTTCGACACTTCCCATCGATGTTCGAGGGGCAGCACGATCAGCCGGCTGTCTACGAACTTGTGCGGCTCCAGGCTGAAAACGTACAGGCCAGCCCTGTCTGGAAAGGTGATGCAGCATTGACGATCTTTGATTCGCCCACGGAGCCCCTTGCTGCCCTACGTCCAACCAGGATCGGTCGCGGCTGGCGGTACTCGCTTGCGATGACGAACCGAAACAACTATCTGCTTCGGGACCTTCGCAGCATCGCCCAACCTGGTTCGTCTGAGGAGAAATGACATGGACTCTTTGCAGCTTCAACGTACTTACCTTGATCTCACGACGCCGCACGTCGCGGATGCATGCATGCGTCTGGGTATCGCGGTTCGCTGTGCACCCGCTGGACTTCGTCCCTTGTGGAGCGAATCTCATATCGTCGGTCGAGCATGTCCTGCTCGGCACTATGGCAGCGTAGACGTTTTTCTCGAAGCGATCGATCGTGCAGTTCCCGGTGATGTTCTGGTGGTCGACAACGGCGGGCGGCTGGATGAGGCCTGTGTTGGTGACCTCGTAACTCTGGAGACGGCCCTGGCTGGCCTCCGCGGTATCGTCATCTGGGGATTGCATCGCGATTCATCTGAATTGCGGACCATCAGGCTACCGATCTTCAGCCTTGGCACGTTGCCGACGGGGCCGCAGCGTTTGGAGACGCAGGAGGCTGCTGCGCTCACTTCCGCCAAGTGTGGAGAGCATGAGGTCACCTCCGAAGACTTCGTCTTGGCAGACGACGATGGGGTGATCTTCATGCCCCTGAGCCAAGCCAAAGGCGTGGCGGAGCTCGCTGCCGCGATTCGCGACACAGAGCGCAGTCAGGCGGCACGCATGCAACTCGGTACGAATTTCAGAAAGCAGGCTCGCTTCGATGAATTTCTGGCGGCCAGGACCGCTGACGAGAGCATGACGTTCCGACAACATCTGCGCTCAATCGGTGGTGCGATCGAGGAGTGAATCTCTGGCAGAGAGCATTGGGACAGCCGGACTTCAGTTCTCTTCCATTTCTTGTTTATAGAGCCATCTTCAATGACTAAAAGTTCATCGAGAGACAACCATGCCGCACAAGCCCGCGTCGCCATCGATGCGACGGCGCCGTATGGAGGAAGCGAACGCAGCACAGATCGGAAATGCAAGAAGGTCACCACTTCGCGAATTACCGAAATGCGAGCCAGTGGGGAGAAGATTGCGGTGCTTACGGCCTATGACGCCACATTCGCGGCAGTCGCAGATGCCGCGGGCGTCGACTGCCTTCTGGTCGGCGACTCTTTGGGAATGGTTTGCCAAGGCCGGACTACCACGGTGGGCGTGTCACTCGAAGAAATGCGGTATCACACCCAATGCGTATCCCGGGGACTGGAACGCTCGCAGGGCTGCTCCCTAATCGTTGCTGATCTTCCTTTCGGCAGCTATCAGCAGTCGCGTGAGCAGGCCATTGCGTCGGCGGCACTTTTGATGCAAGCGGGCGCCCATATGGTCAAGCTCGAGGGGGGTGGGTGGACCGTTGACGTGGTGGACTTTCTGGTCGAGCGCGGAGTTCCTGTTTGTGCGCACCTGGGATTGACGCCGCAAACGGTGTCGGCGTTGGGTGGATATCGCGTGCAGGGGCGTCAAGAAGAGGTCGGCGACAAGATCCGACGCGACGCGTCAGCACTTGAGGCTGCTGGCGCCTCGATGATGGTGCTTGAGATGGTCCCCCGGCAACTTGCGACCCGCATCTCCAGTGACATGAAGTCTTGTGCCACGATCGGTATTGGGGCTGGTAGCGGCACGGCAGGACAGGTCCTGGTGATGCATGACATGCTGGGACTCAATTTGGGGCATATGGCAAAGTTCGTGCGCAACTTCATGCGCGATGCGTCGGCCGTGGATGCCGCCTTTACAGCCTATGTCGCGGCGGTCAAGGATGGCTCGTTTCCAAACGACGAACAGCACGCTTGGTAGTCCCTGCATACATGCCTGCTCGGTAACGGCCAGGGCATATCTATTCCTAGAAGTAGACCTATGTTCCCCTCTGCTCGCCCGATTTCAGCCAGCGTAGCACCGCAAATGTCGAAAACGGCCATGAATATGGCGTTTCAGCCAATGTAAGGAAGGCCTGCGACGAGTAACACTGGGAACGTAGCGTGCCACACATGGAGCGAGAGCGCAGCACTCGCTCCATGTGTGGCTGTCCAACGACCATTCATGGTTTTCATTCGTAACTTTCATCATGAGCCTCCAGTCCGTCAAACAGTTTCTCGCCGAGAAGGCCCCGGATCTTTCGATCATTGAGGTGGACTCGAGCGGCGCTACGGTTGCAATGGCGGCCACGGCGTTCGGTGTAAATCCAGGACAGATTGCCAAGACGCTGTCTCTGAGCGTAGGCGAGCAAGTCATCTTGCTCGTCGCCCGAGGCGATGCTCGACTTGACAACAGAAAGTACAAAGACCAGTTCGGGGCAAAGGCCCGCTTCCTCGCGGCGAGTGAGGTGGAGAAGGCAACGGGTCACCCAGTTGGCGGCGTTGGGCCCTTTGGGCTTGCCAGTCAGCTCGATGTCTATTGCGATGTCTCGCTGCGGATCTTCAGCGAAGTACTTCCCGCTGCTGGCGCAAACAATGCAGGTGTCAGGGTCTCGCCTGAGCGGATGGCGCAACTTGTCAACGCACGTTGGGTGGATGTCATGCAGCATGAAATTGCCGCCGATTCGCCGGCTTGTTGATTTCCACCCGGAACTGACCCACTGACCCCCAGGAGGGGGTGCGGACGAAAACTTGGACTACCAAGAGGTAGTTCATGTATTCCTACGAAGACCGAATCCGAGCCGTTGAGCTCTATATCAAGCTGGGCAAGCGCGTCAGACCCACTATCCGTCAGCTGGGCTACCCCACCAAAAATGCATTGAAAGGCTGGTACCTTGAGTATCAGCAGCGCCAGGACCTTGCCCCTGGCTATGCAGGTAGAGAACCCAAGTTCTCACAGGCTCAGAAGGTTGCAGCCATCGAGCACTACCTGACCCACGATCAATGCATTGCGGCCACCATGAGGGCCCTGGGCTATCCTGGGCGTGGAACCCTGACCAAGTGGCTTCGTGAAGCCCTTCCTGACGTCAGGAGAGCCGTTGTTGGCAGTGTGGGCCAACGAAGGTATCCCGATTCCTTGAAGCAGGTGGGAGTGATGGAGCTTTGCACCCGGCAGGAAAGTGCGCAGGCGGTGGCCAACAAGCTCGGCGTGTGCCGGCCGACGTTGTACAACTGGAAGAACCAGCTTCTGGGACGTGAGGCACCCGCATCCATGAAACACACCGATCAATCACCGCAGGCGCGAGAGCGGGAAG
>NZ_CAXUPO020000018.1:0-107045 GCF_964252695.1 Acidovorax sp. LjRoot117 | reverse complement strand
ACGGCGTTCCAGCGGACCGCCTTCGGCGTCCGCTGAACTTCAACGTTAGGCGTAATAAGGGGAACAGGTCATGGCGACAAAATTAGACCTTCAAGACTGGGTTATCGATGCGTTAAAAGCACTCGGAGGTAGTGCCCGGCTTGTAGAAGTTGCCAAGCACATTTAGAAGCATCATCAGCATGATCTTGAAGCCTCAGCGGATCTATTTTTTACTTGGCAATACGACATGCGGTGGGCTGCCAATCAGCTATGTTCACAGATGAAATTGAAAGCAGCTGATATTTCCCCATCGGGAGTATGGGAACTGGCCCCGTGAAATTCTCTGTTCTAACCGTTCGTTGCAGTGGATCGGCGCCGCCCACTGAACTTGTCCTTTAGGCGGTAAACATGCAGAGCTCCTCTGAAACTGTCGCACGCATTCAGGAAGTCATCTCCCACTGGCGCACGCCCGCTGAACTCGCTTCCTTTGCAGCTGCACGTCACGGGTTTGGGGACTCCAATGGCGGTTTCGGAGTCATCTATCCCGGAGACCTGGATGAGTACCAGCGAGAGATCGAGAATGCGTGCATACCGGAAGGCCAAGTGGAGATCTACGGTTATTGGGCCCTTCCAGGAGGTTACGAATTCCAAGTCTCTGAGAGGTTTTATCTCTCCGTTCTTGCTGGCCACCTCAAAACAATTGGGCTATCAAATGGCGCAAATGATGTTTCCGCATTGGCGGGGAGCCTGCCTAACCCATAGTTCAAGGCGGATGCCTAACGGCGCCGCTTAACTCCAACGTTAGGTCTCAGTCGCATGAAGATATTTGGACATACGGATCAGGAAGTCGAGCCAAAGTACGTCGTTTCCGGCGAACTGGCGGAGATCACGCTGTGTGCGACGCCCGGCGAACTGCGTCGGATGAGTGAATTTCTCGTTTTCTGCGCGGCCGAAATGGACCGCATGGGTGATGACTATGGACACATTCATCTCGGCGATCGGATGAAGGAGTTTGACGGTTCGTCGCCGCACTTCGTTGTGTTTCGGGCGGAGGTCTCGTGAGACCTAACCCATCCTTCAAGCGGACGCCTGACGGCGCCGCTTAAGTCAAAAGTTAGGCGGCTCAAGGGGCCATCCGCTATGCAAGCTTCAGTAAACAGCCTTGATACGCTTCTCCAAAACTCCGACGCCGACTCGATGGAGTGGGCCGATGGCGGTGGCGCAGAAGATGCAGCTGAAATGATGGCAATACTTTCCGAGCAAGATTGGTTAACGCTGAAGTCCATTTCTCTAAACCGCGACAGGAACTGGCGGGCCTGCCTAGCATCAAGCCTCAACCCTCGGCAAGGTGAACAGGCAGAACACCTACTGTTAACTCTTGCATCCGATCAAGACCTTGAAGTTGCTTTTCTCGCAGTTCGAGGAATCGCCTTCTATTGCGGCATCAACGATTCGATGAATGGCCCATTCATTGATCCCAAGATTCGCGTGTCATCGATGCACGCACTCGCTAAAGCAACCTCGGGGCTAGCAAGCCGAGTCCGCAGAGTTGGCTCATCCTGTGGCCCAAGATTTCAAAGGCAATTCGACTTGCTTGCGGCAGAGCTCGAGCGCGCAGCATGAAGAAGCGCACGCCGCCTAACCCTTCCATCGAGAGGACGCTGTCGGGCAAGCCGGCCAGCGCCTCTCATGTCAAACGTTACGTGCCCGAAATGCGCCGGTTGTACTTGAACCCAAAGTCTGAACCCTTGGATGGCCGCAACAGCAGTGGCTGCGATGCAATCTTGCCGAACGATTCTTCGTACCCGACATGCAGGCTTTGTGGCCAAAAGCAGTTGTTGTTCTTGCAGTTCGCCGTTCCAGTCGAGTTGGGTCTGCCTATCGCAGCCGAGTCGCAGCTTTCGATCTTTATGTGCCCAGAGCACAACGAGATCCCGTCGTTCGAATCAAAGGCACATCTCAAGGGCGACTACTGGAATGGCGGCGACGGGAACTGGGCAGCGTTCTTGGCACTACCAGGTAAGGTGCGTACAGCGCTAGGTCCGCGAATCCTGGAGCCTGTTTCCTTCGAGTTTGATGAGCACCCCGCAAATCCGAGCTACAAGATCGCCGTTGGAGGCAAGCCCGAGTGGGTTCAAGAACCTGAGCAGTTCGTCTGTTCATGCGGGGCAAAGATGGCCTTCGTTTCCCAGATCAGCGATTCCTACAAATTCAAGAAACTGCCTGCCGCGGCAGAGCAACCGGACTCCTCATACAGAGACGGCTACGTTCTGTTCCTAGGCAACGAGGTCTTCGTCTTTGCTTGTCCCAATCAGTGCAACACACGTGCGATATGGGTCACAGTACAGAACTAGCCCCCATCGCAAAGCAGCAAGCCGGCACTTCTTTCAAGGCCGTTGGTGGGTTCTCGTCGGTGCGCTCGTCACGCAAGGGTCAACCAGCTTCAAGCGGCATCGCGCGGGCATCTAGCCCTTCCATCGAGAGGACATGCCCCGGCAAGCCGGGTCATGCCTCTCATGTCAAACGTTAGGAAGAATCTTGCTCAAGCAATACAACCAAATCGCGAACACAGCGATTGCCTGTGCCGTCTGTTGTGGGGGAGCCATCGTCTATTTTGGTCAAGGCTCGCAGACAGGAAATGTCTGGGGTCCGGGCGGAGCACCAGTCGGTCTTGCGTGGGTTGCAGTAGGAGCCATCGTGCTGGCGTTCTGGGCCTATGCCAAGGCAAAAGGAAGGTCCGGGTGGCTGGGGGTCCTGCTACCTCTCCTAAACATCGTGGGCCTCATCATCCTCCTGCGTCTCCAGGATCTCAGCGATCGGGCGCCCGATATCAAGTGCCCAAAGTGTGGCGGTGTCAATGCTGGCGAAGACAAGACATGCCGCTACTGCCACACATCGCTTTCCCTCCAGAATGAAGCGAGTTGAGCGGGCCCGATGCGCTGCTTTCCTAACCACGCGTTGCAGCGGACCGCCTTCGGCGTCCGCTGAACTCATCCGTTAGGGCCCATCAAATGCATCCGTGCCCATCACACGTCGGAGGTGCAAGAGTCGTGTGCTACACGCCCATCGACCAGCGTCACCGTCATACGGGTAACACGAAGCAGATCGTTGGTGGCGTGGTACTCGGCCCTGCAGCGGGTCTCGTCATTTGTCAGTACAGCGATGACACCGCCTTCTACCTGTTTGGCTGCGATGCCCAATGGAAGAGCCAGTCCGACACTTGGCACGAAGAACTGGAAGATGCCAAGGCACAAGCGGAGTTCGAGTACGAAGGAACTTCCAAGACATGGAGACTTCCGGGTGAGCTCTAACCCAGCATTCCAGCCGAGCGCCTTCGGCGCCCGCTGAATTCAACGTTAGAACTCGCATGCAAGAGCAGCTGTCCATCGAGAATTTGCTGCAGGAGTACGAGCTGCTGCTCCTGCAGCCCGCTGCGCGCAAGTCAGAGGCGGTTTCGCGGTTGCTGGCCGACGGCTTCGTCGAATTCGGAAGTTCTGGCCGCGTCTTCAACAAAGTGCAAATCGTGTCGGCCCTTCAGGCGGAGCAACCAATGCAGGTCCATGCAAGCGACTTCAAGGTTCAAATGCTAGAGTCCCACGTCGCGTTAGTTACGTACAAAGCAGTTCGCCAGTCGCATCCGTCGAGGCTGACCCTTCGTAGTTCTATCTGGCAGCGTCGGGCTGAGCAGTGGCAAATGATCTTTCATCAAGGCACAGTCGCCGAGGCTGCTCCGTGAGCCGAGTTCTAACCCGTCATTCCAGCGGACGGCCTACGGCCGCCGCTGAAGTCAATCGTTGGCCGTTAAACCGACTGCCCTTCATTCGGTCCGACCTCAGTTAGCAAGCCCAGCGGAGCGTGCTTCCCCGACCATTTCGCGCCATCCCCAAAGCATCGAAACCTGTCCTCCACGTGGGGCGGATCAACGGCTTTTAACTCCCCGTCACTTCATGGCGGAACGACTTGCCCGCCAATCCGATACCCGCGGTTGAGTATGATTCGCAACCCTCATGCTGCGCCGCACCATCTCCGCCCTGCCCTTCCACATCGCGCTTGTGCTGGTGGCGTTGTTCAACGCCCTGGCGGGTGTGCCCCTGCATGAGGCACGGCATATCCAGGAGGTGGTAGCTAGCGCCACGGTTTCGACAGCCGTAGGCGATGTGGAGGCGTATGCAACAGACACCCCAGCCAGCGGCCAACACAGCGAAAGTACAGCCGGCACGTGCGCCTTGTGTTTAACCCATGCGCTAGAAGCAGGCCTGGCACATGCACCGGCGGCCGGCCAGCTACCGCTTCCCGGAACACCCAGCACGCTCAGGCCGCAAAGCGCAGACCCCTTCACGGTCCAGCAAGTGCGCTGGCCGTTTGCTGCACGCGATCCTCCGCCAGCCCATCGGGCCTGACGCTCGTCAGGTCCTCGCCAGCTCGCGCTCTCAAGCGCACCCCCTCTTTTTTCAGCCTTGTAGTCACCCCGCCGGGGTGGGTACGGGCACGCGGCTTTGTGCGCCCGCCTTGACCACTTGAATCAGGCGGGAGTGGGCCACGCTGCTCCTGGCTTTGCATTCATCGCTTCTGGACTGGTTTGCCATGCGCTCTTCGTCTTTGTCATCTTCTCTTTCGTTTTCACGCCCAGCGGCCTTGCCGCGCCCCACGTTGTCGGCCGTGGCGGTTGCGTCGCTCTTCGCCTCCATCAACCCCGCCTTCGCCGCAGACGGCGATGTGATCACCCCACCCACCCTCTCCGCCGTCGACGTCGTCGGCCGTAGCGCCTCTGGCGCCTACTACGCCGACGAGGCCGAGGGCGCCAAGACCACCCTGCCGCTGCGCGAGCTGCCGCAATCCGTGCGCGTGATGTCGCGCCAGACGCTGGACGACCTGGGCGCCACGCGGCTGGACGATGTGCTCGACTACGTGGGTGGCGTCTCGCGCCAGAACAGCTTTGGCGGGCTGTGGGACAACATCGCCATCCGGGGCCTGCCGGGCAACGAGAACACGGGAATGGCGACCTTGCTCAACGGCTTTTCGTCCAACCGCGGCTTCAACGCGCCGCGCGACTTGGCAGGCGTGGAGCGCATCGAATTCCTCAAAGGCCCGGCCGCTGCGCTCTATGGCAGCAGCGAGCCGGGCGGCACGCTCAACATCGTGAGCAAGAAGCCGCTGTGGAAGGCCGCCCACTCGGTGGAGGCCTACGCCGGTAGCAACCGCCTGGGCCGTGCGGCGCTCGACACCACCGGCCCCATCAACGACCGGCTGGCCTACCGCCTGAACGTGGCGGTGGAAGACCGGGGCAGCTTTCGCGACCATGTGGATGCACAGCGCCAGGTGGTGGCCCCCGCGCTGACCTGGAAGCTCACGCCCGACACGGTGCTCGAATACACCGCCGAGTTCCTGCGCCACGCCACGCCGCTCGACCGGGGCGTGGTGGCGGTCAACAACCGTCTGGGCGCCATCCCCGTGAGCCGCTTTCTGGGCGAGCCGGCCGATGGCAACGTCACCGTGCGCAACCAGACGCACCAGCTGGTGCTGTCCCACGAATGGAACCCCGACTGGCGCAGCCGCGCCGGGCTGTCGTACCGCGAGACGGGCCTGGAGGGCTTTTCGACCGAGCCCACCGCGCTGCGGCCCGACAACCGCACGCTCACGCGCCAGCGCCGCTACCGTGACTTCCAGTCCGACGACATCGCGCTGCAGGCCGCGCTGCAGGGCACGGTGCGTGCCGGTGCGCTGGAGCACGAGGTGCTGGCGGGCGTGGAGAGCTTTCGCTTCAGCATGGATTCGCTGATGCTGCGGGCCAACCCCAGCACCGCCGCACCGTATGCCATCGACATCCTGAACCCCGCGTACGGCCAGCCCCAGCCCACGCCGGGCCGCAATACCGACACGCTGGAAATGCAGCGCAACACCGCCCTGTACTTGCAGGACACCATCAAGCTGGGCGCGCAGTGGCGCGTGATGGCCGGCCTGCGCGCCGACAACTACGACCAGTCGCTCAACAACCGCCTCACGCAGCGCACCACCGCGCAGAGCCCGTCGGCCGTGTCGCCCCGCCTGGGCGTGAGCTGGCTGCCCACCGATGCGTGGACGGTGTACGCCAACGCGGGCCGTTCGTTCCGCCCTAACACGGGCTCCGACGTCGCAGGCAATGGCTTCGACCCTGAAAAATCCCGCGCACTGGAGCTTGGTGCCAAGTGGGAGAGCAGCGACAAGCGCATCGGCGCCACCGCCGCTCTCTTCGACATCCGCAAGCGCAATGTGCTGACCAGCGACCCGGCCAACGCAGGGTTCTCGGTGGCCGCCGGCGAGGTGCGCAGCCGCGGGCTGGAGCTGGACCTGGCCGGCCGGCTCGGCGCGCACTGGCGCGTGAACGCCAGCCTGGTGATCAACGACGTGAGCATCGCCCGCGACAACCTGCTCGAAGTCGGCGGCCGGCTGTTGAATGTGCCCCGCGTCAACGGCAGCGTGCTGGCTGTGTATGAAGACGCACTGGCCAACGGGCAGCGCTACGGCGTGGGCGGCGGCATCACCCACATGGGCCAGCGCCTGGGCCAGGCGCGCACGCAGGCCGAGGCCAATGCGGGCACGGCCAGCTTCGATCTGCCCAGCTACACCACCGCCAAGCTGGTGGCGTACTGGCGCCTGAGCCCCACGCTGAGCGTCACGCTCGACGTGGACAACCTGTTCAATGCCAAGCACTACACCAGCTCGTACAGCCGGGTGTGGGTCACGCCAGGCACGGCGCGCACCCTCACCGCAGGCCTGCAGGCCAAGTTCTGACACCCAGCTGCTTCCCAAAATACCCGAACCGTTCACTGGGCGCAGTCGAAACGCCGCGCGAGGCTTCGACAGGCTCAGCCCGAACGGATTGGGGTATGGAGTGATTCGGCGCGAACCCGTATGACGACATTGCACCAGCACCACCCCTTGATTTCCGAAGAGTCCCGCATCACCCGGCGCAGCACCCTGCAGTGGCCTGCCGCTGCGCTGGCCGGGGCCGCCCTGCCCGCGCTGGCCCAGGCTCAGCCGAAAGCGCCCCATAGCACCACGCCGCTGCGCATCGTGGGCCCGTGGGAGATCAGCGGGCTGGCGCCTGCGCAAAGCGGCTACATGTTCACCCGCCTGCAGGTCGCCGAAACGCTGATGGGCGCCGGCGATGATGGCCGCCCCGAAGGTGCGCTGGCCCAGCGCTGGCGCACCTCGGCAGACGGGCTGGCGTGGCAGTTCGACCTGCGCCCGGGCGCACGGTTTCACGATGGCAGCCCGGTGACGGCCGCTGCCGTGGTGCGCTGCCTGCAGGACGCGCAGGTGCCGCCCGCGCTGCTCAGCCATGCGCCCATTGCCGGCATTGCAGCGCAGGGCGATCACACCGTGGTGGTGCGGCTCAACCGCCCCCACGCCGCCCTGCCCGCGCTGCTGGCGCACAGCAGCACCATGGTGCTGGCACCGGCCAGTTACGGGCGCGGCGGCAAGGTGCAGTCCATCGTGGGCAGCGGGCCGTACCGCATTGCGGTGCTGGTGCCGCCGCAGCACGTCGAAACGGTGGTGTTCGACGGCTTCGACGGGCCCCGGCCCGCCATCGCCGCCGTGCAGTACCTGGCCGCCAGCCGGCCTGAAACCCGCGCGCTGATGGCCGAAGGCGGCCAGGCCGACCTGGGTTACGGGCTGGACCCGGCCAGCCTGCGCCGGCTGCGCCGCCACCAGAAGGTGGGGCTGGCGTCGGTCACGCTGCCGCGCACCGTCATCATCAAGCTCAATGCCGGCCTGCCCGCGCTGCGCGACGTGCGCGTGCGACAGGCGCTCAGCCTGGCCATCGACCGGGGCGCCATTGCCCATGCGCTGATGGGCGACGAGAACCTGGCCGCCACCCAGTTGCTGCCGCCCACGCTGGCCGCCTGGCACAACCGGGCGCTACCCCCGCTGCGGCACGACCCCGAAGCCGCCGCGCGCCTGTTGCAGGACGCAGGCTGGCAGCGCCATGGCGACGGCCTGCGCAGCCCTGACGGTCAACCGCTGGCACTGAGCATCCGCACCTTTCTCGACCGGCCCGAGCTGCCGCTGATCGCCACCGCGTTGCAAGAGCAGTGGCGCCTGGCCGGCATTGCCGTCAAGGTGAGCATCGGCAACTCTGGCGACGTACCGCTGGGCCACCGCGACGGCAGCCTGCAGCTGGCACTGGCCGCGCGCAACTATGCCAACGTGCCCGACCCCACGGGCACGCTGGCGCAGGACTTTTCGGCCCAGGGCGGCGACTGGGGCGCCATGGGCTGGCACAGCGACGCCGTGGTGCAGTCGCTGCAAGAGCTCGCCCGCACCGCCGCCACGCCCGAGCGCGCCACGCTGCTGCGCCAGCGCATCACCCACGCCCTGCAGGACGAGCTGCCCGTGATCCCCGTGGCCTGGTACCGCCAGCACGTGGCCGTGAACCCGCGCGTGCGCGGCGTCACGCTGGACCCGCTGGAGCGCTCCTACCGCATCACTTCCATGGAATGGCAAACGACATGACCCGCCCGCTCAACCCTTTGTGGGCCCTGGCCGCGCGCCGCCTGGTGCAGGTGGTGGCCTTGGCACTCATCATCGGCACGCTGTGCTTTTTGATGGTGCGCTCGCTGCCCGGCGACCTGGCCACCCGCATCGCGGCGGGCCGCTACGGCTACGACCTCGTGAGCAATGCCGCCGCCGACACGGTGCGCGCCGAACTGGGGCTGAACCAGCCCGCCGCCTGGGCCCTGCTGCACTGGTGGCGCGACATCGCGACGCTGAACCTGGGCCTGTCGCTGGTTACGCAAGCGCCGGTGTGGGAAGAAGTGGCTCACCACCTGGCCGCCACGCTGCGGCTGTCGGCGGCCGCGCTGGGCCTGGCCTTCGTCCTGGGCGTGCCCATGGGCCTGTGGGCCGGCCTGCGGCCGGGCGGCTGGGTAGACAAGACCAGCTGGGTGCTGAGCGTGGTGCTGCGCGCCACGCCACCGTTTTTGCTGTCGGTGCTGCTGATGCTGCTGGTGGCCGTGCACTGGGGCTTTCTGCCTGTGGCGGGCGATGAAAGCCACGCCAGCCTGGTGCTGCCCGCGCTGACACTGGGCCTGGGCCTGGCCGCCGGGCTGGCCCGCGTGACGCGCGCGGCCATGCAGGACGTGGTGCAGTCGCCATCGTTCGAGTTTGCCCGCACCAAGGGCCTGTCGGACCTGCAGGCGCTGGTGCGCCATGGCCTGCGCAATGCGGCAGTGCCTGTGGCAGCCTACCTGGGCGTGCAGGCGCTGTTCTTGGTGGAGGGCGCGGTGGTGGTGGAGACGCTGTTTGCCTGGCCCGGCATCGGCCACGCGCTGGTGCATGCCGTGTTCGGGCGCGACATTCCGATGATCCAGGGCGCGGCCCTGTGCATGGGGCTGCTGTTCGTCACGTTCAATCTGGTGGTGGATGCGGCCTGCGTGGCGCTCGATCCGCGCCATGCCAAGGGGGTGTCGGCATGAGCGCGATCCCCACGCCTTCCACGATGCCGATGGCACCTGCGCAGGGCCTGCCCCGCCCCCGCGTCCGCTGGCGCACGGCTCTGGGCCTGGTGCTGCTCGGGCTGCTGGCTGCGTTTGCAGCGTTGGGCCCCTGGCTCATCGGTGCCAGCCCGGTGGCGCAAGACCTGCGCAACCAGTTGGCACCGCCCAGCGCGCAGCACTGGCTGGGCACCGACGTGCTGGGCCGCTCGGGCCTGGCGCGGCTGGCGCATGCGGCGCAGCTGTCGCTGGGCATGGCGCTGCTGGCGGCATTCAGCGCGGCCATTCCCGGCACGCTGCTGGGCATTGCGGCCGCGTGGCGCGGAGGCCGCACCGAGCGGGCGCTGGTCATGCTGTCGGACGCCGCGCTGGCCATACCAGGCCTGCTGCTGGTGCTGCTGATCGCCGCCATCGCGCCGGGCCAGTTGGCTGCGCTGTACGTGGGGCTGGCCCTCGCGCTGTGGGTGGAGTACTTCCGCGTGAGCCGCGCCGTGGCGCGCCCCGTGCTGGCGGGCGACGCGGTGCAGGCGTCGCGCCTGCTGGGCTTTGGGCGCGGCTACGTGCTGCGCCGGCACCTGCTGCCGGCGCTGGCGCCCACGCTGGGCACGCTGCTGGCCTTCAGCACGGCGCAGGCCGTGCTGTCGCTGGCGGCCTTGGGATTCGTGGGCGTGGGCATTCAACCGCCCACGCCCGAGCTGGGCTTGATGATGACCGAGTCGATGCCCTACTACCAGGAAGCGCCGTGGCTCATCGCCGCGCCGGTGGCGCTGCTGGTGTGCCTGGTGGCCGCCATGATGCTGCTGCAACCCGAGCGGGAGACTGCATGACAACCACCACCCTCTCATCACCCGCCCTGCTGGCCGTGGACGGCCTGGGCATTCAGGTCAACGGCAGGCACCTGCTGCGGGACATCGCGTTCACGCTCCAGCCCGGCGAAGCGCTGGCCCTGGTGGGCGAAAGCGGCGCGGGCAAGTCGCTGCTGGCCCAGGCCATCATGGGCAACCTGCCGCCCGCGCTCAAAGCCACCGGCAGCATCACCATCGAGGGCACCACCACCCGCGCCGACGACGCTGCAGCGCGGCGCGCGCTGTGGGGCCGGCGGCTGGCGCTGCTGCCGCAGGAGCCGTCGCTGGCGCTCAACCCCCTGAACCGGCTGGCGCCGCAACTGGCCGAGGTGCATGCGCTGCTGCATGGCCGGGGCTGGCCGCAAGCGAAGGGGCTGGCGCAGGCCCAGCTGGCTGCAGCGGGGCTGGGCGAGGCAACGCGGCACTACCCCTGGCAGCTGTCGGGCGGCATGGCCCAGCGCGCGGTCGCGGCCATCACCCTGGCGGGCGGCGCGCAGGTGCTGATGGTGGATGAGCCCACCAAGGGCCTGGATGCCCATTGGCGCGACCGCACCATCGACCTCTTCCGCGGTGTGCTGGCCGCGGGTGGCTGCCTGCTGACCATCACGCACGACCTGGCGGTGGCCCAGGCGCTGGGCGGCCAAGTGATCGTGCTGCGCGAAGGCCAGGTGGTGGAGCATGGCGACATCGCCACCGTAGCCACCCGGCCATCGCACCCCTTCACCCGGCAGTTGCTGGCGGCAGATCCCGCGCGGTGGGATGCCTTTGCGGCGCCCACGCCTGGAGACACCGTGGTGCAGGCGCGCGGCATTGCCAAGTCCTACGGTGGCCGCAGCCTGTTCGCAGCCATGGACCTGGACCTTCACGCTGGCGAACGCATCGCCGTGCAGGGCCCGAGCGGCACCGGCAAGAGCACGCTGGGCAATGTGCTGCTGGGCCTGTTGGCGCCGGACACCGGCAGCGTGCAGCGCGCGCCGCAGCTGCGGCCGCATGCTTTTCAAAAGCTCTACCAGGATCCGGTATCGTCGTTTGCGCCGCACGCCAGCCTGGCGCAGTCGCTGCGCGATGCGGCCCGCCTGCACGGCCACGCCTGGGCTGCGGTGCTGCAGCGGCTGCAGCAGCTGCGCATTCCCGAAAGCCTGCTCGCACGCAGGCCCGAGCAGGTCTCTGGCGGCGAGCTGCAGCGCATCGCGCTGGCGCGCGTGCTGCTGGCACAACCCGCGCTGCTGTTCGCCGACGAGCCGACATCGCGGCTGGACCCCATCACCCAGCAGGAGGCCTTGGGCGTGCTGCTGGCGGCGGTGCGGGAGACCGGCGCCGCGCTGATGCTGGTGACGCACGACGAGCACATTGCCGCGGCGGTCGGCACGCGGACGCTGGATTTTTCCGCGAACGCCAGGGCAGCGATGCCGCGCGCACCTGCGGCTGCCGGGGTGCTTCACAATGCAGCGCCATGAGCCACCCTGTAGAAGCATCCCCTGTGCCAGCGTCCACCGCCCCAGCGCTGTGGATCATCAAGACCGGCGTGGCCCCGGCGCCTTTGCGCGCGGCGCATGGGGACTTTGAAGACTGGATCGCACAGGGCCTGCGCGCGGGCCCCGGCGGCAGTGCGCTGCAGATCCGTACCCTCGACGCGCGGGCGCTGCCCGAATGGCCTGCGCAGGACGAGATCGCCGGGGTGGTCGTCACGGGCTCTCCGGCCATGGTGACCGACCGGGAGGCCTGGAGCGAGCGCACGGCGCAGTGGTTGGTCCGGCTGGTGCAAGGCGCCACCCCGCTGCTGGGCATCTGCTACGGGCACCAGCTGCTGGCGCACGCGCTGGGCGGCGAAGTGGCGCACCACCCGGCGGGCCTGGAGATCGGCAGCGTGGCCGTGCAGTGCCTGCCCGCAGCCGCAGGCGACCCGTTGCTCGGCGGGCTGCCCCTGGAGTTTGCGGCCCACACCGTCCACGAGCAATCGGTGCGGCGCCTGCCGGCTGGCGCAGTGCCGCTGGCCGCCAACGGCCACGAGGCGCACCACGCCTTTCGCGCCGGGCCCTGTGCCTGGGGCGTGCAGTTCCACCCCGAGTTCACCCAGACGGTGATGCAGGACTATGTGCGGCTGTTCGCGCCGTCGTTGCACCGCGGCGGGGTCGATGTGCAGGCGCTGCACGCCGCGGTGGCGGCCACCCCGGCCGCCAACGGCCTGCTGGCGCGGTTTGCGAGCCTGGCACAGGGCTCTGGCTCTGGCTCCGCGTCGCAGAGTCAGGCGGGCTGAGCCACACCCCTCACCAGGGGCGGCGTCAGGTCAGAGCGACGGCGCCGCCGGGTGCGCGCCCAGGAACTGCTGCTCGAACGCCTCGACCGGCAGGGGGCGGCTCAGCAGGTAGCCCTGGATTTCATCGCAACCCAGCAGTGCCAGGCGGCGCAACTGGTCATGTGTCTCGACCCCTTCGGCCACCACGTTGAGCGCCAGCGAGTGCGCCAGGTTGATGATGGTGGACACCAGCACGTGGCCTTGCGAGGTGGTGTCCATGCCCATGACGAAGGACCGGTCGATCTTGAGCGTGTCCGCGGGCAGCGTGGCCAGGTAGCTCAGCGACGAGAAGCCCGTGCCGAAGTCGTCGATGGCCACGGTGATGCCCATCTCGCGCAGCGCGTGCAGGCTGCGGCGGCTGTGCTCCACATCGTCCATCACCATGCTTTCGGTGAGCTCGAGCTCCAGCCCCGCACCGGCGCCGGCATCGAACGCTAGGGCCTGCCGCACTTCGGCGATGAAGTTGCGGTGGCGCAGCTGCAGGGCCGACACGTTGACCGCCACGCGCAGCGCCGTGTGGCCCGCGTGGCGCCAGCGCTGGTTGTCCTGCAGCGCCTGCTGCAGGGCCCAGCGGCCCACGTCGTAGATGAGGCCGGTCTCCTCCAGCACCGGGATGAAGAGCCCCGGCGGCACCAGGCCGCGGCGCGGGTCGTTCCAGCGGATCAGGGCTTCGGCGCCCACGATCTGGCCGTCCGCCAGGCGCTGCTTGGGCTGGTAGTGCAGCACGAACTGGCCCTCTTCCAGGGCCTGGCGCAGGCGCCCTTCCAGGCTCAGTGTCTCGGCCACGCGGGTGTTCATGCCCGCGGTGTAGAACAGCAGGCTTTCTGCCGATGCCTTGGCCTTGTTCGCCGCGGCCTCGGCGTTGCGCAGCAAGGCCTCTGCATCGGCGCCGTCCAGCGGGTACAAGGCCACGCCGGCCTTGGCGGCCATGCGCAGTTCGGTGTCGCCCAGAACGAAGGGCGCATCAAAGCAGCTGCGCATCAGGTGGTCCACCGCCAGGGCCACGGCATCGGCGTCGCGGGCGTCGGTGACCGAGATGCCAAAGCTGTTGATGCCGATGCGCGCCACGCCATAGGCCTCGCCAGCGGCTTTCTGCAGACGCTCGCCCACCTGCCGCAGCAGCTCATCGCCCCGCTGGCGCCCCAGCGTGTCGTTGACGAAGCGAAACCGGCTGATGTCCATGAGCGCCAGGCCCTGCAGGGCCCGGGAGCCCTCGCGCGAGCGCAGGTGCTGGGCGCTGCGCTCCAAGAACAGCGTGCGGTTGGGCAGGCCGGTGATCTCGTCGTAGAAGGCCAGGTAGCTCAGGCGCTCTTCCTTGTCGAGGTGGTCGAGCGCAAAGCCGATGTCGCCGGCCAGCTCCATCAGCAGCTTGACCTCGACCGCGTCGAAGAAGCCCACCTCTTCGGAGAACAGCGCGAGCACGCCCACCACCTTGTTCGCCACCATCAGCGGCAGCATGGCCAGCGATGCCACGCCGTGCTGCGCGAGCAGGTCGGGCAGCACGATGCGGGGGTCGCCGCGCACGTCGTCGCACACCGCCGGCTGCCCGGTACGGGCCACCTCGGCGCTCAGCGCCTCGCCCGCGGTGGGCTGTGCGTACAGGCCCAGCCGTTCCCGCACGCGCACCAGGAACTCGGGCTCGGCCCCGGCCAGCGCCACCGGCACGAGCTTCATCTGGGCCTCGTCCACGCGGCCCACCCAGGCGATCTTGAACTGCCCGGCTTCCACGGCCACGCGGCAGGCGCCCTGAAAGAGCTCTTCACGGTTGCGAACGCGCACGATCAGGGTGTTGATGCCGCTGAGCATGGCATACACGCGGTTGAGGCGCTTGATCTTGCGCTCGGCCTCCTTGCGCTCGGTGATGTCCTCGCCCAGTGCCGCGACGCCCGTGACCTGGCCGCCCACGGAGCGCAGGACGGTGTTGTTCCAGTGCACCAGCCGACGCTCGCCCGAGCGGGTGACGATCTCGTTGTCGTAGTGCCAGGTCGAGGACCGCCCCGCCAGCACGTCGGCAAACACCTGGCGGATGTGCGTCTGCTCGGGCGGCAGGAACAGCGCGAACCAGCTTTGGCCCGCCACCTCCTCGTGCTGCCAGCCGGTGAGCTTGAGCAGGTAGTCGTTGCAGTAGGTGACGCGGCCTTCGTTGTCGAGCATGACGGAGATCATCTCGACCTTGTCCAGCATGTCGTTGAAGCGCCGGTCGCTCTCGCGCAGGGCCTCTTCGGCGCGCTTTTGTACGCTGATGTCCTGGATGGTGTTGAACCAGCGGAACTTCTCGGGCGCACCGTCTTCGGGAGGCAGGGGCTCCATCACCTGGCGCAGGTGGAGCAGCGCGCCATCGGCACGCACCAGCCGGTAGGTGAAATCCATGCGCACGCGTTGCCGCCCGGCCTGCTGGGCCCGTGCGCGGTACAGGGGCTGGTCGTCGGGGTACACGCGGGCCAGCCACTCCCGGGCCGACTGCGGCATGGCCTCGGGCGTAACGCCCAGCATGGCAGGACAGGTATCGGGCCAGCTTTCGAAGACGCCATCGCGCCCGCTGATCACGTGCGTGATCTTGGCCAGCACCTGCGCGCGGTGCAGGCCGGCCTCGCTGGCCCGCAGTTCCTCGATGACGCGCTTGCGCTCCAGCACCTCCAGCTGCAGCCGGTCCGCGTGCCGCTGCACCTCGGCGTAGAGACTGCCGTTTTCATAGATGCGGCCCACCTGCGCGCCCAGGATGGACAGGATCTTTTCATCCTCGGCACTGAACTCCGCTGCGCCCAGCTTGTTGACCAGGCACAGCCAGCCATACGAAAACGACAGCGAGGTGATGGGCGCGATCACCGCGGTGTGCAGGGCCGGGTAGCCCGCAGGCAGCCCCACGGACCGCGGGTCGCCGCCAGCTTGCACGAACCGCTGGGCGCGGCGCTGGGCGCGCACCCGCCCGAGCAGGCCGTGCGAGACCACCGGCAGATCCGGCGCACCGGTGGTGGCGGCCTCGATGCCGCTGGTGCACACGAGCGATGCGTGGATGTCCTTGCGCACCACGCACAGCACCACATACTGCGCCCCCACCAGCTCCCGCGCGCCACGGCAGACGTTGGCCAGCAGCACCTGGGGGTCGCGCTCGGAGGCCAGTTGCAGGTTCAGGTCGGTGAGCGCCGCCAGGCGGCGGTTCATGGCTTCGAGCTCGGCCACGTTGCCGTTGAGCTTGTCGGTCATCAGCTGCAGGTGCTGCGTCTGGAAGCTGCGCTCCAGATGTGGTGCGGGCGGGGCCACCTCGGTCAGCGCCTGCTCGATGGCCGCCAGGATGTCCTGCGGCTCGCAGGGCTTGGCCAGCACCTGGCGCACGCCGCAGGCTGCCGCGAGGTTGCGCGCCTCCTGCTCGCGGTAGTGCGCGCTGTAGAAGATCACCTGCGTGCCGGCCAGTTCGGGGTCGGCACGCATCTGCCGCACGAACTCGAAGCCGTCCATCGTGGGCATCAGGATGTCGGAGATCACCAGATCGGGCCGCTCGGCGCGCACCATGGCCAACGCCTGGGCGCCATCGGACGCCTCCAGCGCCTGGTGGCCGCTGTGCCCCACCAGCGTCACCACCAGCGCCCGGTTCGCCGGGATGTCGTCGACGACGAGAATCTTGGCCATGCGCGCTCCGCCGTGTCAGGCCGCGCCTGGCGGTGAGTGGAAGGACGGGCCGAGAAACGCCTCGATCTGGCGCACGAAGGTCTCGGGCGTGATGGGTTTGGAGAGGTGGTCGTCAAAGCCCACCTCCAGCGCCTTCTCGCGGTCGCCGGGCATGGAGAACGCCGTCACCGCGACCAGGGGCACCACGCGCCAACTGGAGTTGGAACGCAGGTTGTGCGCCACCTCGTAGCCGTTCATCACGGGCATCTGCAGGTCGCACAGAATCACGTCCGGCCCCTCGGCCAGGGCCATCGCCAGGCCCAGCGCACCGTTTTCTGCGGCCAGCACGCGGTGGCCCGCGTCCTCCAGCAGGTAGATGACCAACTGGCGGCTGGCCTCATCGTCCTCGATGACCAAAATCGTGGCTCTCTGTGTCATGCGCTGCTCTCCGGAATTTCCACGGTAAAGACGCTGCCCTGACCTTGCGTGCTTTCAAAGTCCACGCTCCCGCCCAGCGCCTCGGCCAGCTTGCGGCTCAGGTGCAGGCCCAGGCCCGTGCCCTCCTGGTGCCTGCGCTCCGCCGTCTCCACCCGGGAAAAAGCCTCGAACAGGCGCGACTGCTCTTGCACAGGGATGCCGGGCCCGGTGTCCCGCACGCTGACACGGACCGTGCGCCTCGTGGCCTGGGTGGCGGTCTCCAGCGTCACGTCCACGCTGCCCCCGGACGTGAACTTGATCGCATTGCCCACCAGGTTGATGAGGATCTGGCTGACCGCCCTGCGGTCGGTGTACAGCGGCACGGCACCCGGGGGCAGGTGCACGGCAAAGGCCAGGCCCTTGCGCCGGGCCTCGGGCTCGAGCGTGGCGGCGACTTCTTCGACCAGGCTGCGGCCGTCGAGCGCCTCCAGGTTGAACGATGCCTTGTTGGCGCTGAGCTTGGCCACGTCCAGCAGGTCGTTGATGAGCGACAGCAGGTGGCGCGCTCCGGTCTGCACGATGCGCAGCTGCTTGTCCTGCTCGGGGTTGAGCGGGCCGGGCAGCTGCATGATCAATGTGCCGGTGAAGCCGATGATGGCGTTGAGCGGGGTGCGCAGCTCGTGGGACATGCTGGCCAGGAAGCGGTCTTTGACCAGCGCCGCATTTTCAAGCTCCAGATTCTTGTCGCGCAGCGCCCGCTCGATGAGCTTGCGCTCGGTGACATCGCGGATCGCGCTCGACACGAACAGGCCCTCCTCCGTGTCGAGCGGGCTCAGGCTGATCTCCACCGGGAATTCGCTGCCGTCCTTGCGCAGGCCGTACAGGTCGAGCCCCGCGCCCATGGAGCGGGCGCGCGGCTCGGCGAAGAAGCCGTGGCGGTGCTCGGGGTGGCGCTGCGCGAACCGGCGGGGAACCAGGAGTTCGACCGGCTGGCCCAGCAGTTCCTCGCGGCTCCAGCCGAACAACTTCACGGCCTGAGAGTTGACCAGCACGATGCGCCCGTCCCGGTTGACGATGACCATGGCGTCCGGCGCCGCTTCCAGCAGGTCCTTGAACTTCTGGTCGGCCCGCTTGCGGTCGGTGATGTCGCGGATGGCCGTCATCGCCATCGTGCCTTCCTCGGTGACGAGCGGGCTCAGGCTGATCTCCACCGGGAACTCGTCCCCGCCCTTGCGCAGCCCGTACAGCTCCAGCCCCGCGCCCATGGTGCGCGTGCGCGGCTGGGCAAAGAAGCCGCTGCGGTGGCCCAGGTGCGCGCCGCGGTAGCGGTGGGGCAGCAGCGTCTCGATCGACTGCCCGATCAGCTCTGACCGCACATAGCCGAACAGGCGCTCGGCCTGCGAGTTCACGAGCACGATGCGGCCCGTCACGTTGACCATCACGATCGCATCGGGCGTGGATTCGAGCAGGTCGCGAAAACGCGCTTCCAGCAGCTTGGCATCCCGCTGCACCTTGAGCTGGGTGACGTCCTTCTTGCTCGACAGGAAATAAAGCACTTCTCCGTCCGCATCGCGCACCGCCTTGGTCGAGACGTTGACGTGCACGAGCGAGCCATCCTTGCGCCGGCGCACCGACTCGTGCACGGTGGTCGAGCCGCGCAGCGCCTGGGCGCGGATGCTTTCTTCCTCCCGCACCTGGTCGGCGGGCACGATGAGCTCGGCAATGGGCCGGCCCCGGGCCTCGGACTCGGTGTAGCCAAATATCGCCTCGGCCGCCGCGTTCCAGTGGAGCACCGCGCCCTGCGGGGACAGCACCAGCAACGCATCGGGGTTCTGTTCCCAGTATCCGACCGAAAAATCAGATCCCATTGAGCCCTCCGGGCGATCGGTCCGTCATTTGCAGGCAGGTCTCGCCAGCAGGTGCGCTGGCAGCCATGAACGGCCGTCGAAATGTTGTTCGTTGTGTGCACGGCCTGCCGGGGTGCATGCGCAGGCCGTGCCCCTGCCGAAGCGGCAGGTCGAAATCATCTTAGAAGCATGCCGCAGAAATGCCAACCCGCAAATGTCCATGCCAGCGTGTCACGGGGCAGGGATTGCCTGGCTTGCGCCCACCCGAAAAAAGCCCCTGTGGCCGGCAACGGCAACAGGGGCTCATCGGTGCGTGGCGCCTGTACAAGGCGCGGGGCAGCTTACATGTGGTCGATCATGACCTCAGTATCGTCTTGCAATTCATGCCCAGCTTGGTGCTGACGTGCTTGCAGGTGTTCGATGAAACAGATCCTGGAACAGGGGCGGCGGAACGCGGTGGAACGAGCTCTCGCGGGTGGGTGTTTTATCGCCTGCTTCAGCGGGCCATCAAGCAGCCCTCACAGAGCAGTCCCGCGAGGAAGCTGATCCATGGTTCTCTGAGCGAGGGCCGAGGCCCTCATTGATTACCAGCCGCGCCAGGCCTTCACTTGGATGGCCACCGCATTGGCGATGGCGTTGTGGGTGCCCAGGGTTGGGTGCAGACCCTCGTGGGTCGCACCGGGGCTCATTGGCACGGCGCCGTTGGACCAGTAGTTGACGCGGGCGGCGTAGCCTGGGTACACGGCGTTGACAGCATTCACCCCGTTCGTGATGCCTTTGCTCACGGCCGTGAAGTGGTTCGTATAGGCGTGGTACGCCTCCAGCACGCTGGCCGGGGTGTGGTCCGGGAGGTCTGGGTTCGTTTCCGTCCCCAGGAAGGCGGCAGCGGTATCCTCAGGCACCACGTAAGGCGCCTCGATCACGATCAGCCGACGACCTTCAGCAGCCAGGGCGATCCCCAGGGCAGCGATGCGCTGGCCGGTTTTGTCCTCAGCGTCGAAGGCGCTACCTTGGGGTATGCCCTCGTTTACACCATCGTTGCCACCCAGATGGATGATGACGGTATCAGCTTGGATAGCTGCCGCGTGCTGCACCAGCGTCAGGCCGCCGAAGGGATACAAAGTGTCGGCAGGGTCAGTGGAGAGGTCCGGGCGCATGCCGTTCATCATGCCCCAAAGCGTGCTGGCGCCGAACTGCTGTGCGTCATAGTCAGACGAACCGGCGCCCTGATGGATGCGCAGCGCAAAGTTGTAGTCGCTCGGGCTGTTGCTATAGCCGGGGTAGCTCACGTACTGAGAAACGGGCCCTCGGCTGTTACCGCCTGCTGTGGTCGATTTGCGTCCCACGTTGCCGCCATCTCCGATGGAGTCGGTGTAGACGGCAATCTTCTTGGGAATAATTTGGGCGTGTAGCGGGCTGGCCAACGCGAGGGCCGAAACGGCGGCGGCCACCCCCTTCAACAACGAGCGACGGGCGAAAGAACTAAGAAAATTCACGCAGACTCCTCCTAAAGGTTGAGTAGTCATTAGGTGAATTTCTGCGACATTTGGTCAAGACGAATTACGCCGCCTAAACACAAATAACTCTCACTTACAGCTCTGCGGTTGACGTAGAGCGATCCGGCCTTACCAGAGGCTGCGAGCAAGTGCACACAGTCCACGGGTGGCTTGGAGCTGAGCCCGAACCCCATGCACCTGGCATCTCCACCACCCGGCTGCAGCGCGGTCACGAGCTGAACTCACGCCTTTAGTTGTCGACGTGGATGAAAAGTACGTCCTCCACCAGGCCGCACAGCCGCGGCAGCAGGACAGGCACCCAGAACGCCGGGGTCGCTCCAGAAGCTATGTGCGCCGGGCTTCAGGTAGAAAGCATTGGCTCGCGAGCACCGGCGATCTCGATGCCCCTGCGTTCACATGTGGTCGATCATGACCTGCCCGAAGCCGGAACAGCTCACCTGTGTGGCACCTTCCATCAGGCGGGCGAAGTCATAAGTGACCTTCTTGGAGCCGATGGATTTTTCGAGCGAGCTCAAAATGAGGTTGGCGGCCTCGACCCAGCCCATGTGGCGCAGCATCATCTCGGCCGACAAAATTTCGGAGCCGGGGTTCACGTAATCCTTGCCCGCGTACTTGGGCGCCGTGCCGTGTGTGGCCTCGAAGCACGCCACCGAGTCGGACATGTTGGCGCCCGGTGCAATGCCGATGCCGCCCACCTGCGCCGCAAGTGCGTCGGAGATGTAGTCGCCATTGAGGTTGAGCGTGGCCACGACCGAATACTCGGCAGGCCGCAGCAGGATTTGCTGCAGGAAGGCATCGGCGATGCTGTCCTTGATGGTGATGTCCTTGCCCGTCTTGGGGCTCTTGAGCCTGCACCAGGGGCCGCCGTCGATCAGCTCCGCACCGAACTCCTTTTGCGCCAGGGCGTAGGCCCAGTCGCGGAAGCTCCCTTCGGTGTACTTCATGATGTTGCCCTTGTGCACGATGGTCACGCTGGGCTTTTCATTGTCGATGGCGTACTGGATGGCCTTGCGCACCAGGCGCTCGGTGCCTTCGCGCGAGACGGGCTTCACGCCCAGGCCGGACGTATTGGGGAAGCGGATCTTCTTGACGCCCAGTTCCTCGCTCAGAAACTTGATGAGCTTCTTGGCCTTGTCGGATTCGGCTTCGAACTCGATGCCGGCATAGATGTCTTCAGAGTTCTCGCGGAAGATCACCATGTTGGTCTTCTCGGGCTCCTTGAGCGGCGAAGGCACGCCCTTGAAATACTGCACCGGGCGCAGGCAGACGTACAGGTCGAGCTCCTGGCGCAGTGCCACGTTGAGCGAGCGGATGCCCCCGCCCACGGGCGTGGTCAGCGGGCCTTTGATGGAGACGACGTATTCGCGCAGCACCTGCAGGGTTTCGTCGGGCAGCCAGACATCGGGGCCATAGACCTTGGTGGCCTTTTCACCGGCGAAGACCTCCATCCACTGGATCTTGCGCTGGCCGCCGTAGGCCTTGGCCACGGCAGCGTCCACCACCTTGATCATCACGGGCGTGATGTCGCGTCCGGTACCGTCGCCTTCGATGAACGGGATGATGGGCTGGTCCGGCACATTGAGCGACATGTCGGCGTTGACCGTGATCTTCTGCCCTTCGGCGGGCACGGTGATGTGCTGGTAGCTGGTCATGAAACGGTGGTCTCCAGTGGAAGCTGACAGGAATCAGCAGGTGATGCCTTGCCGGCATTCAGAACCGAACAATTCTAATGACAAAAAAAATCGCAAAAGACCCTGTCAACGCGCCCGCCACTGCTATCGTTGCGAGTGGAGCTGTGCGATTTTTGCGCATGGCCCTCAACCCTTCGTTCAACAACACTGGAAACGGCATATATGAAAAAACTCCTCGCTGTCCTGGTGGCTGGCCTGTTCGCTGCAGGTGCTTTTGCACAGGCACCCGCAACGGCTCCAGCCCCCGCTCCTGCCCCCGTCGCCGCACCCGCAGCTGCAGCACCGGCCCCCGTAGCGAAGACCAAGGCCGCCCACACGGCCAAGAAGAAGACCGGCAAGAAGGTCGCCAAGAAGAAAACCGCCCACAAGGCAGCCTGATCTGGGCCTTCAGGGTCCTCTCCGGCCCTGAACAACACCTCGGAATCGCCCGCATTTGCGGGCGTTTTGCTTGGTGGGCCGCACGACGGGCTTGCGGCACGCCCAGCGTTTTGCCAGCATGCGCACCCTGCCGTGGAATTTTTGCGGCCCGGGCGCCTCCATCGTCAGGCAGGCGCGCTGGCTCCAGTGGCCTGCTTTATTCAGCCCGTGCAGCGCCACTGCACGCAACCCCTGCCCCATACTCTCGCCGTCCAGTCCTGTTGAACCGAAAGCATCTCCCATGAAGACACCGCTGTTTGCAATCGCCGCCGCTGCACGCCCCACGCTGGCGGCCACTCTGTTGCTGGCCCTGGGCCTGGTGAGCACTGCGGCCACGGCCCAGGAGGGCCCGCAGCTCAACCTGCAGCGTGTGGAGCTGACGTCGGGCATGCACCGCATCGATGCCCAGGTGGCGGCTACGCCGGAGCAGCGCCAGACCGGGCTCATGCACCGCAAGGAGATGCCCCAGCACGAGGGCATGCTGTTCGTCTTCGAGCAGCCCGCGCAGCAGTGCTTCTGGATGAAGAACACCCTGCTGCCACTGACGGCCGCCTTCGTGGCCGACGACGGCACGGTGGTGAACCTGGCGGACATGAAGCCGCAGACGCTGGACTCGCACTGCTCGGCCAAGCCGGTGCGCTATGTCCTCGAGATGAACCAGGGCTGGTTCGCCCAGAAGGGCATCAAGGCCGGTGCCAAGCTCAACGGGGCCCCGTTTCGCCGCCAGTGACGCGAGAGCGGCCCGCGCACCATGAAAAAAGCGGCCCCGGGGCCGCTTTTTTTGTGGGCCCCGCCGCGCGATGCAGCGGGGTGGCCTGATCGCGATGGATCAGGCGAAGTTGGCTTCCGCGAACTTCCAGTTGACCAGCTTGTCGAGGAAGGTCTCGACGAACTTGGGACGCAGGTTGCGGTAGTCGATGTAGTACGCGTGTTCCCACACGTCGATCGTCAGCAGTGCCTTGTCGGCGGTGGTCAGGGGCGTGCCAGCGGCACCGGTGTTGACGATGTCGACGCTGCCGTCGGCCTTCTTCACGAGCCAGGTCCAGCCCGAACCGAAGTTGCCCACGGCGCTCTTGACGAAGGCTTCCTTGAATGCGGCGTAGCTGCCCCACTTGGCGTTGATGGCTGCTGCCAGCGCGCCCGATGGCTCGCCGCCGCCTTGGGGGGCCATGCAGTTCCAGAAGAAGGTGTGGTTCCAGATTTGAGCAGCGTTGTTGTAGATGCCGCCGCTGGACTTCTTGACGATCTCTTCGAGCGTCAGGTTTTCGAACTCGGTGCCCTTTTGCAGGTTGTTGAGGTTCACCACATAGGCGTTGTGGTGCTTGCCGTGGTGGTACTCCAGCGTTTCCTGGCTGTAGTGCGGTGCCAGGGCGTCGATGGCATAGGGCAGCGGGGGAAGGGTATGTTCCATGGTGTTTTCCTCGTGGTTTGAAATTCTGGGATGCATGCCACCTGCAGCGCTCACCTCGGCAATGCAGTCGGACACAGCGCGAAAGGGGCATTGTAGGAACATCGGATGACCTGTGCAGGCTCCTGCCCGGCCCCGCCCCCAAAAAGCTTCAGATGGCGCGCACGTCCTACAGCGGCGACCGAACCTGCTGCCCTCACTGCGCCATCACGCGCCCTGTGCCGCGGGCCGGGCACCCACCCACAGGCCTACAGCAGGCGGGGCTGGGCGGCGACGGTCACATCCACCGCTCCATCGGCCAGCGTGGCGCGCAACGCATCGCCGGGCTGGGCCTGCCGCACGCTGGTCACGGCGTGGCCCTGGGCGTCCGTCAGCAATGCGTAGCCGCGCTGCAGCACCAGCCGCGGGTCGAGCAATTGCAGCCGCAGGGCTGCGCGGTCCAGCCGCTCTGCCTGCTGGCCGATGCGGCGCTGTATCTTGACCGGCAGATCGGCCTGTAGCGCCTGCTGGGTCTGCGCCAGCCGCTGCAATTTCAGGAGCATTCCGTGGCGCATGTGCTGCGATAGCCGCGCCAGTTGCAGTTGCTGGCGTGCGACGAGGCCCGAAGGGCGCCCCAGGCGGCCCGCGGCCTGGTCCAGCCGCTGGTGCCGGCTGTCCAGTTGGCGCTGCAGGCTGTCTTCCAGGCGCTCGGCGATCAGGTCCAGCGCCCCCATCCACACGGCGCGCGGCTGGGACACGAGTTCGGCCGCCGCCGTGGGTGTCGGCGCGCGCAGGTCCGCGCAGAAGTCGGCGATGGTGAAGTCGGTTTCGTGGCCCACGCCGCAGACGAGCGGCACCGGGCTCTGGACGATGGTGCGCGCCAGTTGCTCGTCGTTGAACGACCACAGGTCTTCCATGGAGCCCCCACCGCGCACCAGCAAGATCGTATCGATAGGCGGCGTGGTGCCGTGATCGGCCCCTGGCGCTTGCCCAGCCTGCGCGAGCCGATACAGTTTTGATAGCGCCGCCACCAGCGATGCAGGCGCTGCACCGCCCTGCACCTGGGCCGGGACCAGCACCACCGGGATGTGCGGCACGCGGCGGCGCAGTGCGGTGACCACGTCGTGCAGCGCCGCTGCGCCCAGCGACGTGACCAGCCCGATGCCGCGCGGCATCAGGGGCAGCGGGCGCTTGCGGGCGGCGTCGAACAGGCCCTCGGCCTCCAGCTGTGCCTTCAGGCGCAGGAACTGCTCGAACAGGGCGCCCTGCCCTGCACGCTGCATGCTTTCGACAATGAACTGCAGGTCGCCCCGGGCCTCGTACACGCCGATGCGCCCACGCAGCTCGACCAATTCACCATCGCGCGGCGAAAAGTCAAGCAGGCTGGCGGCACGCCGGAACATTGCGCAGCGCAACTGACCGTTCGCGTCCTTGACCGAGAAGTAGCAATGACCGCTGGATGCGCGCGAGAAGCCCGTGATCTCGCCGCGGACCGCGACAGGATTGAACCTTGCCTCCAGCGCATCAGCAATGGCGCGGCACAGCGCGCCAACTTCCCAGACGCGCGGCGTCGCAGCGAGGCCTGGACGCTCAAGCATCGGCCACAGCGGGGTTTGGCGGCATTGCCACCCGGGAAGTACTCCACAGAACGGAGGGAGCGACCGTAACGCCGGCCAAGCCTGCGCAAAATGGCCGCATAGCACGTTTGCACGTGCAAGCTGTTGATTTATAAGGATTTTTCACTGCACAATTTTTCATCAATCTGTTGCAATCACGCAGCGACGCCACTTTGCGGGCTGCCGGGGACGGGTTTCCCACAAAGTTATCCACAGTTTCTGTGGGTGAGCGGCAGGCCGTGGTGGGCGGGCAGCAAGGTAACTGTTTGTGACGCAAACTGGCGCTGGAGGGGGCGGGAAGCTGGGCCATAATCGCCGATTGCTTCATCTGCGCGGAGAGAGATTTGCTGTCCATCATACAAGCCGCAGGCTGGCCGATCTGGCCCCTGATTGCGTGTTCCGTCCTGGGACTGGCGCTGATTTTCGAACGTTTCCTGGCCCTGAAAACCGCCCGCGTCGCCCCGCCCAAGCTGCTGGATGAAGCGATCACGGTGTCTTCCAAGGCCATTCCCACGCCCGACGTGGTGAACCAGCTGGCGCAGAACTCCGCGCTGGGCGAGGTGCTGGCCAGCGGCCTGCGCACCATCAACAGCAACCCCCAGTGCAGCGAAACCGACCTGCGCGCCGCCATGGAAGGCACGGGCCGCGCCGTGGCGCACCGGCTGGAAAAGTACCTGGCAGCCCTGGCCACCATCGCCTCTGCCGCGCCTTTGCTCGGCCTGCTGGGCACGGTGATCGGCATGATCGAGATCTTCGGCTCGCAGTCTGGTGGCGGCGGTGTCGGCCAGGCGATGGGCGGCGGCAACCCTGCGCAGCTGGCGCACGGCATCTCGATTGCGCTGTACAACACGGCGTTCGGCCTGATCGTGGCCATCCCGGCACTGATCTTCTGGCGCTACTTCCGCGCCCGCGTCGATGCCTATCTGCTCACGCTGGAGCTGGCCTCCGAGCAGTTCGCGCGCCACATCCTGCGCCTGCGCAAGAAGTGAACTCCCCCTTGAGACGCCATCGTTCCATTCCCCCGTTGTTCAGCGCTGCGCGCCAGGGGCCTATGGATGCCGCCGGTGCGGCGGGGCGGCCATTGAACGGCGGCCGCTCGCAAGGGCCGCGCCGTTTTCCAAAGCCCGCTGTCACGACGTGCAGCAGATTGGATCGTTGACATGAACTTTCGCCCCCGCACCAAGGAAGAGCCCGAGATCAACCTGATCCCGTTCATCGACGTGCTGCTGGTGGTTCTCATCTTCCTGATGCTGACCACCACCTACAGCAAGTTCACCGAGCTGCAGCTCACGCTGCCGGTGGCCGACGCAGAGCAGCAGCGCGACCACCCCAAGGAAGTCATCGTGTCCGTGGCGTCGGACGGGCGCTACGCCGTCAACAAGACCGGCGTCGAAGGCAAGAGCGTGGACGCCATTGCGCAAGCCCTGCGCACCGCGGCCACCGCCGGCCAGGGCAGCGTCGTGATCATCAGTGCGGACGCGATGGCGCCGCACCAGTCCGTGGTGTCCGTGATGGAAGCGGCCCGCCGCGTCGGGCTGACGCAGATCACGTTTGCCACGCAGTCCTCCGCAGCCGGGCGCGCGGCCAGCCGCTGACCCGCATGGCGGGCTGGGTGCCAACGGTTCTCTATCTGGCTGCGGGCTCGCCTGAGCGCCATGGGCTGAAGGCCCCCCACCCGGTGCGCCGCAGCGCCCTCCACGAACCCCGGCGCGCCGCAGGCCGCAACGCCGGGGCCCCGGCCTGGCCCCGCTGCAAGCCGGCCGACAGCACACCATGAGCCGGCCGCCCGGGCAACCAGCGCCCGCCCCCTCTTCTCTCACTTCCTCATCACCCCGCGCACAGCCCGTTCCTGCCGCGCAAGGCCTGCAGAAAGCCTGGCAGTCACGCGGCCCCGTGGCCTGGGCGCTGTGGCCCGTGTCGATGGTGTACCTGGCCTTGGTGTCGCTGCGGCGCTGGCTGTACAAGGCCGGGGTGCTCGCCTCCAGCCATCCGGGCCGGCCCGTGATCGTGGTGGGCAACGTGATTGCTGGCGGTGCCGGCAAGACCCCCGTGGTGATCGATCTGGCCCGGCACCTGCAGTCGCGGGGGTTGCGCACAGGGATCATCTCGCGCGGCTATGGCCGGCGCACCACCGATTGCCGCGAGGTGCGTGGCGACAGCCTGGCCGCCGACGTCGGCGACGAGCCTGCGCTCATTGCGCGCCATCTGGCGGCCAACGCCCACGCCCCCGTGCCGATCTTCGTGGCGCGGCAACGCACTGAGGCGGCGCACGCCCTGCTGGCGGCTTACCCCGAGACCCAGGTGATCATCTGCGATGACGGCCTGCAGCACCTGGCGCTGCGCCGCGACGTGGAGATCTGCATCTTCAACGACCAGGGCATCGGCAACGGCTTCCTGCTGCCCGCGGGCCCTTTGCGCGAGCCGTGGCCCCGGGCGGTGGACATGGTGCTGTACGCCGGCCATGCGCCTCCCCGCAGCGACGCGCCCGGCTTTCGCCTGGACCGCCGCCTGGCCGACTACGCGCTGCGCGCCGATGGCAGCCGGGTGCCTTTGCAGGACCTGCGGGGCCAGCCCCTGCACGCGGTCGCCGCGGTGGCGCGCCCGGGCGACTTCTTTGGCATGCTGCAAGCGCAAGGGCTGGCGCTGGCGCATGCCGAGGCACTGCCCGATCACTATGATTTTGATAGCTGGCAGCGCTTACAGGACAAGCGGTACCTGCTCATTTGCACTGAAAAAGACGCGGTAAAACTTTGGCCTCAGCACCCAGACGCGCTGGCGGTGCCACTGCAACTGCACATCGACCGGGAATTCTTCAGTGCACTGGATGCACGCCTGCCGGTCTGAGCCGCAGCCTTGATGCAATACCCTGATCCACGGCGCTGCCCCACCGCTATCATCCCCGCCTGCCTGCCCGACGAACGCCCTTTTCCCGAGAGCCACACCATGGACCCCAAACTGCTTGAACTGCTGGTCTGCCCCGTCACCAAGGGCCCGCTGACGTACGACCGCGAGGCGCAGGAACTCGTCTCGCGCAGCGCACGCCTGGCCTACCCGGTGCGCGACGGCATCCCGGTGCTGCTCGAAAACGAGGCCCGCACGCTGACCGACGAGGAACTGGAGCGGTGAGCGCGCTGCCCGCCACGCTGCCTGGAGGTGACGAGGCCTTCACGGTGCTGATCCCGGCGCGCATGGCGTCGAGCCGCCTGCCCGACAAGCCCTTGGCAGACATCGGCGGCCTGCCGATGGTGGTGCGGGTGGCGCAGCGCGCCGCCCACAGCGCCGCGAGCCGCGTGGTGGTGGCCGCGGACGATCCGCGCATCCTCGAGGCCTGTGCCCGGCACGGTGTCGAAGCCATCCTCACCCGGGCCGACCACGCGAGCGGCAGCGACCGCCTGGCAGAAGCCTGCACCCAGCTGGGGCTGGACGACGATGACATCGTCGTCAACGTGCAGGGCGACGAACCCCTGATGGACCCGGCCCTCATCGACGCAGTGGCCGCCCTGCTGCCCGCGCGGCCCGAAGCCAGCATGGGCACCGCAGCCCATGCACTGGCCACGTTGGCCGACTACTCCAACCCCAATGTGGTCAAGGTGGTGCTCGATGCCCGGGGCCTGGCGCACTACTTCAGCCGCGCGCCCATCCCGTGGGCACGCGACCATGCAGGCACGGCCTGGTGGCAGGATGGCGCCGCGCAAGCGGCAACACCCGGCGTCGCCGCACTGGCGGGTTTTGCGCCGCTGCGCCATGTGGGCATCTACAGCTACCGTGCGGGTTTCCTGCGGCAGTTTCCCACCCTCGCACCCGCGCCGACCGAGGCGGTGGAGGCCCTGGAGCAACTGCGTGCCCTGTGGCACGGCCACCGCATTGCCGTCTATCTGGCCGGGGAAGCACCAGGCCCCGGCGTGGACACGCCGCAGGACCTGGAGCGCGTGCGCGCGCTTTTCCGCTGACCCCCGGCTCGCTGCACTGACGCGTGTGCGACTCGCCGGGGTGATGTCCGCCAAAGGCGTGCGCCTCGTCCACGCCACCCTGGCAGACCACGGCGCAACACCGCCCGCGCCCTGAGCTGGCACGGATGCGGCCCCCCAGGAAAACACGCCCATAAACGGTGCGCCGTGTAAGTCAGGGCAAGGTTGTCACATGCTATCCTCGACTGTAACGAGAGAGAGCATCGCACCCCGGGAGTACTCTGGCCACCGCTGACTGCACGCGGTGGCCTTGGCGCGCCCCGGCCAGCGGCGCCACCCGATTTCTAAACTTCGAGGACTTCCATGAGACTGATTCTGTTGGGCGCGCCTGGCGCCGGAAAGGGCACGCAAGCCACGTTCATCTGCCAGAAGTACGGCATCCCGCAAATCTCGACCGGCGACATGCTGCGCGCCGCCGTGAAGGCCGGCACGCCTCTGGGCCTGCAGGCCAAGGCGGTGATGGATTCGGGTGCCCTGGTCAGCGACGACATCATCATCGGTCTCGTGAAGGAACGCATCACCCAGCCCGACTGCGCGCAGGGCTTCCTGTTCGACGGCTTCCCCCGCACCATCCCGCAGGCCGACGCAATGAAGGCGGCGGGCGTCAAGCTCGACTACGTGCTGGAGATCGATGTGCCCTTCGACGCCATCATCGAACGCATGAGCGGCCGCCGCTCGCACCCGGCCAGCGGCCGCACCTACCACGTCAAGTTCAACCCTCCCAAGGTGGAAGGCAAGGACGACGTGACGGGCGAAGAACTGATCCAGCGCGAAGACGACAAGGAAGAGACCGTCAAGAAGCGCCTGCAGGTGTACAGCGACCAGACCCGCCCGCTGGTGGACTACTACAGCAACTGGGCCAAGGCCGAACCCGCTGCCGCCCCCAAGTACCGCGCCATCAGCGGCACGGGCAGCGTGGACGAAATCACCACCCGCGCGCTGCAGGCCCTGGCCAGCTGACCACCACAGCGACTGGCAACGCGGCGCGCACGGTCTGCACGACCGAGTAGCGCCGGCACTGACCGCACCCCAACGGCGCCTTGACACCAAGGCGCCGTTTTTCTTGGGGGGTAGTGAAAGCAATTTTGCACAGCCTCGTCAGGCCAACCTGTCAGCACAGTTACCTGCACCGCTGCGGACTTGCCGGCTGGGGCATCAAGGCCCGCAGGCTGGCTGGAACGCGCTCCAGACTTTATGCGGGCCCCGAGCGCAAGCCGTACGCCTTGCCATCCACGAACAGATACTCGGCCCGCAAGACGGCGTCGCCCTTCTCGTCCCGCAGGGTAAAGCCCACCACCGACACGGCTGCACCGGCTTGGATCTGCGGCACCTGCCAAGCCTGCATGCGCGTCAGGGGTGCCAGTTCCACCTCCCACTGGCGGTCCTTGCGCGTGGGCAGCACCGCCTTGGCCAGCAAGGCCTTGCCGTCCACCGGCGCGGTCTGCGCGGGCACCGCCCGCTGCGCCAGGTCGGCGGGCAGCTTCAGCCCGGCCGGAATCTCCAACTGCAGCTCCGCGTGCGGGTTCTGCCAGCGCACGGACTTCACCGTGCCTTCCAGATAGATCGGGCGGTCCGCGTCGAAGCTGCTCCAGCCATGGTGCGCATGCGCGGCCAGCGGCAAGGCGGAGGCTGCCACCAGCAGATGGCGTCGTTGCAGGGTCATCAGGGCTCTCCTTCGAAGATCAATCAGGGAACACAACGGGGGTGCGCACGCTGCAGCAGCCAGACTGCCCAGCCATCGCGGCGCGGCATGCGCTACAGGTAGGCGATCCAGCGGCCACACACCACCACGGCCAGCCAGATGACGGTGGAGACCAGCATCTGCACCTTGGCCACGCCGTCCAGGCGTGCCAGCGAACCCCGGCCATGGAACCACGCCGCGTTGCAACCCGCAAGCATTAACAACAGCATCTTCAAGGTGAATGCGCGGCTGCTGAGCAGTTCGGCGGGCTGGGTGGCGAACATCAGCAGGCCCGAGGCCGCAGCCAGCAGGAAGCCGCACAAGGCCACCGACAGACTCAGCCGGGCCAGGTCCTTGACCGGCAATGCGGCGCCGCGGCCGAACACCCGCAGCTCCAGCAGCACCAGATTGCCCAGCAGCAGTGCAATGCCGACGATGTGGATCACCTCCAGCGCCGGGTAGGCCCAGGCGTGGGTCTTGAGGGAGGCAAAGAACATGGCCGCGGCGCCTGGGACTTATAGTGTGTTGTGGACTGCTCGGCCGCGCATCAATGCGAGAGCAGGTCCAGCATCAGCGAGATGCGCGCCTTGACGGGCGAAAGCCCCCGCGAATCCGGCAGGGCATCGCCCGGCTTGGGCAGCACCTGGCCTTCGGGGCAGCGGGTGGAGCGCACCACGCGCACGCCCACATCCTGCGCCTTGAGCAGCGCGGCCTCGAGCGCATGGTGGATCGTGCCGTTGCCGGTACAGGCCACCACCAGGCCCTGCACGCCATCGCGCACCAGCGCGTCCACGATGGCGCCGCTTGCACCTGCATGGTTCAGGAGGATCTCGACCCGCGGCCACACGGCGGCATTCGCTATCTTTTCAATAGCTAATGGCGCTTTCTCAGCGTGCGCCAGAGGCCAATCCTGCACCAGGCGGACCCGGCCCTCCTCCACCCACCCCAGCGGCCCGGCGTCGCCGGAGCTGAATGCATGGACGCGGTACGGATGCACCTTCTGCACATGGCGCGCGCCATGCACCTCACCCGCCGCCACCGACACCACGCCCTGCGCGCCCTGCGTGGTGGCCACGGCCACCGCGTCCAGCAGGTTCTGCGGGCCATCGGGGGTGAGCGCGCTGGCCGGGCGCATGGCGCACGTCAGCACCACGGGCTTGGACCGCGCATCCAGAACCAGGCTCAGAAACCACGCGGTTTCCTCCAGCGTGTCGGTACCGTGGGTGATGACCACGCCCTGCACGGCGGCGTCCTGCAACAGCTGCGCGCAGCGCACGGCCAGCGCCTGCCACACCGACATGTCCATGTCCTTGCTGTCGAGCTGGGCCACCTGCTCGGCCTGCAGGGTGGCGCCGCCGGCTGCCAGGGTCAGCCCCGGCACGGCGGCCAGCAGCTGCTCAACGCCCACCTGGGCGGCCGTGTAGCCGATGTTGTCGCCGGCCTGGGCCGAGGTGCCCGCGATGGTTCCACCTGTGCCCAAAACCACAATTTTTTGCCCACTCACTTGCGTACTCCGAAAAACTGGTGAAAAATACAGTTACTGGATTAAAAAACAGTTGTTCGCCACTGTAGCGTCTCCACCGGAAACCACCATGCTCGACAACCCGAAACTGACCGCCCGCCAGCAGCAGATCCTGGACCTCATCCAGACCGCCATCGCCCGTACCGGCGCGCCCCCCACCCGCGCAGAAATCGCGGCCGAGCTGGGCTTCAAGTCGGCCAACGCCGCCGAAGAGCACCTGCAAGCGCTGGCCCGCAAAGGCGTGATCGAGCTGGTCAGCGGCACATCCCGCGGAATCCGTCTGCGCAGCGACACGGTGCGCTCCATCAATGCAGCACGCGGCAGCCAGTTCAGCCTGCCCATCCCGGGCCTGTCTCAGCTGGTGCTGCCGCTCATCGGCCGCGTGGCGGCGGGCTCGCCGATTCTCGCGCAAGAACATGTCGACCAGACCTACAGCGTGGAAAACAGCCTGTTCCAGCACAAGCCCGACTACCTGCTCAAGGTGCGCGGCATGTCCATGCGCGACGCCGGCATCATGGACGGCGACCTGCTGGCCGTGCAGTCCACCCGTGAGGCACGCAACGGCCAGATCATCGTGGCCCGCCTGGGCGAGGACGTCACCGTCAAGCGCCTGCGCCGCACGGCCACCGCCATCGAGCTGCTGCCTGAGAACCCCGACTACCCCGTCATCGTGGTCCAGCCTGGCGAGCCCTTTGAAATCGAAGGCCTGGCCGTCGGCTTGATCCGCAACACCATGCTCATGTAGAGCCCCCTGCCTGGCCGCGCCGCAGGTGGCGGGCGTTTGGTGTACCGGCACAACGTCGGTACGCCAGCCCTGCGGTGCCGGTTGTCATTGCAATCCTGCCTATGTCCAACCCCCGACTTTCGGAGTTTTCACATGGGAATTGCCTTGTCCACCCTGTCCGCCGCCTTGCCCCATTCGCTGCAGAAGCTGTCGCGCTGGCTGCACAACCTCGTCCGCCTGGACGAAGCCCCACGCGCTGGCGCCCCGGCTTCATCACCACCTGCCAGCGCCAACCCGCCGGGCGAGCATGGCACGCCGGGCCATGGCGGGCCTGCCGGCGACCAGCGCAGCGCTGGGTCGCCCCGCCTGCGCCCTTTGCGGGGCAACTGGCCCTTCACCGTCCAGCCGGCTCCACCCGAGCCCAAAGCATCCGCCGCCCGCACCTCCGTGGCGGCCAACCGGTCGTTTCTGTCTGCACCCTGCGGCAGCAGCCGTGATGCATTCATGGCGTCCATCGCATCCAGCGCGCTGCCCCCACGGCCCGTGCCGGCCGTGCGCAAGGTATCCCACGCCAGCGGCCGCCTGGTGATCGCAGGCCGCATGGCCGACGTGTGTGCAGAACTCGACCGCATGGCTGCGTGCGAGGCGCTCCAAGCGTAGAAAGATCATCGCTGCCCAGGCCGGCGGGTGGCGGCTGGCGGCCGGCGCGCCGGTGCTGCACCGGCCTTGGGCTTGCAACCCGCACAGGGTGCTGCAAACAGTGCCGTCGCGACGCGGCGTGCTGTGAGCACTGGCACCAAAAAACGCTGACAACACCTGCTTCGTGGCCACGGTCGGCTCTGCTGCACTCGCCAGACTTGCGCAGCCCATCCACTCCGTGCGGCTGCGGCAGCCGCCGCGACAATCCGTCACCAAAAGCTGGCGTTTTGGGCCGCCCGAAGACCTGCCAGTGCAGTGCGGCGCTGCGTGCCAAGGCACAATGTCGGGATGAACATCGTGATTCTCGACGACTACCAGGATGCAGTGCGCAAGCTCCATTGCGCCTCTCGGCTCGACGCATACACAGCCAAGGTCTACACCAACACCGTCAAGGGGCTGGGCCAACTTTCCGTCAGACTCAAGGATGCAGACATCATCGTCCTGGTCCGCGAGCGCACGCAGATCACGCGGCAGTTGGTGGAAAAGCTCCCCCGGCTCAAGCTGATTGCGCAGACCGGCAAGGTCGGCAGCCACGTGGACGTGGCCGCCTGCACCGAACGCGGCATCGCCGTGGCAGAGGGCATCGGCTCGCCGGTGGCTCCTGCAGAACTGACATGGTCGCTGGTGATGGCCGCCATGCGCAGGCTGCCGCAGTACATCTCCAACCTCAAGCACGGCGCCTGGCAGCAGTCGGGCCTCAAAGCGGCCTCCATGCCGCCCAACTTCGGGCTGGGCAATGTGCTGCGCGGCAAGACGCTCGGTGTCTGGGGCTACGGCCGCATCGGCCAGCTGGTGGCGGGCTATGGGCGCGCTTTCGGCATGAACGTCCGCATCTGGGGCCGCGAAGCGTCGCGTGCGCAGGCCCTGACGGACGGCTACCAGGCAGCCACCACGCGGGAAGAATTCTTCGCGCAGTGCGATGTGATCTCGCTGCACCTGCGCCTGAACGATGAGACACGCGGCATCGTTTCGCTGGAAGACCTGTCCTGCATGAAGCCCACAGCCCTGCTGGTCAACACCTCCCGCGCGGAGCTGATCGAGCCTGATGCCCTGATTGCCGCACTCAACCGCGGCCGCCCTGGCATGGCAGCGGTCGACGTTTTCGAAAGCGAGCCCATATTGCAAGGCCATGCCCTGCTGCGGCTCGAGAACTGCATCTGCACGCCGCACATCGGTTATGTGGAGCAGGACAGCTACGAGCTGTACTTCGGCGCTGCGTTCGACAACGTGGTGAATTTCATCAAGGGCACGCCCACCAATATCGTGAATCCCGGATCGCTGCAGGTGCGCCGCTGAGGCTTTGGTGCGCGCCCTGTTCGGTAGACGGGTGACCAGGGTCGCACCCAGGCGGCCTCTGACCGGCCCCACACTGAATCTCCAGCCTTGACCGGTCGCGGTGCAAGCCCGCATACCGGGATCATCACCGGGCCTGCATTGCGCCGCCAGGCATCGGGCATCGATCAGTGCCGCACACGGACACACCACCCATAAAAAAGGCTTCCATGAAGGAAGCCTTTTTTGCGCCTGCCGGTGCAGCACTGAATGCTGCACCAGACAGAGAAGGGAAGCCGCTCTGAATTACAGAGGCGTCTTCTTGCCGTCCTTGTAGTTGTACAAGGTGATGGCGGGGTTCTTCATTTCGCCATTGGGTTCGAAGGCGATCGTGGAGGTCACGCCCTTGAAGTTGGACTTGAGCAGCTCGGGGGTGTAGACCTTGGGGTCGACCGAGTTGGCACGCTTCATGGCGTCCACGATCAGGTACGTGGCGTCGTAGGTGTAGGGGCTGTACACCTGGAACTGGTTGGGGAACTTGGCATCGTACTTGGCCTTCCAGGCGGTACCGCCAGGCATCTTGGCCAGCGAAGAGCCGCCTTCAGCGCAGATCACGTTGGCCAGGGTCTTGGCACCGGCAGCCAGCTTGGCGATTTCCGACGTGCAGACGCCGTCACCACCGAAGTACTTCACGTTGCCCATGCCCAACTGTTCCAGCTGACGCAGCATGGGGCCGGCTTGTGGGTCCATGCCGCCGAAGAAGATGGCGTCAGGGTTCTTGGCCTTGATGGCGGTCAGGATCGCCATGAAGTCGGTGGCCTTGTCGGTCGTGAACTGCTCGTCCACCACCTTCATGCCCTTGGCGGCTGCGGTCTTCTTGAACACGTCTGCCACGCCTTGGCCGTAAGCGGTACGGTCATCGATGATGGCGACGGTCTTGAGCTTCAGGGTGTCCACAGCGTAGAACGCCAGGCCAGCGCCCAGGGCGTTGTCGTTGGCGATGATGCGGAACGTGGTCTTGTAGCCAGGCTTGGTCAGGTTGGGGTTGGTGGCAGCACCGGTCACGTGCGGGATACCGCAGTCGTTGTAAACCTTGGAAGCGGGGATGGTGGTACCGGAGTTGAGGTGGCCCACAACGCCTGCGACCTTGGAGTCGCACAGCTTTTGTGCGGCAGCGGTGCCTTGCTTGGGGTCAGCAGCATCGTCTTCGGCCTGCAGCTCGAACTTGATCTTCTTGCCACCGATGGTGATGCCTTGAGTGTTCAGCTCTTCAATGGCCATGCGGGCGCCATTTTCGTTGTCCTTGCCGTAGTGGGCTTGGGCGCCGGAAACCGGAGCCACGTGGCCGATCTTGACCACCTGCTCTTGTGCAGAGGCCACACCAGCAGCAGCCGCGATAGCAGCAACCACGGTCAGTTTCAACTTCAATTGCATATCAATCTCCAGTAAAGATAAACGCTGAGAATGTTCTTGTGTCTCAACGCAGGGGAACATATCGCAATTTACGGGCCAGATCATTAGGGAACACGATTAAATGTGGGGGAAACCACAGGGGAATACCCTGTTAACCCTTGGGCGCCACAGGCGTGCCACTCGCCAACTCATCGGCCACGGCCTCGTACACCGCGTGGCGGACCACCGATTCGATCTCTTCGCGCAGCCGCGGCAGCACCGATCTTGTCTGCTCTTGCACCACTGTGGCGATCGCTTCGCGCAGACGTTGATCCAGCACAACGTCGACACGCTGCATCACGCGGTGCACCATGTATTCCTCGAAGCCATCGGGCAGCGCGCGGGCCACAGCGGGTGGCGCCACCATGGCGCGGGGCACACTGGCAGGCGGCGGCGCGGGCGCATCGACCGCGGGCAGCCGCCGGGTGAGTACACCCGCGCTGGCAGCCGCTGCCAGCGGGCTTGCCGCGGTGTTCGCATTGGCTGATGCCACTGGCGCAGACGCGGTCGCTGACGCTGACGCTGACACACCTGCAGACCCGGAGGCCGCTGCTGGAGCGGGGATCGATGCCGGCACGGGTGCCGGTGCCGGTGCAGGCCGCTGGGTCATCACCGCGGGCGGTTGCGCGCTGGGCAACGGCGGTCGCACGGCAGACACCTGCACCGCGGGCGCAGCGACACCCGCTGCGGCGGGCCGCACCACTGGCGGCAAGGGCGACGAGACCACCGTGGTGCGCCCGGCTGTAACCGGCGAAGCAGTCGCCAGGGGCGCACCGGGCGCCCCGTGTGCAGGCACGGCATCCGGCGTTTGCACCACTTCGGTGAGCGTGGGAACAAAGCGGGGCGGCGTGCGAGGGGGTTGCTGTGCCATCAGCCGGCTTTCAGCACGAGGTCGTGGCGGGTGATGGCGTAGCCGCGCGATGCATAGTGCTTCCAGCGCGCCCGTGCCTGCATGCGGTCCGACTCATCCTGCGCACTCACCACCTCGACCAGGCGGTCGAACCGGCCGAAGCCTTCGGGCACTTCGGCATGCAGATTCAGCAGCACCTCGTGGTGCGCAGCGGTGCGTGCGTCAGCGGCCAGCAGCACGGGCGATGCGTGCACCAGTTCTTCGTCGGCGTCGTCACGGCAGTGCGCCACAAAGTCCTGCGGTGCCAGCGCCCAGAGCATGCGGTCGAGCGCCACCAGCGTGTCGGCGGGCGCCGAGATCACCAGGCGCGCGCCGCTGCGCTGTACCTTGCGCGCAAACCGGCATGCGTACGCCAGCTTGTCGGGGGCATTGAAGTGAAAGGCGACTTCGGTCATGCGCTGTGCCCTGCAGGACTCAGGCGCCGCCGGCCTTGGCCGTGCGCCGGTTCGACGCGGGCTTGGCGGTGGCGGCGCGCGGCGCACCAGCGGCTGCAGCGGCCGATGCGGGCCTGGCAGCCTTGGTCACTTTGGCCGCCTTGGCAGCCTTGCCGGCGGTCGCGCCGGCTTCGTTCAGCAGGTACTGCACCAGCAGTCCCACGGGACGGCCGGTGGAGCCCTTGGCCGCCCCGCCCTTCCAGGCGGTGCCGGCGATGTCCAGGTGCGCCCAGGGCAGGTCGCCCACATACTTTTGCAAAAACTTGGCTGCGGTGATCGATCCGCCCGCGCGGCCCGCCACATTGCCCATGTCCGCAAAATTGCTCTTGAGCCCGTCGGCGTAGTCGTCGTCGAGCGGCATGCGCCAGCACAGGTCCTGCGCAGTGTCACCTGCGTCCTGCAGCGCCGTGGCCAGCGCATCGTTGTTGGCAAACAGCCCGCTGCGCACGCCGCCCAGGGCGATCACGCAGGCACCCGTCAAGGTGGCGATGTCCACCACGGCGGCGGGCTTCAGGCGCGCGGCATAGGTCAGTGCATCGCACAGCACCAGGCGGCCTTCGGCATCGGTGTTCAGGATCTCGATGGTCTGGCCGCTCATGCTGGTGACCACGTCGCCGGGCTTGACCGCGCGGCCGTCGGGCATGTTCTCGCAGGCCGGAATCAGGCCGACCACGTTGATGTCGGGCTGCAGCTCGCCCAGCGCGCGGAACACGCCCAGCACGCTGGCGGCGCCGCACATGTCGAACTTCATTTCGTCCATCTCGGCCGCGGGCTTGATGGAGATGCCACCGGTGTCGAAGGTGATGCCCTTGCCCACCAGCACCACCGGTGCCTTGTCCTTGGCCGCACCGCTGTAGCGCAGCTCGATGAAGCGCAGGGGCTCTTCCGAGCCGCGCGCCACGGCCAGGAAGGCGCCCATGCCCAGGCGGGCGACTTCCGCCGGGCCGTGCACCTTGCACTGGATGCGCGGCAGCTTGGCCAGGGTCTTGGCGGCATCGGCCAGCAGGGTCGGCGTGGCGTGGTTGGCGGGGCGGTTGCCCCATTCGCGCGCAAACTCGACGCCCGAGACCAAGGCCACGCCGGTATCAAAGGCCTCGCGCACGTCGGCCGCGCTGTGCACGCCCACCACGCAGCGGCTCAGGGCCCGCGCCTCCACCTTGGACTTGGTGGTGGTGTAGACATAGCTGGCCTCCGCCACCGCCTGCACGGCGGCATTCACGGCCCCCGCCTGTGCCTTGGCGGCAAAACACACGACCACGCGCTTGGTATGCGGCGCCTTGATGGCGCCGCCCACGGCCAGCAGCGCCTGGCGCATGGCACGGGCCGCACCGTCGCCCGCGCCCAGCAGGATCAACCGGCGGGCGGCGGTGCCGGCGGCCTGGTAGAGCTGCAGGCTCTTGCCCGCCTTGGTGGCCAGATCTCCATTCTTGAGCGCCTGCGCAGCCAGGGTGGACAGCGCGTCCTTCCCGGGCTTGAACCCCTCGGGGATGAGCGCGATCAGCAGATCGCATTTTTCCGACGCGGCCGCAGTGAGTTCAAGGGTCTTGAGATCAAAGTTCATAATCGATGTTTTCCTTTTTCAGCGTGCTCTACAGGCTGCGAGCCAATGTTATTCGATTCATCCATCCGCAAGGAGCTGGCGCGCAGCTTTGGTGCGACGCTCGTGGTGCTGGTGACCGTGGTCATGACCATGATGCTGATCCGCACCCTCGGCCAGGCCTCCCGGGGCAGTGTCAGTCCATCCGATGTGATGCTGGTCATGGGCTTCACCGTCCTCGGGCAGCTGCCCACCATCCTGAGCCTGAGCCTCTTCATCGCCGTGGTCGGCACGCTGTCGCGCATGTACCGCGACAGCGAGATGGTCATCTGGTTCGCCAGCGGCCGCGGCCTCATCAGCCTGCTCAAGCCCCTGGTGCGGTTTGCCTGGCCGGTGATGGCGGTGGTCGCCGTTCTTTCGCTGCTGGTCTGGCCCTGGGCCAACTCGCAGATCCAGGAACTCAAGACCCGCTACGAGCAGCGCAGCGACATCGACCGCATCGCACCGGGCGAATTCCAGGAATCCTCCAACGGCAGCCGCGTGTTCTTCATCGACAAGGAAAGCGCGGACACGCAGACCGGCAACAACATCTTCATCGCCGCCACCGACGGCACGCGGGAGTCCGTGACATCGGCGCGCAGTGCGCGGTTGGAGACCCAGAACGGCGAGCGCATGGCCCTGCTGACGGACGGCCAGCGCCTGGAGACCACGCGCGACAAACCCGGCGTGAAGGTGAGCGAGTTCTCCGAATACGGCACCCGCATCGGCTCGGCGCCCTCGGGGTCGGCCGAAGAACTGTCTGTCAAGACCCGCGCCACGCATGAACTGGTGATGAACCCCCTGCCCGCCTTCCAGGCCGAATTGGGCTGGCGCATCGGCCTCGCGCTTGCGGCCCTGAACTTCGTGGTGCTGGGTCTGGCCGTGGCCAGCGTCAACCCGCGGGCCGCGCGCAGCACCAGCCTGGTGTTCGCGCTCTTTGCCTTCATCGTCTACTACAACCTCATGACCCTGGGGCAAAGCTGGGTCGGGGCCGGCAGGCTCGGCCTGGCCAGCTTCATGGTGCTGCTGCACGGCGGCATGCTGGTGGCGTCGCTGCTGGTGCTGGCCGCGCGCCACAACCAATGGACCATCCGCCGGCTCTGGCAGGCCGGCCCGAAGCCCCGGAGCGCCCCATGAAAACCATCCGCCGACTCATCCACCGCGAAGCCCTGCTGGCCGTCACCTTCGTGACCGCCGGGTTCCTGGCCCTGTTCTTCTTTTTTGACCTGGTGGACGAACTGCGCTGGGTAGGCAGGACGGGTGCCGAGGGCTACCAGCTGTCGCACGCCTTCCTGTTCGTGGTGCTCAGCATTCCCAGCCACCTGTACGAACTGCTGCCCATCACGGTGCTCATCGGCACCATCTTCGTGATGGCGCGCCTGGCGCAAAGCTCGGAGTTCACCATCATGCGCACCAGCGGCATGGGCCCCTGGCGGGCACTGCGCACCCTGTTGACGCTGGGCGGCGTGTTCGTGCTGTTCACGTTCGCGGTGGGCGACTACATTGCGCCGCTGACCGACCGAGCGGCCCAGCTGGTGAAGGTGCGGTACCTGGGCCGCCTGACCACCGGCGCCACGGGCGCCTGGCTCAAGGAGCGGCAAGAGGACCACTCCTTTGCGGTGAATGTGCGCGCACTCACCCCGAACGGCGGCATGCTGGATGTGCGCATCTTCGAGTTCGACGGCAAGGGCCGCCTGGCATCGCAAACGCGCGCTGCCTCGGGCCAGTTTGGCACCGATGGCGCCTGGGAGCTTGAAAAAGTGCAGCGCAGCAAGTTCGAGCAGCGCGGCACCACCGAGGCCCGGGTCGAGCACCTGGACTCCCCCACGCTGCAGTGGCCCACCCGCATCAGCGCCGACATGGTGGCTGCATCGCTGCTCAAGCCCGACCGCATGGCCACCATCGACCTGTTCCAGTACATACGCCATCTGGATGCCAACGGGCAGTCCGCCCAGCGCTACGAGATCGAGTTCTGGCGCAAAGTGTTCTACCCGCTCTCGTGCTTGGTGATGGTGGTGCTGGCCCTGCCTTTTGCCTACCTGCACTTCCGCTCGGGCGGCATTGCGGGCTACGTGTTCGGCGGGGTGATGGCGGGCATCAGCTTCTTCCTGCTGAACAACGTGTTCGGCTACGCGGGCAACCTGCAGAACTGGTCGCCGTGGCTGACTGCCGCGGCGCCGGGGCTCATCTACTCCGTGCTGTCGCTGGCCGCGTTCGGGTGGCTAGTGCTCAGGCGTTAGCTTCCTGCTTTCTTACTTCGACCCCGATACGCCATGAGCCTGAGTGCCATCATCTTGTTTGCCCATGGGTCGCGCGACCCCCTGTGGCGCGCGCCCATGGAAGCAGTCGCCGCACGCATTGCGGCCGCCCACCCCGAGCGGCCCGTGGCCTGCGCGTACCTGGAGCTGTGCAGCCCCAGCTTGCCCGAGGCCGCTGCCCAGCTGGTAGCGCAAGGTGCCGCGCAGGTCACCGTAGTGCCGATGTTTCTGGGCACGGGCAAGCACGCGCGGGAAGACCTTCCGGTGCTGGTGCAGGCGCTGCGCAGCGCCCACCCCGCCACGCAATTCCATGTGCAGCAGGCCATCGGCGAAGACCCGCGCATGACCGCACTGATGGCCGATATAGCCTGTGAGAGCCCCGCCGGGCGATAAATCAGGCAGGGTTGTCTGATTTCTTTAGATGGTTGCAGCATAATGATGCAACTCTTTAGGCGATATCAGATATGAATCTGCACCAATTCCGTTTTGTGCAAGAGGCCGCGCGGCGCAACCTCAACCTGACCGAGGCGGCCAAGGCCCTGCACACATCCCAGCCCGGTGTCTCCAAGGCCATCATCGAGCTGGAAGAAGAATTGGGCGTGGACATCTTCGCGCGCCACGGCAAGCGCCTCAAGCGCATCACCGAGCCGGGCCAGCACGTGCTCAAGAGCATCGAAGTCATCATGCGCGAGGTGGGTAACCTCAAGCGCATCGGCGAGCAGTTCAGCGCGCAGGACAGCGGCACGCTCAGCATCGCCACCACCCACACCCAGGCCCGCTACGTCCTGCCGGTGCCGGTGGCGCGCCTGCGCGAGGCGTACCCCAAGGTCAACATCAGCCTGCACCAGGCCACGCCGCACGAAGTGGCCCGCATGATCATCGACGAGGTGGCCGAGATCGGCATGGCCACCGAGTCCCTGGCGGACTACCCCGAGCTGGTCACCCTGCCCTGCTACGAATGGCAGCATGTGTTGGTGGTGCCCACCGACCACCCGCTGGCGCAAAAGGAACGCATCGGCCTCGATGACCTGGCGCACGAAGCACTCATCACCTACCACCCCTCCTTCACCGGCCGCGGCAAGATCGACCACGCCTTTGCCGCCCGCAAGCTGCAGCCGCGCATCGTGCTCGAAGCCATCGACTCGGACGTGATCAAGACCTATGTGCGCCTGGGCCTGGGCATTGGCATCGTGGCCGAGATGGCCATGCGCGACGACCCGATGGGCGACCTGGTGGTGCGCCCCGTGGGCCACCTGTTCGGCCAGAGCGTGGCCCGCGTGGCCTTCAAGCGCGGAGCCTACCTGCGCAACTTCGTCTACAAGTTTGCCGAGCTGCTCAGCGACCGCCTGAGCCGCGAACTCATCGCCCGGGCGATGACCGGTCATGTGAACGACTACGAACTTTGAAACACCCCCTGAGCCGCTTCGCGGCTTCCCCCTCCAGGGGGACGCCGCCGGTGGCCTGGCAAAGCCAGTTCCACGGCGTCCGCTGGCTTGGCCTGCTCCGCGGCCTTCGGGCCGACAAACGCCGCGCTGATTTCCCATGATTCACTCCACGCGATGAGCACTCCGTCCTTCCCCAGCAAGCTGCCCAACGTGGGCACCACCATCTTCACCGTGATGTCGGCGCTGGCCGCAGAGCACCAGGCCGTCAACCTGGGCCAGGGCTTTCCCGACTTTGAATGCGCCCCCGAGCTGGTGAACGCCGTCACGGCGGCCATGCAGGCCGGCCACAACCAGTACCCGCCCATGCCCGGCGTGCCGGTGCTGCGCGAGGCCGTGGCCCGCAAGATCGAAGCGCTGCATGGCCGCGCCTACAACCCCAACACCGAAGTCACCATCACGGCCGGTGCCACGCAGGCCATCATCACCGCCATTCTGGCCGTCGTGCACCCGGGTGACGAGGTCATCGTGCTCGACCCCTGCTACGACAGCTACGTGCCCAACATCGAGCTGGCAGGCGGCAAGGCGGTGCGCGTGCCGCTCACGCCCGGCAGCTTCCGGCCCGACTTCGGCAAGATCAGCGCGGCCATCACGCCGCGCACCCGCGCCATCCTCATCAACAGCCCGCACAACCCCAGCGCCACGATCTGGACGGCCGAGGAGATGCGCCATCTCGAAGACCTGCTCGCGCCCACCGACATCCTGCTCATCAGCGACGAGGTGTACGAGCACATGGTGTTCGACGGCGCCGAGCATGAAAGCGCCGCGCGCTTTCCGGGCCTGGCGGCGCGCGCGTTCATCGTGTCGAGCTTTGGCAAGACCTTCCACGTCACCGGCTGGAAGGTCGGCACCGTGGCGGCCCCCGCCGCGCTGACGGCTGAGTTCCGCAAGGTGCACCAGTTCAACGTGTTCACCGTGAACACGCCCATGCAGCACGGCCTGGCCGCCTACCTGCAGGACCCGGCGCCCTACCTGCAGCTGCCCGCGTTCTACCAGGCCAAGCGCGACCTGTTCCGCCAGGGCCTGGCGGACTCGCGCCTGAAGCTGCTGCCCAGCACCGGCAGCTACTTCCAGTGCGTGGACATCTCGGCCGTGAGCGATTTGAACGAATCGGACTTCTGCCAGTGGCTCACCCGCGAAGTGGGCGTGGCGGCGATTCCGCTGTCGGCGTTCTACGGCGACGGGTTCGACCAGCGCGTGGTGCGCTTTTGTTTCGCCAAGAAAGACGACACGCTGCGCGCCGCGCTGGAGCGGCTGCGCAAGCTGTGATGCACTAAAGCGCGCCCACACTCGAAGATGAAAAACAAGAAGCTTCAGATATCGCTTTTCGAATTTCTTCAGTCCGGCCGGTTTGGGCCTCTTACGCCAAAAAGAAATTGCTCGCCCGAAGACATTACGAAAATCTTCGGTCAACCAGACAGCATCGAGATTTACGGGCCCATCGGCCCCGATGGGCCCTATCGTGCTGGAGATGAGCGCTGTTTTCCAGTCATCCTGGCCTACGGCGTCATCGAATTTCATTTCGATGCGCCATTGCTGATGTATACGTTGTTCTCAGACTGTTTCTTCTCAGGACGCCCTCGCGGCGGCCCTCTCAAACTGACGGACACAGCGCTGCTGCGCCACAGCAGGCCACTCAATGAATTCTTGATCCTGGCGAAATCAAGAGGCCTCGAAATCCGCTCGGTCGTTCCAACGCAACCACCGCTTGCAGTGATACTCACAACGAGTGAGGGCGTCACCCTTCACTTCGAGCATCAGGATGCGAGCGCTCCTGGCTCCCAGCCCACCTTGCGGGCTTTCTCATGGGCACACGACTTCCGAGACCGCTCCAGCCCTGCATAGCAAGGTAGGAGCAGCGCGAGTTCAGGCAATGCCCGCATGACCCCAATCGGAGGGACACGCGACCGCTATCGAGTCTGCCTGGCCAGCCACACCCCCGCAGCCGCCAGCGCCATGCCCGCCAGCGCCCAGCCGCTGAGCGTCTCTCCAAACACGGCCCAGGCGATCAGCGCGGTCGTGGGCGGGGTCAGGTAGAACAGGCTGGCCACGTTCACCGCGCCGCCGCGGCGGATCAGCACATTCAGCAAACTGACGGCGCCCAGGGACAGCACCAGCACCAGCCAGCCCAGCGCGAACACGAACTCACCGCTCCATGTGATCGCCATGGTTTCAGTCGCATAGGCCAGCACCGCCATGGCGACGGCACACGGCAGGTACTGGATCACCGAGCCCGTGCGCAGGTCGAACGAGGGGCAGAACCGCTTCTGGTACAACGTTCCCGCCGTGATGCCCAGCAGCGCCACCAGGGCGGGCAGCAGCATGCCCGCCAAGGCACCGGCAGGCACGGTCGCCACCTTGCCCGCCACCACCAGCGCCACGCCGCTGAACCCCAACCCCAGCCCAACCCACTGCGCGGGCCGCACCTTCTCGCCCAGCAAGGCGCCCGCGACCAGCGCGGTCAACAGAGGCTGCAAGCCCACCACCAGCGCCGTGATGCCCGACGGCAACCCGTGCCCGATGGCCATGAACACCCCGCCCAGGTACACGCCATGCACCAGCAGGCCCGACATTGCGATGTGCCCCCAGGCCCTGCCTGCCGGCGGCCAGGGCGCGCGCGCCAGCGCCACCACGGCCAGCATGAGCACGGTGACGATGGCAAAGCGCAGCCCCAGGAAGGTCAGCGGCTCGATGTAGGGCAAGCCCAGCTTGGCACCGATGAAGCCCGTGCTCCAGAGCGCGACAAACAACAACGGGGCGATTGAATCCAGCGGATTCGAGACGGGGGACTGGTGGGGTGTTGCCTGGGTCATGGGGGGCTGAAGATCAAGCGCCCGCCTGCAGCAGCCACACCGGATTTGGGAGGATGCCAAGGCAGCGGCAGTGCGGCAGAGGGCCCGCCAATCATCGCACCGTCTGCCGGCCACGGGGGCTGCGCCCGCATGCCCTGGTCGCAGTCCCATTCACCAACCAGGCACAAGCAACTGCCATGACAGCCATGATGAACCAGCCCCAAGCCCCCGCCGTGTCCACACCTGTGCGGGCTGCGCGGCAAGCAGGCGCAGGACTGGCGTCTGTTGGTGAGCGCGGCACAGACACAAACCAAGAAAACAAGAGAAAAAGCGGCCTCCCGCGCATCCACAAAGCGCTATATGCTACTTATTTGATAGCAAATCAATCGCACACTGCCGCGTCCCCACAGAAGAAAGAGCGGGTGTGAGCAGCCCCACCATCTGCCCACACCCTCCCTTTGCAATCGGGCCAATGTCGGGTGCCGACCCGCCAACGGACAACACGCGCTAGCCCGCAGCCACCGCCAGGCCCAGGGCGGGCTGGTGATCCAGGCCGCCCACCACGCGGCTGTTGCTGAAGCGCTGCTCCACCTGCCTGAGAAAATGGGTGAGCAGCAAGCGGTACAGGCCATCGCCCAAGGCTGCGTCCTCCACCCCCACATCGAGGTTCGGGTTGTCGTTGATCTCGATCACGTACACCCCGGACGCCGTGGCCTTCAGGTCCACGCCATAGAAACCATCGCCCACCAGGCGGGCAGAGCTGACAGCCGCCGCCACCACCTGCGGGGGCACCTGGTCCAGCGGTATGGCCTGCACCCGGCCCTCGGTGTACTTGCCATTGGCCGTGTGTTGAAGGATCTGCCAGTGGCCGTCGCACATGAAGTACTTCGCTGCAAAGATGGCCTGGCCTGCCAGCACGCCGATGCGCCAGTCGAAGTCGGTGTACATGAACTCCTGCACGAGGATGATTTCCGACTCCTTGAGCATGTCCCGGGCGATGCCATGCAGCTGTTCAAAGTTCTCCGCCTTTTTCACACTGCGGCTGAACGCGCCGTCCGGCACCTTCACCACCACCGGGTAGGCCAGCCGGTGCTGCATGTCGGCCAGCGTGCGGCGGCTGACCATGTGCGTGAGCGGGGTGGCAATGGCATGCTCGCGCAGCAGCTCGGCCAGAAAAGCCTTGTTGGTGCAGCGCAGGATGGACGCGGGGTCGTCGATGACCGGCATGCCCTCCGCCATGGCTTTGCGCGCGAACTGGAAGGTGTGGTGGGTCACGGCCGTGGTCTCGCGGATGAAGAGTGCGTCAAACTGGGTCAGCCGCGCCAGGTCCTTTTTTTCGATCAGTTCGACGGCAATGCCCATCTCCTGCCCCACATCGACCAGCTTGCGCAGGGTCTTGAGGTTGGACGGCGGGAGACGATCGTGCGGGTCGTGCAGCACCGCCAGGTCCATGCGCGGCTGGGGCATCGCGATCATGGGGCGCCAGCTACGCCGTGTGTACTGGAGCAGGGCCTGCACAAAGACCTCGTCGCGCGCGGCATCGACATCGCGCAGGTCCAGCGCCTGCAGGCCACCGATCTGCCAATGGGCCGACTGCTCCTGCCTCTCCAGCGTGACCTCCATCAGCGGGCAACGGAACAGCTCGAAGCTTTTGCGAGCCAGCGCAGCCAGTGACGGGTCGTCCATGATCCCGAAGAAGACATGCAGCGTCAGTGTGTTCACCGAGCGCGGTATCTCCTTGAGCGGGCCAATCAGCCGGTTCAGCTGCGCCAGCGCCGACGGCTCGAGGCGTTTGCGCTGCAGGCTCAGGATGGTGTCCACACTGGGCGTTACGCGGTCACCACGCGCCTCGGCCAGCAGCGAGCAGTAGTAGCCCATGCTGAGGTAGCCGTAGCTCCTGCACAGGTTGGTGACCTTGCGCACGCGCCCACGGTGCAGCGGCTGCTCTGCAACGAATTGCTCTGCCGTGATGACCTTGATGTCGGGCTGGCTCCATCGAAAGTCGGCCAGTTTTTCCACCACGATGACATGTTCTGAGGACAATTTATTTCTTTCCAGAAAGGATGACGGCGGCAGTGCGCCCACGGCGCCCATACCTTGCGACTTTCTTGAATTCGCTCCAACTGATGGACACACCGCCGTCCGGGTCACCGGAACGTGCCATGGGGTCCAGCAGGCGAAACACCGCACCATCGAAGCCGGTGATGACCACCCAGTGCGGCGTCTTCTGCCGGTGCAGGCGCCACAAGCTGATGAGCACAATGGGCAGGCGCCCCGCCCGCAGCTGCTCGATCACGCTGTCGGGCGACACCGGCCGCGCATGGATCGGCACCTGGCGCGCCTCCAGTGCCGCCCTGAAGTCGTTCTCCACCAACTGGATCACGTCCTTCTTGCGGGGGTCGCGCACGCTGTCCATGAACAGCCATGCACCGGCAGCCGCATACACCGACACCTCAAAGCCGTGGGCCAGCGCGGCATGCGCCAACCCGAAAGGCCCACACCCGCCATGGCCTGCGGCCATGAACACCGTGGTGGCCTCGCGCCACAGGCGGATCTCGGCCGCCTGGTTCACCGGCATGGCCGGGTCCATGGCGGACATCGCCATCAGCAGCGCACAGGGGCCACAGGTGAAGTCCAGCGTCTGCGCGTAGTGGCGCACCTGGTGCGACGCCGCCGCCTGGGCCAATGCGCCATCGAACAGGTCCTTCTGAAAGCACAGGGCCTGTTCGCCATCCTCGTAGTAAGCGGTTTTGCAGCAGGTGTGCACAAAGCCGTGGCGCGCGAACAGACGGTGCGCCGACAGGTTGCCAGCCCTGCTCTCCAGCCGCAGCACCGCACAGCCCGCATCACGCGCATCGCGGATCGCCGCAGCCAGCAGCCCGCTGGCCACGCCCGCGCGCCGCACGGACGGTGCCACCGCTATGGAGTACAGGCGTGCCACGGACGATCCTTCGCGGCGCAATACCACGCAGGCCCCACCCAATGTCTGTCCCGATCGGACCACCAGCACGCGGGCCGAGGGGCTCAACAACAGACGCCCCCAGCTCCTGCGCGAAATCCTGTCGCTGGAGAACGCGGCGTTTTCGAGCTGCTCCAGTGCGGGTAAATCTGCAGGGCCCGCCGGTGCGACGCCCCGCTCATCCGTCGACGGTGGTCGCTTCACGGGCAGTCCCCACGGGGCCGGTGCGCCTTGCGGTCAGACAGCTTCAATGCCATCCACCCCACTCCGATCGGAACCACGAGCACCATCACGGCCAACAACAATGCGATCCAATCAACCATGGCGCAGCAGCTCCTGGCGCATGCCGCACAGGGCGCTGCGCACAAAGCCAGCCTCAATGATTGGGCACCGCTGCGCGCTGCAATGGTTCAGTGGCATGAAAGTGCCCCCGCGCAAGACCCGCTGGCCGCGCAGCCAATCTCGAGCTGCGGCAGGCCAGAGGCCAGGCAACGCTTGGCACTCTCCAGGTCGCGCCGCAGGATGTACAAAGTGCCCTTGGCCGTGTGGCGGGGCACGTCGAACGCCAGGCTGTATCCGCGCAGCTGCTGCCCGAGCACGGCCTGCAGCCTCGCGCGCAGGCTCTGCCCATCGGCATACGGCGTGGTGAACGGAACCAGCACCAACCCGGTGGGATCGCCATCACTCTCCCCCAGAGGCAACAGGTAAACCCGGTGCAAGCCCATACTGGGGCAACTCTTCATCAGCATGTTTTCACCACACGGAGCCCCCGGCAGGCACTTGTGGCCGGTGTTGAACATGCTGCCAGTCTAGGAAATCCGGCGTAAATCGTTCGTAAAAAATGCGGGGGCGGACATCAAATCGCTGTCAATCCGGCGGGGTTCCCCACGCATGTGCGCGGGTGCGCAGGGCTGGCACCAGCCCTACACCGCCAGCCGGTATCCCACCCCCGACTCGGTGAGCAGATGGCGGGGCTGCGCGGGGTCGGCCTCCAGCTTTTGGCGCAGGTGCCCCATGTAGATGCGCAGGTAGTGGCTCTGGTCCGACCGCATGGGCCCCCACACCTCGCGCAGCAGCTGCTTTTGGGTGATGACCCGACCCGCATTCGCCACCAGCACCATGAGCATGCGGTACTCGGTGGGGGTCAGGTGCACCTCCACACCCGCCTTGCGCACCAGGCGCGCACTGCGGTCCACCTCGACATCGCCGAAATGGAACAGCGGCTCCGCCGCCTCCTGCACCAGCCCGTTGCCGGTGGCGGCGCGGGGCCTGCGCAGGTTGGCCCGCACCCGCGCCAGCAACTCGCCGGTGCCAAAGGGTTTGGTGAGGTAGTCGTCAGCACCCGCGTCGAGTGCCGCGATCTTGTCGGTCTCATCGGTGCGTGCGGACAACACGATGATGGGCACGGCGGACCAGCCCCGCACATCGCGGATGAGCTCCACCCCATCGCCATCGGGCAGCCCCAGGTCCAGCACCAGCAGGTCGGGGTGGCGGGTGCCTGCGGCAGAAAGGCCCTCGCGCAGGGTTCCCGCCTCGTGCACCTGCCAGCCCTCGGCCTCCAGCGCGCTGCGCACAAAGCGCCGGATCTGCGGCTCGTCCTCGATCACCAAAACGGTACGTATCTGCATTGTTTTCTCAAGGGGCAGAAACGCCCCGCTCCATCTCACTCAAACCGGGGTCGGGCGGCGGCTCGCGCCGCGCCAGGGTCACGGTGAATTCTGCCCCGCCCCCTTCCGCACTGGCGGCAGAGATCGCACCGCCATGCGCTTGCACGACGGCCTTGCAGATCGCCAGCCCCAGGCCCACGCCCGGGGTGGCGGATTCCGCCTGGCCCCGGGTGAATTTTTCAAACAGGGTGTGCTCTTTGCCACGCACCGAGGCGGGCAGGCCCGGGCCATGGTCCCGCACCTTCAGCACCAGCATGTTGTCGGTGGTGGATGCTTTCACCACCACCGGTCCCGCGCCGTACTTGGCCGCATTCTCCAGAAGGTTGACCAGCACGCGCTCGATGAGCACAGGGTCGAACTCCACCAGCGGCAGGTCGGCGGGCACCTCGGTGCGCACAGGCATGTCGCCCAGTGCTGGTCGGGCGGCCCGGATGGCAGAGCCAACCACCTCTTCCACCGACTGCCAGTCCCGCCGCAGATGGACGCTCTGCCCCGACACATCGCTCTCCAGGCGCGCCATGTCCAGCAGGTTGCTGACCAGTGCATTGAGCTGGTGCGCCTGGCGCACGATGGCCTTGGCCACGGTGCCTGTCTCTTGCGGCGGAGCGACCTGCAACGATTCGGCGAGCGTGATCAGGGCCGTGAGGGGGGTGCGGACATCGTGCGATACCGCGCCCAGCAGGGCATTGCGCAGGCGTTCAGACTCCATGTCCACCACGGCCTGCTGCGCAATGTCCACGTAATGCACACGCTCCAAGGCGATGGCGATCTGCCGGGCCAGGGTGTCGAGCTGTTGGGCCTGCTCGGGGATCAGCAGCCAGCGGGGCTGCGCAGGCTCCAGCGCCAGCACACCACGCACGCGCATGGGGGCCTTCAGCGGCTCATAGCGCCAGGCCTGCGCGGCCAGCGTGTTGGTGGCCAGGCCCGCGCTCTGCCCCTGGCGCAGCGTCCAGTCCGCCACGCTTTTGTCAAAGCCCGGCGGCACATCGTCGGGGTATTCAAGACGGTCCGACGCGTCCAGCGCCACCACCACGGCGCGGCCCCCGAAGTGTCCCTGCACGGCCGCCGCGCCGATCTCGATGACCTGGCTGGTCTCCAGCGCCGCAGACAGCTCGCGCGTCAACTCAAACAGCGACTGGGCCCGCCGCTCCCGGCTGATCGACACCCCGGCGGCAAACCGCAACCCGGCCGTGAGCTGCCCCACCAGCAGCCCCACACCCAGCATCACCGCAAAAGTGACGACGTACTGCACATCGCTCACCGCGAACGACAGGCGCGGCGAGACGAAGAAGAAGTCGAACGCCAACACATTCAGCAACGCTGCCATCGCTGCGGGCACGCGCCCAAAACGCATGGCCACTGCGACAACCCCCACCAGGTAGAGCATCACGATGTTGGTGAGCTCCAGCAAACCATGCAGCGGTGTCGCCAGCACCGTGACGGCAATGCTGGCGCCCAGCGCCCACAAAAACCCCTGCCAGCGATAGCGCCCTGCGCCGGGCTCGCCCGCATCCCCGTCATCATCCAGGCCGATGTTGCGGTCCCACAGCGCCCGAGGCAGGCGCCGCGAGCTACCCGCATGCGCTGCCTCGACGATGTCGAGCGAAGGCGCCCGTTCGGCCAACTCGCGCGCAACACCCTTGGAAGTGAAAAGTTTGCGCCAGCCCGCCCGCGCGGCGGGGCGCCCCAGCACCAGGGTGGCGCAGTTCAGATGCAGCGCCTGCGCCGCCAGGGCCGGCGCCACGCGGTCGCCCGTGAGCACGGCCGTCTCGGCACCCAGCTCCTGCGCCAGTTGCAGCACGGCCAGAATCCTGTCGCGCTGGGCTGCGCCCAGGCGCTGCAGCCTTGGCGTCTCCACATAGGCGGCATGCCACTTCACATTGAGCTGCCCCGCCAGGCGGGCGGCTGTGCGCACTGTCTGCGCCGCGTCTTCGTGGGGCCCGACACAGGCCAGGATGCTGCCCGAGGTGTTCCAGGCACTGCCCACGCGGCTGCCGGAAGCGCCCGACTGCTCCACCCGCCAGCCCAGCACATCGTCTTCCACGTGCTCCGCCGTGCGCCGCAGCGCAATCTCCCGCAGGGCGATCAGGTTGCCCTTGCGGAAAAAGCTCTGCGCCGCGCGTTCGGCCTGCTGGGGCACGTAGACCTTGCCAGCGCCCAGGCGGGCGATCAGCTCGTCGGGCGTGGCGTCGACCAGCACCACTTCGTCGGCGTTGTCCAGAACGGTGTCGGGCACCGTTTCGTGCACACGCACACCGGTGATGGCCCCCACCGTGCCGTTCAGGCTCTCCAGATGCTGCACATTGAGTGCCGTCCACACGTCGATGCCGGCAGCCAGCAGCTCCTGCACATCCTGCCAGCGCTTGGCGTGGCGGGAACCCTGCACGTTGGAATGCGCGAGTTCATCCACCAGCAAGATGGCAGGCTTGCGGGCCAGGGCCGCATCCAGATCGAACTCGGAAAGCGTCCTGCCCCGGTACTCCACCTGCTTCAGGGGCAGCGACTCCAGCCCCTCCAGCAACGCAGCGGTTTCCGCCCGGCCATGGGTTTCCACCACGCCGATGAGGATGTCGCGCCCCGCGCGCCGCTCGCGCTGCGCGGCACTGAGCATGGCCCAGGTCTTGCCGACCCCGGCATTGGCACCGAAGTAGATGCGCAGCCTGCCCCGCTGGGTCTGCTCTTCCTGGGCGCGCAGTTGCGCAATCAAAGCATCGGGGTCGGGGCGCTGGATGTCAGTCATGCATCAACAAGTATCGGTGCCAAAAGTCAGAGCATGTCACGCATGTCAGCGCAAGCCGTCGAGCGCCAGGTTCAGCGCCAGCACGTTCACCCGGGGTTCGCCCAGCAGCCCCCACAGCGGCTGCTCCGCGTGCTTGCCAATCACGGCATTCACGCTGGCCACCGGCAGGCTGCGAGCCCGCGCCACGCGCCCTGCCTGGTACTGCGCCGCAGCCAGGCTGATGTGCGGGTCCAGGCCACTGGCCGAGGCCGTGACCAGGTCCACCGGCACGGGGCCCGTGTTGCCAGGGTCGGCCGCGCGCAGGGCTTGTACGCGCGCCTTCACGGCATCGGTCAGCGCCGGATTGAGCGGCCCCTGGTTGGAACCGCTGGACGCCGCCGCGTTGTACGGCATGGGTGCCGTGGCCGATGGGCGGCCCCAGAAATGCCCGGGGTCTGAAAAGTTCTGGCCGATCAGCGACGAACCGACGGTCTGGCCATTGCGCTGCACCAGGCTGCCCGCTGCCTGCTGGGGAAACACCGCCTGGGCGGCGCCCGTCACCGCCAGCGGATAGAGCAGCCCGGTCAGCACGCTCAACAAGGCAAACAGCACCAGCGCGGGGCGAAGAATGTTTTTCATCAGAATCTCCTCAGATCAGCCCGACGGCCACCAGTATCCAATCAATCAGCTTGATGCCCACAAACGGCACCAAGAGCCCGCCCAGCCCATAGATGGCCAGGTTGCGACGCAGCAGCGCCGCCGCACCCACCGGGCGGTAGCGCACGCCGCGCAAGGCCAGGGGAATCAGGAACACGATCACCAGCGCATTGAAGATCACGGCCGACAGGATGGCGGACGACGGACTTGCCAGCTGCATGACGTTGAGCGCGGACAGCTGCGGGTAGGTGGACACGAAGATGGCCGGCACGATGGCGAAGTATTTCGCCACATCGTTCGCGATGGAAAAGGTGGTGAGCGAGCCGCGTGTCATCAAGAGCGCCTTGCCGGTCTCCACCACTTCCAGCAGCTTGGTGGGGTTGGAGTCCAGGTCCACCATATTGCCCGCCTCCTTGGCGGCCTGCGTGCCGCTGCCCATGGCCACGGCCACGTCGGCCTGGGCCAGCGCGGGGGCGTCGTTGGTGCCGTCGCCGGTCATGGCGACCAGGCGGCCTTCTGCCTGGTACTTGCGGATCAGCTCCAGCTTGTCTTCGGGCGTGGCTTCGGCCAGGAAGTCGTCCACCCCCGCCTCGGCCGCGATGGCCGCTGCCGTGAGCTTGTTGTCGCCGGTGATCATCACGGTCTTGATGCCCATGCGGCGCAGCTCGATGAAGCGCTCCTTGATGCCCGCCTTGACGATGTCCTTGAGCTCGACGATGCCCAGCACATGGCTGCCCTCGGCCACCGCCAGGGGCGTGCTGCCGCGCAGGGCCACCTGGTCGGCAGCGCTCATGACATCCTGGGGCATCTTGCCGCCCAGGGCTTCCACATGCTTGGCCAGCGCCAGCACGGCCCCCTTGCGCAGCATGGTGAGAGCAGATTCCGGCTGCCCCTCGGCTGCGGGCAGGTCCACGCCGCTCATGCGGGTCTGGGCTGTGAAGGGCACCAGCGTGACGCCCTGCGGGTTCTGTCCATCCACGCCGGCGCGGCGGGCCAGCTCCACAATGCTGCGGCCTTCCGGCGTTTCATCTGCCAGCGACGCCAGCAAGGCGGCGCGCGCAAGGCGCTCTTTGGACACACCCGGCGCAGGCAAAAATGCGCTGGCCTGGCGGTTGCCGTGGGTGATGGTGCCGGTCTTGTCCAGCAGCAGCACGTCCACGTCGCCTGCGGCCTCCACGGCCCGGCCCGAGGTGGCGATCACATTGGCCTGCATCATGCGGCTCATGCCAGCCACCCCCACGGCAGACAGCAGGCCGCCAATGGTGGTGGGGATCAGGCACACCAGCAGGGCCACCAGCGCGGTCAGCGAGACCACAGTGCCCGCGCCCGACGCCTGCACGCTGAAGATCGAAAACGGCAGCAGGGTCACGGTAACGACCAGGAACACGATGGTCAGCGCCACGAGCAAAATGGTGAGCGCGATCTCGTTGGGCGTCTTCTGGCGCTTGGCGGCTTCCACCATGCCGATCATCCGGTCGAGGAACGACTCGCCCGGGTTCACCGCCACGCGCACCACCAGCCAGTCGGACAACACCCGGGTGCCGCCGGTCACGGCAGAAAAATCGCCACCGGACTCACGCACCACGGGGGCCGATTCTCCGGTGATGGCGCTCTCGTCCACCGAGGCCACGCCCTCGATCACCTCGCCGTCCAGCGGGATCACATCGCCAGCCTCCACCAGCACCACGTCGCCCCGGCGCAGGTTGGTGGCCAGCTCGGGCAAGAACGCAGCACCGTGCACGGGCTCCTTGAGCTTCTTGGCCCAGGTTTCCTTGCGCAGGCCGCGCAGCGAGGCGGCTTGCGCCTTGCTGCGCCCTTCTGCCAGCGCTTCGGCAAAATTGGCAAACAGCACGGTGAACCACAGCCAGACCGTGATGGCCAGCACGAACGCCGGGCGCATGCTCGCATCCTCAGGCGCATTGAGTGCATGCAGCCACAGCAGCGTGGTGAAGATGCTGCCGATGTACACGATGAACATCACCGGGTTGCGCCACTGCACCAAAGGACTGAGCTTGGCCAGCGCGCCCCAGAGCGCGGTCTTGATCAACGCTGCATCCAGCAGCGAAACGGAAGAAGTTTTTTTCTTGGTCATTGCCATACCTCACTGAACCCGGAGCATCAGGTGCTCCACCATCGGACCCAGGGCCAGGGAGGGCACGTAATTGAGAAGACCCACCAGCAGCACGGTGCCGATCAGCAGCGTGACAAACAAGGGACCGTGTGTGGGCATGGTGCCCGCCGTGACTGGCAAGCGCTTCTTGGCCGCCAGCGAACCCGCAATGGCCAGCACCGGCACGATCACGCCGAAACGGCCCAGCCACATCGCCAGCCCCAGCAGCACGTTGTAGAACGGCGTGTTGGCCGACAGGCCCGCAAACGCGCTGCCGTTGTTGTTGGCGGCAGACGTCAGCGCATACAGAATTTCAGAGAACCCATGCGCACCCGGGTTGGCGATGCCCGCCCTGCCCGCGTCCGTGGCCACGGCGATCGCCGTGCCCACCAGCACCAGAATGGGCGTGACCAGGATGGCCGCCGAGGTGAGCTTCATCTCACGCACCTCGATCTTCTTGCCCAGGTACTCCGGCGTGCGGCCAATCATGAGGCCCGCCATGAAGACGGCGAGGATGGCAAACACCAGCATGCCGTAGAGACCCGTGCCCACGCCACCAAACACCACTTCGCCCAGCTGCATCAGCACCAGCGGCACCATGCCGCCCAGGGGCGTGAAGGAGTCGTGCATGGCGTTCACGGCACCGCATGAGGCGGCAGTGGTCACGGCAGCGAACAGTGCCGACGCATTGATGCCGAACCGCACCTCCTTGCCTTCCATGTTGCCGCCCGCTTGCAGGGCGCTGGCGGTTTGCTCCACGCCCAGCCCCACCCATTGCGGATTGCCGACTTTCTCGGCGGAAACCACAGCGATCACAGCCACCACGAACATCACCGTCATGGCCGCCAGGATCGCAAACCCCTGGCGCTGGTCGCCCACAACGCGGCCAAACGCAAAACACAGCGCGGCGGGAATCAGGAAAATCGCCAGCATCTGCACGAAGTTGGTCAGTGCCGTCGGGTTCTCATAGGGATGGGCGGAATTGGCATTGAAAAAGCCACCGCCGTTGGTGCCCAGCATCTTGATGGCTTCCTGCGATGCCACCGGGCCCATGGCCAGGGTCTGGGTGTTGCTTGTCCTGGCTTCCATCACCGGTGCGCCATCGCCGCCCACCACCGGCTGGCCCGATGCGTCGAGCTTGGGCACTTCATAGGCCGTCGTCTCCAGCGTCGCCACATCCTTGTAGGCGTCAAAGTTCTGGATCACGCCCTGCCCGACCAGCACGATGGAAATCACGAACGCGATGGGCATCAGCACCCAGGCCGTGATGCGCGTGACATCGGCCCAGAAGTTGCCCACAAAGCCCTGGCCATCGGTGCTGCGCGCTGCAAAACCGCGCGCCAGCGCAAACGCCACGGCGATGCCGGTGGCCGCCGAGAAGAAGTTCTGCACCGACAGGCCCAGCATCTGCGTGAGGTAGCTCATGGTGGACTCGCCGCCATAGCCCTGCCAGTTGGTGTTGGAGACAAAGCTGATGGCGGTGTTGAACGAAGAATCGCCCGACACTGCGGCCATGCCCTGCGGATTGAGCGGCAGCAGGTGCTGCAAACGCTGCAGGCCATACACCGCAAAAGCGCCGATGGCATTGAAAGCCAGCAGCGCCAGCGCATAGCTGCGCCAGTGCATCATCTGATGCGGCGCGACCCCGGCCAGTTGGTACAAAGGTTTTTCGATGGCATGCATCCACCTTGGCAGGCGGCCATCACAGACTGCAGCCAGCCATTTGCCAAGCGGCCACGCCAACACGCCCAGCACGATCAGGAAGAGCCCCAGCAGGCTCCAGGCAGAGGTATCCATCTCAGAACTCCTCCGCGCAGATCAGCGCAAAGACCAGGTAGGCCAGCAGCACCAAGGCCACGATGGCGCCAAAGCCATAGAGCATTTCCATGCCGATCATGAACGCTCCCCCTTGGCCGGGCCGAACTTGCCCAGCAAAACCACGGCCTCAGCCATGACCACCCACAACGCCGCCAGCGCGGCAATCCATAACACGTCCATCGACAACTCCTGCATCAAAACGTATGTTTGATTCTCAGAAGGTGGCCGTAAAAAGTGTGCACAGGTTGTGGAGGGCGCCGTAAAAATGGCGTAAAAATGCCTGCTCGATCAGCAGATCGCAGACGGGTCTACAACCAGCCCGCCTTGCGAAAGCGGTAGTACAGATAGCCACAGGTGCTGGCGATGAGCGCGAGCGCAGCCGCGTAGCCATAGCGCCATTTCAGCTCGGGCATGCTGTCAAAGTTCATGCCCCAGATGCCCGCAAACGCCGTGCACACGGCAAACAGGCTGGCCCAAGCGGCCAGGCGCTTGACGACCTCTCCGTCCTCGATGGTGACCATGGAGAGGTTGACGTGGATGGCGGTGCCGATCGTGTCGCGAATGGAATCTATCGAGGTGTTGATCCGGCTCAGGTGGTCCACCACGTCACGAAAGTACTCCTGCGAGCCCATGCAGATCTGCGGAACACGCCCGCCATGCAGCTTGGCAGCCCCTTCCAGCAACGGGGCCACCGCATGCTTGAGCACCGTGAGGCGCTGTTTGAGTTCGTACAGCCGCCGGATGCTGGCTCGCGCAGCGCCCTGCGTAAAGATCTGCTGTTCGATGGTTTCCAGCTTCACCTCCAGCGCATCGATGACCGGGAAATAGCGGTCCACCACCGCATCCATGAGTGCGTACAGCACGAAGCCCGGCCCATTGCGCAACAGCTCGGGTTCCTGCTCGCAGCGCGCACGCACATCCACAAATCCACGTTGACTGCGGTTGCGCACCGACACCACATAGTTCTTGCCAACAAAGACATTGAGCTCACCAGGCCGTGACACCGGATCGGCAGCACCGCTGGATTCGAGCAAGTGCAGCACCACGAAGAGAGAGGACGCGTACTCCTCGACCTTGGGCCGCTGATGACCATGCCGGGCATCTTCTACCGCCAGTGGGTGCAGGCCGAACTCGGCCTGCAGTTCATCCAGCTCCTGCGGGGTCGCATCCTGCAGTGCCACCCACACGAAACACCCTGGCAGCGAAACGTGCTCGCTGATCTCGCTGACAGGGATGTCGGCCAGCTTGGTGCCGTCCTCGTACACAACACAATTGATCAACACCGCAGCACCCCTTGCAACACTGAAATGGAAGATGCAAGCAATCTTGCCATTGCCACAACGCCCCAGATCCACGGGCTTGCGCAACATTTACGGCGTGGGCTGCAATTTTTGCGAACTTTATACGCAGGCTTTTCTACGCTTGCGCTCTTGTCTTTTTCTCCACAATTGTTGCCATGAATCCCGCCTCTACCAAAGTACTCGCCGTCGCCCTGCTGGCCGCGCTCCCCATGCTGGCCAGCGCCCAGCTCACCGGCAACGTCAGCCTGACCACCAACTACAAGTTCCGTGGCCAGGACCAGGACGCCTCCAAGGCCAAGGCCGTCAAGCCCGCCCTGCAAGGCGGCTTCGACTACACCTTCGGCGAAACCGGCTGGTACGTGGGCAACTGGAACTCCAGCGTGGACTGGCTGGCCAACAACTCGCTCGAGTCCGACCTGTACGGCGGCTACAAGTTCAAGGCCGCCGGCGCCGACTTCGACGTGGGCGCGCTGACCTACATCTACCCCGGCAACAGCAACGGCAACACCACCGAGCTGTACGGCGCGGCCACCATGGGCCCCTTCACCGCCAAGTACTCGCACACCATCTCCAAGGACTACTTCGGGTTCGCAGGCGCCAAGGCGGGCTCGGGCCTGAAGGGCACCAACACCGGCTACCTGAACCTGGCGTTCGCCCAGGAAGTGGCCCCCAGCATCACGCTGAAGGCATCGGTGGGCTTCACCCTCTTTGCCAGCGACATCAAGGACACGGGCGTGCCCAACTACATGGACTACAGCGTGGGCGGCGCGTATGACTTCGGCAGCGGCCTGTCGCTCGGCGCTGCCGTGGTGGGCGCCAACAAGAAGGCCTTCTTCGGCCACGTGAACAAGTCGCGCGTGATCGTCACGCTCACCAAGACCCTGTAAGCCCGTCCTCCAAGGACGAGCAACGGGCCATCACAGCGCGCACCGCGCCGCCCGCGCGCCCGCCACCCGCAGCCGCTCTTTCAGCGCCGCGGGTGCCAGCACCTCAAAGTCCACATTGAGCGCCATCAGCCAGTAAACCAGCGAATCGCTGGCCGCGCATTCCAGCTGACTGCGCTGGCCACCGTCGACGCTGGACACCACGCCCGCAAACTGGGGGATACGGCGCGACATCAACGCATAGGGCGCGTGCAGCACCACGCGCGCCTGCTCAGTGTGAGCCGGTGCAGAAATCGAGCGGGATACGTAGCCCTTCAGATCACCGCCATCGGGCGATGCCCGCGGCGTGAAATGCGCGCCCACCTGCGGGTCGCCCACGATGCGGTCGATGCGGAAGGTGCGCCAGTCGCCCCGCACGCAGTCCCAGGCCACCAGGTACCAGCGCTCGCCGGTGTGCACCACGCCTTGCGGCTCCACGCTGCGCCGCGCGTGGCGGCCCTGGGCGTCTTCGTAGTGGAACTCGGTGCGCAGCTGGTCGCGGCAGGCGCCTGCCAACGTGGCAAGCACGGAGGCCTCGACCACGGGGCCGATGCGGTCGAGCGGCAGGATGGCCGAGCGCAGCGCGTCCACCCGCTTGCGCAGGCGCGCGGGCATCGCCTGCTCCAGCTTGACCAGGGCGCGCAGCGCGGGCTCTTCGATGCCGCCCACCGCACCGGCCGTGGCGGTGCGCAGCGCAATCGACACAGCCAGGGCCTCGTCGTCGTCCAGCAGCAGCGGCGGCAGCGCCTGCCCGGCCCGGAAGGCGTAACCGCCCGCCACGCCGCTGCTGGCATGCACCGGGTAGCCCAGCTGGCGCAGGCGGTCCACATCGCGCCGCACGGTGCGCGGGTGCACCTCCAGCCGCTCGGCCAGCTCGGGGCCCATCCAGTGGGTGCGGGTCTGCAGCAGGGAGAGCAGCCGCAAAAGACGCGTCGATGAACTCAACATGGCGCCACTGTACTTTTTATTGAGGACTAAAACTGTCCGCAATGGTTTCTACAGTGGAGACACCTTTTCTTTCACCCCCAACCCAAAGGAGTTCTCCATGTCCATCGTCCTCTACTGGCACCCCATGTCCAGCGCCAGCCCCATCGCCTGCGCCCTGGCCGAACTGGGCGTGCCCCACGAACGCGTGAAGGTCGACATCCGCACCGGCGAACAGCACCGCCCGGAATACCTGGCCCTCAACCCCAACGGCAAGGTCCCCACCCTGACGGTGGACGGCGCCCCGATGTTCGAGACCCTGGCCATCCATCTGTGGCTGGGCCACCGCTTTGGCATCGAGCGCGGTCTGTGGCCCGCGGCGGGCACGCCCGAGGCGCTGCAGGCGCTGTCGTGGTGTGCATGGTCGTATGTGACCTACGGCGCCTTGATGGTGCGCCTGAATGTGGCCACGCGGGGCGACGAGGCTTTGCGCAGCGACATCCATGCGCAGGCCGCCAAGGCGGGCCTGAATGACCTGCTGGCGGTGCTGGACGCGCGCCTGGCCGCGCAGCCCTGGGTGCTGGGCGCCGACTACTCGCTGGTGGACCTGGTCGTCGGCTCGGTGCTCGGCTACAGCGTGTTTCTGGGCGCACCGGTGAATGCGCACCCGCACGTGCAGGCCTGGCTGGCGCGGGTGCAGGCGCGGCCGGCGATGCAGATCGAATCCTGAGACGGATTGGCAGTCACCCCGCCGATCCGCTGGGACGAGCCGTTCAACAGCCTTGCCGAAACGTCGCGCGGCGCTTCGACAAGCTCAGCGTGAACGGACTCTTTGTTCACGAAGCGCTGCGACAGCGCCGACCGTCAGCGGGTGCGCAGGGCTGTGGCGATGCAGCGGCGCTACAGCAGCACGATGTCGTACTGCTCCTGCCCCACCGCGCTCTCGGCCTGCAGGGAGATGGGCTTGCCGATGAAGTCCGACAGCCCGGCCAGGTGCTGGCTCTCTTCGTCCAGGAACAGCTCCACCACCCGCGCCGAGGCGACCACGCGGAATTCGCGGGGGTTGAACTGGCGGGCTTCGCGCAGGATCTCGCGCAGGATGTCGTAGCAGACGCTGCGCGCGGTCTTCACGCTGCCCTTGCCCTGGCAGGCTTCGCAGGGCTCGCACAGCATGTGGGCCAGCGACTCCCGGGTGCGCTTGCGCGTCATCTCCACCAGGCCCAGCTGCGAGAAGCCGCCCGCCATGGTCTTGACCCTGTCGCGCGCGAGCTGCTTCTTGAACTCGGTCAGCACCGCGTCCTGGTGGCCGGCCTGCACCATGTCGATGAAGTCCACGATGATGATGCCGCCCAGGTTGCGCAGCCGCAGCTGGCGCGCAATGGCCTGCGCCGCCTCCAGGTTGGTCTTGAAGATGGTGTCATCGAAGTTGCGCGCACCCACGTAGCCACCGGTGTTCACGTCGATGGTGGTGAGCGCCTCGGTCTGGTCCACGATGAGGTAGCCGCCCGACTTCAGGTCCACGCGCCGGCCCAGGGCCTTGGCGACTTCTTCGTCGATGGAGTACAGGTCGAAGATGGGGCGCTCGCCCTTGTAGTGCTGCAGCTTGGGAGCAGCCGCGGGCATGAATTCCTGCCCGAAGGCGCGCAGGCGCTGGAATTGTTCCAGCGAATCGAGTCGGATGGTCTGCGTGTGGTCGCCCACCAGGTCGCGCAGCACGCGCTGCAGCAGGTCCAGGTCCTGGTGCAGCAGCGACATGGCGGGCAGCTTGAGCGATGCCTCCTTGATGCGGGCCCAGGTCTTGCGCAGGTAGGCGATGTCTTCGGCCAGTTCTTCGTCGGTGGAGTCTTCGCCATTGGTGCGCAGGATGAAGCCGCCGCCACCGCCCGTGGACTTGTCGCCCACCAGCGCCTGCAGGCGTGCGCGCAGCGCATCACGCTCGGCGCCGGGGATCTTCTGCGACACGCCCACGTGGTCGTCCTGCGGCAGGAACACCAGCAGGCGCCCGGCGATGCTGATCTGCGTGGACAGGCGCGCGCCCTTGGTGCCGATGGGGTCCTTGATGACCTGCACCATGAGGGACTGGCCCTCGAACACCTGCTTTTCGATCGGGATCTGCGGCTCGGTCTTGCGGGCGAATGCTGGCGGCTCGCCGTCAGGCTGGCGGTGCCACACATCGGCCACGTGCAAAAAGGCCGCGCGCTCCAGGCCAATGTCGATGAACGCGGACTGCATGCCCGGGAGCACCCGCGAGACCTTGCCCAGATAGACGTTGCCCACCAGGCCGCGCTCCAGCGTGCGCTCGATGTGCAGTTCCTGCACCGCACCGTGCTCCACGATGGCCACGCGGGTTTCCTGGGGAGACCAGTTGATCAGGATGTCTTGTTGCATGGCGTTGTCGTTATGTTTGGGTTTTGGTCGCTGCCGGGCTTTGGCTCCGTTCACGCCCCCACCATCACGTCTTTGCCGGTCCGCCGAGCGCTGGTGGCTTTGTGGGGGCCACAGCTGCCGGGCGGGCCCAGGGGGCGGGAGATGCGAGGGGGTTTGCCGGGTGCGTTAAAGCGCCACTAGACGGCGAAACCGGCTGCGCGCAGCAGTTGCGCCGTCTCGTACATGGGCAGCCCCATGATGCCCGAATAACTGCCCGCCAGGTGCTCCACATACGCGGCAGCACGTCCCTGGATGCCATAGGCGCCGGCCTTGCCCAGCGGCTCGCCGGTGGCAACGTAGGCGTCGATCTGCGCTGCCGTCATGGGCGCGAAGGTGACGCGCGACACCGACAGCGCCGCAAGCCGCTTCGTGCCCACCTGCAGCGCCACGGCGGTGAGCACGCGGTGCTCGTGCCCTGCCAGCTCGCCCAGCATGCGCGCGGCGTGCGCGGCGTCGTCGGGCTTGCCGTAGATGGTGCGGCCCAGGGCCACGGTGGTGTCGGAGCACAGGATGGGCGCATCGGGCAGCTGCCGCCGTGCGCGCCGCGCCACGGCAGCGTCGAGCTTGAGGCCGGTCACGCGCTCGACATAGGCCGTGGGCGCCTCGCCGGGCAGCACGGCCTCGATGGCTTCGGCGTCCTCGGGCTCGTCGCCATCGACATTGGGCAGCAGCAGTTCATGGCGCACGCCCAGCTGTTCGAGCAGCTGGCGCCGGCGCGGGCTCTGGGAGGCGAGGTAGAGGAAGTCAGGCATGAACGGATTCGATCAAAAATCGGCCCCAGCGCTGATCCATCAAGCGCTGGCAGCTATCACATCAATAGCAAACGGCAGGAGGGCCATGGTGCGCTCTGGCCTGCTCATTCGCGGTGGTAGGGGTGGCCGGCGTTCACCGACCAGGCACGGTAGAGCTGCTCGATGAGCAGCACGCGCACCATGGCGTGGGGCAAGGTCAGGTCGGACAGGCGGATGCGCTCGTGCGCGCCCTGGCGGAAGGCCGGGTCCAGCCCGTCGGGGCCGCCGATGACCAGCGCCACGTCGTCACCGCCCAGCTGCCAGCCCTTGAGCCGCTCGGCCAGCGCCTTGGTGGTGAGGTTGGTGCCGCGCTCGTCCAGCGCCACCACGCGCGTGCCGCGCGGAATGGCCGCCTCGATGCGCTCGCGCTCGGCGGCGTAGAGCGTCTCCAGCGTCTTGGAGCCCCTCGGCTCGGTCTTGACGGCCTTGAGCTCCACCTTGAGCTCGGGCGGGAAACGCTTGGCGTAGTCGTCGTAGGCCGTCTGCGCCCAGTCGGGCACGCGCTGGCCCACCGCCACGATCAGCAGTCTCATGCGAATGCGTTACCGAAAAGGGTTGCGCCGCCCGTCAGCTCAGCCGTGCCGCCCGGCCGTCAGGCCCGGCCGCCGCTGCGCGATGGCGACTTCTTGGCCGCGGGCTTGGCGCCGGCCTTGGCCGGGGCGCTGGCGGCAGACCGGGGGGCGCCGCGTGCGGGTGCTGCGGCACCCTTGGCGCCGGTCGACTTGGCGGCTGCGGGCTTCTTGGCGCCACCGGGCTTCACGACCACGGTCTTGATCGGGGTCTTGGGGGCCGATGGCTTCTTGGCGGCTGCGGTGCTGCCGGCCGTCTTGGCGGTGGTCTTGGTTGGGGCCGTCTTGGCCGCTGGCTTGCTGCCGGCGCGGGCCGCGGGCTTGGCCGCGCTGGTCTTGGCGGCCGGCCTTGCCGAGGGCTTGGCGGCTGCCGACTTGGCGGGCGCTGCGGGGGCGGCCTTGGCCGCCGTCTTGGCCACGGCCTTCACGGTGGCCTTGCCAGAGCGTGCAGCCACGGTCGGGGCTGCAGCAGCAGCCTTCTTGGCCGGAGCCTTCGCAGCGGCCTTGGCGCCCGACTTGGCGGCCTTCTGCGCCGACTTCTTTTCGGCCAGATCGGCGGCGGCGCTGGACACCGGCTTGGCGGCACCCAGCTTCAGGCGCACGGGGGTTTCGCCCCACAGTTCTTCCAGGCGGTAGTACTGGCGGATGGCGGGCTGCATGATGTGCGCCACGGCAGGGCCGCAGTCCACGATGATCCATTCGCCGTTGTCTTCGCCTTCGATGCGGGGCTTGGAGAAGCCCGCTTCCTTCACCGCGTCGCGCACGCTGGCGGCCAGCGCCTTGGTCTGGCGGTTGGAGGTGCCCGATGCCACGATCACCCGTTCAAACAGCGGCGAGAGATTCTCGGTGTTGAAGACCTGGATGTCTTGCGCCTTGACGTCCTCCAGCCCATCGACGATGGCGCGCTGGAGCTTGGTAACGTCTTTCTTGGCGGCGGATTCCGATTTGGTGGAGGTGGTCATCAGGTGGTGAATAGAGAGGGAATGGAATCAATATAGCGTGCAACGCGGCGCACAGCCAGTGGGGCTGCGCCTTGGGTGTTGCGCCGGTGTCGCGCTGGGGCGCTGCGGCAGTTCGCGGTGTTTTTGGCCTCTGGCGCTTTTGTGAAAAGCGCACACAGCTATTGAAATTATAGCTTTGGTGCCCTTCGGGCCATCTGTGGCAGCATCTTCACGGCGTCAGGCGCCTGCCTGCGCCCCGCGGCCCAGCCAGTCGCGCCGCACCAGAAACCGCTGCGCCAGCTGCGCTTCGGCAGAGTCGGCGGCGTCCGAGCGCTGGTACGACCAGGCCACCAGCGGCGGCATGGATAGCAGGATGGACTCGGTGCGCCCGCCGGACTGCAGCCCGAAATGCGTGCCCCGGTCCCAGACCAGGTTGAACTCGACATACCGGCCGCGGCGGTAGAGCTGAAACTCCCGCTCGCGCTCGCCGTAGGGCATGTGCTGGCGCTGCTCGACGATGGGCAGGTAGGCCGCCAGAAAGGCGTCGCCCACCGACTGCGTCATGGCCAGGCTTTGCGCAAAGCCCAGCTCCGAGAAGTCGTCGTAGAACACCCCGCCCACGCCGCGCTGCTCGCTGCGGTGCTTGAGGTAGAAATACTCGTCGCACCACGCTTTGAAGCGCGGGTACTTGTCGTCGCCAAAGGGCGCCAGCGCATCGCGGCAGGTGCGGTGAAAGTGCACCGCGTCCTCCTCGAAGCCGTAGTACGGCGTCAGGTCCATGCCCCCGCCGAACCAGCAGGTCGGCGCCTGGCCCGGGTGGCCGGCGGCGATCATGCGCACGTTCATGTGCACCGTGGGCACATACGGGTTGCGGGGGTGGAACACCAGCGACACGCCCATGGCCTCGAACGGCGCGCCGGCCAGTTCGGGCCGGTGCTGCGTGGCCGACGGCGGCAGCTGCGGGCCGCGCACGTGGCTGAAGCCGCAGCCCGCGCGCTCGAACACGCGGCCGTTTTCCAGGATCTTGGTGATGCCGTCGCCCTGCAGCGGCTCGCCGGGTGCCTTGCGCCAGGCGTCGGCCAGGAAGCGCGCGCCGCCCTGCTCCTGCGCGCCTTCCACGGCCTCCAGCGCGGCGGTGATGCGGGCCTGCAGGCCTTGCAGGTAACCGCGCACCTGCTCCACCGTGTCGGCCGTGTTCAGGCTTTGTGCGCCCGCCATCAGCTCTTCAGCGCCCTGAAGCCGATATCGCGGCGGTACTGCGCGCCGTCGAACTGGATGCCGCGCGCCACGTCGTACGCCCGCTGCTGCGCCTGCTTGACGCTGTCGGCCAGCACCGTGACGCACAGCACCCGGCCCCCGGTCACGCTGACCACGCCGTCCTGCAGCTGCGTGCCGGCGTGGAACACCACCGCATCGTCAGCGTCCTGCGGCAGGCCGGTGATGGCGTCGCCCTTGCGCGGGTTCTCGGGGTAGCCGTGCGCGGCCATGACCACACCCAACGCGGTGCGGCGGTCCCACTGCAGCTCCATCTGGTCGAGCTTGCCGTCGGCCGCGGCGGCCATCACATCGCTGAAATCGCTTTTGAGGCGCATCAGGATGGGCTGCGTTTCGGGGTCGCCCATGCGGCAGTTGAATTCGAGCGTCTTGGGGTGGCCCTTGGCGTCGATCATGAGGCCCGCATACAAAAAGCCGGTGTACGGAATGCCGTCCTTTTCCATGCCGCGGATGGTGGGCAGGATGATCTCGCGCATGGCGCGCGCGTGCACGTCGGCCGTGACCACGGGCGCGGGCGAGTACGCGCCCATGCCGCCGGTGTTGGGGCCTTCGTCGCCGTCTTTCAGGCGCTTGTGGTCCTGGCTGGTGGCCAGCGCCAGCACGTTCTTGCCGTCGCACAGCACGATGAACGAGGCTTCCTCGCCTTCGAGGAACGCCTCGATCACCACGCGCGCCCCGCCCTCGTTGTGCGTCACGCCGTACTTGTTGTCCACCAGCATGAAGTCGACCGCGTCATGGGCTTCCTGCAGCGTCATGGCCACGACCACGCCCTTGCCCGCCGCCAGGCCGTCGGCCTTGATGACGATGGGCGCGCCCAGCCGGTCCACGAAAGCGTGGGCCGCTGCCGGGTCGGTGAAGGTGTCGTAGTCCGCCGTGGGGATGCCATGGCGGCGCATGAAGGCCTTGCTGAAGGCCTTGGAGCTTTCGAGCTGGGCGGCAGCCTGCGTGGGGCCGAAGATCTTGAGGCCATGCGCGCGGAATTCATCCACCACGCCAGCGGCCAGGGGCGCCTCGGGGCCGACCACCGTGAGGGCGATCTTCTGCTCCTGTGCCCAGACGCGAAGGGCCTGCACGTCGGTGATGGCCACGTTCTCCAGCTTGGCGTTGAGCGCAGTGCCGCCATTGCCAGGCGCGACGAACACCTTGGTGACCTTGGGGGACTGGGCCAGTTTCCAGGCCATTGCGTGTTCACGGCCGCCGCCACCAATCACAAGTACTTTCATAGAACCTTTGTGAACCTCTGGCGCGGCGTTGGGCCACGTACAGGGTTCGGGAAAAACATCTCGATCTCAGTTACTCAACATTCTTTGCGCAGGGCGCCCAGGCCCTCGAAACCGGCGCGGCCCCATCGCCAGCGCACCCGTGGAACTGGCTTCGCCAGCCCACCGGGTGCGTCCCCCTCCCGCGCAGCGAGAGAGGGGGAAGGCGCGCAGCGCCCCAGGGGGAGCTTCACAACGCCGCGTTGTGATAGACCTCTTGAGCGTCGTCCAGATCTTCCAGCACGTCCAGCAGTTTTTGCATGCGCACGGCGTCGTCGCCGGTCAGCTCGATGGTGTTTTCTGCCCGCATCGTCACCTCGGCCAGTTCGGGCGTGAGGCCGGCGGCCTGCAGCGCATGCTTGACGGCTTCGAAGTCGGCAGGGCTGGTCAGCACTTCGACGGCGCCGTCCTCGCCGGTCACCACATCGTCGGCACCGGCCTCCAGCGCCACTTCCATGACCTGGTCCTCGTTCGTGCCGGGTGCAAAGATCAGCTGGCCGCAGTGCTTGAACTGGAACACCACCGAGCCTTCGGTGCCCATGCTGCCGCCGTGCTTGCTGAAGGCGTGGCGCACTTCGGCCACGGTGCGCACGCGGTTGTCCGTCATGGTGTCGATCATGATGGCCACGCCGCCGATGCCGTAGCCTTCGTAGCGGATTTCTTCGTATGTCAGACCTTCGGCGTTGCCGGTGGCCTTGTCGATGTTGTACTTGATGCGGTCGGCGGGCATGTTGGCCGCCTTGGCCTTGTCCACCGCCAGGCGCAGGCGGGGGTTGGCAGACAGGTCGCCGCCGCCGGAACGGGCAGCCACGGTGATTTCGCGAATGATGCGGGTCCAGATCTTGCCGCGCTTTTCATCCTGCCGCCCCTTGCGGTGCTGGATATTCGCCCATTTGCTGTGTCCTGCCACGAGAAGTCCTTTTGTATTGATTTAATCTAGCCATGCTTGTTGGGCCCGGTGCAGCGGCAAACCGTGTCTTTCGCGCCACGGCGGCGGTGCAAACTCCGCCGCCAGCGCCTGCAGAGGCTGGTTTTTGCGCCCCTCAGGCGGCGCCCGATCCACCCGTTTTGCCTCTGTAGCGCCCGGGCCGAACAAGTCATCTGCCGATTTTACTTTTTGCCGACCCCGCCCCCGAGGAAACCCGAAATGGCCGAACCCCTTCTGATCGCCAAGCACGACACCATCGAATGCCACCTGCTGCCCGGCCTGGCCAACCGCCACGGGCTGATCACCGGCGCGACGGGCACCGGCAAGACGGTGACGCTGCAGACGTTGGCCGAAAACTTCTCGCGCATCGGCGTGCCGGTGTTCATGGCCGACGTGAAGGGCGACCTGACCGGCGCAAGCCAGCCCGGCAAGATCGGCGACAAGCTGGCCGCCGTGCTCAAGGAGCGGGGCCTCGATGTGCCCCCGCCCCTGGCCTGCCCCACCACGCTGTGGGACGTGTTCGGCCAGCAGGGCCACCCGGTGCGCGCCACGGTGTCCGACATGGGCCCGCTGCTGCTGGGCCGCATGCTCAACCTGAACGAGACGCAGTTGGGCGTGCTGAACATGGTGTTCAAGATCGCCGACGACAGCGGCATGCTGCTGCTGGACCTGAAAGACCTGCGCGCGATGCTGACCTTCGTGGGCGACAACGCCAAGGAGTTCACCACCGAATACGGCAACGTGAGCGCCGCCAGCGTGGGCGCCATCCAGCGCGGGCTGCTGCAGATCGAGCAGCAGGGCGGCAGTGCGTTCTTCGGCGAGCCCATGCTCAACATCCAGGACTTCATGCAGACCGTCGATGGTCACGGTGTCGTGAACATCCTGGCGGCCGACAAGCTCATGAATTCGCCGCGCCTGTACGCCACCTTCCTGCTGTGGATGCTGTCCGAACTGTTCGAGCAACTGCCCGAGATCGGCGACCCCGACCAGCCCAAGCTGGTGTTCTTCTTCGACGAGGCCCACCTGTTGTTCAACGAGGCGCCCAAGGTGCTCATCGAGCGCATCGAGCTGGTGGTGCGCCTGGTGCGCTCCAAGGGCGTGGGCGTGTACTTCGTCACGCAGAACCCGCTCGACATCCCCGACAGCGTGCTGGCCCAGCTGGGCAACCGCGTGCAGCACGCGCTGCGCGCCTTCACCCCCCGCGACCAGAAGGCCGTCAAAGCCACGGCCACCACCATGCGGCAAAAGCCGGGCCTCGATATCGAGACCGCCATCACCGAGCTGGCCGTGGGCGAGGCGCTGGTGAGCTTTCTGGACGCCAAGGGGCGCCCCAGCGTGACCGAGCGCGTGTTCGTGCTGCCCCCGGGCAGCCAGCTCGGCCCCATCACCCCGCAGCAGCGGCAGGCGCTGATGGCCAGCTCGCTGGTGGCCGGCGTGTACGAGACCACGGTGGACCGCGAGTCCGCGTATGAAAAGCTCAAGGGCCGGGCCGACAGCGCCCCCGCGGCACCGGCCGGCACGCCTGCCGCACGCACGGGCGGCGGCACCCCGGTGGGCACGGCGGGTACAGGCGCCCAGCCGCAGGAAAGCAGCTTTCTCAACGACCTGCTCTTTGGCACCACCGGCCCGCGCGGCGGGCGCAAGGACGGTCTGGTGCAGACCATGGCCAAGTCGGCCGTGCGCACCGTGGGCACGAGTGTCGGCAAGGAGATTCTGCGCGGCGTATTGGGCGGGATCTTCGGCAGCAAGAAGAGGTAGCTCGCCCTCCCGCGCTGCGCGCCTTCCCCCTCTCTCGCTGCGCGGGAGGGGAACGCACCCGGTGGCCTGGCGAAGCCAGTTCCACGGGTGCACTGGCCTGGGGCGCGCCAGTCATGACGGTCTTGGACAAAGGGATCTCGCTGGGGGCACATCAGGGCTGAAGACAGTGCACTGCAGAGGTCTCTACCGCTTATCCATCAGGCGCCAGAAGCTATCAATTCAATAGCATTCAACATCCTCGCCACACCCCCTCAAATTCTTCTCCCGGCGTGCGTGCAGGCATGGCACCATGCGCGCACAAAACAACACACCACAGGAGGATGGGATGGGACGCATCGACAACCTGCTCGTGCGCTGGGGGCCCCGCACAGTGCTGATGGCCAGCGGCATCTGGGTGCTGGTCTTTGTGGGCATGTTCGCCGGGCTGTGGCGCATGCGCTGGACGTGGGCGGCGTATGCGGTCGCCACCGTGGTGCTGACGGCCATCGTCATCCAGTGGACCAATGTGGTGCGCGAGCGCTATGTGCGCGAAGCCGCCCTGCCCCAGTTCTTGAAGCGCAAACTGCGCGAAGCGTACCCCCACCTGAACCAGAAGGACTGCGAGCTGGTCGAGCGCGGGCTGCGCCAGTTCTTCATGGCCTGCATGCGCAGCCGGAAGCAGTTCGTCGCCATGCCGTCCAAGGCGGTGGACGCCATGTGGCACGAGTTCATCCTGCACACCCAGGCCTACAAGACCTGGTGCGAGCGCGCGCTGGGCTTCTTCTTGCACCACACGCCCGCCGAGGCCCTGGGCGCCCGGGCCAAGAACAACGACGGCCTGCGCCGCGCCTGGTACTGGGCGTGCAAGGACGAGGGCATCCACCCCAAATACCCTTCGCGCCTGCCGCTGCTGTTCGCGCTGGACGCCAAGCTCGCGATTGCCGGCGGCTTTGCCTACGTGCCCGACTGCCGCGACATCATCCGCAAGAGCGATGCTGGGGGCGACGCCAGCGGCACCTACTGCGGCACCCATTTTGCCAACAGCGGCTACAGCGGTAGCTCGGGCGACTTCGGCGGTGCCGAAAGCTCCAGCTCCCACTCCAGCAGCAGCAGCAATGACGGGAGCAGCGGCGACGCAGGTGGTGACGGGGGCAGTTGCGGCGGCGGCTGCGGAGGTGGCGGCGGCGACTGACGCGGCGCGCGCAGGTAACCTCGCCCCCATGCACTCCATCCCGCCGCTGCACCTCATCGCCGCCTTCGACGCGGTGATGCAGTGGCGCAGCTTTCAAAAAGCGGCCGACGCGCTCAGCCTGTCGGCCAGCACCGTGAGCCACCGCGTGCGCGAACTGGAAAAGACCCTGGGCGTGCCCTTGTTCACCCGCAGCACCCGGTCGGTGGCGCCCACGCCTGAAGGCCTGCACCTGCACCAGCAGACCAAGACCGCGCTGCAGGCCCTGCAGGACACGTTTGCCGGCTACGCGCACCAGCAGCGCAGCGTGGTGCGCATCAGCGCCCTGCCCTCGTTCGCGCGGCTGCGCCTGGTACCGGCGCTTGCGCAGTTGCAGGCCACCGGGCAGGCGCCCGGCATCGAGATCCAGGCCAGCACCGACCTGGCCGACGTGGACCAGGGCGACGCCGACATCGCCATCCGCTTTGCACGCGCCCGGCCGCACGCTTACCACTGCGAAAAGCTGCTGGACGACGTGTGGTTCCCGGTGGCGGCGCCGGGCTACCTGCGGCGGCTGGACGTCCCGGCCAGCGAGCGTGCGCTGCGCAAGGGCACGCTGCTCACCCACACCCGGCAACCCTGGCAGCCGTGGCTGGCACAGGCAGGCATCCGCGTGGCGGCGGCGCAGCGCGCCATGACCTTCACCGACACCGCGCTGCTCATCGACGCGGCCCTGGCCGAACAGGGCATTGCGCTGGCGCGGCAGTCGCTGGTGCACGACCTGCTGGCGTCCGGCGCGCTGGTGCGGCTGTCGGACGTGGCGCTGCCCGCCGAGCAGTCGTACTACCTGCTCGCGTCCGAGCGCACCGTCATCACGCCGCGCGGCCAGGCCGTGATGGACTGGATCCGGCAATTGGCACGTCAGGGCAACGCGGCGCCATAGCGCCTGCCAACGCCGGCCACCTGTGCCGCAGAAAGGGGAATACGCGGGCCAGCTGCCCAGGTGTCACCCCGTCTTCACCATCAACACGATGCCCCCCAGCACACCCGCCATCGCCACGGTCTTGTGGCATATGAACCGCTCCTGCAGCAGCCAGGCGCTCAGGCCGAAAACCATCACCAGGTTGGTCCGCCGCAGCACGGAGATCACCGAGATCATGGCCCCCTCGACCTGCACCGCGGCCAGGTAGATGTATTCGGCCACCACGTACGCCACCGCAATCGCCACCACCGGCCAGACAGCGGGCCACGCCGCACTCCAACCCGGCCACCGCCCTCGCAAGCCACGTCCGCCCCGCCCCGGCAACACAGACGTCACCACCCACGGCAGCAGGCACAGCGCCAGCACGCCCCGCTGCACGGCCGACCAGGCCTGCACCGCCGCCAGGTCCAGCCGCAGCTGCGCGACGATGTGCTTGTCGTACAGCGCATTGGCCGACGACAGCAGCGTGGCCGCCACCATGCACAGCACCCAGCCATCGCGGCTGAAGCGGATGCCCTCCTTCTGCCCGATCAGCGAAAACGCCAGGTACGACAGCATGGCCACCGCCAGCCCCGCCCACTGCCACGCGCTCAGGTGCTCGCCCAGCAGCACGATGGCGCCCAGCGCCGTCCACACCGGCCCCGACGCGCGCACCCCGGCCGATATCGACAGCGGCAGCGCCTTGACCGCGTAGTACGACAGCACCCAGGTCGCCACCATCATCAGCGACTTGGGCAGCAGCAGCGCATGCGCCTGCCAGGCCAGCGGCGCAGGGTGCAAGCCCAGCGGGCCCAGCACCTGCGCTGCAGCGCTGCCGCCCGGCACCACGATGAAAGGCAGCCATGCGCAGGCTCCCAGCAGCGACGACGCCACCACCACGGCCAGCACCCCGGTCTCCCGCAGCGCGATCTTGGTCAGAAAGTCATAGGTGCCCAGCACCAGCCCGGCCAGCAAGCCCAGCAGCACCCAGGTGGTCATGCGCCTGCTCCGTCAGCAAGGCATCGAAGGCGCTGCATCGGTGCAACGGACAGGACGAGGGCGGGCGCCGCACCGCAGCATTGGAAGCGATTCACACAAGGCCTTTCTTGCAATAAAGAAAAGCCACCGAGGCTAAACACGCTGCCGCTGCGATTGCGGACGGTTGCGCAGCAGTGGCGCGCCACGGCGCAGCAATCGCACCGCAGCCCGGTGCAGCCACACTGCCTCCGCTCTGCTACGCAATCCATAGCGCCCTGCGCACAGAGGGAAAGCGATAGAGCCCCTTTTCATATCCAAGGCGCCCCCCAAGTCACCCACGCGACGACACAGCGCTGCCCGCCGGGTCTACAGTGCCTGCCCATGAACACACCGCCCTTCACCTGCTTTTCGCTCAGCATCGACAGCCACGTTGCCCACCTCGTGCTGAACCGCCCCGAGGCCATGAACACCATGCACCCCACCTTCTGGCGCGAACTGGACGAGGTGCTGGCCCAGTTGAACAAGGCGGGAGAGGCCCGGGCGCTGGTCATCAGCAGCACCGGCAAGCATTTCAGCGCGGGCATGGCGCTCGAGACCTTCGGCGGCGCCATCACCATGGACGACCAGAGCCCCGAGGGCCGGGCCGCCATCTTCGACCTGCTCACCGACATGCAGGCCACCTTCAGCCGCATCGAGAGCCTGCGCATCCCCGTCATCATGGCCATCCAGGGCGGCTGCATCGGCGGCGCGGTGGACATGGTCACGGCGGCCTGCGTGCGCTACGCCACGGCCGACGCCTTCTTCTGCATCCAGGAGATCAACATCGGCATGGTGGCCGACGTAGGCACGCTGCAGCGCCTGCCCAAGCTCATCCCGCTGGGCGTGGTCAAGGAGCTGGCCTACACCGGCCGCCGCCTGAGCGCCGCCAAGGCCTTGGGCCACGGGCTGGTCAACGAGGTGTTCGACACCCACGAGGCCACGGTCGCCGCCGCACTGCAGTGCGCACAGGAGATCGCCACCAAGCCCCCCGTCGCCATCTGGGGCACCAAGCAGGCCTTGAACTACGCCCGCGACCACAGTGTGGAAGACAGCCTGCGCCAGATGGGCTGGCTGCAAGGCGCCATCTGGAGCAACCAGCACGTGCGCGAGTCCGTCACGGCCATGAAGCAAAAGCGTGCGGGCGACTTCCCGGCGCTGACGCCGCTGATACGGTTCAGCGAACAGGGGTAATGGCGCGGGCGGTGGGCAGCCGCGGGCTGCGGTCGTGGCCGGCTGCTTGCGCCACCTCTGCGTGTCTACAGCTTGGGAGCACTCACCCCACCCGTTCGGGCTGAGCCCGTCGAAGCCAGGGCGCACCCTCCGAAGCGCCGCCCTACCCCAGCCATTCAATCACTATCGATTTCATAGCTACCAGCGTCCACCCATCAAGCGGTAGCAGTCATTTTTAACCCCAAAACCGCTACCAAGGGCTATCATGTGCCGACCCGGGGCAGGCCGCGCCCCGCAGCGAGGACGCCACCATGACCGTGCCCAGCCTACCCCTGCCCACCTACGACGATGTGGCCGCCGCCGCGCAGCGGCTCGCAGGCGTCGCGCACCACACGCCGGTGATGCGCTGCACGGCCATCGACCAGCGCCTGGGCGCCAAGCTGTTCTTCAAGTGCGAGAACCTGCAGCGCACCGGCGCCTTCAAGTTCCGCGGCGCGTACAACGCGCTGGCCCAGTTCAGCGATGCGCAGCGCGAGGGCGGCGTGCTCACCTTCTCGGCGGGCAACCACGCGCAGGCCATCGCACTGTCGGCCCGGCTGCTCGACATGCCCGCCCTGATCGTCATGCCCGAAGACGCTGCCACCTCCAAGATGGCCGCCACGCGCGACTACGGCGCCCAGGTCGTCACCTACAACCGCCACACCGAAGACCGCGAGGCCATCAGCCGCCAACTCGCGCGCGAGCGCGGCATGACGCTGGTGCCGCCGTTCGACCACCCGCACGTCATCGCGGGCCAGGGCACCGCCGCGCTGGAGCTGCTGCAGGAGGTGCCCGACCTCGACTACCTCTTCGTCTGCCTGGGCGGCGGCGGGCTGCTCTCGGGCAGCCTGCTGGCCGCGCAGGCGCTGGCGCCGCAGTGCAAGGTCATCGGTGTCGAGCCCGCCACCGCCAACGACGCCCAGCAGTCGCTGCGCGCCGGGCACATCGTGACCATTGACCACCCGCAAACCATCGCCGACGGGGCGCAGACACAGTCGCTGGGCGCGCTGACCTTCCCCATCATCCGCGACCATGTCGAAGACATCATCACCGTGAGCGACGCGCAGCTGATCGAAGCGCTGCGTTTTTTCGCCGCGCGCATGAAGCTCACCGTCGAGCCCACTGGCGCCCTCGCCTTCGCGGGCGTGCAGGCCTTCTCCGGCGAGGACGACGGCGCCAAGCTGCTGCACGGCGAGCGCGTGGGCGTCATCGTGAGCGGCGGCAACGTGGACCTGGCGCGGTACTCGCGGTTTCTGGCGGACTGAGCGGGCCGCGCGCCGGGGCCTGTGGCTTTGTACGGCTCTGTACGGCTGTGCACGTCGCTGCAGCTTTGCCATCACACGCCCTGGCCCCCCCGCCGGGGCGCCCCCGCCGCTCGGGTTTCCCGGCCCCGCGGCGAATGGAGGTGAAAATACACCCACCGCCATTCATTCAATTCCCAGCACACCCGAGGCCGCGCCATGAGCACCGCTAGCAACAACAACGTCACCGTCATCACCCACCCCCTGGTCCAGCACAAGCTCACGCTCATGCGCCGCAAGGACGCCAGCACCAACAGCTTTCGCCGCCTGCTGGGCGAGCTGTCCACGTTGATGGCCTACGAAGTCACGCGGGACATGCCGCTGCAGGACTTCGAGATCGAAACCCCGCTGGAGACCATGACCGGCAAGGTCATCGACGGCAAGAAGCTGGTGCTGGTGTCCATCCTGCGCGCGGGCAACGGCTTTCTGGACGGCATGCTCAACGTGGTGCCCGGCGCCCGCGTGGGCCACATCGGCCTGTACCGCGACCCGGCCACGCTGCAGCCCGTGGAGTACTACTTCAAGATGCCGTCCGAGATGCAAGAGCGCGACATCATCGTCGTCGACCCCATGCTGGCCACCGGCAACTCGGCCGCCGCGTGTGTGGACCGCCTGAAGAAGCTCAACCCCCGCTCCATCAAGTTCGTCTGCCTGCTGGCCGCCCCCGAAGGCGTGGCCACGCTGCAAAAGGCCCACCCCGACGTGCCGATCTTCACCGCCGCCATCGACCGCGAGCTGAACGACCACGGCTACATCCTGCCGGGCCTGGGCGATGCGGGCGACCGGATCTTTGGCACCAAGTAGGCGCCACGGGCACCCGTAAAAAAGCCTCGCAACAGCGAGGCTTTGTACGTGGCGGAAGACGGCCCAAAGGCGGTCGGGTCAGCAAATAGCGCCAGGCAACTGCTGCATGCACTCGGTTGAAGACGCATTGCTCCTCCCAGGTGCCTTGGCCACGGCCGCTGGGGAGTTGGCGGGCACGCCCGCCAGAGCGGTATCCCCTTTTTGCAGCTGTCTGTCGAACACCAGCGTTTCGCCAAACACCATCTCGATCCACGTGGGGTACGTGTAGGCCGTGCCGCGGTTGTGGTCCACGACAGCGCCGATCACGCCACCCAGGATGATGTTGCCGGCCAGAGCGCCATTGGGACGGGAAACCAGGGACCCGTTGGCGGCGTCCTCGCCGGGCTGCGTGCACACGATCGTCATGTCTTTGGACGAACGGCGCAGGGCCTGCATCGTGCCCGACTTGAAGGTGGTGGAGCCGTAATCGTTGGTGGCCACGCACTCGGCGCCCACCACGACGGTGCCGCCCTTTTGTTTGGTGTCTACGCGCACTCCGTGCGTGGTGTCGTTCATGACCGATGCACACCCTACCAGCGACAGGGCAGCCGCTGCTGCAAGCAAAGCTTTCACAAGAAATCCCTCTTCGTTTTATAGACCCGCTGCTTGCGGGCGGCGAATTGTAACTAGAAGAACACACCCCAAAAGGGTGCCTTGGTCGCATTCGGAACATTACCGACTTTTGGCTTTTGATTCAGCACAACACGTCGTGTGGCGTTGCCTGTCGCACATAAAAGTGCATCGGCACGCACCACGGAAGAGCCCCCTGCCCAGCGCGCGGCCGCCCGCCCCGTGATGGCTCGCCTGGCAAGCGAACATCGTGCGCTGCGCTAAGCCTTGGGGGAGGGCCCCGTGGCCGGGCACGGCGCTCCGCCGGTTGCAGGCCACTGCAACGTCGTGCATGCTTATTGCTTGGAGCCAAGTTCACTGCCCTATTGCACCCAACCCAAGAAAGCGTTGCCATGACCACTCGCCGCATCTTCACCGGACGCCTGCTCTGCACCTCCATGGCCCTGTCGGCCGCCCTGGGCCTGGCGCCCTCGCTGGCGGGGGCGCAGGCCAAGCTCAAGGTCGCGGCGATCTACACGGTGCCCTACGAGCAGCAATGGGTGAGCCGCATCCACAAAGCGCTGAAGGCCGCCGAGGCGCGGGGCGAGATCGAATACAAGTCGAGCGAGAACGTCTCCAACGCCGACTACGAGCGCGTGATGCGCGAGTACGCCACCGGCGGCAACCAGCTCATCGTGGGCGAGGCCTTTGCGGTGGAGGCCGCCGCGCGCAAGGTGGCCAAGGACTTCCCCAAGACGTCTTTCCTGCTGGGCTCGTCCGGCAAGCCGCAGGCGCCCAACTTCAGCGTGTTCGACAACTACATCCAGGAGCCCGCCTACCTGTCGGGCATGGTCGCGGGCGGCATGACCAAGACGAACAAGATCGGCATGGTGGGCGGCTTTCCCATCCCCGAGGTGAACCGCCTGATGCACGCCTTCATGGCGGGGGCGAAAGAGACCAATCCCAAGGTCGAGTTCACCGTGAGCTTCATCAACAGCTGGTTCGACCCGCCGAAGGCCAAGGAAGCGACGTTTGCCATGATCGACAAGGGCGCCGACGTGCTCTATGCTGAACGCTTTGGCGTGTCCGACGCGGCCAAGGAAAAGGGCAAGCTCGCCATCGGCAACGTGATCAACACGCAGGACAAGTACCCCGACACCGTGGTGGCGTCGGCCCTGTGGCACATGGAGCCCAGCATCGACCGCGCGCTCAAGCTGGTCAAGGAAGGCAAGTTCACGCCCGAGGACTACGGCCCGTATTCGATGATGAAGCACAAGGGCTCTGAACTCGCGCCGCTGGGCACGTTCGAGAAAAAGGTGCCCGCCGACATCGTGGCCAAGGTCAAGGCGCGCGAGGCCGAGATCCTGGCCAGCAAGTTCACGGTGAAGGTGGACGACAGCCAGCCCAAGTCCACGGCGAAGTAATCGAAGTAATGCCGTCGGCATTGCGTTGATGGGCGCGGCCAGCGGTGCAGCGCCCGTGACGGTGGTGGACCACCCGCCACCGTCACCCACCGGCCGTGCGCACACCGTTGCCGTCAATGGTGCCGGGCAGCCCTCCACTGCGTTGCCGGCACCGCACCGCACCGGCCTTGCGCTAGGCTGCGGCACTTCTGACATTTTCAGGACCTGACCATGCCCTCATCCAGCAGCAGCACCACCACTTCCACCCATCTTCGCAGCACCCTCGCCCGGCACGGGCTGCGCCTGCTGGCGGCGGCCACCCTGGCCGCGGCGGTGGCAGGCTGCAGCACAGCACCCACTCGTTCATCGAGGGCTGCGGTGGTGCAGCTCGATGCCACACCGCGCATCGCCGTCATCTCGGCCTTCGAGCCCGAACTCACCGTGCTGCTGCCCCAGGTGCAGCAAGCCGCCAAGCACCGCATCAACGGTGTGGAGTTCACCACCGGCACCCTGTCGGGCCAGCCCGTGGTGGTGTTCCTGTCGGGCATCAGCATGACCAACGCGGCCATGAACACCCAGCTCGCGCTGGACCGCTTCAACGTCAGCCACATCGTGTTCAGCGGCATCGCGGGCGGCGTGAACCCGGGCCTGCACATCGGCGACGTGACAGTGCCTGCCCAGTGGGGCCAGTACATGGAATGGCTCATGGCCCGCGAGGACAAACCCGGCCAGTACAGCGCCCCGGCCTGGATGAAAAGCGAGCTGACCCTGCCCGCCTTCGGCATGATGCACCCCCGCCCGGTGGAGGTGCGCAGCGCCGCACAACCCTCCCTGACCAAGCAGTTCTGGTTTGCCGCCGACGCCCGCATGCTGGCCGTAGCGCGCAGCCTGGGCACCAGCGTCGCGCTGGACCATTGCCACGCCGACAAGTGCCTCAAGGAGCGCCCCCGCATGGTGATCGGCGGCAACGGCGTCTCGGGCCAGGCCTTCGTGGACAACAAGGCGTTCCGCGAATACGCGTTCAAGACCTTCGATGCCAACGTGCTCGACATGGAAACCGCCGCCACCGCCATGGTCGCGCACAGCAACGGCGTGCCCTACATCGCCTTCCGCTCACTGAGCGACCTGGCCGGCGGGGGCGATGGCGAGAACGAGATGGACACCTTCATGCACCTGGCCGCGGCCAACTCGGCCAAGGTGCTGCAGGCGTTTCTGGCCAGCTGGAAGTGACACCATGAACCCGCAGCGGGCGCTGGCCGCATGGAGCCCCTCTCCCCTCGCGGGAGAGGGGTTGGGGAGAGGGGGCACGTGCAGCCGGCGCTGCGCTGGTGCGGATGCCGCCCCCCTCTCCCCGGCCCTCTCCCGCGGGGGGAGAGGGAGTGGCGCGCATTGAACAGGCATTGCAAATAACGCACTCCATCGCACACACCATGCCCGACGCCGTCCTGCACCTGACGAACATCACCAAGCGCTTTGGCAAGCTGGTTGCCAACGACGGCATCAGCCTGACCCTGCAGCGCGGCGAGGTGCTGGCGCTGCTGGGCGAGAACGGGGCGGGCAAGTCCACGCTGATGTCCATCCTGTTCGGGCACTACGTGGCCGATGAAGGGCATATCGAAGTGTTCGGCAAGCCCTTGCCGCCGGGCCAGCCGCGCGCGTCGCTCGGTGCGGGCATCGGCATGGTGCACCAGCACTTCACGCTGGCCGACAACCTCACGGTACTGGACAACGTGCTGCTGGGCACCGAGCCGCTGTGGCAGCCGTTCTCGCGGCGCACGGCGGCACGGGCCAGGCTGCTGGCGGTGTCGCAGCAGTTCGGGCTGCCAGTGCAGCCCGATGCGCGGGTGGGCAGCCTGTCGGTGGGCGAGCGTCAGCGGGTGGAGATCTTGAAGGCGCTGTACCGCGGCGCGCGCATCCTGATCCTGGATGAGCCCACCGCGGTGCTCACGCCGCAGGAGAGCGAGGCGTTGTTCGACACGCTGGCCCAGATGGTGGCGCAGGGCCTGTCGATCATTTTCATCAGCCACAAGCTCGCCGAGGTGCTGCGCGTGTCGCACCGCGTGGCCGTGCTGCGCCAGGGGCGGCTGGTGGCCGAGGCGCCAGCGCAAGGCACCACGCAGGGCCAGCTTGCGCAATGGATGGTGGGGCATGCCGTAGAGGCCGCAGAACGCCGCCCCGCGCGCCAGGTGGGTGCACCGGTGTGCGTGCTCGACCGCGTCAGCACCGCCCCCACCGGGCGCGACCGGCTGCGGGACGTGTCGCTCACCTTGCATGCGGGCGAGATCGTCGCCATTGCCGGTGTGTCGGGCAACGGGCAGGTGGCGCTGGCCGATGTGCTGTGCGGCGTGCGCGCCGCTGTGTCGGGCTATGCCACGCTGCTGGGCGCACCGTTGCGCGCACAGCCCGCGTGGCTGGTGGAACAGGGCGTGGCCCGCATCCCGGAAGACCGGCACGCGGTGGGCGTAGTGGGCGACCTGCCGGTGTGGGAGAACGCGGTGTCCGAACGCCTGCGCAGCCGCTGGTTCGCGCAGCCCTGGTTCAAGGGCCTGTGGGTCAAGCGCCGGGCCGCACGCGCGCATGCCGAACACCTGGCCCGCACCTTCGACGTGCGCGGTGGCGGGCCCGATGCGCCTGCCCGGGCGCTGTCGGGCGGCAACATGCAAAAGCTCATCCTGGGCCGCGCCCTGCTGCCGCCGCAGGATGCCGCCGGCACCGCCGCCGCCCCGCGCCTCATCGTCGCGCACCAGCCGACCTGGGGGCTGGACATCGGCGCGGTGATGTTGGTGCAGCAGCAGCTCATCAACGCGCGCGACGGCGGCGCAGCCGTGCTGCTGATCTCGGACGACCTGGATGAAGTGCTGGCGCTGGGGGACCGCGTGGCGGTGATGCACGAAGGGCACCTGGGCGACGCGCTGCCTGCCGAGGGCTGGACGCGCGAGGCCATCGGCCTGGCGATGGCGGGGGTGATATGAAGCTCCCCCTGCGTCGCTTCGCGCCTCGGTGCCGGCGCCCGAGGCGCCGGCTCTTCGAGGCCGTCCAAGCCTGCGCAGGCGGGCTTGGAGCCGCGGCCCTCAGCCCCTCTCCTTCGGGAGGGGGACGCACCCGGTGGCCTGGCGAAGCCAGTTCCACGGGTGCACGGGCGTGGGCCGCGCCCGTTTCGCATGCAAGAGACAACGGACAACGATGAGACTCGAAAAACGCAACCACACCTCCCCCGCGGCCTACGTGCTGGCGCCGCTGGGCGCCGTGGTGTTCACCCTGCTCATCAGCGCGCTGCTCGTGCTGTGGGCCGGCGCGCCGGTGGGGCAGACCTACGCGCTGCTGCTGCAGGGCGCCTTCGGCTCGGTGTTTGCGCTGACCGAAACGCTCACCCGCGCCACGCCGCTGATCCTGACCGGGCTGGCAGCCGCGGTGGCCTTTAGGGCGCGGTTGTTCAACATCGGTGCCGAGGGGCAGTTGTACGCGGGCGCGCTGGCCGCCGTGGCCGTGGGCGGGATGCACGGCGGCACGGGGCTGGAATGGTCGCCCTGGCTGCTCTTTCCGCTGATGATGCTGGCGGCGGCGATGGCGGGGGCGCTGTTGTTGCTGGGCCCGGCACTGATGAAGGCGCGGCTGGGGGTGGACGAGGTGGTCACCACGCTGCTGCTCAATTTCATCATGCTGCTCTTGGTGTCGGCACTGCTCGACGGCCCGATGAAGGACCCGCTCTCGATGGGCTGGCCGCAGAGCGTGGCGCTGCAGAGCGAATTGGAGCTGTCGCGCCTGGTGCCGCAGACGCGGCTGCACACGGGGCTGCTGTGGGCCGTGTCGCTGGCGGTGATGCTGTGGGCGCTGCTGGCGCGCACGGTGCCGGGGTTCGACATCCGCGCGGCAGGTGCCAATGCGCGGGCGGCGGCGTTTGCGGGCGTGCCCATCACGCGCACCGTGGTGCTGGTGGCGCTGCTGTCGGGCGGCCTGGCGGGTCTGGCGGGGGCCATCGAGGTGGCGGGCCGCACCGGCTATGTGACGCTCGACATGTCGCCGGGCTACGGGTACAGCGGCATCGTGATCGCCATGCTGGCAGGGCTGCACCCGCTGGGCGTGGTGGCGGCGGGCGTGTTCGTGGCGGGCGTGCTGGTGGGGGCCGACAGCATGAGCCGCGCGGTGGGCGTGCCGACCTACATTGCGGACGTGATCGTGGCCACGTCGCTGATCGCGGTGCTGGTGGCAGGGCTGCTCACGCAGTACCGGGTGCGCTGGAAGTGAACCCGCCATGCACCCAAAATTCAAACAAAAAATGCCCCTACCGCTTGCCTATCAAGCGCTAGAAGCTACTAATTTGATAGCGAAAGACCGGAGCGCCGCCGCATGACCGAGTTGCTCGACATCCTCGCCAACCCGGCCTTCTGGATCGCCACCCTGCGCGTGGCGACGCCGCTCATCCTGGGCACGCTGGGCGTGTTGCTGTGCGAACGCGCGGGCGTGCTGAACCTGGGCATCGAGGGGATCATGGTGGCGGGGGCCTTCACGGGCTGGCTGACCGTGCATGCCGGGCACGGCCTGTGGACGGGGGTGCTGGTGGCAGCGCTCACGGGCGCGGCGTTCGGGCTGCTGCATGCGTGGCTGACGGTGGGCCTGGCGCTGTCGCAGCATGTGTCGGGCCTCGGCATCACGCTGCTGGCCACGGCGCTGTCGTACTACGGGTACCGGGTGAGCTTCCCGAAGGTGAACACGCCGCCCACCATCGAGCCGTTTGCGCCGATGGAGTGGCTGGGCATACCCATTTTGTCGGCGCAAACGCCGCTCACGCTGCTGGCGCTGGTGCTGGTGCCGCTGCTGGCCTGGGTGCTGATGCGCACCCCGCTGGGCCTGGCGGTGCGCATGGTGGGCGAGAACCCGCAGGCGGCCGAGGGCCAGGGCATTCCGGTGGCGGCCACGCGCACCGGGGCCATCGTGGCGGGGTCCGCGCTGATGGGCGTGGCGGGTGCCTTCCTCACGCTGTCGGCGTTCAACGCGTTTTTCTTCAACATGGTGAACGGGCGCGGCTGGATCTGCGTGGCGCTGGTGGTGTTCGCCTCGTGGCGGCCGGGCAAGGCGTTGCTGGGTGCCTTGCTCTTTGCCTTCTGCGATGCGCTGCAGTTGCGGCTGCAGCAGGCGGGCGATGCGTGGCTGCCCTACCAGGTCTATCTGATGCTTCCGTACGGGCTGTCCATCCTGGCGCTGGTGCTGGTGGCGCGCAAGGCCGCGTATCCTCAGGCCTTGATGAAGCCCTACCGCAAAGGAGAACGCTGAATGCCCACGTTGCAAACCCTGCTCATGTTCGCCGCCGCCTCGCTGGCGCTGGCCGTGATCCCCGGCCCCACCATGCTGCTGGCGCTGGCCAACGGCATGGCCGGCGGCATGCGCCGTGCGGCCTGGGGCATGGCGGGCGCGGGGCTGGGTGCAGGCATCCTGATCGCCGTGGTGGCAGTGGGCCTCGGTTCGCTGCTCAATGCATCGGCCACGCTGTTCAACGCGGTGCGCGTTGCCGGCGTGCTCTACCTGCTGTGGCTGGCCGTGCAGCTGTGGCGCAGCCCGCCGGTGGATGTGCAGGCCGCCGTGGCCCAGGTGCCAGGCCAGCAGGCCGTGGGGCGGGCAGCGTTTGCGCGCAGCCTGGGCGTGGCGCTGTCCAACCCCAAGACGCTGCTGTTCTTTGCAGCCTTTCTGCCGCAGTTCGTGGACCCGGCGCAGCCGCAGGCGCTGCAGTACGCGGTGCTGGGCGCGCTCTTCGTGGGGCTCGACACGCTGGTCATGGTGGCTTACGCCGCTGCAGGCTGGCAGGCCGTGCGGTGGCTGTCGCAGCGCGGGCTGCGCTGGCTCAACCGCAGTTGCGCCGTGGGCATGGGTGTGCTTGCGGCACTGCTGGCAGGCTACCGGCGCCACGGCGCCTGAACCGTGGCGGACACCGTCGTCGCCACGCCGCGCCGCAGCCCGCTGGCCGCGGCCCTCGCCGGCACCGCCCTGGGCATGGTGCTGGGCGGGCTGGGCCTGTGGGCCGTGTTGCACCGGCCTGCCGCGCCGCCGCCCCCACCTGCCCTGCTGACGCTGGAGGACATGGGCCACCTGGTCTCGGTCAAGGTGCGGTATGCCAACGTCATCGAGTTCACGCAGCAGATCACGCAGGGCATTCCGTGGACGCAGTGGGAGCTGAAGCTGGGCGGCACGCAGGTGCTGCTGGTGGCCCGCGGCGACTGCCTGGTGGGCGCCGACATGCGCCAGGCCCGCTATGAAGCGGTGGACGCTGCTGCCCGCACCGCCGTGCTGCGGCTGCCAGCGCCTGTCACGCTGTCGGCCCGGGTGCAGCACGGCCCGCGCGACCAGGGCGGCTCCTACTTCTACGCGGTGCAGGGCACGGGCATCGAGCCGCTGATCCCGGGCTCGGCCAGCCACACGCAGGCCATCGACACTGCCCTGCAGCGCGCGCAGCAGGATGTGGAGCGCACCTGCCAGGCCAGCAGCACCGTGGCCACCGCCAAGGAAAATGCCGAGGCGGTGCTCAAGCCCTTGTTCGCCGCCACGGGCTGGACGGTGCAGGTGCGCTGGCAGCCTTGAGTGAGCCTTGAGTGAGCCTTGACCTGAACCCTGTGCCATCGCCTCTGCGACAACCCTTCGATACCCATGCACAAACTCTTTCGGCCCGCACTGTGGACCATGGCCCTGATGCTTGCAGCCGCCGGCAACGCCCACGCACTGGGCATGGACTTGCCCTATGGCGCCTTTGCCGCAGAGCCCGATGTGGACTGGGTGCAGGCCTGCGGCGAATGGCCCGCCCCGCCCGGCAAGGATGGCAGCCGCAGGGGCATGTACCGCATCGTGCATGCCACGCGGTACGCCCAGTCGTTCCTGTACATCCAGTGGCTGCGCCGTGACGACACCGACTCCGCGCACGAGGTGAAGACCGTGGGCGTGGCGGCGCTGAACAATGACCATGCCTCCATCTCGCTGAGCCAGATGCGCTGTCAGGCCACGCCGCAGGGCATCCGCTTCACCGCGCGGGCCGAGTCGGGCCATGACGACAGTGTGTTTCGCATCACCATCGATGCAGGCCACCGGCCCGGCGCGCTGCGCTACCGCACCATGCCCTCGCGCTGACGGCGCCATCCCGCCATGGATCTTTTGCAGCCGCCGCCCGCCCCGCCTGCCGCAGAGCTGCTGCCGCGCAGCCTGCTGGCCCGCTGGCAGCAAAGCACCACCGAGCCCGGCGCCACGGTGGTGCTGCCCGATGGCTGCTGCGACCTGATCCTGCATGTGGATGCGGCGGGCCGCCCTGCCTGGCAGGTATCGCCGCTGGCCGATGCCGCAGTCACCGTGCCCGGGGCCGCCCACGAGTTCTGGCGCGGCTACCGGCTGCGGCCGGGCACGGTGGTGCAGGCCCCGGCGCTGATCCGCGCTGCGCAGGCCATCTGGTCGCAGGCTGTGCGCAGGGCCTTATGGAGCAGTCAGCAAGTGCACATCGACGCCACCGTGGAGCAGCAGTTGCTCGACGCCATCGACACGCACACGCACCTGGAGGCGCGCGTGCAGGAAGCCCTGCACACCCTGGCCCACACCGCCACCGTGGCGGCTGCGGCCCGGTCCCTGGGGGTGTCGGAGCGCAGCCTGGAACGCCTCACCCGTGCCGCGACCCAGCAACCGCCCAGCTACTGGCGCGCCCTGGCCCGGGTGCGCCGCGCGGCGCAGGCGCTGGGCGGCAGCGAGGCATTGGCCGGCATTGCGGCCGACCACGGCTATGCGGACCAGGCCCACCTCAGCCGCGACTGCCTGCGCTGGCTGGGGCAGTCGCCGTCAGCGCTGCGCCGCTCACCCGGCCTGCTGGCCACGGTGGCGCAGGCGGGCTATGGCTGAGTGCGCTTGCTGCGCATCGGCAGCGTGCGTTGCGTCCTCGGCCACCAACCCGGTTCAGCCCGCGGTGGCGGGCGGCGGCGCCACGAGCGTGCACAGCTCCACCAGCGCATCGTTGATGTCGGCCACGTAGGCCACCGTCTGGCCCCAGGGCATTTGCTCGGGCGCATGCACCAGGCGCGCACCGGCGGCCACGGCGCGCTGCACGGCGGCAGCGACATCGGCGGTGGTGAAAGCGATCTCGAAGCTGGGGGCCCGGGCGGTGGCGCGCTGCGGGTTCTTGCCCAGCTCGGTCATCAGGCGCAGCGACGAGAACGCCAGCGCAGTCGCGCCGGTGTCCAGCTCGCCATAGTCGCCAGCCTCGTGCACGAACCGGCGCGTGAGGCCGAACGCGGCTTCGTAGAAGGCAATGGTCTGGGGAACGTCTTCGACGTAGAGGATGGTGTAGCCGAATTGCATAGGGGGGCCCTTCTTCAGATTCAGGAAAAGCGTGGAGCATAGGCGTGGGGCGGCCAGGCGTCTTGAAGAAATCCGACACACGCAGGCAAGCCCCGAACACAGCCGCGGACTGCGGCCTGTGCGTGGCATGAATGCTGCTGGCCCCACAGCACCGCGCGAGCGCTCTACACTGCACTACACACCCGTGGACAGCGCTTCATGACGGTGCCCCCAGCTCTTTAGCCCACCCTGCCCTCCCAGCACTGCCTCACACCATGCTCGACCTGCTCGTTACCCACGCCACCTTGCCCGACGGCCGGTCCGATGTCTCCATCGCGGTGCAGGACGGGCGCATCACCGAAGTGACCGAGGGCCTGCAAGCCCCCGCCCACGAGACCGTGGACGCGGGCGGCCTGCTGGTCAGCCCGCCGTTCGTGGACGCGCATTTCCACATGGACTCCACGCTGAGCTACGGCCAGCCGCGCGTGAACCAGAGCGGCACCCTGCTCGAAGGCATCGCGCTGTGGGGCGAGCTCAAGCCGCAGCTCACGCACGAGGCCATCGTGCAGCGCGCCCTTGCGTACTGCGACTGGGCCGTGGCGCACGGCCTGCTGGCCATCCGCTCGCATGTGGACACCAGCGACCCGAGCCTGCTGCCGGTGCAGGCCCTGCTCGACGTGAAGCAGCGCGTGGCGCCGTACCTGGACCTGCAGCTCGTGGCGTTTCCGCAGGACGGCGTGCTGCGCTCGCCCGGCGGCCTCGACAACCTGACCCGCGCACTGGACCTGGGCGTGGACGTGGTGGGCGGCATTCCCCACTTCGAGCGCACCATGGCCCAGGGCGCCGAGAGCGTGAAGATCCTGTGCGAGCTGGCGGCGAAACTCGGCAAGCGGGTGGACATGCACTGCGACGAGTCGGACGACCCGCTGTCACGCCATGTGGAAACCCTGGCGCACGAGACGCACCGCCTGGGCCTGCACGGCCGCGTGGCAGGATCGCACCTCACATCGATGCACAGCATGGACAACTACTACGTGAGCAAGCTGATCCCGCTGATGGCCGAGGCGCAACTGGGCGTGGTGGCCAACCCGCTCATCAACATCACGCTGCAGGGCCGCCACGACACCTACCCCAAGCGCCGCGGCATGACCCGCGTGCCCGAGCTGATGGCCGCAGGCCTGACCGTCGCCTTCGGCCACGACTGCGTGATGGACCCGTGGTACGGCGGCGGCAGCGCCGACATGCTGGAGGCCGCGCACATGGGCCTGCACGTGGCGCAGATGACCAGCCAGGCCGCCATGCTCCAGTGCTTCGACGCAGTGACGGTCAACCCCGCCAGGCTGCTGGGCCTGGAGGGCTATGGGCTGCAGGCGGGCTGCCATGCCGACTTCGTGCTGCTGCACGCACGCAATCCGGTCGAGGCCATCCGCCTGCGCGCCACGCGGCTGGCGGTGTACCGCCGGGGCAGGAAAGTCGCCAGCAGCCCGGCGCCCGTGGCCATGCTCGACCTGCCAGGGCGGCCGGGCAACGTGGCTTTCCTGGCGGGATGAGTTATCCGCTGAAAGCAGCACGGTGGCCTAAACGGACTAAACCGGCGATGTGGGCGGAGTCGCTGCCGGCACCGGATACCCCACGATGTCTTCCAACGCCGGGTATCCGCTGATGGCATGCGACGCGAGCCGCCCGCCCATGGTGGCACCCTCGGCACTGCCCACGTTCAGGCCGGTGTAGATCCAGTCGCCCGCCAGCACCAGATTGCTGAAACCGGACTCCCAAGCCTTGAGCCGTGCGGCCGTGCTGCCCGGCGGGCTGATCACGTAACGCTCGGACGGGTCGATGTTGGCGCGCCAGAACTGCTGATCGAACCGCTGCACGCCCTGCCCTGCATTGGCCGGGTCGTGGTCCTGCAGCAGGCTGAAATCCATGCCGGTCGGGTCGCCCGGCGGCGAGACCACATTGGTGGTGGACTTGGGCAGCAGCGGTCCCATGCACACCTGCAGGTACTGAATGCACTGCGCCTTGACCCGCGCATGGGCCCGCGCCGGGTAGTCCGTGTCGGTGAGCGGCGGCGGTGGCTCGTAGTCGGCCATGGCACCCGAGAAGTACCACAGGGACTTGGGCGTCTGGCTGGCCGGCCACGACTCCCACGGCAGCAGATGGGTGAAGTCCACCTGGCCGTCCAGCGGGTTCATGTAGGTGGCGCCGATCACCGTGTCCGTGGGGTTCTTCAGGGGAATGTCCCAGCCCAGGTCGGTGGTACTGCGGTTGAGCCACACCTGCATGGTTTGCGTTTGTACGGTAGGCACTTTCTCGACCATGGTGCGCCACACGGGGCGCGCGGCCAGCAGCTCTTTGCACAGGTAAGGCACGGCACCCACCGCAATGGCGAGCACCACCTGGTCGAAGTCTTCGCCGGCCTTCAGGGTCTTCTGGGCCACGTTCTTCCACGGCGTCCAGTACGACTCCAGGTCGATGTTCTGCTCGCGCAGCGCATCGCCTTGCACCAGTTGGTCATAGCCCGGGCCGGAAGGCCACGAGGGCAGGCCCTCGACCGGCACCAGGGGCTCGTAAGGAGCCTGCGGATTGACCAGCGTGGCCTGCACGCCCAGTTGCACGGCGGCCACCGACTCGCCGTCGGCCGACAGCGCAAGGTTCTCGACCTTGTGGAAGAACTCGAACTGCACGCCGCGCTGGCGCAGCACCAGGTACAGCGGCGCGATCACGGTCTCGCCGGTGCCTGCGGCAAACAGCCAGGCGAACGCGCCCATGTACGCATAGCTGCGCAGCGACCAGTGCAGGTACGCACCTGCCGCCATGCTGGCCGTGCGGGCCGTGTCGCCCTGCGGGTATTGGTAGGACAGGTTGACGGTATTGAGCGCGAGCGGCGACGACACCGTCATGACCGACGCGCCGTGGCGGGTCAGCCAGTCGCTGAAATTCTCGTTGTCGATCACATCGAAGCCCCGCTCGATGATGCGGTCGGCCAAGACGCCGCGCACGATGGCCATCAGGTATTCGAGCACGATGTACAGGCGCCTCAGGTCGTCGTTGCCCTCGATCAACGCCTTCAGCCGGGCGTTCAGCCAGCTCCACACTTCGTCGAGCACGGGGTGCTTCTCCGCCAGCTCGGCGTTCTCATCCAGCACGGCAGCCTGCAGGCGCCGCAAAATGTCCTGCCCGGCGCGCAATTCCAGTTGGTGGATCTCGCTCAGGCCCGGCACGGCCTGGGGGTCGATCAGGCCCTGCGCAGTCTCGGCCAGCCCGCCGATCCACTGCCGGATGGTCTGCAACGACGAGGCATCGTCCGGGGTGAGCGAGTTGGTCGGCACGGTCATGGGCCAGCGCTTGAAGCCGCCGTTCTCGAACTCCCACATCAGCACGAAACTCTCAGGCAGGAAGGCCTGCTCGAACGTGGCGAGTTTGGCGTCGGCCGGGCGGCTCAGCGCCTTGTAGCAGTCGGCCATGAGGGGCAGCGCGTTGTAGTAGCTGCCCAGAAACCCGTGGATGCCGTGCTCTTCGATGCGGTTGTTGGGCCCCCGCTTGGTCGCACATTTGCCGCCCAGCCGCCAGCCCATCTGGTACACGGTGATCTCGTATTTTTGCTGCCAGCCCGGCTGGCGGGTCAGCTCGTAGGCAGCCGTCAGCGCGGCCAGGCCGCCTCCGAGGATGGCGATCTTCTGGGGTGCATTCGTTTCAGGCATGGTTTCCCTCTCCAGTGAATTTCAGGCGGCTTGTTGTGGATGAATGAATGACTAAAAACTAAGGACTGGCAACTTGCAAATAACGGATAACGCATAACGCGTGACGACTGACGGCCGAAGGCCAAGCCCATGGACGCGTGGCTGAGCGGGGTCACTCGCTCCAGCCCGCCTGGCGCAGGCAGTGCGTGTACTCGTTGAGATGCGCCTCGGCGGCGAAGGGGTGTCCGGCCTTCAAGGCCTGCATGGTGTAAGGCCCGAATTTCTGGGCCTGCCGCAGGGTTTGCTGGCCATCTTCGACATGGCCGGCGGCTACCTGGCATGCCGCCAGGAGGTAGTGGTTGAAGAACCAGTCCGGCCGCTTGGACAGCGCCTGCAAGGCAAACTTCAACGCGGCCTCATGGTCGCGCTCGATGAAGCTTGCCAGGGCTCGCGTGCGCAGCCACAGGCTCAGGTGCGGATCGAGCGGACTGGCCTCGCAGGCCTGCAGCACGTAGCTTGCAGCCTCCTGGGTGCGTCCACAAAACGCCAGCAGGCGCCCCAGTTCGCCGGCAGCAGCGGCCAGTTGCGGGTAGATGGACAGCGCATGTTCCTGCTCGGAGATCGCCTGCGGAAAATTGCGCGAGAACGACAGCACCGTCCCCAGCGTGAAATGCGCGAAGGCGTCGTTGTCATCGTGGCTGACCGCCAGCAGGGCGTGCCGGTTGGCCTCGGCGATGTCCATGCGGGGAGACTCCGACCAGCCTGCCCATACCCGCGACATCAAGATGAAAGCGAGCATGGCCAGGGTCGGCGGATCGTCGGGTTTGGCCTGCAGCGCCTTTTTCGCAAAGTGCTCTGCCTTGTCCATGTGCTCCAGCGTGGTGCGCCAGAAATGCCAGCGTGCACGCATCAACAGCTCCCAATGCTCGCGGTCACGGGGTGTGGACTGGCTGCTGGCCCACTCCTCGCGCCGCAGGTAGGCGGGCTCGATGGCGCTCACGATGGCGGCCGATATTTCGTCCTGCACCTGAAAGAGGTCGTACGCCGGCCTGTCGAAGCTCTGCGCCCAGATGGTTTCATTGCGCGGTCCATCGATGAGCTCTGCGGTGATCCGCAGGCGTTTGCCGGTCCAACGGATAAAACCGGAGACGAGATACCGGACCCCCAGCTCGCGGCTGATGGTGCCGCTCGCAGGCAGTGGGTGCTGGTAGCTCACCGACGAGTTGCGGGCTATCACGTACAACCATCGCGACCGGGAGAGCCGGTTGATGATGTCCTCGGCCATTCCATCGGCCAGATACCCGTCGTCGGACATTCCCGCGGCGACGCCGAAAGGAAGCACTGCCACCGAACGGGACGCACTGGACACCACGGACGGCAGAAGCTCCGAGGCGCTGCCGTCTACCACCACCGGCGCAACGTGCGCCACGAACCTGTAACCCTGCCCGGGGATCGTCACGATCACCTCGGAGCCCAGCAGCTTGCGCAGTGAGGACACGTGCACCTGCAGGTTGTTTTCCTCCACCACCACGCCCGGCCATACCAGGCTGAACAACTCCGATTTGGTCACCAGTCCGCCGGCCTTATGCACCAGGGCGCACAGCACATCGAAAGCGCGCGCTCCCAGCAAGACGGGCTTCCCGTAGGAAAGCAACTGTCGCTCGTGAACCCTCAGCGTGAAGTGGGAAAACGTGAATTCCATGGTCTTGGCCTCTGTTTCTCATCACCTGTGCAATGCACCCCTCAGGTGGCCCGGCGGACTCTACATCAAGAATTTTTTAAGGACTATTAAGTTTTTGCCAGCTTGCCTTAAGGCCAATATGGCCACGCACGACAGAGAATTCCTTCACTCATGAAGCGCAAAAAAGAAAACATTTTAAATATTATCAAATCGATATTTAAAATTAATCAAAAGCATCATGAGAAAATGCCGGACCAAGTCACTTCCGACGCCGGCATTAATTTCAGAAAATCCCATTTCCAAGGAAAAGCCATGTCTGACTGCAATTGCAACCAAAACAATGCCAATGACAACTCTGCCCAAGTGCCCAACTTTGCGGAAGCCGGTTTCGCCGAAGGCAACAGCCACGCACAGGCCTTGCAGGCCAATGCTGGCGTAGCTGCGCAGCTGGAAGGCGTCCATGCGCTGAAGCTTTCCGTCTGCGTTGGCGCAAGTTACAACGCGTCCACCAACAAGATCTGCTTCACCATTCCGATCTATGGCAATTACTGCGTGACCTCCCCAGTGCATATTCCAGTGGGCGGTCAGATCAAGGTGTGCGCCCAAACCTGCGGCAGCTTCATTCCCACCGGCCTGAAGGCCACGATCTACCTGAACGGTAGCGTCATCGCCAACGTCACCCTCTTCGGCGCTTGCTGATCTATAAAATTTGATAGGCCTGAAAAATAAAACGAATCCGCCTATCAAAATTTCATATTCATTACATCAAATCCAGAGCATTTCATTAATTCATTACCCACTCGGATTGAATGACCGAAATGGTCTATATCGCGATAGGCGACGAATTAATGCTACGCACTAAGCCACTCCCAATGAAATAAATCGGCAAGTGCAAAACAACTTGCCGATCCTCATTGTTAAATCTCACAAATCAAAGGAATTCAAAATGACTGTCATTGCCGCAGGAACCTCGCTGCCAAAACCCGAATCCGGCCAATCCCATCGGTCCGGACCGAACTTTACGCTCATCAGCGATGATGGTGGATCCATTACATTGTCATTACCCTCTGGCATCGTTTTTGATATCAAACAAGACATTTCGCTCAAGGAAGACCCAACGCCTGTCAAAGACGCGACAAATGGAACCGTTGTCCCCGGCGGAAAGCTCACCACGGGGAAAAATTACTATATAGCCAATCCTCGGAACGCAACTTCCAACTTTAGCGTTACGCTGAATCAAGCATAGATTTAATTTGCGGGCGGGGGGATTCAATCAACTCGGAAATGCACATGCCTTCTGTGGAAACGAGCATCAACTTATTGATCGTCAATCGACTATCGGTATCGCTCACATTTGACAATCCGACATCTACCATTGGATCATCCCCCACTCCATCCGCCCCGTCTGTCGCACCTGATGGGGCGATAAACATAAGCGCGAATGGAATGACTGGCTGCGCTGGAGAATTTGAGCTCGTCGCTGAAGATTATCTATTGATCATAAATTACACCGTAAATCCTGAAGGCGGACCTGCGAATATTGCCATCAGCTTGCCAGTCGGAGTGATCGGCGAATTCAATGCGCCTGTCTACCAGGGCACATCTATTGCACCGCAGCTGAACCTCTATCACAGCGTACCTTCTGGTCCAGATGGCGGCTACGTAGTACCGCTGGGCATTTTGGCAAATCCGCCATTTGAAAATGGCCAAGACTTCTCCAACAGCATGTTCGGGCCCAACATTCGGTCTGCATCTCAGATTTCAGCAACACCGAGTGAGCCTTGCAAGAGCGGCTACGTCATGCCCGCAGACTTCACAGGCGGACAGCTGGCTGGGGCTGCAGCAGTGTTTCTGGATCAATGGCATGGCACGGAGACCGGCATCTGCAACAGCGACGACATCGCTCTTCTCGATTTTCTTAAACACTATATTGTGACCGCAAGCTCAAGCGGACCACTCACCCTCTGGCTTCCCACGATGGCGCCAGTCGAAAATTCCGAGCCCATTTCCTACTTGCTCAGCGGCTATATTTCGATGCCATTCCTCGGTGCTGGAAATTCCTGGAATTCAGATACCGTCACGTGTTTTTTGACACTTTTACTGGGCGGCGGCCACTTCGTCGCAATCTGCGCAAAAGATGATCTGCCATCGTCGACCGCTAATGTCACGCCCATGGATGAGATGCTGAAGTCGAGCGCTTTGACAACAAAGCACGACATTGGCAATTCACACTATACGAGTTTACTCAACGTGACGGGAACGTACTACCTGGATATATCCAGAGATTTTTCTCCACCGGGCTGCGGTCTTATTCTCTCGTTCCTCACGGGTCGAACGGTCAACAATCCGCTGGCGCGCCCAGGGGATTACAACAGCTTTTTCCAACTTGAAGGCTGGCCGTACTCGATCGGCTCAAAGCGTCACACTGCGGACTATGAAACCTACACGCAGACGTTGTGGAACATATCTACGTACGGTGCATGTCCATACAGTGAAAAAAGAGGCACCACGTTGTTTCTGGCACCGGCTGAATGGACGCCCACGGTCTACCAAACCACGCGAATGGCGCCTTATGTGGGAGCCTACGCAAAAAATCCATCCAATCCGGCACCTCAAGCGTGGCTCGATACGCAGCTTATTGAGATTCCGAATACCGCACCTGCATTGCCCGCGAAATATTTTGACCGGTAATGACAGACTCTTTAAAAACGATGGTCCGCAACTCGCCATCGAGCACCGATCGGCGGGGCCGGTGATACCTTCCACACATGACCCATGGCCAAAAAGGGCTGGCAGCCTGCCTGCTCCACCCAGGTGTTGGTGCACATCCCAGGTTGCTTCATCCATCAAACCTGACCGCCAAGCGGGTCAGTCGCTCAACGAGCAATGCGCGCGTCAAACGCAGACAGGTGGTTGGCCAGATGCATGGCATGGGCATGCTCGTACTGCGAGCGGCTGAGCATGCCATAGGCAAAGTGCGGATGCAGCGGCCCTGGGTGCAGTTCAAACGCTGTCACGGCGGCTTTCAGTCGGGCCAAGGCGGCTGACGCATCCGCTGTGGGCGCAGTCAGCGCCGGCGCACCCGGAATGGGCTCCGCCAGGTTATGGCTCATGCGACCGCGCCAGGCAAAGAGGCCGAACGCCGCGGCCCCGGCCGTGTGCTGGAACACCGCCGACTTCGGCTCGGGAAAGCCCGCCAACGAAAACTCGATGCTCTGCGCGCAGTGCTTCAACGTCTGCGACCAGCTCCACGCCGTGGCGGGCGCGATTGGCTGGGCGGACGCGGCGTGCAGGCGGTCCACTTCCTTCATGGCGTCGCTGACGCGGGCGTAGACCAGTTGCCGGTCATGGCTGGGCTGGTAGAGCAGGTATCCGGCGCCCGCAGCCACTCCCACTGCAGCCACGCCAGAGCCCAGCGCCAGAACGCGTCGGCGCGTGTGCGACGGGGCCCGGATTCCCCGGTTTGATCGTGGTGCAGCCGCACCGCCACGTGTTGTGCCTGCCATGCCGGTCTGCTCGCTCATCGGGGGTTCTTACGAAGGTGGGGGAAGGGGTTGCCATTGTGCGACCGCGCCCCGCCCGGCAGCCACCCACCAGCTGCCGGCCAAGGTCGGGCAGGCGACACAAGCCACATTCGAGCGCGGCAGCACGCCCGGCCCGGCAGCCCGCGCATGCGCTATCGATCGGGTCAGCCTGATGGGCGTGCAGCCATGCAGCCATGCAGCCGCGCGCACTTCGCCGCCCTTACCGCTGCAGCACCTCCACGCGGTTACGGCCGCGCTGCTTGGCCAGGTACATGGCCTCGTCGGCCCGTTGCAGCACGGCCTCGCCCGTGTCGGGTTCGGCAAACAGCGCCACGCCGACGCTCACCGTGAGCGGCGGGCCGTTGCGGCCCTGTGGCCCCAGGCTCTCCACCAGTTGGGACTCGACCGTGGAGCGCAAGCGCTCGGCCACCGCCGCCGCGCCCAGCCCATCCGCATTGGGCAAAAAGATCGCAAACTCCTCCCCGCCCAGCCGCCCCATCACGTCTTCCTTGCGCAGGCAGCGGCCCGCCAGCTGCACGAAGTGCCGCAGCACATCGTCGCCGCAGTGGTGGCCCCAGGTGTCGTTGATGCGCTTGAAATGGTCCAGGTCCATCACCAGCACGGGCAGCGCCGATTGCGTGCGCTGCGCGTTGCTGATCGCCTTGTCCAGCAGCGTGAGGAACGCGCGGCGGTTGAACACGCTGGTCAGCGGGTCGACCTCGGCCAAGTGGCGCAACTCGCGCGTGGTGAACTCGTGCGTGAGCATCAGCACGCCGAAGCCGATCAGCACCAGCGCCAGCGTGGCCTCCAGCACCACGAACTGGGACAGCAGCTCAAGCAGCTCATCGTTCCACTGAAAGCCCGTGAGCGGCGACGACAGCTTGAACAGTGCGGGCCTCACCAGCACGAACAGCCCGTGCGCGCCAATTGCCGTCCCCACCAGGTAGCGCACCGGTACGTTGCGAAAGCCGCCGCGCGCGAGCGTGCGCGCCGTGAGCAAAAAGCAGGGCCCCGAGAAAAGACCCGCCAGCGCAAACCGCGCGCCCGGATGCGGGTGCACCACCGTGAAATACGCCGACAGCGCCAGCAGCAGCACCATGCCGACCGCGGCGGCGCCATGCCCCAGGGGACTGCGGCCGACATAGGCACGGCTGCCCATCAGGCAGGTGTACGAGGCCAGGGCGATGGAGGCCTGCGCCAGAAGCACCGACACCACCTCGGGCATGAAGGTGCGCAGCAGCAGTGTGGTGCTGAACACCGTCGCCCCCAGAAAGGACAGCACCCACAGGCGCAGGCCAGGGATGTTCCGGTGGAAGTACCACACGGCGTAGAGCACGGAGGTAACCAGCGCAGCCAGCAGGGCCGCCAGAATGACGAGGGTGGGACTGTGCACGTACGCGAAGAAGCTGGGCAGAAAACTGGGGCTGGTGGGCCGCGGGCACGGGCTTGGTCTACCCTGCAGGCTCGGCGTCTCAGACAGATCGATCATCCAAGAGCGCACGCTGCAGGGCATGAAAGCGGCCTCATGTTAACCGAGCATGACCTCATGCGGATGACAGTGAAGCAAGTCGCTCGCCCCTGTGTGCGGCGCAGCCGGTGCGATGCCATTGACGCGGTGCGGTTTGATGTCTGCGCAAGGCCGCACCGGGCTGCTGCAGGTGGCTCTAACTGGATACCAGCGCACGCGACCGGCACTGGGACGCACCGGATGGTGGCGTGGACTCCGACGGCATCTTCATCATTGACCCGAAGGCTCTGTGCGTGCTGGCCCACCTGCGGTCCATGGCGCGGCACCGATGCCTGGCGGCCCAGAGCGGCCGTGGCGACCCGGCGCAGCGCCCGGGCGCTACGACGTCAGTCTCGTCGGTGTCGTCAGCGGCTTCAGTCGCCCACGACGTTGCACTCGCGGCGCAGCAGCGCCAGCGCGTCGTGCATCTGGTAGTCCATGTCGCTCAGCAAGGTCTTCTCTGCATCCTGCACGAAGCCGGCCCACAGCGTGGCGTAGTCCTGCTGGTGCACGCCGCTGGCGTGGCCCTGAATGAAGTCGGTGGCCAGTGCGGGCTGCCAGCCGGACTTGCGGACCTTGCGCACCAGGCTGGCGGCGGTCTTCTCGGTCAGCAGGGTCTTCTTGGGCACCCCGGCCGCCAGGCACAGGAACAGCGTCAGCAGCGAGTGCTCGTCGTCGTTGCCCTGCACCGTTTTCGTCCAGGTCTTGCTGGCAGGCTGCGGAGGCTCTTCGTCGGCATCGAGTTCGTCCAGGCTGCGGTGGTAGTCGTCCACCTCGGCCAGGGGGTCGTCCAGCAAAAAGTACCGCGCACGGAAGGTGCCTGTAGGGCGCAGCAGGTTGCGCAGGGGCGCGGCGGTGTCCAGCAGCCTGGGCAGGTCGGCCAGCACGGCGGCGCATTGCGCCTCGACAGCGCCCCGCAAGTCGGCGGGCAGGCCCGCCGGCACACGAAGCGTGGCCGGGGCCGCCACCTTCTTCTTGCGCAACGCGGTGACCAGTTTGTCGAACGCGACGGCATTGGGCCATTCGCCCAGCTCCATCGCCCCGGGGGCGAGCGCTTGCATGAGCAGTCCGGTGCGGATGACCGCCTCGGCATCGGCGCCAGCGGCTTCCAGCTCGTCTTCGTCCAGGTCGTACTGCTGTGCCAGCCACCGGGCTGCGCCGATGGCGGCCGCGGTCTGCGTGCGGCGCGCGAGCTCGGCGCGGTATTCGGCATGGCTGCGCAGCGACCACACGGCCAGCAGCGGAGTCTCCGCATCGGCGTAGCCCGCCATGCCGAAGTTGCTGCTCTCGGGCATGGCGATCAGGCGCTTGAGCATGTCGGAGCCACCCTTGGAGCGCGACAAGAAGGAGTTGTCACGCAACGAGACGGCCGCCTCGTGCAGATCGCCCCCGGTGGTGTCCAGCAGGTACAGGCTCACGAGGTTGACCATGCGGTCCCGCGCCTTTTCCAGCTCGGGCCGCAGGAACTCGCTGCCGAAGTAGCGCGCGATCTGCACCATGCCTTTGGGGGCATCGGTGTGGATGGCTGCGAGCCGGTCCGCGCCGATGATGCCGTGCGCTACACCGTAGGCCAGGGCCTTGTCGAAGAACGGGCGGGCATCGTGCAGTTGCAGCGCGCCGGGTGCGGCAGGCGAATCGGTGGGTGGTGTGTGAGGCAATGTCATTCAGGTTTCCATCGCGCTGCGCGTCGTCGCGGTGTCACGAAACTGGCGCGGCCCCAGCCAGGGCCGCCGCGCAAGGGCCGCCCCGCCACAGGGGGTTGCCATCTAGATAGCGGATTCTTCATCCGAGGCCCGCGCAGCCGGTGTGGCCTTGCCGCGGTCGGTCTCGCTGGTTTCGAACTTGCCATCGTCCTCGTCGGCGGGCTCGTCGCCCTCCTCCAGGCCCAGGTCGAACGCGCGGGCCTTGGCGCGCAGCACCAGCAGCATTTCGATGAACAGGTCGCGGCATTCGTAGCGCAGCAGCCAGGCCATCTGCATCCAGTCGCGGTCCGCGACCTCGTCCTGGTCGACGCGGGGCTGCACATAGCCGGACGCCAGCAGTTCATCGTCGGTGAGCGTGACGCCGTAGTCTTCGACCGCGTCGAAGGTGCCGGTGCGGGCAAACGCCTCGATGCGGCTCCACTTCTCGGCGAAGTAGTTGGCCAGCGCCTCGGCGCCGCCTTCCAGGTCGCCAATCGCGGTGAGGAATTCCACCGGGTCCGCGTCGTCGCGGAAGACCACCGCATTGACCATGTTGCGCAGGTGCGTGTGCGTGAGGTCCTTGTACTGTTTTTCCAGCACCATCGCGCGCGCGAACTGCTCGGGCGTGACCAGCAGGTTCACCACCGAGGCCTTGGAGTCGTCGTACTCGCGCATCACCGCCAGGATGTCCTTGGGCGCGAGCTGGTCCAGCACCACCATCAGCGCGCCGTCGCCGTCGGTGTCGGCCAGCTCGGCCAGCGCCGACTCTGCGCCCACGATGTCACCCGCCGCAATCAGGCTGGTGGTCTTGGTGATCAGGGCCAGGTGGGTGTTGTTGCTGTCGTTGCTCATGGTCGTACCTCAGCTCTCAAGAGAATGTCTCGTCGTTTCCAGAACGCGCCCGAGACCGGCGCGCGTCCATCGCCAGCGCCGCCGTGGATCCGGCTTAGCCGGTCCACCAGAGGCGTCCCCCCACGGGGGGAAGGCGCGCAGCGCCTCAGGGGGCTCAATCCTTCCGGTCGAAGCCGACGTCCGACAGCCAGTTGGAGCTGGCCTCTTCGCGCGTGCGGCTGTTTTGCGGGTCTGCCGCGTCGTCGGCGCTCAGCGTGTTGAAGTCGTCGTCGTGTTCCGCGGCGTCTTCACCGTCTTCGGCGTCGTCGCCATCGGCGTCTGCAGCCTGCGCGGCGGGGGCCATGCGGGCGTGCAGCAGCGTGTATTCGAGCCCGGCGGCCACCGCCAGAAACCGCGCGCCCTGCGGCTCGCGCAACACGGTTTGCGCCAGGCTCTGCGCCCAGGGTTCCAGCGTGACGGCGTGGGTCAGGCTGTGCCAGTCGGGCAGTTCATCCTGGGGCAGGCCCAGCAGGTGCTCCACCGCAGCCGGTTTTGCAAACCGAAAGCCCTGGTGAAAGGCCACCGCCACCATCTCGGGCGCCAGCTCCATCATCTGCACCAGGAAGGCGATTTCATTGCGCTTTTCGGCCAGGCGCTTGCGCAGCACGTCCTTGCCTTCGGAGTCGGACACCAGATCGTCGAGCTCGGCCTGGTAGGCCGAACGCAGGTCATAGAAGTAGGGAGAAAGTTTCACTGAACGGGCAAAGAGGAAGATGAAGACGAGGACGAAGAGGACGACGAGGAAAGAATGTCGCGGGCGTAGGTCTGCCAGATTTCCTGCGCGGTCTGCAGCGGGTCGTCCAGCAGGTTGCGGCGGCGGTTGTCGTCGTAGGCCTGGCGGGCGGTGTCGTCCGACAGCACCTCGTAGGCCTTTTGCACCGCCTGGAACCGCTGCGCGGCGTCGGGCGCGTCGTTGCGGTCCGGGTGGTAGAACGACGCCTTCTGGCGAAAGGCCTTCTTGATGTCGGCCAGCGACGCGTTGGGCGCGAGCCCGAGCGCTGCGTAGTGGTCTGCGGTCATGAATCAGCCCTCTCCATGTGCGCCGGCCCCTGCGCGGCAGGCAGCCCGCGCCGGGCAGGCGGTGAACGCTGCAGCGCGCTGCTTCACGCGCCCAGGCTCACGAACACGTTCTGCACATCGTCGTTGCCGTCGATGGCCGCCAGGAACGCTTCGACCTCTTCGAGCTGCTCGGCGCTCAGGCTGGCGGGGTTCACCGGGTTCTTGGGCTTGTAGCCCAGCTTGGCCGACAGCACGGTAAAGCCGTGGGCGGGCAAGGCACGGCTCACCAGGTCCAGGTCGGTCGGGTCGGTCCAGAAGGTGGTGGTGCCTTCTTCGTCGCCGGCTTCGAAGTCCTGCGCACCCGCTTCGATGGCGGCCAGCTCGGGGTCGGCATCGGCGTTGGCAGGTTCGGCCTCGATCATGCCGACGTGGTTGAAGTCCCACGCCACCGAGCCCGAGGTGCCCAGCTGGCCCTTGCGGAACAGCACGCGCATTTCAGGGGCGGTGCGGTTGACGTTGTCGGTCAGGCATTCGACCATCACGGCGACCTGGTGGGGCGCAAAGCCTTCGTAGATCACGCGCTCGTAGTTGACCGCGTCGGCACCGGTGCCCGAGCCCTTCTTGATGGCGCGCTCTAGCGTGTCCTTGGGCATGGACACCTTGCGGGCCTGCTCGACCACCAGGCGCAGCCGCGAGTTGCTGGCGGGGTCGGCGCCGCCGCGTGCGGCCACGGTGATTTCCTTGACCAGCTTGCCAAACAGCTTGCCCTTGGCATCGGCGACCAACGCCTTGCCCTTTGCCTTCCACTGCGCGCCCATGATGGACCTCTTTTCCTTGGTGTTGGTGTGCGGCGCGCCGGGGCGCCTTGTACGGGCGGCTCTGCGTCAGCGCAGGACACAGGCTGTAAAAAGCCGCCTGCGGTGAACGGAACCGAACCCTATAGGGTACCACTGTGGCCACCGTTGCCCGGTTGCCACGCCGCCAGACCCTGCCCAGGGCAAGGACAGGTAACCTCGCAGAAAGGCAAATAGACAAGCAGGCAGACAGAAAGCAGCGGATGAAAAGTCCATTGCTAGGCACCCCCGCTCTTTACGCGACCAACCCACTTCCCTGGAATGACGGACTCCTGATGCTCAATACCCTGTGGCTGGGCTTTTTTCTGACGGCGGCCGTGGCCGCGCTGGCGCAATGGCTGGTGGGCGGCAACGCGCAGATCTTCGCGGCCATGGTGGAAGCCCTGTTCGCCATGGCCAAGCTGTCGGTCGAGGTGATGGTGCTGCTGTTCGGCACGCTCACGCTGTGGCTGGGGTTTCTGCGCATCGCCGAGAAGGCCGGCATCGTCGATGCCCTGGCGCGGTGGCTGGCGCCGCTGTTCGCCAAGCTGATGCCAGGGGTGCCCGGCGGCCACCCGGCCCTCGGCCTGATGACGCTGAACTTTGCCGCCAACGCGCTGGGGCTGGACAACGCCGCCACGCCCATGGGCCTCAAAGCCATGAAGGCGCTGCAGGAGCTGAACCCCGAGCCCGACACCGCCACCAATGCCCAGATCCTGTTTTTGGTGCTCAACGCGTCGTCCCTCACGCTGCTGCCGGTGACCATCTTCATGTACCGCATGCAGCAGGGCGCGCCGGACCCGACGCTGGTGTTCCTGCCCATCCTGCTGGCCACGTCCGCGTCCACGCTGGTGGGGCTGGTCAGCGTGGCGGTGGTGCAGCGGCTGCCGCTGTGGAGCCCGGTGGTGCTGGCCTACTTGCTGCCTGTGGCGCTGCTGCTGGGTGGCTTCATGGCGCTGTTGGCCACGCTCAGCGGCGCGGCGCTGGCGCAGCTGTCGTCGCTGCTGGGCAACCTCACGCTGTTTGCGCTCATCGTCGCCTTTGTCGCGATCGGCGCGTGGCGCAAGGTGGCTGTGTACGAGGCTTTCATCGACGGCGCGCGCGAGGGCTTCGATGTGGCCAAGGGCTTGCTGCCCTACCTGGTGGCCATGCTCTGCGCCGTGGGGGTGTTCCGCGCCTCGGGCGCGCTGGGCTATGTGCTGGACGGCATCCGCTGGTGCGTGACCGAACTGGGTGCCGACACCCGCTTTGTGGACGCCCTGCCCACGGCTCTGGTCAAGCCGTTTTCAGGCAGCGCCGCGCGCGCCATGCTCATCGAGACCATGCAGACGCACGGCGTGGACAGCTTTGCGGCCCTGGCCGCCGCCATCATCCAGGGCAGCACCGAAACCACGTTCTACGTGCTGGCGGTGTACTTCGGGGCCGTGGGCATCCAGCGCGCCCGCCACGCGGTGGGCTGCGCGCTGCTGGCAGAACTGGCCGGGGTGGTGGCGGCCATCGCGGTGTGCTACTGGTTCTTTGGGTGAGTGCCCAAGCCCTGCTCCAAGCAATGCACATGCCTCGGGGCAATGCAGATATCGCCCCCTTGCAGCATCAAAACCGGCCCTATCGCCTTTCCAGCAAGCGCTGACAGCTATAAAAAATGTAGCATTCAACCCAAGGCGGTATCCAGCAGCATCATGATCACAAACCCCACCATCAGCCCGCCCGTGGCCCAGGCCTCGTGCCCCTTGCGGTGGGACTCGGGAATGATCTCGTGGCTGATCACAAAGAGCATGGCACCCGCCGCAAAGCCCAGGCCCCAGGGCAGCAGACTGGCGGAATAGCTGACCACCGCGGCGCCCAGCACGGCGCCCACGGGCTCCATCAGGCCCGACGCCATGCCCAGCCCCACCGCCAGCGAACGGCGGTACCCGGCAGCGAGCAGCGCCACGGCCACCACCAGGCCTTCGGGCACATCCTGGATCGCAATGCCGGTGGCCAGGGCACTCGCACGCAGTGCGTCGCCGCCGGCATAGGCCACGCCGATCGCCAGGCCCTCGGGCAGGTTGTGCAGGCCGATGGCAAAGACGAACAGCCAGGTGCGCCGCAGGGTGCGCGACGCCTGCGCGCCCTCCACCCCCTTGATGAAATGCTCGTGCGGCAGCAACCGCTCCATCAGCAGCAACACCAGCCCCCCCAGCAGGATGGCCGCCCCTACCGTGCCGCCCGCGCCCCAGGCCCCCGCGCCGCCAGCGCGCGCTGCCTGGATGCCCGGAATGATCAGCGAGAACGAACAGGCCGCCAGCATCACGCCCGCGCCAAAGCCGAACAGCGTGTCCTGCGTGCGCTCGGACAGCCGCTGCGACAGCATCACCGGCAAGGTGCCCAGCGCCGTGGCCAGCGCCGCAGCCAGCCCGCCCCACAGGGCGCCCAGCACCACAGGCTGGTTGGCAATCCAGGCCCACACCTGGGCGAACGCCGCAACCACACCGAGCAGGACGATGCCCAGCCCGATCCACTGCCGCCAGTGCAAGGCAGCGTCGCTGCGCGCGCCAGGCTCAGCGGGCAGCATCGGTTCATCCGCCGTGTCCGGCGACGTCAGGGAGGTGGGCGGGGTGGGCATGGTGGCTCCTGGGGTCAGTCGGGCTGGATCGGTCAGGGGGCGGTACAGAGCGGGTCGATTGCCGGGCTGCGGTGTGGCGTGTACGGCCCGGATGAATCTGTCAGCCCCGGGCCAGCGCGTAGCGGCGCTCGACCTCGGCCCAGTCCACCACGTTGTAGAACGCCGCGATGTATTCGGGGCGGCGGTTTTGGTACTGCAGGTAGTAGGCGTGCTCCCACACATCCAGGCCCAGGATGGGCGTGTGGCCGGACATCAGGCCCGCCATCGCCGGGCTGTCTTGGTTGCCCGTGCTTTCGACCACCAGCTGGCCCGCCTTGGTGACCGACAGCCATGCCCAGCCGCTGCCAAAGCGCGTGAGTGCCGCCTTGGTGAAGGCGTCCTTGAACGCATCGAACCCGCCCAGGTCTGCGTCGATGGCGCGCGCCACATCGCCCTGCGGCTGGCCGCCGCCCTGGGGTGACATCACGCGCCAGAACAGGCTGTGGTTGGCGTGCCCGCCGCCATTGTTGCGCACAGGGCCCTGCAGGTTTTCGGGCAACAGCGCCAGCCGTGCCACGAGCTCGTCGATGGGCAGGTCGGCATGTGGCGTGCCCTGCAGCGCCGCGTTCAGGTTGTTGATGTAGGTCTGGTGGTGCTTGGTGTGGTGGATCTCCATCGTGCGGGCATCGATGTGCGGCTCCAGCGCGTCATAGGCGTACGGCAAGGCGGGCAAGGTATGGGGCATGGTGTCCTTGAAAGGCAAAAAAGTTGGGGAAAAAGCGCGGCGAACGTAGTGCAGCGACCGCGAACAGGCACAGCGCGCGAAAGAGGACAGGATTCAGTGGTGCCCTGCCCCACCGGCCGCATGCACCACATGGGCCGACGTCAGGGTCTGCGTGATCAGGGGCTGTGCGCCATGGGCCTGCACATGCCGCAGCAGCGCGGCATGCGTCTCGCGGCTATGGCGCCAGGCGGCCTGCTGCAGGGCCGCGCCATGGCGCGCGTCGGCCATCAGGCTGAGCAACAGGGCGTGGGCACGGCACAGCACCCGGGCGGCGTCCGCCAGCGCTCCGGCCTCTGCCTGCAGCTCGGCCACGTTGAGGTGCGAGACCACGGCGGCAGCAATGCAGTCGTCTTCATGCCCTGCGGGCGGCGTGCGCTCCAGAAGCTGCAGCGACAGGGCCAGCGCCTGGTGCTGGTACGCCATGGCCATGCGCCACTGACCCAGTTGCTGTGCGGACCGCGCGCGCTGCGCGGCATGCTGCCAGCGCGTCAGCGTGGCGGGTTGGTGGGGGGTCGCATCGGGTCGGTGAGGGCGGGGGTGTAAGCCGGTGTCCATGGCAATGCTCCTGGGGGAAGCCTTTTGCGGTGGACGAAGGTGGCGTACTCAGGCATGCAAATGATATGCATTCTCAATTAAAATGTCTAGCGCAGGGATTTGAGAGGCTGGCCGGGCAGTTGCGGTAGCGCCGCATGCGTTGGCGCTGAATTTAGGCGACCTTTGGCGCTGGCAGAGCGGACGCTCGGAGTTGAAATGAGCGGAACTGCCCAGCTTGCCGTGCATGTCCACTTCGTTGAATCCTCGGCCTCAGTCCGAGCGACATTGAGCGGATGTGCTGGACACCACGGAGTACCGGAACTTGGAAGTTATGGAGATGCATGCCGACTCCGGTGACGAGGGGGCAAACCAAGCCACCACGTCCACCCCATTCTTTGCATCATGAAAAAATTGGGCGACTCTATTCCAGTCCACCACGACGTTATCGTTCGCTCCGCAGAAGATATTGGTGCTGGTATAGCTCTTGCCGGAAGCAACGTAACTGTATTCCACCAGAGGAAACTGGCGTGTGCCTCGACTGACCTTTACGGGGAAGCTGTCAATACTCGTAAACCGAACCGGTGTACTGAGGTGTGTGCATTTTGTTGTCGGTGCGGGCAGCAAAAGAGGGGCCAAGGACGCCCCAATGATCGCGAATGTGGCGATTCCAAAAGAGATGGTGACGATGCGGCGATTCAATGGGGACTCCTAGGGACTCTCTGCACGAATCATCGCGCCGTGTGCATCTGCGGTCTCGGGCGGCCTGCA
>NZ_CAXUPO020000017.1:0-127421 GCF_964252695.1 Acidovorax sp. LjRoot117 | reverse complement strand
TACCTCCTATTGGGCCTCAGGTTTGAGGCTCGAAGGTGTCTAGTTCAGCCGGGGCGATTCAGCCGTCGATTCGCCAATGGTTCTTTGGCTTCTCGCCCACCTGATGGTAGAGGTAGATCGCTGCAAACTCCGACAACTGCACCACAGTCTCATATTTCTCTCGAAGAGCGGTTGGGTCAAGGACAGTGGCACTGCCTTTTAGTTCGATCAGCTTGAGCGCGCGCTGAATCGCCTCCGACCTGAAATGCACTCGTATCGGCCGTTCTTCGAACAGTCCGGCGTTTCGTCGGCACCATTCGCTTTTGGCCGCTTGAGTCCAATCGAAACCTGGCATTTGCCCATGCTCAGGCTGGAAAGGCAACTCCCGAGCAAACCTTGCGCCATCCATATCGACGCACCAGTTCAAGAGTTCGGGCGTCACGTCCAAGGGCATCGCATGCGCAGTTTTCTCATCAAGGAACCATAGCCGCATACGGCGGATATCGCCTTGACCGAAATGCCCTGCACGGATGCCCCTGCACACCAAGTCACGGACGACTCGGGTGAAAGTCGACTTATCGCTCGCGAAGTTCACGAGGTAGTCCGCATTGCGTGGTGCCTTTTCGTCGAAATAAAAGTCGCAGAACGGATGGTGAGGGTTGGCACCACCTGCTGTGCCGAATCGAAAGTGCCCCTGACTCACACTGCGGCCCACGCCACGTTGGCGGCCAACTGCCACCAGCATCGCACCGTGTGCACGGCAGCCACTGCATTCGATGTCGCGCGCGGCCTTCTCCCTCAGCTCGACCGGCATCCGCTCAAGCAACGGGTCGCCTTTGATCGAATAGTGGTTCAGCATCAGCCACTGCTCAAGATCGACCTCGCGTGCAGCCTCTTTTGAATATGCTGTTATTGGCATTCGTACTCCCCAGCTCGAAAAACAAGGCACTGCTTCGGCCATTTGCTCGACTATAGGGCAGCGTTCGCGAGACCGGCCGCGCCCGAAGTTGAGCCAGGACCAGTAAGCGGTCGATCAGATTTGCCTCACTTGTGTGCCCGAAGGCAAGGACATGGATACCGTCGCCATGCTCTCCCCCGCTTCCCTTGGCTACTTGTCTCCAACACGCCTCTCTACGCTCCTGTGAGTTTCCGCGATAGCCAATGAAAGCCACCATATCGTCATGCGATGGCAACCCATGCATCGCCGAACAATCACGGAGTTCGACATGGAGAGTAACCCGTTAGGAAAAATCGATCAGCACACCGACCTAGCGATGCGCCCGCAGCCCGCATCCCTCCCCTTGCCCGGTTCAAACGCCTACGACGATCTCCCGCAGTTTCCCAAACATGGCGCTTTGCCATTTCGGCGCACCATTCGCCGCCATGAGTTGCGGCAGATCGTCCCCCTGGCCGAAACGACGATCTACGAAATGGAGCGACGCGGTGAGTTTCCCCGGCGCTTCAATCTGACGCCGCGCTGCGTAGTGTGGGACCTGGCCGAGGTAGAGGCCTGGATCGACGAACGCAAGCAAGCCCCGCGCACCGGCGCCACCAGGCCGGATGTCCACCTGCGAAAAACCCGCCCTGTTCGGGCGGGTTCCGGTAAGGGATGAAGCTGGCGACGGACTCATCCGACAAGAGCGTCCAGCCCATTGGAAACCGACCGCGATAGCCGCCGCCCTTCCTTGGCTACATTGACCTGCAGGGCCACGCGCGACACCTCCAGAACGTCCAAGGCCAGTGAGTAGCTACCCCTCGCCTGCAGCCACGCCAACACATCCGCCAAGTGCCAAATCGACGCACTGCCTTCGTGCACCGGCATCGGGAAGCTGCCCGGATGGGCCAGCATCAGCTTTCGCATGTTCTGCCGCGACACGCCCACGATGTCGGCCACATCGGTCAGTCCGACCAGATCCGGCGCGACCTCAATCAGTCTGGCCGACGGTACGGCGCGCCGCACGTCGGCCAGCGCGCTGCGCACAGCCGCGTCCGCACTGTCCGCCTCGCGGGTGAACTCCAGTGCGAGCCGCCCCGGCTGCCCGACGCCGACCAGGGCATCGTCGCAGCCGGCCTCGCCCAGGCGCTCGACCAGCGCATCCGGTTCACGGTCATCGTCGGAGAGTTGGTATTTCAGGGTGAAGGTGTATTCCATCGTGCTACTCCTCGGCATCGTCGACTGCCTCCTGCTGCTTGCGGTGCGTGGTGCAGTTCTCCACGACGCGCCGCAAGGCGCGCGCGTGATTGCCAGGGTTCTTAGGTGTGCTCCACACGCTGGTGATGCAAAATTCGCCACAGCGACACTCCGCATCGTTGTACGGGCAATAAATCCGCCCCCAGGCATGGCTGCCACCGACTTCCACGCGCCAGCCCTGCCCTTCGGCGTGCCTGAGTGCTTCCTCGACCTCTTTCTTTGGATGAGAGGAACGTGCCATCAACAGTCTCCAGTATGGGAACAAGCGCAAAGGTTGTCAAGTGACAACCTTTGCGCTGCATCAGGCCATCGCACTCAACACCGGCACGACCACGTTGTCCGGCATCAGCTTCGGCACGTAGGTCTGCCCGTCGATCCAGGCATCGACCATGTTGGCCCACTCCTGCAGCATGTGGCGCCGCTGCTCGGCGTACTCGGCCTTGTTGTAGATCGAACGCGAGGAACGCCCCTCCTCGTGCGCAAGGCACTTCTCGATCCAGTCGCGGTTGAACCCGATCTCGTTGAGCAACGTCGAGCCCGTGCGGCGCAGATCGTGGACGGTGAACGGCTCCAGAGGCAGGCCTGCAGCCTTGGCCCGTTGCACCACGATCTGTGTGACCCGGTTGAGGGTCGCGTGGGACATGCAACGGTCGGGCGACGGCAGCACGAACTTCGAACCGGCCGCGCATGTATGCAGCGCCACCAGAATGTCCAGTGCCTGGCGCGTAGACCACATGCGGATTGCGCCCCTTCATCCGCTGCTTTGGAATGGTCCAGGTCGCGTTCTCGAAATCAACCTCGTCCCAGGTGGCCTCGATCAGTTCGCTCTTGCGCACCAGAGTCAGCAGGACCATGCGCAGCGCCAGCCGGATGGTGGGATAGGTGGCCACCGACTCCATCTGCCGCGACACCAGGCGGATCTCCAGCGGCGACAAGGCGCGGTCTTTGGGCACGAAGGTCGCAATCGACGCCGCGCCCACGTCGGCCGCCGGGTTGTCCACCCTCTCACCATGCAGGATGGCAAAGGCATAGACCTGCTTCACGATGTCGCGGACGTGCACCGCGGTGGCCGGGGCGCCCCGCCCCTTGACCTTGCCGCACAAGGCGCGCAAGTCATCGGCGGTGATTTCGTTGAGCAGGCGGTTCTGGAAGGCCGGCAGGATGTCCCGATCGACGATGCTCTTGCGCATCGCTCGCGTGCTGTCGGCCATCCTCGCACCGGCCAGCCATTGGGCGGTCATGTCGCCAAAGTTCTTGGCAGCAGTCAGGCGGCGCTTCTCGCGCTGCTTCTCGTGCGCCGGGGACTTACCCTGGGCGACGGCCTTCTTGGCGTCCAGCAGCTTTTCGCGGGCCATCGCCAGCGAAATGCCGGACAGCCCATACCGGCCAATGGTGAGAGTCTCCCGCCGGCCGTTGAGACGGTAATCGAAGCGGAAGGTGACGGTACCGGTGGGCGATACCGTCACGTACATGCCGTCACGGTCGGAAGCCTTGTAAGTCTTGGACTTGGGCTTGAAATTGCGCAGTGCGGTGTCGGTAAGCATCGAGGTTTTTCCTCCTGTTCATGACGGCTTTTGCCGTCAGGGGTCAGGAGACCTGCTGATGCCCGGAAAGCCGCATGAAACAAGCTTTCCAGCGGAGTGATTTACCGTCAAAGACCGATTTGGTCTCGATAGTAAACAAGGAGGTCTTAATCCGGCCTCCGGTTCTTACCGTCACCTGTACCGTCAATCCGTTGCGCTGCCCGGCGATAGTCACCGATAGCTATCGTGACGTATTTCCTTTGAAATCAACACGTTACGGCGGATTTTCGATAAGTAGCGATAGTCCCCGAAGGACCTGATTTCACTCCCACTCGATCGTCGCTGGCGGCTTGCTGCTCACGTCATACGTCACGCGGTTGATGCCCCGAACTTCGTTGATGATGCGCCCCGACACCTTCTTGAGCAACGCGTACGGCAGCTCGGCCCAGTCGGCGGTCATGAAGTCGCTGGTCTGCACGGCGCGCAGGGCCACGACGTAGTCGTACGTGCGGCCATCGCCCATCACACCCACGCTCTTGACCGGCAGGAAGACGGTGAAGGCCTGGCTGGTGAGGTCGTACCAGGTCTTGCCGGTGGCTTCGTCGACGTGGTTGCGCAGTTCTTCGATGAAGATCGCGTCGGCGCGGCGCAGCAGGTCGGCGTACTCTTTCTTCACCTCGCCCAGGATGCGCACGCCCAGGCCGGGACCGGGGAAGGGGTGGCGGTAGACCATGTCGGGTGGCAGGCCCAGGGCCACGCCGAGTTCGCGCACTTCGTCCTTGAACAGGTCGCGCAGGGGCTCCAGGAGCTTGAGGCCCAGCTGCTCGGGAAGGCCGCCCACGTTGTGGTGGCTCTTGATGGTGACGGCCTTCTTGCTCTTGGCGCCGCCGGATTCAATGACGTCGGGGTAGATGGTGCCCTGTGCCAGGAAGGTGGCGCCCTTGTGGCCGCCGTCGCCCGCCTTCAGCTTGGCGGCCTCCTGCTTGAATACCGTGACGAACTCGCCGCCGATGATCTTGCGCTTGGCTTCGGGCTCGCTCACGCCGGCCAGCTTGCCGAGGAACAGTTCGCTGGCATCCACGCGGATCACGCGGGCGTGCAGCTTGCCCTCGAACATCTCCATGACCATGTCGCCTTCGTTCAGGCGCAGCAGGCCGTGGTCGACGAACACGCAGGTGAGCTGGTCGCCGATGGCGCGGTGAATAAGGGCAGCAGCCACCGACGAATCCACACCACCGGACAGGCCCAGGATGACTTCCTCGTCACCCACCTGCTCACGGATCTTGGCGACGGCTTCCTCAATGTAGTCGCCCATGATCCAGTCCGCCTGCGTGCGGCAGATATCGATCACAAAGCGGTTGAGCAGTGCCTGGCCCTGCACCGTGTGGGTGACTTCCGGGTGAAACTGCACCGCGTAGAACCGGCGCGCTTCATCGGCCATGCCCGCAATGGGGCAGGACGGTGTGGAGGCCATGACCTTGAAGCCTGGCGGCAGCTCGGTGACCTTGTCGCCGTGGCTCATCCAGACCTTGAGCATGCCGTGGCCTTCTGGCGTGGCGAAGTCTTCGATGCCCTTGAGCAACTCGGTGTGGCCATGGGCACGCACTTCTGCGTAGCCGAACTCGCGGGTGTTGGAGCCTTCGACCTTGCCGCCCAACTGGGTGGCCATGGTCTGCATGCCGTAGCAGATGCCGAGGACAGGAATGCCCAGCTCGAACACGGCATCGGGGGCGCGGTCGTCCACCTCGTAGACACTCGCGTGGCTGCCCGACAGGATCACGCCCTTCAAGCGGCCATCGGCCGCGAATGCGCGCACCCAGTCGCTGCTCACGTCGCAGGGATGGACTTCGCAGTAGACGTGGGCTTCGCGCACGCGGCGCGCGATGAGCTGCGTGACCTGGGAGCCGAAGTCGAGGATGAGGATCTTGTCGTGTTGCATGGTGGTGGTCTTCAGAGGCGGGAAAGGTCAAGAAGCGGCACGCCGCTGCGCTCGGCAGCGGCAATCTGCTGGAGATCGAAGGTGGCCAGCGGCAGGCGCAGAGAGCGTGCAAGCCACAGGTAGGCAGCATCAAAGGTGGGCAGGCCGGTGTCGAGCGCCACGTCCATCACGGCCTTGTGCTGGGCGGGGGCCAGTTCGTGCAGCTCCACGCGGTGGCGTATGGCTTCGAGCACGCCCCACAGGCCTTCGACCGAGGCGGGCGGTATGCGGCCGCTGTGCACGCCGCTGCTGATGAGGTTGCTGCACTCCCACTGCCAGAGGTTGGGGGCCTGGGGCTCGACCTCGTCGCGGCGGATCAGGGTGTACAGGCGGCGCGTGTGCTCGCTGGCCGCGTCGGGCAGCAGCCAGGCGGCGGTGACGGAGGCGTCGAGGACGAAGGCGGTCATGCTGCCGCCCTGCCCTTGCGGCGCAAGGTGTCGGGGCTGGGCGCCTCGGCCGCGGGGCGGATGCTGGCGTGCAGCGCGTCGATCTGGCCCAGTTCGCGGGCGATCTGCTCGTCGGTGATGACCGGGCGGCGGCGCACGGGCAGCAGGCGCACCACCTCTTTACCGTGGCGGGTGATGCGCACTTCTTCGCCCTGCTCGACCAGTTCGATCAGCGCGGAGAACCTGCTCTTGGCTTCGTAGATACCGACGGACTGCATGGATGCGCGGACCCCCAAAAAGAAAAAGTCTGGCCTGAATGGTGAATTCGGACCAGACTATATCATTCTGACCAGATATTTTCAATCAGGCCAGATTGGATCGGCGGTGCTCAGTCAGCCCTGTAGTTCGGGGCTTCCTTGGTGATCTGCACATCGTGCACGTGGCTTTCGCGGATACCGGCGGTGGTGATCTCGACGAACTCGGCCTTGTTGTTCATGTCTTCGATGGTGGCGCAACCGCAGTAGCCCATGGCGGCGCGCACGCCACCCGCCATCTGGAACACGATGGAGACCATCGAGCCCTTGTAGGGCACGCGGCCTTCGATGCCTTCGGGCACGAGCTTGTCGGCGTTGGGGTTGCCGGTGGTCGATTCCTGGAAGTAGCGGTCGGCGCTGCCTTGCTGCATGGCGCCGATGCTGCCCATGCCGCGGTAGCTCTTGTAGCTGCGGCCCTGGAACAGGATGACTTCGCCGGGTGCTTCTTCGGTGCCCGCGAACATGCCGCCCATCATGATGGTGCTGGCGCCTGCAGCCAGCGCCTTGGCGATGTCGCCGCTGTAGCGCACGCCGCCGTCCGCGATCAGCGGCACGCCGGTGCCCTTGAGGGCGGTGGCCACGCTGTCGATGGCCATGATCTGGGGCACGCCCACACCGGCCACGATGCGCGTGGTGCAGATGGAGCCCGGGCCGATACCGACCTTGACCGCATCGGCCCCGGCCTCGACCAGTGCCAGCGCGGCCGCGCCGGTGGCGATGTTGCCGCCGATCACATCGACCTGCGGGTAGTTCTGCTTGACCCAGCGCACGCGCTCGATCACGCCCTTGCTGTGGCCGTGGGCGGTGTCGACCACGATGGCGTCCACACCGGCCTTGACCAGCGCTTCGACGCGTTCTTCGGTGCCGTCACCCACGCCGACCGCAGCGCCGACGCGCAGGCGGCCCGAGGGGTCGCGGGCGGCGTTGGGGAAGCTGGTTTGCTTGGTGATGTCCTTGACGGTGATCAGGCCCTTGAGCTCGAACGCGTCGTTCACGACGAGAATGCGCTCGAGCTTGTGCTTGTTGAGCAGCGCCTTGGCTTCGGCAGGCGAGGTGCCTTCCTTTTCGTTGACGGTGATGAGCTTCTCGCGCGGGGTCATGATCTGGTGGACCTTGACGTCGTAGCGCGTCTCGAAGCGCAAATCGCGCCCGGTGACGATGCCGACCACCTTGCCGCCGTCGCACACCGGAAAGCCCGAGATGCCCAGCTGCTCGGACAGCTGCAGCACCTGCAGCACCGTGTGCTCGGGGGTGATGACCACGGGGTCGCGCAGCACGCCGGACTCGTAGCGCTTGACCTTGGCCACCTGGGCGGCCTGCTCCTGCGCCGTGAGGTTCTTGTGCACGATGCCGATGCCACCCTCCTGGGCAATGGCAATGGCCAGGCGCGCCTCGGTCACGGTGTCCATGGCGGCGGACACGAGAGGCAGGTTCAGCTGGATGTTACGGGAGAGTTTCGTCGCGAGGGACGTGTCCTTGGGCAGGACCTGGGAGTACGCTGGCACCAGCAACACATCGTCGAAGGTGAGCGCTTTTCCAAGAAGGCGCATGAGAAGGCTCCAAAAGACGGATTGTACCCGCGCACTGTGCGGCCTGCAGTCGGCGGGGCCCGGCAGCGGGCGTTGTGGCGCATGCGCTGCGGGTTGTTCAGAGGCAAAAGTGCCGCCAGTTCAGAGGCAAAAGTGCCTCGAGTCCGTGCAATGTGTCGTGCCAAAAACACCGCCCATCCGATGGCACTGGCCGCGCCCCAGGCTGGCGGCTAAACTTGTTCGCATGAAAACGCACAAGCTTCTCCTGCTGGCCATTGCCTGCACCTGGGCCATGGGCGCAGCCGCGCAATGGCAGTGGATCGACAAGGACGGCCGCAAGGTCTTCAGTGACCGGCCCCCGCCACAGGAAATCCCTGACAAGAGCATTCTGAAGCAGCCCAGTGGCGGGCGGGCAGCGGTAGCACCACCTGCAGCGGCACCTGCAGATGCCGCCCCTGCGACCGCATCCGCAGATGGGGCCTCCGCACCCAGAGCAGCTGCCAGTGGCGCCGCCAGCGGCAAGGATAAGGCGCTGGAAGAGAAGAAGGCCCAGGCGGAGGCAGCCGAAGCCGCGAAGAAAAAAGCCGAAGAAGACAAGCAGGCCAAGGCCAGGGCGGACAACTGCAACCGCGCTCGCCAGGCCAAGGCTGCGTTCGACTCCGGAAGGCCCATCACCCAGACGAACGCGCAGGGCGAGCGCATCTTCCTGGACGAAGGTGGCCGCGCAGCGGAAACCAAGCGGCTGGACTCCATCATCGCCTCCGACTGCAAGCGTTGATGGACAGCGCGGGCGCTCGTCGCCAGCGCCTGCACAGGCACCCACGGGCTGCTACCCCGCCAGATCAGTAGCCCGATTTGCCGCCCGGGCGCTGCCGGGCAAAGAGCCCCGTCGTGCGTGCGCCTTGCCGCGCAAAGCGTTCGCGGCGGGCGACCTTGGGGTCGACCTTCAAGGCCCTGTACACCTCCACCCGGTCCTGGGCCTTGAGCACCACGTCCAGCCCCGCAGCGCGCCCCCAGATACCGATGGCCGCAGGCCCCAAAGCCACGCCCTGCAGGCCCTGCAGGTCCTGCACATCCACCCCACAGGCCTGCAGCGCGTCTTGCACCGTGGCACCTGCAGGCAGCTCCAGCGCCCATTCGCGCACTTCGCGCGGCGCCAGGCAGACGGCCACGGTCACCGGGACCGACGACGCCGGCGCGGCCGCAGGCACCGCCCCGGGCGCTTCAGCCATACACCTGCTCGGCACGCTTGACGAAGGCATCCACCATGCTGCCCGCGATGCGGTCGAACACCGGCCCTACCAACGCAGCGAGGGCTGCGCTGTCAAAGCCGTAGTGCAGCAGCAACTCCACCTTGCAGGCGCGCTGGCTGCCGTCTCCCACCGTGTGAAAGTGCCAGTCTCCCTCCAGCTGGGAGAACGGCCCTTTGACAAGGTGCATCTGCACGCGCTTGCCGGCCTCGTGGGTATTGCGGGTCACGAAGGTCTGGCGGATTCCGCTGAAGGAGATGCCCACCTCCGCGGTCATGCCGTCGCTGGTGCGCTCCAGCACGGCGGCGTGGTCGCACCAGGGCAGGAACTGGGGATAGTGCTCCACCCCGGTGACCAGGGCGAACATTTCTTCGGGGCTGTACCAGATGAGGACGGACTTGTGAACGGTTTTCATGCAGACGGAGCTTGAGCGAAAGCGCGCAAGCCGGAGAAATTAGAATCGCTGTTGCGACGACAACATTGTAGGGAGGCCTTTTATCTCCCGGTTTGCGCCGCATCTAAACCCAATGGCCAAGAAACCCGATCCCACCGCCCGCATTGCCGACAACAAAAAGGCGGCCTACAACTATTTCTTCGAAGAACGCCACGAGGCAGGCGTCGTCCTGTACGGCTGGGAAGTGAAGGCCCTGCGCGAAGGCAAGGTGCAGCTGACCGACGGCTACGTGCTGATCCGCGAGGGTGAGATGTTCCTGATGGGCTGCCAGATCAACCCGCTCAAGACCGCGTCGACCCACGTCAACCCCGACGCCATCCGCACCAAGAAGCTGCTGCTCAAGAAGGACGACATCAAGCACCTGATCGTCAAGGTCGAGCAAAAGGGCTACACGCTGGTGCCGCTGAACCTGCACTGGAAGAACGGCTATGTGAAGTGCGATATCGCCCTGGCCAAGGGCAAGGCCGAGCACGACAAGCGCGACACCATCAAGGACCGCGAAGGCAAGCGCGAAGTGGAACGCGCCATGAAGAGCAGGAACAGGTAGCCCCCTGAGGTGCTACGCACCGTCGCCCCCAGGGGGACGCCCCCGGTGCCCGCAAGCGGAGCTCGCTTCGCAGCTTGGCGGCCCTTGCACGGGGATGCTGGGTGGGATCGCGCCAGTTTCGACGCCTGTGCGCGTTGGATGTATTGAGTTTTTTCATGCGCAGTGGAATAAACCGCTGCGCCGCGGTGTTCATGGAGTTGCAAGGCGGCATGTGCCGTTGTCTGCAAACCCTCTTCTTCCACCTGGAGACACCATGAAAAAGACCCTCTTGTCCCTCGCCGCGTTCGTAGCCATCGCTGGCTGCTCCACCATGGCGGCCGACGGCCCCGTGAAAACCATGGACGGCGTGCTGGTGGGCGCTGGCGGCATGACCCTGTACACCTTCGACCGCGACGCCGCCGGCAGCGGCAAGTCGGTCTGCAACGGCCCCTGCGCCACCAACTGGCCGCCGCTGATGGCCGCCAAGGCGCCCGGCGGCGACTACAGCGTGATCACGCGCGACGATGGCAAGACCCAGCTGGCGTACAAGGGCAAGCCGCTGTACTACTGGGTCAAGGACACCAAGCCCGGCGACAAGACGGGTGACGGCGTGAACCAGGCTTGGCGTACCGCCAAGCCCTGACGGCACCCGGCCGCCCCCGCAGCGCACCGCACCACGGTCTGCATGAACCGCACCCAGGTCGTCGAGCAGTTGCCCGCCCTGCGCAGGTATGCGCGGGTGCTGACGGGCGATGCCTGGGCTGCGGACGACCTGGTGCAGGACACGCTGGAGCGCGCCTGCAGCAAATGGCTGCTGTGGCGCACCGGCAGCGACCTGCGGGCCTGGCTGTTCACGCTGATGCACAACCTGTACCTGAACCAGGTGCGCACCCAGCCACCCTGGCCGCATGCGGACATCGACGACCTGCACGACACCCTGCAGGGCAGCAGCGCCGGCATGGGGGACGACGCGCTGGACCTGGAGCGCTGCCTGCAGCGCCTGCCGCCCGACCAGCGCGCCGTGCTGCTGCTGGTGACGCTGGAGGACATGGACTATGCCGACACCGCCCGGGTGCTGGGCATCCCCGTGGGCACGGTGATGTCACGCCTGTCCCGGGCCCGCAGCCGCCTGCGCCTGCTGATGGAGCGGCCGCCTGCGCCGGTGCCCGACGCGGTGACACCCACCGCGCAGCAACCTGCGCCCCAGCCTCTGCCCCATCCCACCGGCCAGCCACCCACATTGCGCCGCCTCAAATAACCCATGTTTGATGCACGCCAGCCCGCCATGGACCACAAGCACCACCCCCCTCCTCCACCCGCCGACGGCGATGAAGCCGCCGCGTGGCATGCGCTGGTGGACGGACGCCTGCCGCCGGCGCAGGCGGCGGCACTGCGCGACAAGCTCGAACGCCAGGCGGGCGCCGAAGAGACCGTGGCCCACTGGCAGTACCAACGCCAGCAACTGCGCACACTGCACCAGAGCCTGCTGACCGAGCCCGTGCCCGACGCCCTGCTGGCCGCGGCGCAGCGCGCGTCGGTGCGCCAGCAGCGCCACACCCAGTGGTGGCGCTGGGGCGGCATGGCGGCATCGGTGCTGGTGGCCTTCGCGCTGGGCTGGACCGGACGCAGCCTGGTGCCCGGCGTATTGCCCGACATATTGCCCGGCGTGTTACCCGGCATGGCGCGCCTCAACGCGCCCGCGCCCACGCCGGCGCTCGCCGCCACCGGCCAGCACTTTGCCCAACAGGCCGCAGTGGCCCACGCGGTGTACCAGCCCGAAGTGCGGCACGCCGTGGAGGTGCCGGCAGCCCAGCAGGAGCACCTGGTGCAGTGGCTCTCCAAGCGGCTGAGCCGCCCGCTCAAGCTGCCCGTGCTCGCCGATGAAGGCTATGAACTGGTGGGCGGCCGCCTGCTGCCCGGGGCGCCGGGAGACGCAGGTGCACGCGCGCAGTTCATGTACCAGAACGCCAAGGGCGGGCGCATCACCCTGTACCTGGGCGCCGTCGCCGCAGGCCAGCCCGGCGCGGCAACGGCCGCACCGAAGCAGCCCGATGCCGCGGAAACTGCCTTCCAGTTCTCCAGCGACGGCCCGGTCCCGAGCTTTTACTGGGTGGACCAGGGCTTTGGCTATGCGCTCAGCGGCCAGCTGTCACGCCAGCAACTGCTGGTGCTGGCGTCGGCGGTGTACAAGCAGCTCTAGGGAACCTCTGCACGGATCACCGCACCGTGGGCATCGGCGGTCTCGGGCGGTCTGCGGCGTTGCAAAGACTCGCAGTAGCTGCAGCACGGCAAGGCGTGCCGCGGCGCGAGAGGGTGAAAGGCGAAGCCGTATCAGCCCAGCGCCACCAGCGGATGCGCGTGCGCAGGCCAGGGGCTCGCAAAGAACGGCGCCACCATGTCGGGCGTCACGTCCTCGATGCGGGCGGGGTTCCACTTCGGCGCGTGGTCCTTGTCCACGGCCAGCGCGCGGATGCCTTCCACCGTCTCGCTCTGGCCGGGGCGCAGGTAAAAGCAGTGGCGCACCATGTCGCGCTCCATGCGCAGGTCGTCGGCCAGGCCCATGTCGCGCGCGCGGCGGACCTGTTCCAGCACGACGTGCAGCATCAGCGGCGAGCGCTTGCGCAGCGTGGCCGCCGTGGCGCGCGCCCAGTCGCTGTCGGCGGACTCCAGCGCCCGCACGATGTCGCCCACGCCGGGCAGCGCAAAATACTGGTCAATATCGGCCCTACCGCTGGATGGATGAGCGCCAGCAGCTACAAATTTTGTAGCAACATGGTTTTTGACCGCCGCACCGTCGGCAAACGTCTGCGTGGCCAGGGCTTCCCACACTGCAGGCAACTGGTCCGAGGGCATGCGGCCGTCGGCCAGGTGGCTGGCGATGGCTTCGTCGGCACCGATGGTGTCGCCCGTCAGGGCCAGCCACTCGCCCACGCGGCCGGGGCAGCGGCTCAGAAAGTACCCGCCGCCCACGTCCGGGAACAGGCCGATGGCGGTCTCCGGCATGGCCATCTTCGTGCGCTCGGTCACCACGCGCAGCGCAGCACCCTGGCTGATGCCCATGCCGCCGCCCATCACGATGCCGTCCATGAAGGCGATGTAAGGTTTGCCGTAGTGGTGGATGAGGTGGTTGAGCGCGTATTCCTCGGTGAAGAAGTCTTCGAGCTGCGGGTTGCCCTGGCTGCCGGCCTGGTGCAAAAAGCGGATGTCCCCGCCCGCGCAAAAGGCGCCGAAAGGCCCTTCCTTGTTGCTGCCGCGAACCGCCACGGCCATCACCCGCGCATCGCTTTGCCACGCCAGCAGCACGCGCATGAGATCGCGCACCATGCCCAGCGACAACGCATTGAGCGCACGCGGGCGGTTCAAGGTGATCAGGCCCACCTGGCCACGCACTTCGCTCAGAACTTCTTTGTCCACCACCGCCACTGTCTCCGTCATTTTTTATTCCTTACAAAGGTAGGTTTCACACACACTGAAATGCGCACCCACTGCGGCATGCGCTGCATTCCCGGCCGCGGTGCACCTTGCTCACTGCGAGGCGCGCCGCGCCCCCATGACCTCATTGAACACCAGCGCGCCGATCACCAGCGCACCGCCGCCCAGCACCGCAGCGCCGGGCTCTTCGCCCGCACCCAGCCAGGCCAGCAAGATACCGAAGATCACCTCCAGCAAACTGAGCAGCGCGATCTCCGGCGCCTTCAGCACCTGCCCGCAGCGCACGGCCAGCACGCACGGGATCGCCAGTTGCACCACCCCGAGCAATGCCAGCAGCCACAGGTCGTGTGCCGAGGCCTGAAACGGCAGCGCCAGCGGCAGCGTGGCCACCACCGACAACACCGCGCCCACCAGCACCGCAGGCACCAGGTCCACCGCGTGGCCGTGGCGCTGCGAGTGCTGCACCACCGTCCAGTTCACGGCACCGGCCACCGGCACGCACAAAGCCACCAGCGTGCCCACCACCGGCAGGCCCGCCATCTGCGAGCCGTACATCCACCCGATGCCCAGCGCCGCCACGCCAATGGCCACCCACGTGCGGGGCGCGATGTGGTGGCCGATGAAGATGCGCGCAAACAGCGCCGTGAGCAGCGGGGCCGCCGCCATCGTCACCAGCACGTTGGCCACGGGCATGAGCAGGATGGCCACCATGAACGCGGTGAACATCACGCTCCAGCACAGGCCGGATATCCACAGCGCCCGGCCGCTGCGGTGCAGGGACGCGAACACCGTGCGCCCCTGCATCAGCGGCAGTATCACCAGCAGGGCCGCCAGTGTGAACAGGCTGCGCCAGAAGGTCACCTCGAAGCTGCGCGCCGCCTCCAGATGGCGCGTGACCACGCCCGCGATCGACCACATCAGGGTGACCGCCACCATCAGGGCCACGGCGCGGGAGTGCGTGAGCTGGGGCGAAGACATGGAGCGCGTTCAGTCCGGGTGGTGGTAGTGGTGATGGTGATGGAAAGCAGGCAGTACGACCGACATGAAAAAAGGGCCACAGCATGGCGGTGGCCCTTCGGGCGACACACAGAAAACTTCGGGGTGAACCTCAGTTCCTGCGTGCGCTCACTCTGCAGAACGCAGCGTCTTCACGCTGGCAACTCAGGAGCGGCCTGCGCGCTTGCGCTCGTTTTCGGTCAGGAAGCGCTTGCGGATGCGGATCGACTTGGGCGTGATCTCGACCAGCTCGTCGTCCTCGATGAATTCCACCGCGTATTCCAGCGTGGCGTCGATGGGCGGCGTGATCTTGATCGCGTCTTCCTTGCCGGACACGCGGAAGTTCGTCAGCTGCTTGGTGCGCGTGGCGTTCACGATCAGGTCGTTGTCGCGGCTGTGGATGCCGACGATCATGCCTTCGTACACGGGGTCGTTCGCCTTCACGAACATGCGGCCGCGGTCGTCCAGCTTGCCCAGGGCGTAGGTGAAGATTTCACCGTCGTCCATGGAGATCAACACGCCGTTCTTGCGGCCGCCGATGTCGCCCTTGTGCGGCTCGTAGCTGTCGAAGATGTTGCTGATCAGGCCCGAGCCACGCGTCAGGTTCAGGAATTCGTTGGTGAAGCCGATCAGGCCCCGCGCAGGAATGCGGTACTCCAGGCGCACGCGGCCGCGGCCGTCCGGCTCCATGTTCACCAGCTCGCCCTTGCGCTCGCCCAGGGCCTGCATCACGCCGCCCTGGTGGCCTTCTTCGATGTCGGCCGTCACCAGCTCGATAGGCTCGTGCTTGACGCCGTTCACGTCCTTGAACACCACGCGGGGCTTGGACACGGCCAGCTCGTAGCCTTCGCGGCGCATGTTTTCCAGGAGGATGGTCAGGTGCAGTTCACCACGGCCCATCACTTCGAAGATGCCTTCTTCGTCGGTTTCCTTCACACGCAGGGCCACGTTGTGCTGGAGTTCCTTTTGCAGGCGGTCCCAGATCTGGCGGCTGGTCACGAACTTGCCTTCGCGGCCTGCCAGCGGCGAGGTGTTCACGCAGAAGTTCATGGTCAGCGTGGGCTCGTCCACCTTCAGCATGGGCAGCGGTGCGGGGTTGGCGGGGTCGGTGACGGTCACGCCGATACCGATATCCTCGATGCCGTTGATCAGCACGATGTCGCCCGGGCCGGCCAGCGGCGTCTGCATGCGATCGAGGCCCTGGAAGGTCAGCACCTGGTTGACACGGCCCTTCACGGCCTTGCCATCGGGGCCTTCCATGACGACCACGTCCATCATGGGCTTCAAGGTGCCCTGGCTGATGCGGCCCACGCCGATGCGGCCCACGAAGGTGGAGAAGTCCAGCGCCGAGATCTGCAGCTGCAGCGGAGCTGCCGGGTCACCCGAGTTCGGGGGAACGTGCTTGAGGATGGTGTTGAACAGGGCCGACATGTCGGGGCCCCACTGCTCGCCCGGTGCGCCTTCTTCCAGCGACGACCAGCCGTTGATGCCCGAGGCATACACCACGGGGAAGTCCAGTTGTTCGTCGGTGGCACCGAGCTTGTCGAACAGGTCGAACGCGGCGTTCACGACCTTGTCGGGGTTGGCACCGGGCTTGTCCACCTTGTTCACCACCAGGATGGGGCGCAGGCCCAGGGCCAGGGCCTTCTTGGTCACGAAACGCGTCTGGGGCATGGGGCCCTCTTGCGCGTCGATCAGCAGCACCACGCTGTCCACCATGGACAGGGCACGTTCCACTTCGCCGCCGAAGTCCGCGTGACCGGGGGTGTCCACGATGTTGATGTGGGTGCCTTCCCAGCTCACGGCGCAGTTCTTGGCCAGGATGGTGATGCCACGTTCTTTTTCGATGGCGTTGTTGTCCATCACGGTGTCGACCACTTTTTCGTGGTCGGCGAAGGTGCCGGACTGGCGCAGCAGTTGGTCGACCATGGTGGTTTTGCCATGGTCAACGTGGGCGATGATGGCGATGTTGCGGATCTGTTTCGTCATAGTTTTTCCAATGTGCCGCTGGCTTGCAGGTGCGGCGTGCCTTCCAAAATTTGTTGAATTTCCAGCGGACTCAGGAGCCTGTCGGGCACCAGCTCCCCGCCAACGATGTGGCCCACCCCCAGCAGCGCAGGGGGCACGTCGCCAAACACCGCCACGGCACCTGCATCAGGCCAGGTACCTCGGCGGCGTACGCCCGACAGGAAGCGAGCGGCATTCTCGCTGTCCAGCGTGACACGCACATGTTGTGCCAAAAGTGATTCCGGCGGCTCGAGCTGCGCAAGCCGCGCGCCCTCCTCCATGGCTTCGAGCTCTGCCAGCGTGACGCAGCGCTCCACACCGATACCACCGGTATCGATGCGCCGAAGAAAGGTCAGGTGGGCGCCCACGCCCAGCGCGGCGCCCACGTCTTCGCCCAGCGTGCGGATGTACGTGCCCTTGCTGCAGCACACCACCATGCGCACGGCGATGGCGTCCGGGTTGTCGGCCAGCAGGGTGAGCGACAGCGCGTGGATCACCACGTCGCGTGCGGGCCGCTCCACCTCGATGCCGGCGCGGGCGTATTCGTACAGCGCCTTGCCGTCCTTCTTGAGGGCGCTGTGCATGGGCGGCACCTGCTTGATGGGGCCGGTGAACTGCTGCTGCACGGCGGCCAGGCGCTCGGGCGTGAGGTCTGCCAGCACCACGGGGCGGCGCTCCACCACATCGCCCTCGGCGTCGCCGGTGGTGGTGGTGGTGCCCAGCAGCGCCACGGCTTCGTAGGTCTTGGGCGCGTCGAGCTGCAGCTGGCTGAACTTGGTGGCAGCGCCAAAGCACAGCGGTAGCACGCCGGTGGCCAGCGGGTCGAGCGTGCCGGTGTGGCCCGCTTTTTCGGCGCGCAGCAGCCATTTCGCTTTTTGCAAGGCGTCGTTGCTCGACAGGCCGAGCGGTTTATCCAGCAGCAATACCCCATGCACAGGGCGCCGCTGCACCCTGGTGCGAGGCGCGTGCGCAGCAACGCCCCCACGCTCTTTCACTGCGTGCAAATCGCTGCCCCCCAAGGGGGCTTTCGCACCTTGGGGCGGCCCGGCGGTACTCATGCCTACTCCTCTTTAGCGCGCGAAGACACAGCCTTGGCGATCAAGGCGTTCATGTCGGCCGCACGCTCGGAGGTGCGGTCGAACACGAAGTGCAGCGTAGGCACGGTGTGGATGTGCAGGCGCTTGAACAGGCCGTTGCGCAGGAAGCCCGCCGCCTGGTTGAGCGCGGCCTGCGTCTCCACGGGGTCGCCCGTCAGCAGGCTGAAGAACACCTTGGCGTGCGCGTAATCGGGAGTCACCTCCACGCCCTGCAGCGTCACCATGCCCACACGCGGGTCCTTCAACTCGCGCGCGATCAGCTCCGTCAGATCGCGCTGGATCTGATCGGCGACCTTGAAGGCGCGGTTGGGGGTGGCAGATTTCTTCTTGGCAGCCATAGTGTCAATACCTCCCCTGTGTCGCGTGGCGCCCTCCCCCTTCCGGGGGGCGACGCCCATGGCCTGGCGAAGCCAGTTCCATGGCGCCTGCCAGCACGGTGTGCTCCGCAGCCTGTTGAAGGCCTGCGTACATCACCGCGCCTGCAGGGCGCTGGCAGTGGTTGGTAGTGCAAACGTGCATCACAGTGTCCGGGCGATTTCCTTGATGTCGAAGAATTCGAGGTGATCGCCTTCCTTGATGTCGTTGTAGTTCTTGAGCTTGATACCGCACTCAAAGCCTTCCTTGACATCCTTGACATCGTCCTTGAGACGCTTGATCGAATCGACTTCGCCCGTGTAGACCACCACGTTGTCGCGCAGCAGGCGGAAGCGTGCGTTGCGATGGACCATGCCCGAGGTGATGTACGAACCGGCAATCGTGCCGATCTTGGTCGCCACGAACACCGTGCGGATCTCGGCCGTACCGATGATTTCCTCGCGCTGCTCCGGAGCCAGCATGCCCGACATCGCCACCCGCAGCTCGTCCACAGCGTCGTAAATGATGCTGTAGTAGTGCAGATCGACGCCATTGCCCTCGGCCAGCTTGCGTGCACCGGCATCTGCCCGCACGTTGAAGCCGATCACGATGGCCTTGGAGGCGATCGCCAGGTTGATGTCCGACTCGCTGATGGCGCCCACTGCGGCGTACACCAGCTGCACCTTGACTTCGTCGGTCGACAGCTTGAGCAGGGACTGCGCCAGCGCTTCCTGCGAACCCTGCACGTCGGCCTTGACGATGATGGGCAGCATCTTGACTTCGCCCGCCGTCATGTCGGCGAACATGTTCTCGAGCTTCGCAGCCTGCTGCTTGGCCAGCTTGGTGTTGCGGAACTTGCCGGCACGGTAGGTGGCGATTTCGCGGGCACGGCGTTCGTCCGTGAGCACCATGAATTCGTCGCCCGCCTGCGGCACTTCCGTCAGACCCTGGATTTCCACCGGGATCGACGGACCTGCCGTCTTGGCCACGCGGCCGTTTTCGTCCAGCATGGCACGCACGCGGCCATAGGTCTGGCCTGCCAGCACGATGTCGCCGACCTTGAGGGTACCGGACTGCACCAGCACGGTCGCCACAGGGCCACGGCCCTTGTCGAGCTGCGCTTCGATCACGAGGCCCTTGGCCAGCGAGTCGACCGGTGCCTTCAGTTCCAGCACTTCGGCCTGCAGCAGCACTTGCTCGAGCAGGGTGTCGATGCCCATGCCGGTCTTGGAGGACACGGGCACGAACGGCGAATCGCCACCGTATTCTTCCGGCACCACCTCTTCGACCACCAGCTCCTGCTTGACGCGGTCGGGGTTGGCATCGGGCTTGTCGGCCTTGGTGATGGCCACCACGATGGGAACACCAGCCGCCTTGGCGTGCTTGATGGCTTCCTTGGTCTGGGGCATGACGCCGTCGTCGGCGGCCACCACCAGGATCACGATGTCGGTGGCCTGCGCACCGCGGGCACGCATGGCCGTGAAGGCCTCGTGACCAGGGGTATCGAGGAACGACACCATGCCGCGTGGGGTTTCCACGTGGTAGGCACCGATGTGCTGCGTGATGCCGCCGGCTTCGCCCGCGGCCACCTTGGCACGGCGGATGTAGTCGAGCAGCGAGGTCTTGCCATGGTCCACGTGGCCCATGACGGTGACCACAGGGGCGCGCGGCAACAGCTCGACGTCCTTCTGGCTCGAATCGTCGTCGGTGAAGGCTTCAGGGTCGTCCAGCGCAGCCACCACCGCCTTGTGGCCCATTTCTTCCACCATGATCATGGCGGTGTCCTGGTCCAGCGGCTGGTTGATGGTGACCATCTGGCCCATCTTCATCAGGGCCTTGATGACTTCGTTGGCCTTGATCGACATCTTGTGTGCCAGCTCCGCCACCGTGATGGTTTCGGGAACGTGCACTTCGATGATGCGTGCCTCGACCGGGGCGGACTGCTGGTGGTCGTCACGGTGGTCGCGGTTGTCGCCACGGCGGCCGCGCGGGCCTCCGCGCCAGTTGTTGCGGCCGACACCGCCGCTGCTGTCGCCGCGGGTCTTGATTTCCTTCTTCTTGGCAGCGTCGCCCGCCCAGCTGGAGGACAGCTTGGCCGACTTGACTTCCTTGCCTGCACCGGGCGCACCAGCGCCTGCTGCGGCAGGGGCGCCCGCACGGGCCACACCCGTGCCGACGGCCGGCTTGTGCAGCGTGCCCTTCTTCGCGTCGCCCACGGCAGCGGGCTTGGCCACTGGCTTGGGTTCTTCGGGCTTCTTGGCGACCATGACCGCCTTCTTGGGCGTGGCCATCATGGAGCGGATGGCGGCAGCTTCGGCCTCGGCCTTGCGGCGGCGGGCGTCCAGGTCGGCAGCGCGCGCGGTTTCCTCGTCGGCGCGGGCCTTGGATTCTGCGGCGGCCTTTTCACGGGCTTCGGTCTGGGCGGCATTGCGCGCAGCAGCTTCGGCCGCCTGTTCGCGGGTGGCTTCCTGCTTGACGGCAGAGGCCTGCGCCTTCTTCTCGGCTTCCTGGGCTGCGTAGGCGGCGGCGCGCTCTTCGGCTTCGCGCTCGCGCTTTTCGCGGGCTTCGCGCTCGGCACGCTTTTCGGCCAGCTCGGTCTCCTGGCGGCGGATCAGCTCGGCCTGGCTGCGGGCTTCTTCCTCGCGGCGGGCCAGTTCGATGTCCTCGCTGGAGGCAGCGGCTTCCTCGACGGCGGGCGCTGCGGACTCGGCCGCGGTCCCGACATCTTCGTCACGCTGGATGAAGGTGCGCTTCTTGCGCACTTCCACCTGGATGGTGCGCGCCTTGCCGGTGGCATCGGCCTGCTTGATCTCGCTGGTGGACTTCTTCACCAGCGTGATCTTCTTGCGGTCGGCAGAAGCCGTGCCGTGGCTGGCCTGCAGGTAGGCCAGCAGCTTTTGCTTGTCCGACTCGGTCAGTGCATCCGACGGGGCAGCCTTGCCCACGCCAGCAGCCTTGAGCTGGTCGAGCAGGGTTTCAGGCGATTTCTTGAGCTCGTTAGCGAACTCGGCGACAGTATTACTGGACATATATGGTTCGTGCCTCCCTGACCTTTACTCTTGCTGCCCCGCGAACCAATGTTCGCGCGCCTTCAGGATCAAGGCTTTGGCATCTTCTTCAGACTGTCCGGTCAGGTCGGTCAGTTCATCTAGGCCCAAATCGGCCAGGTCGTCACGTGTATGCACACCGCCGTCGGCCAGCTTGGCAATCAACTCGGGGGTGAGGCCTTCAAGGTCGCGCAGGTCCTGGGAGACCTCATCCACGCTTTCCTCGCGGGCGATTTCCATCGTGAGCAGCGCATCCTTGGCACGGGCGCGCAGCTCGTTGACGGTGTCTTCGTCGAAGCTTTCGATCTCCAGCATTTCCTGCAGCGGCACATAGGCCACTTCTTCGAGGCTGTTGAAGCCTTCGGAGATCAGGATGTCGGCGATTTCCTCGTCCACATCCAGCTTTTCCATGAACAGCTTGCGGGCCGTGTCGGTCTCGGTGGCCTGCTTTTGCGCGCTTTCGGCGGCGTCCATGATGTTGATCTTCCAGCCGGTCAGATCGGACGCCAGGCGCACGTTCTGGCCGCCGCGGCCGATGGCGATGGCGAGGTTTTCCTCGTCCACCACCACGTCCATCGCGTGCTTTTCCTCATCGACCACGATGGAGGACACGTTGGCCGGGGCCAGCGCGCCGATCACGAACTGGGCGGGGTCTTCGGACCACAGCACGATGTCCACGCGCTCGCCGGCGAGCTCGTTGGTCACGGCGTTCACCCGGGTGCCGCGCACGCCGACGCAGGTGCCGATGGGGTCCACGCGCTTGTCGTGCGACAGCACGGCGATCTTGGCGCGGGAGCCGGAGTCACGGGCGCAGGACTTGATCTCGAGCAGGCCCTGCTCGATCTCGGGCACTTCCTGGCGGAAGAGCTCGATCATGAACTCGGGGGCCGAGCGCGACAGGATGATGGGTGCGCCACGCAGCGTGAGGTCCACCTCCATGATCATGGCCCGCACGCGGTCGCCGCTGCGCAGGTTTTCCTTGGGGATCATCTCGCTGCGGCGCAGGCGGCCTTCCACACGGCCGGACTCGACAATGATGTCGCCCTTGTCCATGCGCTTGACGGTGCCGGTGAAGATGCGTTCGCCGCGCGACATGAAGTCGTTGAGCAGCATTTCGCGCTCTGCGTCGCGGATCTTCTGCAGGATGACCTGCTTGGCCGCCATGGCGCCGATGCGGCCGATGGGCACGGACTCGACGCCTTCTTCGATGTATTCGCCGACTTCGATGTCCGGGATGCGATCCTTCGCGTCCATCAGCAGCTCTTCGGCTTCAGGGTTCTGCAGGCCGGCATCGTCGGGCACCACCAGCCAGCGGCGGAAAGTCTCGTAGTTGCCGCTGTCGCGATCGACGGACACGCGAATGTCCACCTCGCCCTGGTACAGCTTCTTGGTAGCCTGGGCCAGGGCCGACTCCACGGCGCCCAGGACCACGTCCAGCTCCACGTTCTTCTCGCGTGAAATGGCCTCAACCAACATCAACAATTCGCGATTCATGCGACGACTCTCCTATTTCAATCACCTGAGGGCAGTGGCTGCGCACCGCAGCCCCACCCCGTTTGTTCAGCGGCTCAGGCGGGCGTTGGCCCGGCCTTGCCTGCACGCCCCTTGAAGTCCACGATGGGCGCCAGGCGGGCATCCTTGATTTCATCCAGGGCAAAACCCAGCGCCTGCAGCGGCGCGGGCACGCGCTTCTTGCTGACCTTGGCACCGGGCTTCACGGCGGGCTCTTCGCTCCAGACGATCTGCCAGCCCCCTGCCTCGGCCCGCTCCAGCGTGCCGCGAAATTTCTTGCGGGTGGCGTTGACCTGGCCGCCCGCTGCGGCGCCGATGGGCGCCTTCAAAGTGATGTCGATGACCGAGCCCGCAAAACGCACGAAGTCCTGTTCGTGCCGCAGGGGGCGGTCGATGCCGGGTGAGGACACCTCAAGGCGCTTGTACTCGACGCCGTCGACCTCCAGCGCAAACTGCAGCTGGCGGGTGACCTTCTCGCAATCCTCGACCGTGACGAACTGATCGAGCAGGGGCGCGGGCGCGTCGGCGGCCGGCTGCACCCAGGGCAAGTCGATGGTGATGCGCAGCAGACCACCGGCGGAGCGCTCGATCTCCACCAGGTCATACCCCAGGCCCGTCACTATTTGTTCAACGACTTGCTGCAATGCCACGTGTTCAGTTCAATCCCGGAAAAACAAAAAACCCGATAACCCCCGGAGACTCTTCTCCGACAGCTTCGAGCTCCAAAAGCGTTCGACCAAAAAAAACGGGCGGTTGGTACCCGCCCGTTTGGTCGTGAGAGTCGTATTGTAGCGCGCAAAGTGTTGATTTGCAAAGGCGCGCACTCGCAAAACTGTTGTGAACGCACCCCGAATCCGGCGAAAACCAGCATTCATGCGGCTGCGAGCGGGGTGCACGCCATGGGCGACAAATACCCAGAGCCAAAACGGCACGTGGCGCGCGCCCCACACGCGCCAGCCGCTATCACTGCGATAGCGGCGCCAGCAGCTCGGCCAGGTCGCCCTCGGTGAACAGCGGCTCCTTGCGCGCGGCGGCGGCGCTGTACAGGCTGCCGGCCAGCTGCGCCTTCCTGTCCTGCAGCGCCAGGATGCGCTCTTCGATGGTGCCCTGCGCCACGAGCTTGATCACCCACACGCTCTGCGTCTGGCCGATGCGGTGGGCGCGGTCGGTGGCCTGGGCCTCGGCCGCGGGGTTCCACCAGGGGTCGAAGTGGATCACGGTGTCGGCCTGCGGCAGGTTCAGCCCCACCCCGCCCGCCTTCAGGCTGATGAGGAACAGCGGCACCTGCCCGCTGGTGAACTGCGCGATGACCGCGTCACGCTTTTGGCTCTGCCCGGTGAGCTTGACCCAGGGCAGGCCGCGCTTTTTCAGCTCGGCCTCGATCAGCGTGAGCATGCTGGTGAACTGCGAGAACAGCAGCACGCGCCGCCCCTCGGCCAGCATCTCGGGCAGCAGCGCCATCAGCTGCTCCAGCTTGGCCGATGCGCTCACGCCCCGGGCGGCCTCGAGCGGCAGCAGCTGCGGGTGGCAGCACACCTGGCGCAGCTTGAGCAATGCGTCCAGCACGGTGATCTGCGACTTGGCCAGCCCCTTGGTGTGCAGGGCCTCGCGCACGGTTTTCTCCATGCCCAGGCGGATGGTCTCGTACAGGTCGGCCTGCGCGCCGGCCAGCTCCACGGGCATCACGGTCTCGACCTTGGGCGGCAGCTCGCCGGCCACCAGCGCCTTGGTCCGCCGCAGCATGAACGGCGTGATGCGCGCGCGCAACTGCGCCATGCGCGCGCCGTCGCCCTGCTTTTCGATCGGCGTGCGAAAAACCTGCTTGAAGCGCTGCTGACTGCCCAGAAACCCCGGCATCAAAAAGTGGAACAGGCTCCAGATCTCACCCAGGTGGTTTTCCATGGGCGTGCCCGACAGGCACAGGCGGTGGCGCGCGTTGAGCGCGCCCACCACCTGCGCCGCCTGGGTGCTGGCGTTCTTGATGTTCTGCGCCTCGTCCAGCACCACCAGGTGCCACGGCTGGGCCAGCCACCGGTCGCGGTCGCGCTGCAGGAGCGAATACGGGGCGATCACGAGGTCGTGCTCGGCCACCGCGTCGGCCACCGCATGGCGGCCCGCGCCATGCAGCACCAGGCAGCGCAGGCCGGGGCAAAAGCGCGCCGCCTCGCGCTGCCAGTTGCCCATCAGGCTCACGGGTGCAATGACGAGCGCGGGGTCGGTCAGGCGCCCGGCGTCTTTTTCGACCTGGATGTGGGCCAGGGTCTGCAGCGTCTTGCCCAGGCCCATGTCGTCGGCCAGCACCCCGGCCAGGCCGTGGGCGCGCAAGAACTGCAGCCAGTTCAGGCCCTGCTGCTGGTATGGCCGCAGGGTGGCGCGCACGCCGGCGGGCAGCGGCACCGGGGGCAAGGCACTGGCGCCCTGCAGTTGGTCCACCACGGCGCGCAGCGCGTGGGCGCCCTGCCACGGCACGCCCTGGCCCAGCGCGGCGCTGGTGCGCAGGGCGTCCAGGCGCGACAGCTTCAGGCTGTCGCCGGTGAAGTCGTGCGCCCGGTCGCCCACCAGGTCCAGCAGCGCGGCCATCCAGGGGCGCAGGGTGTCGGTCGGCAAACGCACGAAGCCCGGGCCCTGCAGCGATGGCAGGTACACATAGGGCGGCAGCTGCGGCAGGCCGGTGGTGGCATCCAGCGGCTGGTCGGCCGCGGCGGCGATCAGGTCGGGCAGCCAGGGCAGGATGTTGTGGCGCACGCCGTTCACCTCCATGCCCAGCGACAGCGCAAACCAGGGGGACGTGGCCTCATCGCCCCCGCCTTCTCCTCCCTTGCCATCGCCATCGCCCGCACCCTCTGGCTGCAGCGCCACGGCCAGCGTGTCGGCATGGGTGATCCAGCCGTTGAGCGCCGCATCCACCGTGACGGCAAAGCCTGCGTCGCGCAGCACCGCGAAGCCGTTGTCGGCCCAGTGCATCCAGGCGGTTTGCGGCTGCTCGCCCGGAATGCCGAACAGGCCGTCGTCGGTGCCCAGCAGGCCCAGGTGAAGCAGGCGTTCGATGGCCGACAGCTCGGCCACTGCATCGCGCTGCAGCAGCACCTCAACGCCGTCGGCCCCCGGGACCATCAAGGCCAGGTCCTGCCCCGCCCACCAGCCCACGTGGCCCTGGTAGTCGAACTGCAATTGCGCGGTGATGAGGCCCATGTCGGGCATGTCTGCAGGCGGTGTGGGCGCCAGAAACAGCCGCGCCAGGGGCTTCACGCCCTGCACCCGGGCGAAGGGCGCCCCCACCGGCGGCAGCGGCAGCACGCCGCCCAGGCGGGTGGCCAGGTCGGCCTGGTGTTTTTGCAGCGCCGCGGTGCTCAGCGCCGGCGCCTTGAGCAGCATGGCCAGTTGCGCCGCGCTCAGGCCCTGCAGGTCGACCGTGCCGCACAGGCCGTTGGCAGCGTCCACGTACAAAGGCGGGCTGTTGCTGCACAGCGTGGCCGTGGTGCCGGGCAGGCCGGGGCGCAGCGCCCAGGTGGTGTCGCCACCGGCCGCAGCCGGGGCGCGTGACTCGTGCCAGGCCCACGCGATAGCCAGCGGTGGCCCCCAGGCCAGGGGCGTGCCCACCATGGAGCCGCCCGCATCCGCGAACAGCCGGCCGGTGCTGGCCGCCTGCTGCAGCGCCAGCACGCCCACCGAGCCCTCCAGCACCGCCACCGGCCCGGCGCTGTAGGCCGAGTAGTAGCCCAGCCCGCGCGGCATGGCGCGCAGCAGCTGCAGTACCTGGCGGTCGGCGTCGCTCGCGCGGTCGTACACCGCCTGCCCTGGCGCGGGCTGGGTGCGCACCGGCTTGGGCTTGGCCCAGCCGCCGGTCAGCTTGGGGTAGGAGACCACGGCTTCGAGCTGCATTTGCTGCAGCGTGGCGCGGGGCAGCCCCACGGTGGAGACGAGATACAGGTACCGCTCGGGCCGGTCCACCTGCGGATCAGCGGGTGCGGTGGCCGACGCACCCGCCGCGCGGTCCCATTCGCGCAGCCAGTGCACCAGCCGCGCCTCGGCCTCGGTGCGGGCCAGCGCTTCCTTGCGCTCTTGCAGGGCTTTCAGGGCGTCCGCAGCCTGGGTGGCCTGCGTGGCCGCGGCCGGCGGCTCGCCGCCCAGGTGCACGGATTTGAGCGCCAGCGCCACCGCGTGCTTGCAGTCGGCACCCACCGGGCAGCTGCACTCGCCCCACCACGACTGGACCACGCCGGCGTCGGACAGGGTGAGCTGGACGCGCACGGCATACGGCACCGGCTGGCTGCCCAGCACCTCGCCGTCCAGCGCCCACCCGGCCATGCCGTCCGGCTTGACGGCGATGCGCAGCACGGCCCCTTGGCGGTGCAGCGCTGCCCCGCGCGACCAGGTGCCTTTGTCGCACTGGGCCTGCAATGAGCCGATCTGGAACCAGGGGGGACGGGGTGTAGGCACAAAATCCAAGCAAAAAACGGATCTACCGCTTGTCTATCAAGCGCCAGCAGCTATAAAAACAGGAGCATTTCGCACCAACAGATGAGAAAACCGCCGCAGCGCCTACCGGCTGCGCGCTGCGCGCACGCGCTCGAAGACTTCTTGCGCCTCACCCCCCGTACCGCCTGTACTGCCCGCACCGCCCGCCTGGGGCGACGACGCCTGCAGGCTGGCCAGCAGCCGCCCCAGTACCGGCGCCTGCGGAAGCAGCGGCCCGAGGAACAGCGCCCGTTCGCCATCGGCGATCAGCAGCGTGGGGAAGGTTTCCACATCCAGGTCACCGGCGATCTCCGCGTCGTCCTCGATGTCCACCCATTCGAAGCGCACGTCCGGGTGCGCGCGGGCCAGTTCGTCGAACAGGGGGCGGTACACGCCGCAGGTGCCGCACCAGGCAGCGCACAGGCACACGGCCCACCAGCCGCCCGGGGTGGCGGCGGCCGGGCTCTGCGGTGTGGGGTCTGGCAACGAGGCCGGGCTTTGCATCGACGGGGGCTCCTTCGGGGGTGGGCTGCGCGGCGGGCGCTGCCGGCAGACCCTGCCACCGCACCACCGCACCACCGCGCCTTTACATGCCGCGCCGTTCGCGGGCGCGGTAAACCTCGATGGTACCCACACCGGGCGCCCGGTTGCCCCAGCTGTTGCGCACAAAGGTGGTCACCGCCGCCACGTCCTCGTCGCCCAGCGTTTGCTGAAACGGCGGCATGCCGTGCGGGCGCGGGTTGCCGGCCGTGGCGGGCAGGTAGCCGCCCTGCAGCACCACGCGCACCGTGTTGGTCGGGTCGGCCAGCAGCACGGCGCGGTTGCCCGCCAGCGCCGGGAAGGCGCCCGCCTGGCCCTGCCCGGCATCGCCGTGGCATTGCGCGCACTGCTGCTCGTACACCTTGCCGCCCCGCGCCATGGCGGCGGCGGGTGGCGCGGTGTAGGGCGCCGGGGTGGCGCGGGCGGCCTGCTGCGGCAGCGCCTGCAGGTACACGGCCATGGCACGGGCGTCGGCATCGGTCAGGTACTGCGTGCTGCGGAACACCACCTCGGCCATGGGGCCCAGCACCGACCCGTGCGGGGCCACGCCGGTTTTCAGCAAGGCCACCACGTCGTCGGTGGCCCATTCCTTCACGCCCGCCTCGGCCGCCGCGTTGAGCGCGGGGGCATACCAGTTCTGCACCGGGATCAGCCCGCCGTTGAAGGCCTTGGCGTCGGCCGTGGCGCCCAGCGCGTTGCGCGGCGTGTGGCAGGCCGTGCAGTGGCCCAGGCCGTTGACCAGGTAGGCGCCGCGGTCGTATTCCGCCGTCTTCGTGGATGCGGAGTCGCCAGCGGTGCTGGCAGCGCCCGGGGCAAAGAACAGCGCACGCCACACGCCCAGCGCCGCCTGCGTGCTGTACGGAAAGCGCAGCGCGTGCGCGCGGTTGGGCTCGCTGGCGGGGGGCACGCTGCGCAGGTACGCAAAGATGGCGTCCGAATCCGCGCGCGTCACCTGGGTGTAGTTGGGGTACGGAAAGGCGGGGTACAGCAGCCGCCCGTCCTTGCTGCGGCCATGGTGCATGGCGCGCCAGAACTCGGCCGACGTCCAGCTGCCGATGCCCTGCGCCGGGTCGGGCGTGAGGTTGGAGGTGTGCACCACGCCGAACGGCGTCTCGATGCCGCGCCCGCCCGCAAACGGCGCGCCGCCCTGCGTGGTGTGGCAGGCCATGCAGTTGCCGACGCGCGCCAGGTACTCGCCGCGCGCCACCAGCGCGGGCGTGCTCTGCAGCGTCTCGGCCGCGGGCAGCGGCTCTTCGCCGCGCAGGTTCAGGGTGACCAGCGCAGCGGCCGCGATGCCCACGGCTGCCAGCACGGAAGAAAGGGTCCAGAGGATGCGTTTCATGGGGGCATCCTTGTTCAACGTGCTGCAGTTGCAGCAGCCACCGGCACCTCGGCCACGCCGCCGCAGCGGGCGGGCATGGCGGCCGGCAGGGTGCGCGCGGGCTTGCCGCCCGCTGCCACCGGCTGGGCGGCCAGCCAGGCCGACACGGCGCTCACATCGTCGGGCGTCAACTGCCGGGCGATGTCGGCCATGCAGTCGGGCGCATGGGCGCGGCGCTGGCCGGTCTTCCAGGCGCCCAGCTGGCTGTTGAGGTAGTCGCGCGGCAGACCCAGCAGGCCCGGGATGGACGGCGCCACGCCCGTCATGGCGCTGCCGTGGCACGACACGCAGGCCGGTATGCGGCGCGCAGCGTCGCCCTGCTGCACCAGCACGCGCCCCTGCTCCAGCGCGGCGGTCGGCGCCTGGGGTGCGGGCGGCGGCGGGTACGGCACATCTTGCGCGGCAAAGTGATCGGCCATTTCACGCAGGTAGTCGTCCGTCAGGTGCTCGATCAGGTAGGTCATCTGCGGGTAGCTGCGCCGCCCGTCGCGGAAGTTGAGCAACTGGTTGGCCAGGTAGCCCGCCGGCTTGCCCGCGATGCGCGGGAAGTAGCCCTCCTGCGTGGCCCGCCCTTCCTTGCCGTGGCAGGCGGTGCAGGCCAGCACGCGCGAGGCCATGGCGGCGGCAGGCACCGTGGGCGCTGCTGCAGTGGTGGCAGATGCGGATGCCGCGGCCGACGCCGTGGCCGTCGGGGCGGGAGCAGCAGGCGCGGCCAGCGCGCTGGCGCTGAAAGCCGCCGCTACCGAGGCAGCCGCCACCGCAGCAGCAGGCCAGCCAGAAACAGGGCGCAGCAGGCTGCGCAGGCAATCAATCATGGATTTTTTTCGCGTGGGGATCGACAGGGTCGCCAGCTGGGCCGGGCGTTTATCACCGCCCGCACCAGCGCACCACGGCACTCTACGCCCAACCCCCAAAACAGTACAGATTCAGTTTCCAGTTAAAAATACAGATCAGTTTGCGCTGCATCCGCTCCCAGGCCCCCAGGCCCAAGGGCCCACCCCGTCAGCCCGCCCCCCATGAAACGCTACGAACGCCACGCCGACGCCATCGCCCAGCTCATCCACAGCGGCGCCCTGCGCCAGGGCGACCGCGTGCCGTCCGTGCGCGAGGCCAGCCGCACGCGCGGCATCAGCCCGTCCACCGTGTTCGAGGCGTACTACCTGCTGGAGGCCCAGGGCCTCATCCACGCCCGGCCGCGTTCGGGCTACTACGTCAGCGCGCGGCTGCCCGCCACCGGGTCGCGCCCCGCAGAGCCCCTGCCCTCGCAGCCCGCGCGCACCTCCACCGGCGTGGCCATCAGCGACCTGGTGTTCGAAGTGCTGGGCCTGGCGCGCGACCGCGACCTGGTGCCGCTGGGCTCGGCGTTTCCAGGGCTGGAGCTGTTTCCGCTGGACCGGCTGGCACGCTGCCTGGCCAGCGGCATGCGCAAGCTCGACCCCTGGAACATCGTGCAAAGCCTGCCGCCCGGCGACGAACGCCTGCGCCAGCAGATAGCGCTGCGCTACGGCCTGCACGGCAGCGCGGTCGATGTGGAAGAGATCATCATCACCAACGGCGCGATGGAGGCCCTGAACCTGTGCCTGGAGGCCGTCACCCAGCCGGGCGACATCGTGGTGGTCGAATCGCCCACCTTTTACGCCGCGCTGCAGGCGCTGGAGCGGCTGAACCTGCAGGCGCTGGAGATTGCCACCCACCCGCGCGACGGCATCGACCTGGCCGCCCTGGCCGAGGCGCTGGAGCGCCAGCCCGCCCACCAGCGGGTCAAGGCGTGCTGGCTCATGCCCAGCTTTCAAAACCCCCTGGGCAGCCTGATGCCCGAAGCCCAGAAGCGCGAGCTGGTCGCCCTGCTGGCCCGCCACCAGGTGCCGCTGATCGAAGACGACGTGTACGGCGAGCTGCACTTCGCCCCGCACCGCCCGCCCCCGGCCAAGGCGTTCGATGCCCAAGGCCTGGTGATGCACTGCAGCTCGTTCAGCAAGAGCCTGGCGCCCGGCTACCGCGTGGGCTGGGTGGCGGCGGGCCGCTTTGCCACGGCGGTGCAGCGCTTGAAGCTCATGACCACGCTCTCGGCCGCCACGCCGTCGCAGCAGGCGCTGTCCGAATACCTGGCCCAGGGCGGCTACGACCGGCACCTGCGCCAGCTGCGCCGCAGCCTGGCGCAGCAGCAGGCCATCGCGCTGGGCGCGGTGGCCCGGCACTTCCCGCCGGGCACGCGGGTGTCGCAGCCCGAGGGCGGGTACTTTGTGTGGGTGGAGCTGCCGCCGCAGGTCGACGCCCTGCAACTGCACCGCCAGGCACTGCAGCAGGGCATCAGCCTGGCGCCGGGGCAGATCTTCTCGGCCGACCGGCGCTTTGCCCACTGCGTGCGCATCAACTACGGGCACCCGGCGCAAAGCCGCCTGGAAGCCGCGCTGCAGACGGTGGGCGAGCTGGCGACGGCCCTGGCCCAAAGTAGCCCAGGGCCGGGCGAGCACAGCGATTCAACCGCTGATTGAACCAATGAATCAACCAATAGTTGAACCGCGGCAGGCCGTGCGGACCTGCCCGCACCACGCCACCGCAGCACGTTTTGGCTTGCAGCCACCTGACGAAACCCGGCGGCGTTGGAAAGGCCCAACCTCGGGTTCTCCCGACCTCGGCACGGCTTTTGCAACGGCATACTGACCGCCGCCCGCAACCCGGGCAGCGCTACCAGCCTGGCAACCCGCCAGCATCCACCACCCACCCAACGCCCCACCATGGCAGCACCCCAGCATGTCCCGTTTCTGACCGTGGAAGACGAAGACGACTGGGTCGTCTCGTTCGCCCTGGGCCCGCTCGGTGCCAGCCGCCTCACGCTCACGCGCACGCCGCATCTCGAGTTCATGCTGCGGCCCGAGCAGCGCGGCGTCTCGGTGGCTGCGGTGGAGGCCGGCCAGCGCCCCACCCTGCTCGTGGCCGTGCAATGGGGCCACAAATGCGTGGACGTGGTGTCCACCGCCAAGCGCTACAGCCTGGACATCAGCAAGGTAGACAGCACCACGCGTGCGGCGGCGCTGCGGGTGCTGGGGAAGATGAATTTCGATCAGCGGTTTCAGTTGGCGAATGCGTGAGTTCGCGCCGGTGACACCTGGGCAGCGCTCGAGCGCCTGCGCACCCCATCGCTCAACCCCCGACCGTTCGGGCTGAGCTTGTCGAAGCCTGGGCACACGCGCCCCGAATTGGCAGCCCTTCGACAGGCTCAGGGCGAACGGGGTCAGGCAAGCGCAGCGCACCGACCATCACCGTCACGGGCTTGGAAGCACCGCGGCCTCACCCGCCACCCACCGCATTCACACCACCAGCGGATCCAACGGCTTCACCACCCGGCACGGATTCCCCGCCGCAAACACCCGCGCCGGCACATCGCGCGTGACCACGCTGCCCGCACCAATCACCGCACCATCGCCAATCGTCACGCCCGGGCAGACGATGGCGCCGCCGCCGATCCACACGTCCGCGCCGATCGTGATCGGCACGCCCAGCTCCAGCCCGCCCGCACGCTCCTCGGGCGACATGGGGTGCGATGCCGTGAAGATCTGCACGCCCGGCCCCATCATCGTGCGCGCGCCGATGTGCACCGGTGCCACGTCCAGCACCACGCAGTTCACGTTGAAGTACACGCCCTCGCCCAGCGTGATGTTGTAGCCGTAGTCGCACTGGAAAGGCGGCGTGATCGCCACGCTGGCCGGCACGCCCGGCACCAGTTGCGCGACCAGCGCCTTCACCGTGCCCGCGGTGTCGGGCCGGGTGGTGTTGATGTCGTGGCACAGCTGGCGCGCGCGCAGGCGGTCGGCGGTCAACTCGGGGTCGGCGGCGTTGTAGAGCTCGCCGGAGATCATCTTGGATTTTTCAGAGGTCACAGGGTCTGTCCGTGAAGTGGTGCAAGCGCAAGTGCACGAGCAATCAGCATTTGGATCTTCCGAACCGGTCGATCCGTCGATGGGTCAGCAGTGTGGTTCTACCATTGAACCTCAGCCCTGCTGCCACCATCACGGCCTGCCCCGGCGACACGTCCAACAGCTTGCCCGCCCTCACCCCAGCGCCGTCCACTTGCGCTCGCTCGCGGCGGACTCCACCACCTTTTCGATGAAGCGCACGCCCTCGGCCCCGTCTTCCACGCTCGGGTAGTCGGCCTCCAGCGCGGTGGCGGTGCGCCCTGCGGCCCGCGCCCGGATGTCCGCCGCCACGCCCAGGTAGACATTGGCAAACGCTTCGATGAAAGCCTCCGGGTGCCCGGCCGGAATGCGCCCTGCGCGCAGCGCCGATTCGCTCAGCCAGGGCGAGCCACGGGTGAGGATGCGGCGCGGCCCGTCCACCGGCGAATGCACCAGGTGGTTGGGGTCCTCCTGCCGCCACACCAGCGTGCCGAGCGTGCCGGACACCTGCAGGCGCACATCGTTCTCCAGCCCCGCCGCCACCTGCGACGCGACGATCACGCCGCGTGCACCGCCCGCATAGCGCAGCAACAGTTGCGCATCGTCGTCCAGCCGCCGGCCGGCGCCGAAGGTGGTGAGGTCGGCGCACAGCGCCTCGGGCCGCAGGCCGGTGACGGTGGCGGCCAGGTTCTCGGCGTGCGATCCGATGTCGCCCATGGTGCCCACCGCGCCGCTGCGGGCCGGGTCCAGCCGCCAGTCGGCCTGCTTGTTGCCGCCGCCCTGCTCCACCGCCGTGGCCAGCCAGCCCTGGTTGTATTCCACGGTGACCTTGCGCAGCGTGCCCAGGGCGCCGCTGTGCACCAGGTGGCGGGCCTCGCGCACCATCGGGTAGCCGGTGTAGTTGTAGGTCACGCCGAACACGGTGCCGGCCTTTTTCACCGCCGCCACCAGCTCTTCGGCCTGCGCGCTGGTGTGCACCAGCGGCTTGTCGCACACCACATGAAAGCCCGCCTGCACGAAGGCCAGGGCCACCGGGTGGTGCACGTGGTTGGGGGTGACGATGCTCACCAGGTCGATGCGCTCATCGGGGCTGCGGCGCAGCTCGTCGGCCAGCAGGTCCTGCCAGCTGCCGTGGTTGCGGTCGTCCGCCAGGCCCAGCCCGGCTCCGGATGCGCGGGCCCGCTCGGGCGATGACGAGAGCGCACCGGCCACCAGCGCGAACTGGCCGTCGAGCGCCATGGCCTTGCGGTGCACCGCACCGATGAAGGCGCCGTGGCCGCCGCCGACCATGGCGTAGCGGAGCTTTCTGACTTCACTGGACATACGGAAGGCCTTTGTTTGTTGTTCTTGGTTCGCTGTTGCCGTCACCACCCGGCCGTTCGCCCTGAGCTTGTCGAAGGGCCGTCGAGCACCCTGCCCCGGCTTCGACAGGCTCAGCCCGAACGGTGAGGGAGTGGTGGATGGCGGTGGAATGGTGGCGGTGGCTGGAGAGCATTCACACGTTCTGCTGGTCGCGCGCAAACACCGCGTCGAACGCGCCTGCCGCGGGCTTGAAGTCGAGCCGCTTGCAGAACGCCGCGCTCTCGGTGGCGCCGTGCACGCGGTCCATGCGGCTGTCCTCCCACTCCACCGAGAGCGGGCCCTGGTAGCCGATGTCGTTGAGCGCGACGATGATGGATTCGAAATCGATCATCCCGCGCCCCACGCTGCGAAAGTCCCAGGTGCGCCGCGCATCGCCAAAGCTGGTGTGCCCGCCGAACGTGCCCACCGTGCCGTCGCCCTTGCCCCACCACACGTCCTTCATGTGGGCGTTGTAGATGCGGTCGGCAAACCGGCGGATGAACTTCACGTAGTCCACGCCCTGGTAGGCCAGGTGGCTCGGGTCGTAGTTGAAGCCGAAGCGCCGGTGCTGGTTGACCGCTGCAACCGCGCGCTCGGCCGAGGCGATGTCGAACGCGATCTCAGTGGGGTGCACCTCCAGCGCGAAGTCGATGTCGTGCTCTTCAAACACATCGAGGATGGGGCCGAAGCGGTCCGCAAAGTCCACGAACCCCTTGTCCCAATACGCCTGCGTAGTGGGCGGAAACGCGTAGATCGAATGCCACACCGACGAGCCGGTGAAGCCGGTGACCGTCTTCACGCCGAACTGCGCCGCCGCACGCGCCGTGTCGGCCAGTTCTTCGGCAGCCCGCTGGCGCACGCCCTCGGGCTCGCCGTTGCCCCACACGTGGGGCGGCAAGATGGCATGGTGGCGCTCGTCGATCAGGTCGCACACGGCCTGGCCCACAAGGTGGTTGCCGATGGCAAAACACGAGAGGCCGTGCTGGGCCAGCAGCGCGTGCTTGTCCTTCACGTACTGCGGCGTCGACAGCGCCTCCTGCACGTTGAAATGGTCGCCCCAGCAGGCCAGCTCCAGGCCGTCATAGCCCATGCTCTTGGCCAGGGGCGCGAGTTCTGCCAGCGGCATGTCGGCCCACTGGCCGGTGAAAAGGGTGACGGGTCTGGGCATGGTGCGTGCGTCCTGGTTATTCGGTCCACCCACCGTTCAGCCTGAGCTTGTCGAAGGCCGGGCACGCAGGGTGTGGCTTCGAAAGGCTCAGCCCGAACGGGCGGGGGTGGTGTTGAGCCATTCGGGTCGTAGTGACTGCCATGGCTTTTGTCTGGCAGTCGTTGAATTCCAACCTCCGAACCTCCCAACCTCCCAAATCCGTTCAGCCTGAGCTTGTCGAAGGCCGGGCACGGCTGGGTGCGGCTTCGACAAGCTCAGCCCGAACGGGCGGGGGTGGGTTCGGGTTCGGGTTCGGGTTCGGGTTCGGGTTCGGGTTCGGGTTGGATGGGTTGAGAGCCATGGCCTCCACTTGCCCAGCAAGCAGTTACTGCTATATTTTTAGTAGCTGCTTGCGCTTACCAGACAAGCGGTAGAGGCCTTTTTTATCTCAAAACCACCATCAGAACGGCGAGTCAGGGAAGTAGAAGTTCTTCGCGTTCTCTTTGGTGATCAGCACCGACGGGATGATCGTCGTCGCAGGCAGCTTCTCGCCCTTGATGCGCGCCTCGGCCGTGAGCTTGATCGAGTCATAAATGAACTTGGGGCTGTACGACACATTGGCCTGGATCAGCGGGTTGCTGCCGTCGGCCAGCGTCTTGATCATGCCCTTGGCACCCGCGCCGCCGAACACCAGCTTGATGTCCTTGCGCTTGGCCTGCTCGATGGCCTTGAGCACGCCCACGGCCATGTCGTCGTCGGCGGCCCACACCGCGTCGATCTGCGGAAAGCGCGTCAGGTAGTCCTGCATCACCTTGAAGGCGTCGTCGCGGTTCCAGTTGGCGTACTTGGCGTCCAGCAGCTTGATGTCAGGGTGGTTCTTCAGCACCGCGTTGAATGCGTCCATGCGTTCGTTGTCCAGCGTGGTCGCAATGCCGCGCATGGCCACCACGTTGCCCTTGCCGTTCAGTGCCTTGGCAATGTATTCGGCCGGGATCTTGCCGAAGGCCGTGTTGTCACCGGCCACGTACGCATCCTGCGCGCTGGTGTCGGTCAGGCCCCGGTCCACCACCGTCACGTACACGCCCTTGGCCTTGACCTGGGCCACGGGCTTGGTCAGCGCCGCCGATTCGAACGGGAAGATCACCAGGGCGTTGATCTTGTTGACCGTCACCAGGTCCTGCAGCTGGTTGGCCTGCTCGGGCGCGCCGCCCGCCGTCTTCACGATGACCTGCAGGCCGGGGTGGGCCTTCTCCAGGTCCTTCTTGGCTTGGTTGGCCCAGTACACGATGCCGCCGGTGAAGCCGTGGGTGGCCGATGGAATGGCCACGCCCACCACCGTCTTGTTGGCCTGCGCCATCGCCGGGCCTGCCAGCGCCAGTGCGGCTGCGGCACCCACGGCCGAGAGGGCCAGGCGGCGGGTGAAGGACGAAGTTGATGTCTTGCTGTTCATGATGCGTTGTCTCCTGTTGCTGTTGCTGTTGCTTTGCTGAAAATGGCCATGAAAGCCTGGCCGACTGGGGAACACTGACGAAATCAAAAACCGGTGGAAGCGCTTCGGAACGGGTGCAAGCACCTCGGGCCTGCGCCACTACCCCGTTCGCCCTGAGCCTGTCGAAGGGCTGTCACGATGGGGCGCAAGTGCCCAGGCTTCGACGGGCTCAGCCCGAACGGTTGGGGGATTGCCGGAATCCAGCGCAGTGCGCTCGCCCTGCCCCGTTCGCCCTGAGCCTGTCGAAGGGCTGCCACCATGGGGCGCGAGTGCCCAGGCTTCGACAGGCCTGTCCTGAGCCACGTCGAAGGGCTCAGCCCGAACGGTTCGGGGGTCGGGGCGGCCTCGCGGGGCGAATGAAAGGAATGAAGTGGCGGCACGGCCATCACCTCTTTCCACGCTGCATGAACGCCACCGCGATGATCACGAACCCCTGCACCGCCGCGTTCAAATACACGCTGATGATGCTGGTCAGGTTCAAGATATTGCTGATCACCGACAGCAGGATCGCGCCCACCACCGTGCCGGTGATGCTGCCCGCCCCGCCCTTGAGCACCGTGCCCCCCACGATCACCGCAGCGATGGCCTCCAGCTCCCACAGCAGCCCCGTGGTGGGCGATGCGGACCCCAGGCGCGGCACGTACAGCAGCGTGGCAATGCCCACGCACACCCCCAGCAGCATGTAGGTCAGGATCTTGATCTTGTGCACATCCACCGCCGCGTACTGCGCCACCTGCTCGTTGGAGCCGATGGCCTGCACATAGCGGCCGTACGCCGTGCGGTTCAGGATGACGCCGCCGATGACAGCCACCAGCAAAAAGACCCAGACCGGAATCGGCACCCCCAGCAGGTTGGCGTAGTACACCGGGCTGTAGATGTCCGACAGGTCGTTCTCGAGCGTGATGGCCCCGCCGTTCGAAAAATACGTGAGGTACGCGCGGAAGATGCCCAGCGTGCCCAGCGTCACGATGAAGGGCTCGATGCGCCCCTTGGTGATCAAGAGGCCATGCACCAGCCCGAACACCGCGCCCAGCACCACCGCCAGCAGCATGCCCACCACCACGGCCGCCATGGGCGAGCCCAGCACGGGCGCCATCGCGTTCATGAACAGGATGACCGAGCCTGCGATCAGCGCCGCCATCGACCCCACCGACAAATCGATGCCGCCCGAGATGATCACAAAGCACATGCCCACCGCGATGATGCCGATGAAGGCCGTGCGCGTGAGCACGTTCATCACGTTGTCGTAGGTGGCGAAGTTGCTGTTGAGCAGCGTGCCGGCAATGCACAGCAGCACCAGCCCGATGACCGGGCCCAGCCCGTGCAGCTTGCCCCACCAGGCCGTGGCGCCGCCGTGGCGGCCCGCTGCGGTGGATGCGTTTTCAGCGGGTACCTGTGGCATGTGCGATCAACTCCTCTTCGGTCAAATGTGGTTCTTGCAGCGTGGTCTGCAGCCGCCCGGCGCGCATCACCGCCACGCGGTGGCACAGGCCGATCAGCTCCATCAGTTCGGAAGAAATCACCACCACCGCCAGCCCCTGCTCTGCCAGGCGCTGCACCAGGTGATAGATCTCGCGCTTGGCGCCCACGTCCACGCCGCGCGTGGGCTCGTCCAGCACCACCACGCTGGGGCCGGGGTGCAGCACCTTGGCCAGCGCCAGCTTTTGCTGGTTGCCGCCCGACAGCGACGACGCGCGCACCTCCAGCGACCCGGTGCGGATGCCGAACTCCTGCACCGCATCGCGCAGCGCAGCCTGCTCGGCCGCCGGGTCGAGCCAGGGCTTGGCGTAGCGCTCCAGCGCCATCAGCGTCAGGTTGGGCCGCAGGCTGAAGTGCACGTGCAGGCCCTTGCCCTTGCGGTCTTCGCTCAGGTACGTGAGGCCATGGCGCGCCGCATCGCGCGGGCTTTTGAGCTGCACCTGCTTGCCCGCCAGCTCCACCGTGCCGGCCGAGCGTGGGCGCAGGCCCAGCAGGCCCTCGAACAGCTCCGTGCGCCCCGCGCCCACCAGCCCGGCAAAGCCCAGAATCTCGCCGCGCCGCACGTCAAAGCTCACGTCCTCGGCCCAGCCGGGCACCGTGAGGCCCCGCACCTTGATGGCGGGCTCTCCACCCGCAGGCGCAGGCAGCTTGGGCGGGAACAAATCCGCCAGCTCGCGGCCCACCATCAGGTTGGCCATCTGCCGCCGCGTCACGCTGGCCGTGGCCTCGCGCGCCACCAGCAGGCCGTCGCGCATCACCACGACCTCGTCTGTGGTGCGCTCCACCTCATCGAGCTTGTGCGATATGTAGATGATGGTCACGCCCGCGGCCTTGAGCCCGGCCATCAGCGCAAACAGGCGCTCCGTCTCGCCGGGGGTCAGCGTGGCGGTGGGCTCGTCCATGATGAGCAGGCGCGCATTGCGGGCCAGCGCGCGGGCAATCTCCACCAGCTGCTTTTCGGCCACGATGAGCTTCTTGACCCGCGTGTCTGGGTCCAGTGGCAAACCCACCTGCGCCAAAGCAGCGCGCGTTTTCTCGCGCATGGCCTTGTCGTCCAGGAAGGGGCCACGCTTGATCTCGTGCCCCAGAAAGATGTTCTGCGCAATCGTCAGGTCGTCCGCCAGGTTGAACTCCTGGTGGATGAGCACGATGCCCTGCGCCTCGGCCGCACGCGAGCCGCCGCCCGGGGCGCGCACCGTGCCGTCCACCACCACCTCGCCGGTGGTGGGGCTCTCGTACCCCGCCAGAATCTTCATCAGCGTGGACTTGCCCGCGCCGTTCTCGCCCAGCAGGCCGTACACCCGGCCCGGCTGCAGCGCAAAGCCCACGCCGTGCAGCACGCGCACCGGGCCGAACTCCTTGGTCACATTGCGAAACTCGACAGCGACGCTCATCGTGCGGCCCCCACGGCATTGGCTTTGGTCGCAGAAGAAGAGGCACGCGGCGACAGCGCCAAGCTCTGCTGCATGGCCAGCACACCCGCGCCCACCACGCCCGCATCGTCGGCCAGCGGCGCGTATTGAATCTCCAGGTGCCGCGTGGACAGCGCCAGCGACCGGTGGTACACGCTCTGCCGCACCGACGCCAGGAACAGCGGCCCCATGTCCGTCACCCGCCCTGCAATGAACACATGCGACGGGTTGAAGAAATTCACGATGGACGCCAGCATCTGCCCCACCAGGCTGCCCGCGCGCTGGATGATGGCGTTGGCCGCCACATCGCCCGCCCGGCTGGCCTGGGCCACGTCCTCGGTGGTCAGCGTGCCGGTGGCCTGCAGGCGCTCGGCCAGCATCGCGCTCTCGCCCCGCTCCACGGCCTCCATCGCCATGCGCGCCATGGCGGGTGCTGCCGCCATCGCCTCCACACAGCCCTGGTTGCCGCAGTGGCAGCGCGGCCCGCTCTGGTCCACGCAGATATGGCCCACGTCACCGGCCGACCCGTTGGCGCCCCGGTACACCTGCCCGTGGCACACGATGCCGCAGCCAATGCCCGTTCCCACCTTGATCACCAAAAAGTTGGGCAGATTGCGCTGCAGCCGCCACAGCTCGCCCAGCGCCATCAGGTTCACGTCGTTGTCCACGAACACCGGCGCGGCAAATGCCTCGCGCAGGTAGTCGCGGATCGAAAAGCCGTCCCAGTCGGGCATCAACGGCGGGTTGACGAGCTGCCCGCTTTCAAAATCCACCGGCCCCGGCAAGCCCATGCCGATGGCAATGACCTGCGACGCCGCCAGCCCGCAACGCGCCATCAGCTCGCGCATCAGCCCGCGCAGCCGCGCCAGGATCACGCCCGGCCCCTGGCGCACATCGATGGGCTCGCGGTGCCGCGCCAGCACCGTCATGTCGGGCCGCATGATCGCTACCTGCATGCTCGTTGCGCCCAGGTCGGCGCCAATGACCACGCCCAGGGTTTCGCTCAATCGCAGGGTTTCGGCCCGCCGGCCGCCAGAAGACTCCTGCAGGCCCACCTCGTCGAGCAGGCCTTCATCGAGCAGCGCCGCAACCATGGCGTTGGCCTTGCTCTTGGAGTAGGCCAGGCGTTGCGCCAGCGCATTGCGCGACGCGCCCGCGGACCAGAAGATGGTCTGCAAGACGTCCAGGTCTTCGGTGCCGCAGTGACTCCAGCGGGTGGATGGCAAGGCTTGTCTCCTGTCGTTGTTGTGTAGCACCTCATGGGGGTGGGTGCTTGACAGGGATGCTATGCGGTCTACTTTGACCGGGCAAGACTGAACTTTGACCTAAATTAATCCAAACATATGATCTTTGCAGACTGGAATTGGTTGCAATCAGACCAAGCCGACGGCGAAAGATTTAATTTTATTAACAAAATCTGAACCAAAACGCTTATTTTCCATAAAGAAATTAGCCAATGAAAGTTGCGGCAATTCCATGTCTTGTGCGTCTGGACCACGTATTAAACGGATCAACTCTGAGGATGTACCCGGGCTTTCTATCTCATAAACAATACTTTCAATCCCAAGAACATCGCAAGCCTGGTCATAAAACGCGTAGTGCTCACCGTAATGACGGGCCATAAAATAATTCTCCACACTTCCAGAGATCAGTGTGAAAAACTCATCACCATCTAAATCCACCGATATTCCCGACCACCTAAGCGCACCCACGTACATACGGACGCTCTCTGACGAGCTTTCTATAACTTGCAACGATGGGAAATAACGCATGTCGTCCGCACCAAAAGCTTTGGCCATGGCAATCACGAGGTCTCCTGGATTAAATAGGTGGATAGAGATCGTCGGAGAATAGCGACTAGACTCGGCGCGTTCAAGGATACCGTTCAGAATGTGCTCCCACGCGGCACAACCACCAACAACAAGTTCAACATCCTTTTTCATTGCCTGCCAACTAGGTCTAAATTTAGGAGAAGATGTTCTGTACAAATAGTGAATTGCACCTCCCTCAACACGCATTATTTCGGCGATCAAAGCTTTGTCCGAAAGAACCTCAGAGTTGGTCGCATAACGCCCAGCCCGATGAACTACACTGGCGTCCCATCCGTCTGCCGTCATAGCCGCAAGCTTCTCGGGATAACCGATTTCTAGGCTATCACGCACGAAGGTTGTGAGTTCTTCTATCCAGCACTGAAAATTTTCGCTAGGTTCATCCAAGTCCTCCCAAGGCATCCCTGTCTTGCTTATAAATCGATCCAAAGAGGTTTGATCGTTATAGTCAACAGGAGCGGAAAAAGCAAAATAAGCTCCATGGGGATAGATAACTTCTGTTTTTGATCCCATGTAACTAACAGACAGAATGACGAAATCCCGAATGGATGCCTTGCAAGCCGCCGCCCCGAGAGCATCTACCGCTTCGTCCCGCTGTTCCGCATGTCTGTAGAGATGGATCGCATGAGCTCGTTCTAGACGTAATGGTTGGTCCAGGGTCACTGGCTCAAAGCGGCGCACTCCGCTAACGCAGCCATGCTCGTCCGCTTCTATCACCAACCCCTCAGTCGGAGCTTCGACACTTTTCAGGTACTCGGAGAAAGGGACAGCTAATTCGTGCCATTCTGTCGAAAGCAAGAGGACGCGAATTTTTTCCAACGGCAAGCCGTGCGCCGATTTAAGCAATGCCACATACTTAGTCAGTTCATGAAGTGCCGCCCGCGCCGCTTGATCACTTCTTTTAATTTCTATTACGACAAAGTGACCAAAATCATCTTTCGCAAGTATGTCAATAAAACCACCAGCGCCAAATGCATTTGGCACCTTAAACTCCTTCTCAACAAGAAGCAATCCCGGCTCCAATATTTCGAGGTGCTGACAAAGATAGTCTCGGATACGGGCTTCGTGCTGATTCACTGCTCACTCCAAATTAAAGGTGAATGGTGCTGAACGCGACTTTACCCCTCGGCGCTAGCGCCAGCGCCACGTCTAGCACTTCCAGCACTCACCTGTGCCCACCGACAGCACGAGACCGTTGTGCTGTTGTTTTGCTCATCATTTGATAGCTACCAGCGCTTTGCTGATATGCGCCAGAGCCGTTTTTCACTCAAATTCTGCGGGCATATGCTGGCTGCGCTGTACGGAGAGCACCGTCCGACAGGGCTCCCAAGCGCTTCTACAGCAGACCACGCGGCACCACCCCCACCGCCTCGCACAAGCGGTGATAATCCGCCCGCCGATCCGCCGTGGTAATCCGCTGCAGCACCGCATGGTGCGGCCCCAGGTATTCCACGCTGCCCTTGACCACCACATGCACCAGCAGCTCTTCGGTGCCCGTCGCCTCCCACCAGTCCACATTGCCAGCGGGCTCGTGGATGTAGTCGCCCGGCCGCACCACGCGGCCATCGTTCAGGCGGCGCTCGCCTGCCAGCGTCAGGGCGTGCACTTCGCCCGTGTGGCGGTGCAGGCCCAGCCGCGTGCCGGGCGACAGGCGCATTAGTTCCACCCAGCCGGCATCGTCGGGCAAGAACTGAATGGGCAGGGACCATTTGCCTTCACCTTCGGGGATCCAGCCCGCCAGGCCCGCACGCTCCAGCGTCTGGGCCACGATCACGTCGGCAAGGTGATTGTTGGTTGTCGTCATCGTCATGTCGGTGCTCCTAGGTTGTTGTTGGATGGCTTGCTTGCTTATTGCTCGGGGTGCTGGTGGCGGTACTCCTGCGTGCGGCCGCCAAAGCCGTAGGCGGCGGCCCGCACGTCCTGCACGTAGACATAGCTTTCGGGGTGCAGCGTGCCCAGCAGGCCCTCGAAGACTGCGAACGCCTCGGCGATGTAGCGCGCCTTTTCGGCCTTGGTGTTGGTCTCGTCCACCACCTTGACGTCGAAGTAGAAGCTTGATTGCTTGAGCTCGGCCAGCGACCGGCCGGCGATGTACCAGTCGGCGGGGTCGACAAAGGTGATGACCACGGCGGTCAGGTCGCGCCGCTTGCCGAGCACGCGGGTGGTCAGGTCCAGCAGGGTTTCTGCAATGCGGGCAGACAGTTCGGGCGTGCGTTGGGCAGACACTTTGACGTTGAGGATGGGCATGGAGGGCTCCTGTTGAATGCGTTGGTTGATAAGGAGCCTTCACTGTAGAAATTGCGCCCCGCCACGGAAACCGCCCGTGGCGATAATGGCTTTTGCTCCGCACGCAAAGGCGCGCTCGATGAAACAAGAACCCCGCTCCTTCCTCCCCGACCCGGCCGACCTGCGGTGGCTGGTGCGGTCGCTTGACCTGCGCTCGTTTTCTGCAGCGGCGCGCGAGATGGATGTGGCGGTGTCGGTGGTCGCGCGTGGGGTGGACCGGCTGGAGGCCGGCTACGGCGTGCGCTTGCTGCGCCGGTCCACGCACGGCCTGTCGGCCACACCCGAGGGTGCAGAGCTGGCGCAGGAAGCGCGTGCCTTGCTGGCGCAGCTGGAGGACATCGGGGCATCGCTGTCCGACCAGCGCAGCCGCGTGGCGGGCACCTTGCGCCTGGCCTCCAGCCAGGAGATTTGCGAGGCGCTGGTGCTGCCCCACCTGGCGGACCTGCAGGCGCGCTACCCCGCGCTGCGGGTGGAGCTGCTGGCCGATGACCGCGTGGCCGACCTGGTGACGGAGGGCATCGACGTGGCGCTGCGCACCACCGTGGGCCACAGCGACCTGGTGGTGGCGCGCGCGCTGGGCCGGTTCGAGCGGCGCCTGTACGCGGCTCCGGAATATTTGCGCCTGCACGGCACGCCCGCCGACCCCAGCGATCTGCAGCAGCACCACACCGTCACGCACACCGCACAGGGGCCGGCGGTGACCTGGGCGTTTCGTAATCCACAAGGCAAGCCGCTGGAGGTGACCGTGCGCTCGCGCCTGGCCGCCAGCAGTTCGGCCCTGGTGCACCACGCGCTGGTGGGCGGCGCGGGCATTGGCACGCTGTCCTGCCCGCTCGCGGCGGCCGACGTGGCGCAAGGCCGGTTGGTGGAGGTGCTGGCGCCTTTTGCGTCCCGCACGGTGCACACGCTGTACGCGGTGTCGTCACCGGGCCGGCGCAATGCGGCCAGGGTGAAGGCGGTGATTGATTTTCTGGTGAAGGCGGCCAAGGACCGGTGGGCGCTGGCGCCTGTGCGTTGAGGTCATTTTTTGCACCACCGGCTGGCTGGTCCGGGGGGTTCCCTGAAGTTGAGCAACCGTCGGGCTGAGCCTGTCGAAGCCTTGCGCGGCGGCGCTTCGGCAAGCCTGTCCTGAGCGTGTCCTGAGCCTGTGGATGGGCTCAGTCAACGTGAACGGTTTCAGGGCGAGTGAGCGCCGCGTTCACTGGAGGCCGTTGCCACCCAGCCCCTGAACGCGAACCCCATGTAGAACATGCGCACATCGCCGAACCCGGCCTCGCGCAGGATCGCCTCGTCCTCCTGCGGCGTCAGCACCGCCAGCTCGGCCGCCACCTTGGCACGCCCGCGGTCGGCCATCTCGGGCGCCATGCCGGACGCCACCTGAAACGCCGCATAGCGCGACAGCCACAGGTCACGCCCCCCTGCCCCGCCTTCGCCCCGAGCACCTTCACCATCGGCCACGCTCAGGTGCACCGCGACGAACGGCGCGCCGGGCTTCAACCGCCGCCGGATCTCGGCCACCATGGCCGCACGCTCCTCGCGCGGCACAAAGTGAAAAGTCAGCAAACACGTCGCGCCATCGAACGGCCCGGCCGGTGCGCTCTGCACATAGCCGTGGTGCAGCGCCACGCGGTCGCCCGACACGCCCGCGCTTTGCAGCCGCTGCGCGGCCAGGTCCAGCATGGGCTGGCTCGGGTCCACACCGTCGAAGCGCCAGCCGGGGTGCGCGCGCGCCATGTCCTCCAGCTCCAGCCCGCCGCCCGCACCCACAACCAGCACCCGGCCATCGGCGGGCACGCGCTCGGCCAGCAGGATGCGGACCATGGGCAGCAGGCTGTCGTAGCCGGGCACGTTGCGGCGGGGGCCTTCGGCGTAGCGGGCGACGGCGGCGGGGTCGGTGAAGGGGGATGTGGTGGTGGGGTGCGTCATGGTGTGGTGTGCGGTGGATGCGGTGGGTATGGGGTTTTGCGGTGGGGTGAGCCAGGGGCTGGCAAGGCGGGCGCAGGGTTTCGACAGGCTCAACCCGAACGGGTGGGGGTATGCGACTGTGCCAAAAATCAAGCCAAATCGGCACCTTTCGCTTGGCTATCAAGCGCTAGCAGCTATCACTTCAGTAGCAAACCGTGAGTCCGCCAGCGCTCCTTCTGGGCCCATGCTAACATCACGCAACTTTGAATGTTGCATGAAACGAGATAGCCGCCTTTCCAACGTCCTCCACGCGCTGCTGCACATGGCAGAGATGGATGGCCCCGCCACGTCCGAGTCGCTGGCGCAGGCCATGCAGACCAATCCTGTGGTGGTCCGCCGCCTGATGGCGGGGCTGCGGTATGCGGGTTTTGTCTCGTCGGCCAAGGGGCATGGCGGAGGGTGGGTGCTGTCGTGCCCGCTGTCCGAAGTGACCCTGCGCGACATCCACGAAGCGCTGGGCGCGCCCACGCTGCTGGCGGTGGGCAACAGGGTGGAGAGCCCGGGCTGCATCGTCGAACAGGCCGTCAACCGCGCGCTGACGGACGCTTACCAAGCCGCCGAAGAGGTGCTGCTGGCCCGCCTGGGCGAGGTGACGCTGGCGCAGCTGTCGGCCGAGTTTCATCAACGCATGGTGGCAGGGTGCCACGGTCACAAGGAGATTTCTCATGGCGGCAGCAGCAATGACAACCACCCAGGCGTATGAGGTGATCGTGATAGGCGGCAGCTTTGCCGGCCTGTCGGCCGCGATGCAGCTGGCGCGGGCCCGGCGGCGCGTGTGCGTGGTGGATGCGGGCCAGCCGCGCAACCGGTTTGCCGCCGCGTCGCACGGCTTCTTCGGGCAGGACGGCGAGCCGCCGCTGGCGATGATCGAGCAGGCGCGCCGCAAGCTGCTGGCCTACCCCACGGTGGCGCTGCGCCAGGGCACGGCCGTGTCCGCCACGGCGCAGCAAAGCGCGGGGTCGCCGGAGAGCGGCTTTGCCGTGGTGCTGGACGATGGCACGCACCTGGAGGCTCACAAGCTGATACTGGCCTTTGGCGTGCAGGACGGCCTGCCCGACATCGCTGGCCTGCGCGAGCGCTGGGGCACCAGCGTGCTGCACTGCCCCTATTGCCACGGCTACGAGTTTGCGGGCCAGCGCCTGGGCGTGCTGTACCACTCGCCGCAGTCGGGCATGCACGCGCAGCTGATTGCCGACTGGGGCCCCACCACCCTCTTCCTGAACGGCGAGTCCACGCTGGAGCCCGCCGAGCGCGAGCGGCTGCTGGCGCTGGGCATTGCGGTGGAGCCTGCGCGCATTGCGGCGCTGGAAGGCGACGGCGGGGCATTGCACGGCGTGCGCCTGCAGGCCCACGGCGACAGCGGCGCGCGCCTGCTGCCGCTGGACGCCCTGTACGTAGCGGCCACCACGCGCCCCGCCAGCGCGCTGGCCGAGCAACTGGGCTGCGCCATGGACGACGGCCCCATGGGCCCGTGCATCCGCACCGATGCGAACAAGATGACCACGGTGCCCGGCGTGTACGCCGCGGGCGACGCCACGCTGATGCGGCACAACGCCACGCTGGCGTCGGCCGAAGGTGTGCTGGCGGGCGTGGGGGCGCACCAGGCGATGGTGTTCGGGCCATAACGAGGCAGCATGGGTGGGCGCCGACGGCAATGGACCTTGACTGAGGTTTTGGCTGCCGTTCTTTGAGCTCCCCCAACCGTTCGGGCTGAGCCTGTCGAAGCCCTGCGCCGCACGTCGGCAGCCCCGCCATCACCAGCCACAGGGCTCTGCCTGACCGGTTCACAGGGATGACTGCCGAGCCACCCACCGATGCAGCCACGCTGCAAGGCTGCAAGATCGGCCCGGTCCCGGCGCGCAGGCTGCGGCACACTGTGCGGCGCAACGCCGCGCACGCCGACCTGCGCACCGGCCTGCCAGTTCCCACCCGCCCCAGCCATCCATCACCATGACCTCCACTGGATTCATCTCCCGCTTGCATGCCCGCTCTGGCTTTGGCATTGCCTTTCGCTGGCTGTCCACCGCGGCGCTCTGCAGCGCCGCCACCCTGGCCCAGGCCGCAGGCTTTGCCTTCATCGAGGTGCCCGCCGACCAGGACGGGCCCGCGCTGCGCGGCGCCGTGTGGTCGCCGTGCAGCACGCCGCCGGGCCCCATCGACCTGGCGCCGCTGGTGCTGCAAGGCACGCGGGACTGCCCCGTGACCGGCCCAGGTCTGCCGCTGGTGGTGGTGTCGCACGGCGCGGGCGGATCGGCCCTGGGGCACCACGACACGGCGGCAGCGCTGGCCGATGCGGGCTATGTGGTCGCGGCCATCCACCACCCGGGCGACAATTTTCAGGACATGAGCCGCCAGGGCCACCTGTCGGCCTTTGCCACGCGGCCCGTGGACATGAAGCGGCTGACGGATTACATGCTGGGCGCGTGGCCCCAGCGCGCGCAGCTGGACGCGGGCAAGGTCGGCTTCTTCGGCTTTTCACGCGGGGGCTACACGGGGCTGGTGGCCACTGGCGCGGTGCCGGACTGGACGCTGCGGCCAGACCTGTGCCCACCGCTGTCCACCCGGCCGCTGTGCGGCGAGATCCGCCGCAACGAGATACCGGCCACACCCGCGCCGGATGCGCGCATCAAGGCGGCGGTCATCGTCGACCCCTTGAGCGTGTTCGACGCCAAGGGCCTCCGGCAGGTCGGCGTGCCGGTGCAGTTGTGGGCGTCGGCGCTGGGTGGCGACGGCGTCACGTTGAACAGCGTGGAAACCGTGCGCCAGGGCCTGCCCCGCGCGCCCGACTGGCATCTGGCCGCCAACGCGGGGCACTATGCCTTTCTGGCGCCCTGCTCGCCGGCGTTGGCGGAGGTGGCGCCGGACATTTGCCGCGATGCGCCGGGGTTCGACCGGGTGGCGTTTCACCAGGTGTTCAATGCGCAGGTGGTGCAGTTCTTTCAGCGGCACATTCAGGCGTCTGAAACGGCAGGCATCGCGGCGGGCAAGGCGCCCTGAGCGGTTTTCGTCAGCGGCGGCAAGTCTGCCCCGCTGACAACATGGAGCCGCTCAGCGCGCATCGCAGCCGTTCACATGCACGGCGCTGTCAGGGTCGACCTTCTGGCAGGCTTTGACCTGGTTGGATTTGACCCGGCCATCCACCCAGATCGTGATGTGGGGCTCGGAGGCCTGATGGCACCCTTTCTTTATCTGGACCTGCCCACACGCGCGCAGAACCTGGGCGGCCTTGGATTCGTCGGCACCTCGGTTTTTGACGTTTTCCAGAAATGTCTGGACCTGAGTTTGCGTGTAGGGCTTTCCGGTGGCGGGATTGTTCACGTCGTTGTTGATTTCTGCATCCCAGTCCGGCTGGAACACATACGTGGGCCTGGCCAAGGCCGTCCCGCACAGCAGCACGGCAAGCGCTGCAGTCATGAATTTTTTCATTTTCCGCTCTCCTGAATGCCTACTCTTTGACGATTTTCGGCGCCCTCGGCTTCATCACTTGTTGAGGAAGCGAGCCCATCGTCGCGCCGCCCGGACGGCTTGGCGATTACAGGAAATTACAGCGGTGTTCTGCTAATGTGCCCCGCGCAGCATCAGGCCTGCTGGGCGGACAACTGGGGCCGCCGGATCGTCCACAACGCCGCCGCCATCAGCCCCACACCCGCGAGTTGCACGGCGCTGAGCGTGCGCCCATACACCGCCCAATCCACCAGCACCGCGGTGAGCGGGTACACAAACTGCAGCACCGCGATGCGCCCCAGCGCCAGGCGGGCCATGCCGGCGAACAGCACCACATACGCCAGCCCCGTGTGCACCACGCCCAGGCCCAGCAGCCAGGCCCATGCGGCACCCTGCTGCGGCCAACCCAACACAAAGGGGGCCCACACCAGCGCCAACGCGCCCACCAGGCACTGCCACAGCGCCATCGCAAAGGGGCTGATGGCCTTTTGCGTGTTGGCCAGCAGCGTGACGCCCGCGTAGCACAGCGAGCCGCCCAGGCACATCAGCACGCCCGCCATGTAGCTGCCGCCACCACCACTGCTGCTGGCGGCCGCAGCCGCTGCGGTGCCGTCCAGCAGGCCGGTGGTCAGCACCAGGCCGCCCAGCGCAGCCAGCGTGGCCAGCCACTGCGTGGGCGAGACGGCCTCGCGCAGGAACAGTGCGCCGAACACGATGACCCAGATGGGCTGGATGTGAAAGATCACCGTCGCCACGGCGATGGAGGTGCGCGGGATGGCCGCGAAGAACAGCGCCCAGTTGAACACCATGAGCACGCCGGTGGCGCACGCCACCCAGCGGGCGCGGCCGCTGAGCAGCAGCTCGCGCCCCCGGCCCGTGGCCAGGCACCAGGCCAGCAGCGCCAGCGCGCCGAATGCGCAGCGGAACCACACCGTCACCAGCGGGTGCTGGCCCGCCTCTTCCACAAACACGCCGATGGTGCCCAGCAGCACGCCCCCGGCGATGAGCAGCCACTGGCCGTCGCGCTCGCGCTGGACAGGTGGTTGCGATGGCTCTGCGGGGGATAGGGACGCTGCGATGCCGGCTTTGAGATTCATGGGGCTGATGCTCGGGGTTTAGCGTTGTGGTGTAAAACGGATAATTCGAACGACTAACATTCGATAAACGAATGCTTTTAAAGATGGCGTTTGACAGAGCCCGGCATCCAACGTCTCCACACGCACCCATACGCATCCACACTCACGCACCCGCACTCACGTTCACACCGACCGTTCAGGCTGAGCCTGTCGAAGCCCGCGCCAATCCCTGTGCGACGGACCAGAGAATCTGCGCAGGCGCCAGCCACACGGCAAGACGCCAGATCACACCACTGCACACACCCACCGAGGCCCTGTCACCACCATGAACCACCCGGACTTTCAGATCGACTGGCTGCGCGCCTTTGTGGCCGTGGTGGACGCAGGCTCGCTCTCGGGCGCGGCGCCGCTGGTGCACCGCTCCCAATCCGCAGTCAGCATGCAGATCAAGAAGCTGGAGGCCGCGCTGGGCCGCCCGGTGCTGCTGCGCGGGCCGCGCCACCTGGAGGTGACGCCGGCCGGGGCCGAGCTGCTGTCGTACGCGCGCCGCGTGCTGGACCTGCAGGCCGAGGCGCACACGGCGCTGTTCGGCCCGCAGCTGGCCGGGCGCGTGCGGCTGGGTGTGCCGGACGACTATGCCAGCGCCTACCTCACGCCGGTGCTGCGCAGCTTTGCGCACCGCTACCACGGGGTGGAGATCGAGCTGACGTGCGAGCAGTCCACGTCACTGATCCCGCGCCTGGGGCGGGGCGAACTGGACCTGGCGCTGGTCTCGCGCGACAAGCCGCAGCGCGGGCACTTTTTGTTTGATGAGCCGCTGGTATGGGTGGGCTCGCCGCAGCACGAGGTGTGGCGGCGCGACCCGCTGCCGATTGCGGTGTACGAGTCGGCCAGCCTGGCCCGCATCGCCACGATGAAGGCGCTGGCGGCGCGGCGGCGTGCGCACCGCATCGTGTACCACAGCTCCAGCCTGGCGGGGCAGCTGGCCGCGGTGGAAAGCGGCCTGGCCGTGGCGGTGCTGACGCGCTGCAGCGTGCCCGCGCATCTGCAGATACTGCAGGACCTGCCGGCAGAGTTTGACCTGCCGCTGCTCGATTCGATGGAGGTGGCGGTGCTGCGCAGCAAGGTGTCGCTGCGCTCGCCAGCGGTGGATGCGATGTACGAGCAGATGCTGCGCACGCTGGGGAGTTGATGGTGCGTGGCGACACGGCCTGCGTGCCGGCCGGCACTGCGGACCACGACAGCAACCCTGCCGCCGCAAGGCACTTGCGCGACCGTGGCTGCGGCGCAATCCAGTTCTAATGTTTGGCACCGGGGCGCGCAATTGAACCAACGGCGCGCCCTTCTTCCTACCGAAAGCCAAGCATGACCACCACCACCGACATTCCCACCACCGCACTGCAACTGCGCTCGCTCGTCCAGCCCGACGGCACCTTGCAGATCAGCCTGGAGCCCACGCCCGTGCCCACGCCGGGGCCCGACGAGGTGCTGATCCAGGTGCAGGCCACGCCCATCAACCCGTCGGACATCGGCCTGCTGCTGGGCCCCACCGATTTGTCCACGGTGCAGGTCACCGGCACGGCCGACCGGCCGGTGGCCACGGCCCGCATCCCCGAGCGCGCCATGCCCGGCATGGCCGCCCGCCTGGGCCAGAGCATGCCCGTGGGCAACGAGGGCGCGGGCCTGGTGGTGGCTGCGGGCGCGTCGCCCGCAGCGCAGGCGCTGCTGGGCCGCACGGTGGCGGTGATCGGCGGCGCCATGTACGCGCAGTACCGCGCCATGCCGGCGGCGCAGTGCCTGCCGCTGCCCGCAGGCACCACGGCGGCCGAGGGCGCATCGTGCTTCGTCAACCCGCTGACCGCGCTGAGCATGGTGGAGGCCATGAAGCGCGAGGGCCACACCGCGCTGGTGCACACCGCCGCGGCCAGCAACCTGGGCCAGATGCTGAACAAGATCTGCCAGAAGGACGGCATCGGCCTGGTCAACATCGTGCGCAAGCCCGAGCAGGCAGCGCTGCTGCGCGGCATCGGCGCGCAGTATGTGTGCGACACCAGCGCGCCCACTTTCGTGGCCGACCTGACCGAGGCGCTGGTGGCCACGGGCGCGACCATCGCGTTCGACGCCACCGGCGGCGGCACGCTGGCCGGGCAGATCCTGCAGTGCATGGAAGCGGCCATCAACCGCAAGGCGCAGGAGTACAGCCGGTATGGATCGGCGGTGCACAAGCAGGTGTACTTGTACGGCCACCTGGACACGCGGCCGACCGAGATCCACCGCACGTTCGGCATGGCCTGGGGCATTGGCGGCTGGCTGCTGTTTCCGTTCCTGGCCAAGATCGGTGATGCCGCGGCCCAGGCGCTGCGCGCGCGCGTGGCGGCGGAGTTGAAGACCACGTTTGCCAGCCACTACGCGCGCACGGTGTCGCTGGCCGGGGCTGTGAGCGCCGATGCGATCGCGTTTTATGGTGCGCGGAATACGGGTGCGAAGGTGTTGATCGATCCGTCGATGGAGTGAGCGGGGGTCGGTGCAGGTCACAGTCTGTCGGAGCGTTGTGCGGCGCTTCGACGAGCCTGTCCTGAGTCTGTCGAAGGGCTCAGCGTGAACGGATATTGGGGATTCCATTTCACTCACCCCCACACCGTTCGGGCTGAGCTCTCAAACACCGTTCGGGCTGAGCCTGTCGAAGCCTTGCGCGGCGCTTCGACAAGCCTGTCCTGAGCCTGCCGAAGGGCTCAGCGTGAACGGGTAGTTGTGGCTGCATCTTCACTCGCCCCACACCGTTCGGGCTGAGCCCCTCAAAAACCGTTCGGGCTGAGCCTGTCGAAGCCTTTCACCGCTCTTCGGCGAGCTGCGCGTGAACGGTGATTGTTTTTTCGTTGACTGCGAGTGGCTGTCCGTTAGGCCGCTGCCCGCACCAGCGCCACCAACTGCTCGCGCGGCCCCAGCAGCGCATCGCCCCCCAACAGCCGCAGCGCGCCGCCCTGCCCTGTCACCACCAGTTGCGGCACACCCCGTGCACCCACGGCGCGCAGCGTGGACTGTGCGTGGGCCACACGTTCAGCCAGCAGCGTGCGCAGCGCTGCATCGGGCGCCAGCGTGAGCGCTGCGGCGTCGACCAGGCCCAGGGTGTTGAGCACACCGGCCAGCACGGCAGGCTCTGCAGTGTCGCGCCCATCCACATAGCGGGCATGCTGCAGCGCATGCAGGGCATCCAACTCACGCTCGGGCGCAGTGTGGGCCACCGCAGTCAGCGCCAGCGTGGCAGGGCCTGAGTCGAAGCGGCCAGACGGCGCACCCAGAATCTGGTCGCGGTAGACCTGCGTGAAGGGCTGGCCCGTGAGCTGCTGGATGCGCTGGTCGTTACTCCACGCATAGGCGGCAAATTCCGCATCCATGGGCCGCGCGCCTGCGCCTGCGAACAGGCCCGTGGGCGCCAGCGAGACATGGATGCCTTCCACGCCCTGCAGGTGTTTTAGCGCGGGGGCGGCGGCGTAGCACCAGCCGCACAGGGGGTCGAACAGATAGGTGAGGGAGATGGAGGACATGGTGGGTCAGGGGCTTTCAGGATCAGGGGATGCTGAGGGGGATGCGGCAGGGGGTGCTGATGCAGCAAGTGCGGCTTCGAAAAGTGCGAGCTCTTCTACCAGCGTGCCCCGGCTGCGGAAGTGGCGGCCGGCGCGGTCGTACCAGTTTTCGGCGTCCTCGAGGTCGCCTTCCTGCACATGCAAGATGCCGTGCAGCCAGGCCGCGAGCATGGAGCCGTCGTGCTGCACCAGGTCGTGCGCCGCGTTCCAGCGACCGGCGTGCAGGTGCTGCAGGACTTGCTGGAGTGGGTGCGTGGACATGGGGGGCTCCTTGTGAAAAACGGATGGCGGGCGGTGGCGCTGCAGAACGAAGTCTTATAGCTATCTATGGGACTAACTTTCTATCTGCGTTCGATCATCTTCCACCCGTTCACGCTGAGCCCTTCGACAGGCTCAGGGCAGGCTTGTCGAAGCGCCGCGCGGGGCTTCGACAAGCTCAGCCCGAACGGTTGTTGGAGGCTAAACGGTTGTGAGAGCCCGAGCGGTTGTGGGAGCCTGAACGGCGGCACCAGCCCGAACGGCAGCGATGGATGAACCGCAGGTTCGCCGCCGGCCTTTCCAGAATTCAGCGATTTACCACTTCATCTCGCCCTTGTTGACCTTGGCGCCGATGTCCAGCGACAGGCCCATGGGCGCTGCGGGGTAGGCCTTCTTCATCGCGTCGATGAGTTCGGCGCTGGTCTTGGTGGCGGCGGCATTCTTCTCGAACGCTTGCAGGTAGCCCTTGGTGTAGGTGATGTTGGCAGCATCGAGCGTGCCGCCGGCAGGCATGTGGCCGGGCACGACGACGGCGGGCTGCAGTGCGGCCATCTCGTCGAGCTGGGCCACCCAGGCGCTGCGCTCGGCCACGGTTTGCGTGTCGGCCGTCCACACATGGGTGTTGGTGCCCGACACCGCGATGTTGCCCACGATGGCCTTGATGGACGGGATCCACGCATACGGGCGGTGCGCCAACATGCCGGTGGTGCCGCGGATCTCGACCACCTGGCCGTCCACGCTCAGCGTGTTGCCGCTGATGGCCTTGGGCAGCACAGGCGTGCGCGGTGCGTTGGCACCCATCTTGGGGCCCCAGAACGAGAGCTTGGTCGCCAGCTTGGCGTTGATCTTCTCCAGCACGGCGGGGGTGGTCACCACGTCGGCCTTGGGGAAGATTTCCTTGAGCGTTTCCACGCCGAAGTAGTAGTCGGGGTCGGCCTGGCTCACGTAGATGGTTTTGAGCTCCTTGCCGGTGTCGAGCACGTTGGCGGCAATGCGCAGTGCGTCGGCACGGGTGAAGCCGGCGTCGATGACCATGGCTTCCTTGTCGCCGTAGACCACGGTGGAGTTGACGTTGAAGCTGTTGCCGTCGGCGTTGTAGACCTTGACTTGCAGCGGCTGGGCAGCCTGGGCACCGGTGAAGGCGACGGCGAGGGTGGCGGCGATGAGGGTGGTGCGGAACATGGTGGTTTTTCCAGAAAGTTGAAGGGGTTGTCAGGGCTTGGCGTCGATGTCGAAGCGAAGTTTATTTGCGCCAATCGATCCAATAAACCCCATAAAATGCGCATATTTGTTGCACCAATAGAGCAAATATGGACCGCCTGACGGCCATGCGGGTGTTTGTGGAAGTGGCCACCAGCGGCAGCTTCAGCGCCACGGCCGAGCGGCTGGAGATGTCGCGCGCCATGGTCACGCGCTATGTGGGCGAGATGGAGCAATGGCTGCAGGCGCGGCTGTTGCAGCGCACCACCCGCAGCGTGACGCTGACGGATGCCGGCGAGCACTGCCTGCGCCGCTGCCAGCAGATGCTGGCGCTGTCGCAAGACCTGGAGGAAGAAACCGCCAGCACCACCGAGGGCGAGCTGCGCGGCCAGTTGCGGCTGACCTGCAGCGTGTCGTTCGCGTTCGCGCAGATGGGCGCGGCGATTGCGGACTTTCTGGCGCAACACCCGCAGCTCAAGATCGACCTGGACGCGAGCGAGGGGTCGCTGAACCTGGTGGAGCGCCGCATCGACCTGGCCATCCGCATCAGCGCCGAGCCCGACCCGCTGCTCATCGGCCGGCCGCTGGCGCGGTGTGACTCGGTGCTGGTGGCATCACCCGCCTACCTGACCACGCACGGCACGCCCCAGGTGCCGGCCGATCTGGCGCAGCACCGCTGCCTGAGCTATGCCAACTTTGGCAAAAGCGTATGGACGCTGACCCGGGACGCAGAGACCGAGCGCGTGGGCGTGTCGGGCCACTTCAGCGCCAACGAGGCCACCACGCTGATGCGCGCGGCGCTGGCGGGGGGCGGCATTGCGATGCAGCCGACGTACCTGGTCAACCCGTTGCTGCGCAGTGGCGAGCTGCAGGCCGTGCTGCCCGCGTGGGATTTGCCAGTGATGACGATCTACGCGCTGTACCCGTCACGCCGGCATTTGTCGCCGGCAGTGCGGGCGCTGCTGGATTTTTTGGTGCAGCGGTTTGAAGGGGTGCCTTGGTAGTTGGCGCGGGTAGGCGTGGCAGATGAGTGAAACGCTATCTTTTCGATAGCTGGTAGCGCTTTCTGATCCAGCGGTAGAGGCTGTTTTTTGCTTGATGTTGGAAAGGCGATCAACAGCACCCCGGCGCCCTGGCCCCTCGCCCCTTGCGGGAGAGGGGTTGGGGAGAGGGAGCTGTGGGCAAGGATGCATGAATGCTTGATCCACCACCCCCTCTCCCCCGCCCTCTCCCGCGAGGGGAGAGGGTGTGAATGCAGGAGCGTCGGCGAAGGGGACTGCGCCCCGCCCTGCATGTGGCGCCGTCTGCTTAAGCCCCTAACGCCATGCGCCCCCGCGGACCTTAGCCCCTCGCCCCTCGCGGGAGAGGGGTTGGGGAGAGGGGGGCCACCGCCAAGAAGCACAACGGCACCAAAACCTCAGCCCCACCCCAAATACCCAGTCACCTCACGGCAACACCGCCGCCACCTTGGCCCGCGCAATCTGCAGGTCCGCGTCGCGCTGCAGCAGCAGGCGCTGCGCCACCAGTGCGTTGGCGGCCTCGGTCACGGCCGCCACGTAGCCGTCTTGCGTGCCGTACAGCTCTTCCAGCGACGGCCGCGCATCGCCCGCCGCCAGCCGCGCGGCGCGCGTCTTGTGGAAGGGGATGAAGCTGCCGGTGAGGTTGGCCAGGTCGGTGATGCCGGGCGTGGCGACGTAGTTGAACTCGATGCTGGTGCCCAGAGGCGCGCGCGCTTCCACGCTGCGGATGCCGGCGCGGGTGAGGCCGGTGGACGCATCGACCTGCGGCACCATGATCGCGTAGTCGCGGCCCAGGTTGCGCGGGGGCAGGATGGTGGCGATGCCCGATTCGTCCTGCGGGATGTACTGCGGGCCAAAGTCGAACAGCGGGAAGTTGTTGTACAGGCCCCGGTAGCTGAACTCAGGAATGGCCGTCTGCACGCCGCCCACCGCCCAGGTCAGCCCCTTCATGGCCGGAAAGGCCAGCGCCTCGGGCCGCACCAGCGTGCCATTGTCGATGCGTGGCACCTGGCTGGCGGGCGGCTGCGTGCCGCGCACCACCCAGTCTTCCAGGTTCAGGAACAGCGCGCGGAAGGTGTCGTTGAAGTGCACCACCGTGCCCGTGGGGTAGGTAGCGCGCGTGGGCGCGTACGCGATGCTGGCCGTGCCCCCTGCCCCGCCGTGCTGGGTGCTGGCGTAGTAATAAATGCGCGCGTTGTCGGGCTGGGCCAGGTCCTTGGTGCCGCGGGCATCGGTCAGCACGGGCGAGCCCTGCAGTTGCCAGAACTCGGTGCCCGACAGGCCCAGAAAGAACTTGGGGCAGGTGCTGGTGGCGGCGCAGCGTTTCATCACGCCGCCCTGGCGGCCGCTGATGTCGTCGTTGTAGTCCTTGTCCAGCCCGCGCGGCGCCGTCTGGCCGAAGGCCGTGTGGTCGGTGCGCAGGCCCCCGCCGCCGCCGGGCACGGCAAAGCGGGTGTTGATGTGGGTCTGGCGCGCGGCCACGTGGGCGAAGATGCCGTCGAACACCTTGCCGCCGTCGAGCGCCTGGTTGAAGCCCAGGTGCAGGAACGTCTTCATCGCGTTGCCCGACTGCGAGGTGCCCTGCCCCAGCGTGTACTGGATGCGGCCCGCCAGCGGGTTGGGCGTGCCCGACGAGTCGGCCGCCTTGCTGCGAAAGAAGCTCACCGTGTCGCGCAGCGCGGCCAGGCCCACGCCCATGACCTTGGGGTCCTTGGCGACGTAGACCAGCTCGTACAGGTAGGCCGGGTCGAACCCGCCTTTGAGGCACACGCTGGTGGGGCTGGCGGTGCCGGGGAAGGCATTGGTGCCCGCATCGCAGGTGGCGAACTTCCAGTCGGCTGCGGGCACCGGCACGCGTGCATCCGTCTCGTTGGCGCGGCGGGTGAGCGAGTAGCCGGGCTGGGTGTTGTCCAGGCTGGCGGGCTCGTACGGGATCATGGTGCCATTGAAGACGCCGCCGGGCAGCGTCATTGATGCGCTGGCCACGGTGGGCACCAGCTCGGCACGGTAGGGGCCGGTGATGCTGCTGCCGTCCTTGTTCTTCGCCACGGGCACGGTCACCGTGAGGCGCGCCGGGGTGGTCTTGGGCACGTCGCCCTGCCAGGCGGAGTACAGCATCACGTAGCCGCGCTCCAGGTACACCGCGTCGCTGGGCGTGGCCGTGGGGTTCAGCATCGTGAGGATGTTGCCGCGGTTGGGTGCGTCGTAGCGCAGCACGCCGCTGGCCTTGGCCATGTTCTTCGGTTTGAGCATGACGAAGTCGGCCTGGTACTCGACCATGCCGTTGGCGTTGGTGGGTGCAAGCGCCAGGTCCTGGATGGTGGCGTTCTTGGGGTCCTTGGGGTCGACCTCGCCGCTGATGGTGCCTGTGAGGCGCTCGTATTCACCCACGTCGCCATAGCTGCCGGGGAAGGCCTCGGTGGCAGTGATCTGGAGCTTGAGGGCCGGGCCTTTGGGGGCGTCGTCGCCATTGCTGCTGCCGCCACAAGCGGCCAGGGCTGCCGCGGCGGCGGCCGTGAGGGCGAGTTTTCCGAATGCACGAAGGGGTTGCATGGTGTCTCCTGGGATGGATGGTGGGTGGTGGCCGCTCAAGCGGCTCTGGGAGAAAAACGGCAGCGTCTGGTGCGCTGCGCGCGGCAAGGCTCCGCCCGCGCCTGCCGGGGACGGCGGGCGGACTGGCGGAACGGGAAACGGGTTTGGAAAAAGCCGCGGCCCGGCGCGGGGGCTGCGGCTTGTGGGCTGGCTTGGCTGGCCTGCTGGCTTACTCGGCCTCGATCCCGGCGGCCTTGATCACCTTGCCCCACTTCTGGGTTTCAGCGGCCTGGAACTTGGCGAGTTCATCGGGCGTGGTCGTCCATGCCTCGGAGCCCGCGTTGTCGTAGAAGCTCTTGGCCGCAGCGCTCTTGGTGGCCGCCGTGAGCAGCTCGTTCAGGCGCGCCACCACCGGTGCGGGGGTGCCGGCCGGCACGTAGGCCGCAAACCAGTAGCCCATGTCGTAGCCCTTCACGCCGGCTTCGTCGAGCGTGGGCACGTCGGGCAGCTGGGCGCTGCGCTTTTGGGTGGAGTAGCCCAGGGCACGAAGCTTGCCCGCCTTGACCTGGGGCACGCCGGTGGAGGTGTCGGTGATCATCAGATCGATCTGCCCGCCCAGCAGGTCGGTGATGGCCAGCGGGTTGCTCTTGTAGGGCACGTGCAGGATGTCCACGCTGGCCAGTTGCTTGAGCATCTCGCCGGCCATGCGGCTCGACGAGCTGCCGCTGCCGAAGCTGAGCTTGCCGGGGTTCTTCTTGGCAAAGGCCAGCAGCTCGCCCACGTTCTTGTACGGCGCGGTGGCGTTGACCACCAGCACCTGCCCGCCCTTGCCCAGGCCGGTCACCGGCGCAAAGTCCTTCACCGGGTCGTACGAGAGCTTCTTGTACAGATGCTCGTTGGCCGCATGCGTGGTGTTGGTGGTGATGAGCACGCTGTACCCATCGGCCGCAGCCTTGGCCACGGCCGACGCCGCGATCATGCCGCTGGCACCGGCCTTGTTGTCGATGACCACGGCCTGCTTGGTGTCGGTGGTGATGGACTGCCCCAGCGCGCGCGCCAGCTGGTCGGTGGCGCTGCCGGCCGCGAACGGCACGACGAAGGTGATGGGCTTGGCGGGGTAGGCCTGCGCATGGGCAGCCCCGCCCTGCAGCGCGCCCAGCGCCAGCACGGCGGCGGCCATCGCGTGGCGTCGGCCCTGGTTCAACAGCGAAGTGGATCGGCTCATGGTTGTCTCCTTGTGTTTAGGTATGGAAAAGCGGAAAGTGAATCGGGAACCCGTCAAACAAGCGACCGCTACGGCGGCGGCCCGCCCAGGTGCGGTGCCAGCGCGGCAGGCACGGTGACGGGCATGTCCAGCAGCAGGTAGCTCAGCGCCTTGCCGTGGCTGTCGAGGTTGAGCGAATCGTTCACGCCGCCGTCCAGCACATCGTCCAGCACGATGTTCATGGCCTGCAGCTGGGGCAGCAGGTAGCGCGTGACCTGGCGTGGCTGGCGCAGCGCGAACTGGCGGGCCACGGCGGCTTCGGTGACCTGCTCGACCAGCACATCCCACAGCGCGGGGTGCCAGGCGATGACGCTGATGTTGGAGCGGTTGCCCTTGTCGCCGGTGCGGCTGTGGGCCAGGCGATAAAGCGTAACAGTGATGGTTGCCGTGGTGGCGGGCTGGGTTGCGGCCGGGGTTGCAGAAGTCATGGTGTGTGGTTCCTCAATCAACCATCTCGAAGCGCACGGCCACCGCATCGCGCGGCACCAGGCACGACACGGTGCCCAGGCGTGGGCGCATGGCGGTGCGCACGCCGCCGCCGCCCGCAGGCCCGCAGGTGTAGAGCGCGGTCACCTCGCGCACCAGGCGCTGGGCGCTGGCGTGGTCGCGGTGCTGCAGAGCCACGCGCAGGCGCACATCACGCACGTCCTCCCGGGCATCGCCGCCTGCGTCTGCAGGGGCATCCAGCCACCGGCTGGTGTCGTCGCCGAAGATGCTGGTCACGCCGATCAGGTCGATGCGCAGCGGGCCCAGGCCGGCCAGCCGCTCGCGCAGCACCTCGCCCGCCAGGCGCGCGCGGGCTTGGGCGCGCGGGCCTGCGTAGGAGATTTCGCCCTCGGCGAACCAGCCGGATTCAAAGCACACGTTGACCTTGAGCGTGGCGGGCTGCGCGTGGCCCTGTACGCCGGTGAGGCGCACGGCGTCGGTGCCCACGGCCTGCACGCGGGCCTCTCTGATGTCGGCCACCACGTCGGGCGTGAGATAGGCCGCCGGGTCGTGCAGCTCGTACAGCAGCTGCTCCTTGACGGTGCGCTCGTCGATGCGCCCGCCGGTGCCGGGCGGCTTGGTGATGGTGCAGTGGCCGTCGGCGTCGATCTCGGCGATGGGGTAACCCAGTTGCGCCAGCCCCGGCACGTCCTTGTAGCCGGGGTCGGCAAAGTAGCCGCCCGTGACCTGCGCGCCGCATTCGAGCAGGTGCCCGGCCATGGTGGCGCGGGCCAGGCGGTCCCAGTCGTCCAGCGCCCAGCCGTAGTGCGCGAGCGCCGGGCCCAACACGAGCGACGGGTCGGCCACGCGGCCGCAGACCACGATGTCGGCCCCGGCGCGCAGCGCATCGGCGATGGCCTGTGCGCCGATGTAGGCGTTGGCGCTCACGATGGGCTCGGTGGGCATGGCGCTGCCCAGGGCGTCCTGCAGCAGCGCGCGGTGGGCCGGGCCGCTCAGGTCGTCGCCCTGCAGCACGGCGATGCGCGGGCGGGCCAGGCCCAGCTCGGCCGCCAGCGCTTGAATGCGGCGTGCGGCGCCGTGCGGGTTGGCCGCGCCGAAGTTGCTGACGATGCGCACGCCGTGCGCCAGGCACAGCCCGAGCACGGGGCGCAGCAGGTCGGCCAGCAGCGGCTCGTAGCCCGCATCGGGGTCGGTGCGGCGGGCCAGTTGCGCCAGGGCCAGCGTGCGCTCGGCCAGGGTCTCGAAGATGAGCACCGACGGCTGGCCGCTGGCGATGAGCGCCTGCACCACGGGCAAGGCCGCGTCCGTGCGGTCGCCCGAAAAGCCGGCGGCGCAGCCGACCCGCAGATGGGTGTTGTTCGCCATGAATGTGTGTCTCCTGGGCCCCACTGTAGAAACACTGCGGTATTCTGTGAAATCGATATTTATGATGAATCCATCTGCATTGCAGATAAATAGCTTTTGGGGCTTTTCTGCCCTCGCCTTCACCCATGAGCACCGCCCACCTCTCCAGCCGCCAGATCGACGCTTTCATCGCGCTGGCCGAGCAGCGCAGCTTCACCCGCGCGGCAGCCCTGTGCCACCTGTCGCAGCCTGCGTTCAGCGCGCTCATCCGCGCGCTGGAGGACGACCTGGGCCTGCGGCTGTTCGACCGCAGCACGCGGCATGTGGACTTGACGCCCGAGGGGCACAACTTTCTGGAATCGGCCCGCCGCATCCGCGCAGAGATCACCAACGCGCTGTCGGCCGTGCGCGATGCCGCCACGCTGCAGCGCGGGCGGGTGGCCCTGGCGCTGCTGCCGTCGCTGGCCGCGGGCTGGCTGCCCGCCGTGCTGGCGCAGTACCGCGCAGCGCACCCCGGCATCGAGATCGACATCGCCGACGTGCTGTCCGAGCCCTGCATTGAGCGCGTGGCCAGCGGCCATGCCGACTTTGCGCTGGCCGCCATCCGCGCCGACACCCCTGCGCTGCAGGCCGAGCCTTTTTGCAGCGACGGCTTTTACCTGGTGTGCCCTGCAGACCACCCACTAGCCCGCCGGCGCAAGGCCGTCACCGCGCAGGACCTGGCGGCCTGGCCCTTCATCCACCTGGCGCGCACCAGCAGCGTGCGCCAGTACCTGGAGGCCGCCCTGCACCCGCAGGCCATGCACACGCTGATGGAGGTGGAGCAACTGGCCACCGTGATGGGCATGGTGCGCGCAGGCCTGGGCATCAGCGTGGTGCCGGCGCTCACGCTGTTCCACTTCGAGCAGCCGGGCCTCGTCACACGCCCCCTGGCGCTGGCAGGCCTCACGCGGCAGATCTACCTGGTGCGGCGGCGCGATGAGAGCCTGTCGGTGGCGGCGCAGGCGCTGTACGCCCTGGTGATGGCGCATGCGCCCGTACCGGCGTAGCAGGCGCAGCAGGCGCACTAACAGCACCGGATAGCGCAGGTGTATCCAGAAGTTGCTGTCTCCGATGGGGCTATAGGCAACTGGCCTACAAACCGGGGAGCCGGTGTCTTTATCATTGCGCGGAATCAACGGTGCCAGACCACCGCCCAGCGCACAAACCCATCACAGGAACTGGCACGCATGGCCAACGGCACATCCCACGTCAAGAATTTCATTTTGTCAGCCGGCGGCGAGATGGCCGGGCTCATTGCCGACTTTGACTGGAGCACCACCGACCTGGGCCCCATCGAGCAGTGGCCGCCCTACCTGACCGGCGCGCTGGTCAACATGCTGCGCTGCCCCATGCCGATTGCCACGCTGTGGGGCGAGCCGGGCGTGCTGATCTACAACGACCCGTACGCCGGCTTTGCGGGCGGGCGCCACCCCGGCCTGCTGGGCATGAACATCCGCGAGGCCTGGCCCGAGGCCGCCGACCTGAACGATCGCGTGCTCAAGGTCTGCCTGGCCGGCGGCACGCTGCATTACGACGACCAGGAACTGAGCCTGAACCGCGACGGCGTGTACCGCCCGCTGTGGGTGGACCTGAACTACTCCCCCCTGGTGGACGACCAGGGCACGCCGGTGGGTGCCCAGGCGCTGGTGGTGGAGACCACCGACAAGGTGCTGGCCGACCGGCGCCTGCTGATGGAGCGCGAGCGCTTTGCCACGCTGTTCGAGCAGTCGCCCAGCTTCATGGTGCTGCTGCAGGGCCCCACCCACCGCATCGAGCTGGCCAACCCCAAGTACCTGGAGATGGTGGGCGACCGCAGCCTGCTGGGCCGCACGGTGGCCGACGCACTGCCCGAAGCGGCCGAACAGGGCTATGTGGCCATGCTCGACGGCGTGTACTCCAGCGGCAAGGCGGCCACGGCCTACGGCGCCCGCTTCGACATCCGGCAGCATGCGGGCGAAGCGGTGAGCGAGCGGTACATGGACTTCGTGTACCAGCCGATCCGCGACACCTCGGGCACCGTGACCGGCATCTTCGTGGAAGGCCTGGACGTGACCGAGCGCGTGGCGGCCGAGGCCAAGCGCGACGCGCTGATCGAGTTCACCAGCCAGTTGCGCGGCTTGGACGACGTGGACGACATCAGCCTGGCCGCCGCCCGCATCCTGGGCCACACGCTCAAGGTCAGCCGCGCGGGCTACGGCCGCGTGGACCACGAATCCGACACCCTGCATGTGCAGTGCGACTGGACGGCCCCCGGTGTGCAGACGCTGCAGGGCAGCCTCTGCCTGCGGGACTTCGGCACCTTTGTCGACGAGCTCAAGCGGGACGAGTTCGTGCGCGTGACCGATGCGCGGCTGGACACCCGCACCGCCATGGCCGCCGACGCCCTGGATGCGCTCAGCGGCCGCGCCTTCATGAACATTCCGGTGGTGGAGCACGGGCGCCTGGTGGCGGTGCTCTTCGTCAACCAGGACGACGTGCGCCAGTGGACCCATGAGGAGTGCGAGTTCATGCGCGAGATCGCGGCCCGCACCCGCACCGCCGCCGAGCGCGCGCGCTCCGAGGCCGAGCTGCGCACCAACGAAGCCCAGCTGCGCGAGATGAACGAGTCGCTGGAGCGCAAGGTGACCGAGCGCACGAACGAGCTGATGGAGGTCGAAGCCAAGTTCCGCCAGTCGCAGAAGATGGAGGCCATCGGCCAACTCACCGGCGGCATCGCGCACGACTTCAACAACCTGCTGGCGGGCATGAGCGCCAGCCTGCAGGTGCTGGAAAAGCGCCTGAACGCCCGGAACTTCGACAACACCGAGCGCTACATCGGCATGGCGCAGGGCGCGGTGCGCCGCGCGGCGGCGCTCACCCAGCGGCTGCTGGCGTTTTCACGCCGCCAGACGCTGGACCCGCGCCCCACCGACGTGAACCGCCTGGTGGGCGGCATCGAGGAAATGGTGCGCCGCACGGTGGGCCCGTCGGTCGAGGTGGAGGTGGTGGGCGCGGGCGGCCTGTGGCTCACGCAGGTGGACCCGTCGCAGCTGGAGAACGCGGTGCTCAACCTGTGCATCAACGCGCGCGACGCCATGGCCCCCAACGGGGGCCGCCTGACCATCGAGACGGCCAACAAATGGCTGGACGACCGCGCCGCGGCCGAGCGCGAGCTGCCGCCCGGCCAGTACATATCGCTGTGCGTGACCGACACCGGTGTGGGCATGACGCCCGAGGTGATCGCCCGCGCGTTCGACCCGTTCTTCACCACCAAGCCCATGGGCCAGGGCACGGGCCTGGGCTTGTCGATGGTGTACGGCTTCGTGCGGCAGTCGGGCGGGCAGGTGCGCATCTACTCGGTGCCCGGCGAAGGCACCACCATGTGCCTGTACCTGCCGCGCTACATGGGCGAGGCCGACCAGGAGAACCCGCACGTGCAGCCCACCTTCGACCACCGCGCCGATGGCGAGGTGGTGCTGGTGATCGAAGACGAGGCCACCATCCGCGGCCTGATCGCCGAGGAGCTGGAAGACCTGGGCTACAACGTGATCTCGGTCGGCGACGGCCCCGCAGGCCTGCACGTGCTGCAGTCCGAACGCCGCATCGACCTGCTGCTGACCGACGTGGGCCTGCCCGGCGGCCTCAACGGCCGCCAGGTGGCCGACGCCGGCCGCGTGACGCGCCCGGACCTGAAGGTGCTGTTCATCACCGGCTACGCCGAGAACGCGGCGGTGGGCAACGGGCTGCTGGCGTTCGGCATGGAGGTGATCACCAAGCCGTTCGACGTGGCGGCGCTGGCGGCCAAGGTGCAGGAGATGATCGAGCGGTAGCGGTATCGGTGGTGGCGGCGCGCAGGGTGCGACGGCGCAGCAGCGCCATCGAATGCACCCGCGCCGGGCCACCATCAGCGCCGGGGCGTCTTGAATGATGACTGGAACAATTCAAAAGATCCGGCGCTTCTTTGCACGGAAAGAGGGTGAATTCCAGATGGGATTCGTCGGCGCCTTGCCCCTGTGCAAGGTCCGGCTGCTGCAGCCCGAAGACATTGCGCAGTGCGAGCAGATCTACCTGCTCAACGAACCGCTGCACTTCCCGGCCGGGTTCTATCCGATGTTCGCGCAATGGCTGCGTGATGGAAAAGTGCTCATCGTGGTGATCGAGCAGGACAACGCGGTGGTGGCCGTGGGTGGCATGACGGCCGACCCCGTTGAAGGCCAGCAGTTTGTCACCCTCTCGTTCGGCATGGTGCACCCCGCGCACCAGCAAAAAGGATTGGGCACCTTGCTGCTGCTGTCGCGCATGGCCCTGCTGCGGCAGAACGCCACGCCGGCGCAGGTGCACATCACGACCGTGGGGGGCTCGGAAACCTTCTATGGCCGGTTCGGGTTCGCGTACCAGGACTCCCAGCAAGCCACGCCCGACTACCTGCGAAAATACTATGCCGTGAAGCTATCGACGGCGGACATCGACAAATGCGCGTTCGTCCTGGGGCACTACACCTGGATCCACCCCGACTTCTACACCACCAGGCTGCCGGGGTACCACGGCACCGGGTATTCATCGGCCTGATCTCCATCCGTCAAAGTCAAAGGTGAGGCCGTCGTTCACGAACACCGGCGCAAAGGGCCCCACGCCAGTCTCCGACCACGGCACGCCCAGCAGCCCCGCCAGCAACCGCGCGGCGGCGATCTTGTCCCGCGCGGGGACCAGAAGGTGATCGAGCTCGATGGGCATGGGAGACCTCCGCAGGGGTGCGCAGCACACAGGCTGCTGTGGGCCGCATTGTCTGCCCGGTGAGCGGCGGTCGCCACCTGCGGCGCATCAGCTCTTCTTCTTTTGCAGCTTTTTGAGGGTGGCCTCGAAGGCCTCCGCCACATCAGGCCGGGTTTCAGCGGACACGTCAAAGCGGCTGGCCAGCACGGCCGCATCGGCCTTGGCGCCCAACTGGCCAATGGCCTTGAAGACTTTTTTCATGAAAGCCGCGTCACCACCCAGGATGTGCTTTTCAAACCGCAGCAGGTCGATGATGGGGTCCACCAATTGCGGTGAATTCACCTTGCCCACCACGTCGAGCAAGCGCTTGTAGTGGTGCAGGTGGGCCTCGGAGAAGTCCCCGCGCTGGTTGAAGAACGCCAGGAACAGGTCGGCAAACACTGGCAGGGGTGCCTCTACCAGGATGCGTGCGATGGTGGCATGCTCGTGCTTCAATTTGCCCGCGTAGAACGGTTCGTACTCCGGGTAAAACGCCAGCTCGGCGTGAAAGCTCTGGGTCAGCGGGGTCACCAGGCGCTCGCCAAAGCTGCTCAGTACGGTCACCAACAGTTGGGACTCGTCCCAATAGTGCGGACGCAGGCCGTGGGTCACCATCGCATCGAACGCGCCAGGGGCCGGGTGTGCCAGCGCGCCGCGCACCATGTCCTCGTCGAAGTGCCCGTGCACGAGATTGGAGAATGCGTCACCCAACAAGGCCACATCGGTGACGGCGTAGAGCTGCGGCCAGTCCTTGGCCTCCATCAACTGCGCGATGCGCGAGGCTTCGATGCTTGCCGCGTCGCGCACATACGGCTCCTCGGGCAACTCCAGCCCAAGGGCCGCTCGCTCGGCGCTCAGCTCATTGCTGACATGCATGCGCTGGTAGCGCCTGCCCGCCAGCGGCGCCAGCGTGGCCAGCGGGTTGTCATCGATCCACAGGGACTCCAAGGCCGTGCAACTTGCCAAGGGTGACACATCAGTGATCCGGTTGCCGTCTGCATGCAGGCACCTGAGGGCGGGATAGCTGGCGACGAAGGACAGGTCGGTGATGCGGTTGCTCGACAGGTACAGGTTCTCCAGCCTGGGCAGGTCGAGCCCTGCCGGGAAGCGGGAGAGCTTGTTGTTCCACAAGAACAGCGTCTCAACGTTCAGGCCATTGAGCGCGTCGAAGTCGTTGAAGTCGCAATGCGCAATGGTCAGCGCGTTGAGATGAGGCAGCGACTTGAGTGCCTGCAGATTGGTGAACTGCATGCGCTCCAGGCTCAACCGCCGAAGTCCCTGGATGTGCGCCAGGCGCGACAAGTCCACCGGCTGCGCGGTGCGGTTGCTGCGCAGGTCCATGTCCAGGACGTCATTGCAGCCCGCGACCTGGTCCAGATCGGCGTCGCTGAATTTCTCGAGATGCAGTTTGTCGGCATGGTTCAGCACGCGGACAGGGCTGTAGAGACGGTCGGTCCATTTGGGCTTGGTGGTCATGGGGTCGGGTGGTGACGGTGGGAAGGTGCCGGAAGGCGAACGGGCGCTTGTGCTCAAGCCGAGGTGTTGAGGTAGCGGGCGCACAGTTTCCCGATGGCGTCGCACAGCACGTCGGTGGCGGGCGGCGCGCCGGGCGCCATGGGCAGATCGATGGCTTCGCGGAGCACCCAGTCGTCGCCCTCCACCTGCGAGAAGCGCACGCGCATGATCGACCAATCGAACACGTGGACGCCCATTTCCACCGCGCCGCTGCGGCTGAGGTACGACTTGGTGCGAGACAGCCGCAGGCTGCGAGAGTAGTCGTCGTACTCCAGGTACAACGTGCCTGGCGGCACGCGCGGGTCCGCGCCCGATCCCAGCCGTGCGATCACGTCCTTGAGACAGGTGCGCAGCCACTCGGGGTACTGGCTGGGCTGCCAGTCGGTGGGTCCGTCGATGAGTGCAGGGGCACGGTCCCAGGTGGCGCGCCGGGCGACACCATCTGGCGCGGCCTTGGGCTTGGCGGGCTTTCTGGCTGGCGCCGAGGTGGTCAACGCTGCCACGCGGGGCTCGTGGTCGGTGCCCCTGAACAAGCGCACATCGGCCGCCAAGAGCTTGCCCTGGACTGCGAGCGCCTCGGCCAGCACGGCGGCCACATCGAGGTTGCCGGCGCTGACGGCCAGGCGCAGCGGCGTGCGGCCGCGCGCGTTGGCGGCGGCCGGGTCCAGGCCCCAATCGAGCAGTTGGCGCGTGCTGGCGACAGGGTCGCCCATCCGATGCCAGGTGGTCGAGAACCCCGCGCGGCTGCGGGCCAGGCCGTCCACGTCGCCTGCGGCGTACATCAGCGCATTGGACCCATCGGGGTTGGTGGCCTGCACGTCGGCGCCTCGGTCCTTCAACCACCGCAGCAGCGGCACGCTGCCGATGTACGCCGCCATCAGGAACGGCCGGTACATCGCACGGTGCTCCAGCGCCTCCATGTCGGCGCCTGCCTGCAGCAGCATGTCGACCGCTTGGAAAACCGCATCGGCATGGCCTGGAGACGCATCCTCGCGGAACGCCATGTCGAAAACCTCACCCCGCATCTCGCGCAGGCCCAAGGCAATACACAGCGCGGGGTCCTTGGTCTGGCGCGGGTCGCCGCCTGCGGCCAACACGAGGCCCAGTCTCTCCAGGGCACGCTCCTGGAAATAGGTGGCGAACTGCCGGCAGCAAACAGCCAGCGGCGTGGAATTGCGGTTCTTGCGCTTGTTGGGATCCGCCCCACGCTCCAGCATCAAGCGCAGCAGGGCGAGCTGGGCGTCCACGCGCCGGGCGGCACAGGCGGCGTCCGGGCCATCGGAGTACACCCAGTGGGCCTCGCAGGCCCATTGCACGGCGGCATAGTGGGACACGCTGATGCGGTCCGGGTGCACGCCCGCACGGACCAGGCGATCGAGTTCGGCAATGATGGCATCGAAGCCGATGTCATAGTCCAGGGTGACAGAGGAGGAGGAAGTGGCCATGGAGGGCTATGAAGGGCTATGAAGGGCTATGAATAGGTCAGGGTGAAAGATGCGGGCGGCCTCAGGCCTTGGACATCACCGCCAGCTCCTGGTGCAGCAGCAACTCCAGCTCGGCGGATTCGAACTGGTCTTGCAGCAGCGGGATGGCGAAGCGGTAGTCGGCCTCGTGCTTGCGCAGCACGTAGGCCAGCTGCAGGCGGGCCAGCGACTGGCGCAGGGCCTGGGCGTCGGCCAGGACACCGTGGCTTTGCAGCAGCTGCGCCAGGGTAACCAGGCTGCTGTGCCCGGCCTGGGCGGTGAGGTAGACCACCACGCGGTCCAGGCGGCAGGCGGCCTCGTCGTGGCTCAGGCGCCCCCAGCCGGCCAGCGCGTCCTGCACCGGCTGCGAGGCCAGGGCCTGCGCGAGGTGGTGCGCCTCGATGGCGCGCTCGCTGGGTTGCAGCGCCTCCAGGCATTCCTGGCACAGGATGGCGACCAGGTTGGCACGCTGGCCGCTGGCGTCCACCAGCTTTTCCACCAGCGTGTCGCTCGCAAAACCCAGGCGCAGGCGGCGCAGCGGCTCGGTGGCCAGGTCGCGGCAGGCGGCGCGCTCCAGCCCGCCGATGGCCAGCACCTCGCCAAAGTTGCGCAGCGGGCTTTGGTAGTCGAGCACGGCGGTGGCGTACAGGTCCCAGAAGCCCGCCAGCATGAACCAGCAGCGCCCTTCTTCGCTCAGCGCCCGCAGAGTGGACAGCTGCGGGTAGCCGTTGTGCGACTCGTCGCGAAAGAACAGGTCAGCCTCGTCGATCAGCAGGTAAAGACGCTTGCCCTGGTACTGCGCCTGCAGGTGGTCCACGATGGCCTCGAGCGGGGTGTCGGCCGGCAGGCCGAACTGCAGCGCCATGCGCGGCGCCAAGCGGTGGTCGCGCAGCGACACGTAGTGGCACACGGTGTGCGGGTGGCCCTGCAGCCGGCGCTGTACGGCCTTGAGCAGGCTGCTCTTGCCCAGCTGGCGCCCGCCCACCACCAGGTAGTTGGCGGGCTCGCGGTTGATCACGCGGGCCAGCAGCTGGGCCCGGCCGAAGAACGAGCCTTCGCGCGTGATGCCGCCCCGGGTCTGGTACGGCGAGATGCGCGTGATGCGCAGCTGGGCCGCCAGCAGGCGCAGCAGCACCTGCAGGGCCTCGCCGCCCACCAGCCATTCGGTCTGGCTGGCGCTGTCCACCATCACATGCAGGTTGGCGTGGTCGGCCGCGTGCGCCTGCAGCAGGGGCATGGGGGAATCTGCGCTGTGCGCGCTGAGCACCAGCAGCACGTCGCTGCCGGTCTGCGCGGCGCGCAACTGACGCAGTAGGGTGGCCTCGTCCACACCCGGCGTCGGCACGAACACCAGGCAGCGGTCCAGCGACACCGGCAGGTCGGGCGGAAACTGCCACTCGAACACCGGCCCCGGCAGCGCCCAGTCGCTGCTGGGCTGGCTGCGGGCGGACACGCGCTCGGCCAGCGCACGGACCAGGCCCTCCGCGCGTGCGTTCGCCGCGTCGGGCGAGCCCGGCTGCGCGCACTGCACCGCACGGCGCCAGTCCACCATGCGGATGTCGGCCGCGAGCAGCGTGGACTCGCGCCGGCCCGTCCAGCCCAGCAGGCGGTCGAGCCGGGGCAGCCGCGCCAGCGGCGTGCGGCGCAATCGCGCGGGCTGCAGCTGCGCGGGCCCGAGCAACGGGTGCCGCGCCACCCAGACCACGGCGCCGGCCAGGAAGATGCCGGCGCACCAGTAGATGAGCTGGCGCAGCGCCGCGAACGGGTCGCGCTCGGACGCCGGCATTGGCGTGAAGTCGTCCCCCTGCCCTTCCAGGCAGTTGATGGGCAGGTAGCCGCTCGGGATGGACGGGCGCCCGGGGCGGCAGCTCCAGGTGGTGGTGCCGGGCTTGAGTTGCACGACCACCTGAGTGCCTGCGAGCTTGCCCAGCTCGGGGTTGGCCGCGATGTCGGCCTGCAGCACGTAGGGCCGGGGCGACGTGACGCGCAGCTGCGGGTTGCCGATGGGGGGCGCGTATTTCTGGATGTCCTGCGGCCACGCGTCCAGCTCGTTGTGGGCCTGCATCAGGGCCACGCGCCACTGCACCAGTTCGCCCCAGACGATGCCCGCGTTCTCGGCGCCCAGCACCGAGCCGCGCGTGACCGGGTTGAGCTTGGGCGTGAGCAGCGCGCTGCCCACGAAGAGGGTGATGGCCGCGACGACCACCGCGCGCACCAGCGCCTTGGACAGCAGCGGTCTCATGCGGCGCCGGACGCGGATTCCACGACCATCAGGCCCGCCTCGCGGATGGCCGGGCTGCGCCAGTGCAGCCGCGCGGCATCGCCCGTGCCCCGCACATGGATGAGGTTGCCCCAGAACAGGCGGCGCAGTTCGTCGTCCTGCAGGTACGGGCGCGCGCGGCCCAGTTCGTCGGCCTGCAGCAGCTGGGCCAGGCGCTGGCGCGTGGCAGGGGCCTGTGCCAGCGGCAGCAAGGTCTGCCACAGGCGCGGGCTGCCGGCCAGGTGGCTGCGCAATGCGGCAGAGCGGGCCTGCGCCTCATCCACGCCGTGGTCCACCAGCCATTGCAGGCCTTCTTCGAACAGCGCGGGGTGTCCGCCGCTCACGCCCTGCAAGGCCGCCAGCACGGACTGCGGCCAGGCCTGGTCGGGCCAGCGGTGGCGGGCCAGCAGCGTGAGGTCTTCGAGCGACGGGTCGGGCCAATGGTGGACCTGCGCGATGTTGAGCAGCGACAGGTCGCCGCTGCGGTACTTGAGGTCGGCCAGTGCCTCGCCGCCGCACAGCAGCAGGTGCAGGCGGCCGCTGTGCATCTCGCTCAGGCTGCGCAGGATGCCCGCCAGGGTCTCGCGCAGTGCGGGCGTGCCCTGCTCGAACCGGCTGACCAGGCAGAACAGGCGCTCGCCAGCGACCAGCCGGCGCTCCAGGGCGGACTCGAATTCATAGTCGGTGGCTACATCGCCCAAACCGCACTGGCGGCCGATGGCGGCAAAGTATTCGGCCGGCACGGTGCTCACGCTGTAGGGCGGCTGGATGTGCAGCACCGCACCGTCTCCGTACTGCGCCTTGGCGCGCTGCAGCAGCTCTTGCCGGAACGGCGGCTGGCCCCAGTGTGCGGGCGACAGCAGCAGTGCGATGGCATAGGGCACGGCCTGCGCCAGTTGCGCGAACAGCCGGTCTTGAAAGGCAGCAAACGGCTGCGCGGCGCCGGCCGGCCCGGCCTGCAGCGGAAACTCGGGCTGCAAGCCCGCCGCGCTGAGCAGGCGGTTGGCCTCGGCCTCGGTCAGGCGCAGGTAGCGGGTGCAGGCCACCACCTTGTCGCGCGAGCGCGGGTTGGGTGCGGACAGACCGTTGCGCCAATTGTTGACCGCCTCGCGGCTCAGGCCGATCTCGGTGGCGACGCCGGAGGCGCTGGCGCGGATGCGCCGCATGTAGAGCGACAAAAGCTCAGCGAAGGAATCTTGGGCCATGGACGGAAAAGGCGTGGGCGCACATGGGCGCGGGGCAAAGGGTCATGGATAAGTAGATGAAGGGGCCGGCCGGCCACTGCCGATTGTGATGGGCGCCGCAGCCGGCCGGCCCTGCAATGCGCCCCAGGTACAACCCGGGGCGGCATGCATCACAGCAGCCGCTGCACCATGGGCCAGGCCTTGTGGCAGCCCAGGCCGCAGGCCACCAGCACCGGGCTATACAGCGCCAGCGCGCCCACCACGGTCATCAGCCAGCCTGGCTCGTCGTCATCTTCGTCACCGCCAGCGGCGTCGGGCGGCTGCTTCTTGGCTTGCGGATTTTCTTCCGCGCCCTCCCCCTTCGTCTTCGCCTTGTCGGCCTTTTTCTTCTCTGCATCCGCGGGGCTGTCTCCGGTGATCTCTTGCACCAGCATCACCAGCACGACGGCCAGCGACGCGCCCAGGACAGCCAGGTAGCCGTACTGCCATCCGGCGCGCGGCAGGGGATAGAAGTACCCGGCCAGCACCACGGCGGGCAGCAGGAAGAACGCGTGCATCAGCCCGCGGTACCAGTGGATGCCGTCTTCGTTCTTCTCCAGCGCGCCCATGACCAGCCGGTAGGTGATGGCACCCAGCACGAAGATCAGCCCGCCCCACCATTCGATGTTTGTCAGCATGTTGGAATCGCTCCCTCGTCGTCAGTCATTGTGTTCAGTGGCCGGCCTGGGGGGCCTTTGGGGTGTTGGCGGCATCGTCGGCGTCGTCGCCAGCGGGCGCTTCGGCCAATTGCGCTTCACCGTCGTCATTGCCACCTCCATCCCCATCTCCATCACCACCCTCCGCATCGCTGTCATCGTCATCCCCATGGATGTCCTTGTATTCGCTCAGCATGTAGTACAGCGGCAGCACGATGGCCAGCACCAGCCCCAAGCCCAGCCAGAGCCACAAGCCCTTGAACAGCAGCACGGTGACTACCGTGAAGGCGATGGCCTGCAGCAGGCCCTTGAACCCCGCGCGCAACAACAGCACGGCGATGAAACCCTGCACGGGCGACTTGCCGCTCTTGCCCATGGCGCGGGCCATGTCGATGAAGGCCTGCGCGGCCTCTTGCGCTTCTTGCTTGCGTTCGGCCTCCTGCTGGCGCAGCTTGCTGACGCTGACGGGTTTGGCCGGGTCCTTGGAGTGGCAGTATTCGTCTTCGCTGCTGTCTTCAGCGTTGCCATCGCTCGCACTGTCGCGTTCCACCGCGGGCTCCACCACCGCGCGCCATTGCGGGTAGGCCGCGAAGAACGCCTTGCGCGACACCCACTGGCCTTGGTCGAAGTGCATGCGCTCGGTCTCGCCCACCTGGTCGTAGAACACCTCCAGCACTGCCGACTGCAGGCCGTGGGCGAAGAGGGCTTCCAGGGCGCGCAGGGGCAGGTCGTCGTGGGTGCCGGTGTCAAAGCGCAGCAGCAGGTGGGTGCGCTCGGCCGACACCTGCTGGTTGAACCATTGCGCGTCCCACAGCGCGCCCAGGTCCACGCCGCCCAGCTTGTCGGCCCAGCGCTCGGCCTGCTCGGTGTTGTGGGCCACCAGGTACTGGTAGACCAGCTGAAAGGTCTTGAGCTTGATCGGGTCTTCGAAGAACAGGTGCAGGGTATGGGCGTTTTGCGACATGGTTCGGCGGATGCAGGCAGTCGATGAAAGGTTCGCGTTGGAGTGCACGAATTGTTACAGGCTCTGGAGCCCCCGTCCCTCTCGGTCTTGTCCATGCCGACCACCGGGCACTTGACGCGGTGTCAACCGCCCTGCCCAGCGAGCCGCCGGCCCAGGCCGATGCCATGCGCCCACGGAGTCCCGCGCGTTACCCAAGCGCGCCGCCGTGGGCCCGCGCCAGCCGCTGCGTCATGCATACTCGACGGCTGCCCGCCGCCGCCAGCCTGACCGGCCATGCGACCGCAGGCTGCGACCAGCGCGGGCTGCGACGATCAGGCGCCAGACGTCGGGCTCCGGGCCTGCACCAACCACAAAACACTGAGGGAGATTCACCATGCGTTCCCACGCCCGCTCCGGCGCACTTTGGCTGTGCACCACGCTCACGCTCGGCCCGGTGGCCGTGCAGGCCCAGACCGACGCTGCCACCATGCCCCAGGCCCGCGCAGCCGCTGCCCGCGCCGCGGCAGCCCCGGCCCCCGCTTTCAGCGGCCCGCGCGAAAAGCTGGTGGTGGCCATGCCCAAGACGTATGCCAAGAGCGAGACGATGCTGCTGTGGGGCGACTACTTCAACCACCTGGCGCGCTGCGGCAACATCGACCTGCAGAACCTGCAGGGCGAGTCGCTGGAGCGCAGCACCAACATCGACGTGCTGCCCGAGAAGGACCTCATCGACAACCTGATCGCCGGCAAGGCCCAGCTGGCCCAGGTCAACCCGGGCCTGGTGCCGCAGCTCATCGCAGCCGGCCAGCCCGCGCCGTTCGGCGTGCCGGGCAACAAGGCCAGCGGGCAGCGCAATTCGTACAAGCTGATCCTGATCGCGCGGGTGGACAGCCCGTTCACCAAGCCGCAGGACCTGGTGGGCAAGAAGATCGCGCACACCACGCCCACGTCCAACTCCGGCAACCTGGCGCCGCGCGCGCTGTTCCCGGCCATCGGCCTGGTGCCGGACCAGAACTACGAGGTGGTGTTCTCCAACGGCCACGAGCGCTCGGTGACCGGGGTGATGCACGGCTTCTACCCCGCCGCTGCGGTGGCCAGCGACCTGTACCAGCGCATGGTGGTCAAGGGCGATGTGAAGGGGTCGAGCATTCGCACGCTGTGGGAGAGCCCGCCCTTCATGACCGAGACCTGGACCCTGGGCAAGGACGTGTCGCCCGATCTGCAGGCGCGGGTCAAGAAGTGCTCGTACGGCTACAGCTTCTCGCCCAAGCTGCGCCAGCTGCTGCCGGGCAACGACACCTTTTTGCCCATCAACTTCGAGCGCGACTTCGCCACCGTGATGGAGGTCTACAACAAGACCGCGAAGGCGGCGCAGGCCGGCAAGCCCGCCGCTGCGACTGCACCCAAGCCCTGAGTCAGCCAGCCCGGTGCGCCGCGCAGCGCAACCGGTGCAACCGGCGCTTCACGGCGCCTGCAGTGGCACGCGCTGCTCGATGAGCGCGCGGGCCTCAGGCGTGAGGATGGACTTTGGGACCATGAGGCACACGGCGTTGTCCACGAACAGGAACACCAAGGTCTCGCTCTCCTGCCGGTGTTTGAAGCCGGCCCATTGCCACAGGGTATGGGCCGCGTGGGACCGCTGCTCGATGCAGTCCTCCCGCACATCCAGCGTCTGGGGCGCGAGGCAGTAGCCATCGTCTTCGAACATGGCCTGCTGCAGGGAGCTGCTGCCGCTGCGCACCAGCGCCCAGAATGCCAACGCGCCGACCACGATGCCCACGGCCCCCATGGCCAGATGGGTGCCCATGTCGGGCAAGGACTCCAGCCAGCGAAACAGGAACACCAGCGGCACCACGGAGACGCCCCACAGCACCAGCGGCAGCCACCACCGTCCGGGATCGTCGTTGGATGGACCCGCTTTGCCGCCAGCGCGAGCGCCATCACCGCGCCGCAGTTGGGCCTTGGCCTGGGCGACGATGCGTTTTTGCAGATCGGCGTAGTCGCCACGGGTAAGGGAAAAGGAGGGCATGGGTGGGGATGAAGGCGTGAGGAGCCGCCACTATAGGGGGCGCCCACGGCGCACCGGTGCAGGCGGCCGCCATCGGCACACAACCTGGCACCACATCACGCCATCTTGCAGCGCCCCACACCCGGCGCCTACAGGCGTGCACCCGCGCACACCGACACGAGGTCACAGCGGCGGGCAGCGCCCGCGCTGGGTGGTCATGCCCCCAGGCGGTCCCGCATCAACCGCGCCACATCGCGCACCCAGGGCTGGGCGGCCCAAAGCTGCGCGGCAAAGGCGTCGATCCGGTCCCGGTAGGTGAGCGACGCGCCGATCACATCCAGCCCGTCGAGGAACATGCGCCGGTGCCGCTCGGAGATGGTGAACGGCGCGCTGTGGCCCGCCGTGCGCACCTGGCGCTGCGCCACGTCGATCTCGATGGCCAGCGGCCCTGCCGCGGCGCGTGCCTCGTGCATGAAGACCTGTGCGTCGGCCTCGGTCACCATGGCCAGCAGCAGGCGGTTGTTCATGGCGTTGGAGTAGAAGATCTCGCCAAAGCTCGACGCGACCACGGCCCGGAAGCCGTACTGCTGCATGCCCCACACGGCGTGCTCGCGGCTGGAGCCGCAGCCGTAGTTGCTGCCGGCGAGCAGCACGTCGGTGCCGGCAAACGCTGGCTGGTTGAGCACGAAGTCCTCGCGTGGCTGCCCGGCACCATCAAAGCGCAGGTCGTACAGCAGGCCCGGCGCCAGGCCCGATTTGTCGATGCCGCGCAGGAACTGCTTGGGCATGATCTGGTCGGTGTCGAGGTTGGCGATGTCGAGCACGGCGGCGTGGCCGCGCACGGTGGCGTTGTTGTCGGCGGTCATGCGGTCACCTCCAGGGTTCTGACGTCGGTGATGCAGCCGGTGACGGCCGCGGCGGCGGCCATGGCCGGGCTCATCAGGTGCGTGATCGCCCCCCTGCCCTGGCGGCCTTCGAAATTGCGGTTGGTGGTGGATGCGCAGCGCTGGCCCGGGGCCAGCACGTCGTCGTTCATGGCCAGGCACATGGAGCAGCCGGGCTGGCGCCATTCGAAGCCGGCCGCCACCAGGCGCGCGGCGATGCCTTCGGCCTCGGCCTGGGCCTTCACCGCGCCCGAGCCGGGCACGACCATCGCGCGCACGCCCGGGGCCACGCGGCGGCTGCCGACGATGCGGTCCACCTCGCGCAGGTCTTCGATGCGTGCGTTGGTGCACGAGCCGATGAACACGTGCTGCACCGGTACGCCCGCCAGCGGCTGGCCGGCGGACAGGGCCGTGTAGCGCAGAGCCTGCTCGGCGCTGCCGCGCTGCACGTCGTCGGTGATGTCCTCGGGCCGGGGCACGGTGGCGTTGACGGCCATGGCCTGGTCGGGGCTGGTGCCCCAGGTGACGAAGGGGGCCACCTCGGCCGCGTCGAACACATGCTCCACGTCGAACACGGCATCTTCGTCGCTGTGCAGCGTGGCCCAGTGGGCCAGGGCCTGCGCGCGCACGCCGCCGGTGATGTCGGGGGCCTTGGCCAGCACGTAGTCGATGGCGGTGGCGTCAGGGGCGATCAGCGCGCCGCGTGCACCCGCTTCCACGGCCATGTTGCACAGCGTGAAGCGCGCCTCCACCGACAAGGCGCTGATGGCGCTGCCGCTGAATTCGACGACAAAGCCGCGCGCGCCCTGCGCGCCGATGCGGCTGATGATGAGAAGGATCAGGTCCTTGGCGGTGGTGCCCGCAGGCAGCACGCCGTCCACGCGGATGCGCATGTCCCTGGCGAGGCGGTAGACGAGGGTCTGGGTGGCCAGCACATGCTCCACCTCGGACGTGCCGATGCCGAAACCCAGCGCCCCCAGCGCGCCGTAGGTGGTGGTGTGGCTGTCGCCGCAGATGATGACCATGCCCGGGCGCACCATGCCGTGCTCGGGCGCAATCACGTGCTCGATGCCTTGCAGCGGGTCGTTGGTGTCGAACAGCGGGATGTGGTGGCGGTCGCAGTTGGCCTTGAGGTTGCTGGCCTGCAGGGCCGAGGGCGGGTCCTGGATGGTGCGCCAGCGCACGGGGTGGGTGGGGATGATGTGGCTCACCACCGCCACGTTCTGCCCCGGCACGGGCACGCCGCGCCCGGCCTCGTGCAAGCCGGCGAAGGCCTGGGGGCTGGTGTATTCATTCATCAGGTGCAGGTCGCAAAAGAGCAGCACGTTCTGTTCATCGAGAACGGCCACGGTGTGCGATGCGACCAGCTTCTGGTAGAGCGTGGTGAGGGTGGTCATGGTCATCGTGGTGGGTGTGGCTGTGGAGGTGCGGATGCCGGTGCGGGCTATCGGCCGGCCAGCAGGAAAGGCAGCGCCGCGTCGAGCAGCGCACCGGGGGCCTCTTCGGCGATGTAGTGGCCGCAGGGGAGCGCATGGCCGCGCACGTCGGCCGCCACGCGCTGCCACTCCTTGAGCGGCTCGAAGCACTGGTGCACCACGCCCTGCTCGCCCCACAGGGCCAAGAGCGGCACGGCCAACTGGCGGCCTGCATCGCGGTCGGCGCGGTCGTGCACCAGGTCGATGCCGGCAGCGGCGCGGTAGTCCTCGCACACGCCGTGGGCCGCGCCGGGCAGACCCAGGCAACGCACGTATTCGGCCAGCGCCCGGGGGTCGAATGGTGCCAGGCCCGCGCTGCGCCGGCCCATCACGTCGCGCACATAGGCGGCGGGGTCGGCTTCGATCAGCCGCTCGGGCAGCGGCGCGGGCTGGATCAAGAAGAACCAGTGCCAGTAGGCACGGGCGAAGGCGTTGCTGGTCTGCTCGTACATGGCCAGCGTGGGTGCGATGTCCAGCATCACCAAACGCTGCACGGCCGACGGGTGGTCCGCCGCCAGGCGGTGCGCCACGCGCGCGCCCCGGTCGTGGGCCAGCACGGCGAAGCGCGGGTGGCCCAGGTGCTGCATCACGGCCAGCATGTCGGCGGCCATGGTGCGCTTGCTGTAGAGCGCATGCTCCGCATCGCCGGCGGGTTTGGCCGAATCGCCGTAGCCCCGCAAATCCGCGAGCACCAGCGTGAAGTGCTGGGCCAGCACGGGCGCCACTTTGTGCCAGATGGCCGAGGTCTGCGGGTGGCCGTGCAGCAGCAGCAGGCCCGGGCCCGTGCCGCCGACCAGCGCGTGGATGTGCTGGCCGTCGGGCGTGGGCACGCGGTGGGCGTTGAAGCCAGGGAAAAGCGGAGTCGTCGTGGTCATGGTGTCATTGGAATTCCGGCGGGGCCTATTCGGCAGTGATGCCCCGCTCTTTGATCAACTTGGCCCACTGCGGCATCTCCTTCTCGAGTCGCGCACGGGCCTGTTCGGGGGTCGAAGGGATGGGATCGAACCCGTCCTTGGCCATGCGCTCCTTGAGCGCTGGCGTGCTCAATGCCTGGTTCAGCGTGGTGTTGAGCCTGTCGATGATGGGCCGGGGCGTGCCGGCCGGAGCGAACACGATGAACCAGGTTTCAAAAGCGTAGCCCGGCAGGCCGGCCTCGGCAATGGTGGGCACGTCGGGCATGAGCGCGGAGCGTTGGGTGCCGGTCACGCCCAGCGCCCGCAGCTTGCCCGCCTGCACATGCGGCTGCGCGGCCGACAGCACGGGGAAGCTCATCGCCACTTGGCCCGACATGGTGTCGATCATGGCCGGGCCGCCGCCGCGGTACGGGATGTGCACGATGGGCGTGCCTGCCACCGCCTTGAACAGCTCGGCCGACATGTGAAAGGTGCTGCCCGCACCCGCGGAGCCGTAGGAGTACCTGCCCGGCTGCGCCTTGAGCAGCGCCACCAGTTCCTTGACGGTCTTGGCCGGCAAGGCGTTGTTGACCACCAGCACGTGCTGCGAGCTGGCCACCATGCCGATGGGCGCCAGGTCCTTCAGGGTGTCGTACGGCATCTTGGCCGTCAGGCTGGGGTTGATGGCCAGGGACACGGTCTGCAGGCCGATGGTGTAGCCATCCGCCGCGGCCTTGGCGACCATGTCCACGCCGATGTTGCCACCTGCGCCGCCCTTGTTCTCGATGAACAGCGAGCCGCCCAGCGCCTTGCCCCATTCGTCCGTCACGAGGCGCGCCGCGATGTCGGCGCTGCCGCCCGGGGCGTAAGGGACCACGAGCTTGATGGCCTTGTTGGGATAGCCGGCCGGTTGGGCCGACGTAGCTGCGGGTGCAAGCAGGGCCAGTGCCGTGGCGGCGGCGGCGAGCCGGCGGAATACACCTGGGGTAGTGGAAGGGTTCATGGGTTTGTCTCCTGCAGATATTTGTTGTGGATCGAATCTTAGGAGTGGTGCGCAAAGCAATAAATACCGTCAAAATTACTTCATTCATCAGTTCAAAGCATGAATCAACACCATGGATGGCTTTTCGGACCTGCGCTTTTTTGCACTGCTCATGAAGGAAGGCAGCCTGGCGGCGGCCGCACAGCAGATGGGCATTACCCCGCCCGCAGTCAGCCGGCGCCTGGCGCAGCTCGAGCACCGCCTGGGCGTGCGCCTGCTGCACCGCACGACCCGGCGCATCAACCTCACCCCGGAAGGCGAGACCTACCTGCTGGACGGCGTTCGCATCCTGGCCGACCTGGAAGCGCTGGAGCGCACGGTGGCCGGCGCGCGCAGCCTGCCCCGTGGGTTGATCAAACTGGCCGCCACGCTGGGCTTTGGTCGCACGCACATTGCGCCCGCCCTGTCGGCTTTTGCGCGGGCCTATCCGGAGGTCGAGGTGCAACTGCACCTGACCGACCGCCCGGTGAACCTGGTGGAGCAAGGCTTCGACGCCGCCGTGCGTTTTGGCGACCTGCCCGACTCGCGCCTGACCGCCCGCCGGCTGCTGGCCAACCAGCGCGTGCTGTGCGCATCGCCCGCCTACCTGGCCCAGGCGGGCGAGCCCGCCCAGCCGGCCGATCTGCTGGCCCACCAGTGCATCGTGATCCGCGAGAGTGACGAGACGTACGGCACCTGGCACCTGCACCAGGGCGCGCGGCAAGAGACGGTGAAGGTGCGCGGCATGCTCAGCACCAACGACGGCGCCGCCGCCACCACCTGGGCACTGGAAGGCCATGGCGTGCTGATGCGGTCCGAATGGGACGTGGCGGCCCACATGGCAGCCGGCCGGCTGGTGCGCGTGCTGCCTGCGTGGCTGCTGCCTGCCGCCGATGTGACGCTGGTGTACCCCACGCGCAGCGACCTGTCGGCCAAGACGCGCGCCCTGGCGGATTTCTTGCGAGACTGGTTTGCCGCGCCGCTGCGCAGTTGACGCCACCCATCCATCCGCGAATGCATAACCAGCCCTTGAGATTGCCGCGCAAATGCCGATAACACGGCATGCAGATCTCCAGTGCCACCTCTTCTTCGGGCGCAGCATCCAGCGCCAACGCCGCCAGCAACATCAACAAGCTGCAAAAGCAGCTGCGCGAGCTGACCGATGAACTGCGCGGCGTGGCGGGCCAGAACATGGAAGCGAAGGCCAAGGCAGAGAAGATCAAGCTGCTGCAGGCGCAGATCCAGATGGTGCAGCAGCAGATCGCCGCCATCCAGCGCCAGAGCCAGCAGGAGCAGATGGACCGGGTGCAGGCGCAGCAGCAGGCCAAGGCGGACAGGGACAAGCCCGCTGCAGCGTCTGCAATCAAAGGTGTGGCGAGTCGCACGCCGGGGCTGGGGGAGTCGGTCGATACCTATGCCTGATGGTTCCAGTGGCTTGGCAGCGTTCACACCCAAGCCAAGGCAACCAGCGCCGTGATTCTTGCGCCCGCCGATACGGCGTAGCTGCGTTCAGGCTTTGCGCCATTGCTATCAATAAAGTAGCTACTCACGCTTGACCATCAAGCGCTGGCAGCCCTTTTCAACTCCCAACACTGCCTACGAGACGATCTCCCCCACCAACGTGACCGCCGTCAACGGCATGTGGTGCATCAGCTCCCGCAGCACCAACAGCCGCGCGGCAAAGGACGCGCTGTCAGGCAGTCCTTCGTGTGCGGCGGGGCGGCCTTCGGACACGGAGGCCAGGCGGTTGAACAGGCGCTCCATCGCATCGAGCGACAGCACGCGCACGGGGCCCGGTGGAATGCCTGCCAGCGTTGCCAACTCGTGCAGCCCCGGGTCGGAAGACCAAGGCGGCGACGCCCCGGCCGCCAGGGCCTGGGCATACAAAGCGCCGTGACCCGGGTCGCTGCGCTGCAGTCGGTGCGCTGCGTGAATTTCATCTTCCACCGCGGCAATGGCGGTCTCCAGCTCCAGCGGCGTGGGCACAGCACTCCGAAAGAAATCGTGCGCTGTCTGGTGGTAGCCCAGCGCCAGGGTGACCACCAACGCCGGCTCCAGCGGGTTGGCTCCGCTGGCCACGATGGTGTGGTCAGCGCCCAGATGAAGGACTGTGGCGGCTTGTCCGGCAGCGGCAACAGCAGGCTCGCGGGCATGGACATGGCGGTACAGCGCCAGCAACTGGGCAGGGAGAGAACGGGTGGAATGGGGCACGGTGTGGGCGTTGGTGAAAGCCGTGGTGAGGTGTTCCACAAGCAGCAAGCAGGGGCGGTGCAGCCATTGTGTCGCCCCGGGCCCGCTGGCCACAAGTGCGCGCCCGCCACGGCCAGACGAATGTGCCGCACCGCACTGCATCGCGCAGTCCACCCACACCGCCCACCCACTCCGGCTGCCTGCACCTGCGTACCAGCGTTGCCGACACACCGTGCCAGCGCCCACCTACAAAGGCAGGCCCTGGGCAAATCTACATTCGTGGGCAGTCAGACAGCAGGACCGGCGCGCAACCAGCGGCGCTCCCACCCACAACACCTTGCAGGAGAACACCATGCGCATCCACACACTTCCCAGCCGCCGCTCGCCATGGCCCCTTGTGGTGGGCGCGGCAGCGCTGTTGGCCGTGCTGGTGCTCTCGGCGTGCTCCACGCCCCGCAGCCCGGAGGGCATTCAGCCCGTCAGCGGGTTTGATGTGAACCGCTACACCGGGCACTGGCACGAAGTGGCGCGCATCGACCATTCGTTCGAACGCGGGCTGACACAGACCAGCGCAACCTACACACGCAACGACGACGGCACGGTGAAGGTGGTCAACCGGGGCTACGACGCTGCGCGCAAGGAGTGGAAAGAGGCCGAGGGTACCGCCAGCTTTGTGGGCGACCCTGCGCAGGCAGCGCTGAAGGTGTCGTTCTTCGGCCCGTTCTACGGCGGCTACAACGTGGTGGCGCTGGACGAGAACTACCAGTGGGCCATGGTGGTGGGATCCAGCAAGGACTACCTGTGGATCTTGTCGCGCACACCGACCCTGCCCGGCCATGTGCGCGAGCACCTGCTGGAGCGCGCCCAGACCATGGGCATCGATGTGCGCAAAATCCTGTGGGCACCCGCCGCGGGCGAGCAGCACGCCAAGCGCGCCGTGATGACGTGACGGCTTTGGGTTGACGGTGGGCTGCGCGGGAGGCATCGCGACATCCACGTCCAGGCTGCATTGGGCAGCTTGAAGCAGTCCGACTCCGACCACCCCTGCCAACAGCCTCTGCCACAGAAGCGATGTACAGCACCGCACTTCCAACCTGCATCTGACGCTACATATCCAATAGCATCCGCCGCTTGATTGACAAGCGGCAGCAGGCACAGGGCGTCGTCAACACATCATCAAGGCGGTGTTCTACGCCGACGCGCCATCGGGCACCGTGGCGGCCGCCACCAGGCGCTGGGTGTAGGGGTGCTGCGGCGCGTCGAGCACCTGGTCCACCACGCCGTGCTCCAGCACGGCACCGTCCTTCATCACCAGGACGTTGTGCGCCATGGCGCGGATCACGTCCACATCGTGGGTGATGAGCAGGTAGCTCAAGCCCTTCTCCTTTTGCAGCCGTTGCAGCAGGCCCAGCACCTGCTGCTGGATGGTGACGTCGAGCGCGCTGGTGGGCTCGTCGAGCACCAGCACCTGCGGCTGCACGATGAGCGCGCGGGCAATGGCCAGGCGTTGGCGCTGACCGCCGGAGAACTCGTGCGGGTAGCGCTCGAGCAGGCGGGGGTACTGCGCTTCGGTCAGCCCCACCTCCGACAGCACGGCCTCCACGCGGGTGCGCCGCTCGGCGGTGTTCAGGGCCGGCTCGTGCACCTTGAGGCCCTCGCCCACAATCTCTTCGACGGTGAGGCGCGGCGACAGCGATGAGAACGGGTCCTGGAACACCACCTGTACGCGGCGGCGCAGTTGCTGGTTGGCCGGCGTGTTGCGCATGGCGGGCAACTGCCATGCCTGCCCGCCCACCTGCAGCTGCCCCGTGTGCGGCAGCAGGCCCAGAATGGCCTGCGCCAGCGTGGACTTGCCCGAACCGGACTCGCCCACCACGCCCAGCGTTTCACCGGGCAGCAGCGACAGCGTGGCGCCCTGCACTGCCACGAACTCGCCTTTTTTGAACCAGCCGCGGATGCCCGGCAACGGCGTGGGGTAGACGACGCGCAGATCCTGCGTGTGGATCACCGGCGGTGTACCCGGGGGCGAATCGGCAGGTGCCACATCACGGCGTGGCTGGCTGGCGATCAGGCGGCGGGTGTAGGCATGCTGCGGCGCGTTGAACACGTCGGCCACGGGCCCCTGCTCCACCAGCACGCCCTGCTCCATCACGGCCACGCGGTCGGCAAAACGGCGCACCAGGTTCAGGTCGTGCGTGATGAGCAGCACGGCCATGCCGTTGGCCCGCTGCAGGTCGGACAGCAGGTCCAGGATCTGGCCGCGCAGGGTCACGTCCAGCGCGGTGGTCGGCTCGTCGGCCAGCAGCAGTTGCGGCTCGCTGGCCAGCGCCATCGCGATCATGGCGCGCTGGCGCTGTCCGCCCGATAGCTGGTGCGGAAAGCTGTTGGCGCGCCGCGCGGGCTCGGGGATGCCGGTCTTGGCCAGCAGCTCGATGGCGGCCTGGGCGCACTGCGCTCCGGTGAGGCCCTTCTTGAGCTGCAATATCTCGGCGATCTGAACGCCGATGGTCATCAGCGGGTTGAGCGCGGTCATGGGTTCCTGGAACACCATGGCGATCTCTCCGCCGCGCACACCGCGCATCTCTCGTTCGGTCAGCCCCAGCAGGTCGCGCTGCCCGCGCAGATGGGCCTGCCCCGTGATGGCCGCATTGCCCGCCAGCCGCAGCAGGCTGAGCGCGGTGATGGTCTTGCCCGAGCCCGACTCGCCGACCAGCGCGAGCTTCTCGCCGGGAGCGATGGTGAAGCTGACGCCGCGCACGACCTCCTTGGCGCCGAAACGCACGTGCAGGTCGCGCACATCCAGCAGCGGCGCGGGAGTGGCCGGACCAGGGGACGGCGCGGACACACCGGCGCGGGGCGTGAGGGCACTCATTGGTCGGCCTTTCGGGGATCGAGGGCGTCGCGCAACGCGTCGCCCATGAAGGTCAGCAGCAGCAAGGTAGTGACCAGCACGGCGAAGGTGGACAGCGATATCCACCACGCATCGATGCTGTTCTTGCCCTGGCTCAGCAACTCGCCCAGCGACGGTGTGCCGGGCGGCACGCCCAGGCCCAGGAAGTCGAGCGAGGTCAGCGCCAGGATCGCCGCACTCATGCGAAACGGCAGGAAGGTCACCACCGGCGTCATGCTGTTGGGCAGGATGTGGCGCCAGATGATCTGGCCGTTGCCCACGCCCAGGGCGCGTGCGGCCTTCACGTAGTCGAGCTGGCGGTTGCGCAGGAACTCGGCGCGCACGTAGTCCGACAGGCCCATCCAGCCGAACAGCGACAGCAGGATGAGCAGCAGCGACACGCTGGGCGCGAACACGGCGCTGAAGATGATGAGCAAATACAGCTCGGGCATGGAGCCCCAGATCTCGATGAAGCGCTGGAACGCCAGGTCCACCTTGCCGCCGAAGAAGCCCTGGATCGCGCCGGTGAGCACCCCCAGCAGCACCCCCGTGACGGTGAGCGCCAGGCCGAACAGCACGCTCACCCGAAAGCCGTACAGCAACTGCGCCAGCAGGTCGCGGCCCCGGTCGTCGGTGCCCAGCCAGTTGTCGGTGGTGGGCGCCGAAGGGTTGGGGGACTTGGCGAAGTAGTTGAGGGTGTTGGGACCGTAGGTGTTGAGCGTGTAGACCGCCCAGTTGCTGCCCTGGCTCAGCCGCTCCTTGATGAACGGATCGAGGTAGTCGGTCGGCGTCTCGAAGTCTCCGCCGAAGGTGGTCTCGGGGTAGTCCTTGAGCATGGGGAAGTACGTCTGCCCCTCGTAGCGCACGACGATCGGCTTGTCGTTGCTGATCAGCTCGGCACACAGGCTGACGAGCACCAGCGTGCTGAAGATCAGCAGGCTCCAGTAGCCCAGCCGGTTGCGCTTGAAGCGCAGCCAGGCCCGGCGGGACGGGGACAGCGAAGGCGATGGCGAAGAAGAAGCGGTGCTCATGCCGTGGCGGGGGTCAATCAAACTTCACGCGCGGGTCCACCCACACGTAGCACAGGTCGCTGACGAGCTTGGTCACCAGGCCGATCAGGGTGAAGAGATACAGCGTGCCCAGCACGACGGGGTAGTCCCGGCGGATCACGCTTTCGTAGCTGAGCAGGCCCAGGCCGTCGAGCGAGAACAGCGTCTCGATGAGCAGCGAGCCTGTGAAAAACGCGCCGATGAACGCCGCCGGAAAGCCGGTGACGATGGGAATCAAGGCGTTGCGAAACACGTGCTTCCACAGCACCTGACGCTCGCTCAGCCCCTTGGCGCGGGCCGTGAGCACGTACTGCTTGCGAATCTCTTCCAGGAACGCGTTCTTGGTCAGCATGGCCGTGACCGCGAAACTGCCCAGCACCATTGCCGTGACAGGCAGCGTGATGTGCCACAGGTAGTCGACGATGCGCGCACCCCAGCTGAGTTCGTCCCAGTTGGACGAGGTCAGCCCGCGCAGGGGAAACCACTGCAATTGTCCGCCGAAGATCACCAGCAGCGCCACGCCCAGCACGAAGCCCGGTATCGCGTAGCCCACCAGCACGAGCAGCGTGGTGATCAGATCGAACCGGGACCCCGCCCGCACGGCCTTGGCCACGCCCAGCGGCACGGCCACCAGGTAGCTGATGAAAAATGTCCACAGGCCCAGGCTGATGGACACCGGCAGTTTTTCTTTCACCAGGCTCCACACGTCCTTGTTCTGGAAAAAGCTCTTGCCCAGGTCGAACCGCGCAAACTGGCCCAGCATCTGAAAGAACCGCTCGTGCGCGGGCTTGTCGAACCCGTACAGCGCCTTGATCTGCTCCAGCCGCTTGGGGTCCACGCCCTGGTCGCCACGGTAGGCCATGCCGCCGGATTCCACGCCGCCCTTGCCACCAGCGGTACGGGCTTCCGCCAGGTACTGCTCCACCGGCCCGCCCGGCACGAACTGGATCACCGCAAAGGTCAACAGCAGCACCCCCAGCAACGTGGGCAGCATCAACAACAGGCGTTTGGCGATGTAGGCGAGCATGTTCGGTTATCGATGAAACGGGGCACCGCGCACGGGCAAAGGCAAAGGCAGGCCGCGGGTGGGCAGCGAATCGGGCGAGCACTCATTCACGGCTTTGTCCACCACGAGAACATCAACCACTCTTCCGCCTTGGCGTAGGGCGGCATCGGTTCCTTGTAGGCCAGGCGCTTCTGGTTGTAGACCACCCGGTGCGACTCGAGCGTCCATTGCGGGATGAGGTAGTGACTGTGCATGATCACGCGGTCCAGCGCACGGCAGGCGGGCAGCATCTCGGCCTGGCTGGTGGCGCGGGTGAGCGCGGTCACCAGGGCATCCACCGCCGGGCTGTTCACCCCCGCGTGGTTGCTGGAGCCTTCGACCTTCACGCCCTGGCTGCCGAACAGCTCTTTCATCGCCTGGCCGGGGTTGTAGGTGCCTGGGTAGGCCAGGCTGATCATGTCGAAGTCGAACTTGTCCAGGCGCTGCAGGTACAGCGCAAAGTCCACCGTGGTGAAACGCAGCGTGATGCCGAGCTTCTCCAGATTGCGAATCCATGGGGTCACGGTACGGGCGCCGGCTTCCTTGCTGTCCAGGAACTCGATCTCCATCGCCTTGCCCTCGGCATTGCGCAGCGCGCCGTCGCGGTAGGTCCAGCCCGCATCGGCCAGCAGTTGCCGCGCGCTGCGCAGGTTGTCGCGCAGCGAATGGCCCTCGCCCTCGGTGCTGGGCGGCGTGTACATGGGGCCGAACACCGTGTCGGGCACCTTGCCGCGCCAACGTTCGAGCAACGCCAACTCCTCTGGCCCGGGCGTGCCCGTGGCCTGGCAACTGGTGTTGCCGAACAGGTCCTTCACGCGGGGATAGCCGCCATAGAACATCTGGCGGTTCATCCACTCGTAGTCGATGGCCAGGCCCAGCGCCTCGCGCACGCGCACATCCTGCAGCAGCGGGCGGCGGGTGTTGAGCACGTAGCTCTGAAAGCCCGAGGGCAGGCGGTGCTTCATGTCCTTCTTGACCAGCACGCCCTGCTTGAAGAGCTTGCCGTCGATGCGGCGGGCCCAGTCGCCGGCTGAATAGATGGTCATGAAGTCGAACTCACCGGCCTTCATGGCCTCCAAGCGCGCGGTGTTGTCCTTGTAGATCTTGACAGTGATGCGGTCGAAGTTGTGCGCACCCCGGTTGACATTGAGATCACGGCCCCAGTACTGCGTGTCCCGCTGGTAGGTGACATCGCGCCCGAACTTCACATCGCCGATGCGGTACGCGCCGCTGCCGATCGGTATGTCGGTCACGATCTGGTCGAACGGCTTGGCCTTGCCGTCCGGGCCGCGCCCCCAGGCCCGGCTGAAGACCGGCAGGCTGCCCACGGTGAGCGGCAGCTCGCGGTTGGGCTGCTTGAAGCGAAAGCGCACGGTGCGCTTGTCCAGCACGTCCACGCCGGCCACTTCCTGCAGCAGCGTGGCGTAGCTGGGCGACGCCTGCGGGCTGATCAGCATGTCGTAGCTGTGCTTGACGTCCGCGGCCTCCACCGTGTCGCCGTTGTGAAAGCGTGCCTCGGCCCGCAGGCGGAAGGTGGCGCTGAGCCGGTCGTCGGCCACCTGCACGTCTTCGGCCAGCAGACCATAAGCCGAGGCGGTCTCGTCCATGGAGCCGGTGAGCAGGGATTCGAAGATGAGCTCGCTCAGGTACGCGGGTACCGAGCCCTTCATGGTGAAGGGGTTGTACTTGTCGAAGGTGGAGTAGCGCAGGTTGCTCACCATGCGCAGCTCACCGCCCTTGGGGGCGTCCGGGTTCACGTAGTCGAAATGTGAGAAGCCCTCGGGGTACTTGAGGTCCCCCCACAGCGCATAGCCGTGGGCGGCCCAGGCCGGAGCCGCGCATACCGTCAGCAAGAAAGTGAGCCAAAACCGCATGCGACAATTCTGCACTACGTCGGCCCTGCCGCCGCACAGGCTGTGGGTATTCCCCGGAGACCCGTCCGGTGGCACCAGGGCGCCCTCTTTTTTCACGCATTCCACAGGAGAACAACAATGGGTTTTCTGACCGGCAAGAAGCTGCTCATCACGGGCGTGCTGTCCAACCGCTCCATCGCCTACGGCATCGCCAAGGCCTGTCACGCGCAGGGCGCCGAACTGGCCTTCAGCTATGTGGGCGAGCGCTTCAAGGACCGCATCACCGACTTTGCCGCCGAGTTCGACTCCAAGTTGATCTTTGACTGCGACGTGGCCAGCGACGAGCAGATCGAGCGCATGTTCGCCGACCTGGCGCAGACCTGGCCCAAGTTCGACGGCTTCGTGCACAGCATCGGCTTCGCACCGCGCGAGGCCATTGCGGGCAACTTTCTTGAAGGCCTGTCGCGCGAAGGCTTTCGCATCGCGCACGACATCAGCGCGTACAGCTTTCCGGCCATGGCCAAGGCCGCCCTGCCCTACCTGAACGACAAGTCGTCGCTGCTCACGCTGTCGTACCTGGGCGCGCTGCGTTCCATCCCCAACTACAACACCATGGGCCTGGCCAAGGCCAGCCTGGAAGCCAGCGTGCGCTACCTGGCCGAAGCCGTGGGCCGCACCGAAGACGGCCGCGCCATCCGCGCCAACGGCATCAGCGCCGGCCCCATCAAGACGCTGGCGGCCAGCGGCATCAAGGACTTCGGCAAGCTGCTGTCCCGCGTGGCCGATGCCTCGCCCCTGCGCCGCAACGTGACGATCGAGGACGTGGGCAACGTGGCCGCTTTCATGCTGTCCGACCTGGCCTCGGGCCTGACCGCCGAGATCACCTACGTGGACGGCGGCTTCAGCCAGACCGCGGGCCTGAGCGCCGACCAGGTCTGATCGGGTCCGACCCCGCCTGACCACAAGCCTTCAAGCCAAAACAAGCGCTACCGCTGGATAGTCAAGCGGTAGCAGCTATCAATTCAATAGCAAATGCTTCGCAGACGTTGGTTGGCCTGGCTGGCCTTGGCGGGCACAGCCACCGCCATCGGTGCGCCCGCCCGCGCAGGCGACGCACCGGCGCTGCTGCTGGCCAACGTGTACCGCCCGGGCATGCCCCTGGCGGACTACTGGGTCAGCGAAAAGTACGACGGCGTGCGTGGCTACTGGGATGGCCGCACGCTGCGCACCCGCGGTGGCGAGACGGTGGCTGCGCCGGCGTGGTTCACCGCAGGCTGGCCCGACACGCCGATCGATGGCGAGCTGTGGGCCGGGCGCGGGCGCTTTGCCCATGCGCAGTCCACCACCCGGCAGCAGCATGCCGACGATGCCGCGTGGCGGCAGATGCGGTTCATGGTGTTCGACCTGCCGCAAAGCCCCGGCACCTTCGACGACCGCATTCCCGCACTCAATGCCGTGGTCGCCACCATCGGCCAGCCCTGGGTGCAGGCCGTGCAGCAGCACCGCGTGGCGACGGACGCCGCACTGCAGTCGCTGCTGCAGCGCACGGTGCGCGCGGGCGGCGAAGGCCTGATGCTGCACCGGGGCGCTTCGCTGTACCAGGGCGGGCGCAGCGATGACCTCGTCAAGGTCAAGACCCACGAGGACACCGAAGCCCGTGTGGTGGCCCATGTGCCCGGCAAGGGCCGTCTGGAGGGCCGCCTGGGCGCGCTGCTGGTCGAGATGCCATCAGGGCAGCGATTCAAACTGGGCGCCGGGTTCAGCGACGCGCAGCGGGCCGATCCGCCGCCCATCGGCAGCTGGGTCACCTACCGGTTTCGCGGTACGCACGACGGTGGGCTGCCGCGCTTTGCCAGCTTCGTGCGCGTGCGCGACGACCTGCCGCCGAGCCGCTGAGGCCACTGTCGCCACTGAAAGCACAACGCCACGCCGCACATCACTGCACGGCGTGGCGCCTGGGGGTCCTTCGTGTCCTCAGAGGCTCACGAAAGGATCAGCGATCAGTTGGGCAGCAGGACCTTGTCCACCACGTGGATCACGCCGTTGGACTGGTACACGTCGGCGATGGTCACATTGGCAGTGCCACCCTTTTCATCGGTCAGCATGATGGCCTTGCCGCTGGCCTTGGCGGTGAGCGTGCCGCCCGCCACGGTCTTGATGCTGGCCATGCCCTTGCCGTCGGCAATCATCTTGGACAGCGCTGCGGCGTCCCACTTGCCAGCCACCACGTGGTAGGTCAGCACCTTGGTCAGCGTGGGCTTGTTTTCTGGCTTGAGCAGGGTGTCCACCGTGCCGGCGGGCAGCGCGGCAAAAGCGGCGTTGGTGGGTGCGAACACGGTGAAGGGACCTGGGCCCTTGAGGGTCTCCACCAGGCCGGCAGCCTTGACGGCGGCCACCAGCGTGGTGTGGTCCTTGGAGTTCACCGCGTTGTCGATGATGTCCTTGCTGGCCAGCATGGGGGCGCCGCCCACCATGACATCGGCAGCGAACGCAGGCACTGCACCGGCAGACAAGGCAACGAACAGACCGGCAGCGATACGGGCATTGAAAGAAGTGCGCATGGGGATCTCCTGAAAGTATGAAAGGGGGTGTCTCACACCGCATGAAATGCACGCGGCTACCAGTCAATACGCCGGGCCTGGCCCGCCGGATTCAAAAAGATTTGCAACAGCGCGGATACAAAAAAGAAAATCGCCCCGCGGCGTGGGCCGGGGGGCGATGGTTGGGTGAGCGGGCCGTGCACCGGCAGGTGCGTAGCCGGTCAGCGTGTCAGCGTTTCAGCCTTGCAGCAGGTGGACCGCCAGGTCAGATCGTGCGTCCGTAGGGGCCGTCGCCACCCACCTGCACCAGGTTCTTGGCCGTGGCCAACGGCTTGGGGTTCTTGGTGGTCTTTTCGTCGGCCACGCAGTCGGCGTAGTAGCGCACCTGGCCGTTCTCGTCCTCCACCTCGACCAGGCCGTGGATGTCGGTCTCGAAGCCGGGGCACAGCTTGGCGAATTCACGCGCGAACTTGAGGTAGTCCACGATCTTCTTGTTGAAGACTTCGCCGGGGATCAGCAGCGGAATGCCCGGTGGGTACGGCGTGACCAGGCCGACGGTGATGCGGCCTTCGAGTGCATCGATCTCCACGCGCTCGGTCTTGCGGTGCGCGATGTGTGCGTACGCATCCGACGGCTTCATGGCGGGCGTCAGGTCCGACAGGTACATCTCGGTGGTCAGGCGCGCGATGTCGTACTTGGCGTACATCTCGTGCACGTGCTGGCACAGGTCCTGCAGGCCCATGCGCTCGTAGCGCTTGTGCTGCTGGCAGAACTCCGGAAGGATGCGCCACATGGGCTGGTTCTTCTCGTAGTCGTCCTTGAACTGCTGCAGCGCCGTGAGCAGCGTGTTCCAGCGGCCCTTGGTGATGCCGATGGTGAACATCACGAAGAAGCTGTACAGGCCGGTCTTCTCCACCACCACGCCGTGCTCGGCCAGGTACTTGGTGACGATGGACGCGGGGATGCCCTTCTTGTCGAACTTGCCGTCCAGGTTCAGGCCCGGCGTGACGATGGTGGACTTGATCGGGTCCAGCATGTTGAAGCCGTCGGCCAGCTGGCCGAAGCCGTGCCACTTGGTGCCGGCCTTCTTGCCCTTGGCATCGCTGCGGATGATCCAGTCCTCGGCCCGGCCGATGCCCTCGTCCACCAGCTTGTCCGGGCCCCAGACCTTGAACCACCAGTCGTTCTTGCCGAAGTCATGCTCGATCTGGCGCATGGCGCGGCGAAAGTCCAGGGCCTCCAGGATGCTTTCTTCCACCAGCGCGGTGCCGCCGGGCGGCTCCATCATGGCAGCGGCCACATCGCAGCTGGCGATGATGCTGTACTGCGGGCTGGTGCTGGTGTGCATCAGGTAGGCCTCGTTGAAGAGGTGGCGGTCCAGCTTGGTGGTCTGCGAGTCCTGCACCAGCACATGGCTGGCCTGGCTGATACCGGCCAGGAGCTTGTGGATGGACTGCGTGGCGTAGGTCACCGAGTGCTTGGGGCGCGTGCGCTTCTTGCCCATGGCGTGGTAGGTGCCGTAGAACGGGTGGAAGGCCGCGTGCGGCAGCCAGGCCTCGTCGAAGTGCAGGTTGTCCACGTAGCCGTCGAGCATGCCCTTGATGGTCTCGGTGTTGTACAGCACGCCGTCGTAGGTGGACTGCGTGAGCGTGAGCACGCGCGGCTTGACCTTCTTGGCGTCCACGCCCTTGAGCAGCGGGTTGGCCTTGATCTTGGCCTGGATGGCTGCCGGCTCGAACTCGCTTTGCGGGATGGGGCCGATGATGCCGAAGTGGTTGCGCGTGGGCTTCATGAACACTGGGATGGCCCCGGTCATGATGATGCTGTGCAGGATGGACTTGTGGCAGTTGCGGTCCACCACCACCACGTCGCCCGGGGCCACGGTGTGGTGCCACACCATCTTGTTGGATGTGGACGTGCCGTTGGTCACGAAGAAGCAGTGGTCGGCATTGAAGATGCGCGCGGCATTGCGCTCAGATTCGCCGATGGCGCCGTTGTGGTCCAGCAGCTGGCCCAGTTCTTCCACCGCGTTGCAGACGTCGGCGCGCAGCATGTTCTCGCCATAGAACTGGTGGTACATCTGGCCCACGGGGCTTTTCAGGAAGGCCACGCCGCCCGAATGCCCGGGGCAGTGCCAGCTGTACGAGCCGTCTTCGGCGTAGTCGAGCAGCGCCTTGAAGAACGGCGGCTGCACGCTCTCCAGGTAGCTCTTGGCCTCGCGGATGATGTGGCGCGCCACGAATTCGGGGGTGTCCTCGAACATGTGGATGAAGCCGTGCAGCTCGCGCAGGATGTCGTTGGGCAGGTGGCGGCTGGTCTTGGTCTCGCCGTGCACGTAGATCGGCACTTCGGTGTTCTTGCGGCGCACCTCGCCAATGAAGTTGCGCAGGCTCAGCACGATGGGGTCCAGCCCCTCGCCGACGGTGAATTCCTCATCGTCGATGGACAGGATGAACGCACTGGCGCGGCTTTGCTGCTGCGCGAACTGCGACAGGTCACCGTAGCTGGTGACCCCCACGACCTCGAAACCCTCGGCCTCGATGGCCTGCGCCAGCGCGCGAATGCCCAGGCCCGAGGTGTTCTCGGAACGATAGTCCTCATCGATGATGATGATGGGAAAACGAAACTTCATGCGCAGCCTCCGTGCAACCGTGCCCTGCCGGCCAAAAAACGAAATAGGCGCGAAGTGTAAGGAATAACGTTGACGCGCCTTTGAACTGCCATGCTTTTGACCCAGAATGTGGTGCAACAAACACAACCACAACGAGGAGGTACGCTATGGAGGAATCCACCATCTGGTGGCTGGCAGCAGGGGCACTGGTCGTGGCAGAACTGCTCACCGGCACTTTCTATCTGCTCATGGTGGCTGTCGGCTTGGCTGCAGCGGCCCTGGGCGCGCACCTGGGGCTGTCGTTCGCATTGCAGATCGTGGCGGCTGCGGTCGTGGGCGGTGGCGCCGTCGTGGCGTCCTACCAGCTCAAGAAGCGGCGCCCCGGGGACCCGTCTGCACGTGCGGACCGCAGCGTGAACATGGACGTGGGCGAGACGGTGCTCATCGACAGCTGGAACATCGACGGCACCACCACCGTCAAATACCGCGGCGCGCAGTGGACGGCCATCCACCGCCCCGGCATCACCCCGTCGACCGGCATGCACCGCGTCGCTGAGCTCGTGGGCAACCGCCTGCTGGTGGACCCGCTGTAAGCCGGCCCCGGCCCGCATTGCGGCCGCCCGTTTTTCCGTCTCTCCTGTTCATTCACCATCCAGAAAGGCTGTCCCATGGAACTTGCCGTTGCCGTCGTCATACTCATCATCGCCGTGATCTTCATCGCGCGCTCCGTCAAGGTCGTGCCCCAGCAGAACGCCTGGGTCAAGGAGCGCCTGGGCAAATATGCGGGCACGCTGGCGCCCGGCCTGAACCTGCTGGTGCCCTTCATCGACAAGGTCGCCTACAAGCACAGCCTGAAGGAAATCCCGCTCGACGTACCCAGCCAGATCTGCATCACGCGCGACAACACGCAGCTGCAGGTGGACGGTATCCTGTATTTCCAGGTCACCGACCCCATGCGCGCCAGCTACGGGTCGAGCAACTACATCATGGCCGTCACCCAGCTGGCGCAGACCTCCCTGCGGTCCGTGATCGGCAAGCTGGAGCTGGACAAGACCTTCGAGGAACGCGACATCATCAATGCACAGATCGTGCAGGCCATCGACGAGGCCGCGCTGAACTGGGGCGTGAAGGTGCTGCGCTACGAGATCAAGGACCTGACGCCCCCTAAGGAAATCCTGCACGCCATGCAGGCCCAGATCACCGCCGAGCGCGAAAAGCGCGCGCTCATCGCAGCGTCCGAAGGCCGCCGCCAGGAGCAGATCAACATCGCCACGGGTGAACGTGAGGCCTTCATCGCCCGCTCCGAAGGCGAAAAGCAGGCCGTCATCAACAAGGCGCAGGGCGAGGCCGAATCCATCAAGGCCGTGGCCGAAGCCAATGCACAGGCCATCGAACGCGTGGCATCGGCCATCCGCCAGCCGGGCGGCGAGCAGGCCGTGCAGCTCAAGGTGGCCGAAAAAGCCGTCGAGGCCTACAGCCAGGTGGCATCGGATGCGACCACGACCCTCATCGTGCCCAGCAACATGACCGAAGTCTCGGCGCTCATCGCCTCGGCGATGAAGATGGTGCAAACCACCACCGGCACGCCGCGCCTCTGACACCGCCAGGCAGACCGGCTCCATCGGCGCCGGTCACGCCACCTTGCCGGCTCACCGGACACGCTGCAGGGCACCAGCCCCGCGTCCGGAGCCGGTTCTTTTTTTGACTCTGGGCATGGACACGGGCCCTGCCGCCGGCCACGGGCCCGATTCCTTCGCTGGGCGATCAGCGCCGACGGTGCGCCAAGGCGTCAAGCGGCCACGGCGTCGGCTAGGATGAGCGGCCATTTCGCCCCCACCCAGATACCTTCACGTGCAAGAACCCATGGGCGCCACCCTCATCGTCGGCATGCTGTGCGTGCACCTGCTGTGCTTTGGCGCCATGTTCCTGCTGATCAGCACGCGCCTGCACGGCAGGAAGATGGGCATGGAAGTGTTCGCCATCGGCAACTTCCTGCTGGGCTGCGCGTACGTGCTGCAGCTGGCGGGCGGCGCGCCAGGGTGGAACGCGATGAGCGTGGTCAACCATACGCTGACCCTGTGCGCACCGGCCGTCTACGCGGTGGGTGCCATGCGGTTCTTTGGCCGCGCCGCACCTCTGTGGCGCCCCCTGCTCACCCTGGCGGTGGCCTACACCGCCGCGCAGGTGGTGGCGCAATGGACGCTCGGAACAGCAGCGCGGTACGCCATGCTGGCGGGCGCGTCTGCTCTGCTCTTTGCGGCGATGACGGCCACCGTGATACAGGGCGCCCGCAGCTTTGCCAAAGACCTGCGCGTGGAAATGGTGCTGTTCGCCGCCCTGATTGGCGGCATCTTCGCGCTGAACGCGATGAAGTTCGTGTTCATTCTCCAGAACGGACTGGAAGCCCTGGACATGGACAGCCGTTTCCAGACCGTGTTCTACCTGTACATGTCGTTTCTGGCGACCGTGCTGGCACCGTCCATCATCTGGCTGGTGCTGCGCAGGCTCACCGACGAACTGCGGGCGACCGCCGCCCACGACCCGCTGACGCGGCTGCTCAACCGCCGCGGCCTGCTCGACGGGTTGCAGGCGCACTTGCGCTCCCGCAAGGCGGGCCCTGCGCACCTGCTGATCGTGGACATCGACCATTTCAAGCGCATCAACGACACCCACGGCCACCAGGTCGGCGACACCGTGCTGTGCCACGTGGCCGATCTGCTGCGCGACACCGCCCGGCAGGGCGACCTCACCTGCCGCCTGGGGGGAGAGGAATTCGTCGTCATCTGCCTGGACACCGACGCAGAGGGCGCCCTGCGCCTGGCGAGCCGCGCACGCACCGCCATCGAGAACAGCGACGTGGCAGCCGCCACGGCCCCAGGCAGCCCCATCCGCTGCACCGTGACCATCGGCATCTCCGCCGACTTTGCCGCCCCGCAGGAGCTGGACCGCGCCCTGCAGGAGGCCGATGCAGCGCTGTACCGCGGCAAACACGCCGGCCGCAACCGCGTCGAGGCCAGCGACGCCGCCGCACAGGCAGGCTCCGCCATGGAATCAGCCCTGCACGCAGCCCGGGCTGCGCACTAAAAACCGCCGATCCATCGATCGACGGCAAAAACGCTCCAAACCACTGCTACAATCGTGGGCTTCGGAGAGGTGGATGAGCGGTTTAAGTCGCACGCCTGGAAAGCGTGTGTGGGCTAATCCCCACCGCGGGTTCGAATCCCGCCCTCTCCGCCATATGCAACCCTAAGTGATTGAATCACTTAGGGTTTTTTCTTTGGTGATGGCTCTCTCCACCATGGCAAGTTCACGTACAGCTTGAAACGCAAAAGCCACCCTCGGGTGGCTTTTTGCTGGCGGCGTTTCGATTCCAGGTTTCTCGATGCGCATGTCAACGCGCAACCTGGGCCCAGGCGCCCGGCGCTACCTGTGCCCACGGTGCCATCCACCAGAGTCGACCACACCCAGGACCCCGCGCCGGGCCTGCCGTGCTGCACCAACTCACAATGGGGTGCTCGCACCGTTTGCGTTCCAACCATTGCGGTTGCCTGGAGGGCGATTTCTCGGGATGCAGCCTTGCAGTTGCGCCAGTCTTGGCATCTTCGGCTCACAGTGGCCGCTCAAAAGCTCTCCCAGTCATCCTCGGCCCCCGCCGCCACCGCCTGGGGTGCTGGCGCCTTCGGCTTGTTCACCGCAATGGCCGGTGGCCGGGTGCCGGGGGCCTTGGCTGGCTGGATTGCCTGGGTTGCCTGAGCAGCCTGAATAGCCTGAGTAGAGGGTGGCTTGCCGGAGCCTGGGCGGTGGGCGGGGGTGGGTACCCGCTTGGGCGACGGCGCGGAAGCCAGTTTGGCTGGGGATCTGGCCGCGCGCACCGCCTGGGCGGCTGCGGGCGGCTGCGACTGATCGGCCGAGAGTTTGAACACCTCCACGGCGCCGACGAGGGCTTGCGCCTGGTGGTTCAGGCTGCTGGCTGCAGCGGCCATTTCTTCCACCAGGGCGGCGTTTTGCTGCGTGACCTGGTCCATCTGCGTGACGGCCTCGCCGACTTGCGACACGCCCGTGCTCTGCTCGCTGCTGGCGGCGCTGATCTCGCCCATGATGTCGGTCACGCGGCGGATGGACGACACGACCTCGGTCATCGTCACGCCGGCTTTGTCCACCAGCACGGAGCCTTGCTCCACGCGCTCCACGCTGGCGGTGATCAGGGCCTTGATCTCCTTGGCGGCTTCGGCGCTGCGGCCAGCCAGGCTGCGCACTTCACCGGCCACCACCGCAAAGCCCCGGCCCTGCTCTCCGGCGCGGGCCGCTTCCACCGCCGCGTTCAGCGCCAGGATGTTGGTCTGGAAGGCGATACCGTCGATCACGCTGATGATGTCCGCGATCTTCTTGCTGCTGTCGTTGATGCCCTTCATGGTCTCCACCACTTCGGCCACGACCTCGCCCCCCTGCCCTGCCACGGTCGATGCGCTCATGGCCAGCTGGTTCGCCTGGCGCGCGTTGTCGGCGTTCTGCTTGACGGTGGAGCTGAGCTCTTCCATCGACGCTGCCGTCTCCTGCAGCGCGCTGGCCTGCTGCTCGGTGCGGATGGACAGGTCGTTGTTGCCCGAGGCGATCTCTGCGCTGGCCGAGGCCACGCCCTGCGCATTGCCGCGCACGCCGGATACCACGTGCGCCAGGTTGTCGCGCATGGCCGTCAGGCCGCCCAGCAGTTGCGCGATCTCGTCCTTGCCACGCGCATGGATCGGCACCGTGAGGTCACCCTGCGCGACCGAATCCGTGATCTGCACCGCGTTGTCCAGCGACCGCGAGATCTGCCGGATCATCGCCCCGCCCATCAGCACCGCCAGCGCAATGCCCAGCACCACGGCGGTGAGGGCCGTCGCGCGGATGGTCTGAAAACTCGCGTCGGCCCGGTCGTACTCGGCCTTGGCGCGGTCGAGCTGCACCTGCATCAGCTGGCCCAGCACGTCCTGCAGCGGGTCGATGGCGGGGTACATCTCCTTGGCGGCGAACGCGGTGAGCGCGGCCATGTCGGCCGACCTGAAATGCCCGTTGAGCGCATCGGCCGCCGCCTCGGCTTTGACCTGCAAGGGCTTGAAGCGCTCGACGAGCTTCGTTTCCTCGGGCACGAGCTGGGTTGCCAGGTAGGCCTTCCAGTTGGACTCGATGGCCTTGCGTGCATCGGCCACCGACTGCAGGCCCTGGGCGGGCGTCATGGCCCCGTCACGCACCTTGTGCGCGGCATCGACCACATTGACGGCATACATGTCTGCCACCACCTTGATCTGCTTGAGGGGCACCACCCGGTCGTCGTAGACGGACTTGAGTCCGGCATTCGATTGCCCCATGCCAAACAACCCCGCCGCGCCCACCAGCAAAACGAGCAGGCACAGGGCCGTGAGCAGGCCGGCTAGGCGCGTGGATATCTTGAACTGGCTCATGGCAGTGCTCCTGGAGTAATGACCAAATAGAAAGAAAAAAAGAAACAAGGAAGGGCGGCAACGGCATGCGCCACGACCACACCGGTCTGCGCCCCGGTGGCGAACACCCGGGGAACATCGACGTGGAAGGGGCACAAGAGGACATGCACGATGCGCGCCAGGAGGGCTGCCGGCAGCACGGCCCGGAAAGCCGGGCGCACTTGCAGAGCCAACGCCATGAGCCATGAAAGAACTCCCGGCAACAGACCAGCGCATCCAAGGACCGCAGCCGCGGCCTCAGCCGAGAGAGATGGGGGCGGAACTGCCCTTCGAGCATAGCGCGTTCCGTTACGTTTGCGTACATTTGCGCGCGATAAATCATCCAGCCATGGCGGGCGGAACGCACGCGCGGCGTGGGCCTGAGCGCCTCGGCTGGTCATGCCAGGGCGGCGGGCAAAATGCTGGCCCGGCAAGCCAGGCCGCTTCAGGCAGGCGCAAGGTGCCCACTCAGACGTCTGAGTGGGCACCTTGCGATGCTATCAATTGAATAGCTGCTACCGCCTATCCAGCGAGCGGTAGCGCCGTTTTTTAACCTTAACCTCGTGGGATGCGTGTCGTCAGAAGCTTTCCCAGTCATCGTCTCCACCCGCTGCCGGGGCGGGCGCCCTGGCAGACGCAGCGGCCTTGGCCGGCGCTGCCGCAGGTGTGGCCGCTGGTTTGACGGCCTGCCGGGGCGCCGGCAGGCTGGCTGCAGCTGCCTTGCGCCCAGATGCGGCGCCTGCGGGCTTGGCTGACGTGCTGGCGCTGCGTGCAGCCAGGTGGGGTGCCGGGGTCGACAGGGCCTTGCGCGCAGCGGCGGGCGCAGCGGTGTAATGGCGCGCTGGTGGTGTCGATGACGATGACGATGTCGATGGCGGGGCCGCGCTGCGCTGCTGCCCCCCCGCCTCCAGCTTGAACACCGCCACCGCGTTCACCAGGTCGCCCGCCTGCGCGTTCAAAGCGCTCGCCGCGGCCGCCATCTCTTCCACCAGCGCCGCGTTCTGCTGCGTGGCCTGGTCCATCTGCGTGACGGCTTCGCCCACCTGGCCCACGCCCGCGCTTTGCTCGCTGCTGGCCGCGCTGATCTCTCCCATGATGTCCGTCACCCGGCGGATGGAGCTGACCACTTCGGTCATCGTGGCCCCGGCCTTGTCCACCAGGGCCGTGCCTTGTTCCACGCGCTCCACGCTGGCGGTGATCAGGGCCTTGATCTCCTTGGCGGCTTCGGCGCTGCGGCCAGCCAGGCTGCGCACTTCACCGGCCACCACCGCAAAGCCCCGGCCCTGCTCGCCGGCCCGGGCGGCTTCCACCGCCGCGTTCAGCGCCAGGATGTTGGTCTGGAAGGCGATGCCGTCGATCACGCTGATGATGTCCGCGATCTTCTTGCTGCTGTCGTTGATGCCTTTCATGGTCTCCACCACTTCGGCCACCACGTCCCCGCCCTGCACGGCCACGGTGGATGCGCTCATCGCCAGTTGGTTGGCCTGGCGCGCGTTGTCTGCGTTCTGGCGCACGGTGGAGCCCAGCTCTTCCATCGACGCTGCGGTTTCTTCCAGTGCCGACGCCTGCTGCTCGGTGCGCGCCGACAGGTCGTTGTTGCCCGAGGCGATCTGCGAGCTGGCCGACGCCACGCCTTCTGCGCTGCCGCGCACCGTGCTCACGGTGTTCACCAGGCTTTGCTGCATGCGCTGCAGCGCGCTGAGCAATTGGCCGGTTTCGTCCTGGGACTGCGCGTGGATGTGGCCGCTCAGGTCGCCGCTGGCTACGCGGTCGGCGGCCTCTACCGCCTGGGCCAGCGGGCGGGTGATGGACCGGATGATGGTGATGGCCAGAAAGATCGCCAGCGCAATGGCCGCAGCCCCGGCGATGAGCACATCGCGCTGCAGTGCGCTGGCGGCGGCTTCGGCCCGCTCGCCCGCATCGGCGGTGACCTGGGCCTGGAAGTCGACCTGCTCCTGGATGGTGGCCTGGTAGGCCCGCTGGGTGGGGCGCAGGCGCTCCTCCAGCAGTTTCAGGGCCTCGTCCTTTTGCCCCTTTTGCACAAGGCCGATGTACTCGTCGCCCAGCGCCAGGAAGCTGCTGCGGTTTTGCTGCATGCGTGCCAGGATCTCCTTGCCCTTGTCAGAGCGGATCAGGCTGACGATGACCGGTATTTCCTTGGCGATCGACGCCCGCGCAGCGGCCACGCGCTCGAGCGACTGCTTGATGATGTCTTCGGACGCGAACAGCGCCAGGTTGCGGAACTGGATGGCCTGCACATTCACCCCATCGGTCAGCGTGCCCATCGCCTTGGTGATGGGAATGCGCATGGTGACGATGTCGTTGAGCGACGCGCGCTGGCTGGCCGAATGCGCCAACGCCACACCCCCCAGGATTGCGAGCAGCAGCACCATGGCAGCAAATGCTGCCGCAAGGCGGGTGGAAATGTTCAAGCGGTGCATCTTCGGGTACTCCTCGGTGAAAGCAAGGATTGAAATGTTGTTGCCCCACCATATAGCGGCGAACACTCATCAGCCAGCACTATTTGGCATAACTGACTGAACACGTCTCGCTGGCGCACCCAATGGCCGGTGTGCGTTTGGAGAGCTGGCTCCATGCGCGCGGCCCGTCTCGGCACAAAAAAATGCTACCGTCACGGCACGTCCTCGCACCCGCCGTCCCACCCCTTCGCAAGCACCACCCGATGCCATTTTTCAGCAAGAACCAAGAGTCCGGCGACCCCGCCCACCTGCCGCCACCCGGGCTGCCCTTGCTGGCCCTGGAGCTGCGCGCGCCATGGGAATTCGGTGCCGTGCTGCCCGCCTGGCCCGTGCTGCAGCGGGCCCCGCGGGGCGACGGCCACACGGTCATCGTGTTCCCGGGGCTCACGGCGGGCGACGCCACCACCATCCCGCTGCGCCGCTACCTCGATTCGCGCAACTACGGCACGCAAGGATGGGGCCAGGGCCTGAACCTGGGCCCGCGCGACGGCGTGCTGGACAACGCCAAGCGCCAACTGCAGGCGGCCAGCGACGCCAGCGGCCGCAAGGTGAGCCTGGTGGGCTGGAGCCTGGGCGGCGTGTACGCCCGCGAACTGGCCAAGGAAATGCCGGACCGGGTGCGCTGCGTGATCACGCTGGGCACGCCGTTTGCCGGCCACCACCGGTCCACCAACGCCTGGCGCATCTACCAGTTCGCCAGCGGCCGCGACATCGAACGCGAGACCGAGAACTACAACCTGCCTGAAGCCCCCCCGGTGCCCACCACCAGCATCTACTCGCGCAGCGATGGCGTGGTGGCCTGGCGCGGCAGCATCCAGGCGCCGGCCGCGCACAACCCGCACACCGAGAACATCGAGGTGGTGGCCAGCCACTTCGGCATCGGCCTGAACCCCAGCGCCTGGTGGGCCGTGGCCGACCGCCTGGCCCAGCAGCAAGAGGGTGCATGGCAACGGTTCCAGCGCCCCACCCTGCCAGGGCTGCAGCTGGTCTACCCCGACCCCGAGCGGTGAGGCGTGGGGCAGGCAGCATGGACCCGAAGCCCCCATATTCCTGACGCCACCGTTCTGAAAAACAAAAAGCAAAAAACAAAAAGCACGCGGAGAACCTTCTCTCGCGTGCTTCTTTTTTCATAGCTGCTACCGCTTGTCCAGCAAGGGGTAGCAGCTATTTTTCCTGGATTTCAGGGTGAGCCTTTGGGGTGGGCCTGCTGGGCCGGCCCCTCAAAAGCTCTCCCAGTCATCGTCCCCACCCGCTGCCGGCGCGGGCGCCCTGGCCGGTGCGGCCGCTGGCTTCGGTCCCGCCTTGGCCGCGGGCTTGGGTGCAGGCAGGCTGGCGGCAGGTGATGCGCCGCCCGCAGGCTTGGCCGGGCTGCTGCTGCGGGCGGCCAGCTTGGGCGCTGCAGGCGCTGCGGCTGCCGTGCTCGACAGGGTCTTGCGGGCCGCGGGTGCGGGCACGGGGGACGCAGCGGTGTCATGGCGCGCTGGTGGTGTCGATGACGATGACGATGACGATGTCGATGGCGAAGCCGCGCTGCGCTGCTGCCCCCCCGCCTCCAGCTTGAACACCGCCACCGCGTTCACCAGGTCGCCCGCCTGCGCGTTCAAAGCGCTCGCCGCGGCCGCCATCTCTTCCACCAGCGCCGCGTTCTGCTGCGTGGCCTGGTCCATCTGCGTGACGGCTTCGCCCACCTGGCCCACGCCCGCGCTTTGCTCGCTGCTGGCCGCGCTGATCTCTCCCATGATGTCCGTCACCCGGCGGATGGAGCTGACCACTTCGGTCATCGTGGCCCCGGCCTTGTCCACCAGGGCCGTGCCTTGTTCCACGCGCTCCACGCTGGCGGTGATCAGGGCCTTGATCTCCTTGGCGGCTTCGGCGCTGCGGCCAGCCAGGCTGCGCACTTCACCGGCCACCACCGCAAAGCCCCGGCCCTGCTCGCCGGCCCGGGCGGCTTCCACCGCCGCGTTCAGCGCCAGGATGTTGGTCTGGAAGGCGATGCCGTCGATCACGCTGATGATGTCCGCGATCTTCTTGCTGCTGTCGTTGATGCCTTTCATGGTCTCCACCACTTCGGCCACCACGTCCCCGCCCTGCACGGCCACGGTGGATGCGCTCATCGCCAGTTGGTTGGCCTGGCGCGCGTTGTCTGCGTTCTGGCGCACGGTGGAGCCCAGCTCTTCCATCGACGCTGCGGTTTCTTCCAGTGCCGACGCCTGCTGCTCGGTGCGCGCCGACAGGTCGTTGTTGCCCGAGGCGATCTGCGAGCTGGCCGACGCCACGCCTTCTGCGCTGCCGCGCACCGTGCTCACGGTGTTCACCAGGCTTTGCCGCATCTCGCCCAGCGCCGACAGCAACTGGCCCATTTCATCCTTGCCGCCGGGCGGTACTTCGGACGTCAGGTCGCCCCCAGCGATGGCGCGGGCGGCCTGCACCGCGTGGTGCGCGGGGCGCGTTACCGCGCGGGTGATGCCGATACCCAGCACCGCGGCCAGCACCACGCACACCGCCAGCGTGGCCAGCACCCAGATGCGGGCCAGGTTGAAGACCTGCAGCGCATCGACCTCTGCCTGCTGCGCGGCCTCGGTGTTGATTTTCTGCAGCTCGCCCAGCGTCTCCGCCGTGGCGACGAAAGCCGCCTCGGACTCGCCGGCGTACAGCATGGCCATGGCGTCGCCGGTGAGCTCCAGCGTCTCGGTGGTGCTGAAGTCCACGCTCTTGGCGATGTCCATCAGCTTGGCCTGCAGCTCGACGTACGCGAGCTTGCGCTTCTTGTAGTCGGCATAGACCTCGCGCTCCCTGGGGATGTCGATCAAGGCTTCGTACGTGGCTTCGACACGGTCCAGGTCCTTGTGGCGTGCGGCCACCTGTTCGGAGAACGCCTTGACCTCGGCCACGTTGCGCGCAGTGACCACGCCCGCCTCGGCCCGCCGCATGCGGTTGAGCAACACACGCAGCTCGCCAGTCTGCGTGACGCTGGGCAGCAGGTTGGTGGCGATCGCTTCGGCATTGGCGTGAATGCGCGACATCTGCACCAGCGCAATGGCGCCGAGCAAAGCCGTCAGCAGCACCAGCACCAGAAACCCCAATCCCAGCTTGACACCGATACGCAGATCGGAAACTTTCATGAATCACCCTTCAGACAGCGGTGCCGCGATGCGCCCGCCATATGTAACAAAATGCTGTCTCAGTCTATCAGCGAGACGCAGCATTTCCTCTCAGGTGTTTCCACGGTTTGCGCAACCTACCGTCCTGCGGCAGGTATCGCGTGCAGTGCCAAAAGCTCCAATTTTGATAGCGCCTGGCGCCCTGTCGACCTGCGGTGCAGCCTCATTGGCTCACAGCAGGCGGCGGGCGCAGTTGGCTGCGCTACTGCGGCACCACCTCCAGCACGATGAACTGGTTCCCCTGCGTGTCTGCAGTGAAGTTGTTGTCCGCCGCCAGCACCAGGGTGCGGTGGCCGTTGGGCAGCGTGTGGCCCCAGGTGATGGCCTCGATGTTGTCCAGCTTCACGCCCTGCCAGGTGAGCGGCATCTCCAGCAGCACGCGCCGCGTCATGGGGGTGTAGGTGGCGCCCGCCAGGCGCGCGGTGCCGATCACGTCGGTGGTGGCGCTGGTGATCTCGGTCCACACCAGGCGGATGGTGTTGCCCACGCCGGAGGCAAAGGCGCGCTCCACCGCGATGAACTGGCCGTTGCCCACGGCCAGCATGTCCGACAGGCCGTTGTCGGGCCCGAACGGGGCGCCCGGCGCGGCGTCCACCGGAATCCTGGGCAACGGGTAGGCGTACTGCCCCTTGGGCTTGCCGGTGGCGGGGTCGAGCGCCGTCACGCGCACCACGCTGCCGCCCTGCAGGCTGGTGAGGGGGCCGTCCTGGATCAGCGCGTCCTCGTTGGCCGCGTACACGGTGCCGTCCGGCGCCACGGCCAGGGCCTCGAACACCTTGTTGCTGCGCGCGCCATCGGTGGCGTTGTCCACGTATTGGTACATGGCGGGCAGCGAGAACTCGCGCACGAAGCGGCCTTCGCGCGTCATCTGCCGCACGAAGGGCTGAAAGCGGCTGGCGGCCGTGGCGCTCCAGTTGCCTTCCGAGGCCCAGTACAGGCTGCCGTCCGGCGCGGTGCGGATGGCTTCGGGGTCCACCGTGCGGGCGGTGGCCGGGAACGGGGTGCCGTCCTCGCGCAGCATGTTCGTCTGGCGGTTGATCTTGACCTTGACGCTGCCGCTGGCGTCGTAGTCGATGCCCAGGTTGTAAAACCGGGGTGTGCCCCGCTCGCCGCCCCGGTCGTCGGAGATGGCCCAGTAACTGCCGTCGGCCGCGCGGTCCAGGCCCGAGATGCCGCCGAACTCGACCCCTTCGAACATCGTGCCGGTGGGCAGCGACGTGCTGCCCAGCAGCCGCAGCGACGCAATGGGCTGCGCACGGCCATCGTCATCGCTGCCGCCACAGCCCGCCAGTGCGGCGGCCATTGCCACCGCCGTTGCCACGCCCACGGCCATGCGCCGCCATGAATGCACCATTGCCGATGCCGTTGCCGTTGCCATTGCTGTCGCTCCCCGCCCTGCCGGGCTTGTTGAATGGATGAATGAGTGACTGAGAATGAAGAAGACCGAGGAAAGCGCCCGAGCCTAGGGCGCTCGTGTGGCGGGTGCGTGACAGGTGGGTGCGTGACAGGCGGGTACGTGAGTGGTGGGTGATGTGCGGTCTGCGCGACGCCATGAAAAAAGCGCACAGGCCTGAACCTGTGCGCTTTTATCGATTGCTTCAATTTTGATAGCTGCCAGCGCTTTCCTATCAAGCGTTGGAGGCCAATCACCCTCCAACCCGGCGCGATCGGCCGGGTGCGGGTATCAGGCGTTGTTGGCCTTCTGGTAGGCCGCGATGCCGTCGGTGACTTCCTTCTTGGCAGAGTCGATACCTTCCCAGCCCAGCACCTTGACCCACTTGCCCTTTTCCAGGTCCTTGTAGTGCTCGAAGAAGTGGGCGATGGCGTTGCGGCGCATGGCGTTCACGTCGTCGATGGTCTTCCAGTGGTCGTACATGGGCAGGATCTTGGACGTGGGCACGGCGATGACCTTGCCGTCGACACCGGCCTCGTCTTCCATCATCAGGATGCCCAGGGGGCGGCAGGGCACCACCACGCCGGAGTGCAGCGGGTACGGCGTGATCACCAGCACGTCCACCGGGTCGCCGTCGCCCGACAGCGTCTGCGGCACGTAGCCGTAGTTGGTGGGGTAGTGCATGGCCGTGGTCATGAAACGGTCCACGAAGATCGCGCCGGATTCCTTGTCCACTTCGTACTTGATCGGGTCGGCGTTCATCGGGATTTCGATGACGACGTTGAAGGCTTCAGGGATGTTCTTGCCGGGGGTGACTTTGTTGAGGGACATGTCTTTGAATGGTGGTTGCTGAACGTAACCCGCGATGCGTGCGGCAAGTCGCGCAGCGTCGGGATTAACCCTGATTTTAGGCGCACGCCCCTTTCTGCCCGCTTGCAAACCCGCGTTTGCCTGTAAATTGGGTCTGTTGGCCAATCGACTCCTTGCCCCCTGGCGGGCCCGGTAGCACGAGGAAGCAACGCAGCGGAAGCACCACCGACCTGCGTTGTGATGTTTCCTTCCGTGCAACTGAAAAGATTGAAAGGAGCGACCAATGGCTGGAACTACAGCGCTGACTGCCCCCCTGATACTGGCTCTGGTTTGCGGATTGATTGCGGTGGCCTACGGCATCTGGGCGCGGGGATGGATCCTCGCCAAGGACCCGGGCAATGCCCGCATGCAGGAGATCGCCGCCGCCATCCAGGCGGGCGCCGCCGCCTACCTCGCCCGCCAGTACAAGACCATCGCCATCGTCGGCGTGGTGCTGGCCGTGCTCATCGGCATCTTCCTGGACGGCACCACGGCCATCGGCTTCGTGGTGGGCGCGGTGCTCTCGGGCGCCTGCGGATTCATCGGCATGAACGTGTCGGTCAAGGCCAACGTGCGCACCGCGCAGGCCGCCACGCACGGCATCGGCCCGGCGCTCGACGTGGCGTTTCGCGGCGGGGCGATCACCGGCATGCTGGTGGTGGGCCTGGGGCTGCTGGGCGTCACGGGCTTTTACTGGTTTCTGGCGGGCAACGGCAACCTCACGCCCACCGCCAGCCTGGCCACGCTGCTCAACCCGCTGATCGGGTTTGCGTTCGGCTCGTCGCTGATTTCCATCTTCGCGCGGCTCGGTGGCGGCATCTTCACCAAGGGCGCCGACGTGGGCGCCGACCTGGTGGGCAAGGTGGAGGCCGGCATCCCAGAAGACGACCCGCGCAACCCCGCGGTGATCGCCGACAACGTGGGCGACAACGTGGGCGACTGCGCCGGCATGGCGGCAGACCTGTTCGAGACCTATGCGGTGACGCTGATCGCCACCATGGTGCTGGGCGCGCTGCTGGTGGCGGCCGCCCCGGTCAATGCGGTGGTGTACCCGCTGGCGCTGGGCGCCGTGTCCATCGTGGCGTCGATCATCGGCTGCTTCTTCGTCAAGGCCTCGCCCGGCATGAAGAACGTGATGCCCGCGCTGTACAAGGGCCTGGCGATCGCGGGCGTGCTGTCGCTCATCGCCTTCTACTTCGTCACCCTGTGGATCATGCCGGACAACGCCATCATGGCCAGCGGCAGCCAGATGCGCCTGTTCGGCGCCTGCGCCACCGGCCTGGTGCTGACGGCCGCGCTGGTGTGGATCACCGAGTTCTACACCGGCACGCAGTACTCGCCCGTGCAGCACATCGCGCAGGCCTCCACCACGGGGCACGGCACCAACATCATCGCGGGCCTGGGCGTGTCGATGCGCTCCACCGCCTGGCCGGTGATCTTCGTGTGCCTGGCCATCCTGGCGGCCTACCAGCTGGCGGGCCTGTACGGCATTGCGGTGGCGGCCATGTCCATGCTGTCCATGGCGGGCATCGTGGTGGCGCTGGACGCCTACGGCCCCATCACCGACAACGCCGGCGGCATTGCCGAGATGGCCGAGTTGCCCAGCAGCGTGCGCGACATCACCGACCCGCTCGACGCCGTGGGCAACACCACCAAGGCGGTGACCAAGGGCTACGCCATCGGCTCGGCCGGCCTGGCCGCGCTGGTGCTGTTTGCCGACTATACGCACAAGCTCGAGAGCTACGGCCGCGCCATCACGTTCGACCTGTCGGACCCGCTGGTCATCGTGGGCCTGTTCATCGGCGGGCTGATCCCCTACCTCTTCGGCGCGATGGCCATGGAGGCCGTGGGCCGCGCCGCAGGCGCCGTGGTGGTGGAGGTGCGCCGCCAGTTCCGCGACATCCCCGGCATCATGGAAGGCACGGCCAAGCCCGAATACGGCAAGGCCGTGGACATGCTGACCACCGCCGCCATCAAGGAGATGGTGATCCCCAGCCTGCTGCCCGTGGTGGTGCCCATCGTGGTGGGCCTGGCCCTGGGGCCCAAGGCACTGGGCGGCCTGCTGATGGGCACCATCGTCACCGGCCTGTTCGTCGCCATCAGCATGTGCACCGGCGGCGGCGCCTGGGACAACGCCAAGAAGTACATCGAGGACGGCCACCACGGCGGCAAGGGCAGCGAGGCCCACAAGGCGGCCGTGACCGGCGACACCGTGGGCGACCCCTACAAAGACACGGCCGGCCCGGCCATCAACCCGCTGATCAAGATCATCAACATCGTGGCGCTGCTGATCGTGCCGCTGGTGGTGAAGTTTCACGGGGGGTGAGCGCACCGTGGGCGGGCTCGGGGCAGGCCCGCCGGGAAAATGCAACAAGGGGGCGCCGCGCCCCCTTTTTGCCGCGTACCATGACGGCCACCGGTAACCAATACTTACCTCCCGAAGATGGCCTTGAACCACACCACAGCTTCCGCCCCCGCCCCTGCCGACGGCCACGGCGAGGCGTACCAGCGCCTGGTCCAGGGCGTGGTGGCTGGCGCGCAACCCATGATGGAGCGCATCGCCGAGGCCACGCGCATGTCGCTGCAGGCGCGCCAGGACGCGGTGCGCACCGCGGGCGAGCACCAGGCCATGCACGAGGCGCGGCAACAGATCACGCGGCTGGCCAACGTGATGAGCGACCGCTACCCCGAGGCGCTGCGCAAGGCGCTGGAGCAGTCGGCCACACGCGGGCCCGAGAAAGCCACGCGCTCGCTGTTCACCGTGCATTTCGATGAACTCGAACTCATGGACGAGTCGCAGATCAGCGACAGCGTGGAGCGCGCCCGCGCGCGGCAGATCCTGATCTCCGCGGTGGACGGGCCCCTGGCCGACCTGGACGCGCTGGTGTGCGCAGCCCAGGGGCTGCCCAGCGTGCAGCCCGACCAGAACCCCTTGCGCCCCGACGTCTTCCTGCAGGCACTGCAAGCCGTGGTGTCGCAGATGCAGGTCTCCGACCAGGTGCGCCACGACTGGATCGGCCCTATGGCCCAGGCGCTGGGCAGTGAGCTGCGCGCGCTGTACCTGGCGCAGACCGACAAGCTCAGGCACACCGGCGTGCAGCCCGTGGGCTATGCCAGGCGGCAGGCCGACGGCCAGGTGGTGTATGCCGCGCCCGCCGGGGCCGGTGCCGCGCAGGGCTTTGCCGCCGACAACGAATTCGCCACCGCGGCGTCGGTGCCCGCCGACTCCCTGCTCACGCTCGACCGGCTGCGCCGCCTGCTGCTGGGCGAACTGAACGAGCCCGTGGCACCGGCGCCCGCGCCGGGGTCCAGCGCCCTTGGCGAGGTGCAGGAAGACTTCGCCGAGCGCTTTGCGCGGGAGTTCGACGGGCTGGACCCGCTGCCCCGCGTGGACCCGCCGGCCACGGATTTCGCCATGACCGTGCCTGCCGCCTTCGAGGCGCTGCAGGAGATGAACCAGGTCGGCCAGATGATGGAGCGCCTGGGCACCCCGCGCGCGCCCGCTGCCAGCGGCGTGGACAGCCCCCCTGCCGCGGCCGCGCGCCAGCATGCCAGCGGCCTGGGCCAGACGCTGAGCATGGAGGTGGTGGCGCTGATGGTGGACAACATCGCCCGCGACGCCCGGCTGCTGTGGCCCGTGCAGCAGTTCGTGCGGGCGATGGAGCCGGCCCTGCTGCAACTGGCGCTCGCCGACCCGCGCTTTTTCAGTCACAAGGAGCACCCCGCGCGCCGCCTGCTGCAGGACATCACCGACCGCAGCCAGGCGTTTGACAGCGTCGAGGCGGCGGGCTTTCAGAGCTTCATGCGGTCGCTCATGAACATCGCAGGCCCGCTGTCCACCGCCACCATCGAAGGGCCCGACGACTTCGAGCAGGTGCTGCAGCAGTTGCACGCCAAATGGGCCGAGAGCGAAAAGGCGCGCAAGCAGGAACGCCAGCGCGCCATCGAGGCCCTGCAGCACGCCGAGCAGCGCCACCTGCTGGCCGCCAAGGTGTCGCGCGACATCTGGCTGCTGCCCGACATCGACAAGGTGCCCGACCCCATCCTGCGCTTTCTGCTGGGCCCGTGGGCCAAGGTCGTGGCCCAGGCGCGCCTGACCGACACCAGCGGCAGCACAGACCCGGGCCGCTACCAGGAACTGGTGGAGGCCCTCATCTGGAGCGCCCAGCCCGAGCTGACGCGCATGAACACCGGCCGCCTGGCGCGCCTGCTGCCCAAGCTGCTGCCCAAGCTGCGCGAAGGCCTGGCCTCCATCGACTACCCGCCGGACCGCACCGAGGCCGTCTTCGAGCTGCTGATGCAGCTGCACCAGCAGGCTTTCAAGCCGGGCCCACGGCCCGCCACGCCCCGCACGGCGGCGCCAGCCGGCACGCCGGCCGCAGTGTCGGCAGCGCCTGCGCCGCCGCCGCAACCACCCGCCCCGGACGAAGACGACGAGCCCTGGGTGGCTCCCTCCGAGGCCAAGGAATCGGGCTTCATGGAGGCCTCGCAGGCACCCGAGTCCGAGAGCCCGTTGCCTGCGTTGGCAGCCCCTGCAGAAGGCGAGCCCGGCACGCCGGCGCTGGCCGTCGGCAGCTGGGTGAACCTGCTGGTGGCCGGCCGCTGGGAGCGCACGCAGCTGTCGTGGATCGGCTCCAACGGCACCTTCTTCCTCTTCACCAGCGCGTCCGGCCGCACCCAGTCGATGACCTTGCGGCTGGTGGACCGGCTCATCCAGCAAGGCGCCATGCACGTGCTGGCGCAGCAGACGGTGGTGGACGGCGCGCTCGATGCCGTGGCGCAGGCGGCCATGCGCAACAGCGTGGAGAGCAGGCTGTGACTGCGCCGTGCCTGGGGGGTTGATGCCGGCTGGCCACCCCAGGCTGCCCCGGCTTTGCACCAGCGGCATCCAGGCACTGTCTCCGGGCCTCGGCCCGCATCCGCACGCGGGCCTTTCGCAGGCCTGGCACCATTGAACCACCGCTTCCAGGAGCCCCATGCCCATCACCGTGCAATCCCTGGACCATCTGGTCCTGACCGTCGCCAGCATCCGGGCGACCATTGCGTTCTACGAACGCGTCCTGGGCATGGCCGCGCGCGAGTTCAAGCCCGGGCGCCACGCGCTGCACTTCGGCGACCAGAAGATCAATCTGCACGAAGTGGGCACGGTGGTGGACCCCAATGTGCGCCACGCCACCGCAGGCTCGGGCGACCTTTGCTTCATCACCCTCACGCCCATCGAGGATGTACTGGCACACCTGCAGGCGCAGGGCATCGCGGTGGTGCAGGGGCCGGTGGGAGCCACGGGGGCGCGCCAACGGCTGCGCTCGGTCTACATCTACGACCCGGACGAGAATCTGATCGAGATCGCCAACGAGGTCTGAAGGCGCAGCGGGGAGCCGCTCCGTAATGGCAGCGGCCCTTCACCAGCAGGCCAACGATTCCGTGCCTCGCAGAGCGGCTTAGAACTCCACAAACACCGCCGCCCGCAGCAGCGCGGCCGCAGGGGCCACCAGCTCCTGCAGCTCGCCGGCGCGCCCTTGCTCGATGGACTGCAGCACCATTTCGTTGATGCCGCCCACCACCGCCATCGCCATGGTGGGCTGCAGCGGCGTCTTGCGCAGGCGCTCGCCGGTGCGGTTGTTCACCACGTCCAGCATCAGGTCGGCCAGTTGCTGGTTGGCGCGCCGCCGCGCGGCCAGGCCCGGTGCGCCCAGGCCCAGGATCTCGATGAACAGCGTGCGCAGCAGCACCGGGTTGCGCATCAGCACGCCGAAGTACGCGCCCATGGCCTGCTCCACCTGCGCCTGCCAGTCACTGTGCGGGTCGATGGCGGCACGCAGCACGCCGATCGCATTGCCGCTGGCCAGCTCGTACAGCGCGATCAGGCACTCGGCCTTATCGGCAAAGTGTTCATAAAAGGTGCGGCGCGACACGCTGGCCTCGCGCACGATGTCGGCGATGGTGGTGTCGGCATAGCCCTTGGATGCGACCGCGCGGGCCATGCCTTCGAGCAGGCGGGCGCGGGGTTCCGGGGCGGGGGTGGCGAGCGGGGCGGAGGCCGGGGCGTCAAGGGGCGTCATGCGTGCTGCGGCGGCAGAAGTCCTGAAAGCGGAAATGGGGGCGGCATGGACCGGTACTTGACAGTACCACACCCGGAAGGCATGATACGAATCGCTGGTACACATCAGTACCACACCGCCTCGCCGGGATATCCAGGGAGTATTGTCCATGACCGAGCTCGTTGTCCGCCGCCTGCTGATCGATCTTGAAACGCCGTTTGCGCGCCACTGGTGCGGCGGCGACGCATTCCGCTCGGCCTTCTTCAATGCGCTGTCGATGAGCTTTCCGGTGGGCGAGCAGTTCTTCATCGACTCGGTGAAGGGCGGCCACAAGGCGCTGCCGCCAGACCTGCAGGCGCGCTTTGCCGACGAGGTGCGCGGCTTCATCGGCCAGGAGGCCACGCACCGCCGCATCCATGCGCTGTTCAACGGCCACCTTGAAAAGCAGGGCCTCGTCAACGCCTGGGCACCGCGCGCGCAAGAGCGCATGAAGCTCTTTGAAGGCGCCGACCCGCGCCACCCGCTGGCCGTCACCGCCGCCAACGAGCACTTCACCGCACTGCTGGCCGAATGGCTGCTGGCCCACCCCGAGACCCTGGCGGGCACAGAGCCGCGCCTGGCCACCATGTGGCAGTGGCACTGCGCCGAAGAGTCCGAGCACCGCAACACGGCGTTCGACCTGTACCAGGCGCTGGGCGGCAACCACGACTGGCGCATCACCTGGTTTCGCCGCATCACCGTGGTGTTCCTGGCCGATGCGCTGCGCCAGACCGTGGCCAACCTGCGCCAGGACGGCACGCTGTGGAAGTGGAGCACCTGGGCCAGCGCGGCACGCACGCTGCTGGGTCGCGGCGGCCTGGTGCGCGAGACCTGGAAGCCCTGGCGCGCCTACCTGCGGCGCGACTTCCACCCCAGCCAGCACGGCAGCGACCTGTCGTTGCGCTGGCTGGCCGAGCACAGCGATGCCTTCACGCCCGTGGGTGCCCGCTGACGGCCCCTGCCGCAACACATTGCGCACCGCCCCTTTGACCCGCAAGCCCTGTGCTGCTACAACTCCACCCACCTGCCTGGCAATGCACCACCGGCCCTGCGCCCTCCACGCCGGGCCCGACCCCCAAGAGCTGACACCATGACCCTTACCCGACCGCACCGGCGCACGCGCCGGGCAGGCGAAGCTTTGCTGTGCCTGATCGCCACCGCCCCGCTGGCACTCGCCGCGCTGCCCGCGCGGGCCGAGCCGATGGCCTTCGACACCGCGCTGCAGCAACTGGGCCAGCGCTCCGACCAGCTCGCAGCATCCAAGAACGCCGTCGAAAGCGCCCAGTTGCGCCGCGACGCGATGCAGCGCCTGGGCGGCCCGGTGGTCAACCTGACCGGCGCAGCCTACGCCTACAACGCCAACCTGGACGTGGACCTGAACCCGCTCAACCGCGTGCTGCCCGGCGTGCTGTCGCAGTTGCCGCCGCAGTTGGCCGCACCGTTGGCCCAGTTGCCGCACCTGCCATCGAGCTACACGCTCAACCGCCACAAGACCGACACCACATCGTCCGTCTCGGCCGTGTGGCCCATCTACATGGGCGGCGCCAGCAACGCGGCACGCGGCCTGCTGGACGCGATGACGCACGAGGCCGAAGCCGACGCCGCCAAGACCGGCCACGAGGCAACCACGCTGCTGGTGCAGCGCTACTTCGGCACCCAGCTGGCCGAGCGCGCGGCCGTGCTGCGCGAGGCGGCCCTGGCCACCATCGAGCAGCACGATGCAGCCGCCCAGAAGATGCTGGACGCCGGCGTGATCGCCCGCGTCGAGCGCCTGCAGGCCCGCTCTGCCCTGGAAGAAGCCCGCCGCAACGCCCGCAAGGCGCGCGACGATGCCGAACTGGCCGCCACCGCGCTCACCCGCACGCTCAAGGCCAGCGAGCGCGTCACGCCCACCAGCCCGTTGTTCGTGCTGGGCGAGCCGCTGCCGCCCCTGCCGCAGTTCATCGACACCGCGCTTGCGCGCCACCCGGGCCTGTCCAAGGTGGCGGCCAAGAAGGAGCAGGCCACGCAGCTGCACGCCGCGCAGGAGGCGCTGCGCAAGCCCCAGGTATTCGCCTTCGGCCAGCGCCAGCTCAAGACCGGCAAGGAAGCCGACTGGGTGGCGGGCGTGGGCGTGCGCTGGACGCTGTGGGACTCCATCGACCGCAACGCGCTGGCCGAATCCTCCAACCGCCAGATCGCGCAGGCCGAGCGCACCGGCGCACAGGCGCAGAACGACATCGCCCTGCTGGTGGAAAAGCGCTGGCTGGGCGTGGAGCAGGCCCGCCGCCAGTTCCTGGCCATGGCCCCCAGCCTGGAGCTGGCCGACGAAGTGCTGCGCCTGCGCGCTGCGGGCCTGAAGGCCGGCACCAGCACCACGCTGGATCTGATCGACGCGCAGGTGAACCAGGCCAAGGCCCAGACCGAACGCGCCCAGGCCGCCCACGACTACGTGAAGGCACTGGCCGACCTGCTGGAGAGCTGCGGCCTGTCGGAAGACTTTGGCAAATACATGGCGCGCGCCGACGCCCTGAAAGTAGAGTGAGCCCCCCATGAGCAACCACACGAACACCCCCGCCGAGCCGACCGACACCGGCGCCCGCCCGCCCGCCGGCGTGCCCCCGACCGCCAGCACGGCCAGCGCCGCCGCCAAGGCGACCAAGGCCACCACGGCCCCCGCGGCCCACACGTCCGGCCCCACCCACAACAAAAGCAACGGCAAGAAGGCCGCGGTGATCGGCACGGTCGCCGTGGTGGCTGTGGCGGGCTTCGTGGGCTTCGGCCTGTGGAAGGCCTCGCAGCCCGCGCCCGAGGTCTTCCAGGGCCAGATGGAAGCGCAGGAGGCCGACATTGCCCCCAAGGTCACCGCGCGCATTGCACAGATCCTGGTGAAGGAAGGCGACCAGATCGCCGTGGGCGCGCCGCTGATCCGCATGGACAGCCCCGAGGTGCAGGCCAAGCTGGCCCAGGCCACCGCCGCGCAAGAAGCCGCCCAGGCCGTGGCCGACAAGGCCCAGCATGGCGCCCGCCCGCAGGAGGTGGAGATGGCCCGCCTGAACTGGCAGCGCGCCGTGGCCGCCGCGGACCTGGCCGAGTCGTCCTTCAAACGCGTGGACGGCCTGGCCCGAGAGGGCCTGGTGGCCGCGCAAAAGCGCGACGAGGCCGAGGCCAACTTCAAGGCATCGCGCGACCAGGCGCTGGCCGCCAAGGCGCAGTACGACCTGGCCCGCGCCGGCGCACGCCCCGAAGACCGCTCGGCCGCCAGCGCCCAGGCGCGCCAGGTGGCCGGCGTGGTGGCCGAGGTGCAGGCCGCGCAGGCCGAGACTGAACTCAAGAGCCCCGTAGCCGGCGAAGTGGCCAAGGTGCTGGCCCGCACCGGCGAGCTGTCGCCCCAGGGCGTGGCCGTGGTCACGGTGGTGGACCTGAAGGACCAGTGGGTAGTGCTGAACGTGCGCGAGGACCGCCTGCAGCGCTTTGCCATCGGCCAGGAATTCGACGCCACGCTACCGGCCCTGAACGGCAAGGACGGCAAGGACGGCAGCAAGACCGTGAAGTTCAAGGTCTACCACACCGCCGCCCTGCCCGACTTCGCCACCTGGCGCGCCACGCGTGCGGGCCAGGGGTTCGACGTGCGCACGTTCGAAGTGCGGGCGCGGCCCGCAGCCCCCATCGAAGGCGCGCGGCCGGGCATGACGGTGCTGGTGCAGTGACGGGCGTGGTGGCTTCGATGTGCTTCCTCAGCCCCCTGCGGCTGCGCCGCGCCATTCGGCACGCGATGGCCGCAAGCCTGCGCGGCACTGGCGCTCTCGCTTCGGCGGGCTCAGCCCGAACGGACGGGGGCGGGGTGCGGCTTTGCGCATCGACTCGTCGGGCTCCGATGGGGACTCGGGCTCGGGCTCGGGCCTTGCCCAGCAGTGGGAATTCAAGAGAAAAATGCCTCTACCGCTTGTCTAGCAAGCGCGAGCAGCTATGAATTCGATAGTAAACAGCTTTCGCCGCGAAGCCCGCCGCCTCTGGGCCGACCCGTGGGACCTGGCCATGGTCACCTGGGTGCCGCTGCTGGGCGTGGCGCTGCTGTGGTGGATCTTCTCGGCCGGGCTGCCGCGCCACCTGGCCGTGGGCGTGGTCGACGAGGACCACTCCAGCCTGTCGCGCCAACTGGTGCGCATGCTGGACGCCACGCCGGGCGTGCAGATCACCCAGCACTACACCAACGGGGCCGAGGCCGAGCGCGGGTTGCGCAGCATCGACGTGTATGCCGTGGTGATCATTCCCCGCGACTTTGCACGCACCGTGAAGGAAGGCCGCGCTGCGCAGGTCACGCTGCTGCACAACGCGCAGATGGGCACGCACTCGGGCCTGCTGCAGCGCGACGTGCGCACGGCGGTGGGCACGCTGTCGGCCGGCATCGAGATGGCCGCGCGCAACAAGCGCGGCGAACCGGCCCGGGCCGTGCGGGTGAGCATGGAGCCCATCCACACGCAGATGGTGGCGCTGTTCAATGTGTCCAGCAACTACGAGCAGTTTCTGGGCGCGGCGCTCATCCCCGCGCTGCTGCACATCCTGGCCATGACGGCCGGCGCCTGGGCCGTGGGCCGCGAGCTGCGCGACCGCAGCGTGGGGGAATGGCTGGGCACGGGTCCATTCTTCGGCACCGCAGGCGCGTTGATCGGCAAGCTGGCGCTGCCCTGGGCTTCGCTCACGCTGGTGGGGCTGCTCGCGCTGGTGGGCATCACCTGGGGCCGGGGCTGGCACCCGCCGGGCAGCCTATGGTGGGTGGCAGGCGCGCTGGCACTGCTGATGGCCGTGTCGCTCGCTGCGGGCGCGGCATTGGCGGCGGTCACCCGCTCGCTGCGCACGGCGCTGTCGGGCGCGGGTTTCTTTGCCGCACCGGCCTTCGCTTTCAGCGGCGTGGCGTTTCCACTGGCCGGCATGCCTGCCAGCGCCCGCGCCTGGGCCGAGGCCATGCCGTTCACGCACTACATCCGCCTGCAGATCGAGCAGTTGCAGATGGGCGCGCCGCTGGCCACCAGCGTGTCGACCGTGGTGGCGCTGTTGGTGGCCGCGTTGGTGTTGTGGCTGGTGAGCACGGCGGGGTTGCATCGCGCAGTGCAGCGGACCGAGACGTGGGGAGGTCGGTGAGATGAAGTGCGGCGACGGGCATGCGGCTGCAACCCCCTCTCCCCCGCCCTCTCCCGCGGGGGGAGAGGGAGCAATGCCTGTGCACCTCGCCAGCGGCTGCCACGCCCACAGAGCCCCTCCCCCCTCGCGGGGGAGGGGTTGGGGAGAGGGGGCCTTAGCAAGTGGCAGAGTGCCCGCAACCACCTCCCCCTCTCCCCAGCCCTCTCCCGCAAGGGGAGAGGGAGCTATACCCGCGCGCCCTACACATCGCCGGCGGCACAGCGCCGCCGCCTCCATCTGACATGACAGCCCTGCCCCCACCACCCACCGCCCCCCGCAACCTGCTGCACGCCTGGCTGCTGGCCCTGGCCACCGTGGCCCGCGACAAGGGCGTGTTGCTGCTGCTGATCGGCGCGCCCGTGCTCTACGGCTTTTTCTACCCCTGGTTCTACGCCGACGAGGTGCTCACCCGCGTGCCCGTTGCCGTGGTGGACATGGACCGCAGCAGCCTGTCGCGCCAGATCACGCGCTTTGCCGATGCCGACCCGCGCATCGAGGTGCGCCTGGTCACCGGCAGCGAGCGTGAGGCGCAGGGGGCCCTGTGGCGCGGCGAAATCGAAGGCTATGCCGTCATCCCCGCGGGCCTCAAGCGCAGCGTGGTGCGCGGCGAGAACGCCGTGGTCAGCATTGAGGCCAACGGGGCCTACGCGCTGCTCAACAAGGCCGTGCAGTACGGCTTTGCCGAGGCCGTGGGCACCGTGTCCGCCGGGGTCGAGATCCGCAAGCTGCAGGCCGGCGGCCAGAGCGTGCAGCAGGCCCGTGCGAGCCGCGCGCCCGTGCAATTGCAGATGGTGGCGCTGTTCAACCCCACCGAGGGCTACGGCAGCTTCGTGGTGCCCGCCGTGGCGCTGCTCATCCTGCAGCAGACGCTGCTCATGGGCGCGGCCCTGCTGGCCGGCACCTGGGTGGAGGCCGGGCAGCACCGCGCCGATGCCACCACCTGGCTGGGGCGCCTGCTGGCGCTGTGCACGCTGGGCTGGGCCAGCGGGCTGTTCTACTTTGGCTGGATCTTCGTGCTGCACGACTACCCGCGCGGCGGCAACCCGCTGGGCGCGCTGGCCCTGCTGGCCTGCTACGTGCCCGCCATCGCGGCGCTGGGCGCGCTGCTGGGGCTGTGGTTCGGCAACCGCGAACGCGCGCTGCAGGTGCTGCTGTTCACCACCCTGCCCATCGCCTTTGTCGCTGGCTTCTCCTGGCCTGTGGAGGCGCTGCCCGGGCCGCTGCAGTGGCTGCGCTGGCTGCTGCCCAGCACCTCGGGCGTGCAGGCGTCGCTGCGGCTCAACCAGCTGGGCGCGCCGCTGTCAGCAGCCCTGCCCTACCTGTGTGCGCTGGTGGCGCTGTGTGCGGTGTGCACGGCCGGGGTGCTGTACCGGGCGCGGCCCGTGGCAGGCGAACACCTGCCGTGATGCCGTGATGCCGTGATGCCGTGATGCCGTGATGCCGGCAGCCTGCACCGAACCGCCCATCGCCGTTCACTCTGAGCCTGTCGAAGCGCTGCGCAAGGCTTCGACAGGCTCAGCCCGAACGGCGGCCGCGGCTCACAACCTCATCGCTCCCCCGCCGCACGCAGATCACGTGGCAGGGGTCGCGCCGCGCCGCCGCAGCACCACCATGCCGAACAGCGTCGCCATCACATACATGCTGACCGAGTAAATGGCCGCCGGCAGCGCGAGCTGAAAGTTCTCCAGCACCGACAGCGCGATGAAGATCGCGAGCGTGGAGTTGTGGATGCCGATCTCAAAGCTGATGGCCGTGGCCATCGACTTGGCAAGCCCCGCCGCACGCGCCAGGTAGTAGCCCGACGCAAGGCTGATGGCGTTGAACAACAGCACCGCCGGGCCGATGCCCGCGAAGGACTCCACCAGCGCCGTCCATTCCTTGGCGATGGCGATCAGCGCGAACGCGGCCAGCACCACGGCGCTGAAGATCTTCATCGGCCTTTCCATGCGCGCGCTGAAAGCCGGTGCGCGCCGGTGCACCCACATCCCCAGCACCACCGGCACCAGCACGATGACGATCACCTCCACCACCTTGCCGAACTGCAGCGGCACCACCTGCCCCGTGTGCGCAAAGGTGCCGATGGCCCAGTTGGTGATGAGCGGCAGGCTCACGATGGACAGCACGGTATTGATGGCCGTGAGCGAGATGTTCATCGCCACATTGCCGCCGAACAAATGGCTGAACAGATTGGCCGACACGCCGCCGGGCGACGCGGCCAGCAGCATCAGCCCCACGGCGTAGAGCGGCGCCACGCCCAGCAGCACGATGAGCGCATAACACGCCGCAGGCAGCACCAGCACCTGCAGCACCAGGGCCAGCACCACGGCGCGCGGGTGCTGCGCCAGCCGCGTGAAGTCGCCCACCGTGAGCGACAACCCCAGGCCGAACATGACAAGGCCCAGCGCGATGAACAGCAGCGTGGGCAGGATGGCAACGAAACTCATGGGCGCACGCGGCCAGCGGGGGCCGCGCTCCGTTCAAGGCGTGCAACCACGGCAGCGCACAACGCCACCAGGCGCTGTGGGCCGCATGCCGCGATCCCGCCAACAAAGACAAAGAAAAGGAGAAGGGGAAAAGAGGAGAAGAGGAGAAAAGAAACGAGCAAGCGCGTGCAGCGAGACTGCGGCGCGCGTTATGCCGCGGCCTGCCCCGTGCGCAGGCGCACCGGGCCGCTGCGCGCTTCGATCGCGGCCTGCACGTCCTTGCGCAGGCCCAGCGCAAAGGCCCACTCGGCCACCACGAACAACGGCCCCACCAGCAACCCCATGAGGTCGTCCACGAACGCCGGCTTGCGGCCCTCGTAGTAGTGGCCCACGAACTGGATCACCCAGCCCACCGCAAAGAGGCCGATGCCTGCACCCAGCCACACGGCCAGGCTCTGCACGGCCAGCCATTGCGCCACGGCCAGCATGGCCGCCAAAATCGCGGCCATGGTCAGGCCGAAGCGTGTGTCCAGCCGCATGTAGAAGATGCTGGCAGCCAGCGCGCACAGCAGCGCCGGCGTCAGCGGCAGATCGCCCACCATCCACGCGGGGCGTGACAGCAACACCACCACCGCGAACATGATCATCGGCACGCCCACAAAATGGGTGTGGATGTTGCGCGGGTCGCGGTGGTAGTCGGCGTACTGGGCCAGGTGGTCGATCAGGGTTTTCATGGGTGTCTCCGGCTATTGTTTTGAGCAGCATCGATACTCGCGCCGCGGCCCCGCCAGCGTCTGTCGTGCACACGACAAAAAAGGCACACTGGCACCGGCTTCCCCCCGCCCTCCGTCACCCACACACTCCCACACCACGCCGCGTTCAGACCCCATCCAGACCGCATGACCGACCCTGCCGCCTACCTGCCCATCCTTGCGTCCGGCCGCTGGTTTGCGCACCTGCCGCCCGACTTCGCCCAGCCCCTGATCGACATGGCGCACCTGCGCCACCTGAACGCGGGCGAGGTGCTGTTCTTGCGCGGCGATGCGCCCTGCGGGCTGTATGCGGTGGTGCGTGGGGCCATCAGCATCTCGGGCACGGGCGGGCGCGCCAACGAGGCGCGCTCGGCGCTGCTCACGCGGCTGGAGCCGCCGCACTGGTTTGGCGAGATCTCGGTGTTCGACGGCTCGGCCCGCACGCACGATGCGCATGCCACCGAGGCTAGTACGCTGCTGCAGGTGCCCCACGAGCGGCTGCAGGCCTGGCTGCAGGCCCACCCGGTGCACTGGCATGCGCTGGCGCTGCTGCTGACCGACAAGCTGCGCACCGCCTTCGTCGCCATCGAAGAGCTGGCGCTGCTGCCCGCGCCGCAGCGCCTGGCGCGCCGCCTGGTGATGATGGCCGAGGGCTACGGCCAGTGGACGGCCGAGGGCCAGTCGCGCCGCGTGCTGTCCATCTCGCAGGAACAGCTGTCGCTGATGCTGGCCATCTCGCGCCAGACCACCAACCAGATCCTCAAGGACCTGGAGCAGCGCCACCTGGTGCGCGTGCAGCGCGGCGAGGTCGAGATCCTGGACCTGGCCGCATTGCGCGCGTCCTGCCACTGAATTTGCTCTCATATCCATAGCGCGCTGCGCCTGCTGGCAGGGCGGCAGCAGCGCTTTGCACACAAATACTAAGCACACATTCCATTTCCGGGCAAAATGGCGGCCATGCAACTGAACTACATTGCCAACGCCTCCGTGGCGTCCGCCTCGGGCCGCACCATTCCCGTGATCGACCCGTCGGACGGCCAGCCGTTCGACGAGATCCAGCGCAGCAACGCCGAAGACATCGACGCGGCGGTGCATGCGGCGCGCCAGTGCTACAACGCGGTGTGGCACAAGGTAGCGCCCGTGGAGCGCGGCCGGCTGCTGCAAAAGCTCTCGGCCAAGATCCTGGAGCATGCCGACGAGCTCACCGCGCTCGAGCAGCGCGACTGCGGCAAGCCCACCAAGCAGGCGCGGGCCGATGCGATCGCGCTGGCGCGCTACTTCGAGTTCTATGCCGGCGCCTGTGACAAGTTCCACGGCGAGACCATCCCCTACCCCGACGGCTACAGCGTGCTCACCTGGCGCGAGCCCCACGGCGTGACGGGCCACGTCATCCCCTGGAACTACCCCATGCAGATCTTCGGCCGCAGCGTGGGCGGCGCCCTGGCGGCGGGCAACGTGTGCGTGGTCAAGCCGGCCGAAGACGCCTGCCTGTCGCTGATCCGCGTGGCGCAACTGGCGGCCGAGGTGGGCTTTCCGTCGGGCGCGTTGAACATCGTCACCGGCTACGGCCACGAGGTGGGCGACGCACTGGCGCGCCACCCCGGCATCGACCACATCAGCTTCACCGGCAGCCCCAAGATCGGCACGCTGATCCAGCAGGTGGCCGCAGAGCGCCACTGCCCCGTGACGCTGGAGCTGGGCGGCAAGAGCCCGCAGATCATCTTTGCCGACGCCGACCTCGACGCCGCCATTCCCGTGGTCATCAACGCCATCGTGCAGAACTCCGGCCAGACCTGCTCGGCCGGCTCGCGCGTGCTGATCGACTCGCTGATCTACGAGCCCCTGCTCGAGCGCCTGGGCAAGGCGTTTGACAAGCTGCGCGTGGGCCCCGCCGCCATGGACCTGGACCTGGGCCCGCTGATCCGCCAGACACAGCAGCAGCGCGTGTGGGACTTCCTGTCGGACGCCCAGGTGGCCGGCATCCCCATGGTGGGCCAGGGCATCGTGGTGCCCGACGCCCCCGACACCGGCTACTACCAGGCCCCCGTGCTGCTGCGCGATGTGCCGGTGAACCACCGCCTGGCACAGGAAGAAGTCTTCGGCCCCGTGCTGTCGGCCATGGCCTTCCAGGACGAAGACCACGCGGTAGAGCTGGCCAACGCGACGGAATTCGGCCTGGTGGCCGGCATCTGGACCCGCGACGGCGCCCGCCAGTTCCGCATGGCCAAGCGCGTGCACAGCGGCCAGGTGTTCATCAACAACTACGGCGCCGCAGGTGGTGTGGAGCTGCCGTTTGGCGGCGTCAAGTCGAGCGGCTACGGCCGCGAGAAGGGCTTCGAGGCCCTGTACGGCTTCACCACGCTCAAAACCGTGGCCATCAAGTACGGCTGATCGCTGCGCGGCCGGCCGCTTGCGCCCTTGGCCTGTCGCGTTCGCGCGCGACGGCGCGGCCCGCCGGCCCTAACCTGTGCTTCTTCTTGTTGTCGACGCCCCAAACCACATGCCGCTCAGCCCCCCCGCACCCCGCACCTTGAAGCACGTCCGCCGGGTGAACTACCAGGGCTTCGAGCGTGAAGACGGCCTGTGGGACATCGAAGGCGAGCTGCACGACAGCAAGGCCTACGACGCACCCTCCTTCCGCGACCCCACGGGCACGCGCCGGGCCGGCGAACCGATCCACCACATGTGGCTGCGCGTGACGGTGAACCGCCAGCTCGTGGTGCAGGCCATCGACGTCGCCATGGACGCGCACCCGCTCAAGGACTGCACCGCCGCCCAGCCCGCACTGCAGCGCATGGTCGGCTGCAGCATGGCGCGCGGCTGGCGCCAGTCCATCCAGAAGCACCTGGGCGGCGTGGAAAGCTGCACGCACCTGCGCGAGTTGCTGTTCAACCTGGCGACCGCGGCGTTCCAGTCGGTGCCCGCCGTGTTCGCATCGGCCCACCCCGACGAGCCGCCCCGCCACCTGGGGCAGTGCACGGGCTGGGACTTCAACGGCGACGGCGTGAAGGAGTACTTTCCGCAGTTCTACCGGCGCGCGCCCCAGGTCGCAGGCGCAGTGCAGGCTGCGCTACAGGCCGCACCCGACGCCGACCGCCCTCCCGAGACGGCCACCACGACGGCGCCACCCGCGTGACCCCCTGCTATCGCATTCAAAAATGCCGCTACCGCTTTCTACACAAGCGTCAGCTGCTATCGAATTTGATTGTTCACGTTTTTATTGTTGTATCTGATTGACTGAATCGAGGAGCCTTTCCATGCGCGTGTTGAACAAATCCATCATCGTCACCGGCGCCGGCAACGGCATCGGCGAAGGCATCGCCAAGCGCCTGGCCGCTGAAGGCGGCAAGGTCATCGTGAACGACATCAACGAAGCCGGCGGCCAGCGCGTGGTGGCCGAGATCACCGCCGCCGGCGGCACCGCCGCCTTCGTGAAGGCCGACGTCACCAGCTCTGCGGAAGTGAAAGCCCTGGTGGCCGAAACGGTGCGCCTGTACGGCCGCCTGGACGTGGTGGTGAACAACGCCGGCTGGACACACCGCAACCGCCCCATGCTGGAAGTGAGCGAAGAAGACTTCGACAAGGTCTATGCCATCAACATGAAGAGCATCTACTTGTCGGCCATCCACACCGTGCCCGAACTGCGCAAGGCGGGCGGCGGCAGCATCATCAACATCGCGTCCACTGCCGGGCTGCGCCCCCGCCCGGGCCTCACCTGGTACAACGGCTCCAAGGGCGCCGTCATCATCACCAGCAAGTCCATGGCCGCCGAACTGGGCCCCGACAACATCCGCGTGAACTGCATCAACCCCGTGTTCAACCCCGACACCGGCCTGGCCGCCGAATTCGCGGGCGGCCCGGTGGACGAGGCCCGCCGCGCCAAGTTTCTGGCCACCATCCCGCTGGGCCGCTTCTCCACCGCGCTGGACGTGGCCAACGCCGCGCTGTACCTGGCCAGCGACGAAGGCTCGTTCATCAGCGGCGTGTGCATCGAGGTGGACGGAGCGCGCTGCGTGTGATGGCGCCGTGGCGGCGCCTGTCAGTGCAGGGTGCGCTTGCCGGCGCGCCGCGCCACGCTCGGTTCTTTCAGGCCGCGTGCGGCCTGCCGCAGAGCTGGCAGCAATGTTGGAAACACAGCCGACGTCTGCGCGCCTTCAGCAGCAGGTGTAGCCAGCCCGGCGTACCTCCCTCGCCATCAAGATTTTTGAATGCGTATGCACCTCGAAAATCCCAATGAAACACTGAACTACAACGTCTTTTCGACAGGTCTCCAATGACCCAGTAAGAGTTGTATCGGACGACAAAACAAACACGCTCCGGCAGCTGTTTTGCACTCCCTCGAACCTATCATGCGCGGCGATTTGAAGCCCCCTTCCAGAGGGGGCCGTCGCCACAACAAATGATAT
>NZ_CAXUPO020000016.1:0-143229 GCF_964252695.1 Acidovorax sp. LjRoot117 | reverse complement strand
CAGGCCGCTGTCCGGGCTGGATTCTCCGGTGGCGTTGCCCAGGGTGTCTCGGGAGTAGGTGGTGTTTACGCCTTTGAAGTCTTTGGCCTGGGTGACGCTGTCCAGCGCGTTGTAGGTCAGGCTGGCTGTGGCGCTTTGCGCGTCGGTGATGGCCTGCACGCGGCGCAGGGCGTCCAGGCCGTACTGGGTGGCCTCGCCCAGGCCGTTGGTGCTGCGCACTGTGTCGCCGTTGGCGTCATAGCCTTGGGTGGTAGTTTGCTGGCCGCCCAACGTGATGCTGTCCAGGCGGTTGAGGCTGTTGATGTTGCGCGCCAGCGTCCAGGCCAGTTGGCCCTGGGCGTTGCGGATTTCTTCCTGGGTTCGGTTACCGATGGCGTCCAGGGTGTAGGTGCCCGCGTTGCCTCGGTTGTCGCTCCAGCCGGTCAGGCGCTGGGCGGCGTCGTAGGTGTAGGTGACGACGTGGCCATGCGGCATCGTGGCGGTGGCTGCCTGGCCCGTGGGGCGGTAGGTGAGCGTGGTGACTTGCCCGTCCACGCTGGCGGTCAGCAGGCGGCCGCGCGCGTCGTAGGTGTAGGTGGTCGTCGCACCGGTGGGCGAGGTGTGGGTGAGCACGCGGCCAGCGGCGTCATGGGTGTAGGTGTCGGCGTGGCCCAGGGCGTTGGTGGTGCTGGTGAGGTTGCCTGCGCTGTCGTACTGGTAGCTGGTGGCTGCTCCGTTGGGGGCGGTTTCTGTAGCGACCAGGCCTGAGGGGTGGTACGTCCACGTGGTGGTGCGGGCTATGCCGCTGCCCATGCCGGCACCGGTGTCGGTGATGGTCTGGGTGAGCCGGTTGCCGAGACTGTCGTAGGTGTAGCCGGTCACCCGCCCTGGTTCATACACCGCAACAGGCAGGCGCCACTGGAGGTGCCATTCGATACCGGTGGTGCGCTCTTCGGGTTTGCCTGCGGCTTCGGTGGTGGCAATAGGCAGCCTGCGGTCAGTGTTCCAGAGGTAGGTGGTGCTGGTGCCCTGGAAGTCGGTTTCTTCGGTGATCAGGCCCAGATCGCTTTGCACGCGGCTGGCTGCGTCGGGCTGGCCGATGCCGTCGGGTTTGTCGGCGCCAGTGACAACCAGTTTGCCCAGGTTGAGGGTGTAGTTGAAGGCTCGGGTGGTTCCCAACGGGTCGGTGACCGTTGTGGCCCCGCCGTTGGGGCCTGGATAGCTGACCTGATAGCGCTCTACCCCGCCAGCGAGTTCGGAGCGGATGGCTCGCCCAGCACTGTCGTAGTCAAACGTGGCCCAGCGAACGCCCGCCTCGTCGGTGATACCTGTCAGGAGCTGGTCGCTCCTCACGTGCTCGTACTGAAAGAAACGGGTCGTGTTGTCGGGGTAGGTGATCCGATACAAGTACTCGCCGTTGTACATGTACCAAATGACGCCTTGCCCCGGTACGGTGACCGACACCAGCTTGCCGCCGTAGTGAAAGAAGGTGATCGTTTGACCGAATGCGTTGGACACGGATGCGAGCAGTCCATTTCCGTCATAGGCGTACGTGGTGACCCATCCATTGCGTGCAGTCACGGTCAACAGTTTGCCGGGAGCATCAAACACCAGCGTTGCATCGTCGTCCATGCGTCGGTACGTCCACGCGCCTGAAGCGTCTTGCACCAAGGTGTCGTTGCTGTTGGTAGCAACCCAGTTGTTCGTATCGGTGGCTTTGAAGAAGCTGCGCCGATAGCCTTCGCCAGTGATGATGCCGACGCTGGTACCGGCCGGAGTGGCAACGCGTTTGAGGTAGGTGCTGTGGTTGTGGGTCCACACCTTGCTCATGGTCCGCGTGGACTCCGCGTAGTGGAGCGCCCAGGTGCTGCGGTAATAGCGGGTGAACGACAGGGCCGCAGGGCCTTGCCCGGCCCAGTCGGTCTCTGTTCGGATTTTGGCTTGGGCTGCTGGGACTATGGGCTGCGTGGTGTGCGTGCCCGCTTGACATAATTGCGGCTCGGGCGATGACTGTACGCAGCGATTTGCGGCAGGATCCTCTGCATAGTCGCGCTTGCAGATGCAGCCTTGTGCGGTGGCCTCGCTATTAAGCGGACAGCCTTGACCCATTGGGTTCCATTGATAGTTGTAGAACCAGTTGCCTTCGGCTCCAACAGCAGTTTCCGTTGTAGGCCCCGCTCCCGGACAAGAAGGGCCGTTGGGAAATTTGACGCAGACCTGAAAAATGTCGAGTACGTTCGGTCCACCAATGATCCACAAGCTTCCATCTTCCTGTTGACTGGGCGAATTGTGTCTAGGAATGGCTGCCGCTTCTCCGTCACTGCGCGCATACGGCTGGTATCCGTTTAGCAGTAGTAAGCCATTTCCATAGCGAAAAATCCCGACCTCTTCTTGATGTAGTGCAGCTTGTGCAGAAGCACTCACCAAACACCATACCGAAAGCATCAATATCTGAAGTACAACCAGCCAACGACTGTGCGCCGCAGCCGGTGGCAAGGCCGTGACGCGCCTCACCAGCGCCGATTCAGTCGAGCGTTGCATTCCCTCTCCCTCTTGTCCAGATTGTTTGTCAAGGCTGCCGAGTTTCCGGCCACATTTGCTTTCTCGCGAGTCCTCTGATCACACTCTTGTGTTGATCAAATCAAGCTGCAGAGCGACTACTAGTGCGCGGGCGCCACTCTACCGTCGATAGCAGCCGTTGATCATGCTTTCTGTAACAAACAGAAGCAGGCAATACACCAGCCTGTCGGCACTATGACACCTACACTCCATGTCGATTGGCCTGCACCTGCAAAAGCTTCAAACCCCAGGGAGAGCCTCCCGGGCCAAGGTATCCCTACAATCGTCAGCTTCTCAACACCCAAGGGCGCGCAAGGCGCCCTTTGTATGGAAATAGCAATACTGTTCGCCCTCATCTTTCTCAACGGCCTGTTTGCCATGTCGGAGATCGCCCTGGTCACCGCACGCAAGGCCCGGCTGCAAAAGCTGATAGACGAGGGCGATAGCGGCGCCGCCGCCGCCGTGAAGCTGGGCGAAGACCCCACGCGTTTTCTCTCCACCATCCAGATCGGCATCACGTCCATCGGCGTGCTCAACGGTATCGTGGGCGAGGCCGCGCTGGCCGCGCCGCTGGCGTCGTGGCTGTATTCGCTGGGCATGCCCCAGCCCTACGGCAACTATGCCGCCACCGGCCTGGTGGTGGTGCTGATCACGTACTTCTCGATCGTGGTGGGTGAACTGGTGCCCAAGCGCATCGGCCAGTCTTACCCCGAGACCTTTGCCCGCCTGGTGGCGCGGCCCATCAACTTCCTGGCGCTGGCGACCAAGCCGTTCGTGTTGCTGCTGTCCACGTCCACGCGCACGCTGCTGCGCCTGTTGGGCGTGAAGGAAACCAGCGGCAGCCCGGTGACCGAGGAAGAGATCCACGCCATGCTGGTGGAAGGCACGACGGCCGGTGTGATCGAGTCGCACGAGCACACCATGGTGCGCAACGTGTTCCGGCTGGACGACCGCCAGATCGGCTCGCTGATGCTGCCGCGCGGCGATGTGGTGTGCCTGGACATCGAAGCGACGTTCGAGGAGAACCTGGCGCGCATCGAGGAATCGGACCACGCGCGCTTCCCGGTGGTGCGTGGCGGCATGGACAACATCGTGGGCGTGATCAACGCGCGCCAGTGGCTGTCGCGCGCGCTGCGCGACCGCCAGCAGAGCCTGGCCGACCAGCCGCTGCAGACGGCGCTGTACGTGCCCGAGACCATCACCGGCATGGAGCTGCTGGACAACTTCCGGCTGCAGGACGTGCACATGGCGTTCGTGATCGACGAGTACGGCGAGGTGCAGGGCATCGTCACGCTGCAGGACCTGATCGAGGCCATCACCGGCGAGTTCCAGCCGCGCGACCCGGAAACGTCCTGGGCGCTGCAGCGCGACGACGGCAGCTGGCTGCTGGACGGCCACATCCCCGTGCCCGAGCTCAAGGACCGCCTGAACCTGGACACCGTGCCCGAAGAAGAGCGCGGCCGCTACCACACGCTGAGCGGCATGATCATGCTGCTCACGGGCCGCCTGCCCAAGGTGACCGACACGGTGCAGTGGGAGAACTGGAAGCTCGAGGTGGTGGACATGGACGGCAAGACCATCGACAAGATCCTGGCCACCAAGCTCACCGACGAAGAGCGGGACGAACCCGAAGGGCTGCCCGCGGGTTGATGCGCCGCAGCGCGTAGCCATGGCGAAGGCGACCCGAGGGTCGCCTTTTTCTTTGGGGCCTGCGGAGCCTGCGCCCGGCGTGCCTTCCTCCCTAGTCCCCCACGAACACCGTCAGCACGCCGGTGTAGCCATACAGGTGGTGGTGCGCGATCTCGCCGCCGGCAAAAAAGCCCACCAGCGGCACGTCGCCCAGCGCGTGGCGCACGATCTGCAGCTCGGCGCTGGGCCCGCCGAAATGCGGACCGCCGCGGCCCGAGCAGCTCACGTAGACGGCGCCGCAGATGCGCTGGCCGGGCTTGGGCGCCGGGCCCGTGGCCGCGCTGGGCGCCAGCGACGCGGGCTGCGTGTCGCTGTCGGCGTCCGACACCACGTGCAGCGGCTCCATTTCCTCGGGCTCCAGCTCTTCGCGGATCTCGGCGCAGATGCGCATGAGGTCGGCGCGGGCGGCGGCCACATTGCGCTGGCAGAACGCCAGGTGCATGCCCGTCTCCACGCGGTCGGCCAGGGCCACGCCCCGGCGCGAGCCGTCGAGCCCCACGATGTGGCGCACGCGCGTGTCGGTGCCGAAGTGGCCCGTGCGGCGCTGGCCCTGCGGCTGCTCACCTGCATTGACCAGGCCCGCCAGCGTGGCGCGCACCTTGCGCAGCGCGGGCTGCGGGTCGCCCTCCAGCGAGACTTCCAGGGTGTCCAGCAGCACGTCGAGCGCGGGCTCGCCGTCGAGCTCGAGCACCACGTTCTCCTGCGCAGCAGTGACCGCGCGCAGCGCACCCACCGGCTGGCAGCCCTGGGTGACGCGCGAGACCAGCGCCACACCGGGCCCGAAGGCCACGCCCGACAAGCCGCCGTCGAACACGCCCGTGGCCGCGCCCTGCCCCGCCAGGTTGCCGTTGCCGCCGACCGCGAACTGCACGCTGGCGCTGCGGCTGGCAGTCAGCCCGCCAAAGAGGTAGCCCGTGTCGGTGCGCTCGGCCACCTCGTGGATCAGCTCGGCCAGCTCGGGCGTGTGGCCGTCGGCGTGGACCAGGGCCGTGTGCGCGGTGAATCCGCCGGCCGCATGCGGCGGGTGCGTGGGCAGGGGCGCCACGCCCGAGAACACGCGGTACTGGTCTGCCGGCACGTCCAGCAGCATGACCGACAGCGCAGGCTCGTCGAAGTATTCGGCGTTGTTGGCCGACACGCCCACGCCCACCGTGCCGCTCCAGTCGGTGACCTCGGGCAGCTCGCCGCTCAGGTAGTCGAGCAGCGCCTGCGCCTCGTCGGCGTAGTGGTCGGTGATGTACAGCAGGCCCAGCGTGGGCGCCGGCGCGTAGCCGGGCAGCGCCATCTGGGCGCGCAGCTGGGCCAGCACCAGCGCGGCGGCCATGCGCCACTGCGGGTGTGTGGCATGGCCGGAGGGAAATAGTTTCATCATGGTCTCTCTGGGGGCAGGCCAGCCGGCGAGCGGGTTTGTTGCACCCGCCGCGCCCGGCCCCGTCAGCCCGCGCGCTTGCGCGGCGAGGCGCTGGTGCGGGCGGTGGATTTCTTGGCGGCGGGCTTGGCAGCGGCCTTGCGCGGCGCGGATTTGGCGGGGGCAGCGGCCTTCTTCTTGGCGGCACGCGGGGCAGACGCGCGCTTACCCGCCCCCTGCACCGTCTGCATGCCCTTGGCCGCGAACTGGCTGGCCATGCCGGAGGCCGTCTTGAACGCCTCCTTGGCCAGGCCGGTGGCCATGTTCTTGGTGGTGTCGATGGCGGTCTGCTTGGCCGCATCCTTCATCGCGTTGGTGGCGATCTGCTGGAACTGGCTGGTGAGCGCGCCCCACCATTGCATGGGGTCGACCACATTGGGCTCGGCGCTTGCGGTCTTGGATTTGTCAGCCTTGCCAGCCTTGGACTTGGAGGCCGCGGCGGGGGCGTCGTCTTCCTCTTGGGCTTCTTCGGCGTCATCGGCCTCATCGGCCTGCGCTTCGGCAGCACGGCTGGCCACGCGGGCTGCGGCACCTGCCACAGCGTCGGCTGCGCCGCTCACGGTGCCGGCGGCCTTCTGCACGCCGCTCATCACGGTGTCGGCGGTCTTGAGCTTGAAGGCATTGGCCACGTCGCCCATGCTGAAGTTCATGCCCTTGAGCGTGGCCAGGGTCATCTTCTGCACTTCCAGCGCCTGGATGGTCGCGGCCAGCGCGCGCGAGTTCTGCTCCAGCCAGAACTGCACCGCCTTGAGTTCATCGATGCGCTTTTCGAGCTCTTCCACGCTGATGGTGGGGGCCACCCAGTTGGAGAGGTTGGGCAGTTGGGGAATGCTGCTCGACGCGCCCTTGGCCAGGCTTTGCAGAAAGTCGAAACCGGGGACGAATTTGCCGAAACCGAAGTTGGATGTGTCGCTCATGGCCGCTCCGCAAGAGGTGGGGACTGGGTGATTCTGTGGTGGAGGCACAGCTTACTCCAATGCCTGCCCTGCGGGCGTACGGTCTTTTCCGGGGGGCGCGCCGGGCTATCGCGCCGCGTGCGCGGCCTGAAGCCGCCGCACGATGGGCGGCCGCGGTGCGTTGCGCCGGTCAGTGCTTGTGCCCGTGCGCCGCAGGCGCGGCGCCCGGTGCCGACGTGCCCACGGGCACGCTCAGGTTCAGCTGGCTTTCGGCGCCCTTGGCGTCCTGGAACACCAGGGTGATGGGCACGGTGCTGTCCTTGGCCAGCGGGGCCTTCAGGTCGAGCAGCATGACGTGGTAGCCGCCGGGCTTGAGCTCCACCGTCTTGCCTGCGGGCAGGTCGAGCGACGGGACGGCGCGCATCTTCATCACGTCGCCCTCCATCTTCATCTCGTGCACTTCGGTCACGCCCGCGGCCGGCGACTCGGCGCGCACCAGGCGGGCGCCGTCCTTGGCGGTCAGCTGCATGAAGGCGCCGGTGCCCTTTTGGCCCTGCACGCTGGCGCGGGCCCAGGCACCCTCGACCTTGACGGCGGCAGCGGTCTGCGCCCAGGCATGGGCGCCAGCGAGCGTGGCAGCCAGGATGCAGGCCCGGGCGGCGGTGTGAAAGCGTGTGGATGTCATGGTGTGTTGTCCTTCAGTTCAGAAAAGGTGCAGCGCCACGCGCGGTGCGGCGTGGCAAGAAGAGAGATTGCTAGAGGCAAAGATGAGGAACGCGGCCACTGTCAGTGATTGTGGCCACCCGCGCTGCCGCCGGGAAGAATCTCCAGTGCGGCTGCAGGGGACTTCAGGTCCGACAGCTTCTGGCCGGGCTTTGGCACCTCGGTCCAGTCGCTGCGGCCCTCGGTGCAGACCTGGCGCACGGGCCAGTACACGGTGCCCGCCTGCTCGGGCGTGGTGGCGACCAGCACGAACTCGTCGTAGTGCGCGCTTGGCAGCACGTCGTCCGGCGTCATGGCGGTCCAGGTGATGCGCACCACGTCTTCGGTGACGCTGCGGCCATGGCTGGTGTACGGCTGGGCCAGCTTGTCACGCTGCACGTCCAGCGCCCAGCCCGGCTTGGGCATGGGCCGCGCGCTGCGCATGCCGGCCGGGATGTCCACCACGATCTGCCGCGTGGGCGCCGCGCCGCAGCCATGGCCCACCTTGAAGGTCGCCTTGTAGCTGCTGGCGGCCGGGGCCACCTGGTATTCGAGCACCACGTGGGCGGATGCAGGCACCAAAAGGGCGCTACCGCTGATCCATAAAGCGCTAGCAGCTATCTTTTTCATAGTATTCACATTCATTTCCGTAACCTTTCTTTCTCAGGGGGTGACCTTCAGTTCAGCCATGTACGTCCGCTGCGGATACGGATGGAAATTCCAGTAGCGGTAGTTGTTGAGGTTGTCGATGCCCACCGCCACGCTCACCTGCTGGCTGACCTGGTAGCGCACGCGCACATCGGTGGTGAAGTAGCGGCTCGTGCCCTGGTAGGCAAAGCCGTTGGTGTCGGTGTTGTCCAGCGTGCCGTACTGTTTGCCGCTGTAGCGCGCGCCCAGGGTGTAGGACCAGGTGGCGTCCGGCCGGTAGGTGGCCACGGCGCTGGCGCGCCACGCGGGGATGCGCGGTTGCCACTTGCCGACGCTGGCCGGGAACTTGTCGTTGCGGGTGATCTTCGAGTCGGTCCAGGTCAGGCTGCTGCCGATGTCCAGCCCGCGCACGAACACGTTGGCGGCCTGGTAGGACGCTTCCAGGCCTTTGGTGCGGATGGCGTCCACGTTCTGCACGTTGGTCACGTTGGGGGTGACGAGCACGTTGGTCTGCGAGTACAGCGCGTCGCGCGTGCGCTCGAAGAACGCGGTGAGGCGCAGCAGGCCCTCGCCGCCCCAGCCGGCCAGGTCGCGCTCGGCGGTCAGCTCGGTGGTCCAGGACTTTTCGGGCCTGAGGTTCGGGTCGTTGTTGACCAGCACCCCGCTGCCGCTGATGCCGCCCTGGTAGAGCTCGGACACCGTGGGCATGCGCACCGCGCGGCCGGTGGAGGCCTTGAGCACCCACTGCGCGCTGGCCTGGTAGGCCACGGCGGCCTTGGGCGAGAGGTAGTTCTCGGTGCGCTCGGGGTGGCCCAGCACCGTGCTGGCATTGGCCGTCTGCCCGTGGCTGGCGCTCCAGCGCTCGGCGCGCGCGCCCAGCACGGCCTTCCACCGGGGCGCGATCTTCCAGGTGTCCTGCGCCCACAGCCCGATCAGCTGCGTGTCGCCGTTGAACGCCTGGTTGCGCGCACCGGCGGTGCCGCTGATCCAGTCCGTGGTCGCGTTCTCGACGCTGCGCAACTGGTAGCTGTCGCGCTGCAGGCCGAAGTCCACGATGTGCGCGCCCTGCACGCCGTCGGGCCGCCACGTGCCCTTGGCGGCCAGCGTGGTCCAGCCGGTGCCCTTGCCGTCGACGATGCGGCCCGCGCCGCCGTTCAGTGCGGCGGGCAGGGCCACGGTGGCTGCGCGCAGCGTGTCCTGGTGGTAGTCGTAGCGGCTGGCGGCGACCTCCCAGTCGAACACGCCCTGCGTGCGGCTCTTGACCGACAGGCCGTGCATGAAGTGCGTGAGCGCCTCGTTGGACACGTTGAAGTCGCTCGGCATGAGCATGAACGAGCGGCCGTTGATGTTCACGCTGCCGCTGTAGACCGCGTTGCCGCCTGCATCGCGCAGGTAGCTGGCGGGGCGGCCTTCGGACTCGTTGTGCCACCAGCCGAAGGTGTAGGCCGCGCGCACTGTGGGCGAGAGGTCGTAGGCGAGCTTGGCCTTGATGTGGTCCTGCTGCGTGCGGTATTGCGTGGCGGTGCCCAGCAGGTACCACGGCTGGTTGCTGCGGTTGTTGCCCGATACGGCGCCGGTGACCGGTGTGCCCGCATTGCCCGGCGCGCCTGCAGAGACCAGGCGCGTGGGGAAGGTGAGCGGCTGGCCTTCGCTGTCGGTCTTGCTGAAGTTGAGGAACCACGACCAGTCGCCGTTCTTGTTGCCCACCGAGGCACTGGCCTGCTGGCCGCCGTAGCTGGCGCTGGTGTTGTACAGGTCGAACGGCTGGTGCTGCACGCTGACCTTGCCGTGCGCCTCGAACCGGGTGGGCATGCGGGTGACGTAGTCCACCACCGCGCCCACCGAGTTGCCGGCATACGCGGCGGAAAACGGGCCGTAGAGCACGTCCACCCGCTCGATCTCCTCGGGCGTGACCAGCATCCAGCGCGGCGCGTTGGTGGGGCCGTTGCCCAGGTAGTTGCTGAGCAGGATGCCGTCGGCAAACACCATCGACCGCGCCGGGTTGCCCGTGCCCGAGGCGCGCGTGGACAGCACGGCGTGGTTGTAGTCGCCGATGTAGCGCTTGCGCACCAGCAGGCTGGGCAGGTACTTGAGCGCGTCTTCGCTGTCGGTGGCGTTGATCGAATGCTCGATCTCCTCGCGCGTCACGCCTTCGATGGTGGTGGGGATCTGCGTGGGCAGCGAAGTGGGCTGGCCGCCAGTGATGGTGACGACGCCCAACTCCTTGACGGGCGCGCCGTCGGCGGCCTGAGCCTGCGCGGGTGCAGCCCCGAACAGGGCGAGAGGAAAGGCACCGGCCACGGCCAGCACCCTGCGGCTTTTGCGCATGGAAACTCCTGAAATACAAGCCAAACAGGCTGCTACCGCTTGATGGACAAGCGCTAGCAGCTATTGAATCAATAGCAATTCAGGAGAATGCAGGCGGCCCGCGCGGCGGCAGCGGCGCGGCGGTGCGCGCAGCGATGTGCGCGGCGGGGATGGGGCGCAGGGCGTGCGCCAAAGGATGAACGACCGGCAGCGGGGCCTGCGTGGCGGGCGGCGGTGCACCGACATGGGCGCACAGCGGGCAGTCGAGCGCGTGGCTCGTCACTTCCTGCACGCCGTCGTCGGTCTTGACCAGCAGCTTGATCGCGCCCGAGCCCGAGCAGATCAGCTCCATGGCCTGCGGGCTGACCAGCGGCGACGCCACCGCCACCCCGATGGACACCACAAACCACGCCAGCACACAGCGGGCGAGCCAGCGAAGGCTGCGGAGGGTTTGCAGGGACGGCACCATGGAGGCCCGATTGTAGATGCCGCACCTGCCGCGGCCTTGACGGAGGTCATCTGGGCGACGGGCGCCCTGGCGGGCGGGGCCTACGATCCGGCCTGGCGCCTGCCTGCACCGCCCCTTTCAACGACAACAACGGAGACACCACCATGCTCACGCTCTGCGGCTTTTCGGCCAGCAACTACTACAACAAGGTCAAACTCGCCCTGCTCGAAAAAGGCCTGCCCTTCACCGAGGAACTGGCCTGGGTCGGCGAGACCGACCGCAGCGCATCGCCCCTGGGCAAGGTGCCCTACCTGCGCACGCCGCACGGCACGCTGTGCGAATCGGCGGTGATCGCAGACTACATCGAGTCGGCCCACCCCGAACACCCGCTGATCCCGGCCGACCCGCTGGCCGCTGCCAAGGTGCGCGAGCTGATCACCTTTCTGGAGCTGCACCTGGAGCTGGTGGCGCGCAACCTGTATCCGCAGGCCTTTTTCGGCGGCACGGTGAGCGAGGCCGCGCGCGAAAAGGTCGGTGCGCAGCTCACGAAGAACATCGCCGCGTTTGCCCAACTGGCCCGGTTCAGCCCCTACGTGGGCGGCGACACCTTCACCCTGGCCGACTGCGCCGCCATCGTGCACCTGCCGCTGGTGAGCTCGGCCACCAAGATCATCTACGGCCGCGACTACCTGGCCGACCTGCCGGTGCGCGAGTACCTCACCCGCATGGCCGAGCGCCCGCACGTGCAGCGCGTCAACGCCGACCGCAAGACCAACACGGCGGAGATGCTCGCGAGGAAGTGAAGCCCCCTGAGCCGCTGCGCGGCTTCCCCCGGAGGGGAACGCCACCGGTGGCCCGGCAAAGCCGGCTCCACGGTGGCACTGCATGGGGCTGCGCCAGTCTCACGGGGCCCGCGCAATGGGGCGGACGGGACGGCAGGGGCGCGGGCACTGGGCGCCGCGCGCAGCTGGTGGGTCAGAACTTGGGAGCGCGCTTTTCGCGCAGGGCAGCGACGCCTTCGCGGGCGTCGGGGCCGCCGAAGCCCATGAACTCCAGGGCCAGCGAGGTTTCGAACATCGGGCCCGCCTGGCGCAGCCACTGGTTGAGCGCGTGCTTGGTCCAGCGGATGGCGGTCTGCGAGCCCGCGGCCAGGCGGTCGGCCACCTCGTAGGCGCGCGGCAGCAGGTCGGGCTCGTCCACGGCCAGCGAGACCAGGCCGATGCGCTCGGCCTCCTCGCCGCTCACCGGGTCGCACAGCAGCAGGTAGTACTTGGCCTTGGCCATGCTGCACAGCAGGGGCCACACGATGGCCGCATGGTCGCCGGCCGCCACGCCCAGCCGGGTGTGGCCGTCCACGATCTTCGCGCCCTTGGCCGCGATGGAGATATCGGCCAGCAGGCCTGCCACCAGGCCCGCGCCCACGGCAGGCCCGTGGATGGCCGAGACGATGGGCTTGTCGCAGTGCACGATGTTGTAGACGAGGTCGCGCGCCTCCTTCCAGATGCGGCAGCGCACCCCGAAGTCCTCGGTCATGTCCTGCACCATGGCCAGGTCGCCGCCGCCCGAAAAGCCCGCGCCCTCGCCACGCAAAACCGCGCAGCGCACGCTGTCGTCGTCGTTCACATCGCGCCAGATCTCGCACAGCTCCCGGTGGCCCACATGCCCTGCGGTGGGAAGCTTGCCATTGAGCGCGCGCATTTGAATGTCCAGCACTGCGCCGTCCTGGCCGCGGCGCGTGATGCGCAGGGTTTCATAACGCTGATAGTCGGGCGATGCGTTGGGCATGGCAGTGGGCGCAGCAAAGTGCGGTGGGGAAGATGGAGCATTGTGGCGTGGTGGCATGCCGTGGCACGCGGTGGGTCGCAGGAGGCGAACTGCGGTGCCCCGCGCAGGCCCGGACCAATTGGGCCGCCGAGAAGCAGCCGGATCAGGCCGTGCCGGTGCGCCGCTGTGTCCGCTCCCTGTGCTGCCGCGCTGCTATCCTGCCGTCATGCGCAGCCTTTTTCATCTTGCTTTTCACGTCACCGACCTCGACGCCGCACGCCGCTTTTACGGTGGTGTGCTGGGGTGCCAGGAAGGCCGAAGCACCGACACCTGGGTGGACTTCGATTTCTTCGGGCACCAGATCTCCCTGCACCTGGGCGAGCCGTTCACCAGCGCCCGCACCGGCCATGTGGGCGACCACCTGGTGCCCATGCCGCACTTCGGCGCCATCCTGGAGCTGCCCGACTGGCATGCGCTGGCCGGCCGGCTGAAGGCCGCAGGCACCGCCTTCACGCTGGAGCCCCAGGTGCGGTTCGAAGGCCAGCCCGGCGAGCAGTGGACGATGTTCTTTCACGACCCCAGCGGCAATCCCATCGAGATGAAGGGGTTCCGGTCGCTGGACGAGGTCTACGCGGCCTGAGTCGCGCGCTGCCCCGGCCGGGAGCGTGCTGCCGGCACGTCCTGCGCGTCAGCGCTCCCAATCCCCTCTTTGCCGCCCGCGCGTCCTTCGCGCCGCTCGGCGCTCGTTGGCGCTTGCTGGCGCTCGCAGGGGCCAGCGCGGGCACCACGCTGCGCACGGCGCGGCACTCCCCAGGGGTACTGCAACTGCCTTCCGGCGGGCACGGCCGTCCCGCCAGCAGCTGCCTGCTGCCTCGACGCCCTGCCAGCCTTGGGGGCCCCTCCCCTGCCCGCATGCCCTGCTGACGGCGCACGCCGTCAGGCTGCATTGCCGACAGGGCCGTGAGGTCAGCGGCGCTGCAGCAGCGGGATGGTCCCGAGCGCGAACACCGAGTTGGGCACACCCACCCGTGCCATCAGCGGGCGCGGCTTGGCACTCAGCTTGGGGCGGGGAGCGGCCGCGGGGGCTGCGGCCTCTTCCGCCACCACACCCTTTTCAATCTGCTGGGCCACCAGGTCCTGCAAGGTCACGGACTGCAGATAGTCCATCACCCGTGCGTTGAAGGTGGACCACAGGTCGCCCGTCATCGACTTCACCTGCGCCGCCTGGCCGGCACCGAGGTTCTGCAGGTCATCGGCCTTGAGGTTCTCGACCGCCAGGATGATCTCGGCCACGGACACCTGGTCGGCGCGCCGGGCCAGCGTGTAGCCGCCACCGGGACCGCGCGTGCTGTCCACCAGCCCCGCGCGGCGCAGGGCGCTGAACAGTTGCTCCAGGTACGACAGCGAGGTGCCCTGGCGGGCGCTGATCGTCGACAGCGCCACCGGGCGAATCTTCTGGCGCAGCGCGAGGTCGGTCATCGCCGACACCGCAAGTTGTCCTCGGGTAGTGATTCGCATCGTTGTACTCCTTGTGTGAACACGACAGTTCCAAGCCGGGCAGTCGCCACGGAATGGGGCCAAGCGTTCAATGTAGACAGTTTGACACTTCGCGTATATTCGTTTTATCGATTCAAATACATCGGTTTTTTCGAAGCATAGGACGCTACATGAACTTCAAGCACCTGCGCTACTTCTGGACGGTGGCCAAGGCGGGCGGTGTGATGCGCGCAGGCGAGCAGCTGCACACCACCCCGCAGACGCTATCGGGGCAGATCAAGCAGCTGGAGGAATGGCTGGGGCACGACCTGTTCCGCAAGCGTGGCCGCGGACTGGAGCTCACCAGCGAAGGGCGCGTGGCGCTGGGCTACGCCGAGCAGATCTTTGCACTGGGCGACGAGCTGGAAAAATCGGTGCGACTGTCCCGCGGCCAGGCCAAGCCGCTGGAGTTTCGGGTGGGCGTGGCCGACTCCATCGCCAAGTCGGTGGCTTATCACCTGCTGGAGCCGGCGCTCGGCATGCCGCAGCAGGTGCACATGACCTGCCAGGAGGGCAAGTTCCCGGAGCTGATCGCCCAGTTGAGCCTGCACAAGCTCGACCTGGTTCTGGCCGACGAGCCCGTGTCCAGGAAGATCGGCGTGAAGGCGTTCAACCACCCGTTGGGCACCAGTGGCATGAGCTTTCTGTGCGCCCCCGGGCTGCGTGCGGAGTTGCAGGGTGACTTCCCTCAGTGCCTGCAGGGCGCGCCCATGCTGATCCAGGGCCCCATGTCCTCGGTGCGCCAGCAGCTGGACCACTGGTTCAACAAATACCAGCTGCAGCCGCGCCTGGTGGGCGAGTTCGACGACAGCGCCCTCATGAACGCGTTCGGCCGCGAAGGCCGTGGCGTGTTCACCTCCCCCACAGTGCTGGACGACGAGACCACGGCGCAATTCGGCGTCGAGGTGATCGGCCGATCGAGCGAACTGGTGGAGGAATTCTTTGCGATTTCGGTGGAGCGGCGCATCACGCACCCCTGCGTGGCGGCCATCACCAAGGCGGCGAAGGCGGATCTGTTTGGGAAATGAAATGCTGGTGGGCGCGTCGCTGGGACCCGTACGCAGGTCGGAAACACCGTCTTGGTGAGCTTGGCGGCGCTGCCAAGCTACGGCGCCGTACCGCATGTAGACCACACAAGGTGGCCGCGACGTATCTCAGCGATCCGCGAGGCTGGGTGGGGCTTGCAAGCGCGGCCAACCCAACAATTGACCGCACAGTCAGCCAGCCAGTCAGCCAACTAACTACCCGCTACACCGCCAGCCAGAAAGGAATCGCTCAAGCCAGCTTAGCAGCCAGGCACTTCCTGCGCCAACGTTGCGCAGCCAACCGGGCACCGATAGCAAGCCCACAAACAAAAACGCCCACATTGCTGTGGGCGTTTTGCTTTGACTGACTGAATCAGCCAATATTTGGTTGCGCGAGAAGGATTTGAACCTCCGACCTTTGGGTTATGAGCCCAACGAGCTACCAGACTGCTCCATCGCGCGGTAAGAAATAAATTATACCCTATTATTCAGCTGCTGCCGAATTATTTTCGGTTTCTGCTGCGCGGTCGACCAATTCGACCAGGGCCATGGGCGCATTGTCGCCCACGCGGAAGCCCATCTTCAGAATGCGGGTGTAGCCACCGGGACGCGCGTTGAAGCGGGGGCCCAGTTCGTTGAACAGCTTGGTGACGCTGTCACGGTCGCGCAGGCGGTTGAACGCCAGGCGGCGGTTGGCGACGGTGTCGACCTTGGCCAGGGTGATCATGGGCTCGATCACGCGGCGCAGTTCCTTGGCCTTGGGCACGGTGGTCTTGATGGCCTCGTGCTCGATGATCGAGTTCATCATGTTCTGCAGCATCGCAAGGCGGTGCGAGCTGGTGCGATTGAGTTTGCGGAGTCCGTGTCCGTGGCGCATGGTGCTTTCCTTCTACTGTCTATGTAATTAAATCGGGCAGCCGTGTCAGGTACTTCCCGAGGCACTGTTCCCTTTTTGGCAGTTCAGCCGCTTGGCCGCTTGCCTGTCAGGGAACAAAAAGTCCCCCTTGCGGAGGACTTGGAAACCGGGCTCCCCTGTTCGGGGAACCCAGGATTATAGCGGCTGATCAGCGCTTGTCCAGACCGGCTGGTGGCCAGTTCTCAAGCTTCATGCCGAGCGTCAGGCCGCGGGAGGCCAGCACTTCCTTGATTTCGTTCAGCGACTTGCGACCCAGGTTAGGCGTCTTGAGCAGCTCGTTCTCGGTGCGCTGGATCAGGTCACCGATGTAGTAGATGTTCTCGGCCTTCAGGCAGTTGGCAGAACGCACGGTCAGTTCCAGCTCGTCCACAGGGCGCAGCAGGATCGGATCGAACGTGGCATTGCCGCGTGGGCCTGCAGGTGCGTCGAACGCAGCCAGCTCGCCACCTTCCAGCTGTGCGAACACAGCCAGCTGTTCCACCAGGATCTTGGCCGATGCGCGCACTGCGTCTTCGGCAGTGATGGCACCATTGGTTTCGATCTCGACGACCAGCTTGTCCAGGTCGGTACGCTGCTCCACGCGAGCGCTTTCCACGGTGTAGCTCACGCGCTTGACGGGCGAGAACGAAGCATCCAGCACGATGCGGCCGATCGACTTGGTCGACTCGTCCGCATAGCGGCGCAGGCTGCCGGGAACGTAGCCACGGCCCTTTTCCACCTTGATCTGCATGTCCAGCTTGCCGCCTTGCGACAGGTTGGCGATGACATGGTCAGGGTTCACGATTTCGACGTCGTGGGGGGTCTGGATATCACGGGCCGTCACGAGGCCTTCGCCGTCCTTGCGCAGGCTCAGCGTGACTTCATCGCGGTTGTGCAGCTTGAACACCACGCCCTTGAGGTTCAAGAGGATGTTGACCACATCTTCCTGAACGCCATCGATGGACGAGTACTCGTGCAGAACGCCTGCAATGGTGACTTCCGTCGCTGCGTAACCCACCATGGACGAGAGCAGGACGCGCCGGATGGCGTTGCCCAGCGTGTGGCCGTAGCCACGCTCGAACGGCTCCAGCGCGACCTTGGCACGGTTGTGGCCAAGCTGCTCGACATTGATAGCCTTGGGTTTCAGCAAATTGGTTTGCATTCAGACTTCCTCTCAATACCCCCAGCTCGTTACACCGGTAAGGCTGGTGAAGCGCCTAAACCGCGATGCCTCGCGGTTCAGGGACGGTTTTCTTGAATTACTGACTCGACCGATTAGCGCGAGTACAACTCAACGATCAGCGATTCGTTGATGTCGGCACCGAACTCATCACGGTCAGGCGCCTTCTTGAAGATGCCTTCTGCCTTGTCGGCATTCACTTCCACCCATGCAGGCATGCCGACTTGGGCCGCCAGTTGCAGGGCTTCGACGATACGTGCTTGCTTCTTGGACTTTTCACGCACGGCCACCACGTCGCCAGCCTTCACGAGGTAGGAAGCGATGTTCACGGACTTGCCGTTCACGGTGATCGCCTTGTGGGACACCAGCTGACGCGCTTCAGCGCGGGTCGAGCCGAAACCCATGCGGTACACCACATTGTCCAGACGCGATTCCAGGAGGAACAGCAGGTTGGCGCCGGTGTTGCCCTTCTTGCCGTCAGCGGCTTCGAAGTAGCGGCGGAATTGCTTTTCCAGCACGCCGTACATGCGCTTGACCTTCTGCTTTTCACGCAGTTGCAGGCCGTAGTCGGACGTGCGCGCACCGGAGGTACGGCCGTGCTGACCCGGCTTGGAGTCGAACTTGGACTTGTCGGCGATCGAGCGGCGTGCGCTCTTGAGGAACAGGTCCGTGCCTTCACGGCGGGAGAGTTTGGCCTTGGGGCCGAGGTAACGTGCCACTTGAGCTTCCTTTGTGTCATCTACCGCAAACCATTGCGGGAGCCGCCTGAGGCGCTTGCGCGTTCACAGGCGGCGGTGGGCTTAGAGAGATTAGATACGGCGACGCTTTTGAGGGCGGCAACCGTTGTGGGGCACCGGGGTCACGTCGGAGATCGACGTGATGCGGATGCCCAGTGCGCCCAGAGCGCGCACCGAGGATTCACGGCCAGGACCAGGACCCTTGATTTCGACGTCGAGGTTCTTGATGCCTTGGTCGATGGCAGCGCGGCCAGCCACTTCCGATGCCACCTGGGCAGCGAACGGGGTGGACTTGCGCGAGCCCTTGAAACCTTGGCCACCGGACGATGCCCACGACAGGGCATTGCCCTGGCGATCGGTGATCGTGATGATGGTGTTGTTGAACGAAGCGTGCACGTGGGCAATGCCGTCGGAAACGTTCTTGCGAACCTTCTTGCGGACGCGCTGGGCTGCGTTATTGGCAGGAGACTTAGCCATGATGATCTTTCAATCTCTTTATTTCTTCAGTGCAGCTGCGCCCTTGCGCGGACCCTTGCGGGTGCGGGCATTGGTACGGGTGCGCTGACCACGCATTGGCAGACCGCGGCGGTGGCGGAAGCCACGATAGCAGCCGATGTCCATCAAACGCTTGATGTTCATCGTCGTTTCGCGGCGCAGGTCACCTTCGATGGTGAACTGTTCGATTTGCTCACGAATTTTTTCCAGATCGCTGTCCGTCAGATCTTTGATCTTCTTGGAGTAAGCGATACCAGTTGCTTCGCAGATCTTGCGAGCGCGGGTGCGACCGATACCAAAAATGGAGGTCAAACCGATTTCCGCGTGCTTGTGCGGCGGAATGTTAATGCCAGCGATACGTGCCATATGCGTCCTCTAATACTTTCCAATCAACCTTGGCGCTGCTTGTGACGCAGGTCCGTGCAGATCACGCGCACCACACCCTTGCGGCGGATGATCTTGCAGTTGCGGCAGATTTTTTTGACCGAAGCCGAAACTCTCATTGCATTCTCCTAAAACTTTTCCATCCGTCCCGGCTGCTTTGCACGGAACACAATTTGTGCCCGCAAAATCGTGGGGCGTCGACGTAACCGATATCCAGCTTGCAGGCAGTGCATCGCGGTGCGATCCCTGCCTTCCTCATCCTCAACCGCCCGCGTTGCCTTTGAAATTGGCTTTCTTGAGCAGTGATTCATATTGCTGCGACATCATGTAGTTCTGTACCTGGGCCATGAAATCCATGGTCACCACCACGATGATCAGCAGCGACGTTCCACCGAAATAGAACGGCACGTTGTACTTCAAGATCAGGAACTCCGGCAGCAGGCACACGAAGGTGATGTACACCGCACCCGCCAGCGTCAGGCGAACCAGGATCTTGTCGATGTAGCGCGCAGTCTGCTCACCCGGGCGAATGCCTGGAATGAACGCACCGCTCTTCTTCAGGTTGTCTGCAGTCTCGCGGCTGTTGAACACCAGGGCCGTGTAGAAGAAGCAGAAGAAGACGATGGCCGCGGCGTAGAACATCACATAGATGGGCTGGCCAGGGGTCAGCGCACCAGAAATGTCCTTCAGCCAGCGCATCGACTCACCAGCACTGAACCAGTTCACCACCGTGGCGGGCAGCAGGATGATCGACGACGCGAAGATCGGAGGAATCACACCCGCCATGTTCAGCTTCAGGGGCAGGTGCGACGACTGACCGCCATACACCTTGTTCCCCACTTGCCGGCGCGCATAGTTCACGAGGATCTTGCGTTGACCACGCTCCACAAACACCACGAAGTAAGTCACGAGACCCACGACGATGACGATGAAGATCGCAGCCAGGATGCTCATCGCACCCGTACGGACCAGTTCCAGAAGACCACCGATGGAGCTTGGCAGCCCGGCAGCGATGCCGGCAAAGATCAGGATCGAGATCCCGTTGCCAAGACCACGCTCGGTGATCTGCTCACCCAGCCACATCAGGAACATCGTTCCAGCTGTCAGGCTGACCACCGCCGTCAGGCGAAAGCCGAACCCAGGGCTGATCACCAGGCCAGCAGAGCTTTCCAGCGCCACAGCAATACCGAGCGACTGGAAAAGAGCCAGACCCAGCGTGCCGTAACGGGTGTACTGCGTGATCTTGCGGCGACCTGCTTCGCCTTCCTTCTTCAACTGCTCGAAGGCTGGCACCACGTAGCCCATCAGCTGCATGATGATCGACGCCGAGATGTACGGCATGATCCCCAGAGCAAAGACCGTGAAACGCGACAGCGCGCCACCCGAGAACATGTTGAACAGGTTCAGGATCCCGCCTTGCTGGCCACTGAACAGCTGCTGGAGTTGGGCTGGATCGATACCAGGCACCGGGATATGAGCCCCGATGCGGTACACGACCAGCGCCATCAACAGAAAAACCAGACGACGACGCAGGTCGCCGAACTTGCCGGTCTTTGCGATTTGAGCCGCGCTAGTAGCCACAGATGCCTTCCTTCGAAGTCAAACTCAGGCGACGCTGCCGCCGGCAGCTTCGATAGCTGCCTTGGCACCTGCCGTGGCGCCGACGCCATTGAGCTTGACAGCCTTCGTGAGCGAACCGCTCTTGATGACCTTGACCACCTTGGCCAGCTCGCCGATCAGGCCAGCTTGCTTGAGGGCCAGCACGTCCACTTCGGCCAGGCCGAGTTGGTCGAGCGCCGTCAGCGTGACTTCTGCATTGAACTTGAGCAGGTGCGACTTGAAGCCGCGCTTGGGCAAGCGACGTTGCAGAGGCATTTGACCGCCTTCGAAGCCAACCTTGTGGTAGCCACCGGAGCGCGACTTTTGACCCTTGTGACCACGGCCAGCGGTCTTGCCCAGGCCGGAGCCGATACCACGGCCTACGCGGCGCTTGGCATGCTTGGCGCCGTCTGCGGGCTTGATGCTATTGAGTTCCATGATCTATCTCTCAGAGGACTTTGACCAGATAGCTGATCTTGTTAATCATGCCGCGCACTTCGGGCGAGTCCTGCAGTTCGCTCACGCTGTTGAGCTTGCGCAGGCCCAGGCCACGGACGGTGGCGCGGTGCGATTCCTTGGTGCCAATAGGGCTGCGCACCAGTTGAATCTTGACGGTTTGTTGCGTAGTCATTTCCAGCTTCCTATCAGGCGAAGATGTCTTCGACCGTTTTGCCGCGCTTGGCCGCCACGCTCGACGGGGTGGTCGACTTGACGAGCGCATCAAAGGTGGCGCGAACCATGTTGTAGGGGTTCGACGAACCATGGCTCTTGGCCACGATGTCGGTGATGCCCACAACTTCGAAAACAGCGCGCATGGGGCCGCCAGCGATGATGCCGGTACCCTTGGGTGCTGGGTGGAGTTCCACCGACGCTGCGCCGTGATGGCCCTTCACCGAGTGGTGAATGGTGCCGCTCTTGAGTGCAACCTTCATCAGGTTGCGGCGGCACTCTTCCATCGCCTTTTGCACGGCAGCAGGCACTTCCTTGGACTTGCCCTTGCCCATGCCGACGCGGCCGTCACCGTCGCCGACCACAGTCAGTGCAGCGAAACCGAGAATACGGCCACCCTTCACGACTTTGGTCACGCGGTTGACCGCGATCATCTTCTCGCGCAGACCGTCGTCCTGGCCTTCGCTCTGCACCTTGGGTTGAAATTTAGCCATTTTGTATTCCGCTCCGCTTAGAACTGCAGGCCGGCTTCACGGGCTGCGTCGGCCAAAGCCTTGACGCGACCGTGGTAGGCAAAGCCTGAGCGATCAAATGCAACCTTCTCGACGCCAGCTGCCTTTGCTTTTTCAGCAATGCGCTTGCCGATGGCCGTGGCTGCGGCGGCATTGCCACCCTTGCCCGAACCACCGAGTTCCTTGCGCACATCGGCTTCTGCGGTGGAGGCGCTGGCCAACACCTTGCTGCCGTCGCCAGAGATGACGCTGGCATAGATATGGAGGTTCGTACGGTTCACCGTGAGACGCGCCACGCCTTGCTGTGCAATGCGGATGCGGGTCTGACGCGAACGACGAAGACGCTGCTCTTTCTTGGTCAACATGTTGCAGCTCCTTATTTCTTCTTGGTCTCTTTGATCGTGACTTTTTCGTCCGCATAGCGGATGCCCTTGCCCTTGTAGGGCTCGGGTGGACGAACAGCACGGATCTCAGCAGCGATCTGGCCGACGCGCTGGCGGTCAGCACCCTTGATCACCACTTCCGTGGGAGTCGGGGTAGCCACCGTGATGCCGGCGGGCATTTCGATGTTGACCGGATGCGAATAGCCCACAGCCAGGTTCAGCTTGGAACCGGACGCTGCAGCCTTGTAGCCCACGCCGATCAGGCTGAGCTTCTTTTCAAAGCCCTTGCTGACGCCGACCACCATGTTGTTGACCAACTGGCGAATCGTGCCGCTCATGGCATTGGCTTCGCGGGAATCGTTGGCCGGCTCGAAGCTGAGCTTGCCTTCGTTGTTCGACACCTTCACCAGCACGTTTTGTGCAAGCGACAGGGTACCGCCAGAACCCTTGACAGAGATCTGGTCTTCTTTCACGGACACATCCACGCCAGCGGGGATGGTCACGGGCATTTTTCCTACTCGGGACATTTCAGTTTTCTCCTCAATGCCGCGGGTTAGGCCACGTAGCAGAGCACTTCGCCACCGACACCGGTAGCGCGCGCCTTGCGATCGGTCATCACGCCCTTGGGCGTCGTGACAATTGCCACACCCAGACCGTTCATGACTTGTGGAATGGAATCACGGCCTTTATAGACACGCAGACCAGGGCGGCTGACGCGCTCGATGCGCTCAATCACTGGACGGCCTGCGTAGTACTTCAGGGCAATTTCGAGTTCCGACTTGCCGGCTTCGGTCTTGACCTGGAAGCCGTCGATGTAACCTTCGTCCTTCAGCACCTGGGCGATGGCAACCTTCACTTTGGAAGAAGGTACCAGCACCGTGGCCTTGGAGACCATTTGTGCATTGCGGATGCGGGTCAGCAAGTCAGCGATGGGATCACTCATGCTCATGTTGTATCTCTCCTGCCTGCTTACCAGCTGGCCTTGGTGACACCGGGGATGTCGCCTGCAAAAGCCAGTTCGCGGATCTTGGCGCGAGCCAGACCGAATTGACGGAAGGTTCCACGTGGACGACCGGTGATTTCGCAACGGTTGCGCTGGCGCGTGGGGTTGGCGTTGCGGGGGAGCTTTTGCAGGCCCAGACGGGCTGCATCGCGCTCTTCGTCGCTACGCTTGGAATCGCCGGCGATTGCCTTCAGTTCCGCATACTTGGTTGCGTACTTGGCAGCCAATTTTTCGCGCTTCAGTTCGCGCTGGATCAAAGCTACTTTAGCCATGCTTCGCCTCAGTTCTTGAACGGGAAACGGAAACCAGCGAGAAGCGCCTTGGCTTCTTCGTCGGACTTGGCCGTCGTGGTGATGCTGATATTGAGACCGCGCAAGGCATCCACCTTGTCGTACTCGATTTCAGGGAAAATGATCTGTTCCTTGACGCCGATGTTGTAGTTGCCACGGCCGTCGAAAGCGCGACCGGAGATACCACGGAAGTCACGGACGCGGGGCAGAGCCACGGTCACGAAACGGTCCAGGAACTCATACATCTGCACGCCACGCAGCGTGACCATGCAACCGATGGCCTGGCCTTCGCGGATCTTGAAACCGGCGATAGCCTTCTTGGCCTTGGTGACGACGGGCTTTTGACCAGCAATCTTGGTCAGGTCAGCCACAGCGTTGTCCATCACCTTCTTGTCCGAGACTGCCTCGCTCACACCCATGTTGAGCGTGATCTTGGTCAGACGGGGAACCTGCATCGGCGAGGTGTAACCGAACTGCTTGGTCAGTTCGGGAGCGATCTTGTCGCGGTAGATTTCTTGGAGTCGTGCCATGTTTACCCCTTAGGCCGCCTTGATTTCAGCGCCGCTGGACTTGAACACGCGAACGCGCGAACCGTCAGCTTGCAACTTGATGCCCACGCGATCAGCCTTGCCGGTGGCAGCATTGAAGATGGCCACGTTGGACTGGTGAATCGGCATGGCCTTTTCAACGATGCCGCCCGTCGTACCCTTCATGGGGTTTGGCTTGGCGTGCTTCTTGACGAGGTTGATGCCGTCGATGACGAGATACGAGTCGTCCTTGCGCAGCGACACAGTGCCGCGCTTGCCCTTGTCGCGCCCGGTCAGCACGATGACTTCGTCGCCCTTGCGAATCTTGTTCATGGCGCGTCCTTAGAGAACTTCAGGAGCCAGGGACACGATCTTCATGAACTTTTCGGTACGCAGTTCACGCGTCACGGGTCCAAAGATGCGGGTGCCGATAGGCTCCAACTTTGCATTCAGCAACACTGCTGCGTTGCCGTCGAATTTGACGAGCGAGCCATCACCGCGGCGGATGCCCTTTGCGGTACGAACCACCACTGCGCTGTAAACCTCGCCTTTTTTGACGCGGCCACGCGGAGCGGCTTCCTTGATGCTCACCTTGATGATGTCGCCAACGCTTGCATAGCGACGCTTCGAGCCACCCAGCACCTTGATGCAAAGGACGGACTTGGCGCCGGTATTGTCGGCAACCTCTAACCGAGATTCTGTCTGGATCATTTCAATATTCCCAACTTGCACCAGAAGACCACGGCCCCAGAGAACTTCTCAAGGGCTGCAGATCAGCCAGTCAGTCTTGGGCCCGTCGTCCGCACCGCAAACCATTTGCAGCACTTCCCGCTGGGCAGAAACTTCACGTAGGAAACGCGAAGCCCTCGATTATTGCAAAACAATTCCAGGGAGTCAAGGGCCCTATCACACCGGCGCATGCAGATACTGCTGCGCCAGCGCCACAAAGGCGTCCAGCCCCGGATCGGTGCCCAGCTCTTCGCGCAGGATCTGCGCCACGGCAGGCGCGAGCTCGATGGCGCGGCGCGCGTCTAGGAACAAAAGGCGCGAGCGCCGGGCCAGCACGTCCTCGACCGTGCGCGCGTATTCGTTGCGGGCGGCAAACCGCACCATCGCGGCGGTGAGGCCCTGGCCCAGGTCCACGTCGGCGCCGGGCAGCGCCTGCACGGCGGCCGCATCGCTGCCATAGGAGTGCAGGCCTTGCGCGTCGCTGATCCGGTGCCGCACGGGCGTGGTCGGCGTGCCCACCAGCGGCAAGTGGTTGGTCACCCCGGCGGGCTTTTCCACCAGCAGCCCGGCGGTGAAGCATTTTTGCAACACATCTTCCGCCATGGCGCGGTAGGTCGTCCATTTGCCACCGGTCACCGTCACCAGGCCGGTGCGGCTGGTCAACACCGTGTGCTCGCGGCTCAGGCTCTTGGTGTTGTCGCCGTCGTCGTCCTGGGGTTTGACCAAGGGGCGCAGGCCGACCCAGATGCTCCGGATGTCGGCCAGTTGGGGGGCACGGGTCAGGTAGCGGGCCGATTCCTGCAAGATGAACTGGACTTCCTCCCGGAAAGGCAGGGGCTCGCGCACGATGTCCTGGCGCGGGCTGTCGGTGGTGCCCAGGATGAGCTTGCCCAGCCACGGCACGGCGAACAGCACGCGCCCGTCTGCGGTCTTGGGCACCATCAGGGCGTGGTCGGACGGCAAGAACTCCCTGTCCACCACGATGTGCACACCCTGGCTGGGGGCGACGATGGGCTTGACCGGCCGGCCGATGGCCTCGCCGTCCATCTGGCGCAGGGCATCCACCCACACACCCGTGGCGTTGACCACCGCGCGCGCGCGCACCGTGAATGGCTCGCCCGACTCGGAGTCTTCGCAGACGAAGCCGGCCACCTTGCCGCCTTCGTGGATCAGCGAACGCGCCGGGCAGTAGTTGACCAGCAGGGCCCCGCGGCTGGCGGCCGTGCGCGCCAGCGCCAGCGCGAGCCGGGCGTCGTCGAACTGCCCGTCCCAGTATTTCACGCCGCCCTTGAGCCCCTCGGTGCGGGCGGTCGGAAGGCACGCCAGCGTGCGGTCGCGCCCCAGGAACTGCGTGGCGCCCAGGCCCGCCTTGCCGGCCAGGGCGTCGTACATCATGAGGCCGATGCCATAGAACGGCGTCTCCCAGAAGCGGTAGGACGGCATCACGAACGGCAGCGGCTGCGCCAGGTGCGGCGCATTGTTCAAGAGCGTGGTGCGCTCGTGCAGGGCCTCGCGCACCAGGGCGATGTTGCCCTGCGCCAGGTAGCGAACGCCGCCGTGCACCAGCTTGGTCGCGCGCGACGACGTGCCTTTGGCAAAGTCGTGGGAGTCCACCAGGACCACGCTGAAACCCCGCGCTGCCGCATCCAGCGCCACCCCCAGGCCCGTCGCCCCCCCACCGATCACGGCCAGGTCATATTGATGGGGCTGGGCGAGGCGCGCCAGAAGATCGGCACGCCGGGTAGCAAGGGGAGCGGAAGCAGAAGCGGTGGTCATAGGGCGATTGTCCATGGGTGGGACAAAATTCAAGGGTTAACCCTTAAATTCTTGACGTATCGGGGAGAGATTCACAGCGCACCGCGGGGGCGGCCGGAATGCTCCCGCGCCAGTAAAAAGGGCAGCCGGGGGCCTTGTGGGCTCCGGCTGCCGGTGAAGACCGCCGCACTGCAGCGCAGTGCGGCGGCAGGAGAGCCGGATCAGCGGGCCTTGCCGTCCTTCCAGGCCTGCAGCAGCTTGTCGTAGGCGATGGTTTCGCCCTTGGGCTTTTCGTTCGCCAGCTTCTTCCAGGGGGCCTGCTTGTCGCTCAGCCACTTGTTGGGGTCACCCTTGGGGTTGAGCTTGGGCGCGCAATGGGCCATGCCCGCGCGCTCCAGGCGTGCCATCACCTGGTCCATCTCGTCGGCCAGCGTGTCCATGGCGCCCTGGGGCGTCTTTTCACCCGTGACGGCCTGGGCCACGTTCTTCCACCACAGCTGGGCCAGCTTGGGGTAGTCGGGCACGTTGGTGCCGGTGGGCGACCATGCCACGCGGGCGGGGCTGCGGTAGAACTCCACCAGGCCACCCAGCTTGGGGGCGGCGTCGGTCATGGCCTTGGACTGGATGTCGGACTCGCGGATCGGGGTCAGGCCCACCAGGGTCTTCTTGAGCGAGGTGGTCTTGGCCGTCACGAACTGGGCGTACAGCCAGGCAGCGGCCGTCTTGTTGGCGTCATGGCCATTGAAGAACGACCACGAACCCACGTCCTGGTAGCCGTTTTGCATGCCCTGCTTCCAGTACGGGCCGTTCGGGCCGGGGGCCATGCGCCACTTGGGCGTGCCGTCGGCATTCACCACGGGCAGGCCGGGCTTGACCATGTCGGCCGTGAAGGCGGTGTACCAGAAGATCTGCTGCGCGATCTGGCCCTGGGCGGGCACGGGGCCGGCTTCGCCGAAGGTCATGCCCGTGGCTTCCTTGGGCGCGTACTTCTTCATCCAGTCCACGTACTTGGTCAGCGCGTAGACGGCTGCGGGCGAGTTGGTCGCGCCGCCGCGGGCCACCGAGGCGCCCACCGGGGTGCACTTGTCGTCGGCCACGCGGATGCCCCACTCGTCGATCGGCAGGCCGTTGGGGGCGCCGATGTCGGCCGTGCCGGCCATGGACAGCCAGGCATCCGTGAAGCGCCAGCCGAGGGACGGGTCCTTCTTGCCGTAGTCCATGTGGCCGTAGATGGCCTTGCCGTCGATGTTCTTCACGTCGTTGGTGAAGAACTCGGCGATGTCCTCATACGCGCTCCAGTTGAGCGGCACGCCCAGGTCGTAGCCGTACTTGGCCTTGAACTTGTCCTTGATGTCCTTGCGGTCGAACAGGTCGGCGCGGAACCAGTACAGGTTGGCGAACTGCTGGTCGGGCAGCTGGTAGAGCTTGCCGTCGGGCGCCGTGGTGAACTTGGTGCCGATGAAGTCCTTGAGATCCAGGCCCGGGTTGGTCCATTCCTTGCCCGTACCGGCCATGTAGTCGGTCAGGTTCATCATCTTGCCGTAGCGGTAGTGCGTGCCGATCAGGTCCGAGTCCGAGATCCAGCCGTCATAGATCGACTTGCCGGACTGCATCGAGGTCTGCAGCTTCTCGACCACGTCGCCTTCCTGGATCAGGTCGTGCTTGACCTTGATGCCGGTGATTTCCTCGAACGCCTTGGCCAGCGTCTTGGATTCGTACTCGTGGGTGGTGATGGTCTCGGACACCACCGAGATTTCCTTCACGCCCTTGGCCTGCAGCTTCTTGGCGGCTTCGATGAACCACTTCATCTCGGCCATCTGCTGGTCTTTGCTCAGCGTGGACGGCTGGAACTCGCTGTCGATCCATTTCTTGGCTTCCGCCTCACCCGCCAGGGCGGACTGCCCCGTCATGACCGCCACTGCCAGTGCCAGCGCTGTGTACCGCGTCTTCATAGTGCCTGTCTCCTCATAGTCATCTCCCCTTTGGATGCAAGGGTCGCGCAGCTCCGGGGAAGGGTTGAGCCGCGCAACGGGAATCTACGGATGGGTGGCCGTGTCGGCGGCTCAGCCCTTGCGCAGGATCAGCGCCAGCAGCGCCATCGACAGCACGAAGCTGATCCACACCGACGGTTCGGCCGACAGGCTGAACCACTGGACAAGCTTGCCGCTGATGCCGACAAAGATCAGGTTCACGTAGGCCGCCGACAGCAGCCCGATGAAGAGCCGGTCGCCACGCGTGGTTTCCAGGGGCAAAAAGCCCTTGCGCATCGACGTGGGCGACTTGAGCTCCCACACCGTCATGCCCACCAGCATCAGCACGATGCATGTAAAGAACACCGCCACGGGCAGCGTCCAGGCCATCCAGTCAAACATGGGTACCCCCCTGAGCGCCTGCGGCGCTTCCCCCCAGGGGAACGCAGCGGGTGGCCGGGCGAAGCCCGTTCCACCGCTGCTGCTGGTCTGGGGCAGCCTGCGCACTCTGCGGCGAATTGGTGTGGTTCATCGTTTTGCTCCCTCTCTCGTCAAACGCGGCCCATCGCGAAGCCCTTGGCGATGTAGTGGCGCACGAACCAGATCACGATGGCGCCGGGCACGATGGTCAGCACGCCGGCGGCGGCGAGCGTCGCCCAGTCCATGCCGCTGGCGCTCACGGTGCGCGTCATGGTGGCCACGATGGGCTTGGCGTTCACGCTGGTCAGCGTGCGGGCCAGCAGCAACTCCACCCAGCTGAACATGAAGCAGAAGAACGCCGCCACGCCCACGCCGGCCTTGATCAGCGGCAGGAACACCGTCATGAAGAAGCGCGGAAAGCTGTAGCCGTCGATGTACGCCGTCTCGTCGATCTCGCGCGGAATGCCGCTCATGAAGCCCTCCAGGATCCACACCGCCAGCGGCACGTTGAACAACAGGTGCGCCAGGGCCACGGCCAGGTGCGTGTCCATGAGCCCTACCGTGGTGTACAGCTGAAAGAACGGCAGCAGAAACACCGCGGGCGGCGTCATGCGGTTGGTCAGCAGCCAGAAGAACACATGCTTGTCGCCCAGGAACTGGTAGCGGCTGAAGGCGTACGCCGCGGGCAGCGCCACGGTGAGCGAGATCACCGTGTTGATGGCCACGTAGATCAGGCTGTTGATGTAGCCCGAGTACCAGGACTCGTCGGTGAAGATGGTCTTGTAGTTGTCCCAGGTGAAGTGCTGCGGGAAGAACGAAAACGTCGAGAGGATCTCCGCGTTCGTCTTGAAGCTCATGTTGACCATCCAGTAGATGGGCAGCACCGCGAACGCCAGATACAGGACCAGGAAGACCGATCGCTTCTGAAAGCGCTTTTCATTCATGGCCGGCTCCTTCGTTGCTGGCGGTGCCCACGCGCTGCATCCAGTTGTAGAGGATGAAGCACAGCAGCAGGATGATGAAGAAATAGATCAGCGAGAACGCTGCCGCAGGCCCCAGGTCGAACTGGCCCACGGCCTTGGTCGTGAGGTACTGGCTCAGGAACGTGGTCGCATTGCCCGGCCCGCCGCCCGTCAGCACGAAGGGCTCGGTGTAGATCATGAAGCTGTCCATGAAGCGCAGCAGCACCGCGATCATGAGCACGCCCCGCATCTTGGGCAGCTGGATGTAGCGGAACACCGCGAACTTGCTCGCGCCGTCGATGCGCGCGGCCTGGTAGTACGCATCCGGTATGGAGCGCAGACCGGCAAAGGCCAGCAGCGCCACCAGCGGCGTCCAGTGCCACACGTCCATCAGCAGCACGGTGAGCCAGGCGTGGGTGGCGTTGCCGGTGTAGCTGTACTCGATGCCCGCCTGTTGCAGCAGGCGACCCATGAGCCCGATGTCGGCACGGCCATAGATCTGCCAGATGGTGCCCACCACGTTCCACGGGATCAGCAGCGACAGGGCCACCACCACCAGCACGGCGGACGACTTCCAGCCCTGCGCGGGCATGGACAGCGCCAGCATGATGCCCAGCGGAATCTCCACCGCCAGCACCGCCAGCGAGAAGGTCAGCTGGCGCAGCAGCGCGGCGTGCAGCTCTTCGTCGCGCATCACCTGCACGAACCACTCCGTGCCCACGAACACGCGGCGCTCGGGCGAGATGATGTCCTGCACCGAGTAGTTCACCACCGTCATCAGCGGCAGGATGGCCGAGAAGGCCACGCACAAGATCACCGGCAGGATCAGGAACCAGGCCTTCTGGTTCACGGGTTTGGTGGTATTGCTCATTGGAAACCTCCGCGCTGCGCACTGCGGTGCTGAGCGCCTTCGGGCGGCCGGGCGGCGCTCATGGGGCGACCTCCGCGGTCAGCAGCTGTTCGTTCTGATAGAAGCAAGTGTGTGCACCCAGCACCTGCAGCCACACTGCGTCGCCGGCCGATGGCAGCCGGGCCTCTGGCGCAAAGCGCGCCTTGAGCGTGTGCTCGCCCACCTTGGCGGTCAGCATCAGGTAGGTGCCGATGTCCTGCACCTGCACCACGGTGCAGGGCAGCGCGCCGGCCTGCTGCGGCTGGGCCAGTGCCAGGTACTCGGGCCGTATGCCCACTTGCAAGGCGCCTTCGGGCAGCGTGCGGCCCGCAGCGCCCGCCAGGGCGTGCCCGGCCACCGACAGGTTGGCGCCGTCGCTGTGCGCCGGCAGAAAATTCATGCCCGGCGAGCCGATGAAATGGCCCACGAACACGTGCGCAGGCCGCTCGAACAGCGCATCGGCCGAGCCCACCTGCACCGCCTTGCCGCGCGTCATCACCACCACCTGGTCGGCGAAGGTGAGCGCCTCGACCTGGTCGTGCGTCACGTAGATCAGCGTGAGCTTGAGCTCGTGGTGGATCTGCTTGAGCTTGCGGCGCAGCTGCCACTTGAGGTGCGGGTCTATCACCGTGAGCGGCTCGTCGAACAGCACGGCCGCCACGTCCGCACGCACCAGGCCGCGGCCCAGGGAGATCTTCTGCTTGGCGTCCGCCGCGAGGCCCGCCGCGCGCTGGTTGAGCTGGCCGCTCATCTCCAGCATCTCGGCGATCGCGCCCACGCGCTGCTTGATCTGCGCCTCGGGCACCTTGCGGTTGCGCAGCGGAAAAGCCAGGTTCTCAGCCACCGTCATGGTGTCGTAGATCACGGGGAACTGGAACACCTGGGCGATGTTGCGCTCCTGGGGGCTCGCGCGCGTCACGTCGCGGCCGTCGAACAGCACCTTGCCGTGCGAGGGAACGAGCAGCCCCGACATGATGTTGAGCATGGTGGTCTTGCCGCAGCCCGAGGGGCCCAGCAGCGCGTAGGCGCCGCCGTCGTCGAACTCCATCTTCAAAGGCATCAGCGCGTAGTCGCTGTCCTGCTGCGGGTTGGGCTTGTACGAATGCGCCAGGTCCAGACTGATGCGTGCCATGTCAGCGGCCTCCTTGTGCGAGGTGCCGCGCAGGCGCCCAGACCAGCCGGCCGTCGGCACCGAACACGTAGACCTGCGCAGGGTCCAGGTGCAGGGTGACGGCCGCGCCCAATTCAAAGTAATGCACGCCGGTGAGCTGCGCCACCAGGTCGCCCCAGGGCGTGGACACGTGCACGAAGGTGTCGGAACCCGAGATTTCGGCCAGCTCCACCACACCGCTCACACCCACATCGCCGGGCCGGGCCTGCACACGCAGTGCACTGGCCCGCACGCCGACCGTGAGGCCATCGGCTGTCAAGCCTTGCTGCGGCAGCGGCACGGCGAACTGGGCACCGCCCTGCAGGCGCACGCCCTGGGCCGTGGCCGATGCGGCCATGAGGTTCATCGGCGGGTCGCTGAAGGCACGGGCCACGCGCAGCGAGTTGGGCGCGTGGAACACCTCGGCCGTGGGGCCGTACTGCAGCAACTCGCCCTCGTCCAGCACCGCGGTGTAGCCGCCCAGCAGCAGCGCCTCGCCCGGCTCGGTGGTGGCGTAGACCACGGTGGACTGGCCGGCGGCGAACAGCTGGGTAAGCTCTTCGCGCAACTCCTCGCGCAGCTTGTAGTCCAGGTTGACCAGGGGTTCGTCCAGCAGCATCAGCGGCGCGCCCTTGGCCAGGGCCCGCGCCAGCGCCACGCGCTGCTGCTGGCCGCCCGACAGCTCGGCCGGGTAACGGTCGAGGAACATGTCGATGTGCAGGCGGGTCGCGATTTCGCGCACCCGGGCGTCGATATTCTTTTCGCCGCGCAGCTTGAGCGGCGAGGCGATGTTGGCCGCGACCTTCATCGACGGGTAGTTGATGAACTGCTGGTAGACCATGGCGACATTGCGCTCGCGCACCGGGGTGCCGGTCACGTCCACGCCATCGACCGTCACGCGGCCGGCAGTGGGCGTATCCAGCCCCGCCATGATGCGCATCAGGCTCGTCTTGCCCGCCTGGGTAGCGCCCAGCAGCACCGTGACGGCGCCGCTGTGCAGCGCCAGGCTCATGTCATGGAGCCAGGTCTGCGGTCCTACCTTCTTGCTGATGCTGTCCAGTGCCAGCTGCATCCCGCAACCTTTCTGTTGTTGTTGCCCGAAGGGCGTTTGTTCTATGGAAACCCTGCGCTGCTGCGCTGCCGGGCACCAGCCACAGCAAACCCTCTCGGTTTCGATTGCGTTCATTTTTGTTCTTTTGTGATCGTATTGAATCAAGGTTTACCCTTAACAGGTTCCTTTTTGTTCGATTTAAAGTACCAGCACACTCTGACTGCCCCCACCGCGTGAATACGAACCCCCGACAACTGCTGCTCCTCGAAGAAGTCCGCGCGCGCAAGTCCGCCACCGTGGAACAACTGGCCGACACCCTGGGCGTGACGCTGCAGACGGTGCGCCGCGACGTGCAGCGCCTGGCCGAATCGGGCCTGCTCACGCGCTTTCATGGCGGCGTGCGCGTGCCCAGCTCCACCGTGGAGAACCTGGCCCACACCCAGCGCGAAACATTGCACGCCGAAGGCAAGGCGCGCATCGCGCGCGCCGTGGCAAGCCAGGTGCCCAACGACTGCTCCCTGATCCTGAACATCGGCACCACCACCGAAGCCATCGCCAAGGCGCTGCTGCACCACCGCGGCCTGCGCGTGATCACCAACAACCTGAACGTGGCGGCCATCCTGAGCGGCAACCCCGAGTGCGAGGTCATCGTGGCCGGCGGCGTGGTGCGCACCCGCGACCGCGGCATCGTGGGCGAGGCGGCGGTGGACTTCATCCGCCAGTTCCGGGTGGACATCGCGCTCATCGGCATCTCGGGCGTGGAGCCCGACGGCTCGCTGCGCGACTTCGACTACCGCGAGGTGAAGGTGGCGCAGACCATCATTGCCCAGTCGCGCGAGGTCTGGCTGGCGGCCGACCAGAGCAAGTTCAACCGCCCGGCCATGGTGCAACTGGCCACGCTGAACCAGATCGACCGCCTGTTCACCGACGCGCCGCCGCCGGAGCCGTTTCCGGCTCTGCTGCAGGATGCTGAGGTACTTTGCACGGTCGCGGCCTGACCCGGTCTCACCCATTGCTTTCAACCCAGCAACCAACCGTTCACGCTGAGCCTGTCGAAGCGCTGCGCAAGGCTTCGGCAGGCTCAGTCCGAACGGTCTTCATGAGTTGAACGCAAGCCCCGCCACCCCTTTGCGGCAGTGCGCTGCTGACTTATCCTTGCCCGCCATGACCTACCTGCTCGCACTCGACCAAGGCACCTCCAGCTCCCGCAGCATCGTCTTCGACGAAGGCGGCCACATCGTGGCGCAGGCCCAGGTGGAGCTGCCGCAGATCTACCCGCAGCCCGGCTGGGTGGAACACGACCCGCTGGAGATCTGGCGCACGCAACTGGCCACCGCGCGGGACGCGCTGGCCAAGGCGGGCATCGCGGCCGACGCCGTGCGCGCCGTGGGCATCACCAACCAGCGCGAGACCACGGTGCTGTGGAACCGCCAAACCGGCAAGCCCGTGCACCACGCCATCGTGTGGCAGGACCGCCGCGCCGAACCGGCCTGCGCGCAACTGCGCGAACAGGGCCACGCGGGCACCATCCAGGCCAAGACCGGCCTGCTCGTCGATGCGTACTTCTCGGGCACCAAGCTGCAGTGGCTGCTGGACCACGTGCCCGGCGCGCGCGACGCGGCCGAGCGCGGCGAGCTGGCCTTCGGCACCGTGGACAGCTGGCTGATCTGGCAGCTCACCCACGGCCAGGTGCATGTGACGGACGTGAGCAACGCTTCGCGCACCATGCTGTTCAACGTGCACACCAACCAGTGGGACGACGAGCTGCTGGCGCTGCTGCGCATCCCCAGATCGCTGATGCCGCAGGTGCAGCCATCGAGCTCACACTTCGGCGATATCGCACCCGACTTGCTGGGCCACGGCATCCGCATCGGTGGCGTGGCGGGCGACCAGCAAAGCGCGCTGTTCGGCCAGGCGTGCTTCACGGCGGGCATGGCCAAGAACACCTACGGCACGGGCTGCTTCATGCTGATGCACACCGGCCACAAGTTCCAAACGAGCCAGAACGGACTGCTCACCACCAGTGCAGCGCAGGCATCCGCAACGCCCGAGTTCGCGATGGAAGGCAGCGTCTTCGTCGGCGGCGCCGTGGTGCAGTGGCTGCGCGACGGCCTGCGCGCCATTCCCTCGAGCAGCGAGGTGCAGTCCCTGGCCGAGAGCGTGCCCGACTCGGGCGGCGTGATGATGGTGCCCGCCTTCACCGGCCTGGGCGCCCCGTACTGGAAGCCCGAGGCGCGCGGCACCATCACCGGCCTCACCCGCGGCACCACCATCGCCCACATCGCCCGCGCGGCGCTGGAGAGCATCGCCTACCAGAGCGCCGCCCTGCTGCAGGGCATGAGCCGCGACGCCACCGCCGCAGGCGGCGCGCCGGTGAGCGAGCTGCGCGTGGACGGCGGCGCCTGCGTGAACGACTTGCTGATGCAGTTCCAGGCCGATCTGCTGGGCATACCGGTGGTGCGCCCTGCCGTCATCGAGACCACGGCGCTGGGTGCCGCATACCTGGCGGGCCTGTCCTGCGGGGTCTACAGCAGCACAGCGGAGCTGTCGAAGCTGTGGCGCGCCGACCGGCGCTTCGTGCCCACGCTGGGCAATGCCCGCGCGCAAGAACTGATGGCGAAGTGGGAGCACGCGGTGCGGCAGACGACCGCTGAATGAGCCCGGAACATCGCCCTGCTCAGCAATACTACAAAAACAATAGCAAACTATGAGACAGGGCAAGCGGTAGCGCCCCATTTGGCTAAAACCTGCAGGGTGCAGCCGGGCGGGCGCTACCATCATCGCCCCAGTTGTCGCCACCTTGCAGCCACATTGCTACCACCATGAGCCTGAACACCGCCGCGTCCTCCCCCTCCTCCACCGCCCTGCCCACCATCGCATTCATCGGCGGCGGCAACATGGCCAGCGCCATCATCGGCGGGCTGATCCGCCAGGGCCACCCGGTCGGCCAGATCGAGGTGGTGGAGCCCTTCGAGCCCACGCGCGCGGCGCTGCTGCAGAACTACGGGCTCACCGCGCAGCCTGCATCGGACCCGGCCCTGCAGCGCGCCAGCATCGTGGTGTGGGCCGTCAAGCCGCAGACCTTCAAGGACGCCGCAGGCGAGGCCAAGGCCCACACGCAGAGTGCCCTGCACCTGAGCGTGGCCGCCGGCATCCGCTCGGACAGCATCGCCCAGTGGCTCTCCAGCGAGCGCATCGTGCGCACCATGCCCAACACGCCCGCGCTGGTGGGCAAAGGCATGAGCGCGCTGTACGCCCGCGCCGCCGTCAGTGCCGACGAGCGCGCCCAGGTCGAAGCCATCATGGCCTCCACCGGCGAGTTCCTGTGGGTCGATAACGAAAAGCAGCTCGACGCCGTCACCGCCCTGTCGGGTTCGGGCCCTGCCTACGTCTTTTACTTCCTCGAAGCCATGACCCGCGCCGGCACCGCCATGGGCCTGAGCGAAGCGCAGGCCCACCAGCTGGCCGTGGGCACCTTCGTCGGTGCGTCAGAGCTCGCCCGCCGGTCCGACGAGCCCCCGGCCGTGCTGCGCCAGCGCGTCACCTCCAAGGGCGGCACCACCTATGCGGCGCTGCAGTCGATGGAAGCGGCTGGCGTCGGCCCCGCGTTCGAGCGCGCGATGGAAGCCGCCCGCCAGCGGGCGGACGAGCTGGGCAACGAGTTCGGCGGCTGAGCGCAGGGGCGGCAGGCGCTGCCGCCTGGCTCCCAAGCCGGGACTGATACCTTCAGCTTTCATCCATACGAGACCGTTCACGCTGAGCCTGTCGAAGCGCTGCGCAAGGCTTCGACAAGCCTGTCCTGAGCACGTCGAAGGGCTCAGCCCGAACGGTGTCGGGTATGGATGAGTAAAAACGAACCCGCGTGAAGCCTCAGTAGCCGGCCTGGGCCTGCGGGCACTTGGCCTTGCTCGCAGGCTTGATCTCCACCGCCTGCAGATTGGCGTCCAGCATCCAGGCGCTGGCCCGCTTGCGCGTCACCTGCTGGCCCTTGCCCACGCTGCTGACGTTGATGGCCACCGCCTTGTCGGCCTTGCCGTAGCGGCACTCCACCTCGAACTCCAGCCCTTCCTTGGCCGTGACGGGCGGCAGCGGAACCTGCACCAGCTGGAGCGGCGGCTTGGCCATGTCTGCGGCGGACAGGCGGTCGTACGCGGTGCCGACATCGATCACAAAACCGGCGGCGGTGAAATGCTCGAGCCCCGGGCCGGCCGCAGCGCCGGGCGCGGGCTGGGCCCAGAACCGGGCGCTTTTGCCTCCGGCCACGGTGTCGGACGACAGCTGGGTCCACTGCTGGCTCAGCGCCTTGCGCGACGGCAGGCCCGCGCTGGGTGCCGCCGGTGCGCCGGCGGCACCCGGGGTTGCGGGCGCCGCAGCAGGGGCCGCAGCCATGGCAGGCGCCGCGGCAGGCGGTGCGCTGCGGGCCGGGCCTGCCTTGGCCACTGGTGCCGAGGCTTCCTCGCCCTGGTAAGCGTATTTGCCATCGAACGGCACATCGCCCCAGGCGCTGGCGCAGGCCTCCACCCGCATCTGCATGCCGCCGGCGGCACGTTTCAAGGTCATGGTGCAGCGGCCTTCGCTGAAGGTCCAGCCGCCCGGCGCATCGGCCAGCCTGCCTTCGCCCGAGCCACTGCGCAGGTTGCCGGGTTTGCCTTTTTCAGCCACCTCCAGCGTGAATTTGCCGTTGGGCTTGACGGTGAGCAGGCGTTCGAAGCTGCCGTCGCTCGCCTCGTACACCCCGGCCTTGGGGTAAGGGCTGTAGTCCGCCGCGAGCACTGGCGCGACAAGGCACGACAGGGCCGCACCGGCCGACAGGAAACGCAGAGCGCGCAAAGTGTGTGTTTTATTCTTCATGCAAGCCTGGAGTCTTTGGAGTGACACGCCGCAGGCACAGGCCCGCAGCGCAGAGATTCACCACCCCTTGGCCGCCAGGCATTTGAGCGCCTGGTTCCTCGCCTTCGGGTGGCGGGGCCTGAACCGGCCCGGGCCAGATTCTCAGGAGCGCCCAGGCCCTGAGCCAGCCCTGTCACAACTCTTACAACCCCGTCGGCCGGGATGCAACACTTTCCACCGCGGCGACCCAGCGTGGTCGTCAGTCCGCAGGCCCTCGCACACCGGCCCGCGCGCCCAGGGGGCATCGGCCGCTCAGGCGCGGCCGCCCTTCAGCCAGGCCACCAGTTCGTCGCTGATGAGCGCCTGGTTGATGGCGTCGTCCGGCTGCTTCACCCAGCTGCGCACCTGGTTGACGGCGGTGAAGCCCACGTTGCCGAACTGGTCGCCCAGGCGCTCGATGTACGGAAACTTCGCCGACTGGTTGCTCACCCCCAGGAAGTGGAAGTACACGCCATCACCCCGGGCTTGCGAGGCCTTGAGCAGCGCGGTGGTCTTGGCTTCGTCGGAGCTTTCGCCGTCGGTCACGAAGAAGATCAGCGTCTGGCGCGGCGCGACGGCGGGCGCCGCGGCAGCGCTGGCGCCCAGCAGCCTGGCGAAGAAGCCTTGGGGCCGGGCCGCAGCGGGCGCCCAGCCAAAGTCGGCCAGCACGCGCTCCAGCACGTACGAATAGTCGGTGCCGCCCTGGTAGCCCGGGCAGCCGATGATTTCGCGCTGCACGTAGCCCGCGTAGTTGCGGGCGCTCACGTCGGCCGCGTGGTGCACGTTGCGGGGGCCGTTGGAGAAGGTGTAGACCTCCATCTTCTGGTCGGGGTCGAACAGCGCAGCCCAGGGGATCAGCCGCGTGAGCAGGTCGTTGGTGACGCCCTGGCGGTGTTCATCGTCGAAGGACCCGGACACGTCCATCACGAAGGCGACGTCCACCTGGGGTGGGTCGCTCACGCCCGCTTTGGCCAGGTTCAGCACGAGGGTTTGCTGCGATTTGTTCAGGTCCAGGGTCAACGCCATGTGGTGGGGTCCGTGAAGTCAGGAGATGTGAAGCAGGCCCAGAAGGCCTTGCAGCTGTTGGGCGAGCGCGTAGCGCTCGGTGTCGTTCAATGGGCGCGACTGGGTGGCTAGCGTCACCTTTTCCATCCAGGCGGGCAAGGCCATCAGTACGGTGTCCTGAATGCGGTGGATCAATGCGTCCAGGTGGTGCTGGCTGCCCTGGCGCAGCACCATGCCGCTGTGGATGTGCAGCACCGTCTGCGCCAGCGCGCTGGCGCGTTGCACCAGAGCGTAGGCGCGCGGGTCGGCGTCGGTGCCCGGCCCGGCGCTCATCGCATCGGCCAGGTAGTGCGCCGCCAGGCTCAGCGCATCGAGCCGCAGCGCCAAGGGGGCAAGCTCGCCCGAGATGGCTTGCAGCTCGGCCTGCAGCGTGCGCAAGGCCGGCAAGGCCTGCGACAGGTGCTGCCGCAGCTGCGCGAGCTCGCCCTGGCTGGCTTGCAGCACCTGGCCGGGTCCGGCATCGCTCTTCCAAAAGCGCAACGAGGATTTGGCGGGGGCCTGCCATTTTTCGGCCACCGCCCCCAGCAGGGCGTGCAGCCGGGCCATGTGGCGCAGGCTGGCCTGCAGCGTGTCGGAATGGATGATCTGCAAGGACGCATCGACCAGCGCGCCATAGTGGCGCTGCGCCTCGTCGCCCCAGCGCGCGGCCTGCGCTGCGCTCAAGGTATCGATGACCGTGTCCTGCAGCAGGCGCTCGGCCTGCTGCAGCACTTCGGGCCGCGCGCCGGGAAACCGCTCGGACAACTGGCGCAGGCTGACATCCACCCCCCGCCGGATGGTGCCGGGCACCACCGAAGGCGGCGCCCTGCGGCCCACGGCGGCACTGCCTGGCGGGGACACGACGGTGGTGGGCGCTGCGGAGAGCCCCCCCGGTGCAGGCATTGCCGGCGCTGCAGCGGGTGCGCCGGGTGCGCCGGACGCGATCACCGTGGCGCGCAGCACGCGGCCGCCGCCCGCATCCTGCGGCCCCTGGGCAGACGGGGCGCCGGGTGGCGGGGTGGCGGGCGTGTGGGTGATGACCTTGGGCTTCATCCAGTGCAGGCAACGCGGCGGTGGCGGGCCTGGCGAGGGCCGCTCACGGCATGTCAGGAAAAGTGCGACAGGATGAAGTTGAAATCGCCGTTGAAGCCGCTGCCCGCGGCCAGGTAGTGCCAACCGCTGCCTTCCAGCAGCAGGCTGCCCATCTGCACGGCATTGAAGGGGCCGAACTCATTGGACAGCAGGTACTCGCCCAGCACCAGCCCCTGGTCGTTCTTGATGCGGATGCCGGCATTCTTCACCGACGAGAAATTGGCCGCCCCGGCAGCGTGGATGGTCACGAAGATCGGGATCTCGTTCACGCCGGCCGGGATCTTGCTGCCGTCGATGGACAGGGTTTCGTCCACGTCCAGGTTCACGCCCGTGCGCGCGTCGCCCGAATGGGTGATGCCGCCTTCCGGGGTGGAGAACGAGCCGTCGGCGTGCGTGGTCAGCACGCCTTGGGGGTTGGTCTTCTTGGCGTTGTAGGTGCTCAGCACCTGGTCGAAGCTGGTCACCTTGGCACCGCCGCCGCCATTGGTAGCGAGCAGCGCGTGGGTGTCCAGGTCGTGCGCAGAGTCCCAGTACAGCTCCACGGTGAAGCGCGCGGGCTTGGCGAGGTTCAGCGACAGTTTGGGGGCGGCGTCGCCGGGCTTGGAGAGTTTGAGTTCGAGGGCCATGTCGGGTTTTTGGACGTTGGATCTGTTGAAGGATCAGCTGCGCCGGGTCAATACTTCAGGGGCTGGTCGGGGCGCAGCTGCTGGCCCACGGCCAGCATGTCCTGGCGGGCCTGGGCGAACATCTCGCGGGCCTGCGCGAATTTCTGCTGGTTGTCGGCGCGGGCCTGCTCCACCACGCCCACCAGTTGGGCGGTATCGGCGACGATCGCCTGCAGCTGCTGCGCCTGGGCCAGGCGGTTGTCGCCCGGGGCGTTGGCGGCCTTGGTCACCACGTCCTTCATCAGCACCGAGCGCACACCCGCAAGGTTCTGGTCCAGCGCCGCGCCGTGGTCGGCCAGCTGCTGTACCGACTGGGTGACCAGCGCGCCGTGCAGGGTCAGCAGCGTCATCTTGATGCTGGCGAAGCGGCTCGATGCGGTGGTGGTGGTCTCTTGCAGCGTGGCGATGGCGGCGTTCTGCAGCTGGCGGATCACGAGCTGGTCGGCCGGCAGGCGGCTCAGCGTGCCCTCCAGCGCCAGCGCGCGCGACTCCAGCGCCTGCAGCTTGTCCTTGAGCTCGCTCAGGCGCACGGATGCTTGCGCATCGCCCGGCTGCACGGCCTGCTCCGCCTGCGCCACCAGCTCGCGCGAGCGCACCAGGAACACGGACAGGAAGGCCACCACCACGGCGAAGTCGCTGTAGCGGCCCCGGTAGGCGTCCTTGAGCTGCTCCAGCGCGCGGATCTCGCCGTCGAGCTTTTGCTGCTCCTGGCGCAGTTCGACATCCATCTTCTGCACCACGTCGACCAGCGTCTTCGTTTTGCCCTGGGCCAGGCGGCGGGTTTCCTCCCACACGGCGGCCAGCGCCTTGGCCGCCGCGGCCTTGCTGAACAGGCCGCCGATGCGCGAGAGCAGGCTGGGCTCGGGGTGGGTGATCTTGCGGGCCAGGGCCGGCAGGTCTTCCTTGTCGACCGCCTCCTTGAGGCTGGCGATGAGCTTGAAGATCTTCGGGTCGCTGCCCTGGTCGATGCGCGCCAGAAAGCCGTCGAGCGTGCGGTGCAGGGCCGTCTCGATGTCCGCCCCCAGCGTGACGACCTCGCGGGTGGGCATGGCCAGAAAGTCCACCTGCGACAGGCTTTGCTGCACCTGTTGCTGCTGCTCGGCATTCAGGGCGACGGGAAAGTGGGCGGGGAGCACCAGCGCTCCGGTGGCATCTGGCCCGGTCGCGGGCCAGGCCGCGGCAGCCTGCGGTACCACCGCGTTGCCGCCAATCACAGTCGCAGTCAAGGGAGAGGTGGCCATGCGTATCTCATGTTGGATCTGGGGACAGGGGGATGGATCGGCGGACGCCAGTTTACTGGCGCACCAGGTAGCTGCCCGCGATGCCTGCAAACACCGTGGCGCCCAGCCAGTGGTTCACCCGAAAGGCCTTGAAGCAGCCCTCGCGGGTGCGGTGGCGGATCAGGCTCCAGTGCCAGGCCACCTGGGCGAGCGCGGCGGCGATTGCTATATAAAAAATAGCACCTAGCGCATACGGGGCCAGCGCCAGGACCCAAATAGCCAGGAAAGCCAGGTAGAAGGCCACGATCGCCGGCACATCCCGTCGGCCCAGGGTGATGGCCGATGTCTTGATGCCGATCTTGAGGTCGTCGTCGCGATCGACCATGGCGTATTCGGTGTCGTAGGCCAGCACCCAGCACAGGTTGCCCAGCCACATCCACCATGCCACGGCGGGCACGGTGCCCTGCACGGCGGCGAAAGCGATCACGATGCCGAAGTTGAAGGCGATGCCCAGCACCGCCTGCGGCATGGAGATGATGCGCTTGGTGAACGGGTAGGCGATGGCCACCAGCAGCGCGGGCACCGACCAGGCAATGGCCGCCGCGTTGGTGGTGAGCACCAGGCCGAACGCCAGCAGCGCCAGCACGGCGCCCAGCCCCAGCGCCTCCTTCACCGACACGGCACCGGTGGTCACGGGGCGCTGCGCGGTGCGCTTGACGTGCTTGTCGAAGTCGCGGTCGGCCACATCGTTCACGCAGCAGCCAGCGCTGCGCATGAGGATGGTGCCCAGCACGAACACCGCCAGCAGGTGCCAGCCCGGAAAGCCGTCGGCCGCGATCCACAACGCGGACAGCGTGGGCCACAGGCACACCAGCCAGCCGGCGGGGCGGTCCCAGCGGATGAGGTCGAGGTACAGGGCGAAGCGGCTGCGGGGGGCGACGGTGGACATGCGGCAGGCAGATGCGAAAGAATGGGCTGGAACGCGGCACCAGGCGGCACAGCGGGGGCACAACGGGGGCAGGATCAGCCTGCCGGGGGCGCGGGCTGTGCGAATGTAGCAGCCGGCTGGCCGGCCGCACCCGGGTCCGGGCCTGAGCGGTGAGCGCCGATTGGCCGCACCCCGGCAGGGCTCTCCCTGTAACAAGCGTTGCAAACCCGGTAAAGTCCCCGGGTCACACCACCCCTAAGGACCTGCACCGCATGCCCAGATCCTCCAGTACACAGGCCACCACACGCTTTGCCATCCCCCGCACGCTGATGGCGGGCTTCGTCGTGGCCGCACTGGCCACCCTGGTCATTGCCCTGGTCAACTTCCGCGCGTCCGAAATGCGCGGCGACGCCGTGGCGGCCATGGACCGCACCACGCTGGCGATGCGCCAGCTCAATTTGTTCAACTCCGCGCTCAAGGACGCCGAAACCGGCCAGCGCGGCTTCCTGCTGACAGGCGAGGTGGCCTACCTGCAGCCCTACCAGCTGGCATTGACGTCGCTGGACCGGCAGATGACGGCCCTCAAGGCCAGCACCAACGACGACCCGATCCACCGCCGCATAGTGACGCAGATCGACGACCTCACGCGGCAGAAGCTGCGCGAGCTGAACGAAACCGTCGAACTGTACAAAGGCGGCAACCGGGACGCCGCCATGGCCCTGGTGCGCACCGACGCGGGCAAGAACCTGATGGACCGGGTGCGCGACCTCTCGTCCGACCTGTTCACCCTGCAGAGCCAGCAACTGGAATCCCGCCGCCAGGCCTGGGTGGATGCTGCGACGATGTCGGCCTACTACTCGTGGGGCGGCTCGATCGTGCTGCTGGCGCTGATCTGCGCCTCGGCCGCCATGACCTCGCGGGAATACCGCTCCAAGTCGCGGCAGTCGTGGGTGTCCGCCGGCCTGACCGGCCTGGGCCAGCGCCTGCAGGGCGACCACCGGCTGGAAGATATCGGCAAGCTGGCGCTGGAGTACCTGGCCGGCTACCTCAAGGCCAATGTGGGCGCAGGCTACGTGGCCGAGTCCGGCGGCGGGTTCTCGCTGTTCGGCGGCTATGCGCTGCCGCGCGAGCGGCTTACCCAGACGCTGCTGGCCAACGAAGGCCTGGTGGGCGAGGCAGCGCGCACCCGCACACTGCTGCACGTCCGCGACGTGCCTTCCACCCACTTGCTGGTGTCGTCCAGCACGGGCCAGTCGAGCCCGGCCGAGCTGCTGGTGGCCCCCGCGGTGGAAAACGGCAAGGTGTATGCCGTGATCGAGCTGGGCTTCTACCGCGCGCTGGACGATGCCGAGCGCAGCCTGATGGAGCGTGCCTCCGAGATGCTGGCCATCGCCATCCGCTCCGGCGCGGACCGCACCCGGCTGGAAGCGCTGCTGGAGGAAACACAGCGCCAGTCCGAGGAACTGCAGACGCAGCAGGAAGAGCTGCGCGTGAACAACGAAGAGCTGGAGCAGCAAAGCCGCATCCTGCAGGAGTCGCAGGCACAGATGGAGGTGCAGCAGACCGAGCTGGAGCAGACCAACGCCCACCTGGAAGAGCAGACCCAGCAGCTGGAATACCAGCGCGAACAGATGCTGCGCGCCCAGAGCGCCCTGACCGACAAGGCGCGCGAGCTGGAAACGGCCAGCCAGTACAAGAGCGAGTTCCTGGCCAACATGAGCCACGAGCTGCGCACCCCGCTGAACTCCACGCTCATCCTCGCCAAGCTCTTGGCCGACAACAAGCCCGGCAACCTCTCCGGCGACCAGGTGAAGTACGCCCAGACCATCTACTCCGCGGGCAACGACCTGCTGGCGCTGATCAACGACATCCTCGACCTGGCCAAGATCGAGGCCGGCCAGGCCACCGTGTCGGTCGAGACCGTGCAGGTGGGCAAGGCGGTGCAGGCGCTGGTGGAGCCGCTGCGCCTGCTGGCCCAGGAAAAGGGCCTGGCACTGTCGGCCACCGTGGCCGCGGACGTGCCGACGATGGAAACCGACCCGCTGCGCCTGGGCCAGGTGCTCAAGAACCTGCTGTCCAACGCGCTCAAGTTCACCGAAAAAGGCTCCATCACCCTGCAGGTGTCGCGCGGCACGGGGGACACGGTGGTGTTTGCGGTGCGGGACACAGGCATCGGCATCCCCGCGCACCAGCAGGAGCTGATCTTCGAGGCCTTCCGCCAGGCCGACGGCAGCACCCACCGCAAGTACGGCGGCACGGGGCTGGGCCTGTCGATCTCGCGCGACCTGGCGCAGCTGCTGGGCGGCGCGATCTCGGTCGAGAGCACGCCTGGCGAAGGCAGCGTGTTCACATTGACGCTGCCGGCGCGGCTGGCAGCGCTGCAGGCAGATGCGACAGCGGCTGCGGGCACTCCGTACACCGCACAACCCGCCCATGCCGCACACACCGCCCCCATGGCGACGCCCGCGGCCCTGGCACCGGCCGCGCCCCAACTGGCGGGCGTGGCCCAGGCGCTGGGCGCCATCGCAGCGCCTCAGGCGGCCGCCACCGGCGCCGCAGCGCCCCTGCGCGCGAGTGCCCGCAGCATCCTCGTCGTGGAAGACGACGAGCGCTTCGCCAACATCCTGTGCGACCTGGCCCGTGAAATGGACTTCGAGAGCCACATGGCCTTCAACGCGGCGGACGGCCTGGCCATGGCCGCGCAGCTGCTGCCCAGCGCCATCGTGCTGGACGTGAACCTGCCCGACTTCTCCGGCCTGGGCGTGCTCGACCAGCTCAAGCGCAACCCGGTCACGCGGCACATCCCCGTGCACGTGGTGTCGGTGGCGGACTATTCGCAGGAGGCCATGGGCCGCGGCGCCGTGGGCTACGCGCTCAAGCCGGTCAAGCGCGACGAGCTCGTGCAGGCCCTGCAGCGCCTGGAGGCCAAGTTCACCCAGAACCTGCGCCGCGTGCTGGTGGTGGAAGACGACGAGCGCCAGCGCGAGAGCGTGCGCCACCTCTTGAGCCGCGACGACGTGGAGATCGTCTGCGCCGGCACCGCCGGGGTGGCGCTGGACCACCTGCGCGGCTCCACCTTCGACTGCATGGTGATGGACCTGAACCTGCCCGACCTCACCGGCTTCGAGCTGCTGCAGCAGATGACCGAGCAGGACGGCGTGTCGTTCCCGCCCGTCATCGTCTACACCGGCCGCGCACTGTCGCGCGACGAGGAGCAGCAGCTGCGGCGCTTCTCCAAATCCATCATCGTCAAGGACGCCCGCTCGCCCGAGCGCCTGCTCGACGAGGTCACGCTGTTCCTGCACCAGGTCGAGTCCGAGCTGTCGGCGGAGCACCGCCAGATGCTGCAGTCCGCGCGCAGCCGCGAGACGGCGCTGGAAGGCCGCAACGTGCTGGTGGTGGAAGACGATGTGCGCAACGTGTTCGCGCTCTCGAGCATCCTGGAGCCCACGGGCATCAAGCTGCAGATCGCCCGCAACGGCATCGAGGCGCTGCAGGCGCTCGAGCGCGCCGACGCCAGCGGCCCTGCGGTGGACCTGGTGCTGATGGACATCATGATGCCGGAGATGGACGGCTACACCGCCATGCGCGAAATCCGCAGCCGCCCCGCGTGGCGCCGCCTGCCCATCATCGCGCTGACCGCCAAGGCCATGAAGGACGACCAGGAAAAGTGCCTGGCCGCCGGTGCCAACGACTACATCGCCAAGCCGCTGGATGTGGAAAAGCTCCTGTCGCTCGTGCGCGTCTGGATGCCGAAGTAAACCCTGCAGCGAGCCCCGACGCCCGGCCCATGTCCCTCCTGAAGAAAGCGAAGACCGCAGACATCGAGCAGCACCTGCTGATCGATGCGATCTACCACCGCTACCACTACGACTTCCGGGGCTACTCGCCCGCATCGCTCAAGCGCCGGCTGAACACGGCGCTGATCGAGTTCCAGTGCAAGACCCTGTCGCAGTTGCAGGATCGCGTGCTGCACGAGCCCCACGTGTTCCCGGCGCTGCTGGAATACCTCACCGTGCAGGTGAGCGACATGTTCCGCGACCCCACGTACTTCCGCTCGCTGCGCGAGGAAGTGGTGCCGCTGCTGCGCACCTACCCCTCGCTCAAGGTCTGGGTGGCCGGCTGCAGCGCGGGCGAAGAGGTGTACTCGCTGGCCATCCTGCTGCAGGAAGAAGGCCTGCTGGACCGCACCCTGATCTACGCGACCGACATCAACCCCCACGCGCTGCGCCTGGCCGAGTCCGGCGTGTTCGACCTGGCGCGTGTGGCGGCATTCACCGAGAACCACGCCCGCTCCGGCGCGCGCAGCTCGCTGTCGGACTACTACACCGCGCGCTACGGCCGCGTGGTGTTCGACAAGTCGCTGCGCGAACACGTGGTGTTCTCGGACCACAGCCTGGCCACCGACAGCGTGTTCGCCGAGGTGCACCTGGTGTCCTGCCGCAACGTGTTGATCTACTTCGAGCGCGACCTGCAAAACCGCGCGCTCGGGCTCTTTCGCGAGGCGCTGTGCCACCGGGGCTTTCTGGGCCTGGGCTCCAAGGAGTCGCTGCGCTTTTCGGCCGAGGCCCCGGCGTTCGACGACTTCGTGCTCGAAGACCGCATCTACCGCAAGAAGGCCGGCCTGTGAGCGCCGCGACCACCGCTGCGGCGGCCGCCCCCCGCCCCGCCTACGACGCCATCGTGGTGGGCGGCTCCTCGGGTGGCGTCGAAGCCCTCGTGGCCCTGCTGCCGGCCCTGCCGGCCACGCTGCAGGCCCCCCTGGTGGTGGTGCTGCACCTGCCGCGCGACCGGCGCAGCCTGCTGGCGGACATCTTCCGCCAGCGCTGCGCCTTGCCATTGCAGGAGGCCGGGGACAAGGACGAGCTGCAGCCCGGCAACGTGTACTTCGCGCCGCCGGACTACCATCTGCTGCTGGACGAGGGGCCACGCCTGTCGCTGTCGGTGGATGCACCGGTGCACTTCTCGCGACCCTCCATCGATGTGCTGTTCGAGTCCGCCGCCGACCTGTACGGCCCGCGCCTGGTGGGCATCCTGCTGTCGGGCGCCAACGAAGACGGCGCACGGGGCCTGGCGGCCATCCGCTCGGCCGGCGGCCTGGCCATCGTGCAGGACCCGGCCAGCGCCCCCATGCCGGCGATGCCCCTGGCCGCGCTGGCCAGCACGCCCGTAGACCACACCCTGCCCCCCGCGGGCATCGCAGCATTGCTTGCGCAACTGCACCAACAAAGCCTGCTGTGACGATGATGTACCCGGACCGCCCGATGAACCCCCTGACATCGCCCCCCCCGCCTGCGCCCACCGAGCGCATCAAGTGCCTGCTGGTCGATGACGTGCAGGAGAACCTGATCGCGCTCGAAGCCCTGCTGCAGCAGCGCGAAGGCATCGAGATCCTGAAGGCCCAGTCGGGCCCCGAGGCGCTGGAGCTGCTGCTCAGCCACAGCGACGTGGCCCTAGCGCTGCTGGACGTGCAGATGCCCGAGATGAACGGGTTCGAACTGGCCGAGCTGATGCGCGGCAGCGAACGCACGCGGCACATTCCGCTGATCTTCATGACCGCCGGTTCGCGCGAGCAGAACTGGCAGTTCCGGGGCTACGAAACCGGGGCGGTGGACTTTCTGTACAAGCCCATCGACCCGCACATGCTCGCCACCAAGGCCCAGGTGTTCTTCGACCTGCACCGGCGCAAGCAGGCGCTGGCCCACGAGCTGCACGAACGCACCCAGGCGCTGCGCATCAACGAGATGTTCATGGCCGTGCTGAGCCACGACCTGCGCACCCCGCTGATGTCGATCACGGCGGCGGCCACCCTGCTCAAGCGCCAACCCGAGCCGGACAAGATCGAGGCCATGGCGGACCGCGTGCTCGGCAGCAGCCAGCGCATGGCCGGCATGATCGAGGACCTGCTGGACGTCACCCGCATCCGCCAGGCCGGCGGGCTGGGCCTTCAGCCCGGCCCGACCGACATGCAGGTGCTGGTGCAGCGCGTCCTGGGTGAAATCCAGACCGGCCACCCGGACCGCACCATCGCGTCCACGCTGCAGGGGGACCTGTCAGGCACGTGGGACGGCGAGCGGCTGTGCCAGGTGGTGACCAACCTGGTCGGCAATGCCGTGCACCACGGGGCGGAAGGCGAGCCGGTGCAGGTGCTGCTGGACGGTCGCCTGGCCGACACGCTGGTGCTGGAGGTGGCCAACGGCGGCACCATCGCGCCCGACCTGCTGCCCCATCTGTTCGACCCGTTCCGCGGGCGGGAGCGCGCGCCCGGGCGCCATCAGGGGCTGGGCCTGGGCCTGTTCATCGCCCACCAGATCGTGCGGGCGCACGGCGGGCATATCCATGCGTCCTCGCAGGACGGCACCACGCGCTTTCGGGTGGAGCTGCCGCGGGTGGCGCCCTGCCCAGCCGCCGACCGGCGGGCGGACAGGCCGGGAGACAGGCTGGCGTAGCGCGGGCGCAGGCCCAAAGCCAACCCGGCGGGGGCTCGACAGGGACGGGAAGGTGTGGGGGTCGGGGTGGCCTGTACTGCTGCGGTACAGGCCCGCTCAGGGCGAAGGCTCGGGAACGGGGCTCAGAGCGAAGGCGCGGGGTCCGGGCGGCGGGCGGCGCCGAAGTGCCTGTCAGGCCGCGGTGCGGTGGACTGCAGCGCGGATGGAGTCCAGCAGGCTCTCCAGGTCTTCCAGCTCGAAGGGCTTGAGCAGCGTGCGCACGTTCGGGCCCCAGGCGGAGGCATAGTCGCCCAGCTCGTAGCCGGTGCACAGCACCACCCAGCGCTGCGGGTCCACGGCCAGCACCTTGCGGGCCAGGTCCGTGCCCGACATGCCGGGCAGGCTGACGTCGGAGACGAGCAGGTCGAAGGGGTCCTCGGCATCAAGGGCCAGCGCCTCTTCGGCCGTGGCGCACGAGGTCACCGTCTGGCCGTCGCCTTCCATCAGCATGCCGATGGTTTCGCGCAGCTCGGGGTTGTCTTCAACGTACAGGATTCGCATAGATCACCGGGTTGGTCCAGCCGCCACACCGCCGCGATGGGCAGCATGATCAAAACTCGCATCATCCGTACAACTGCTCGCACGTTCTGTAGGACAAAACGCACTTTGCAGGCGTCCCCCGGCACGCGGGATGGCCGCTCCGGTGCACCGGAGCGGCGGCCCTGGGCTGCCACCGAAGCGGTGGCTTACTTACCCGGCTCTCATTCTTCCAGCAGAGAGCGCAGCATCCACGCGGTTTGCTCGTGCACCGTAAGGCGCTGGGTCAGCAGATCGGCGGTGGGCTCGTCGCTGGCCTTGTCGGCCAGCGGGAACAGGCTGCGCGCGGTGCGGGCCACGGCCTCATGGCCTTCGACCAGGATGCGCACCATCTCCAGCGCCTTGGGCGGCTGGCTGGGCGCGTCGGGCACGGTGGCCAGCTTGCCGAATTCGGCGTACGAGCCGGGGGCCACGTGGCCCAGCGAGCGGATGCGCTCGGCGACCGGGTCGACCGCGTTCCACAGCTCGGTGTACTGCGCCATGAACATGGTGTGCAGCGTGTTGAACATCGGGCCCGTCACGTTCCAGTGGAAGTTGTGCGTGGTCAGGTACAGCGTGTAGGTGTCCGCCAGCAGGCGCGAGAGGCCTTGCGCGATGGCGGCGCGGTCCTTGTCGCTGATGCCGATGTTGATGCGGGGGGCGGTGGTGGCAGGTGTGGCGGTCTTGGGGGCCTTGGCCATGGGGAGCTCCTTCGTTGGATGAGGGTCAATCGATGGAATCCGCCGTGCGCTGCGGCCCCGGTGGGCCCGGAGCTGCAGCGCATGGCGGCTGACGGATCACTTTAGCGCAGGCGCCAAAGCCATCACTGCATCTGGCTCAAATTCCCGATGCGCACGAGCATCTCGGTGAACATCTGCATGTCCGCGTCCAGGTCCACCACTTCCTTGAACTCCTTGGCGTTGTGCGCCGTGTACTTCTTGCCGGGCATGGCGGGGCCGAAGTTGATGGCGTTGGGCATGAGCTTGGCCGTGGTGCTGCCGGCCGTGGGCACGGGCTTGGCTTCGAGGCCCGTGGTGTCGCCGAAGGTGTTGAGCAACGTGGAGAGCCAGGCGCCCTTGGGGTCGCGCGCCATCCAGTTGCCCTGTTGGTGGTCCACCTCCACTGCCACGCCGGCCTGGGTGCCCCAGGCCTTGATCCTGGCCGAGGTGGCCTGCGAGAGCGCCTCGGGCGTGCTGCCGCGGGGCATGCGCACGTTCACGAGCACATCGACCTGGCCATCCTTCTCGCGCACGAGGTTGGGCGACATGGTCAGTGGGCCCATGAAGTCGTCGGCATACGCCAGGCCCAGCGTGCGGCCCAGGTAGTCGGTGCCATACAGGTCGGTGAGGTAGCGCACGGCCTGCGCGTAACCGTTGGGGGCCAGCGCGACGCCGGACTCCTTGAGGAACAGCGCCAGGCGCGGCAGCGGGTTCACGCCTTCTTCAGGGCGCGAGCCGTGGGCCGATGCGCCGGTCACCTTCACCTGCACGGCGGCGCCGTCCTGCGTGACGTCGATGCTGAAGGGGCCACCCTGCGGCTTGTACTTCTCGACGAACGCAGCCTTGGCAGCGTTCAGGCGCGCCGCCACATCGGCGGTGTTGCCGCCTTGCAGCCTGGCCGTGGCGGTCTGCGGCACGGCATTGGTCGATGCGGCCCCTGCCATGGCGGTGATGGCGGTGGCGCCAGCACCGGCCGCCGGCCCCAGCGCGAACGAGGCGCGCAGCGCGCCGGAGCCCTTTTCGGCCACCACGGCGGGGTACTTGCTGTCCAGCACGATGTTGTACTCGGGCAGCGCGGTCTTGGCGCGGTAGTACTTCATCGCGTCGCCACCGGTCTCTTCGGTCGTCTCGATCATGAGGCGGATGGTGCGCGACAGCGGCAGGCCGCTTTCCTTCACGGCCTTCATGGCGTACAGCACGGCAGCGATGGAGCCCTTGTCGTCGATGGAGCCGCGGCCGTACAGGTTGCCGCCCACGCGGGTGAGCTTGAAGGGATCCAGGCGCGTGCCGTCGTCCAGCACCCATTCGTCGGCCACCACGGGCACCACGTCGGCGTGGGTGAGGATGCCGAACTCCTCACTGCTGCTGCCGGGCAGCTTCACTTCGAAGATGCGGTTGTCCACGTTGCGGTACATCAGGCCGAAGTCGCGGGCCATGCCCTCGACCAGCGCGCCGAAGGCGATGATGTTCTTGTCCTCGTGCGGCGGCACCTTGTCGGCGCGCACCGTGGGGATGGCCACCATCTTCGCCGTGGCGTCGATCACCGCGGCCTGGTTGTGCAGGCGGTTGTACAGGCCCAGCAGCCGGCTGATGTTGACCAGGTCATCGCCCGCCAGCGGCTGTTTGGCCGCATAGGCCGCCACGCTGGCGCGCAGCAGCGGGTTCTCGCGCGCGGCCTGGGCCAGGAACTCGGTGAAGCTGCCTTGCGGTGCAGCGGGCAGCACGGCCACCAGGCGGTCCATGTCGGCCTTCTTCACGGTGCCTGCACCTGCGGTGTCGGTGGGCATGCTGGTGCACGCGGCCAGGCCCACGGCCAGGCTGGCGGCCATCAGAATCTTCTTCATTGTTTGTTTTCCTTGGGTTGTGGAGTGCGCACGGCGCCTGCGGGCCGCCTGTCGCTCGGCCTGCAGTCCGGGCAGCGCGTTGTCGCCGCCCGTGGCGGGCCCCTGAAAGACTGCACGCCATGCGGGGCGAAAGTGTAGCCCTTGCCGCCCTGCTCAGGCGGCGATCGAAACAGCCGTCGAAGCGATGTTCAGGACAGCCGCTTGACGCCCGGCAACTCGCACGCGTACACCGCGTTGCGCAGCGCGGCAATCGCCTCGTAGCGGGTAAAGCTGCGCCGCCAGGCCAGCACCACGCGGCGCATGGGCGGCGGGCCGCCGTCCTCCTCGCGGATGGGCAGGTAGCGCACGTAGGTTTCGTCGCTCTTGCGGCGGCGCGACACCGTGAGCAGCGCATCGCGCGGCACCGACAGGCGCGGCACCAGCGTCACGCCCATGCCTGCCGCCACCATGTGCTTGATGGTCTCGAGCGACGAGCCCTCGAACGACTTGCGGATGCCCTCGGCGTTGCTGGAAAAGCGCGCGAACTCGGGGCAGACCTCAAGCACATGGTCGCGAAAGCAGTGGCCCGAGCCCAGCAGCAGCATGGTCTCGCTCTTGAGCTCGGCGGCGGTGACGGACTTCTTGGCCGCCAGCGGGTGCGAACTGGGCACGGCCGCCATGAAAGGCTCGTCGTACAGCGGCGCCATGGCCAGCCCGGTGTCGGGGAACGGCTCGGCCAGGATGGCGCAGTCGATCTCGCCGGTGCGCAGCATCTCCAGCAGCTTGACCGTGAAGTTCTCCTGCAGCATGAGCGGCATCTGGGGCGAGCGGCCGATGGCCTGGCGCACCAGGTCGGGCAGCAGGTAGGGCCCGATGGTGTAGATCACGCCCAGGGTCAGCGGGCCGGCCAGCGGGTCCTTGCCGCGCTTGGCGATCTCCTTGATGGCCGCGGCCTGCTCCAGCACGCTCTGCGCCTGGCGCACGATCTCCTCGCCCAGCGGCGTGACCGATACCTCGCCCGCGCTGCGCTCGAAGAGCTTCACATCGAGCTCTTCCTCCAGCTTCTTGATCGCCACCGACAGCGTGGGCTGCGAGACATAGCAGGCATCGGCCGCATGGCCAAAGTGCTTCTCGCGCGCCACGGCGACGATGTATTTGAGTTCGGTCAGGGTCATGGTCTGTTCCTGGGCTGGGGGTGAATGGCAGTCCCCTGCCCGTGGCGGCTTCGGGGGAATGCCATCTTCATGCCTTCAGATAGTCCGATTTTCCACCCAACCAGCGCGCCACGTGTTTCGCCGCCAGGTCCGGGTAGCGGTCCAGCATGACCGGCGCCAGTTCACGGGCCCAGTCGAGCAGCACGGTGTCGGTGGCCAGGTCGGCAAAGCGCAGCAGCGCGTCGCCCGACTGGCGCGCGCCCAGGAACTCGCCGGGGCCGCGGATCTCCAGGTCGCGGCGGGCGATCTCGAAGCCGTCGTTGGTCTCGGCCATGGCGCGCAGGCGTTCCTTGGCGGTCTCGCCCACGCGGCCGCTGTCGTTGGTGGCATACAGCAGCACGCAGGCCGACGCCGCAGCGCCGCGGCCCACGCGGCCGCGCAGCTGGTGCAGTTGCGACAGGCCGAAACGCTCGGCATGCTCGATGACCATGAGCGAGGCATTGGGCACGTCCACCCCCACCTCGATCACGGTGGTGCTGACCAGCACGCCCATCTGGCCGCTGGTGAACAGCGCCATCACCGCCTTTTTCTCGGCGGTGGGCATGCGCGAGTGCAGCAGGCCCACCATGCAGCCTGGCAAGGCTTCGCTCAGGTCGGCGTGCGTGGCCGTGGCGTTACTCAGGTCCAGCGCCTCGCTTTCCTCGATCAGCGGGCACACCCAGTACACCTGCCGGCCGGCCTGCACCTGGGCGCCGATGCGCTCGATGACTTCGTCCTTGCGGCTGTCGGCGATCAGCTTGGTGACGATGGGCGTGCGGCCCGGAGGCAGCTCGTCGATCACCGAGACGTCGAGGTCGGCGTAGTAGCTCATGGCCAGCGTGCGCGGGATGGGCGTGGCGCTCATCATCAGCATGTGCGGCTCCATGCCGTGCTCGGCCAGCTTTTGCCGCAGCGCCAGCCGCTGCGCGACGCCAAAGCGGTGCTGCTCGTCGATGATGGCCAGCGCCAGGTTCTTGAACCGCACCTGATCCTGGATCACGGCGTGGGTGCCCACCACCAGCGCGGCCTCGCCGCTATCGACCAGCGCGAGCATGGCGGTGCGGTCCTTCTTCTTTTGCCCGCCCACCAGCCAGGCCACCTTGCGGCCGCGCGCGGCCAGCAGCGGTTCGAGCCAGCAGATCATCTTGGCGAAATGCTGCTCGGCCAGGATTTCGGTGGGCGCCATCAGCGCGCACTGCCAGCCCGCGTCCATGGCAAGGCACGCGGCCAGGGCGGAGACCACGGTCTTGCCCGAGCCCACGTCGCCCTGCAGCAGCCGGTGCATGGGCACCTGGCGCGCCAGGTCGGCGGCGATTTCCTCGCCCACGCGGCGCTGCGCGGCGGTCAGGCTGAAGGGCAGCACGGCCATCAGTTGCTCGTGCAGCGGCAACGCACCATCGGTGGGCCGACGCACGTGCAGCACGGGCGCACGCAGCATGTCCCGCGCGCGGCGCGATTGCTGCTGCGACAGCTGCTGGGCCAGCAGCTCCTCCACCTTGAGCCGCTGCCAGGCCGGGTGGCTGTGGTCTTCCAGCGTGGACATCGCCACGTCCGGCGTGGGGTGGTGCAAAAAAGTGAGCGCCTCGCGCAGGCTGAACAAGCGCGGGAGGCCATTTTGGCTATTGAACCGCGCATACGGCGGCTCGGTGCCAGGGGGCAGCGTGTCCGACAGGTCCACCCGGGCCAGCGCACCGACCACCGCGCGGCGCAGGTAGGGCTGCGGCAGGCCGGCCGTGGTGGGGTAGACGGGCGTGAGCGCGGCGGGCAGCTCGCCGCCCGCCAGCCGAAACGCCGGGTGCAGCATCTGCCGGCCCCAGAAGCCGCCCTTGACCTCGCCGCGGATGCGCAGGCGCGCGCCCACCGACAGGGTCTTCTGGTGCGAGGGGTAGAAGCTGAAGAAGCGCAGTTCGCAGGTGCCGGTGTCGTCTTCGACCTGCACCAGCAGCTGGCGGCGCGGGCGCAATTGCACCTCGCTGGCGATCACGGTGGCTTCGACTTGCACCATCTGGCCGTCGCGCGCATTGGCCAGCGGCGTGATGCGGGTCTCGTCCTCGTAGCGCAGGGGCAGGTGCAGCGCCAGGTCGATATCGCGCTTGAGGCCCAGCTTGTGCATCGCCTTTTGCGCCACCGACGCGCCGCCTTTGGCCGCGCCAGCAGGCGCTGCCGCGGCTTTGGGGCTCAGGGGAACGCGGGGGGCAGCGGCGGGCATGGAGCAGGGTGGTGCGAACGAAGCATCGAATCAAAAAGGCTACCACGGTTACCCTGGCCAGCGCCTGAAGGCGGGCGTCTTTTCCCCGGTCCCGGGCCTTGCGCAGCCGCATCGCCATCCGGCACGGACCGTAGCGCGTGGTGCAGGAGGGCGCATGGGACAATGGCACCCTTCTTTCTCCGACCTCCGCCTTTCTTGGCACGGGCCCGTCCGGCCCTCAAGCACCATGACCGACATCGACCCCGGCGCGCCGCGCGCCTACACCCTCAGCGACTTCGACTTCTCGCTGCCCCCCGAACTCATCGCCCAGCACCCCGCCGCAGAGCGCAGCGCATCGCGCCTGCTCGACGGCCGCGCCATCGAGCCTGCCGACCGCATCTTCCGCGACCTGCCCGGCCTGCTGCGCGCGGGCGACCTGCTGGTGTTCAACGACACGCGCGTGGTCAAGGCGCGCATCTTTGGCGAGAAGGCCAGCGGCGGCAAGCTGGAGCTGCTGATAGAGCGCGTGCTGCCCGCCGAAGCCGACAACCCGGGCAATGAAGTCGTCGCCCACATGAAGGTCAGCAAGAAGCCCCTGCCCGGCAGCACCGTGCACATGGCCGGCGGGCGCCACGGCGGCGGCTTCGACGCCACGCTGCTGTCGCGCTGGCCCCATGAGGACGGCCCGCTGTTCCGCTTTGCGCTGCACGGCCCTGCGGGCGAATCGCCCTGGGAGCTGATGGAGCGCCACGGCCACCTGCCGCTGCCGCCCTACATCGAGCGCCAGCAGAACGCCGACCACGACCCCGACGAAGCCGAGGACACCCAGCGCTACCAGACCGTGTTCGCCCGCAACCCCGGCGCCGTGGCCGCGCCCACGGCCGCGCTGCACTTCGACGACGGCGTGCTGGACGACCTGGCGGCGCGCGGCATCGAGCGCGCGAGCGTCACGCTGCACGTGGGCGCCGGCACCTTCCAGCCCGTGAAGACCGAGAACCTGGCCGAGCACCAGATGCACAGCGAGTGGTACGAGGTGCCGCACGCCACGCTGGCAGCGCTGGAGCGCTGCCGCCAGCGCGGCGGTCGCGTGGTGGCGGTGGGCACGACCACGGTGCGCACGCTCGAATCATGGGCCCGCTCGGGCCAGGCGTCGGGCGACACCAGCATCTTCATCACGCCGGGGTTTGCCTTTCAGGTGGTGGACGTGCTGATCACCAACTTCCACCTGCCCAAGAGCACGCTGATGATGCTGGTGAGCGCCTTTGCCGGCTACGCGCATGTGATGGGCCTGTACCGCCACGCCATCGCACAGAAGTACCGCTTCTTCAGCTACGGCGACGCGATGCTGCTGGAGCGCACGCCCGCGCGCGGACCGGCGATGCGGCCCGGCGGCCCCAGGGCAATCGGCGGGATCAAGGGCAGTTGGTGACGGGCGCCACGCGCGGTGCGGCGCCCACATCGGGCAGGCGATTGGCCGATGGCAACCGCACGCAGTAACTGCTGCCGCCCAGGCCCTGCACCTGCGCCACGCGCGCCCCATCGCCCCCGCGCCATTCACGGGTCGCAACCGCGCCACCCCAAGGCATGGCAGCACCTGCGCCTGCGCCGGCCGCCCGTTGCGCCGCCGGAACCTCACCGTGGCGACGCTGCCATTCGCGCTCCTGGCGGTCGGCACGGCCCACGGCGTCGGGGCTCCAGCGCAGCGGGGCATCGGCCATCCGGCTGTCGGACGCAGGCAGCTGCGGCGCGGGCGCTGCGGCAGTCGCGGCCTGTGCAGGGGGCTGCTGCACGGCGGGTGGCGGGCTGCCGATGACCGTGCCGGTCACTGCCTCGGCGGGCGCGTTGGCGCTGCGGGGGCGCTCTGCCGCACGCACCGGCCGCGATGCAGATGCGGGAACGGAACCCTGGGGGCGAGCCTGCGCACGCTCCGGCTCGCGCACCGCCGTGGCGGGCTGCAGCACCTCGGCAGGCGTGATCCACTGCACCTCCATCGCCTGTCGCGGTGATGCGGATGGCGGCGCTGGTGGCGACGGGAAGATGCGGCTGCTTGGCAGATTCCACGCGGTCAGGATGACGCCGTGCAGCAGCACGGAGGCCACCACGGCCACCGCCACGCGCCTGCGCCGGCTGACGGGAGCGGCACCCCAGCCCCACTGGCGCACTTACACGCCTTCTTGCACCGCGCCGTCGTCGGCGCCATCGCCGCCGCTGTCCACCCACGCCAGCAGGTCGCCGGGCTGGCACTGCAGGTACTCGCAGATGGCCGACAGCGTCTCGAAGCGCACGCCCTTGACCTTGCCGCTCTTGAGCAAGGACAGGTTGGCCTCGGTGATGCCCACGTGGGCCGCCAGATCGCGCGACTTGACCTTGCGGCGCACCAGCATCTCATCCAAGGTGACAACAATCGTCATGGTGTGGCAGTCGCTCTCGGAACCTGTTTTCAGACAAACGCATCGGATTCGGCCTTCAGGCGGCTGCCCTCGGCGAGCACGTGGGCCAGCAGCAGCATCATCAGCCCGACCACCACCACACTCATCTCGAACGAGCTCACGCCCAGCACGACCATACCGCCCTTTTGCCCCGACGCGAGCCACGACAGCAGCGCCGAGACGCCGACCTGGTAGACCAGCGACGCCACGAACATCGCCAGAAAGCCCCAGCCCACGCCCCTGAAACCGCGCACGACCTCCGGACCGAACACCTCGCCGCGCAAGAAGGCGCGGCAGATGCGGTGCACGCACAGCACGGTGTACAACAAGGCCAGGCCGGGTATGCACTCCAGCGCCACGCCCAGCCAGCGCCAGGCCGTGTCCATCGTTGCCGGGGCGACCACGCCCGCCACCATGGCCTGCGCAGGCACCACGGTCACGGGCAGCCAGCGCCCCCAATCCATCGCATGCCCGATGGCGGCCCAGCGCGCCAACGACAGCCCGATGGACACCAGCGCACAGGCCCAGCTGGCCACGAGCAGCCCCCAGGCCAGCCGCCGAAAGGCGGTGCTGTGGACCGATGAGCGCTGCAAAGCAAAGGAATGAGGCATCTGGTCACCTGGAATTTTCTGTAAAACAATAATAACATGCCGTTTTACAGTAATTATTGCCCCATGCAACCCAGCTCCATGTCTTCCCCGAGCAACCCTGAGCCCGCACCCGCACTGCTGCGCGCTGCCCACTCAGCTTTTTCCGGCAGCCGCCGGGCACTGTGGAGCAGACCCTTGCTGCTGGCTGTGTGCGCCGCGGGGCTGCTCGCCGCATGCGGCAGCGTGCCGGTGTCGTCGCTCTGGAAGCTGCGCAAGCTGCAGATCGAAACCCTGGACCCCGCGGCGCTGCGCGCAGCCGTGGTGCACAGCCCGAGCCTGCGGCTGCACGGTCAGTCGCTGGTGCTGTCGGTGGGCGTGTCGCGCAAGGTGCGCCTGCCCGGTGGCCGCGACACGGTGGAACGCCTGGAAGAAAAGCTGCCGCTGCAGGAACTGCGCAGCACCGCGGAACGCAGCCCGCTGGCGCCGTACGAGTCCATCCATACCGTCGTGCAGGTCTGGCGCATCGAGCCTGCCGCCCTGCCGCGCCTGCAGGCGCTGCGCGACAAGGCCCTGGCCTGGAAGGCCGCCGACGACGGGCCGCGGGAACTGAGCCTGGGCCTGGAGCTGGCCGGCTGCCAGATGAAGAACGGCCCGAGGAACCAGGTGGCGAGCACCCTGATGCGCTTCACCGACCCGGGCGAGTACATCCCCCTCGTGCGCAACATCGACGTGGCCGAGACCATGCCGGCGGCCGAGCTGCAAAAGCGCTTTCCGGACTGCGCAGCGGGCTGACACGCGCGCCGCGGCCGTGGACGGCCTGCGCCCCCGCCGCCTGCGCGCCAGGGCCGGTGGTCAGAAAGCGACCGCGTGCCCGTCCTTGCGCGGGTCGGAGCCGGCGATGTAGTGACCGCCCTCGCGCAGCACGAGTTGCGCGCCGCCGAAGGCGAACACGCCGTTGCCCTCTTCCACCGTGACCTCGTGGCCCCGCGCACGCAGCGCCGCCACCACGGCGGGGTCGAACGCGGGCTCCACGGCCACGCCCTTGCCGCCGGTCACGCGCCAGCGGGGCGCGTCGGCGGCGGCCTGGGGGTTCTGGCCGTAGCGCAGCACGCGCAGCGCCATCTGGGTGTGGCCCTGGCTCTGCATGGGGCCGCCCATCACGCCAAAGGCCATCTGCGGCGTGCCGTCCGCGTGCATCGCAAACGCCGGGATGATGGTGTGCGAAGGGCGCTTGCGCGGGCCCACTTCGTTGGCGTGGCCGGGCCTGAGGTTGAAGCCGTGGCCCCGGTTCTGCAGGCTGATGCCCGTGCCCGGCACCACCACGCCCGAACCGAAGCCCATGTAGTTGGACTGGATGAACGAGACCATCATGCCGGACGCATCGGCCGCGGCCAGGTACACCGTGCCGCCCGGACGCGGCGCGCCGTGGCCGGGGTCGCCGGCACGCTCGGGGTCGATGAGCGCCGCGCGGCTGCGCAGGTAGTCGGCCTGCAGCAGGTCGCGGGGAGTGACCGGCATCGCGTCGATGTCGGCGTTGTACTGGTCCAGGTCGGCCAGCGCGAGCTTCATGGCCTCGATGCTGGCGTGCACGGTCTCGACGCTGTCGAGCGGATGCTTGCCGACACCGTGCGCGTCGAGCATGCCCAGCGCCATCAGCGCAGCGATGCCCTGACCGTTGGGCGGAATCTCGTGGACTACCGAGTCGCCGAAGCGCTGCTCGATGGTGCCCACCCAGTCGGCCTGGTGCGAGGCCAGGTCTTCGAGCGTCATCGCGCCGCCGTGGGCCTGCGCATGGGCCACCATGCGCTCGGCGATGACGCCGCGGTAGAAGGCCTCGCCCTGCGTCTCGGCGATCAGCTCCAGCGTGCGGGCATGCGCCTCGCTGCGGAATATCTCGCCCGCCTGCGGCGCACGGCCACCGGGCAGAAAGCATTCGGCGAAACCGGGCTGCGCGCCCAGCTTGGCACCGCCCAGCGCCCACAGGCGGGCGATGGTGGGCGACACCGGAAAACCATGGCGCGCGTAGTCGATGGCGGGTTGCGCCAGCTGTGCGAAGGGCAGCTTGCCCAGGCGTTTGGACAATGCCACCCAGGCCGAGACGGCGCCCGGCACGGTGACCGCATTCCACCCCGTCTCGGGGATGCCGCCCAGCTTCTCAAAATACTCCGGCGACCACGCAGCCGGCGAGCGGCCCGAGGCATTGAGGCCGTGCAGTTCCTTGCCGTCCCACACGATGGCAAAGCCGTCGCTGCCGATGCCGCAACCCGTGGGCTCGACCACGGTGAGCGCCATGGCGGCGGCGATGGCGGCATCCACCGCGTTGCCGCCCGCCAGCAGCATGCGCAGCCCCGCCTGCGCGGCCAGCGGCTGCGAGGTGGAGACCACATTGCGCCCCATGACCGCGCTGCGGTGGGAGGCGTAGGGAAGGGACCAGTCGAGGGTTGGGTTATTCATGGCGTTCTGAATGGGTTGCCCGCAAGGGTTCGCGGCGCTTGAAACTGGCGCGGCGCAAAGCGAGAGGCACCGAGGAGGGCCCGCCCCGCACCGAGGGTGTCGTTCTCTCGGGCGAGGGGCCGAAGGCGGCTCCTGCCCAAGCCGTTCGGGCTGAGCCTGTCGAAGCCGTGCGCGGTGCTTCGACAGGCTCGGCGTGAACGGTTCTGTCGTTGTTTGACGGCAAACGGGTACCGGGGAGATGTCACTCCACCGTGATTTTGTGCTGCCGAATCACTGTCGCCCAGCGGTTGCTGTCGGCCTGCACCATCGCACCGAACTGCGCGGGCGTGCGCGGCACTGCGGGCTCCACGCCCAGCTTGGCCAGGCTCTCGGCCACTTCGGGCGCCTGCACCGCCTTGGCAAAGGCCTTGTGCACCTTGTCGACCAGCGCGGGTGGTGCGCCTGCGGGCAGGTACACGCCGAACCAGGTCACCGACGAATACCCGGGCAGGCCGGACTCGGCCAGCGTGGGCAGCTCCGGCGCCAGCGTGCTGCGCTTTTCGCTGGTCACGGCCAGGGCGCGCAGGCGGCCGGCCTTGGCGTGCGGCATGCCGGTGGGCAGCGAATCGAACAGCACATGGGTCTGCCCGGCGATCAGGTCCGGAATGGCCAGCGCCGTGCCCTTGTAGGGGATGTGCGTCATCTCCACGCCAGCCTGCGCGCTGAAGGCCGCCGTGTTCAGGTGCACGATGGTGCCGTTGCCGCTGGTGGCGTAGTTGAGCTTGCCGGGATGGGCCTTGCCGTAGGCGATCAGCTCGGCCACGTTCTTGACGGGCAGGGAGTTGGTCACCAGCAGCACGCTGGGTGCGTCGGCCACGTGGGCCACCGGCGTGAAGTCCTTGCGCGGGTCATAAGCCAGGCGCGGCATCAGGTGGGGCGAAATGGCGTGCGTGCTGCTCGTGGTGAGCAGCAGCGTGTAGCCGTCCGGCGCGGCCTTGGCGGCTTCGGCCGTGCCGATGGTGCCGCCCGCGCCGGGCTTGTTGTCCACCACCATCTGCTGGCCCAGGTCGGCCGCCACGCGCTGGGTGACCACGCGCGCGACCAGGTCGGTCGCCCCGCTGGCCGGGAACGGCACGATCACGCGCACGGGCTTGTCGGGCCACGCGGCCTGTGCCTGTGCGCTCGCGCCCCACACCATCAGCCCGGCCATGAACAGAACACGACGGCTCCACGGAAAAAGACGCATACAGGTACTCCAGAAGAAGGGAAAGGACGCAGGCAAGCAGACGGAAAGACAGACAGGGTGTCAGCGAGGCAGGCCGGCAAGCAGGCGGCAGCACGGCACACGCCCCGAACGCCCACGACCATCTTAGAAAGCCCGCGCCCGCAACACCAACGCCAAATAGGCAAGCAGCTTTGCCGCGGCGGCAAACCACTTCATACTTTGGGCTGCCCAACGGCAAAACACTGCAAACCCCATACCCGCTCGTTGCCCCATGCGCCCCCAGCTTCTGCAAGACACCGCCCTGCGCTACTTCCTGGAGGTGGCGCACAGCGGCTCGCTCACCGAGGCATCGGTCCGCCTGCACGTGGCCGCCTCGGCGTTGAGCCGCCAGATCGCAGGGCTGGAGGCGCAATTGGGCACGCCGCTGTTCGACCGGCACCCGCGCGGCATGGTGCTGACCGCCGCCGGGGAGATATTGGCCGTGCACGCCCGGCGCACGGTGCTGGACGCCGAACGCGCGCTGGGAGAGATCGGTGCGCTGCAGGGCCTGCGTGCGGGGCAGGTGCGCCTGGCCACATCGGACGCGTTTGCCAACGAGCTCGTGCCGCGCCTGTGCGTGGAGTTCCAGCGCACGCACACCGGCATCCAGTTCAGCGTGATCTCGCTGCCCACCGCCCAGGTGCCCGACGCCGTGCGCAGCGGCGCGGCCGACATCGGCCTGTGCTTCAGCCGCGCGCCGCACAAGGACATCGAGGTGGCCTACCGGCAAAACGCCCCGGTGCTGGCGCTCGTGCCGCCCGGCCATGCGCTGGCGGGCGCGGCCAGGGTCACGCTGGCGCAGATGGCCGCCTACCCCCTGGCCCTGCCACCGGCCGAGACCACGGTGCGCCAGATGATCGACATCGTCTGCAGCCGCCAGGGCCTGCAGCTCGAAGCGGTGCTCATCAGCAACCACGCCAAGACGGTGCTCAACTTCGTGGCGCACGGCGGCGGGCTGTCGGTGGCCAGCGAGATCGCTGCGCGCCACCTGGTGGCCGCCGGCGCCGTGGTGGCCGTGCCCATCAGCGACGCCGGCATGGACCTGCGCGACCTGGAGGTGCAGACCCTGGCCGGCCGCAGCCTGCCGGTGGCCGTGCAGGCGTTTCTGGATCTGCTCAAGGAGCGGCTGCCGGGGCGCTGGTGAGGGCCGCAAGAGGCATCCGCCGGGCGCCCGGCGCGCCGCCGCGTCAGTGCGGCTGCCACAGATGCGCCAGCCGCGGGAACCCGCTGGCGTGCGGGTCTTCCCGCGCCACGATGTGGTCCGCCTCGCCAGGCCGGGACAGGTCCACCACCCGCTGCTCGGTGTGCAGCCGGGAGCGCAGCGAAAAGAACACCTTCACCTTGGGGGCGGTCAGCGCGCCCGGGTTGTGCTCGACCACGACGGCCAGGCGGTCGGACGCCAGGCGCACGAGCGAGCCCACCGGATAGATGCCCACGACCCGCACGAAGGCATGCAGCACCGAGGGGTCGAAGTGCCCCTCCCACTGCGCCATCCGGGCCAGGGCCATCGCCGGGTCCCAGGCGTTCTTGTAGGCCCGCTCGGAGGTGACCGCGTCGTACACGTCGCAAACGGCCGCCATGCGTGCCAGCAGACTGATCTGCCCCTGGGCAAGGCCGTGCGGGTAGCCGCTGCCGTCGAGCTTCTCGTGGTGGTGCAGGCAGACGTCGATCACCGTGTCCGGCACATGGCCGCCGCGCCGCAGGATGTCGACGCCCTGCTGGGGATGCCTTTGCATCACACCGAATTCTTCAGGCGTGAGCTTGCCCGGCTTGTCCAGGATGTGCCGGGGCACCAGCAGCTTGCCCACGTCGTGCAGCAGGCCGCACATGCCGGCCTCCCTCACCTGGTCCGGCCCCATGCCGATCTGCCGGGCCAGGGCGATCATCAGCGTGCACACGGCCACGGAATGGGCGAACGTGTAGTCGTCCTTGCTCTTCAACCGCGCCAGGCCGACCAGGGCGCCCGGCTGGCTGGCCACCAGGGCCGCCAGTTCGTCCACGATGGCCAGGCTGTGGTCTAGGCAGATCGCCTGCCCTGCGCGGGCCTGCACGAACAGCGCCCGGACCGCATCGCGCGCCTGCGCCGCCAACCGTTCGGCGCGCCGGGGGTCGGCGCCGGCCGGGGCCCCGGCCGGCCGTGCGGCGCGCGGCCTGTCCACCGGCACGGCGACCGGGCCGGGCTGTGCGGGGGTGCTGGGCAGTTCAGCCCCCGGCGCAGCACCGGCGGCGACATCCGCGCCCCGCGACACATCGATCCAGCAATGCGCGACGCCGCTCTGGCGCAGGGACCGCACGTCGTCTGAGCTGTACAGGGTGAACCGGCTGCACCAGAACGGATGGGAGACCCAGGGCGCATCCAGTGCGTGAACGAACATGCCAGGCGCGGCCTGCTCCACGGAAATCCTTTTCAGCATGGGGCCGCTTTCCGTCTCCATGCCCGCGGTGCGCAGCGGCACCCGGCCGGCACGCGCGCCACCGAGCCCTCCAGCTCCATCAGAACTGCTTCCAGGCGTCTGCCGCCAGCGCGACCCGCCCATTGCCGGCTGCCACTGCGGGCTGCGAGGCCTCGCGCTGCTGCGTGCGCGGCAGGGCCGCAGCCGTGCGCAGCGGCGCCGCAGGCACCGTGTGCCCTGACGTGGCGGCGGCGCGTGGCGCGCCATCGCCCAGGTCGAAGACGGCGACGGCCTGCACCAGTTGCTGTGCCTGGTGGTTCAGGCTGTCCGCGGCCGCGGCGGCTTCTTCCACCAGGGCGGCGTTCTGCTGCGTCACGGTGTCCAGCTGGATCACCGCTTCGTTGATCTGGCCGATGCCCGCGGTCTGCTCCTGCGTCGCCGAGGTGATCTCGCCGATCAGGTCGGCCACGCTGCGCACCTGGGTGACCAGCGTGCCCATCACCTGGCCGGCATCGTTGACCAGCTGGCTGCCTTTCTCCACCCGGCCCACGCTGTCGTGGATCAGGCCCTTGATCTCCTTGGCCGCCAGCGCGCTCTTTTGCGCCAGGCTGCGCACTTCGCCCGCCACCACGGCGAAGCCGCGCCCCTGCTCGCCGGCCCGGGCCGCTTCCACCGCGGCGTTGAGCGCGAGGATGTTGGTCTGGAACGCGATGCCATCGATGACGCCGATGATGTCGGAGATGCGCTGGGAGGAGGCGTTGATCTCCTGCATCGTGGTCACGACCTGCCCCACCACCCGGCCGCCGTCCTGGGCCGCAGCGCTGGCGGTGCGCGCCAGGTCGGCCGCCTGGCGCGACGCGTCGGCGCTGCTTTGCACCGTGCTGGTCAGCTCTTCCATCGACGCGGCGGTTTCTTCCAGGTTGCTGGCCTGCTCTTCGGTGCGCTGGGACAGGTCGGTGTTGCCCACCGCAATCTGGCTCGCGCCCGTGGCGATGCTGTCGCTGGCCTCGCGCACGGTTCCGACCACCTCGCGCAGGGAGCGCTGCATGCCGTGCATCGCCGCCACCACGCTGCCGGCACCGGCGCGCGAGGTATCGATCGGCAGCGACAGATTGCCGGCGGCAATCGCGTTGGCGGCCTGCGCGACGTCCGCCGGCTCCCCCCCGAGGGACCGCGTGAGGCTGCGGGTCAGGGCGATGCCCACGAACAAGCCCACCAGCACGCCACCGGCCGTCAGCGTGATCAGCAGCACGCGGATGTGGCCGTAGATCGCATCGGTTTCCTGGTTCAACGCCTTCGCGTCGCCGCGCTTGCGCTCGACCAGCTGGCCCAGCAGATCGTCGGCCTGGTCCGCCAGGGGGCGAACTGCCTGCATCTTGTCGATGGAGGCGCGGGTGCTGTTCAGCTCCTCGCCTTGCAGCAGCACGGCCACCTGGTCCAGTCCGCTGGCATAGGCACGCAGCGCCGTGCCGGCATCACGCGCCAGCGCCTTCCCGGCGTCGCTCACGAAATACTGGGTGGAACTCTCCAGCTCGCTCTGCGCGAGCGTCAGGCGGCGCGTGACGGACTGCAGGTGCCTTGCGCGCTCCTGCTCGGTGGCCGACAGCACCGCACTGCGCATGGACCGGCCCGCGGCGATGAGGCTGATGTTGGCTTCGGTGGCGTGCAGCATGCCGGCGATCTCGCGCTCGTACATCAGCTGGGCGAGGTCATTGATCTGCGAAGACTTCTGGATGCCGTTGACACCGATCAGCGCGCCGATGGCCGCGACAGTGAGGAAGCCTCCGATCAGCTTGCTTCCCACCGTGAGTTTCTTGAACCATTGCACGACGACGTTTCCTTTTCCGGGTTGATGGCAGCGCAGCGGGGGTGCTCTGCGCGCTGCGCGGGGGCTGCCGGTGCCCCCGGCCTTGCGGGATTGTCCGCAAGGGATTACCCGTGCGTATACACGATTCGCGCAATTGCCTGCGCGTTTAACGCAAAAGTGTGATCATGCGTGTGCGTTGGGCGCTGTTGGCTGCGCAGCTCGGCGGTACACTGCGAAGCCCGAGGACCGGGCCTGACACCCCAGGCACTGCCTCTTCACGCACCGACCCTCTTGCATTCAGCGGTATTGCTCCCTGCCTCACACGCCAGTACCACCCCCTTGCTCTTCGGCGACGACCGTTGCGTGACGTTCTCCGCCCCGGCCGCATTCGGAGCCGCCGTGCTGCCGCTGTGGCCCCGGCTGCAGGACTGCGATGCCAAGCCGCGCGACGGGAGCTTTGCGGGGCGGACCGCGTCCATCCTGCTGCCCGGCATGTCGGTGATGGCTGCGTCGTTCACATCGCTGCGGGTGTCCGTGTCCGACAACACGCGCACGTCCGTCGCCTTCCAGCTGCAAGGGAACAACCGGCTGCGCATCCAGAACCGCACGCTGGAGTTGAACGGCACCCGGTGCCTCTTCGTGCCGGTGGGCTCCGGCCCGCAGGAGGCTGTCGGCCAGGACCAGAACGTGCTCATGATGCAGATCGATCCGCAGGCGCTGCACGCGGCGGCGCGGGCGCTGCGGGGGCTGGAGCCCGACCACCCGGTGGACCTGGACTGCGGCCACGCGCGCTTTCTCACCGCGGCGACCGGGCCGTCCCTGGAGGCGCTGGCACGCCACATCGGCGCCACCATCAACCTGCACGCGGACCACATCCACCTTCTGCACCAGCTCGGGTTCCAGGACTTCGTGTACCGCCAGCTGGTCCTGCTGTTCAGGCCCGACTGGCTGACCGACGCCCCCCCGCTGCCGCGCGCGGGCAGCCTGCGGGAGCGGCGCGCCATCGACAGGGTGTGCGATGCCATGCTGGCCGACCCGGGGGCCCGGTTCACCATCGGCGGGCTGGCCGAGCTGGGGGGCCTGTCGGTCAGGGCCCTGCAGTACGCGTTTCAGAGCCGCTTCGGCCAGTCGCCGATGCAGTGGCTGCGCGACCAGCGGCTGGACCATGCCCGCAGGCTGCTGCTGCAGGGCAGCGCGCAAAGCATCGCGCAGATTGCGCTGGGCTGCGGTTTTGCCACGGCCAGCAGTTTCTCGGCGTTCTATCGCGAGCGCTACGGCGAGTCGCCCGCACAAACCCGCGCGCGGGGCCTTTGAGGGCGGTGCGCTGCCCGGCCCCTCAATAGCCGTGCTGCGCCCGGAAGTCCCGCGCCTGGCCGAAGTGCCCATTGCCGATGAAGGGCACGGGCGGGCGCAGGGCGGACAGCGGCGAGGGGTGGTTGGACATGAGCAGCAGGTGCCCGCGGTCCTGGGGGATCAGGGCGCGCTTGGATTGCGCGTGCGAGCCCCAGAGCATGAACACCACCGGCCGCTCGCCCTCGGCCACGTGGCGGATGACCGCGTCGGTCAGGGCCTCCCAGCCTTTGCCGGCATGGCTGGCGGGCTGGCCCTCTTCCACCGTGAGGCCGGTGTTGAGCAGCAGCACGCCGTTTTTTGCCCACTTCACCAGGCTGCCGCCGGGCTGCGGGAACGGCGGGAAGGCCACGCCCAGGTCGCGCTGCATTTCCTTGAAGATGTTCTGCAGCGAGGGCGGCAGGCGCACGCCCGGCGCCACCGAGAACGCCAGCCCCTCGGCCTGTCCGCGGCCGTGGTACGGGTCCTGGCCCAGGATGACCACGCGCACCTCGTCGGGCGGTGTGAGCTCCAGCGCGCGCAGCGGGCGCGGCGGGAAGATCACCGCGCCGGCATCGAGCCGCGACTGCAGGAACGCGCGCAGCGACTGCCCCCGCGCCCCGGCGAAGAAGGCATCGACCAGGGGCTGCCAGCCTGGGGCCACCGGCCAGTCGGCCGGGTCGGCGCTTTGCAGCTGGGTGGGGTTAGCAGCGGCGTCATTCATGGTCAAAAATGCCTTTATCGCTTGGTGGACAAGCGCAACCAGCTATAGATTTAGGAGTAACCGGGCAATCAGGCGAACAGTTTTGCCAGCGCTTCGCCCGGCTCCGGCGCGCGCATGAACGCCTCGCCCACCAGAAACGCGTGCACGCCAGCATCGCGCATGCGCTTCACGTCGTCGGGCTTCAGGATGCCCGACTCGGTGACCAGCAGCCGGTCCGCGGGCACATCCTTGAGCAGGCCCAGGGTGGTGTCCAGCGTGACCTCGAAGGTGCGCAGGTTGCGGTTGTTGATGCCCACGAGCGGCGTCTTGAGCTTGAGCGCGCGCTCCAGCTCGGCGCCGTCGTGCACCTCCACCAGCACCGCCATGTCCAGGCTGCGCGCAATGGCCTCGAAGTCGGCCATCTGGGCGTCGTCCAGGCTGGCCGCGATCAGCAAGATGGCGTCCGCCCCCATCGCCCGCGACTCATAGATCTGGTACGCATCGACCATGAAGTCCTTGCGCAGCACGGGCAGCTGGCAGCTGGCGCGCGCCTGCTTCAAGTAGTCCACGCTGCCCTGGAAGAACTGCTTGTCCGTCAGCACCGACAGGCAGGCCGCGCTCACCTTGCCGTCGCCGTCGGCATAGCTCTGCGCGATGTCGGCGGGGATGAAGTCGGCGCGCAGCACGCCCTTGCTGGGGCTGGCTTTCTTGACCTCGGCGATCACCGCCGCCTGGCCCTTGGCGATCTTGGCGCGCAGCGCGCCTTCGAAGTCGCGCGTGAGCACACGGCTCTCGGCATCGGCGCGGATGGCGTCGAGGGGTGTGCGCTTCTTGGCAGCGGCCACTTCTTCGTGCTTGACGGCCACGATCTTGTTGAGGATGTCGCTCATGGGAAACCTGCCTTTTCAACCCCGCCGGGGTTGCGATTGAACGTTGAAACATGGCGCGAGCGCAACGCCCGCGCGGCCCGAAGCGGAGGACACCGCAGCGCTGGCTTTGTCAGGCTGCGGGTGTCGCGCCCCTTTGCGCAGGAGAAGGGGGAAGCGGCACTGCCGCTCAGGGGGTTGATCTTCATGCAGCCAGCGCATGCGTGCGCGTGACCATCTGCTCAAGTTTGGCCAGCGCTGCGCCGGAGGCGACCGCGGCCCGCGCTTTGGCCAGACCTGCGGGCACCGAGTCGACCACGTTGGCCGCATACAGCGCCACGCCCGCGTTCAGGCAGACGATGTCCTGCGCGGCGCCGGGTTCGCCCTTGAGCACGCCGATCAGCATCTCGCGCGACTGCTCGGGGGATTCGACCTTCAAGGCGCGGTTGCTGGACATCGACATGCCGAAGTCCTCGGGGTGGATTTCGTACTCGGTGATCTGGCCGTTCTTCAGCTCGCCCACCAGGGTGGCCGCGCCCAGGCTGACTTCGTCCATGCCGTCGCGGCCGTAGACCACCATGGCGTGTTCGGCGCCCAGGCGCTGCAGCGCGCGCACCTGGATGCCCACGAGGTCGGGGTGGAACACGCCCATCAGGATGTTGGGCGCGCCGGCCGGGTTGGTCAGCGGGCCCAGGATGTTGAAGATGGTGCGCACGCCCAGCTCCTTGCGCACCGGGGCCACGTTCTTCATGGCCGGGTGGTGGTTGGGCGCGAACATGAAGCCGATGCCGACCTCTGCTATGCAGTGCGCGATCTGCTCGGGCTTGAGGTTGATGTGGATGCCCAGCGCCTCCATCACGTCGGCACTGCCGCTCTTGCTGGAGACGCCACGCCCGCCGTGCTTGCTGACCTTGGCGCCCGCCGCTGCGGCCACGAACATGGAGCACGTGGAGATGTTGAAGGTGTTGGCGCCGTCACCTCCCGTGCCCACGATGTCCACCAGATGCTTGCTGTCCGGCACGTGGACCTTGGTGGAGAACTCGCGCATGACCTGCGCGGCGGCCGTGATCTCGCCGATGGTTTCCTTCTTCACGCGCAGGCCGGTGACGATGGCTGCCGTCATGACGGGCGAGAGCTCGCCGCTCATGATCATGCGCATCAGGTGCAGCATCTCGTCATGGAAGATTTCGCGGTGCTCGATGGTGCGCTGCAGCGCTTCCTGGGGAGTGATGGACATGGTGATAGATCCTGTCTGCGTTGATTCTTCAATGGCGCGTGGCAGCCGGCGCATTCCACGGTACGGGCGCTGCCAGGGCGAGTGCACCCGTGGATCCGGCTTTGCCGGTCCACCGGGTGCGTCCTCCTCCCGCAAGAGATGGGGATGACGCGAAGCGACTCAGGGGGTGCTTCATGGTGTGGGGTGGTCGGTGAAGGCGAGCTTGAGGCCAAAGCCGATGAACATCGCGCCTGCGATGCGGTCCAGCCAGTGCATGCCGCGCTGCACCGCGCCCATGCGGCGCGCCATCCAGCCCGCAGCCAGCGCCCAGCCCGTGTTGACGGGAATCGCGTTCACATTGAACAGCACGCCCAGCAGCACGAAGGCCAGCGCCTTGTTCTCGGTGCCCGGAGCGATGAACTGCGGCACGAACGCCAGGAAGAAGATCGCGACCTTGGGGTTGAGCACGTTGGTCCAGAAGCCGCCCATGAAAATCTTGGACAGCGGCGTGGCAGCAGCACCGGACGATGCCCCCGCCTGCGCCGCCGCGATGGCCGCTGCGCTGCCGCCATCGCCCGACGTTTTGGACAGCAGCATGCGCACACCCATCCACATCAGGTAGGCCGCGCCCACCCACTTGAGCACGGTGAACGCCGTGGCCGAGGTGGCCAGCAGCGCGCCCACGCCCACGGCGGCCGCAAAGATGTGCACGAAGCACCCGGCGGTGATGCCCAGGCCGGCGACGATGCCCGCGCGGGTGCCGGACTTGAGGGCGTTGGAGACGATGTACAGCACGTCCGGGCCGGGCGTGAGGTTCAGCAGCCAGCCGGCCGCGATGAACATGAGCAGTTGGTGGCTGTCGGGCATGGTGTTACGACCAGCGTCGTTCCGGTTGCAGGCGGTGCAGGAAGGTGGTGAGCGAGTCGCGCGGCAGCGGCACCGCATGCCCCGCCAGGATGCGGCCGGCCGCGCCCCGGTGGTAGGTGCCGTGCACCACGACGTGGTTCAGGATCTCGGCCCGCGTCATGGTGCCGGTGTCGCCGTCGGTGAAGCGGAACTGCACGGGCTCGGCCAGTTGGTCCGCGCCGAGGCCGCCGGCGTATTGCAGGTACCAGTCGTCCGACGCGCGCACGGCGTCGCGCAGGGCGGGCAGTGCGGGCGTCTCGTCGGTGTTGGTCGCCGCGTAGCCGGTCTGCGGCAGGCCCTGCAGGTGGCTCGCGAAGATGCGGTCCACCACGTAGGTGTGGTTCAGGATGCGCACGAAGAGCCGGTGGTCGTCTTCGGGCAATGCCGCCTGCGACGCCTCGCCCAGCGCGAGCAACTCCTGGTTGGCCCAGCGCTTGTACTGGAACAGTTGGGCGAACGAGCCCGACGCTGCCGCAGCATCGGCCGGGGCCGTCATGCGCGCTGCTCCAGAAAGTTCTTCAGCATCGCGTGGCCGTGTTCGGTGAGGATGCTTTCAGGATGGAACTGCACGCCCTCTATGGCCAGCTCCTTGTGGCGCACGCCCATGATCTCGCCGTCATCCGTCCAGGCGGTGACCTGCAGCACGTCGGGGCACGCGGCGCGCTCGATGGCCAGCGAGTGGTAGCGGTTGACCGTGAATTTTTCGGGCAGGCCCGCGAACACGCCCTGCTGCGTGGTGGTGATGACGCTGGTCTTGCCGTGCATCAGCTCTTGCGCACGGACGATGGTGCCGCCGAACGCGGCGCCGATGCTCTGGTGGCCCAGGCACACGCCCAGGATGGGCAGCTTGCCCGCGAAGTGCTGGATCGCCGCCACCGAGATGCCGGCCTCGGCGGGCGAGCACGGGCCGGGGGAGATCACCAGGCGGTCGGGGGCGCGCTGCGCGATGCCTTCGAGGGTGATCTCGTCGTTGCGGAACACTTCGACCTCGGCACCCAGTTCGCCGAAGTACTGCACGATGTTGTAGGTGAAGCTGTCGTAGTTGTCGACCATCAAGAGTTTCATGCTGCGCTCCCTGCGGTCTGTGGTGCGGCCGCGTCGCTGGCGTGCCCGGCGCGCAGGCGCGCGAACTCGCGGTGTTCGTAGGCAATGGAGGCTTCCATGATGCCGCGGTAGATGGCTTCGATCAGGTCGGGTTGGCCGCCTTCGGCCTGGGCCGCGGCGCACACGCGGCGCACGATGGCCTCGATGCGGGCCACGTCGCGCACCTGGGCGTCGCTTTGCTTGATGCGCGCAGCCTGCGTCATGTAGCCGCTGCGCTCCACGAGCAAGGGCACGAGCACGTCGTCGAGCGCGTCGATGCGCGCACGCACCTCGGCCATGGTGGTGCAGTGCTGCACCTTGCCGATGGCCTGCGCCGTGACGCCGGTGCCTGCGTCGGCGGTATGGGTCGCGTTGCTCATTCCAGCCCCTCCTCGACGAGTTCTGCCGCGCGCAGCAGGGCGCGGGCCTTGTGCTCGGTTTCCTTCCATTCCAGCTCGGGCACCGAGTCGGCCACCACGCCGGCCGCCGCCTGCACGTAGAGCGTGCCGTTCTTGATGATGCCGGTGCGGATCGCGATGGCCACGTCCATGTCGCCCGCGTAGCTCAGGTAGCCGCAGGCGCCGCCGTACAGGCCGCGCTTGGTGGGCTCGAGCTGGTCGATGAGTTCCATCGCATGCACCTTGGGCGCGCCGGTGAGCGTGCCGGCCGGGAAGGTGGCCTTGAGCACGTCGATGGCCGTCATGCCGTCGTTGAGGATGCCTTCCACGTTGCTCACGATGTGCATCACATGGCTGTAGCGCTCGATGGCAAAAGCCTCGGTGACTTTCACGGTGCCGGTCTTGGCGATGCGGCCGATGTCGTTGCGCGCCAGGTCGATCAGCATCACATGCTCGGCGCGCTCCTTGGGGTCGTTGATGAGCTCGACCTCGGCGGCCTTGTCCTTCTCCAGCGTGGCACCGCGGGGCCGGGTGCCGGCCAGCGGGCGGATGGTGACCTTCTGGCCGTCGGGCGTGTTCTCCTGGCGCACCAGGATCTCGGGGCTGGCGCCCACCACATGGAAGTCGCCGAAGTCGTAGAAGTACATGTACGGCGACGGGTTCAGCGAACGCAGCGCGCGGTACAGGGAGAGCGGGCTTTCGGTGTAGCGCTTGTGGATGCGTTGGCCGACTTGCACCTGCATGAAGTCGCCCGCGGCGATCAGCTCCTTGGCGCGGTCCACGGCGGCGAGGTAGTCGGCCTTGGAGAAGTCGCGCTGCGCGGGGTGGCTTTCGGTGGGCTTGACGATGGGAGCACTCACCGAATACTTGAGCTGCTCCTTGAGGTCGCGCAGGCGCTTCTTGGCCTTGGAATACGCCTCCGGCTGGGCCGGGTCGGCGTAGACGATGAGGTAGAGCTTGCCCGACAGGTTGTCGATGACGGCCAGTTCCTCGCACTGCAGCAGCAGGATGTCGGGGCAGCCCAGCGTGTCGGGCGGGCAGGTGTCTTCGAGCTTCTTTTCGATGTAGCGCACCGCGTCGTAGCCGAAGTAGCCGGCCAGGCCGCCGCAAAAGCGCGGCAGGCCGGGGCGCAGGGCCACCTTGAAGCGCTTTTGGTAGGCCTCGATGAAGTCGAGCGGGTTGCCCGCGGCGGACTCCACCACCTGTCCGTCGGTCACGACCTCGGTCTTGGCATTGGCGCCGAAGCCGCTGGCGCGCAGCAGCGTGCGCGCCGGCAGGCCGATGAAGCTGTAGCGCCCGAAGCGCTCGCCGCCCACCACGGATTCGAGCAGGAAGCTGTGCTTGCCGCCGTCCTTGCTGTGCGCGAGCTTCAGGTACAGGGAGAGAGGGGTTTCGAGGTCCGCAAAGGCTTCGGCCATGAGCGGAATGCGGTTGTAGCCTTCGCCGGCCAGGCTTTTGAATTCAAGTTCTGTGATCACGGGGAGAGCTCCCAGCATTTCGCAGCGCGTGTCCGGCTTTGTCAGCAAGCAGATAGGTCAACGGGGCGCTACGGTCCATTCGGTCGGCCTGCCGCTGCAGGCTGCAGGGCGAGGGCCACGGGTGCACGCTGGGGCAAGAGCCCAGGTGCCATCAGGCGTTCAGGCAGACAGGCGGACGCCAGGGCCAGGCTCCCCGGTCGCTGCAACCTGTGATGAACACGTGGTGAATGAACATGGGCCAAAGTGTAGCAAAGGTTTTTTGCCGATCCATTTTCGACGGGCCTCCCTACAACGCCGCAACCAATCGAAAACCCTGTTGCGGCAAAAGCCGAGCACAGCAACAATTTGAAACGAACGACCGTTCTTTTTTAGGAGTTGCGCATGAAGTTCTGCAAGCGTTGCGCGGTGACATTGGCTGCCTGGGTACTGGCGGCCAGCGCGATGGCCCAGCCCGTGACCGTGGCCGACGTGAAGTACGCGGAGACCGCGACCGTGAGTGGCAGCACGCTGCAGCTCAATGGCGCAGGCGTGCGCTACAAGGCCGTGTTCAAGGTGTACACCGCGGGCCTGTACCTGGAGAAGAAGGCGCAGTCGCCGCAGGAAGTCGCAGCCCTCAAGGGTCCCAAGCGCGTGAGCATCACCATGCTGCGCGAGATCGACTCCACCGAGCTGGGCAAGCTGTTCTCGCGCGGCATGGAGGACAACATGGACAAGGCCGCGTTCTCCAAGCTCATCCCGGGTGTGCTGCGCATGAGCCAGATCTTCTCGGAGCACAAGAAGCTGCGCGCGGGCGACCAGTTCATGATCGACTGGATTCCGGGCACCGGCACCGTGATCACCGTCAAGGGCGAGCCGCAGGGCGAGCCTTTCAAGGAGCCCGAATTCTTCAACGCGCTGATGGGCATCTGGCTGGGCAATGCGCCCGCGGACTGGAAGCTCAAGGACGCCATGCTGGGCAAGCCCGCGGGCTGACCGCGCGCCAGAGGGTCCGGGTCAAGCCCCGGGCAAACCCCCACGCGATGAGGCCACTTCTTGTCGCGCGGCCGACAGATGCCGGCACTGCCGGCGCGTAACCTTCATGCAGGGTTTTTTTACAGCGCCGCACCACCCACGGCCCCGTACTGACCTACACCGACCCGCTACTGCACATCCCCTGCAGCGCGGCGGGCCGCAGCCTCCTCCCCGCTACCCGCGCGCCGGAACGAGCTGTCTGCAACGCAACGACCTCCCGCCTTTCACGACGACCTCTTCTGCGCCGGACACCACCATGAAATTCAGCAACCTCTCCGTCGGCCTGCGGCTGGGCGCCTCGTTCGCCGCCATCCTGCTCATCACCGCGCTCATCGCCGCCATGGGCATGTGGCGCATCGGCAGCCTGCACCGCGCGAGCGAGCGCGTGGCCACGCAGGAGATCGAACAGCAACTGCTGGTGGAAGACTGGGCGGCCGACATCCGGCTGAACTGGGTGCGCACCGAAGCCTTCCTCAAGGCCATCGACCGCGACTACATGGACAAGCTCACGGCCGACACCACGGCCACCGCCAAGGGCATGGACACCAAGGTGCAGCGCATCGAGGCGCTGGCGCAGGGCGAGCAGGCACGCACGCTGCTGGCGGCCATCGCCACGGCCCGCACGGCCTACAACGACAAGCTGACCGAGATCCGCGAACTGCACCGCGGCGGCGAGCCCAATGTGCCGGCCCTCGTGGACAAGGACCTGCGGCCGCTGGCGGACAAGTACCTCAAGACCCTGGACGACCTGCGCAAGGCCATGGCCGCGCAGCTGGCCGAGGGCCAGGCCGACACCGGCACGATGGCCACGGCCAGCCAGGTGCTGCTGGGCGTGGGCACGCTGGTGGCCGTGGCGCTGGGCGCGCTGCTGGCCTTCACCGTCACCCGCTCCATCGTGCGGCCGGTGCAGCGCGGCCAGCGGGCCGCCGAGAACATCGCCGACGGCGACCTGACCCACCCCATCGACACCGGCCGCAACGACGAAACCGGGCAACTGCTGCAGGCGCTGGCCACCATGCAGGCGCGCCTGGCCACCATCGTGGGCAACGTGCGCCACAGCGCCGAAGGCGTGGCCACGGCCAGCGCGGAGATTGCCTCGGGCAACAACGATTTGTCGGCGCGCACCGAGCAGCAGGCGTCGGCCCTGCAGCAGACCGCCGCGTCGATGGAAGAGCTGGGCTCCACCGTCAGCCAGAACGCGGACAACGCGCGCCAGGCCAACCAGCTGGCCATGACCGCGTCGACCGTGGCCGTGCAGGGCGGCGACGTCGTCGCCGAAGTCGTGGACACGATGAAGGGCATCAACGACAGCAGCAAGAAGATCGCCGACATCATCAGCGTGATCGACAGCATCGCGTTCCAGACCAACATCCTCGCGCTGAACGCTGCGGTGGAAGCCGCCCGGGCCGGCGAGCAGGGCCGGGGCTTTGCGGTGGTGGCCAGCGAAGTGCGCAGCCTGGCCGGCCGCAGCGCCGAGGCCGCCAAGGAGATCAAGGCCTTGATCAGCACCAGCGTGGAACGCGTGGAGCGCGGCACCGTGCTGGTGGACAAGGCCGGCGCCACCATGACCGAGGTGGTCAGCGCCATCCGCCGCGTGACCGACATCATGGGCGAGATCAGCGCGGCCAGCGGCGAGCAGAGCCAGGGCGTGTCCCAAGTGGGGGAAGCCATCACGCAGATGGACCAGACCACGCAGCAGAACGCGGCGCTGGTGGAGCAAAGCGCGGCAGCGGCCGACAGCCTCAAGACGCAGGCAGGGCTGCTGGTGGATGCGGTGGCGGTGTTCCGCCTGGCGCCGGGTGCTTCGGGCACTCCGGGCACTTCGGGTGCGCCCACGCGGTCGGCCACTGCAGACCCCTCGACACCTTCGGGCGGCGCCCGCCTGGGCTACCGCAGCGGCGCTGCGCCGAGGCAACTCCCGGCGTGACGCTGGCTGGCCCAGCAGCCCGGATCGATCACCGGGCGCGGGCATTGAGGATCGAAAGACGCTAGCGCAGCGCGGCCAGGGAATCCACAAAACCGTCGGCATCCACGCCACGCACCGGCTGGCCATGGTTGTAGCCGTAGGTCACCAGCACCACGGGGCAGCCCGCCGCGCGTGCGGCCTGCGCGTCGTTGCTGGAGTCGCCCACCATCAGCGTGCGCGCCGGTACGGTACCGAGGGCCTCGCAGGTCTTGAGCAGCGGCAAGGGGTCGGGCTTCTTGCGCTCGAACGCATCGCCGCCGAACACATGGTCGAAGAAGCCGTCGAGCCCCTTGGCCTGGAGCAGCGGCACGGCGAAGTCCGTGGGCTTGTTGGTCAGGCAGGCCAGGCGCAGACCGGCGGCGCGCAACGCCTGCAGACCACCCACCACGCCCGCGTAGACTGCCGAGTACTGGCCATTGATGGCGAGGTAGTGCCGCTGGTAGCTATCCCACGCAGCGGGGTACAGCGCATCGATTTTGATAGCAGCCAGCGCGTTGTCATCCTGCGCAAGGACGTGCTGAAGCACCGAACGCAGCAGGTTCTCCGAGCCCTTGCCCACCATGGGCTCGATGCGCGCAGCCTCGATGGACGGCAGGTCCAGATCGCGCAGCATGCGGTTGATGGCCTCGGCAAAATCACCCATGGTGTCGACCATGGTGCCGTCCAGATCGACGATGGCGGCGTCCAGTTGTTTCTGGTTCAGGGGAAGGAAGTTCAAGGCAGCACGATGAAGTGAAAAATGCCTTGGATGGTAACGGGGCGCCGCCCTCGGACACCCCATGCGGACTGAGCCGCCGGCTTTGCTACCCGTGCAGGGGAATCACCGGCTTGGCGTCGCCGGCCGAAACAGACGCAGCCTCTGCAGGTGCGGCTGTGGAGCCCGACAGCACTTGCTGCGCTTTGGCGGCCGAGACGGCGCGGGGGCAGGACTTCTGGCACGAAGTCAACGCCCGAAAGCTATCGCAGACCAGCAACTGGCTCGAAAAGCATTGGTATTGAAGGCTTTGCATGGACGACGGCTGAACAGCCAGTTTCAAACCGGACCATTCCGTTTTGGTTGCCCGTAGGCTCGCCGACCGCCGGGCACCAGCGCGTAGGCGGACAGCGGTCGGGGTGTGTAGGCCGCCATCTGGACTGGATGCGCCAGCGCCGCATGGCAGGCTCGGGGCAGCAGGATCTGCGGTACTGGGGCTCTGCATGGGTGGAACGCGCCGAGGCGCAGACAGCACACACGGCGACGCCTTGCGCTGGCGGCCACTGCCCAGGATGGCGCCCCGCTCACCGCCAGAAAGACTACGATTCGGATGCGCCCTGTCAGATCTGCCAGGTGCGTGCTTCGTTGCGATTGGATAGAACACCGGCCATGCTCACGCTGCCCCGCTACCTTCACTCCCTGGAGCAATTCCACAGCGTGCGCACGCCGCAGGAGCTCACGCTGTTGCTGTCGAGCGTCGGCCAGGCACTGGGTTACGACAGCATCGTGCAGGGCCTTCAAAGCTACTCGCGCCAGGGCGGGCTGCATGTCGACTCGACCTCGGTGATCTCCGACAAGTGGCACAGTCACTACCTGAAGAAGAACTACTACAAGGTCGACCCGCGGGTGCACCACTGCGCGCGCCACACCACCCCGCAGCGCTGGAGCAGCGCCGACCTGTACGACCACCCCCGCGCCGCGCAGATGATGCAGGAGGCCCACGACTTCGGCGTGCGCGCGGGCATCTACGCGCCCACGCACAGCATGGACGGACGCTTCAGCCTGCTGTGCCTGAGCTTGCGCCATGTGCCCGTGGCCGAGGCCCAGGACCTGGTGCTGCACACGGCGCCCTTGATACCTGCACTGGCGGCGCATGCGCACGAGGCGGTGCTGCGCATGTTGCGTGCGAACGCCGAGCAGGAGCCGGTTCTCACGCGGCGCGAATGCGAATGCCTGCAATGGGCGGCTGCGGGCAAGACGTCGTGGGAGATCGGACTGGTGCTGAACATCGCCGAGCGCACGGTGAACTTTCACCTCAGCAATGCGATGGCCAAGCTGGGCTGCCACAGCCGGCAGCACGCCATCGTCAAGGCGCTCATGCAGGGGCTGGTCGGCCTGTAAGAACAGCCAGTTCAAGCCGCAGGGCCTGTGCGCTGCAATCGCCCCACTTCATGCGCTGTGCGTGAAGCCATTCATTGGGGAGTTTCACTTTGCGCACTGCACCTGCCACCTTTCTTTTCATGCCACGCCTGACCGTGGTCGCCTGCATCGCCGCCCTGCTCACCGCTTGCGGTGGAGGGGGCGACGACGATACCGGCGGCGCGGCGCCCCATGCCATCGGCGGCACGGTGACCGGGCTGGCCGCCAACACCGAGCTGGTGCTCAACAACAACGGCGGCGATGCCTTGCGCATCAACGCCAACGGTGCTTTCCAGTTCGCCCAGCCGTCCACCGGCTACCGGGTCGAGGTCGCCACACAACCGGCCGGGCAAAACTGCAAGGTGGCCAACGGCAGCGGCACCGCCACGGCGCCCGTCGCCGATGTGCAGGTGAACTGCGCGGCCGGCACGGGCGGTGGCGACACGGGCCCGGTCATCACCGCGGGGATCGCCGGCCTGCTGGGCGAGTGGCAGCAAAACAGCTGCGTGGCCGCGGGCGGCGGCCAGTGGGCCCGCAACTACCTGCGCCCCGTGCAGGTCAACGGCACCACCCTCTCGCACGTGCAGGGCTTGCGGCTCTTTGGCAACAGCCAGTGTTCGGGTGCCGGCACGGTGCTGGGCGGCACGTCGCTGGGCCAGGTGGCGTTCTCTCGCTCCGAGTCCAACGCCAGCGTGGCGGCCAACTGGGGCACGTTCCGGCAGATCACGGGCCTGACCAGCCAGGCCATCTGGGCCAAGCGCGGCGAGAACACGCTGTGCCTGCTGGGGGATGAAAACCCGTCCATCCTGCCGACCCTGGCCCGTGTGGCCGCAGCGCTCGACACCCTGCCGGCGTCGGCCTGCTACAGCCGGCTGTAGAAACGCCCGCTCCCCCGCTGAGCACCAGCAGGGGAGCGTTGCGTTCAACGCAGGCTCAGCGTCTGGCGCTTCCAGCCCGCGTCCTGCCAGCGCTGGAACAAGGGCAGCGATGCGACGTCACCCGTCACCCGTTCGGTGGCCAGGCCGTCGATGCGGACCACCTCGAAGCTCTTGCGGTAGCGGCCCTGGCCGCGCGCCTCGCGGGCCACCAGCATCTGCTGTCCGCCGGGGACCCAGCCGGCGAATTCGGCATAGCCGGTTTCAGGCGATGTGGCTGCAGGGGGCAGCACGTCCACCACCCAGGCATCGCCCGCCTTGCGCATCACCCACAGTTCGCGCCAGCCTTCGAGCGGTTGTACGGCCAGGGCCACGGCAGTGCCTTCGCGGTTGACGGTGGCGGACGCCGCCCACACCACGCCGTAGGTGCAGCGGCGCACCAGCGGGTCTTTGGCGCCGCGCTGCGCATCCACCAGCAGCACGCAGCTCTCGCCAGGCGCACCCGGCTGCACCACCACGGCGGGCCGCTTGGCATCGGCCACCGGTGCGGCGGCGGGTACCAGCGCCCAGCGCACCGCGCTCACGCGCATGGCGGCGTCGTTGTACGCAACCTGGTCTTCGTCGGGCAGATCGTTGCGGCTCACGCCCGCAAACTCCGCCAGGGCCCGCGATGCAGCAGCGCCCGCGGCGGGGCCGCCGTCCTTGCGCGCCTGCTGGAAGGCCACGGCGCTCCACAGCCCCGTCCGGCGCATCTGCACCCGGTTGCGCAGGTAGCTGGGCAGGCCGGCCACGTCGACTTTTTCCAGCAACTGGGCCTGCCAGTCCTGCAGCTTGGCGCGTTCGTGGGCGGGCAGGTCGGGGTTGGTGCATTCGGGCCGCGTGAGCGCCAGCGCCGCACGCGCACGCTGGTCGGCGTCGGCCGAGGGCATGGCCAGCACGCGGCGGAAGGCCTCGCCGTCGTAGCAGATCTGCATGCGGCCTTCGACCTCGTAGGTGGTGAACCGCACGCCGTAGCCGTTGGCTACATCGAGATGTGCGGACAGCGTGGCGCCGTTGGCCTTGCCTGCCGCCGTGCTCGACGGTGCCAGCGATGCCCTGCGCGCCAGCCGGTCGGCGAACGTGCCCAGGGCATCCAGGGCCTGCGCACCGCGCTCGCCCGACAGCGCTGCCGCAGGCGCTGCCTGCAGGTAGGCGGCGGTCAGGCCGATGCCCAGCGCTTCGGAGCCGGGCGTGTCCCGCACGAAGCGCAGCACCGACAGCAGCGCGGGGCCGTCGGCCTCGGTCAGCGAGATCCGGCGCACGTCGCTGGCCCGGATGAACCCGCCGCGCTCGCGCTTGTGGTCCCACACCTGCAGGTAGTCCATGCGCTCGCCACGCACTTCCAGCACCTCGCCCTGCCACAGCAGCGTCTGCTGCTGGGCCGAGTCGCGCGGCGCGGCACGCAGGCTGGCCTGGTCCTGCACCACGATGGCACTGCCGAAGTCGCTGGCAGGTGCGCTGCTGGATGCGCTGGCCGCTGCGCCGGTGGGCACGCTGGCGGTGGCAGCGGTGGCCACCGTGGTAGCCGCCGAAGCGATGGCCGTGATGAGCGTGAAGAGAGTGCGCAACATGTTCATTGCTCCGTGGCGGGGGTGGCGGATGCGTCGTCGGCGCCGGAGCCTGCAGCAGCCTGGGCTGCGGCGGCCTGGGCATTGCGGTTGCCGCCCAGCAGCGCTGCTCCGATGAAGTCGCCATTCGCGGGCGGCGGCGCGATGATGACCTGGATCTTGTCCGAGAGCTTGTCGGCCAGCGTCTTCTGGATGAGCAGCGGGTGGCGCGTGACCAGAGCGCCTTCGCGGGCCATCTGCTCGGCGTTCACCTTGCCGATGCGGTCCATGCGGTAGGCCTCGGCTTCGGCCAGCTTCTGGCGGGCGTCGGCCTCGCCGTTGGCCTCGATGCGGCGGGCCTGGGCGTTGCCTTCGGCGGCCTTCACACGGGCCACGCGCTCGGCTTCGGCTTCCAGCTGGCGCTGCTCGATCTGGCGCTGCTTGAAGGGCAGCACGTGCTTCATGGCTTCTTCCTGGGCGCGCGCGGCGATCACCTGTTCGCGCGCTGCGGCTTCGGCGGCCACTTCGCGGCGGACCTTGTCTGCCGATGCGTCGAGCTCGGTTTCCTTCACGCGCTTGTCCTTGAGCTCCAGCGTATAGCGCATCTTCTCGGAGGCCAGCTCTTCGGCCAGCAGGCTGTCCATGCCGCGGCGGTATTCGGCGGGCAGGTCGACCTTGCCGATCTGCACGCTGCGCAGCACCACGCCATCGGCCGCAAGGCGGGTGCGCAGCTCGGTCTCGATGATCTGTGCGATCTCGGCACGCTTGGACGAGAAGATCTCCCGCACCGTGTAGCGGGCGAACACCTTGTAGACCAGGCCCTGCACCGCCGGGGCCACGACGTCGCCATCCACATCGTCGGGCAGGTTGCCGGACTTCACGGCGTTGGAGGCCGGGTCCAGCGCGTAGCGCACGCTCAGATCCAGGCCGAACGACAGGCCTTCCACCGACTGCAGGGGCGCGCTGCCGGTGGCCTGGCGCATGGCTTCAGGGCGGTAGCTCTGGTCGCGCAGGGAGAGCACCCGCACGCTGTGCACGCCGGGCAGGACCCACACGCCACCGTCGCGCCACTGGGTGACCGAGCCGGTGAACTGGTTCGTGCGCAGGCCCAGCTCGCCCTGGTCCAGATGGCGCACCGGCGGGTTGCGCACCACCGCCACGCCCGCAGCGACCACCACTGCACCCAGGGCCAGCCAACGCACGGTGCGTGCCGTGGGCAGCAAATAGGCCCAGCGGAGGGGGCGGCGGTCTTCGGCGGCCCAGGGATTGGCCGCTGCGGCCCCCACCGTGCTGTCGAACTGAGCGTCCAGGGCTGCGTCAGCGGCGGCGGAGGGCGTGGCGGCGGAGCGGCCGCGCAAGGCTTGGACGATGCGGTTCCAGGTGAATTTCATGGTGTTTCTCTCTCTCGGACGGGTTGAATTTGTTGTCTTGGCCTGAACAACCTGCGGGCTGTTCATTGGTAGGTGATTCTTCGGAGAACACCCGGAAGCAACAACGCGCACCACAGCCCAGAGTCCGCCCGCCGGCCGAGCAATTGCTCCGGCCCCGGAAGAAAAACTCACACCGGCCCCGCTGGCGCGCCGGGATAATCCGGCCACCACCACTGCAAAGCGCTTTCATGACCCTCAACGCACGCATGGCACGCATCGCCGTGATCGAAGACGACCTGCCCACCAGCAACCAGCTGGCCGGCTGGATTGCCAGTGCGAAGAGCGGCATCGTGATCGACCAGTGGTTCACCCGCGACGACGCCGAAGCCGCCTTGGCGCGCGAGCACTACGACGCTGTGGTGCTGGACATCGAACTGGGGCGCGAGCGCCATGCGGGCGTGGCGCTCATCAACGCGATCAACAAGCTCGGCCAGGGCACGCCCGTGCTGGTGGTGTCGGCCATGCCCGCGGCCATCTACCGCAGCATCATGAAAGCGCTGGACGCGTGGGACTACCTGCAGAAGACGACCTTCGAAGAGGCCGACTTCATCGAGACCTTTCTCGACATCCTGCGCACCACGCAGACCGCCCCCGCCCAGGCCGCGCCCGCTGCGGCGCCAGGCGACGCGCTGGTGCTCGACCCGCTGTGGCAGCGCACCCCCACCTGGCGCGGCGAGCGCATCAACCTGCCGCTGACCGCCCAGCGCATCCTGGCCACGCTGCACCAGCGCAGCGGCGAGGTCGTGTCGTACGACGAGCTGTTCGATGTGGTCAAGAGCGGCCGCAACCGCGACAACGTGCGCAAGCATGTGAGCACCATCCGCGAGGCGCTGCGCGAGGTCGATCCGTCGTTCGAAGGCATCGAGAACGTCCCCATGCGCGGCTTCCGTTGGGTAAGGCAGTGAAGCATCCCCCTGAGCGGCTTCGCCGCTTCCCCCTTCTCTCGACTGGCTGCGCCATTCGGGAAGGGGGACGTCGCCAGCGCCCGCAAGCTAAGCGCCGCCCGGGCAGCTTGGCGGCCCTTGCGCGGCGACCCTGGTCCAGGCCACGCCCTGTTCATTCGCCATCTGCCGTGCCAAGTGCCTTTGATGGGGGGAGCTGGCAATGAAGCGCCTGCTGCGGCGCCCGGCGCTGGAGATGCCGCGGCTCGAGATGCCCCGCCTGGGCCTGCCGGCGTTTCGCCTGCGCATCCTCGTGCGCAGCGTGTTCCTGCTGCTGGCAGCGGCCACGGTGGCGCTCAGCGTGGTGCTGCTCAAGGAGGAAAAGGAGCGCGCCTGGCAGAGCTACCAGAACGGCTTCAAGCGCAGCCAGTCCGAAGTGATGGCACGCCTGCGCCATCCGTCCGGCCAGTTGGCGCTGCTGAACGCACACATCCAGGGCCAGGGCGCCACGCCACTGGCGCCGCTGCTGCTGCCCTATGCGGCCATCGACTTCGACGACCAGAACAAGGCCCAGCAGGCGGTGGAGATGGCGGGCTGCGCGGTGCAGTACCCGGACGGCGCCTCGGCCTGCGCGGCCATCGGCAACAACCCCTATGCGGGCGGCTTCATCTACCTCGTGGGCAGCTTCTATGCGGGCGAGCTGGTGCCGCGCGAACGCGGCGCGCTGGACCTGGCCGCCGTGCACCGCGCCCGGGTGACGCTGGACATGCGCGGCACCACGTCGCGCTGGGTGGCGCCGTTCGAGGCGCTGCCCCCGCAAGGCAGCATCCAGACCCGCGGCCGGCTGACCGGCTTTGCGGACGTGGGCGAAGAGACGCTCGACGTGCGCGCGCGCCCGGTGCGCGACTTCCGCGGCTGGCTGTGGCAAAGCAATGCGTGCCGCGACCCGGCGGGCACCGCGCCCGGCTGCCTGCGCCGCACGTTCTATTCGATCCGCCTGCCCGTGGAGCTGTTTCGCGAGGCGCTGTTCGGCAAGCAACCGCTGGTCTGGCCGCCCGAGGACCTGGGCAGCATGCGCGTGCGGGTCGAGATGCTCGGCCCTGCTGCCGATGCCGGCAGCGGCCCCACCCGCACGCCTGCGCTGTTCGACAGCAACACGCCCGGCGCGCAGCCCGCCGCGTCGCTGGCCGACGTGGCCCGCTCGCTGCTGCCGGGCGAGAAGGTGCAGATCCGCAAGCTGGGCAGCAGCGAGCAGGACGCCCTCACGCTGCGCGGCACCGAAGTCGAAGCGGGGCCGACGGCGCCGTGGCTGATCCGCCTGATCAGCTGGCTGCCGCTGGACCTGCAGGGCCCGGGCGAAGCCAAGGTGCAGGAGGTGCCCGCAGGGCTCGACATTCTCGACACACCGCTGGGCAACTACGCCGTCACCTTCACCGGCAACCTGCGTGGCGTGGAGCAGGGCCTGGCGGTCGTGGCCACGCGCATGTCGTGGTACCTGGGGGCCATGCTGGCGGCCATCGCGCTGGCCTGGCTGGCGGTGGAAGTCGGCCTGCTGCGGCGCGTGACCGCGCTGACGCGGCGCGCGGCCGCCGTCTCGTACAACGTGCAGGACGGCCACATCGGCCCGCGCCTGGGCGACCTGGATGTGTCGGACCTGCGCGGTTCGGACGAGCTGGGCATTCTGGCTGGCGGCCTGGCCGACCTGCTGCAGCGCGTGAAGGACGACATCCAGCGCGAACAGCTGCGCGCCCAGCAGGAGCGCGACATGTGGCACGCCGTGGGCCACGAGATCATGTCGCCGCTGCAGTCGCTCATGGTGCTGCACGGCGGGCCTGGCGACCCGGGGCATCGCTACGTGCAGCGCATGCAACAGGCCGTGCACGTGCTGTACGGCACGGCATCGCCGGCCGAGGCGCTGCAGGCCGCCGACCTGCCGCAGGGCCGGCTGGACCTGGACGCCTTCTTGCGCCACGTGGCCGACAACGCGCATTTCGCTGGCATCGGCAACGTGGTCTACCAGGGCGGCACGGGCCCGGTGGTCGTGCGCGCCGATGAGTTCGCGCTGGAGGACGTGGTGACCCACATCCTGGGCAACGCAGACCGCTACCGCCCGGCGGGCACCGCGATCACGCTCACGCTCAAGGCGTCCGAGTCCACGGCCAGCGCCACGCTGCACAACCAGGGCTCCACCATCGAAGAGGACTTGCTCGGGCGCATTTTCGAGTTGGGCGTGTCCGACCCCCGCCTGCCCGTACCGCCGGGCGGCTCGGAGCACCGGGGCCAGGGCCTGTTCGTGGCCAAGACCTACATGGCCAAGATGGGCGGCACCGTCAATGCGCGCAATACGGAGGACGGCGTGGCGTTCACATTGACCTTCCAGCGCCTGGGCTGAGGCCGGTTTCGCACACCCGCCACGGTGGCAGAGAAGGCACCTGCGCGCACGGCGGCGGGGCGTGCCGTCCGACAGCGGTGCTAAGGCACGCGCCCTACGCTGCAGGATTGCACTGCACCCTGGTGCGCCCTGTCACAACCGCGCAAGGAGACCTTCTCATGCCCCGCTTCGCTTTCATCACCCCCGCCCTCACCGCTGTCCTGCTGGCGGCTTCCGCCACGGCCATGGCACAGGCCCCCGCCCCTTCGGGCGACGCCCGTGCCCGCTACGAGCAAGAGCGCGAAAAGTGCATGACGAACAACACCCAGGATTCGCTGGCGACCTGCCTGCGTGAAGCCAACAACGCGCTGGACGCATCGCGCAAGGGCCAGCTGAGCAACCCCGGCCCGGCCGCTTCGGAGAACACCACCCAGCGCTGCGAAGCCTTCCAGACGGCGGCCGAGCAGGCCGAGTGCGTGCGCCGCACCCAGTCGTCGTCGGTGAGCGGCTCCGTGTCCGGCGGTGGCGTGCTGCGTGAATCGGTCACCACCACGGTGATCCCGGCCAAGTAAGAAGCGCTCCGGCGCTCCATAAAACCGAATGAGAATGGGCACTACCGCTTGCCCATCCAGCGCCAACAGCTATCAATAAAATAGCAAACGCCCGCCGCAGCGGGCGCGCGCCGGGACCCTCGCAGCCGTGGAGCTGGCGATGCCAGGCCAACGGGTGTGTCCCCCATGGGCGAAGGCGCTCAGCGCCTCAGGGCTTGGCCAAGGCGTCACGCATCGCGTCGATGACACCCTTGTAGTCTGGCTTGCCGAAAATGGCGCTGCCAGCCACGAAGGTATCGGCCCCGGCATCCGCCACGCGGCGGATGTTGTCGGTCTTGATGCCGCCATCCACTTCCAGCCGAATGTCCTTGCCCGTCGCGTCGATGCGGCGGCGCACGTCCTCGATCTTGCGCAGGGCCGAGTCGATGAAGCTCTGGCCGCCAAAGCCGGGGTTCACGCTCATGATCAGAATCAGGTCGATGTCGTCGATCACCCAGTCCAGCACGTCCAGCGGCGCAGCGGGGTTGAACACGAGGCCGGCCTTCACGCCTTTGGAGCGGATGGCCTGGATGCTGCGGTGCACATGGCCCGAGGCATCGGGGTGAAAGCTGATGTAGTCGGCGCCCGCATCGGCAAACGCAGCGGCCAGCGCGTCCACGGGCTGGATCATCAGGTGCACGTCGATCGGCACGGCCACGCCATCGGCCGTCTTGGAATGCGGCTTCAGGGCCTGGCAGATCATCGGGCCGAAGGTGAGGTTGGGCACGTAATGGTTGTCCATCACGTCGAAATGGATCCAGTCCGCGCCGGCGGCAATGACGTTGCGCACTTCTTCGCCCAGGCGGGCAAAGTCGGCAGAGAGGATCGAGGGGGCGATTTGGAATGTGCGGCTCATGCCCCGATTGTCTCAAAGCGGGCGGCCTGTGGCGATGTGCGGGATGTTTCCGCGGGTTTTAAGGGCCGCCACGGTTACCATTCCGCCATGCCAAAGTACCAGTTTGACGTGACAGTGCTGCCCGAGTACCTGCCCGAGCAGTCCGCGCCGGACACCGGGGTGTTCAGCTTCGCCTACACGATCACGATCACCAATGCCGGCGACACGCCGGCCCAGCTCATTGCACGCCACTGGATCATCAGCGATTCGCGCGGCCACACCGAAGAGGTCAAGGGCCTGGGAGTGGTGGGGCACCAGCCGCTGCTCAAGCCGGGCGAATCCTTCCAGTACACCAGCGGATGCCGCCTGCGCACGGCCAGCGGCACCATGCATGGCACCTTCCATTGCGTGGGCGAAGAGGGCGAGCCCTTCGACGCCCCCGTCCCGCTGTTCATGCTGGAGGCGCTGGGCCACGGGCCTGCAGGCCAGCCGCTGACCGGTCGGGTGCTGCATTGAGCGCAGCCCCTCGCGCTCCCCACGGTGTGGGGGCTTCGCCCCTGCGCGGAGCATGGCGATGAAGAAACAACCCCATCCCGCCTACGATCTGCCCGGGCTGCTGGCCCGGCTGGACCCGGCCGCCGACCTGGCCCACCGCCACCTGTGGCTCATCCACCTGCTGGACTGGGTGCGCGGCAAGAGCGACTCCATCCCTGCCGCCGTGGGCCGGGTGCAGCTCTTCCTCGATGCCGTCGAAACGCGGCCGGACGTGCAGCTGCGGCTGCGGGCCTGGTGGGCCACGCTGGTGGACCAGGTGGACGTCACCACGCTGCTGGCCGACTTCGGCTTTGCGCCGCGCACCGCGCTGGTCAGCGAGATCTCCGAGCGCCTGCGCACCAAGTTCCTGCCGGGCAGCCCCGAGACCATCGATGCGTCCGAGCTCTTCATGCTGGCGCTGCCCGGCGAGTTCGATGCCCAGTGGCTGCTGGCGCTGGACGAAGCGCAGCTCGCCCGCCTGGTGGCCTTGCTCGCGCCCGCGGACCCCGATGTCCACACCGGGCCCTCGCGCTGGCACAAGGCGCTGCTCGATGCCATCACCTACTGCGCCGGCCAGATCCTGTCGACCGGTTTTGCGCCCGAGCTGCGCCTGCGGATGAGCGAATCCGCGCGCGATGCCCAGCCTTTTCATGCGCTGATCCACGACGTGGAAAGCCTGCGCGTAGAGGTCTTGCTGGCGCTGCGCACGCCCGACCGCCTGAATGATGCCGCCCAGCGCCTGCGCGAGCGGCTCGAAGCGTGCCGCGCAGCGGCCTCCACCGTATACACACATTTCGAAGACAACGGCATTTCGGTGGGCCTGGTGTTTCGCCTGCGGCAGCTGCGCGAGCGCATCCTGCGCGTGCGCGAGCTGCTGGACTGCCTGCTGTCGCCCAAGCCTCCGGTCACCGCGGCGCGCCTGCTGGCCCACCTGGTGATGGTGGGGCAGGAGCGGCGCAGCCTGCGCGCGCTGCTGGCCTCCAACTCGTCGCTGCTGGCGGCCAAGGTGGCCGAGCGCAGCGCGGAAACCGGCGAGCACTACATCACCCGCAACGCGGCCGACTACCGGTCCATGGTGGGCAAGGCCGCAGGCGGCGGCGCGCTGATGTCCGTCACCACGCTGGTGAAGTTCGGGCTGCATGCCCTGGCGCTGTCGGCCTTCTGGGGCGGCTTCATCGCGGGGGTGAACTACGCCGTCACCTTCGTTCTGATCCAGCTGTTGCACCTGACGGTGGCCACCAAGCAGCCCGCGATGACCGCACCCGCCATGGCCGCCAAGCTCAAGGAGCTGGATGCCAGCGGTGCCATCGAATCCTTCGTCGACGAGATCACGCACCTGGTGCGCTCCCAGGTGGCCGCCGTGCTGGGCAATGTGCTGGTGGTCTTCCCGGCCGTGCTGCTGCTGGCCACGGCCATCGCGCTGGCCACGGGCGCACCGGCCATCAGCGAGAAGCAGGCCCTGCATGTGTTCGAATCCCTGCACCTGCTCGGGCCGTCGCTGTTCTTCGCGGCCTTCACCGGCGTGCTGCTGTTCGCGTCGAGCATCATCGCCGGCTGGGCCGAGAACTGGTTCGTGCTCAACCGGCTGGACTCCGCGCTGCACTACAACCCGCGCATCACCCGCTGGCTGGGCGCCGAGCGCGCGGCGCGGTGGGCGCGCTTCCTGCGCGAGAACCTGTCGGGCTTCGCGGCCAACATCTCGCTGGGGTTCATGCTCGGTCTCGTCCCTGCCTTCGCAGGGTTTTTCGGGCTGGGCCTGGATGTACGCCATGTCACACTGTCCACGGGCCAGGTGGCTGCGGCCAGTGCGACGCTGGGGATCGGCGTGTTGCACATGCCGGCCTTCTGGTGGGCGGTGGCATCGCTGCCGCTGCTCGGTGCGCTCAACGTGACGGTGAGTTTCTACCTCGCCTTCAGCCTGGCGCTGCGGGCGCAGAACGTGAGCGGCGTGGACCGCTCGCACATCTACAGAGCGATCCGCGTGCGCCTGCGCACCGCGCCCCTGAGCTTTTTCGTGCCCGCCCGCCGCACAGCCTGACGAGAGACCCGGAAAGACGGGCCCGGCGGCAGCGGCAAGCCCCGCCCCTGTCCTACATGGACGGGATGTTTCGGCCTGTAAATTCAGGCAACGCTGGTGCGTCCCTGATTTTTCAGGGTTTCTGCGCACCCGCTTCTTCACTCCCGGCGGGGCCCGTCCCCGCCTGACGCAGAGGTTCCAGACATGAATGAAATCCTGACCTTCTGGGCGCAGTGGCTGCGCCCCTCGGCCGGGTTGCCGACGGTCCAGTGGTCACTGCTGCTGGCAGTGGCGGCCATGGCAGGCTATCTCACCCAGCGCCACACCGGTCTGCCCAAGGTATTGGGCTACTCGCTCGTCGGCACCGCCGCGGGCCTGGCCGGCTTCAGCGGCGCCGTGTGGCCGCTGCAAGGCATCGGCCTGTTCCTCCTGGAGCTGGGCATTGCCATCGTGCTGTTCGAGTGCGGCGGCCGCATTCCGCTGCGCTGGTTCCGCCACAATCCCATGGTGCTGGTGCAGAGCATCGCCGAATCGGTGTTCACCTACTTCGCCGTGTACTGGGTGCTGGTGTGGCTGAACTTGCCCACGCAGGTGGCCGGGCCGCTGGCCCTGGTGGCGCTGGCCGCGTCGCCCGCGGTGCTGACCCGCGTGGTGGCCGACACCCGCGCTGCCGGCCCGGTGACGGAACGCGCCATCGTGCTCACCACCCTGTCCACGCTGTATGCGCTGACGCTGGGCAGCGCCAAGGCCGAGCTCATCAACCGCCAGGGCCTCACTTTAATGGAGACCATGTCGCCCGTCGTGGTGGTGCTGGGCGTCTCCATCGTCGTGGCTGCCGTGCTGGCGCTGGTGCTGCGCATGGCGCTGCGCGTGATGAGCCCGACGAGCGAGAACACCTCCATGCTGTTCCTGGCGCTGGTGGCGGCCGGCACGGCCGTGGCCGCGCACATGGGCGGCTCCGCGCCGCTGGCAGCACTGCTGGGCGGCATGCTGCTCAAGCAGCTCAACCCCCGGCCCTGGGCCTGGCCGCGCCAGCTGGGCAACGCGTCGTCGCTGCTCACCATGCTGATGTTCGTGCTGGTCTCCACCGTGGCCGCGCAGGCCGACTGGAGCGCCCCCGTGGCCGGCGTGGTGCTGGCGCTGATCGCCGTGCGCCTGGTGGCCAAGGCCACGGGCGTGGCGCTGGGCAACGTGGGCAGTGGCGCCAGCTGGAAGCAGGCGCTGTGGGTGGGCTGCGCGATGACGCCGATGTCCTCCATCGCGCTGCTCATCGCCTCGCAGTTCGTCCTGGCCTCGCCCTCCACCGGCCATGTGATCGCAGGTGTGGCCCTGCCCGCCATCTTGCTGATGGAAGTGATGGGCGCCGTGATCGCCACCGTGGCCATCTACCGCGCAGGCGAAAGCTCCAAACCCTGGGCGGCGCTGACGGCCCGCGGCCAGAACGGAGACACCCAATCATGAGCACCGCGCGCGCCAGCCACCCGCCAGCGCGCACCGCAGTGCACAGCACGGAACGCATCTAATGTCCCTTGAAGCCTTCAACCATTCCGAGCCCCTGACCCTGGGCGTCGAGCTGGAGCTGCAGCTCGTCAACACCAACGACTACGACCTCGCGCCCTATGCCGAGGACATGCTGCGCCTCATGCACAAGACCCCGCTGCCCGGCAGCGTGGTGCCGGAGATGACGAACAGCATGATCGAGATCTCCACCGGCATTTGCCACTCCAGCAGCGAAGTGCTGGGCCAGCTCACGCCCATCCGCGATGCGCTGGTCAAAAGCGCGGACAAGCTCAACATCGCCGTGGTGGGCGGCGGCACGCACCCGTTCCAGCAGTGGCACGAGCGGCGCATCTACGACAAGCCGCGCTTTCGCGAGCTGTCGGAGCTGTACGGCTACCTGTCCAAGCAGTTCACCATCTTCGGCCAGCACGTGCACATCGGCTGCCCCGATGCCAATGCCGCGCTGCTCATGCTGCACCGCATGTCGCGCTACATCCCGCACTTCATCGCGCTGTCGGCATCAAGCCCCTATGTGCAGGGGCAGGACACGGCGTTCGACTCCGCGCGCCTGAACTCGGTGTTCGCGTTCCCGCTCTCGGGCCGTGCGCCGCTGGCGCTCACCTGGGAAGACTTCACCGTCTACTTCGACAAGATGACGCGCACCGGCGTGGTCAAGAGCATGAAGGACTTCTACTGGGACATCCGTCCCAAGCCCGAGTTCGGCACCATCGAGATCCGCGTGTTCGACACGCCGCTGACCATCGAGCGCGCCGCGGCGCTCGCGGGCTACGTGCAGTCGCTGGGCGCCTGGTTCCTGGCGGACCAGCCCTTCATGCCCACCGAAGACGACTACCTCGTCTACACCTACAACCGCTTCCAGGCGTGCCGCTTCGGCATGGACGCGGTGTATGTGGACCCGGCCACCGGCGACCACATGCCGCTGCGCGAGCACATCCTCAAGACCATGGACAAGATCGCCGGCCACGCGGCCGTGCAGGGCTCATCGAGCGCCATGCACATGCTGCGCACCGAGGTCGAGGCCGGGCAAAACGATGCGCGCTGGCTGCGCGAGCGCCAGCGCGAAGAGCAGTTGCTGGCCGAAGTCAGCCGCCAGGCGGCGCAGCGCTTTCGCGGCGCGCTGGCCTGACGCGGCCCCCTTACGCAGACGGCGTGGCGGGCAGGCGGCGCCAGCCGGTCACACCGCGCGCGCCGTGCGCCACGGCGCAGAGGGCAGCGGCTCCGCCGCCAGGCGAATCTCGACGATCTGGCCGAAGAAGCCGTCGGCGCGCCGCCAGTTCCACGAGCCCGCACCGCCCTCCACTGCATGGTGGCCCCGGCCGTGGCGATGCGATGCCCGACGCGTCCGCGCTGTTGCGAAGCACGGGGGGCGCCCTCCCCATACATCGTCGTCTCGCCCTTCGCGGGGTTGCCGACGACGGCCACGTGGACCCAGCGGTCCACAAGAAGATCTCTCCCGACCAGCTGGCCTGCGGCGCACGGGCGCCGGCATGCTGCGGGGCTTGTGCACCCCACCCACGGAGAGAACGACAGCACGTCGATGGTGTTGTGGGGCAGGTCGAACCCCTTCAGCCGCATCTGGCCGTTGCCGCCCTGGTAGGCCATTTGGTAGTCCACCCCCATTTCCTCGACCGCATTCCCGAAGTCGTTGGTCTTCGTGAGGCGCGCCGCTCCGTGGTGGTGGCCGCAGAATGGGTGGAACGGCCATTGCGATCTGAAATCATGATCTTTTGCCGGTGTGAGGTGGTGCCAATGCCAAGGACGTGAAGCCAGCGCATGCGTGGCGGAGCGCAGCGCGTGCTGCGGCACCTCAGGAAGCCGGCATGACCCATCCGTGACAATCCTCTGGCCACACGACCGGCGCCCAAAAAAGATCAGGGACTTGTGCTTTTCCATGAATGAATTCGAACTGATTCACCGCTACTTCACCCGCGCTGCCAGGCCCGATGGCGCTGCCGCGCTGGGCGTGGGCGACGACTGCGCGCTGCTGGCACCCGCTCCCGGCATGCAGTTGGCCATCTCCAGCGACATGCTGGTGGAGGGCCGCCACTTCTTCGCCGACGTGGCCCCCGAGGCGCTGGGCCACAAGGCGCTGGCGGTGAACCTGTCGGACCTGGCGGCCTGCGGCGCGCGGCCGTTGGCCTTCACGCTGGCGCTGTCGCTGCCGCGGGTGGACGAAAACTGGCTGGCCGGCTTTGCGCGCGGGATGTGGCAACTGGCCGATGCGCACGGCTGCGAGCTGGTGGGCGGCGACACCACGCAGGGCCCGCTCAACATCTGCATCACCGTGTTCGGCGAGGTTCCCCCCCGCCAGGCCCTGCTGCGCAGCGGCGCACGGCCTGGCGACGACCTCTATGTGAGCGGCACGCTGGGCGATGCACGGCTGGCGCTGGAGGCGCTGTTGGGCCACACCGCGCTGCCCGCCGACGTGCTGGCCCGCGCCCGCCAGCGGCTGGAGCGCCCCACACCACGCGTGGCCCTGGGCCTGCAGCTGCGCGGCATTGCCAGCAGCGCCATGGACCTGAGCGACGGGCTCGTGGGCGACGTGTCGCACATCCTCAAGGCCTCCGGCGTGGGCGTGGTGATCGATGTGGACGTCACTACTGATTTGATAGCTGCTGGCGCTTACCCATCAAGCGGTATCGGCATTTTTGATGCTGAAGTCTTGCGCCGCTGCACCTTGTCGGGCGGCGACGACTACGAGCTGGCCTTCACCGCGCCGCCTGCGCAGCGCGACGCCGTGGCGGCTGCCGCCGCGGCCAGCGGTACACCCGTGACCCGCATCGGCACCGTGGTTGCCGAGCCGGGCCTGCGCCTGGTGGACGGCCAGGGGCAGCCGGTGGAGAACCGGTACGCCTCGTTCGATCACTTCGGGTAAGGGGCGTGGCAGCTGCAGGCCGGCCAAGAAGGATCAAGAAGGATCAAGAAGGATCAAGAAGGATCAAGGCGGGTCAGGCGGGTCAGGCGGGTCAGGCGGGTCAGGCGGGTCAGGCTACCCAGTACGGACACGAAAAATATTTGCCAGCGCATGAATCCTTGGCCGGATCCGGCGGCTCTTGGTGGGGGAGGCGCGCAGTGAGTGCGCCTCGCTGTCCCTTCTCATCCATCCCACCGATTCCCAGGAGTTTTTCACCATGTTGTACCGCAAGAACATCACCCGCCCCGAAAGCCTGCTGCGCATTGCCGGCGGCATCGCCCTCGTCGCCGTCGGGCTGTGGTGGCAAGGCGCATCGCCCCTGGGCCTGGTGCTGGCCGCATCCGGAGTGGGCAGCGTGCTGAGCGGCGCCTTCGGCTACTGCCCCGCCTGCGCACTGGTCGGCCGCAAGCCGGTGGAGTGAACTGACGCCCCCTGAGTCGCTTCAAACGGAGAATCCCATCCATGCCACGCCCCACCCTCGCCCAACTGCTGCCCGCCGCCCGCGATGGGGACGCGCGGGCCATGGAGCAACTGCTGGCGCTGGCGCGCCCGGACATCCGCCGCTACGCGCTGCGCCACTGCGCCGCCACCACGGCCACCGACGACGTGGTGCAGGAGGCGCTGATCATCGTGTACCGCCGCGTCGGCGCGCTGCGCGAGGTGGCGGCCTTTGGCGGCTGGGTGGTGCGCATCGTGCAGCGCCTGTGCATGCGACCGGTGCTGGGCTGGCTCAAGGGCGAGCCGCTCGCGCAGGTCGAAGACAACCTGGCCTGGTCCCACAGGCCCGACCACGAACTGCGCCACGACCTGGCCCTGGCCATCGACTCGCTGCCGCCCATCTACCGCGATGCGCTGCTGATGCGCGACTTCGAGGAACTGACCATCGAAGAGATGGCTGAGCGCCTGGGCACCACGCGCGAGGCGGCCAAGAGCCGGCTGCACCGCGCCAGAGCCCTGGTGCGCGAGTACCTGCTGCCCACTGGCACCACTGCCGGCGCCGGCACGCCGTGAGGAGCACCGCAGCCGCAGCGATCACGGAAGGCAGCGCTACTTCGCAATGATGGTCAGCAGCTCTTCCCGCGTGGTCGGGTCGGCCATGTATTTGTTGTAGAGCGGCGCCATGCGCCGCACGAAGGGCGAGACATCCTTCACGCGCACGAACTGGGAGCCCTGTTTGGCCGTGGTCTCCAGCGCCTGCGCCACGCGCTTGTTCCACAGCTCGCGCATCAGCAGAGCCGACTGGGCACCCGCGTCGGCAAAGGCCTTGCGGTCTTCGGCCGAGAGCTTGGCCCACAGCGCGGCGGACACCACCAGCGCCTCGGGCGAGATCACGTGGTTGGTCACGTAGACGTTCTTGGCCAGCTTGTGGTGCCCCGTGGATTCGTACGAGGGCATGTTGTTCTCGGCGCAGTCGATGCTGCCTTTCTCGAAACCGCCCAGCACCTCCTTGAAGGGCATCGCCACGGGCTTGGCGTCCAGCAGCCGGATCATCTCCGTGAAGATCTCCGACTGCTGCACGCGGATGGACGCGCCCGCCAGGTCGCGGATCGTGGCGGGCGAGCGGTTGGCGCAGTAGAACGATCGCCCCCCGCCGTCGTACCAGCCCAGCACCACGAAGCCGGCCGACTGCAGGTTGGCGGCAAAGCGCTGGCCCAACGCGCCGTCCAGGTGGCGGAACATGTGGGCCGAGTCGGTGAAGAGGAACGGCAGGTTCAGCACCTTGATGCCGGGCACGGCGTCGGACAGCGGGCCCGAGCTGAACTCGGCGATGTCGATCTCGCCGCTCTTGAGCATTTGCACGGCCTTGGGCTGATCGCCAAGGGTTGCGTTGGAAAACACCTCGATCTGGTAGCGCCCCTGCGTGGCCTTGCCCACCTGCTGCGCGAAGCTTTTCATGGCCTCGGTGACGGGGTAGCCGTCAGGGTGAATGTTCCATGCGCGCAGCTTCGTCTGCCCCCACGCGGCACCCGCGCACAGCAATGCTGCCGCCACCAGACAACTGGCTTTCCATCTCTTGACCATGCTTGTCCCCCATCCTGTTGTTCTGTGTGCATTGTTAACGTCATCATCTGACGTCATACAAATAATCACAAATTTTTAGTGTTTTGATCGCGCGGCGTCAGCACGTTCTGCGGCGCACTGTGCGCCGCGGAAGCGGACCGTCGAAAATCCCGCGAACCTGAGATTCCATGCGGATTTCAAGGCATACGCGCTCGCACCCACCTCGTTCTCGCGCCCGATTCTGCAGCGACAAGTGCCACAGGCCGATTGGGGTTAACGCCAGTCGCAGCAGGAAATCCCGCGCCCAGAATTCGCGCCAAGTTGTACGACGTCATCTGTCATGGTGCCGTATGGCCTGGGGCCGGGCCACCGGGGCGGCAGCCGGTGCACCCGCTTCGGCCCCTTTCAGACCCACTGCCATCCAACGAGGAGACATTCCATGCTGACCATGAAGCGCAGAGACTTCACCCTGAGTGCCCTGGCCCCCCTGCTGCTGAGCGCCTGCGGCGGCGGCAGCGACGACCCCGCGCCCCCCTTTCCGCCCGGCCCCAAGGCCGACGCTGCCGACGCCCTGAAGCGGGCCACGCATTACATGGACGACACCGTGTCCTACCAGGGCGGCTACGTGTGGTCGTACTCGCCGGACCTGAAGCAGACCTTCGGCGAGATGGAGGCCTACCGCACCATGTGCTGGATCCAGCCGCCGGGCACGCCGTCGGTGGGCCATGTGTACCTGGACGCCTACCACGCGACCGGCGACGAGCGCCACTGGCGCGCGGCCGAGCGCACCGCCACGGCCATCATGGCCGCGCAGCACAGCTCGGGCGGGTGGAACTACATCCACGACTTCGCGGGCGAGGCGTCGCTGAAAAAGTGGTACGACACCATCGGCAAGAACGGGTGGCGACTCGAGGAGTTCCAGCACTACTACGGCAACGCCACGTTCGACGATGCGGGCACGGCCGTGGCATCGCAGTTCCTGCTGCGCATGTACCTCGAAAAGCGCGACGCCCGCTACCTGCCCGCCGTGCAGAAGGCCATCGACTTCGTGCTGAACGCGCAGTTCGGCCCCGAGTACGGCGTGGCCAATGGCGGCTGGCCGCAGCGGTTTCCGCACTTCCCCGGGGCGATCAGCAGCATGCCGCTGCCCAACGCGTCGCAGCTGCCCGCCGGTGCCAAGGCCGGCATGGACGACGGCGACTACACACTGCACGTGACCTTCAACGACGACGTGATGGGCGAGAACATCAAGTTCCTCACCCTGTGCGTGATGGCGCTGGGCGAGACGCGCCTGCTGCCCAGCATCACCCGCGCGATGGAATGCATGCGCCTGATGCAGCAGCCCGGCCAGCAGGCGGGCTGGGGGCTGCAGCACCTGTCGCGCGCCAAGGACGGCCGCCCTGCCGGGTCGCTGGCCGGTGCCCGCAGCTACGAGCCCCGGTCGCTGGCCACGCACACCACGCAGACCAACATCCGCCAGATGTTCAACTACTTCCTGCTCACCGGCGACCGCAAGTACCTGGCGCGCCTGCCCGAGGCGATCGCCTGGCTCAAGAGCTGCCCGCTGCCGGCCGACGCCGCCACGGTGAACCCGCTGCTCACCGGCGGCCGCACCCACCCCACGTTTGTCGAGCTGGGCACCAACGACGGCCTGTACGTGCACCGCTACGGCTCCAACATCCACAACGGCGCCTACTACTACGACAAGAACTACACCAACACCGTGAGCCACTACTCGGCCGGCCGGCCCATCGACATCGCGGGGCTGGAGGCCACGTACGCCAAGCTCAGCGGCATGACGGACGCGGCCGTGGCCGAGATGGCCGCGCGCTCGCCGCTGAAGGTGGCGGGCGGCGGCAAGGCGCTGCCCAAATACTTCTCGATCCGCGAGGTGGACTTTCCGGACCTGTTCACCGGTGCAGTCATGGCCACGCCCGCGGTGCCCGAATCCGAAGTCGCCACGCTGCTGACCGAGCTGGGCACGCGCAACTACTGGACATCGCCCGTGCCCGAAGTGGTGAACCCCTACCAGGGCGACGGCCCCACCGCGCCGTACACCGGCACGGCCTACCGCAGCAAGCACGTGGGCGATGTGTACGACACCTCGCCCTACCCGGCCGACAACCCGCCCGACGTGCCGCCGTATGTGAAGAAGGACAAGCCCCAGTTCATCGTCACGGCCGAATGGATAAGGCGCATGGGGCGGCTGATTGCGTTCGTGGCGCCCGTGGCTTGATTCCGATGGTCTCGATGGGCGGGTGGAACCTCACCCGTTCACGCTGAGCCTGTCGAAGCGCTGCACCAGGCTTCGACAGGCTCAGCCCGAACGGCTCTGTGGCATTGGAGCGCCGATCCTGGTCAACTCCCGGCGCCTGAAACCCGCTCCGCCCCAACCGGCCCGCTTCACGCCTGCACGAACTGCCGCAGGGGCCGGCGCGGCGTGGCAGGCACCTCGTCCTGCGGATAGCCGATGCGGCAGAACATCTGCACGGTGGCATCCTCCGCCGCGCGCGGCGCGGGCCGGCCCAGCACCAGCTGGTGCACCTGCTCGTAATGCGGCGCCATCTCGGCAAACTCTTGCAGCGCCTGGCTCATGGGGTGCATGCCCACGCCCAGCGCCGTGGCCTGCAGCTGCAAGCGCACATAGGCCCGGCCCGCGTCGATCTGGTCGCCGCGCGTGTTGCCGCCGGCGACCCACACAAAGCCCATCGCCGTGCGGCTGTGGCCCTCGAAGCGGCCCATCGCGCTCTTGTACGCGGCGCTGCCCTCGGCGGGTGGCGCGGACCGGTCGAACATGCCCAGCGCGGCCACCGCCCGCACGAACGGTGCGTTGAGCGAGATGCCGTCGCGGTGGCGCAGGATCTCGGCCGGGCCCACGCGCGTGAGGTGGATGCTCTCCATCATCGTGCGCGGGGTCAGCAGCTCGACCTGCGCGGACTGCCAGCACAGCGTGCGCAGCGGCTCCAGGCGCGCAGCGTCGACCGTGCCACCCACCTGCACCACCGCCACGGGCCGCTGGCTGGACAGCAGCGCGGCCAGCACATCGGGCGTTACGGTGCGGGCCATGTCGAAGTCGCTCTTAGGCGTGTGGCGCTGCAGGACCTGGGCAAACAGCGCATCGGGCCGGCCCGCGGGCTTCAAGGTGACACGCGCCACCGGCCGGTCATCCCAGTCCGCCAACGCCGCAGGCAGCGGGCCCTGCGGCCACAGCAGCACGTCGCTGCCCACGCCCTGCTGCGCCAGGGCCAGCACCAGCAGCTCCAGAAAGGCGCCGTGGCCGATCAGTATCTGGCGCCCCAGCGGGTCGGTGTGCGCCAGCACGCGCTCGCGGTCGGTGCGCAGGGTGATCACGCCGTCTTCGCGCAGGTCCACCACCCAGGGCTGCAGGTTGTGCGGGTTGGGGGCGGTGATGGCGTAGGCCACGGCGCGGCGGCGCACCTCGGTCTCGCCCACCGGGCCCTGCCAGGCCTCCACCGCTTCGGCGGGGTAGTGCGGGCTGGCCACGCCACAGGCGGCCAGGGTGCCGGCCGTGGCGGCGACGACGGTGCCACCGCCTGCCAGGCGGATGAAATTGCGACGGTTCATGGCGGGTCCTTCTGGCCGTGTGGGCCGGTGTGCCTGTCAAAAAAGGCTGTGAAGACAAGGTGGTGAGGCCAGGCGCGCACGCCAGCTCGCCGCGACCGCCGGCGGGTTGGGTGTGGCGGTGCAGCGGTGACAGGCCCGTGGGCGCCGCGCCTTCAGGCCAGCGCGGCGCGCGGGGCGGGCGCAGCACCCAGCGCCAGGTCGTTCAGCGCCTGGCGCGCTGCCTGCTCGAACGGCGTGTGGGGCTCCTCGCCGATCAGCGCGCGCAGGCGGGTGTTGTCCAGCCGGTGGGGCTCGTGGCGCAGATATCGCATGGCGGCCAGCGACGCGAGCATGGGCATGAACACACCCGCCACGCGCAGCAGCGTCCAGTTCAGCCGCTTCACGCGCAGCGTGCCGGCATCGGGCAGCCAGCCGCGCTCTGCGGCCAAGGTGGAGAGGCTGAGCAGCCAGGGCTGCGCGCTCACGGTGTGGCCCTGGAAATGCAGGCAGTCGAACGCGGCCAGCCGGTGGCGTTCGTCGGCGACGCGCACCAAGGTGGCCGCCAGGTCGGGCAGGTACGCCCAGGGCGTGGCCACGTTCAGCGGGCCGGGCCAGGTGACGCGGCCCCGGTGCAGGTCCTTGGCGATGGACTGGTCGAGCCAGCCGCTGGCGCCGCTGCCAAAGAAGTCGCCGGCGCGCACCACCACCGCCCGCATGCGCCCGCCCTGCGTGGCGGCTGCGAGGCGCTGCTCCATCGCCACGCGCACCAGCCCTTTGCCGCCAGCGGCCGCCTGGGGCGTGTCTTCGCGCAGCACGGCGGGCATGCCCTCGCCGAAGTTGTAGACGTTGCCCGGCAGCATGAGCGTGGCGCCCAACTGCTGCGTAACGTCGATGGCAGCGTCCAGCAAGCCGAGCGCCTCCAGGCGCCATGCCTTGTCCGTGTACGCAGGGCTGATCGCATGCACCACCACCTGTGCGCCGCGCGCCTGGCGCAACAGCTCCGCCGTGTCATGCACCGCCACCGGCATCCACCACACACCGCCCATGGCGGGCAGCGCGTGGCCGCTCGCAGCGGGCCGCACCTGCGCCAGCACCTGCCAGCCGGCCTGGGCAAAGGCCCGTGCGGCAGCCAGCCCCAGGCGGCCGCGCGCGCCCAGGATCAGCACGGTGGGCTGAGCGGCTGGTGCTGCCTGTGGTGCGGCAGGAGCGAAGGGAGTGTTGAGCGGTGCGGTCATGGGAATCTCCACGGCGGGAAAGGAATGGACCGATTGTGAAAACGCACCGACAACCACACAATTGCCTAACTATCCATACCAGTAATTCATTTTTGAATAGCTAGACACCGCCGACCCGGAGCACGCTACCGCCATGAAACACACTTTCGACTGGAGCCTGGTGCAGTCCTTCCTGGCCGCGCTGGACCAGGGCAGCCTGCTGGGCGCGGCCCGCATGCTGAAAGCCAGCCAGCCCACCATCGGCCGCCACATCGCCGAGCTGGAATCACAGCTGGGCGTGGTGCTGTTCGAGCGCACCGGCCGCGGCCTGCTGCCCACCGCCACGGCACTGCAGCTGGCCGAATCGGCCCGCGCCATGGAGGCCGGCGCGCACCAGCTGGCGCGCAGCGTGTCGGGCGCCGAGGCCGGCGTGAGCGGCACCGTGCGCATCACCGCCAGCCAGCCCGTGGCCTGCGTGCTGCTGCCGCCGGTGCTCGCGCGCATGCGGCAGGCGCTGCCTGAGGTGCAGGTGGAACTGGTGTCCAGCAACGAAGTCACCAACCTGCTGCGCCGCGAAGCCGACATCGCCCTGCGCATGGTCCGCCCCGACCAGGCCAGCCTGGTGGCCAAGCGCATCGGCGCCGTAAAGCTGGGCGCATATGCCCACCGCGACTACCTGCGCCGCAAAGGCACACCGCGCCAGCCGTCAGACCTGCTGCAGCACGAGCTGATCGGCAACGACCGGCACGAAGACATCCAGCAAGGTTTTGCCGCCATGGGCTACCCGGTGGACCGCCAACGCTTTGCCTTCCGCACCGACGACTTGATCGCCTGCTGGGAAGCCGTGCGCGCTGGTTTGGGCGTGGGCTTTGTCGGCGACTACATGGCCCGTACCGACCCCGACGTCGTGCCCGTGCTGCCCATGCTGCCTCTGCCCGAACTGCCCATCTGGCTCACGGTGCACCGCGAGATCCGCACGAGCCGAAGGATTCGTGCGGTGTATGACTTTTTGGCGCGGGAGGTGCCGCAGGCGTTGGGGTGAAGGTGGTGGGGCGAGGCCGTGGAGTGCGTGAAACGTGAGGAGTGGTGGAGGGGTCGAGGGTGGCAGAATTCGGTCGGAAGCAACCGATCAAAAAGAGAAACAAGATGACAGAATCTGAAGCTCAGGGGGAATGGCTGGAATCTCTGCCATCGATTCATCAAGTTATCTTTCTGACGGCACTCGGTCACTGTTTGACTGTTGCTGGTCGTGATAGCTACATCCCTGAGAGCGAAGAGTTGGAGCATCCCACTCATCTTCGCCAGATCAATGAGATTCAGCATCGTGTTGCAGCATGTACCTATGAGTTGCTAGTCAATGATTCGACTGAGAGCTTTCGGCGCTCGATTGCTCATTGGGTGCTCGATCAATGTGACCAACGTATGTTGGAGAACATGCAATGGGCATGGCAAACGGCTAAAGAAAGAGTTCTAAAAGCCATACAGCAAGGCACTGTGCTGCAATGAACAGCTGAGCGCAGCTGTCTGCTTTTGCGAGAAGCGCACCGCCCGCTGGGACCCGCTAGCTTGAATCGCTGTGATGGCGAATTCAATCGGACATTTCCAGCATGGTTTCTCCAATTGCGAAACTCTGGATCAGCCGCCTTCGGGGCAACTCTCAACCTCGCCTTGGGGCAGCGAGCAGACCTTCAAAAGTTATTGTCTGCAACCAATGGCACTTGCGTGTCCCAATGTCGGAGCTGGACACAAGAGTCCCAGCCATCATCGCTGGAGCACATCGCCATCGCGGCCCTGGATAGATGCTGTTGGAAACGCGGAGTCTCGAAGACTAGTCGTCGTATGTCATTCCACAAGGCCACCGCATCGTCCGTTTCAAAGGTGAAATTGAAATAGAGACCATCTTCATCGCCGCTGTCAAAGCTATGGCACGTTACAAGGGCGTGATCGTCTGCGACCTCCTGGAACAAGGCTGAAAGCTCTTTGATATCCAGGCTAGGCGATCTGTCTGGTTGAACTTGAACGGAGATTGATCTCATCCTGTGTCCTGATGTCCGTTTTTGGACGCTTGTAGTCATTGAGGGGGTGAACGGCCCTCGTACAACCCGGCCGGAGCCCACGACCTTCGGGCCTTCCAAAACGTCGAAATGGGTTCCGACCAGCAGCGCGCAGTAATCGACTTCGGGGTCATACATCAATGCGGCAACGGCACGGACTGTCGATCCAGGGCTCGCGTGCGGGCCATCAACAAATGAGACGCCGAGGTACTCGCCGCCTTCCACGCGCAGGTGCGGGCGATAAACGCCACCGGTCAGGACGGGCATCTTTGCACGGCCCACGATGGTTAATTCCAGTTCGACAAAACGTCTAGACATGCGTCAGCTCCTGGCATTCAGCAGCATGCTACCAACCGCTTAAATCGCCCCTCCGTCATTTCGCCTGTGCCTGTGGCTGCGTGCCAGTTGGCCGGTGAGCAACCGCAAAAAAAAGAAGAGAACCCTACTCCCCCTCCCGCTTCGGATTCCCCCGCACCACGAAGTGCCGCGAGAACCCCGCGGGCCGACTCACACCGGTCGGCTCCGACCACAGCGGAACCCGAAAGCCAGGCTCCGCCAGCACCTGCACGCTCCAGTCGGTATCGCCGATGAAACGAAACCGCAGCGTGTCCGGCTCGGGCGACGGAAGCAGCGAGAACGAGCCCGTGGAATACATCGCCCCCAGCGTTGCAGTGTCGATGCACTGCAGGTCCGCATCGAGCAGGTGGATATGCAGAAATTCTTCCGCCGGGACGTCGTCGGTCGTCAGCAGCAGCGTGAAGCCTTGCCATTGCGCAGCCGCCTCCAGCACCGCACCGGGCACATGGCGACCTGTGGCCTGGCCGTTGCGCAGGATGTGGCAGTGGGCGGGTGCGTCGTCGGGGCGGCCTGCCAGGCGCTCGACCGACAGCTCTTGGGGTGTGAGCAGGTGCATGCGGGCCACGCCTTACCAGAAGTAGTCCACGCCGAAGGCCGCCAGCGCGCCGCCGACAAAAGCACCGACGGTGACGCACACAGGCGCCCCGGGGCCGCAGGCCAGGCCGGCCAGGGCGCCGCCGGCGATGCCGCCGCCAATGCCGGCGCCGGTGACGGCCACTTCGCGGCGGGCGGCGCCGGCCTTGTCTTCGGCCTTGGCGATGGAATACACGGACAGGGCGATCGACAGCACCAGCAGGCCCCGCCCAGCGCGCGAGAAGTTGCGCATGGTGGCGGTCACGCGCGGGTTCGACGTGCCGGCGGATTTGACGATCTCGGCATACACCGCGTTCTGCTGGGTGGTGGAGAGCCGGCCAAAGTCCGCGCCGGCGCCGTGCAGTTGCTGCGTCTTGCGCGCGATGAGTTCGTTGAGCGTCTTGCCTTCGCGCTTGAGGCGCTCGGCCATCGCGCGGCCCACCGGGGTGCTGCGGCCGCGGATGACTTCCATGATGGCGTTGCGGGCCTCCTGCGCCTGCTGGGCGGCCTGCGCCCAGGTCATGCGCCCGCTGCTCACCTGCCCGCGCAGTTCGTTGGCCATCGCCTGGATCTGCATCGAATACGCCTGGCGCGCGGTGGCGTCGATGGTCAGGTGCGTGCCGGCGTTGGCGATCTCGAACTCCAGCGCCCGGATCGCGGAGTCAAAGGCGGTCTTGTCGTTGTCCTGCACTCGGTGCTCCTCGTGGTTGGATGGATGGATGGATCGCGCGGCGACGGCGGCCCCCTGGCGTTTTAAACGGAGCGGGCGAACATGCCCCTAGGGCACTCCCCGAAAATCGTTACAAGAAGTGGCTGCAGCGACGGCGCCAACCCCCTGAATCCACCGCTGCCTGCCGCCCCGGGCCTGCTAGCATCCGGCACCCGATCCACACCCCTTCGAGGAGCCTGCGATGCCCAGCCCCACCGCGTTGCGCCCACGCGCTTTTGTCGTCCACCGCGCGTGGTGGATGGCCTGCATCGTCAGCGGGGTGGGCGCGCTGCCCTTCGTCGCCATGGCGCAGGACGCGCCACGCCCCGCGGCCGGCGACACATCACGCATCGCCCGCGTCACCGTGTACCCCGGCAGCGCCACCGTGGAGCGCGTGGCCCGCGTGCCATCCGGCGCGCGCAGCCTGACCATTGGCTGCCTGCCCGCGTCGATCGATGCGCAGAGCCTGCAGATCAGCGCCGACGCCGCCGTGCGCGTGGGCGAGTTCAACGTGCTGACCGAAGACCGCGATGTGGCCGCCGCCTGCGCGAGCCCGCTGGACGGCCGCATCCGCGAGCTGGAGGACCAGATCGCCGGGGTGAAGGCCGAGGCCTCGGCGCTGCAGCTGGTGGACGGCTACCTGCGCGGCGTGGCCGGCGTGGGTGGTGCGGTCACGGGCGACGACGCCACGGCAGCGGCCACCACGGCGACCGCCACCAACACCCGCATCGCCAGCCCCACGCCCGCCCAGATCACGGCCACGGCCGAAGTGCTGCGCAAGTCCGGGCAGGACGCGTTTGCACGCACGCACCAGCTCAAGCGCAAGCAAGAGGCGCTCGAACTCGCCTTGAAGCCCCTGGTGGCCGAGCGCGACCGCGTGGCCAGCCAGCGCGCACGCGTGGTCTCCGTGAGCATCAACCTGGCGGCAGAGCGCGACGCCGAGCTGCGCCTGTCGTACCAGGTGCGTGGACCGGGCTGGCAGCCCACCTACCGCGCCACGCTGGATGGCGCCAAGTCGACCGTGCTGCTGGAGCGCCAGGCGCTGGTGGCGCAAAACAGCGGCGAGGACTGGACGGGCGTGCAGCTCACGCTGTCCACCGGCCAGCCCGGCCGCGCCACGCAGGGCCGCCTGCCGCGCGCCTGGACGCTGGATGTGGCACCACCGCCGCAGCCCGTGGGTGCTGTGGCGCCCGTCATGGCGATGGCTGCGCCCGCGCCACCAGCGGCTCCTGCCCCCCTGGCTCGCGCGCGCATGGCCGAAGACGCCATGCCCAGCTTCGACGTGAGCTCCATCGACAAGGGCTTTGCCACCGAGTTCGCCGTGCCGCAGCGCATCACCGTGCCGTCCAGCGGCCAGCGCGTGACGCTGGCATTGGGCAGCCAGACGGCCCCCGCCACGCTGATCACGCGCACGGCACCCGCGGTGGAAGAAGCCGCCTACCTCGTCGCACAGATGGCGCAGCCTGCGGGCGTGTGGCCGGCGGGCACGGTGGGGCTGTACCGCGACGGTGCCTTCGTGGGCACCGGGCGCATCGACTTCGCGGCGGCCAGCGCGGGCGCGCCTGCGGGCAGCACCAGCCTGTCGTTCGGCCGCGATGAGCTGGTCACCGTGCGTGCCGAGGCGGTGCAGGACCTGACCGGCAGCACGGGTTTCACCGGCTCGCGCACCGAGCGCAAGACGCGCCGCGCCTACAGCGTGGACAACCGCCACAAGACCGCCATCACGCTGCAGGTGCTGCACGCGGCGCCGGTCTCGCGCAACGAGAAGATCGAGGTCGAGTCGCGCTACCAGCCCCAGCCCGCCGACCTGGCGTGGGACCGCACGCCCGGCACCGTGGCCTGGCAGCAGAGCCTGGCGGCAGGCGCCACGGCGCAGTTCAGCGCCGAGCACACCATCCGCTACCCCAAGGACGTCCAGCTTCAAGAACGGCAGTAACGCGGCAGCCGCTGCGGATACGGCGGATACGGCGGCCACGGCATCCAACCAGCCGCCGGGGCGCACCGGCGCCGCTGGGTGACAATCCAAGGGCAGGCACCACGACGGGCCTGCCCTTTCTTTTTTTGCTGCCGACATGCCCTCCGCCCCAGACGCCCTGCGCCCCACCGTGCGCTTCCTGCTCGCCCACCCGGCCCACTTCATCGCGCTCGGCTTTGGCGCGGGCCTCTCGCGCAAGGCGCCGGGCACCGTGGGCACGCTGTGGGCGTGGCTCGCCTACCTGGTGCTGCAGCAGTGGATGACGCCCTGGCGCATGGGCCTGCTCATCGCCGGCGGCACGCTGGTGGGCTGGTGGGCCTGCACCACCGCCGCGCGCCACCTGCGCGTGGCCGACCCCGGCAGCATCGTGTGGGACGAGATCGTCGCCTTCTGGCTGGTGCTGTGGCTGGCCATGCCCATGGGCTTCTGGGGCCAGCTCACGGCGTTTGCGCTGTTCCGCTTCTTCGACGCGGCCAAGCCCGGGCCCGTGGGCTGGGCCGACGGCCTGTTCAAAGGCTTTGGCTGGCGCGGGGGCTGGGGCATTTTGTTCGACGACTTCGTGGCGGCGTTTTGCACGCTGCTGGTCATTGCGCTGTGGCGCTTCTGGTAGGCCGCTGCGCGGGGCCCGCCGGCCCTGCACCTGTACCGCGCCGCCAGTTTGTGGCAGCCTAGTGGACTTGCCGACAGGCGCTGCGGAGACTCCGATGACCATGACGTCACTATCAAAAAGTGAGCTGATAGCGCTTGACAGTACAGCGCTGGATGCCAATTTGACGCAGATTTCGCTGCGCCTGCTGCAGCACCGCCACATGCTGGCCACGGCCGAGAGCTGCACCGGCGGCATGATCGCCGCGGCCTGCACTGACCTGGCGGGCTCCAGCCAATGGTTCGAGCGCGGCTTCGTCACCTACTCCAACGCCGCCAAGACCGACATGCTGGGCGTGCCCGCCGCGCTCATCGAGCAGCACGGCGCAGTGAGCGAAGCCGTGGCGCGCGCCATGGCCGACGGCGCGCTCACCCACTCGCAGGCCCAGGTCAGCCTGGCGGTCACCGGCGTGGCCGGCCCCACGGGCGGCAGCGACGAGAAGCCGGTGGGCACCGTGTGGTTTGCCTGGTGCGTGGGCGGCGAGACGCACAGCGAAATGCAGCACTTTGCAGGCGACCGCGGCACCGTGCGGGCGGCCACGCTGCGCTATGCGCTGCAGCGGCTGCTGGGGTGGTTGCCAGCGTGACCGCGCCAGGGGCAGTGATCACGATGCACTGACCACCTCGGCGCCTGCCGGGCTCGCCGGCCCGCGGTGCAGCCCCGGGGTGCAGCCCGATCAGCGCCTGCGCAACCCCATCAGCCCTTGTCGGCTGCCATGCGGTCGATCAGCACGCCGCTGGCTTCATTCAGCCCCAGCACCTGTACCGTGCAGCCGTGGTGGCGCAGGCGCTCTGCCACCTTGTCGAGCGCGGCCACGGCGGTGATGTCCCAGAAGTGGGCGTGCGTGACGTCGATGACCACCGCGCGGCCCTCGGCGCCCAGCACGTCGAACGCCTCGATGAACGCGTCGGCCGAGGCGAAGAACACCTGGCCCGTCACCCGCCAGGTGCGCACGCCGGTGGCATCGTCGTCGTGCACCTGCACCGCCAGCATGCGCGACACCTTGAACGCAAAGAACACGCCGCTGAGCAGCACGCCCACGGCCACGCCCGCCGCCAGGTTGTGCGTGGCGATGGTGACCACGACCGTGGCCAGCATCACCGCACTGGACAGGCGCGGGTGGCGCACCAGCGCAGTGAGCGACCTCCAGTCGAAGGTGGAGGCCGACACCATCACCATGATGGCCACGAGCGCGATCACCGGCACCCGGGAGACCCAGTCTTTCAGCGCCACCATGAGGATGAGCAGGAACACGCCGGCGAACAACGTGGACAGCCGGCCGCGCCCGCCGTATTTCACGTTGCCCACGGCCTGGCCGATCATTCCGCAGCCCGCGATGCCGCCGAACAGGCTGGCCGCGATGTTGGCCACACCCAGGCCCGCGCACTCGCGGTTCTTGTCGCTCGGGGTGTCGGTCATCTCATCGACCACGGCGGCGGTGAGCACCGATTCGAGCAGGCCCACCATGGCAATCGCCAGGGCCGGGAGCAGGATGATGCGCAGCGTATCGAGCGACAGCGGCACGCCGGGCCAGCCGAAAACGGGCAGCGAGTCCGGCAGCTTGCCCAGGTCCGCCACCGTGGGCAGATGCACGCCCAGGCTTTGCGCCAGCAGGGTCAGCGCCACCACGCAGATCAGCGGCGACGGCACGGCGCTGAGCGCCGGCAGCCGCAGTACGCCGCCCAGCCACGGCAGGCCGTAGATGATGGCCAGCCCCAGTGCCAGCATGGCCCAGGTGGCCACGCCCTGGCCCTGCAGGTGCGGCAGCTGCGCGGCAAAGATCAGCACCGCCAACGCGTTGACGAAGCCGGTGCGCACCGAGCTGGAGACGAACCGCATCAGCACGCCGAGCTTGAGCAGGCCGAACACCAACTGCACCAGCCCCGCCAGCAAGCCCGCCGCCAGCAAATAGCCGAGCCCGTGCGACTGCACCAGCGGCGCCGCCACGAGCGCCACCGAGCCCGCCGCGGCCGACACCATGGCCGGCCGGCCGCCCACGAAGGCGATGACCACACTGATGACGAACGAGGCGAACAGCCCCACCGACGGATCGACCCCCGCCACGAACGAGAACGCGATGACCTCGGGGATGAGCGCAAACGTGGCGACAGCGCCTGCCAGCAGCTCGCGCGGAATGCTGGGCGCCCATTCGGCGCGCAGGCGGGTGAGATAAGCGGGTGTCATACAGCGCAAAACACAGCGCGCCCTGAAGGGGCGCGCGACATGGATTTCAAACAAAAATGGCTGCTACCGCTCTTGTGGCAAGTGGCAGTAGCTATCAAATAAATAGCAAAAGGTCTGTCCGGCACGACAAGGGTTTGGCAGGGCTGATCACGCTCCGCCAAGCCCCATCACGCGCCATCACGCCCCGTGGCACTTCTTGTACTTCTTGCCGCTGCCGCAAAAGCAGGGGTCGTTGCGGCCCGGCTCGGGGGCCTTGCGCAGGGTCTCGACGCGTGGGCCCATGCTCTTCCAGATCTGGCGCAGGTCGTACACGGCCCAGATGGCTTCGCCGAAGGCTTCCACGCGCGCCTGGCTGGTGCTGGGCGGGCCGTCTTCGCTGTACATGCAGACCTCGGGCTTGCCGGTGTCGTCTTCGGTCAGGGCCACGATGCTGCTCAGCGCATCGTCCAGCCAGCGGGCGGCTTCCTTGTCGCGCGGGGCGGCCCAGTCCTCGGGCCAGTTCTCCACGGCGAACATGAAGCCCAGCGCCCACACCTGGCCGAAGGACGGCACTTCCTGGTCGTTGTCCATCTCGGCGCGCTGCTCGTCGGTCAGGCTGGCGACGGCGCCACGCATGTCCATGGCCTCGGGCTGGAAGGTGCGCTCGTCGTCCAGCGTCTCGACCTTGGCGTCGAGCTGTGCCTCCACCTCGGTCCAGCGGCGCTGCCACAACTCCAGAAAGCGCGCCTGCTGCGCAGCGTCGGCAAAGGCGGACAGCAGCGGCAGGGGCTCGCCGTCGGCGATGTCGAGCTCGGCACCGTCGCCCAGCAGCATGGGCAGGTATTCGGCCGGGGCAATGGGGCGGCGGCTGCAGATCACGGCGGTCAGGAAGCCGTCGCAGAACTCCCACTGGGGGATTTCCTCGCCGCGCGAACGCAGGTCGTCGAGGATGTTGTCGATCTCTTCGAGCTCGTCCGGGCCGAGGCCTGCGGGGAAGCCGGCGGGCAGCGTGGACAGATCCGTGCCGGCGGTGTCGGCCGTGGCTGGGGTGGAGGGGGTGGCAGGCTGGGTCATGGGGGGGCTCCGTTCGTCGGTGCGGGTCGGTGTTCAGGGTGCAGGGTGCGGTGGGCCCATGGGCAGCCAAGGCGGCGCCGAAAGCTCCTGGACGCAATTTTTTACTTCTATGATGCGCGTGCGGCAAGCGCGTCGGGCGCTCCAGGGCCGGCGCCCGCAGGCTGGCGGCGCCGTGCGCCACGGTGCAAAAAGGCGGCCAGTGTAGCCCGCTGCCGCTTTCCGCAGAACCAGGACACCCCATGATCCACCAGCTCAACTCCCTGTACCCGGTGCGCTACACCGCGTTTGTGCTCAGCATTTTTGCGCTGCTGCTGTCGCTGTTCGCCTTCGTGGCATTCGGCGTGGCGCTGCCGGTGGTGCTGGTGTGCGCCGCGCTGGTGGCGCTGGGCGTGTACGACCTGCAGCAGACGCGCCATGCCATCTTGCGCAACTACCCGGTCATCGGGCACCTGCGCTTCATGCTGGAGTACATCCGGCCGGAGGTGCGCCAGTATTTCATCGAGAGCGACAGCGAGGCCGCCCCGTTCTCGCGCGCGCAGCGCTCCCTGGTGTACCAGCGCGCCAAGGGCGACCCGGACAACCGGCCCTTCGGCACGCACCTGGACGTGGGGGCGCAGGGCTACGAATGGGTGAACCACTCGCTCGCGCCCACCGAGCTGCCGTCGCACGACTTCCGCGTGTGGATCGGCGGCAGCCCGGACAAGCCCTCGCAGTCCGTCTCGCCCTGCACCCAGCCCTACCACGCGAGCATCTTCAACATCTCGGCCATGAGCTTTGGCGCGCTGTCGGCCAATGCCGTCCTGGCGCTGAACCAGGGCGCCCGCAAAGGCGGCTTCGCGCACGACACGGGCGAGGGCAGCATCAGCCAGCACCACCGGGTGCATGGCGGCGATTTGATCTGGGAGATCGGCTCGGGCTACTTCGGCTGCCGCAATGGCGACGGCACCTTCAGCGAAGAACGCTTCACGGCCAATGCCAGCGACCCACAGGTCAAGATGATCGAGCTCAAGCTCAGCCAGGGCGCCAAGCCGGGCCACGGCGGCGTGCTGCCCGGCGCCAAGGTCACGGCCGAGATCGCAGCGGCGCGCGGCGTGATGGAGGGCGAGGCCTGCATCTCGCCGGCCAGCCACAGCGCGTTCCGCAATCCGGTGGAGATGATGCAGTTCATCGCCAGGCTGCGCACGCTGTCGGGTGGCAAGCCCACGGGCTTCAAGTTCTGCCTGGGCCACCCGTGGGAGTGGTTCGCCATCGTCAAGGCCATGCTGGTGACCGGCATCACGCCGGACTTCATCGTGGTCGATGGAGCCGAGGGCGGCACGGGCGCGGCACCGGTGGAGTTCAGCGACCACGTGGGCGCGCCGCTGCAGGAGGGCCTGCTGCTGGTGCACAACACCTTGGTGGGCGTGAACCTGCGCGACCGCGTGCAGATCGGCTGCGCGGGCAAGGTGATCAGCGCCTTCGACATCGCGCGCATGATGGCGCTGGGCGCCGACTGGTGCAACGCGGGGCGCGGCTTCATGATGGCGCTGGGCTGCATCCAGGCGCAGACCTGCCACACCGGCCACTGCCCCACCGGCGTGACCACGCAGGACCCGCTGCGCCAGCAGGCGTTGGTGGTGCCCGACAAGGCCACGCGCGTGGCCCAGTTCCACCGCAGCACGCTGCATGCGCTGCAGGAGCTGGTGCAGGCGGCCGGCCTCACCCACCCCAAGGACATCACCGCGCACCACATCGTGCGGCGCATCAGCGACACCGAGGTGCGCCTGCTGTCCAACCTCATCACGCGCGTGCAGCCCGGCGCGCTGCTCGGCCCGCTGGAGGCGCAGCACAACGTGTTCCGGCTGTACTGGCCGCTGGCCAATGCCCACAGCTTCGCAGCGCGCGAGCCGGAGCTGGAGCCGTCGGTGCCGCACCATGTGGAGGTCGCACAGGCGGCAGTGGCCGTGACGCAGGCGGTGGCCGCCGCCGACGTGGCGGCATGACGGGCGAGCGACTGGCGGGCACGGCTGCGCCCCACCCCACCGACTACAGCGCCTTTCTGCGGCAGCAGCTGGCAGCGCAGCCCCACAACGTGATGGGCCATGTGCTGAGCGGCGAGCAGATCTGGATCAAGCGCGCGGGCGCGCCCCACGGCCAGGGCCGCTACCGCGCCATGGCCCTGCTGGCGGGCCTGCTGCGCCTGCCAGTGCTGCGCCCCGTGCCCAACCCCGGCGGTCCCGCCGCGATTGCGACCGAGGTACGGCGCCTGACCGACCTGGCCGCGCGCGGCATCCGCGTGCCGGCGGTACTGGCCGCGCAGACCGATGGATTCGCCATGCGCCACCTGGGCCGCGTGGGCGAGGAAACGCATTCGCTGGGCAACGAGATCGACGGCGCGGTGCGCGCAGGCGACGCCACCGCGGTGCTGGCGCTGTGGCAGCAGGGCCTCAACACCCTGGCCCACGTGCACCGCCAGGGCACCTGCCTGAGCCAGGCGTTCGCGCGCAACCTGGTGCGCTGCCCGGACGGCGAGGTGGCCTGCATCGATTTCGAGGACGACCCCGCCGCCGTGCTGCCGCTGGCCCTGTGCCATGCCCGCGACGCGCTGTGCTACGCCCACTCCACGGCGATCTACCTGCCCGCCAGCGGCACGCTGCACGAGGCCCGCGCCCGCTGGGCGGCGTGGGTGGCGCAGGGCACCCCGGATATGCAGGCCGTGCTGGCCACCAGCATCGGCCGCATGCGCTGGATGCGCCACCTGCCCACCAGCCGCCGCCTGGGCCGCGACCTGCAGCGCGTGCGGGCCGCGTACGACCTGCTGGTGCCGTAGGCGGCACGGTGGCAACGCCCTCCCCTGGGCATGCCGCGGCGCTTTGAGGGGAATCGGCGCAAAGCCCCCAACCATGCGGGTTGCGCGGCCATCGGCAGGTCGCGCAACCCGCCGTAATGTCCGGTAGGCATTGGCTGACAGGACCACGGGGGCCCGGGACCTATCGTGCAGGCAGGTGTTTTGCACCACGACCCTCAGCTTCCCTGCCTCATGCCACATCCTGCTTCCGCCGCTGCCCTGCCTGACCCGACCGCTGTCTCTTCAGCCAAGCCCCCGCCTGCCAAGAAAAAGCCCCGCCGCCGTCGCCCACCCACGCTGTCCTGGTCGGCCTGGAAGCAGTTCATGAGCGTGGCCCGCCCCTACTGGACGGGCGACAAGAAGCGCACCGCCTGGGGCCTGCTCGCACTGCTCATCGGGCTCATGGTGCTGGAGACACAGCTCGCAGTGATGCTGATCGACAAGAGCGGCGAGCTGACATCCGCCCTGGCCGCCAAGCAGGCCGACCGGTTCTGGGCCGCGGTGCGCGGCAGCCTGCTGGTGCTGGCGTTCGCCGTGCCGGTGTACGCGTTCTACTACTTCATGCGCGATGCGTTCTCCAACCACTGGCGCCGGTGGCTCACCCACCGGTTTCTCGACGGCTACCTGGGCGAGCGCAAGTACTACGAGATCGGCACCGGCAACGAGATCGACAACCCCGACCAGCGCATCAGCGAAGACATCAACACCTTCACCGGGCGCTCCACGCACTTTCTGCTGATCTTTCTCGGGTCGCTGATGCAACTGGTGGCGTTCAGCGCGGTGCTGTGGTCCATCTCGCACACGCTGGTGGCGTTTCTGGCCGCGTATGCGCTGCTGGGCACGTTCGGCGCGCTGTACTTCTTCGGTGCGCCGCTCATCCGGCTCAACTTCTGGCAGATCCGGCGCGAGGCGGACTTCCGCTTCGGCCTCATGCGCCTGCGCGAGAACGCCGAGTCCATCGCGTTCTATCGCGGCGAGCCGCAAGAACGCGCCCAGCTCAACCGCCGGTTCGAAGCCGCATTCAACAACTTCAGCCGCCTCATCAAGAAGCAGCGCTCGCTCAACCTGTACCAGCGTGCTTTCAGCCAGCTCACGCTGGTGCTGCCGGCCATCATCCTGGCCAACGGCGTGCTGTCGGGCGAGATGGAGGTGGGCCGCGCGATCCAGGCGGCCGGCGCGTTTGCGGCCGTGCTGGCCGCGGTGTCGCTGATCGTGGACAACTTCGAGAGCCTGAGCCGGTTCGTCGCGGGCATCGACCGCCTGCACGTGCTGTCGCAGGTGGCGCTGAAAACGCCCGCCGCGCCCACCCCATGGGCAGAAAAGCCCGTCGCACCCCCCGCCGCGCCGCCCGCCGAAGCACAGCAGGTGCCCACGGAAGACTTCACGTCGCAGATCGAGCTGCGCAGCGGCGATGCGCTGTCCATCGAAGGCCTCACGCTGCACACGCCCCAGTTCGGCAGGCTGCTGGTGCAGGACCTGTGCGTGGCGCTGAACCCGGGCGACGCCCTGCTGATCACCGGCCCGAGCGGCTGCGGCAAGAGCTCGCTGCTGCGCGCCGTGGCCGGGCTGTGGCGCTCTGGCAGCGGCACGGTGCAAAGCCCGTCGCTGGACGACATGTTCTTCCTGCCGCAGCGCCCCTACATGCAGCTCGACACGCTGCGCAGCCAGATCATCTACCCCGCGCGCAAGACAGCGCTGAGCGACGCGCAGCTGCTGGAGCTGCTGCAGGCGGTGCACCTCGAATCGCTGGCAGAGCGCGTGGGTGGACTGGACGCCTCGCACGACTGGGAGAAGCTGCTGTCCACCGGCGAGCAGCAGCGCCTGGCGTTTGCCCGCGTGCTGGCCAAGCAGCCGCGCATCGTGATCCTGGACGAGGCCACGAGCGCGCTGGACAGCGCCAACGAAGCGGCGCTGTACGAACGCCTGCGCGAGAGCGGCACCACGCTGGTCAGCATCGCCCACCGGCCTGCGGTGCTCAAGCACCACACCCATGTGCTGGAGCTCAAGGGCGACGGCGCCTGGCAGCTGCACGCGGCCGGCGACTTCCGGTTCGCGGCGTAAGCCAAGGAAGCCGCAGCGCCGCCTTCACCCTTCAAACGGGTGTGCGTTCCATCATTCCATACCGCTCGGGCGGAGCCCGTCGAAGCCCTGCGCGGCCATGTGGCATGGCTGTCCTGAGCCCGTCCAAGGGCTCCGCGGGAACGGTTCTTTGGATTTCTGGAGATTAAGGGAGTATCAGGGGGTAGCCACCTCGGGCTGCGTCAGCACCAGGGCGGTCGCCACATGCGCACCCAGGGTCAGCAGGCGCTTTCGCATGCAGATCACGGCCTTGTCCTTGCTCAGCAGGATGGCGCGGTGCGCGGCGGCCAGGTCGATGAACTTCTGGTCGTCCGTGTCCTTGCACACGTACTGCACGGGCGCGGCGATGTCCACCAGCCGCGCCTGGGCGTCGAAGGCGGCCAGCACCTGCGCGGCATCCACCTGGTAGTAGTCCATGCGCGAGACGATGTGCGGATAGGCCAGCACACGCTCGAGCTCATCGCGCATGACCTGCGTGGCGATCCAGTCCAGGCGCCGCTTTGCCAGCAGCGCCCGCAGCGGCACGGTGGCGGGGTCCGAGAAGATCAGCAGGTCGAGCGCGACGTTGGTGTCCACCACCACGGGGCGTGCGGGCTCTTGCGGCGCTGCCTCGGCGGGCAGGTGCAGCTCAACCCGCATCGCGGGGCCCGGTGTCGGCGGCCTTGGCGGGGCGCTCGCGCACCGCGCCCTTGATCATGTCGAAGCGGAACATGCGGCACTCGATGGGGCCGTTCCACATGGGCACGCGGCGCGACTCCTTCAGACGCATCTTCCCGGGCAGCTTGAGGTCGGGCGTGAGCATCCAGGCCGTCCAGCCGCTGTAGTTCCTCTTCCAGTGCGTGGCCAGTTGGCTGAAGAACTCGCCACCGTCCTCGGTGTGCGCCTCTTCACGGCCCACGGCCATGCCCTGGGCCCGGTCGGCTGCGCGCTCGCCCGCGTTGCGGCCCGCGGCACCGGCGGCGGCAATCCGCTCGCCGTAGGGCGGGTTCAGCAGCATCACGCCCGGCTGTTCGCTGGGCGGCATGCGCTGCAGGGCGTCGCCGCCGCGCAGCTGCACCGCGTCGGCCACCCCGGCGCGCTCGGCGTTGCGCACCGCGAAGTCGACCATCCGGAAGGCGACATCACTGCCAAAAATCGGCACAGCGCTCGCCTGGATTGCGCTTTCAGCTTCTGATTTGATAGCAGACCACACATGTCCCTGGAACGGCAGCAGTTTTTCGAACGCAAAGCGCCGCACCATGCCGGCCGGGATGCGGCAGGCGATCTGCGCGGCCTCGATGGCGATGGTGCCGCTGCCGCAGCAGGGGTCGTACAGCGGCACGGGGTTGTCGCCCAGGGGGTCCCAGCCGCTGGCGGCGATCATGGCGGCGGCCAGCGTCTCCTTGAGCGGGGCGTCGCCCTTGTCCTCGCGCCAGCCGCGCTTGAACAGCGGCTCGCCGGAGGTGTCGATGTAGATCGTGGCCTCGTCGGTGGTCAGGTGCAGGTGGATGCGCACGTCGGGCCACTGGGTGTTCACGTCGGGCCGCACGCCGCTCTTGGCGCGAAAGCGATCGGCCACCGCGTCCTTGACCTTCAGGCCCGCGAAGTTCAGGCTCTGCAGCGGGCTGTGCTGGGCCGTGACCTCGACCTTGAAGGTCTGGCGCGTGGTGAACCAGATCTCCCAGGCGACGTCGCTCGCGGCGGCGTACAGGTCGTTCTCGGACCGGTAGGGGCGGTGGGCCAGCTGCACCAGCACGCGCTGCGCCAGCCGGCTGTGCAGGTTCAGCAGCAGCGCCTCGCGCCAGGAGGCGCGCAGCAGCACGCCGCCCCGGCCGACCAGCAGGTCCTGCCCCGTGAGGCCGGTGATGGCATGCACCTCGTCGGCTAGATAGCCCTCGACGCCCGCGGCGCAAGGAAGAAAGAGTTGGAGTTGGTTCATATCAGCGCAGAGGATAAGCCTTCTGCCCTTAAAGGCGCTATCTGGCGCTCAAAGTAGGTGGGCGGCACTTCCAGCCACCAAAAACACTTCGGCAAGTCACCACATGCTGTGAGATCGCGACTGGTGAGTTCGATAAATGAGCCAAGAGCCATTGACTTCGATTGTCAGATTCGATTGCACTTCGCGCTCGGTTTCAGCGACCGTAAGTCTCCAGGACGTTGTGTTGTGACATGCAGGCTGTATGTCACCTGAAGGTGGATTTTTGGCGCCTGATGCAGTCCAATCGGGGCAACTCATCTGGTCCCGGTTGCACTCGTGAAAAGAGCTATCAAGTTGTTCATGCGCAGCCTTGGCGGTGCTTCACCGAGCAGATTGGACATTAAAATTCATACAGCTACTGATGAGCGTAATCTGCGCCGACTTAGAAAACCGTAATACCGCATCCAGAGATGCTTACTCTCATTAGACGCCGCGCCACTTGCAGATTCATCCGTTCACTTGCGCGAACGACGCTTGGGCCGGAATCCAAATTTTGGCCAGCCAAATAATCTTACCTTGCCTATAGTGGGAAAAATACGTTGTTAGACTTGAACAAACCCGAAGTCACTGACTCCAACACCACAATGGTTCGCGCCTTACTGACGGCAGGGCTGGTGGCAACTGCGCTTATAGCGACGCCTCAACAATCCGTAGGCCCTGACATTTTTAAGAGCGCGACTGGAGCATTAATAATAATATTAGCGTTGGCAATCTGGCTTTGGCCTGGATTGAGCAGGCGCGACATAGTATGGCATCCATTTTTATGCGCACCGATAAGCTTGAGCCTCTACGCTATTCTTTCGACCTTGTGGAGTCCCGCCGGGACGGCACTCGTTGAGGCAGGCAGATGGGCATTAATTACCGCAATTTTGCTATTGGCGCTCAACACAACCCGCCGCAACTACTTCGAAAGTATTGCCCAAGCGATGCACTGGGCATGTGTAGCATTAAGTGTTCTTGCTTTAGCTCAATTCTGGCTTGGCCTCGAATGGTTTCCAGCCAGGGCTGCCCCAGGCTCCACCTTCGGCAATCGCAATTTCTTTGCTGAACTGCTGGCGGCAACTTTTCCTCTATCACTATGGCTGTCATTTCGACGACAGACAATCATATCGAACCTCAGAACAACATTGGGTTTTTCGATAATTATAGTTGCATTAATGAGCACAGGCACCCGTGCGGCACTGATCGCCGCCATCTTTGCCACCATTGCAATGACTGTGCTGCTTGCATATACCAAGCACAAGAGCCTCATGCTCTCCAAGCCGCTTGTTCTTCTCGCCACTATTATATTTATATCGCTAACTGTACTTGGCCTAGGCTCTATCCCGAGCACTAATGACGATATTTTACGCGACGATATAGAAATGAAATTTGGCCGTACCGCCATTGAGCGAACGGCAAAACGACTTGGTAGTCTTGTCCAGGCCGACACCTATGAAGAAGACTCCTCTTTCGGGATTCGCAGGGCCGGATGGTCTGCTGCTTGGCAGATGATTCAAAAGCACCCCATTCAAGGGATTGGCGCTGGGGGATGGAATAACGTTAGTCCACTGTACATGCCTGAGCAGTTGGACACCCAAGCCATATGGATGGCGCACAATGAGCCTTTGCAGCTTGTCGTGGAGTATGGGGTTGTGGGCTGGATGGCTCTGTTGTCGTCGGGTGTGTTATTGACATTTGCATCAGCACGCAACCTATCGCGACTGCGTTCGGAGTCGCGGGTGAAGGCGTTTCAGGCCCTACGACCAATGGTCATAGTTATATCTTTGATAGTGATGGGAGTAACGAGTTTGAGCGGACTGCCACTTCACGCAGCAGCCACTTGTTATTTGCTGGCGATATATTTAGGATTACTGCTCACAAGCTCCTGTAAGACCCGAAAATTTACTCTCCCTCAAATGGTTTCACTAGGCGCGCTGGTGCCCAGACTGGCAGTCTTGTGCCTGTTGACCGCAGGCATTGCAATTTCTATTCAGGCCATCCGCTTTGACTACTATGTACGTCAAGGTGTAGGTGCTTTACAAGGCTTGGCGGAATCGCCACAGTTACGTAGCAATCCAAAATTCGCCGAATTACGAGATCATGCGTTTTCAGACATAGACAAAGGTTTAGGCATTTATCCAGAGCACACACTTCTTCTCATGCCAGCCATTGGCTCTATGGTTAAGCTCAATGAGTATGATCAAGCTCTTGTCTATTTGCAAAAGATCCTCGCTCATATCCCACATTTGACAGATGCCCAATGTCAAGAAGTGCAAATGCAGGCCAATTTAAAACGCTTCGATGCAGCTGAGGCAATCCTCAGCCGTATCGAACGCGCGCGTCCTCAAGCGGTGTGCCTACCTATCACCAAGTTCGTTCTTGCTTACAAAAGAGAAGATTTCCTGGAAGCAACCAATCTGGGCAAGGCTCAGATTGAAAAAGTTAAGATCGGCAATCGACCAGACGAAGCCCGCTATTTGGTCGATTACACCTATAGAGCAGCCATTAGAATTTCCGACTGGGATACTGCATTAAAGGCGCTTGCTGTACGGGCAACCTTATGGCCTGAACTGAAAGCAGGCTCTTGGCTTCTTGCCGCACGATTGCAGGCCGGGTTGGCACAGAGCCGTATTTCTCCAGAAGCGATCGACTCGTATAAAAAGGCGCTTTCTGCAAGCACTACATCGGAGCGCCAGCAGATTATTCGCGATCTTCCTCCCACTTATCGGGATGTACTCCAGCCGAACCAAACAAAATAACACCCTCAATTATTAGGAACTTGCTATTTTTGGGTAAAATATTTATAACTGCCGAATGAAGATTACTAGACGGAAATTTCGCAGGTCCTTGGCCGTTGGGCAATGACTCTCCTTGCAGGCAGTAAGCGCATGATGAGGCCCTGCGCATCGGACTGAATGTCTCAAACAACAGAGCTGAAGAGCTTGTCAGCAAACAGGCTCGGCACGCGGGCTCAGCCGGCGAATGCGGTTACCACGACCACCAAGGCGGTCGCTATCGCCGTGGGCCACGACCAGCAATTGACCCCGTCCTAGCCAGTCGTGGCGAGCAACCCACACGGCGCCTGAGTCTGGCAGCTAGCACCAGGGTGGGCGCAGGATATGCATAGGGGCTACTATGACCGGTTTGACGGCTACAGGGCATGATCGATGACACACATACCCTGTCCGCTTCTCACTGCAAAGCGCGCCCCTTCGCATGGCAAGCCTGCTAATAGGCGAGCGAATCTGCCCAGTCAAGGAAAATTTTCCGCCAAACAAATGCGTGTCAGTCGCCACGGGCAAGGTTGCAGAGCTTCCGCCCGCAACAGGCCCGGTTGTTTTTTCTGGGGCGACGAGCCCTCGCGTATTGCCCAGACAGCGTGCAATAGGTTAACCCTGGTGCAACACACTGCTCCGTAGCAGTTCACGGATCGTAGGCGGCATCGCCGCCGCCTTGCGGTCGCGCTTGCCGATGAAGACGATACCGATCTTGCCGCGGGCCACCTCGCGCCCCGAGGTCTTCTCGGTCATGCGGAACACGAGGTCGAAGCCATAGCGGTTGAAATCCACCGGCGCCATCTCCACGCACATGGTCTCGCCATGAAAGCCCTCGGACTTGTACTGCGCCACGATGTCGCCCACCACGATGGACAGCCCGCCCACGTCGGCCTCCGGGTAGCCCAGCGACTGGAAGAAACGCACGCGCGCCTCGGACACCAGGCTCAGCAGCTGCGCGTTGTCCAGGTGCCCGCCCTGGTTCACATGGCTGATGTAGATCTGCATCTCGGTGGAAAAACCGAACTGCGCGGGAAGGTCGAAGACGATGCGGGCCATGGCTGGGCGGTGGGGGTGGAGCGGAGGTGGAAGCGTGGAACAAGGACAACGGGCGGGCACCCGCGGTGGCGGCGTGCATGCGGTACTGCGCAGGGCCGCTGGGTGCCGGGGATTTTCTGCAGCGACAGGCCCTGCGGCCCACGGCGGGTGGTGCCATGGGGCGGTGCGGCACATCCGGGCAGCTTCTTGCTGACAGCACGCCCGGTGTCTCTTATGCTCGCAGGCATGAGATTTTACCGGAGCCCCTCCCCCGGCCTTTTCCGCCAGGCCGTAGCCGCCACGCTGGCAATGGCCGCGCTGGTGCTGGCACCGATGGCGGGCGCCCAGACGCTCTACAAAACGGTGGGCCCGGACGGCCGGGTCGTCTACAGCGACAAGCCCCCCACGGGCGTGGGTGTGGACAAGGCGATGAAGCTGGACAACCTGCCGGTCAGCGTGGTGCCGGGTGCAGAGCCCCGCGCGGCCGACCGCAGCCCCAAGACCGAGCCCCCCGCCGCAGCACCCCGTGGCGACGTCGTGCTCTACATGGCCACCTGGTGCGGCTACTGCAAGGCCGCCAAGGCGTACCTGGCGCAAAAGGGCATTGCCTACCGCGAGCTGGACGTCGATACGCCGGTGGGCAAGGCGGCCTTTGCACAGATTGGCGGGCGGGGTGTGCCGGTGCTGCTCACCAACGGCCAGCGGTTGTCGGGCTTCAGCGCGCAGTCCTACGACGCCGTTTTCGCGCCCCAGCGCAAGTAGCCTGGCCTCGCACCCCACCGCACCGCAGTTGGCGGGCCGGTGGGTGGGCGGCGATCTTCCGGCGCAGGCCCTGCAGCGCTGACAGAGCTACAGCGCCTTGCGCAGATTGGCCGGCGCGATCTTGAGCGCTTCGCGGTACTTGGCCACCGTGCGGCGTGCGCACTCGATGCCCTGCTCCTTGAGCATCTCGGCGATCTGGCTGTCCGACAGCGGCTTGGTGGGGCTCTCGGCCGCGACGAACTGCTTGATCAGCGCGCGCACGGCGGTGCTCGACGCATTGCCGCCCGTCTCGGTGCCCAGGCCCGAGCCGAAGAAGTACTTGAGCTCGTAGGTGCCGATGGGCGTGGCCATGTACTTGGCGGTGGTCACGCGGCTGATGGTGGACTCGTGCAGGCCCAGCTCGTCGGCAATGTCGCGCAGCACCAGCGGGCGCATGGCCAGCTCGCCATGCGTGAAGAAGTTCTTTTGCCGCTCCACGATGGCGCGCGAGACGCGCAGGATGGTGTCGAAGCGCTGCTGGATGTTCTTGATGAACCAGCGCGCCTCCTGCAGGCGCTGCTGCATGCCCTGGTGGCCTTCGCCGCCCTTGTGGCCGCGCAGTGCGCCGGCGTAGATGTCGTGCACGCGCAGGCGCGGCATCACGTCGGGGTTGAGTGCGACGATGAAATTGTGCTGCCCGTCGCGCCCGTTGGCGCGGCCCGCTTTGCGCACGATGACGTCGGGCACGATGATGTTGCGCTCCACGTCCACAAACTTGCGGCCCGGGCGCGGCTCCAGCCGGGCGATCAGGGCCATGGCGGCGCGGGTGCGCTCCTCGCCGTCGCCGCACAGCTGCGTCAGGCGGCGGATGTCGCGGCGCGCCAGCATCTCCAGCGGCTGCTGGCACACGCGCAGCGCGGTCTGCACGGTGTCGGGGTCGATCTCGCTGTCTTCGTCCGCGGCCAGCGCCTTGAGCTGCAAGGTCAGGCACTCGCCCAGCCCGCGCGCGCCCACGCCCACGGGCTCCAGGCTTTGCAACAGGCGCTGCGCCACCGTGAAGCGGTGCACCAGCTCCTCGATCTGCTCCAGGTCGTCGGGGCCGGCCAGGCTGATGGCCAGCTCTTCGAGCGGGTCTTCGAGGTAGCCGTCGTCGTTGAGCGATTCGATCAGGAACCGCAGCGCCGCGCGGTCCACCTCGGACAGGCGCAGCGACAGCGCCTGGCGGTGCAAAAAGGCAGTGAGCGATTCGTGCGTGCGGGCCAGCTCGGTGGCGTCGGCCTCGTCGCCTTCGGCATCGTTGCGGTTGCGGGCGGGCGCATCGCCGCCCCATTCGGTGTCGTTCGGTGCGACCTCGACGGTGCCGTCGCCGCTCCAGTCGGGCTCGTCGCTGGCGCTGCTGCCCGGCTCGGAGTCACCCAGCGGGCCGTCGGCCGCGGTATCGCTGGACGTGCTGGCGGTGGTGGCGCCGGGGGCGTTGGAATACAGCGTGTCGTCCGCGCTGTACTCGTCGGGCTGGGCAGGAACGTCGGCCGCCTCCAGGCCGAACTCTTCGCGCGGTGCCTCCTCGGCATTGCGCTCGAGAAACGGGTTCTCGTCGAGCATCTGCTCGACCTCCTGGCCCAGCTCCAGCGTGGACAACTGCAGCAGCCGGATGGACTGCTGCAGCTGCGGCGTGAGCGCCAGGTGCTGCGATACGCGCAGTGACAGGCCGGGCTTCATCGGGCAGCCGCCTTGCGGCCTGCAGGGCGCGCGGCGCACGCCGCCCCGCGGGGCGGCACAAAGGAGAGGCGGGGGTCGAACGTAAGGTCCATCGGTCTGCTACATGCGGAAGTGTTCGCCCAGGTACACCCGGCGCACTTCGGCGTTGTCGACGATCTCGGAAGGGGTTCCCTGCGCCAGCACCTGGCCGTCGCTGATGATGAACGCGTGGTCGCAGATGCCCAGCGTCTCGCGCACGTTGTGGTCGGTGATGAGCACGCCGATGCCCCGCGCCTTGAGGAATCCGATGATGCGCTGGATCTCGATCACCGCGATGGGGTCGATGCCGGCGAAGGGCTCATCCAGCAGGATGAAGCGTGGCTGCGTGGCCAGGGCGCGGGCGATCTCCACGCGGCGGCGCTCGCCCCCGGACAGGGCCATGGCGGGCGAGGCCCGCAGGTGGTCCACCCGCAGCTCCTGCAGCAGGGCGGTGAGGCGCTCTTCGATGGCCTCGCGCGGCAGCGGCTGGCCGTTCTCGCCGCGCTGCAGCTCCAGCACGGCGCGCACGTTTTCCTCGACCGACAGCTTGCGGAAGATGGACGCCTCCTGCGGCAGGTACGACAAACCCAGGCGCGAACGGCGGTGGATGGGCATGTGGGCGACCGACTGGCCGTCGATACGGATGTCGCCCGCATCGCTGCGCACCAGGCCCACGATCATGTAGAACGAGGTCGTCTTGCCCGCTCCGTTGGGGCCGAGCAGCCCGACGACTTCGCCCTTTTGCACGGTGAGCGACACATCCTTGACGACCTTGCGGCTGCCGTACGACTTGGCCAGGTGCTGCACCTCCAGCCGGCTGCCGACCTGTGGGTCTGCAGCGGAGGGTGCGCCGGACGAGACAGGCTGCGCGCTCACTGGGCGCCGCCGCCGAGGGTGTTGCTGGGGCGCAGCGCCGGTGCCGACGACGGCGCGGCAGGTGCTGCGGCGCCCGGTGGCGGGTCCTTGGGCGCCAGCACTGCGCGCACGCGGCTGCCAGGGGCCGGGGTGTCGCCTGCGGTGCTGGTGGACGGCTTGCGCTGGCCGTCCACGGTGAACACGTCGGTCAGGTTGTTGTAGACGATGACGGCGCCGGTGATCTCGTCGCTCAGCACCGCACCGCGGTAGCGGCGCAGCTCGGCGCGGGTGATGAAGCGCACGTTGTCGGCCTTGCCGTCGTACTCGATGACCTCGCTCTCGCCCTCGATGAACTCGTCGGGCGCACCAGGCACGGTGTCGCGCTTTTGGCGAAAGAACGCGCGCTTGCCCGCCTCGGCCGTCACCACCCCGTACTGGTAGCCCTCGGCGTCCTGGCGCACATCCAGCCGCGCACCGCGCAGGATGATGGACCCCTTGGTCATGACCACGCGGCCGGTGAACACGCTGGTTTGCTTGAGCTCATCGTGCCGCAGGGCGTCGGCCTCGATGTTCATGGGTTTGGCGCGGTCAGCCTTTTCAGCATGGGCAACGCCATGAATGCAGGCCAGGGCCGTGAGCAGGAGGGTTGGGAGGATGCTGTGTTTCATAGGGCACGAATCTTGCAGTTCATTGTAGCCACCCCAAGGCATGCGCCATGGAAAAAGACCCGCACGCTTCCACGCGCGTGGGGTCTCTGGCCCTAAGGAGTCGCTTCCTCGGCGCGGGACGGCAATGAAAAAAGCCCGCATCCGCGGGCTTTTTCGTGGGGCATGCCGGGCCAGGCGGCTCGGGCTTACTTCTGCTTGGTGAGGAACTCCACCACTTGCAGCACGTTCTGCATGTTGCCGGCCATGGTGCCGTCGGTGTAGTACTTGCCGGCCACGCCCATTGAGGGCACGCCTTCGACGCCGTAGGCGTCCTGCAGCTGCGATGCGCGGCGCACCTGGTTCGACACGGTGAAGGAGCTGTAGATTTCCTTGAACTTGGCGGCGTCCACGCCCTGCTGGGTCACCCAGGCCAGGATTTCGTCGTCCTTGGCGAGCTTGGCTTTCTCGACATGGATGGCGCGGAACACCTTGGCGTGCAGGGCTTCGAGCTTGCCCATGCCCTCCAGCGCGTAGAACAGCTTTTGCTGCGGCACGAAGCTGGCGTTGAACGCCACGGGCACGCGGCGGATGGACAAATCCTTGGGCGCGGCCTTGACCCAGGCATCGAGCGTGGGTTCGAACGCGTTGCAGTGGGGGCAGCTGTACCAGAAGAACTCGATCACATCGACCTTGCCGGCGGGCGCGTCGAGCGTCACGGGCTTGTCCAGCCGCTTGTAGTCCTTGCCCTCCTTGAACTGGCGGGCCTGGGCCAGCGCGGGCGTGGCGACGGGCAGCGTCAGGGCGGTGGCGGCGACTGCCGAAGCAGTGGACAAAGAAAACTCACGGCGTTTCATGACAAAGACTCTCCTAGTTCAGGTCTGGGGGATGGGAGCCGCGCCCCCGGAAAAAGTTCAGCCCGCGCAGTCCGCAGGCCCGCCGTTCAACGCTGCACGCGCACCAAGGCCGACTCCACGCCCGTGCCGTCCAGCTTTTCCTTGAGCTGCTCGGCGTCGTCGCGCTTGGCAAACGGACCCACGCGCACCCGGAAGACCGGCCGGCCGTTCTGCTCGCGTTCGCTCACGCGGGCTTCCCAGCCCAGCATGGCCAGCTTGGCGCGCTGGGCGTCCGCGTCGGCCTGGGTGCGGAAGGCACCGGCCTGCACGAAGTAGTCGAACGGGTCCACATTGCCCTTGGCAGCAGCCTTGGCCACGGCCAGGTCGCCCAGCGGGTCGGCGCCGGGCTTGCTCTCGGCCTTGGCGGCCTCGGGCTTGCTGGCGGCCGGCTTGGGTGCGGAGGCCGCAGCCCGCACATCCGGCGCCGGCGCCGCGGCGGCGGGCGCCGACGCGGGGGCAGAAGCCGCGGCCACCGGGGGGCGGGCCGGGTTCTTGCCGTACAGCGGCGAGTTCGGGTCCCAGTTCTTGTTCTTTTGCGACTCGGCCGCGTCCAGGTCGACACCGCGGCCATTGCTTTTGTTCAGGAAGGGTACCGGCACCTTGGTCACGAACACGGCCACCGCCAATGCGGCGCCCAGGCCCACGATGACCCCCACGATGAAGCCGATGATCGTCCCGCCCGTCTGTTGTTTCTTCATAGTGACTGCTTACATTCTGGCTGGAGCCGATACGCCCAGCACGGCCAGGCCATTGTGCAATACCTGTGCGGTGGCCGCGACCAGCGCCAGGCGGGCCTTCTTCACGGCCTCGTCGTCGACCAGGATGCGCTCGGCATCGTAGTAGCTGTGGTAGCTGGCGGCCAGGTCGCGCAGGTAGAAGGTGACGTCGTGCGGCGCCTCGCCGTCGGCGGCGGCCGTGAGCATCTCGGGGTACTTGGCCAGCTGCAGCATCAGCGCCTGGGCCTGCGGGCCCTGCAGCGCCGACAGGTCGACGCCGTGCAGCGACGCCACGTCACCACCGCCGGCCTCTTGCCAGGCCCGCAGCACCGACTGGATGCGCGCGTGGGCGTACTGCACGTAGTACACCGGGTTGTCGTTGTTCTGCGCGACGGCCAGGTCCACGTCGAAGGTGTACTCGGTGTCGGGCTTGCGGCTCAAGAGGAAGAAGCGGACCGCGTCCTTGCTGGTCCACTCGATCAGGTCGCGCAGCGTGACGTAGCTGCCCGCGCGCTTGCTGATCTTGACCTCTTCGCCGCCCTTGACCACGCGCACCATGGTGTGCAGCACGTAGTCGGGGTAGCCCAGCGGAATGCCCACATCGGCCGCCTGCAGGCCGGCGCGCACGCGGGCGATGGTGCCGTGGTGGTCCGTGCCCTGGATGTTGACGACCTTGGTGAAGCCGCGCTCCCACTTGGCGATGTGGTAGGCCACGTCGGGCACGAAGTAGGTGTACGTGCCGTCCTTCTTGCGCATGACCCGGTCCTTGTCATCGCCGTAGTCCGTGCTTTTGAGCCACAGGGCGCCGTCCTGCTCGTAGGTCTTGCCGTTGGCGACCAGCTTGTTGACCGTGGCGTCCACGCGGCCGCTGGTGTACAGGCTCGACTCGAGGTAGTACTCGTCGAACTTCAGGTTGAAGGCCTGCAGGTCCTTGTCCTGCTCGTTGCGCAGGTAGGCCACGGCGAACTGGCGAATGGATTCCACATCATCCACATCGCCGCTGGCGGTGAACTCGCGGTCGTCGGCCTTGACGGTTTTCTTGGCCAGGAAGTCGTTGGCGATCTCCTGGATGTACTCGCCGTTGTAGAACGCCTTGGACGCCGGGTTCTCCGGGTCGGTAGGCCAGCAGTCGTCACCGGGCTTGAAGCCCTTGGCGCGCAACTGGGTGCTGGTGGTCAGCGTGTGGATCTGCACGCCCGCGTCGTTGTAGTAGAACTCGCGGTGCACCTTCCAGCCCTGGGTGCTGAACAGGTTGCAGATCGCGTCGCCCAGGGCAGCCTGGCGGCCGTGGCCCACGTGCAGGGGCCCGGTGGGGTTGGCCGAGACGAACTCGACCAGCACGCGCTGGCCGTTGTCCTTTTGGTAGCCGAAGCGCTCGCCGGCGGCCAGCACCTCGCGCACCACTTCCTGCTTGGCGGCGGGCTTCAAGCGGATGTTCAGAAAGCCGGGGCCGGCGATCTCGATGGCGTCGACCCAGCGGGTGAAGGCCGGCGTGCCCTCCAGCGCCGCCTTGAGCTGCTCACCCAGCGCGCGCGGGTTGAGCTTGAGCGGCTTGGCCAGCTGCATGGCGGCGGTGCAGGCGAAATCGCCATGCGCGGCCACTTTGGGGGATTCGAAGGCAGCCCGCCCCGCAGAGCCGGGCGACAGTTTTTCCAGCTCGCCGGCCAGGGCCGCGAGCAATTCATTTTTTGCAGTGAGCATCGGCGGATTTTACGGGGCGTCCCATGCCGTCTCCCGGCACCCTGTGGCAACGGGCACCATGTGTGCTTTTTTTGCTTCTCGCCAGAGGGCGTGCGGGACGGAGGAAGTCTGTGCGGGGAGTGATCGTCAAGACGCCGTGGCGCTGGCTTCGGCGGTGCGACATCATTGTTGCCCGGGCGGCTGGCATACGGCGCCAGACGGCACCAGCCAGCTCCAGCACACGCTGCGCAGCCGTTCACCAAGCGGTCGCGCCGCAAAAACAACCAATGACCCAGGGGCACGGCGCATAAGCTGCCGAAGGGGTCGGTGCCGCACTGTTTCGCGTTGTAGGCCCGCACGTTCTATGGTGCAATTCCGCCGGGACCCACCTACAACGCATTCACTCCAGGAGCTTCCATGAAACAGCTGATTTCCCTGACTGCACTCGGCCTGGCCCTGACCCTGGGCGCCAGCGTCCACGCCGCCGAAGACGCCAAGGCGCCGACCAAGCAGCAATCCAAGATGGCCACCTGCAACGCCGACGAAAAGGCCAAGACGCTCAAGGGCGACGAACGCAAGGCGTTCATGAAGGAATGCCTGTCGGCCAACAAGCAAGAAAAGCAGCAGACCAAGATGAAGACCTGCAACGCCGACGAAAAAGCCAAGACGCTCAAGGGCGACGAACGCAAGGCCTTCATGAGTGAGTGCCTGAAGGGCTGACACGCCCCACCGGCCCGGCGCTGCCGCGCCACCCGCCCACAAAAAAGCCCGCCCGTGACAGCCACCGGCGGGCTTTGTCGTCTGAACGCGAGCGGTCGGGCAACCGCCCCTACCAGCCCCTCGCCCAGAACACCGCGATCACCGCGACCACGGGCAGCCCGTGCGCCTGCATCATCACCAGGCGGCGCACCTTCTTCACTTCCAGCGCATCCGGCAGGGCACCCGTGGCCCGCAGGTTGCGGCGCCAGCGCCGGAACATGATCGACGGCCAGATCGACAGGAGGGCCAGGACCACCACGAGCGTGATCTTGATGTGGAACAGCGGCTGCGACACGTACCAGGACGCGCCTTTGACGCCCCACAGAAGGCGTGCCAGGCCACTGCCGATCATCAGCATGGCGGCCGCGCCGTAGATCGCATCCAGCCGCGCAAGGCGCTCGACGACGGCGGCGTTCATCCATTCGATGCGGCACAAGGCCGCCTGGCTCGACAAAAAGACCACAAAGGTCAGGATGGCCACCAGATGCAGGGCGGCCAGGGTGGCTTCGAGAGTCATGGGGGTTTCCTTGTCATCGCGGCCTCCGTGTGCGGCGCTGTGGGCGCGCTGCTCCACTGGGGAACCGGTTGGCGGCCATTGTGCTTGAGGAAGCTGCCCGTTCACCGCGGGGCACAACCGCCGAAGGCCTTCGACTCCTGCGTCGGCACCCCATGAACACGCGCTGAACCAGCTTTGCGACGCAGTAGCCCCCACGCAAAAAGCGGTGCAGACCCGAAGGCCCGCACCGCTTTTTTTGGGGGATTGAACGGCAGTTCGCCGTGCAGATCAGGCGGGCCTCACGGCAGACGACACCACCGGCGCCACTTCTTCCACCAGGGGGAGAGGCTGGGGCTCGCCGTCCAGCGCAGCGTTCAGGCGGTCATAGTCCAGCGCGTTTTCCCAGCGCGAGACCACCACCGTGGCCACGGCATTGCCGATGAAGTTGGTGAGCGAGCGGCATTCGCTCATGAAACGGTCCACACCCAGGATCAGCGCCATGCCGGCCACCGGCACTTCGGGCACCACGGCCAGCGTGGCGGCCAGGGTGATGAAGCCGGCGCCCGTGACGCCCGCCGCGCCCTTGGACGACAGCATGGCCACGAGCAGGAGCGCCACCTGGTGGCCCAGCGTGAGGTGGGTGTCGGTGGCCTGCGCGATGAACAGCGCGGCCAGCGTCATGTAGATGTTGGTGCCGTCCAGGTTGAACGAGTAACCGGTGGGCACCACCAGGCCGACGACGGACTTCTTGCAGCCGGCGCGCTCCATCTTTTCCATCAGCGACGGCAGGGCCGACTCGGACGACGACGTGCCCAGCACCAGCAGCAGCTCGGCCTTGAGGTACTTGATCAGCTTGAACACCGAGAAGCCGCAGGCCCGTGCCACGGCGCCCAGGATGACGATCACGAACAGCAGCGAGGTGATGTAGAACGTGGCGACCAGCTCGGCCAGGTTGAGCAGCGAGCCCAGGCCGAACTTGCCGATGGTGAAGGCCATGGCCCCGAACGCGCCGATGGGGGCGGCCCGCATGACGATGTTGACCACCTTGAACACGGGCACCGTCAGCGACTCAAGAAACGCCTGCACCGGCTTGCCCGCATTGCCAGACAGCGCCAGCGCCACGCCGAAGAGCACGGCCACCAGCAGCACCTGCAGGATGTTGTCGCCCACGAAGGGGCTCACCAGCGTCTTGGGGATGATGTCCATGGCGAAGCCGGTCAGCGTCATGTCGTGGGACTTGGCCACGTAGGTGCTGACTTCCCTCTGGTCCAGGTCGGCCGGGTTGATGTGCATGCCGGCGCCCGGCTGCATCACGTTGGCCACCACCAGGCCCACCACCAGCGCCAGGGTGGAGAAGGTCAGGAAGTACGCCATGGCCTTGCCGAACACGCGGCCCACGGTGGACAGCTGCGACATGCCGGCGATGCCGGTCACGATGGTCAGAAAGATCACCGGCGCGATGATCATCTTGATCAGTTTGATGAACGCGTCGCCCAGCGGCTTGAGCGCCGCGCCGTAGGCCGGCTCGAAGTGGCCCAGCAGCACGCCCAGGATGATGGCGACCACCACCTGGAAGTACAGTTGCCGGTAGAAAGGCAGCCGCACGGGGTGGGCTGTGGGAGCGGTGATGGCTTGCATGGGGATGTCTCCTGAAATCACGGTGACTGCACCAGCGGGGTGCGTCGAGGGTGCCGTTTGTACCGCTGCCCCTGGATTCAGCCGATAACCTATTGGTATTAGTCGGCCGCACCGCCAGAGGGCGCCCCACGCCCCAACATAGGGAAAACACCTAGTCTCCGGCGGGCTCAGGCACACTCGCGGACCCCACCATCGAAGCCCCGGGCCTTCCTCCCGGCACCCTGTTTTCTGCCCCATGACGACGCCGCGTCTTCGTAAATTCTGGACCCTGTTGATCCTGCTCGCCGGCATGGCGGGCAGCATGTTCGTGGCCGGGCAGTGGGCGTGGCAGCACTCGCTGTACGAGGAAAGCGACAACGTGCAGCGGCAGCTGGCGCTGTACGGCCAGACGCTGGCCCAGCGCATCGACCGCTACCGCACCCTGCCCGAGGTGCTGGCGCTGGACGCGCAGCTGCAGGACGCGCTCACCCGCACCCTGAGCCCGGCCGAGGTGGAGCAGCTCAACCTCAAGCTTGAGCAGGCCAACGGCGCGAGCCAGTCGTCCACGCTCACCCTGATCAACCGCGAAGGCCTGGCCGTGGCGGCCAGCAACTGGCGCACCGCGACCAGCAACGTGGGCGTGGACTACAGCTTCAGGCCGTATGTACAGGAGGCCCTGGCGCTGGGGCGCGGCAGCTTCTACGGCATCGGGGTGACGACGGGCGAGCCCGGCTACTTCCTGTCGCAGGCCATCCGCGACGCGGGGGGCCAGCTGCTGGGGCTGGTGGCGATCAAGATCGCGCTGCAGGAGCTCGAGCGCGAGTGGCTGCAGACGCCGGACATCGTGCTGGCCTCCGACGCGCACGGCGTGGTGTTCCTGGCCAGCCAGGACGCGTGGCGCTACCGCCTGCTCGAACCCCTGGGCGACGAGGAGCGCCGCGAACTCAACGCCACGCGCCAGTATTCGAACCAGCCGCTGCGCCCGCTGGCCTGGCGCGTGGACGACCACATGGACAACGGCGGCCGCCTGGTGCGCATGCTGTCGTCCGACCTGCCGCCCCTGCCCGGCCGCGTGCTGTGGCAGACCCAGCCGCTGCCCGGCACGCCCTGGCAGCTGCACCTGGTGCACGAGACGCACAGCAGCATCGCCGACAGCCGCTGGGCCGCCGCGGCCGGTGGCGGCGGCTGGCTGGCGCTGGCCCTGCTGGTGCTGTTCGTGCGCCAGCGGCAACGCCTGGCCCACCTGCGCCAGCGCAGCCGCCAGGAGCTGGAGACCGTCCTGCAGCAGCACGCCCAGGAGCTGCGCACCGCCCAGGACGGCATCGTGCAGGCGGCGCAGCAGGCCGCGCAGCAGACCGACACGGGCCTGTCGCGCAGCCTGGAACACCTGCCCCAGGGCGTGGTCATCATCGACGCCGACCTGAACCTGGTGGCCTGGAACTCGCGCTACGTGCAGCTGTTTCGCTACCCCGCCGACCTGATGCGCGTGGGCCAGCCCATCGAAGACCTGCTACGACACAACGCCCGCCGCGGCCTGCTGGGCCCCGGCCCGGCCGACGAGGCCATCGAGCGGCGCCTGTCGCACCTGCGCAGCGGCCTGCCCCATCTGCACGAGAGCGCCAAGGGCGATGGCACGGTGCTCGAGATCCGCGGCAACCCGCTGCCCGAGGGCGGCTTCGTGACGAGCTACGCCGACATCACCAGCTACAAGAACGCCGCGCGCGAGCTGCGGTCCCTCGCCGATGCGCTGGAGCAGCGCGTGGCCGACCGCACGCGCGACCTGGACGCCGCCCGGCGCGAGGCCGAGCGCGCCAACCGCTACAAGACCCGCTTCGTCGCGGCGGCGGTGCACGACCTGCTGCAGCCGCTGAACGCCGCGCGCATGTTCACCTCGCTGCTGCGCAGCCACCTGCACGACGACGCCGAGCGCCGCACGGTGGACAGCATCGACGGTGCGCTCGCGTCGCAGGATGCGATCCTGAGCAGCCTGCTCGACATCTCGCGCATGGAGTCGGGGCAGCTGGACGTGCACATCCACGACGTGGCCCTGGGCCCGCTGCTGCAGGTGCTGGCGCACAACTTCGGTGTGCTGGCCGAGAGCCAGGGCCTGCAGCTCAGTTGCGTGCCCACGCGCGCCGTGGTGCGCACCGACGAAAACCTGCTGCGCCGCATCCTGCAGAACTTCGTCTCCAACGCCATCCGCTACAGCCGGCACGGGCGCATCGTGGTGGGCTGCCGGCGCGTGGGCCATCCCGGCGGAACCCACCTGCGCATCGAGGTGCACGACCAGGGCCCGGGCATCCCCGAGGCGCTGCAGCGCGAGATCTTCGAGGAGTTCCGCCGCCTGGACGAAGGCCGCGCCGACGACCGCGGCGCGGGCCTGGGCCTGGCGATCGTCGAGCGCCTGGGCCGCCTGCTGGGCCACGAGATCGGGTTGCGCTCGCAACTGGGCCGCGGCAGCGTGTTCTGGGTCTGCGTGCCGCTGGGCGACCCCGCCGCCGCCCAGTTGCCCGCCGCCGCACCGGCCACCGTGCAGCAGCAGCCGCAGGAAGACGCCCCGCTGCAAGGCAGCACCGCCTGGGTGATCGAGGACGACGGCCCCACCTGCGCCGCCACGCGCGCCCTGCTGGAGCGCTGGGGCTGCCAGGTGCCCCTGGCCGGCGGCGCCCCCGAAGCCTTGGCGCACGCCGAACGCGGCCAGGCACCGCACCTGGTGCTGCTGGACGTGCACCTGGGCGCCACCCACCATGGCCCCGATGTGTACACAGAGCTGTGCGAACGCTGGGGCCAGACCCCCGCCGTGATCCTGGTCACCGCCGAGCGCGACGCCACGCTGCGCCGGCAGGCGGCGGAACGGGGATGGGGTTTTCTGGCCAAGCCGGTGCGGGCGCCGGCGCTGCGGGCGTTGGTGAGCCAGACCTTGCTCAGGCTGCGGGAGAAATAGCGGGGTCATGAGGCAGCGGGCTTCGGCGGGCCCGGTCTGCACGGATGCATGGCCCCGGTGCGCATTCACATATTCAGATTTGATAGCTGCCAGCGCTTGCCAGGCAAGCGCCAGAGACCATTCTCCCCCCACGCAGCGCACATCGCCCAATCCGTTTTACCCCGCCCCGCCCTCGTCCGCCTCCAGGCTTTTGACCAGCACCGCCGCCTGCGTGCGGCTGTAGCACGCCAGCTTCTTCAGGATGGCCGTGACGTGCACCTTCACCGTGTTTTCCGCCAGGCCCAGCGCAGCGGCGATCTGCTTGTTGAGCAGCCCGTCTGCCAGGCACAGCAGCACCCGGAACTGCTGCGGTGTGAGCTGCGCCAGCCGTGCGGCCAGCTCGGCGTCGGCCTCGGAGCGCTCGGCCGACATGGGCGGGAACCAGCTGCCGCCGTCGAGCACGGCCTCGATGGCCTCGCCCATGGACTCGGCCGGTGCGGACTTGGGGATGAAGCCCGCCGCGCCGAACTGCTGCGCGCGGCGGATGACGCGCGGGTGGTCGTTGGAGGAGATGATCACCACCGGCAGCTCGGGGTACTCGCCGCGCACATGCAGCAGCGACGAGAAGCCGCGGGCGCCGGGCATGCTCAGGTCCAGCAGCACCAGCTCCACCTCGGGGTGCTCCTGCAGCGCGGTGCCCAGCGTGGCCGCGCTGGCCGCCTCGAGCGTGCGGAACTGCGGCAGGCGCTCGCGCAGCACGTGCAGCACGGCCGCGCGGAACAGGGGGTGGTCGTCAGCGACCAGGAGGGTGGGGTCGGACATGGAGTGCGCAGTCTGCCACGGGGCGGCCCATCAGTGCCAAACGCCGCCCGGAGCGGGCGGACGAACGAGGCGCGCCCAGGCCAGCGCCAACGTGGAGCCGGCTTGGCGCCCGTAGGCACGCCGCTTCGCGTCGGAGGACGGCGTGCAGCGGTTCCGGGGGACTCATGCGCCTTTCCAGAACGCAGGTTGTGCGTACTGGTGTTTCAGGAAGTCGATCCACAGCCGCACGCGCAGCGGCAGGTGTTTGCGCTGGGGGAACACCACGTAGATGCCGTTGGGCGGCGCGGCGAAGTCCTCCAGCACCGCGACCAGGCGGCCCGCGACGATCTCGGCCTCGACCTCCCAGGTGCTGCGCCAGGCGATGCCCCAGCCGCCCAGGCACCAGTCGTGCAGCACCTGGCCGTCGGAGCAGTCGAGCGGCCCGCCGGGCTTGAGGTGCATGACCTCGGTGCCACCATCGTCACCCAGAGGCACGCGAAACGCCCAGCCGCGCGTCTGCGAGGCGTCGCTCGACAGCGTGAGGCAGTCGTGCTGCACGAGTTCTGCCGGCGCGCGGGGGGTGCCGCGCCGCGCCAGGTATTCCGGCGTGGCCACGCACAGGCGGCGGTTGTCGGCGATGCGCACGCTCACGAGCGACGAGTCGGGCAGGTCGCCCACGCGCACGGCGCAGTCAAAACCCTCGCCGGCCAGGTCCACCACACGGTCGCTGAGGTTGAGCGAGATCGTCACGTCCGGGTGCGCCGAGCGAAACCGCGGCACCAGCGGCGCGACGTGGCGGCGGCCAAAGCCCGCCGGCGCGGTGATGCGCAGGTGGCCTGTGGCCTTGACCCCGCCTTCGGACACGCTGGCCTCGGCATTGGCCACGTCGGACAGCAGGCGCTGGCAGTCTTCAAGAAACGCGCTGCCTTCGTGCGTGAGGCTGATGCGGCGCGTGGTGCGCACCAGGAGCTTGACGCCCAGGTGCTCTTCGAGCGCGTCGAGCCTCCGCCCCATGATCGCCGGCGCCACGCCCTCGGCCTTGGCCGCTGCCGTGAGGCTGCCGCGCGTGGCCACCGACACGAAGGATTCGAAGGCCTTGAGTTTGTCCATGGGCGGTGATTATGGGGACAACGGGCGCGCGCCCTCCCGGGTGTCGGCAGGAGGATCCGGGCCGGAAATATGACCGAAAGAGGCCCCTGTCGCTTACCTATCCAGCGCTGGCAGCTATTATTTTTATAGTAATTGCGCGCTCTGCACCCGGGTGAACAAGCCCTCCACCTTTGCGTAAAAGTCACTGGTTTCCAGCTTTTCTGCATATTTATGTGGGCAAACATTTGCAATACAGTGTGCCCATGGCCCGCGCTGCGGGCGGCTCCGTTTTTTTTGTTCCTCCCATTTCATCCATCCTTCAAGGCTCTCCCATGACCGACCGCACCACCGTCCACGGCCTGCAAGTGGCCACCTCCCTGTACCGCTTTGTCGACGACAAGGTGCTGCCCGGCACGGGTGTCGATGCCGGCGCGTTCTGGAAGGGTTTTGACGCCATCGTGGCCGACCTGGCCCCGCGCAACATCGCCCTGCTGGCCGAGCGCGACCGCCTGCAGACCGAGCTCGACACCTGGCACAAGGCCAACCCCGGCCCCATCAAGGACATGGTGGCCTACCGCGGCTTCCTGGAAAAGATCGGCTACCTGGTGCCCCAGCCCGCCGACGTCAAGGCCACCACGGCCAACGTGGACGACGAGCTGGCCACCCAGGCCGGCCCGCAACTGGTGGTGCCCATCCTGAACGCCCGCTACGCGCTGAATGCCGCCAACGCCCGCTGGGGCAGCCTGTACGACGCGCTCTACGGCACGGACGCCATCAGTGAAGAAGGCGGCGCAGAAAAGGGCAAGGGCTACAACCCGGTGCGCGGCGCCAAGGTGATCGCGTTCGCGCGCCAGGTGCTGGACGACACGGCGCCCCTGGCCAGCGGCTCGCACAAGGATTCGACCGGCTACAAGGTCGAAGGCGGCCAGCTGGTGGTGTCTCTTGCCAATGGCAGCACGTCGGGCCTCAAGGACCCATCGCAGTTCAAGGGCTACCAGGGCGATGCCGCCGCGCCCAAGTCGGTGCTGCTGCAGCACAACGGCCTGCACCTCGATATCCAGATCGACCGCGCAACGCCCATCGGCCAGACCGATGCCGCGGGCGTGAGCGACCTGGTGCTGGAAGCGGCCCTGTCCACCATCCTGGACCTGGAAGACTCCGTGGCCGCCGTGGACGCCGAGGACAAGGTGCTGGGCTACAGCAACTGGCTGGGCATCATCCAGGCCACGCTGACCGAGCAGGTCGCCAAGGGCGGCAAGACCATCACGCGCGGCCTGAACCCCGACCGCGTCTATACCGGCCCGGCGGGTGGCGAAGTGCGCCTGCATGGCCGCTCGCTCATGTTCCTGCGCAACGTGGGCCACCTGATGACCAACCCGGCCATCCTGTGGACCGACGCGCAGGGCCAGGTGCGCGAGATCCCCGAAGGCATCATGGACGCGGTCGTGACCACTGCCATCGCGCTGCACGACCTGCAAGGGCACGGCGAAGACGGCATCCGCAACTCCCGCAAGGGCAGCGTCTACATCGTCAAGCCCAAGATGCACGGCCCGGCCGAGGTGGGCTTTGCGAGCGACCTGTTCGGCCGCGTGGAGCAACTGCTGGGCCTGCCTGCCAACACCGTGAAGCTGGGCATCATGGACGAGGAGCGCCGCACGTCCGTCAACCTGAAGGCCTGCATCGCCGCCGCGTCGGCCCGCGTGGCCTTCATCAACACCGGCTTCCTGGACCGCACCGGCGACGAGATGCACACCGCCATGCACGCCGGCCCCATGGTGCGCAAGGGCGACATGAAGACCAGCGCCTGGATCCAGTCGTACGAGAAGAACAACGTGCTCGTGGGCCTGTCGTGCGGCCTGCGCGGCAAGGCGCAGATCGGCAAGGGCATGTGGGCCATGCCCGACCTGATGGCCGAGATGCTCAAGCAAAAGATCGCCCACCCCAAGGCCGGCGCCAACACCGCCTGGGTGCCCAGCCCGACGGGTGCCACGCTGCACGCGCTGCACTACCACCAGGTCAAGGTGAGCGACATCCAGATCGAGCTGGAAAAGACCGACGCCAACGCCGAGCGCGACAACCTGCTGACCGGCCTGCTGACCGTGCCCGTGGCCGCCGCGCCCAACTGGAGCGACGCCGAGAAGCAGCAGGAGCTGGACAACAACGCCCAGGGTATCCTGGGCTACGTGGTGCGCTGGGTGGACCAGGGCGTGGGCTGCTCCAAGGTGCCCGACATCCACAACGTGGGCCTGATGGAAGACCGCGCCACGCTGCGCATCAGCAGCCAGCACATGGCCAACTGGCTGCTGCACGGCGTGGTGACCGAAGCGCAGGTGCGCGAGACCTTCGAACGCATGGCGGCGGTGGTGGACGGCCAGAATGCGGGCGACGCGCTGTACCAGCCGATGGCCGGCCACTTCGACACCAGCATGGCGTACAAGGCGGCTTGCGACCTGGTCTTCCAGGGCCAGGCGCAGCCCAGCGGCTACACCGAGCCCCTGCTGCACGCCTGGCGCCTGAAGCTCAAGGCCGCGCAGGCCTGATGAGTGGGCGGGCGTGACGGCCTCCCCGAGGCAGCTGCCCCCTCTGCAGGCTGGCTGACCTGGGAAGGCTGTACTGATCGGTACTGATCGGTACTGATCTGTGCTGATCCGATGCGTGCAATCGGCTGCTGACACACCGCAGCCCGGCGCTACAAAAAATATAGCTTCTAGCGCTTGCCTATCAAGCGATAGCGGCTATTTTTGCTCGAAACCGCCGCCGTGCGAATGCGCACAAGGCACGCGGCGGGGTTGGCAGGCAGCGAGAACGGGTCATGCGCGACGCCCGCTGCGCCCGCGCCAGATCCGGTCAGCGGGATAACCCGCCGCGGGCACACAGCGGGCACCCGCCGTACACTGGCCCGCGGGCGCCGCCCCACAGGCGGCCCACCTGCGCTGCCATGCCCCACCCCTCGGACCCCGACACCTCCCACTGCCCCTTGTGCGGCCAGCCCAACGTCTGCGCCATCGCGGCGGGGCGCGCGCCCGAGAGTTGCTGGTGCATGGCCCAGACCATCGACCGTGCAGCGTTGGCCCGTGTGCCGGCCGATCAACGCGAGCGGGCCTGCATCTGCCCTGCCTGCGGCGCGCCCGCAGCAGCCGATGGCGTGGCAGCGCCGGGTGTACCGCCCAACCCGCCGATATGATTTGGCGCTTGCCGCTGCTCAGCGTTGAACAGCAGTTCTTCTTTTTAATGCCTACAAGGAATCAGATATGCCGACGTACCACGTTGAAATGATGGAAGGCCGCACGGTCGAACAAAAGCGCAAGCTGGTGGAAGAGATCACCCGCGTCTCCGTCGAGGTGCTGGGCGGCTCGCCCGAATCGGTGGACATCCTGATCACCGACATCAAGCGCGAGAACTGGGCCACGGGCGGCAAGCTCTGGTCCGAGCGGACCTGACATGGCGCCATCCGGCTGCGTTGGCAGCTGGGTCGCACCCGTGACGGGACGGGCGGCATCGCCGCACCACCCGGCGCGGGTGCAGCCTGACGGTGCGGTGCCCCGCCAGCGCATCCGCGTGCCCTGGCCGGCCTGCACGCACCGTGGCCCGGGCCGGGCACCGGCCACCAGTGCCTGCGGTGATCGCCGCCCGCGCGACACCACAGGCGCGGTGACCGCATCACCGGCCCGCTCCTAGCGTTCACCACGCCGTCCGCCCATCCGCCGTCGCGCCGCCGGCCTCATTGCACCGAACAGCCCATGAACAACTCCCAGACCTCGGGTTCCCTGGCCGTACTGCGTGAACGCTACGGAGAGCGCTACCGCTGGCTGGTGCTGCTGTCCGTCATGGTGGGCACGATGGCATCGATCATGTCGTCCACCATCGTGAACGTGGCCATCCCGGACATGAGCCACTACTTCACGCTGGGCCAGGAGCGGGCGCAGTGGGTGACCTCGGGGTTCATGGTCGCCACCACCGTCTCCATGCTCACCACGCCGTGGCTGCTGTCGCGCTATGGCTACCGTGCCACGTATGTGGGCGCGATGCTGCTGCTGCTGGCCGGCGGCATCGGCGGGGGCCTGGCGCGCGACTTCGGTCTGGTGCTGGTCGCCCGTGTGGCCGAGGGCCTGGCGGCCGGCGTGGTGCAGCCCATCCCGGCCGTCATCATCCTGTACGCCTTCAAGCCGCACGAGCAGGGCCGCGCGAGCGGCATCTTCGGCATGGGCGTGGTGCTGGCCCCCGCCATCGGGCCCAGCATCGGCGGGCTGCTGGTGGACTGGTTCGGCTGGCGCTCCATCTTCTTCATGGTGGTGCCGCTGTGCCTGGCGTCCATCGCGCTGGCCTACAAATACGTGCCCGTCACCGCACCGGGCGGGGTCGAGGCCAACCGGCAGGGGCAGGCGCTGGACTGGCGCGGCCTGCTGCTCGGCACCGTGGGCACGCTGTGCCTGCTCAACGGGCTGGTGTCGCTGCACGGCGGCTCCGTGGCCGAGGCCGGCGCCCTGCTGCTGGGTGCCGCCGTGTCGGTCGGGCTTTTCATCGCGTGGCAACGCCGGCAGTTGCAGCAGGGTCGAAAGCCGTTGATGGACCTGCGCCTGTTCCAATACCGGCAGTTCGCGATGGGCAGCGTGGTGGCGTTCATCTACGGCACCGCCCTCTTCGGCTCCACCTATCTCCTGCCCGTGTTCATGCAACTTGGCCTGGAGCTGTCGGCATCGCATGTGGGCACGCTGATGCTGCCGGCAGGCTTTGTGCTGGCCGCCACCATTGCCTTCGTGGGCCGACTGGCTGACCGGCAACCCACCCATCTGCTCGTGAGCATCGGTCTGGCGCTGTTGGCCCTGTCGTTCGGGCTGATGGTGTTCGTGGGCCTGGGGGTGTCGCTGTGGATCCTGGTGGCGCTGGCGATTCTGGGGCGTATCGGCCTGGGGTTCATCCTGCCGTCGCTCAACCTGGGCTCGATGCGGCCCCTAGACAAATCGCTGATCTCACAAGGCTCCAGCACCATCGGCTTTTTGCGCATGCTGGGCGGCGCTGCCGGGGTCAGCCTGTGCGGCATCGTGCTCGAATGGCGGCTCGGCGCGCATGGCGCAGCGCTGGCCGCGGGGGTCAGCAACCCGGCGCGCATCGCGGCATTCGGCGAGACGTTTCTGATGCTGACCTTGCTGTGCGGTCTGGCGCTGGTCGCTGCCTGGCAATTGAAGGAAGCGCCAGCCAAGCCGGACTCCGCAGGGGCTGTTTGAACGGCCACGGCCTGTCGATCGCATCGGGAACACACTGGCGGGCGCGCCACGTGGGAGTAGCAGCCACCCTGGCCCTTCAGCGGGTGTGCGCGGTCTGGACGAGGCGCTGCACGCCACCCACCCACGCATGTTTGAACCCTGATCAGCGGGCAGACGCTCCGTGGCGCAGCCTGGAGCGCTATAAATGGGGTGGCTGGCAGGAACGCCACCTCTGCCGCCTGCGTGGCACAGTGCCGGGCCTCCGTAGGCCCGGCCACACTTTCAGGAACATTGCCGAAATGGAAATCAAGTCATGTGCCAATTGCTCGGCATGAACTGCAACGTCCCGACGGACGTGACCTTCAGCTTCACAGGTTTCGCACAGCGCGGCGGCAAGACCGACCACCACAGCGACGGCTGGGGGATCGCGTTCTTCGAGGACAAGGGCCTCAGGCACTTCGTGGACCACCTGCCCGCCGTGGATTCCCCGGTGGCCGAGCTGATCCGGCGCTACCCCATCAAGAGCCGCAACGTCATCGCCCACATCCGCAAGGCCACGCAGGGCGTGGTGAGCCTGCAGAACTGCCACCCCTTCGTGCGCGAACTGTGGGGCCGCTACTGGGTGTTTGCGCACAACGGCGACCTCAAGGATTTTCGGCCCCGGCTGCATTCGCACTTCCGGCCGGTGGGAGACACCGACAGTGAACATGCCTTCTGCTGGATCATGCAGGAGCTCGCCAAGTCGCACGCCAGTGTTCCCACCGTGCGGGAGCTCACCCTGACCCTCAAGGAACTGGCGGCGCGCATCAGCCCGCACGGCACCTTCAACTTTTTGCTCTCCAACGGCCAGGCCCTGTGGAGCCATGCGTCGACCAGCCTTTATTACATCGAGCGCCGGCACCCGTTCGGCGAGGCGCAGCTGAGCGACGAGGACGTGCGACTGGATTTTTCCCGCGAGACGGACGAGCGGGACGAGGTGGCAGTGATCGTGACGAGCCCGCTGACGACGAACGAAGAATGGACAGCGTTCGGCAAGGGGGAGCTGCTGGTTTTCGAGCAGGGTAGAAGGCTGTCGATCTAGTCCTGGCTAGGCGGTGTATTGCTCAAAAGCCACGGCTTAGGAGGGCAAAGCGGCTTGGCGCTTGGCGCTTGGCGCATCAAAGCAGCTTGGTGGCGAAACCGTCTAACAATTCACCAGAACATCGACCGGTTCTGAGCCATCCCATCTTTGGATCACGC
>NZ_CAXUPO020000015.1:0-145276 GCF_964252695.1 Acidovorax sp. LjRoot117 | reverse complement strand
AACCGCCCTTCTGCTCTTAGAGTAGAAGGGCGTTTTGCTTTGTGGATTGCCATTTCAAATCGGCTATTCGCACTTTCGAATAGTCCCGCGGAAGCAACATGCTTTCCGCTCGTCGTACTGAGGACGCAATGCAGTTACAGGACATTCTGTATTCACAAGGGTTCGGAACGCGCCGAGTTTGTGCGGGCCTGATCCAGCAAGGATTCGTGGAAGTGAAGGCGGGGGGAGAGCCGGCTTACCACCCGTTGGTGGATGCGGCAGCGGATGTCGATGAGGACGGTCTGCATCTGCGGGTGCAAGGCACGGAGTGGCCCTATCATGACAAGGCCTATGTGCTGCTGCACAAGCCTGCCGGCACTGAATGCTCCCAAAAACCCTCGACATACCCGAGCATTTACACCCTGCTGCCGGCCCCGTTGCGTCAGCGTCCCACCAAAAGTGCGGTGCAAGGCGTGCAAGCGGTAGGTCGCCTCGATCAGGATACGACGGGCTTGCTGCTGCTCAGTGATGATGGGCAGTTCATCCATCGCATGAGCTCGCCGAAAAAGCACGTGCCCAAGGTGTATCAGGTGACGACCAAGCACCCCGTGGATGCTGCGCAGGTGTCGAAGCTTCTGGCGGGGGTAGTGCTGGACGACGACCCCAAGCCCGTCCGGGCTGCCGACTGCGTGATCATCGATACCCACCGGCTGGACCTCACCCTGACAGAAGGCAAGTACCACCAGGTCAAGCGCATGCTCGCTGCCGTCGGCAATCGCGTCGAAGGGCTGCATCGATCGAGCATTGGCGCGATGACACTGCCGATGGATCTCGCACCGGGCCAGTGGCGCTGGCTGGGTGAAGAAGACCTGCAGTTGCTGACCCGCGCCGTGTAGTCGCTTCGCGATCCGACTTAAAGAGCCTGGAGGCACATCCAGGCCAGCGATGAATACCTCGATGGCGCACCGCATGCGAGGTGATGGAGGTCGCCGCGCTTCGGGATCTGTAGTCAAGGGCGACAAGCTAACCGTCGACGTGTCGCAAGTTGATGTAAGAGTCAAAAAATCGTTCTATATCAAGGATGTTACGTGTAAAGCGCAGGTCTTTGTCGAGCACGGCGCTACACTTGAAGGCTGTGTTGAAAGTGGCTTTGTGAAGATTTTTTCGATTGCACGTGCGTGCGTTGCCCTGGGTGGTCTGTGGATGTCGATGGGTGCGGCCTTGGCGGCTGTGCCCCCGTTGTTTGTGCTGAACTCTTTGGAAGCCAGTGTCAGTGTCATTGACCCCACCACCTGGGCAGAGACTGCGCGCATTCCCACGGGCAAGGAGCCCCACCACCTGTACCTCACCCCCGATGAGAAGTCCCTCATCGTGGCGAATGCTCTGGGTGACACGCTGACCTTCCTGGACCCGCGAACGGCCCAAGTGCAGCGCACGGTGCGCGGCATCGTCGACCCGTACCACTTGCGCTTCACGCCCGATATGAAGTGGTTCATCACGGCCGCGAATCGGCTCAACCATGTGGACTTCTACCGGTGGGACGGCAAGGAGCTGACGCTTGTTCAGCGGGTGGCTACCTCGCGCACGCCGAGCCACTTGTGGATCGATAGCAAGAGCACGACGGTCTATTCGACCATGCAGGACAGTGACGAGCTGGTGGCCATCGATATCGCCACCCAGACGATCAAGTGGCGCATCAAGACCGGTGCGATGCCGGCCGATGTGTATGGCAGCACGGATGACAAACGCGTGTTCGTGGGGTTGACGGGCAGCGACAGCGTCGAAGTCTTCGACGTGTCGGGTCGCGAGCCTGTCAGCATCCGCAAGATCAAGACCGGCAGCGGTGCGCACGCCTTCCGCGCAGCCGGGGATGGCCGGCATTTGTACGTGAGCAACCGCGTGGCCAACACCATCAGCAAGATCGACATGAATACCTACCAGGTGGTGGAGTCCTACCCGGTACCCGGCGGGCCTGATTGCATGGAGGTGTCTACCGATGGCCGTTTCATCTATGTGAGCTCTCGCTGGGCGCGCAAGCTGTCGGTGGTGGATACCGAGTCCAAGAAGGTGGTCCGTCAGGTCACCGTCGGCAAGTCGCCCCATGGCGTATGGACACTGCAGCACGCGCCACGGTGATGGCTGATTCCGCCACGGCCGTGCCGGCAGTGCGAGCTTCCTGGAAGCAGGCTGCGCGAAATGCTATATTTTTGATAGCATTTGGCGTTTGTTCATCCGTCGGCAGTGCGCAAAATGCCTGCCATAAACCCGTTTACCTGACTTTCGACACGGGACACATGGGCATTGCTCCTCTGGTTGCGGAGGTGCTCCAGCGCCAGCAGGTGCGTGTCACCTTCTTCGCTGCCAACGAGCGCACGAAGGAGGGCGATGGCAGCCTGGGCGACCATTGGGCGCCCTGGTGGAAGGCGCGGGCGGCGGAAGGCCACGAGTTTGCATCCCACACCTGGAGCCACACCTACTGGCGCGCAGACCTGGGCGACGCGCGCCATCCTTCCTTCCGTGTCCGTCCCTCGGCCGGGCCGCGTGAAGGTCAAAGCTTTGTGCTGACTGCCGCCCAGTACTGCGAGGAAGTGACGCATGCTGCAGAGCGGTTGAAGGTCATCACTGGACGGCAGCCGTTGCCATTGTTCCGTGCGCCGGGTGGCAAGACGTCGCCCCAGTTGCTGGCAAGCGCCGCTTCCTGTGGCTACACCCATGTGGGCTGGTCTCCCGCTGGTTTCCTCGGTGACGAATTGCCCAGTGAAAGCGCCAGCAACGATGCGCTGTTGCGCAAGGCTCTGCGGGACGTGCGCAGTGGCGATATTCTCCTGGCGCACCTGGGCATCTGGTCGCGCAAGGATCCCTGGGCGCCCGCGGTGCTCGAACCCTTGATCGTCGGTTTGAAGGAGCGTGGATTTTGCTTTCGCACGTTGCGCGAGCACCCGGACTACGCCCGGCAGGCAGGACGTTGAGCCAGGCCTCGCAGACGGCGCACAGAACACAACACAGCGCGGCAACGCGTTGGGCGAAATGGATGGAGCATGAGCATGGGTTGGCTAGGCAACGGATTTGACGCTGCACAGCAATGGCTGTTCGAGAGCGTGATGCAGCCCCTGATGTTCGCCATGGGCCTGGGCAATCAGCTTGAAAGCGGCTATGAGGCATCGGGCTGGGTCCTCGTGGGTTTGCTGCAGCTGGTCGTGATTGCCGCGGTGATAGGCCCCCTGCAACGCTGGAGGCCTGTGGAAGCCGTCACCGACCGCGCCACGATCCGCACCGACATCCTCTACACGCTGATCCACCGGCTCGGTCTTTTCCGTGTGGGGTTGTTCTTGGCGGTGGACCCCTTTGTCGACTCCTTCTTCGGTGCCTTGCGGGTGGCTGGTGTCAGCACCTTCCAGCTCGATGGCATGTGGCCCGGCGTCACCGACGTGCCGTGGGTCAGCCTGCTGCTGTACCTCGTGGTGTTCGACTTTGTGGACTACTGGATCCACCGTGGGCAGCACCATTTCGAGTGGTGGTGGCGCCTGCATTCCCTGCACCACGCCCAGCGGCAGATGACGATGTGGAGCGACAACCGCAACCACTTGCTCGACGACCTGCTGCGCGACACCATCCTCGTGGCCGTGGCGCAGCTCATCGGCGTGGCACCTGGGCAGTTCATTGCCATCGTGGCCATCACGCAGCTCAGCGAGAGCTTTCAGCACGCCAACGTGCGGTTGTGGTTTGGCCGCTGGGCCGAACGGCTGTGGGTCAGCCCCCGGTTTCACCGCCTGCACCACAGCATCGGCATCGGCCATGAAACCCTCAAGCCCGTCGCGGCGGATGCTGGCGGCGGTCCCACCCACCGGGTGGTGCTGGGTGGGCACAACTTCGGCGTGTTGCTGCCCTGGTGGGACATGCTCATGCGCACCGCCAATTTCGAGCAGCGCTACGACCCGACCGGCATTCGCGACCAGGTCGAGCCCGGCCCGGACGGCCGCGTGCGTGACTACGGCACCGGCTTCTGGTCTCAGCAATGGCGGGGCATGCTCCGGTTGTTCGGGCGGGCCTGACAGGCCTCGCATTCTTTCGGGAAGGTATGCTCGCCGACATGGGACTACTGCTTGATTCTTTCTGGCGCGCTGCAGCCTATTGCCTGCGCCCACGGGTGATGGCGCTGTCGGTGCTGCCGCTGGTGGTGATGCTTGGCCTGGCGCTGGGCCTGGGCTACTTCTACTGGGATGCGGCACTCCAGGGCATGCGCGGGTTGCTCGACGCATCGAGCGTGCTCGCCAGCTTCTGGAACTGGCTGCAGGGCTGGGGCCTGGGCGATGTGGCTTCGGTGGTGGCGCCCTTGATGGTGATCCTCGCGGTGGCCCCCGTGCTGGTGGTGGTCTCCCTGCTGCTCGTGGCGGTGCTGATGACGCCGGCGCTGGTGGGGCTGGTGGCTGACCGGCGATTCCCGAACCTCGCGCGCAAGAAGGGTGGCTCCTTCATCGCCAGCATCGTCTGGTCGCTCAGTTCCACCGTGTTGGCCTTGGTCGCGCTGGTGGTGTCCGTCCCCCTGTGGCTCGTACCGCCGCTGGTGCTGATCCTGCCGCCGCTGATCTGGGGCTGGCTCACGTACCGGGTGATGGTGTTTGATGCGCTGGCCGATCACGCCAGCAAGGAAGAGCGTCAGGAGATTTTCAAGCGCCACCGCAGCAGTCTGCTGGGCATCGGCATCGTGACGGGCTACCTGGGGGCCGCGCCCAGCATCGTCTGGGCCTCCGGCGTGGTGTTCGCCGCAGCGTTTGTGGTGCTGGTGCCGCTGGCCATCTGGATCTATACCCTGGTGTTCGCTTTTTCCTCCCTGTGGTTCGCGCATTACGCGTTGGCCGCACTGGAACAATTGCGTGCAGAAGGCGGGGCGGCAGACCGCATCTCTGCCGCTGCCGCTGCATCACCCAACGGCCAGGATGCGCCCCATGCCGGGCCACAGGCCCTGTATGCCCCGGACGATCCGGCCAAGGCCGCGCCCCCGAATCCCCCCGCGCTTGCAGCGCCAGAACCACCCGCCCACGGAACCCCCCCACCATGAATCCCCAGTTCGGCCTCATCATCGTCGGCGACGAAATCCTGTCAGGCAAGCGCGCCGACAAGCACATGCCCAAGGTCATCGAACTGCTCGCCGCCCGCGGGCTGGCCCTGTCGTACGCGGACTATGTGGGCGACAACCCGGACCGCATCACCGCCACCCTGGAGCGCGCGTTTGCCTCGGGTGATGTCGTGTTCTCGTGCGGTGGCATCGGGGCCACTCCCGACGACCACACGCGGCAATGCGCAGCCCGCGCGCTGGGCCTGGAGCTGGCGTTGCACCCCGAGGCAGAAGCCTTGATCCGCGAGCGCATGCAGGATGTGGCGCGTGAGCAGGGTGTGCCTTACGAGGCCGACCGCCCGGACAATCTGCACCGGCTCAACATGGGCACCTTCCCCGTGGGTGCCCGCATCATTGCCAACCCCTACAACAAGATTCCAGGGTTCACCTGCGAGGGATCCGGCGGCGGTGTGGTGCACTTCGTGCCGGGCTTTCCTGTCATGGCCTGGCCCATGATCGAAGGCGTGCTCGACCAGCACTACGCGGCGCATTTCAACCGCACTCCACAAACCGAGCAATCCGTGGTGGTGTACGGCGCCATGGAGGCTGCCCTCACGCCCTTGATGGAACGCATCGAAAAATCGCATCCGAGTGTCCGGGTGTTCAGTTTGCCCAGCGTGGATCATCCACAATACGGGCGGCACATCGAGTTGGGCGTCAAAGGCCCTGCGCCGCTGGTCCCGGCGGCGTGGAAAGACCTCCAACAAGGGTTGCACGAATTTGGTGCGGAGTTTGGCCCTGAATTGGTGCGCAATCTTTGAAGTACGCCCATAAGTAATTTGATGCACTGCATTGGTGCAATCGAATGCGTGCGCTGACGGTCTGCAGTCCGTGGCGCTCCTACATAGTGCGGCGGCTGCACCCGGCTGGCACGCAAACTGCTTTTGTTTACGCAAAATCCTTTTTTCAACAAGCGCTTTACCCAGGAGAACCTGATGGCCAAGACCGTTGCAGACGTGATAAAGATGGTGAAGGAAAACGAAGTCAAGTTCGTTGACTTCCGTTTCACCGATACCCGTGGCAAGGAACAGCACGTGACCGTGCCTGTTTCCCACTTTGATGAAGACAAGTTCACGTCCGGCCACGCATTCGACGGCTCCTCGGTGGCTGGCTGGAAGGGTATCGAAGCTTCGGACATGCAACTGATGCCCGACCCGAACACCGCCAACATCGACCCGTTCTTCGAAGAAACCACGCTGTTCCTGCAGTGCGACGTGATCGAGCCCGGCGACGGCAAGGCCTACGACCGCGATCCACGCTCCATCGCCAAGCGCGCTGAAGCCTACCTGAAGGCCTCCGGCCTGGGCGACACGGCCTTCTTCGGCCCCGAGCCAGAATTCTTCATCTTCGACGGCGTGCGTTGGTCCAACGAACCCGGCAAGGTCATGTTCGAGATCGAAGAGTACGAAGCCCCCTGGAATTCGGGTGCCAAGCTCGAAGGCGGCAACCGCGGCCACCGTCCCACGGTCAAGGGCGGCTACTTCCCAGTGCCTCCGGTCGACAGCACGCAAGACATGCGCGCTGAAATGTCCCTGATCCTCGAATCCCTGGGCATTCCGGTCGAAGTGTTCCACCACGAAGTGGCGGGCGCTGGCCAAAATGAAATCGGCACCAAGTTCAGCACGCTGGTCGAGCGCGCTGACTGGACGCAGGTCCTGAAGTACGTGGTCTGGAACGTGGCCAACGCCTACGGCAAGACCGCCACCTTCATGCCCAAGCCTTACGCTGGCGACAACGGCTCCGGCATGCACGTGCACCAGTCCATCTGGAAAGACGGCAAGAACCTGTTCGCAGGCGACGGCTATGCCGGCCTGTCGGACTTCGCGCTGTACTACATCGGCGGCATCATCAAGCACGCACGTGCCCTGAACGCCATCACCAACCCTGGCACCAACTCGTACAAGCGTCTGGTGCCCGGCTTCGAAGCCCCTGTGAAGCTGGCCTACTCGGCCCGCAACCGCTCGGCCTCGATCCGCATTCCTTACGTGGCCAACCCCAAGGGCCGCCGCATCGAAGCGCGCTTCCCCGATCCATCGGCCAATCCTTACCTGTGCTTCTCGGCTCTGATGATGGCGGGTCTGGATGGTGTGGAAAACAAGATCCATCCCGGCGAAGCCGCCACGAAGGACCTGTACCACCTGCCGCCCGAAGAAGACAAGCTGGTGCCCACCGTGTGCCACAGCCTGGACCAGGCGCTGGAATACCTGGACAAGGACCGCGGCTTCCTGACCAAGGGTGGCGTGTTCTCCGACTCCATGCTGGACGCCTACATCGACCTCAAGATGCAGGAAGTCACGCGTTTCCGCATGGCTCCCCACCCTGTCGAATACGACATGTACTACTCGCTGTAATCGCCTGCCTGCAGGCTGTTACACCCAAAAGGCGGCGCAAGCCGCCTTTTTTCATGGCGCGCAAGGATTGGGCGGACTGCAACGGAACCAGTGGCTGGGCCGTTGCATCCTTGTACAAAGCCCTGTGGGGGCCTGCTGGTGTTCGATTGGCGATGCACGGTGATTGGTGGATACTCCACCGCACCCCCTGCATGGCAGTGCGAGGAAACCGAATGAAGAAAACGCTCATCTCCCTGTTATTGATCGCTGCGACGACGGCCCCGGCCGCCTGGGCGCAAGACCGCATCTACCGCTGTGGCAACGAATACACCAACAACGCCCAGCAGGCCAAGGAGCGCGGCTGCAAACTGGTGGAAGGTGGCAACGTGACGGTGGTGCAGGGCAGCCGCCCCGCAGGTGCTGCAGCGCCTGCTGCCGCGGCTCCGTCTGCCGGTGGTGGCAGTGCCACCTCGGCGTCGCCACCGTCCGCATCGCGCGTCAGCTCCAACGACCAGAAGGCCCGCGATTCCGACGCACGCGCCATCCTGGAGTCCGAGCTGCGCAAGGCCGAGGCGCGCCACGCAGATCTGGTGAAGGAATACAACGGCGGCGCGCCCGAGCGCAATGCGCTTGACCTGCGCAACCCGCAGCGCTACATCGAGCGCACGGCGGAACTCAAGGCCAACATCACCCGCAGCGAAAGCGATATCGCCGGCATCAAGCGCGAGATTGCGCGCCTGCCTGCTGCCGCCAACTGATTCGCTGGCCGCAACTCCACCAAAACCCTCGCCATACCGTAGTCGTCACAAGCGCGTGAACTCCCTTCCTCCCACCGATGCCCCGTCCTCCGACACGGGGCGTTTTCATTCCCTGGACCTGATGTCCACGCTCGTGGCGGTGCTGCGGGCCGACGGCGCCGTGCAGTTTGCCAACGCCGCGCTGGAAAACACCCTGGGACTGTCGCGCCGCACGCTCGAGGGCGCCGACTTCTCCACCTTCTTCACCGACCCCGCGCTGCTGCAGACCGCGCTGGCGGGAGCCCGGGGCAAGGACTTTGCGGCGCTGCGCTACGAGGCCGGGCTCAAGCGCCTGCACCAGGACCCGGTGCCTGTGCATGTGAGCGTGGCCGACGCGGAGCAGGTCGGCGAGATTCTGGTGGAGCTGTGGCCGCTGGAGCAGCAGGCGCGGCAGGACCGCGAGGAGCGCCTGCTCGACCAGGCCCAGGCCAACAAGGAGCTCATCCGCAACCTGGCGCACGAGATCAAGAACCCGCTGGGCGGGATCCGCGGTGCCGCCCAGTTGCTGGAGATGGAGCTCGAAAGCCGCGAGCTCACCGAATACACCCAGGTCATCATCCACGAAGCCGACCGCCTGCAAAGCCTGGTGGACCGCCTGCTGGCGCCGCACCGCCATCCCCACCTGGTAGGTGACGTCAACATCCACGAAGTGTGCGAGCGCGTGCGCTCCCTCGTGCTGGTGGAGTACCCGCAGGGCCTGAAGGTGCTGCGCGACTACGACACCTCCATCCCTGAGTTCCGCGGCGACCGGGCGCAGCTGATCCAGGCCCTGCTGAACATCGTGCAGAACGGCGCCCAGGCCCTGACCGACCGCATCGCCGCAGGCGACGCAGTCATCACGCTGCGCACCCGCGTGGCACGACAAGTAACGTTTGGTCGCCAGCGTTATCGGCTGGCACTGGAATTGCATGTCATCGACAACGGACCGGGCGTACCCGACGCGATCAAAGAGCGGATTTTCTATCCCCTCGTGTCGGGTCGGGACGGCGGATCGGGGCTGGGGCTCACGCTGGCACAAACCTTTGTACAGCGGCACCACGGGTTGATCGAATGCGACAGCGTACCGGGTCGCACCGACTTCCGCATCCTGATTCCCTTGCCCTGAGGTCCCTGACACGCAACCACAGGGAAGGTAAGAAAAAGATATGAAGCCGATCTGGTTAGTAGACGACGACCCCTCGATCCGCTTCGTGCTCGAAAAGGCGCTGGCCCGCGAGAACCTGCCCACACGCAGCTTCACCCACCCCCGCGAGGTGCTGGATGCGCTGGCCGACATCACCGCCGGCGACCCCGCCCGGCAAGGCCCCCAGGTGCTGGTGAGCGACATCCGCATGCCCGGCGGTTCGGGCCTGCAGTTGCTCGAAAAAGTGCGCGAGCTGCAGCCCGGCCTGCCCGTCATCATCATGACCGCGTACTCCGATCTGGACAGCGCCGTGTCGGCCTTCCAGCGCGGTGCTTTTGAATACCTGCCCAAGCCTTTCGACCTGCCCAAGGCGGTGGAACTCATCCGCCGTGCGGTGGAGGAAAGCCAGCGCGAAGAGGTTATCGAGGAGCGCCAGGCCGAGACCCCCGAAATGCTGGGCCAGGCGCCTGCCATGCAGGACGTTTTCCGTGCCATCGGCCGCCTGAGCCAGAGTCAGGTCACGGTGCTCATCACCGGCGAATCGGGCTCGGGCAAGGAGCTGGTGGCCCGTGCGCTGCACAAGCATTCGCCGGTGGCCGACGGGCCCTTTGTGGCCATCAACACCGCCGCCATCCCCAAGGACCTGCTCGAATCCGAACTGTTCGGCCACGAGCGCGGCGCCTTCACCGGCGCGCAGACGCAGCGGCGCGGCCGCTTCGAGCAGGCCGAAGGCGGCACGTTGTTCCTGGATGAAATCGGCGACATGCCGTTCGACCTGCAGACGCGCCTTTTGCGTGTGCTCTCCGACGGCCAGTTCTACCGTGTGGGCGGCCATGCAGCGGTCAAGGCGCATGTGCGCGTCATCGCGGCCACCCACCAGGACCTGGAAAAGCGCGTCAAGGAAGGCGGCTTCCGCGAGGACTTGTTCCACCGCCTCAACGTCATTCGCCTGCGGCTGCCCGCGCTGCGCGAGCGGCACGAAGACGTGCCCGTGCTCACGCGCCACTTCCTGCAGCAAAGCGCGCGGCAGCTGGGCGTGGAGCCCAAGCGCATTGCGGACTCGGCCATTGCGAGGCTGGAGCAGTTCGCGTTTCCGGGCAACGTGCGGCAGCTGGAGAACATCTGCCACTGGCTCACCGTGATGGCGCCGGCCCAGGTCATCTCGCAGCAGGACTTGCCCCCCGAAGTGCTGGAGGCGCCCGTCTACCAGTCCGCGCAGCGTGCAGGCGCCAGCGCCAGCGCCGACTCCGCAGGGGCGCACCAGTCGGCGCCTGGCGGCGTTGCACCCGCCTACGCCGCGAACGCCGTGCCCGCAGAGCGGGTTGGCGGCTTGCAGGCGCCAGCGGCGTCCAACGCGCCCTTGGCCGGCTCGGCGCCAGCAGCCTATGGCAGCGCAGCCAGCGCCAGCACGGCCACCTCGTGGTCGGCAGCGATGGATGGTGCGCCGGCGGCCGCCGTCGCGGCGGCGCCGGGTGCGGTGGGTGGGGTCGTCAGTGGCACCGTCAACAGCTGGGAGCAGGCGCTCGAGACCGAGGCGCAGAGACTGCTTGCAGGCGGCCAGCCCGAGGTGTGGGACGCCCTGACGCGACGCTTTGAATCGCGCCTCATCCGCACCGCTTTGACCGCCACGCATGGCCGCCGCATGGAGGCTGCGCAGCGCCTGGGTATCGGCCGCAATACCATCACGCGCAAGATCCAGGAGCTGGGGCTGGACGCCCCGGACGAAGCATGAAACCAGCCGCTGCCGCTTCATCCTCAAGCGCAAATAGCTATCGTTTTTGTAGCGTTTGAATTTGATGCGGCAAGGCTCGCAGCGCCACACTGCGGCACTGTACAGCGGACGCCGCAGTGCCATCGGCAGGCTGGCGCTGTCCTACATTCAAGCCCTCCATGGGCCGACCCGCGTTGCGCGGCGTGACTTCAACAATGAATTCACTGTCAACCAACCGGAGAGCTTCCATGTCGGATTTCAATGATGCCAACCGCGACCCTTTGACCAATGAACCAGGTTCCCATCCTGTGGGCACCGGAGTGGGTGCTGCCCTGGGCGGCGCCGCAGCAGGTGCAGCCGCAGGTGCCTTTGGTGGCCCCGTGGGTGCCGCAGTCGGTGGTGTGGCTGGCGCAGTCGTCGGCGGCCTGACGGGCAAGGCAGCCGCCGAAGCCGTCAACCCCACCGCAGAAGATGCCTACTGGCGCGAAAGCTACGAGCGCGAGCCCTACTATGTGGGCGGCCGCACGTATGACCAGTACCGTCCTGCCTACGAACTGGGCTGGTCCTCTGTGGGCCGCTATGAAGGCGATTTCGACGCAGTCGAACCCCGCCTGGCCGACGATTGGCGCGCACGCCACGCCGATGGTCTGGCCTGGTCCGATGCACGCCCTGCAACGCGTGCTGCCTGGGACCGCGCTTCGCGCTACCAGGCCGGCGACACCCGTCCCATGGATGTGGTCGACAACGACGATGTGATCGACGTGCTGAACGACCTGCTCGAGTCCGCCCGTGACGGCGAGTACGGCTTCAAGTCCTGCGCCGAACACGCCAAGGCTCCCGAACTCAAGTCGGTGTTCCATCGCCATGCGCAAGAATGCGCGGCCGCCGGTACCGAGCTGGAGCACGAAGTGCGCCGCCTGGGTGGCGAGCCAGCGTCCGGCGGCACGGTCTCGGGTGCGCTGCACCGCGGCTGGGTGTCCGTGAAGACGGCCCTGTCCGTGCAGGACGACAAGGCGGTGCTGGAAGAGTGCGAACGCGGCGAAGACGCTGCCGTGGCACGCTACCGCAAGGCGCTGAAGAACACGCTGCCTGCCCAGGTGCAGGCCCTGGTGCAGCGCCAATCGCAAGGCGCACAGCGCAACCATGACGAAGTGCGTGCGCTGCGCGATTCGTACAAGCGCGATTGATCGGGCAGGGCGTCATCTGCAGGCGGGGGCTCGGCGTCAAGCCGGGCTGCTTGCCTGATCTGCAGTGATTGCCCGCATTCGATCAAAGCGTAGGGGGCTGCCATGTGCAGCCCCTTTTACTTTTGCGTCTTGGAAAAGAAAACCCCCCGTCCACGGGGTGCGGTGCAAAAGGCAAGGTCGTTCTTTAGCCTAAAGTCACCACCACCGGCGCATGGTCGCTCGGCTGCGGGTTCTTGCGCGGTGCGCGGTCTACGGTGCACGCGGTCACCGTAGGGCGCAGGGCCTCGCTCACCAGGATGTGGTCGATGCGCAGACCCCGGTTCTTCTGAAAACCGAGCATGCGGTAGTCCCACCAGGAATAGGCTTTGTCGGGCTGCTCGAACATGCGGAAGGTGTCGGTCAGGCCCAGCGCAATCAGGTCCTGAAAATGCCGCCGCTCTTCCACCGTGTGGTGGATGGTGTCCTTGAGCCCCACCGGGTCGAACGAGTCGCGGTCTTCCGGCGCCACGTTGAAATCCCCCACCAACGCCAGCCGCGGGTGTGCTGCCATCTCCTCGCGCAGCCAGCGGTGCAGCGCCGCGAGCCACAGCATCTTGTAGGCGAACTTTTCGGTACCCGGCGCCTGGCCGTTCACGAAATAGCAGTTCACCAAACGCAGCGCGCCGCTCGGCGTGTCGATCGTCGCTGCGATCACCCGCGCCTGCTCGTCCGTATGGCCCGGGATGTTGCGCACCACGTCGCGCAGTGGGTGGCGGCTCAGGATCGCCACGCCGTTGTAAGTCTTCTGCCCGAAGGTCACGGTCTGGTAACCCGCCTCCTTGAGCGCGTCGTGCGGAAACTTGTCGTCGGTGAGCTTGAGCTCCTGCAGACCCAGTGCGTCCACGGGGTTGGCCTCCAGCCAGGCAAGTACCTGGGGCAGGCGCACGGACAGGGAGTTCACGTTCCAGGTGGCAATTTGCATAATTGAATTGATGAGTGAAACAAGGGCCGCTCAGCGGTAATCCGGGCATTTGATGCCCAAGCCTCTGATCATTGTCTGGACTGCGTAGCCGCAGTCGGCGCCGCTGGCACAGCGGCCGGCGTGCGCCTGAGCGCATCTTCGTTGACACGGTCGGTCGGTCTGTCAGTCAGTCGTGAATGGTACCCACCCTCGGCATGCCTGGGTACGCGTTTGCACGGCCTTTCACGCCCTTGCACTCCCGTCCTCACCGGCCAGGCATCGGCGCGAGCAGGATGCGCTCAAGCCTCTGCCCATCGTGGGATTTTGTCTGACTGCCCGGCAGCACTGGCACGGCGAGACTCGAAGCATCGTTCCGCTGGAGATCGTCCATGAGAGTCCCTCATCCGCAGACACTGGCCTTGTCGCTGGCGCTCGCCGCCTGCGCCGCGTCCGCTCAGGGCGTCAACACACCTGCCGTGGTTCCGGGCCTGCAGCCTGCCCAGGCGCCGGCCTCCGCGCCCAATGCGCAGGCATCGGCGCAAGCAGGCTCGCCCGGCGCCAGCCAGACACCTGCCCAGACCCCCGCGCCACCTCCAGCCCTCACGCCATCGCAGACGCCAGAGCCGGAGCCGTCTCAAACGCCGTCCCAGACACCGGCTCCGGTGTCGCAGTAGCGCAAACGGCATTGCGCGCATGCCGCTGCGCAACGCCGCACGCATGTGTGGGGGGCTCAGCCTGCGCGCACGTAGCTCACGAAGCTGAAGGGCAGCCCATTGGTGCTGACATGCTCGCTGCGTTCGGATGCCACCCAGGCGTCGCCCAGAGCGGGAGCGTACGCATCGCCCTCGAAGTCCCGGTCGATCTCGGTCACCTCCAGCCGGTCGGCCAGCGGCAGGGCCTCGGCGTAGACCTGCGCACCACCGATGACCCACACCGTCTGGCCAGCGTTGCACTGTGCCAGCGCTTCCTGCAGGCTGCCTGCGCGGTGCGCGCCTTCAGCCTGCCAGTCGCCCTGGCGCGTGACCACGATGTTGGTGCGGCCGGGCAGGGGGCGAAAGCGCGGCGGCAGCGAGTCCCACGTCCTTCGCCCCATCACCACCGGGCAACCCTGCGTGAGCTGCTTGAAATGCGCCATGTCCTCGGGCAGGTGCCAGGGCAGGGCGTTGTCCTTGCCGATGACGCCGTTGGCTGCGCGGGCGTAGATGAGGTGCAGGGGCATGTGCGCAGGCTCCTCAGATGTGCAGGGCCGCGGCCACGCCGACGCCCAGGCCCACGGCGGCCACACCGTACATGCCGTACTCCAGCCACTTCTTCTTGGTCAGCAGCGCAATGGCCGCCAGGGCGATGGCCACCTGCAGCGCCGTGGTGGCCTGGGCCCAGCGGTGGTGCTGATGCATCTGCACTTCGCTTTGGCGGTCGAATTCGTGGGCGTCGGCTTCCAGCTTCTCGGCCACGACCTTGATCTCGTTCTTCTCGGTTTCGTAGCGCTGGATCTTGGTCTGGTAGCCGGCCTTGCGGTCCTCGGGCGCCAGGTCACGCGCCAGCTCGGCCAGGGACTGCTTGGTGCTCTTGGACTGGAAGTAATTCCACTGGTTGGACGCCTCGGTCTTCTTGATCGCAGCGTCGTTCTTGAGCAGGCCGGCATTGGCCTGCGTGGCCCCGCCCATGTACGAGAAGATCGCGCCCACCGTGGCCACGATGGCGGTGAACATCGCGATCTTGTTCATCGACGAGATGCCGCCGCCCTCGTTGCCGTGCTCTGCAGCATGGTCGCTGTGGTCGCCGTGGCCCTGGGTCGCATGTTCCACCGCGTGGTCGTGGGGGCCGTGTACGTGAAATCCGCCGGAAGACATAGTTTTGATGGTGGAAATGAAAAGAAATTGCGTAAATAACGGCCTGGAGCCAAGAGCAAGTTATGCGGGTTTGGTCGCCCTGTCGGCTCCGGTGAATGACGACAGCTTGTCGCGTGCGAACCGATACAGAGGCTGTTCTATCCAGCGGTAGTGCATCCACGCATACAAAATGACTGCAAGTACTATGACCGTAAGGAGCATTGCGGGCGAAAAAATTTGTATATATCCCAGCCGGGTAAGAATCAAGCACACCCCAGAGATTACCGCGATATGAGCCAAATAGATCGCATAGGATGTGTCGCCGCACAGCGCCAGCACTTTCCAGATGCGGCTCTTCGGGGGAGGCAAGGCCAGGGCGCAAGCAACGAGAGCACTCGCCGCGCCTCCTATCAGAAGTACCCGTTCCGGCAGGTGATGGAAGCCAGCCATGCCGCTGGATGCCAGCGATCCGTACAACTGGTACCAAATGGCCACACCCATCAACATACCCGCAACAAGCGCTGGTGCCTTCCAATTGATTGGCGGTCTTTTGTGGAGGTATTCGAAAATTAGGAAGCCGGCCACAAACTCCAGAATCAAGGGGCTGAAATAAAAATCCTGCACTAGGCCTACTTCTGCAAATCGTTCGGGCAGATACAGGCCAGTAAGCGAGTTGTAGAGTGTAAACGCCGCAATTCCAGCGGCCCATGAAGAGAGCGCAAGTATTTGCAGGTATCGCTTAAAAAAAAGCAAACCGCCCAACACGAGGTAAAAGTACAGTTCAAAAGACAAAGTCCAAGTGATTGGCAAAAGTTGGTAAGTCAGGCTCTGCGGCCAGAGGAAAAGGGATGCAACCAAGTGCTGGTCTGATGAAAAGCTTCCCGTTGCTTTGAACGAGAGGAGATAAATAATGAAAAAAGGCCACCAACCGCAATAAATGCGAGCGAGTCGAGCCGCAATGAAATGCGCCGGCGAGCGCCCTCCATCTGACAAATTGCGAGTGGTCTTGGCCATCACAGCACCGCTGATCACAAAAAACAGATCCACGCCGGCAAAACCCAATGCCGCAAGCCACTCTATCAGTCTGGGAAGTTCTGCAGATGCAAGCGCCCTCTCAATAGGCGCAGGAGCATGATGGAAGACGACTGCAATGGCTGCAAAAAAACGCAATATTTGAATATGAAGAATCATTACCGCCGCTTCACACGGCCACGGGCGCCTTGATCGCCGGATGGCACTGGTAGTCCAGTACTTCAAAATCTTCGAACTGGTAGTCGAAGATGCTGTCCGGCCGGCGCTTGATGTTCAGAACGGGGTAGGGGTAGGGCGTGCGCGCCAGCTGCGTCTGCACCTGATCGTGGTGGTTGCTGTAGATGTGGCAGTCGCCACCGGTCCAGATGAAGTCGCCCACGTCCAGGTCGCACTGCTGCGCCACCATGTGCGTCAGCAGTGCGTAGCTCGCAATGTTGAACGGCACGCCCAGAAAGATGTCCGCACTGCGCTGGTACAGCTGGCACGACAGCGTGCCGCGCCCGCCGGGCTCCTGCGCTGGCGCCACGTAGAACTGGAAGAACGCGTGGCAGGGCATGAGCGCCATCTTGTTGAGCTCGGCCACGTTCCAGGCGCTCACGATGATGCGGCGCGAATCGGGGTTGGTCTTCAGAGTCCGGATGACGTCGCTGATCTGGTCGATGTGCCCGCCGTCCGGCGTGGGCCAGCTGCGCCACTGCACGCCGTACACCGGGCCCAGGTCGCCATCTTCGCGCGCCCATTCGTCCCAGATGGTGACGCCGCGGTCCTTCAGCCAGTTGTTGTTGCTCGACCCCGTGAGGAACCACAGCAGCTCCTGGATGATGGAGCGCAGGTGCACCTTCTTGGTGGTGACGAGGGGAAAGCCTTCCTTCAAATCGAACCGCATCTGGTGGCCGAACACGCTCGTTGTGCCCGTGCCCGTGCGGTCCGACTTGTGCACACCGTGGGTGAACACGTGGCGCATGAAGTCTTCGTATTGCGAGCGGACGGGGCGGGCGTGTTCGGTCATGGCGGTTGGAAGGCGAAAGCCGCGATTTTAGGCGGGCGCAGGTCTGCGGGTGCCGGACAGGCTAAGCTCGCACACCTTTTTGTCCAGCTGCCCTTTTCAGAAAGAAGCCCCCGATCATGCGCCTGGTCTCTCCAGCCCCTGTGTGCCGCGCCGTGCTGGCCTCCCTTCCATTGGCCCTGCTGCTCGTGCTGCCAGGCTGCGGCGGCACGGCGCCCACCGCGTCCCCCAAAGCCGTGCGCCCGGCGCCCACGGTCGCATCTGCCGCACCCGCCAACCGCTGGGCCCACCTGCAAACCCAGGTCGGCAACTACCCGGTGGGGGGCGCCGACTTCCTGCGTGCCGGCCCGCTGGCCGAGCGGCTGCGCGGTCTGCTCGGTGTCCCCAACTACAACGTGCTGCTGGAAAACCTGCAGGTGAGCGGCCCGCTGCGGCAGGACGGCACCATGCTCTACATCACCGGCAACCGTCAGCACGAGGGCGGCACGGAGGCCGCCGCCGTCGTGGTGCATGCCGCCACCGACACCGTGCGCGTGTGGCTGCTGACCGGTGGGGAGGAGTGGGACGTGCAGGACCAGGGCACGCCGAAGATCTTGCCGGCCGATGTCGCCAGAATGATGGAAAACGCAGCGCGCTGAGCGGGCGCTCCCCGCGCGGGGCTGGGCACAACTAGGAATGCATTTCTATAATCAAGAATCATTCTCAAAAAGGCCGCCACGCCATGCCTGCCGCTCATCCCCTGCACGCGCTCTACAGCCACCACCACGGGTGGCTGCAGTCCTGGCTGCGCCGGCGGCTCGGTTGTGCCGACGATGCGGCCGACCTGGCGCAGGACACCTTCGTGCGCCTGCTCGCACGGCCCACCGCCATCGCCCCCGACGCGATGCGCGAGCCGCGCGCCTACCTGACCACGGTGGCACGCGGGCTGCTGGTGGACTTCTGGCGCCGGGGTGAACTGGAGCGCGCCTACCTGGCAGACCTGGCCCTGCAGCCCGAGGTGCTGCAGCCATCCCCCGAAGAGCGCCTGGCGGCCGTGCAGATGCTCCACGCGGTCGATGCAGTGTTGCAGGGCCTGACGCCCAAGACGCGCGCAGCGTGGCTGATGAACCGGCTCGATGGCCTCACGCACGCAGAGATTGCCGAGCAGCTGCAAGTGTCGGTGCCTCGCGTGCGCCAGTACCTGGCCAACGCCATGCGCCACGCCTACCACCTGCGCTTCGGTGGCGCGGCGTGAGCAGCGCAGGCTGGACCACGGGCGGCCCCCCTGGCGGTGCAGCCGACGACCATCCCGTGCCGCCTGCCGTGCTGGAGGCCGCCATCGGCTGGCAACTGCGCCAGGGCGAGGGCGATATCTCGCCGGCGGACGCGCAAGCCCTGGCCGACTGGCTGGCGGCACACCCCGACCATGCCCGCGCCTGGCGCCAGCTGGGCGACATCGACCAGCACCTGACCCGCGCCGCCGCAGGTCCCGGAGCCCGCGCAGCGTTGCTGCTGCCACCGCGCCGGCGTCGTCCAGCCCGTGTGGCGGGCGCCGTGCTGGGCCTGGCGTTGGCGCTGGCCTGCGGCGTGCTGGTGCTGGACCGCTACCAGCCCGTGGGCCAACTGCTGGCCGACCACCGCACCGCCACCGGCGAGCGCCGCACCATCGTGCTGCCCGACCAGACCGTGCTGCACCTGAACACCCGCAGTGCCGTGGATGTCGTGTTCAGCCAAGACCAGCGCGCCATCCACCTGCGCGCGGGCGAGGTGGCCGTGGAAACCAGCCATGCCAACCCGGCCGAGCGGCGCCCGTTCGTCGTGCTGACCGAGGACGGCAGCCTGCGCGCCCTGGGCACCCGCTTCACCGTGCGCCGTTGGCCACAGGCGCAAGCCACTGGCATCGATGGGGCGCAGAGCCTTGGCGCGCCTGCCACCGAAGTCGCAGTCACCCAGTCCGCCGTCGCGGCCCGCCCGGCGACCTGTGCGGCAGCAGCGTCCGAGCCGTGCGCTGCCGAGCGCATCGTGTCGGCCGGGCAGGGCGCGCGGCTGGAGGGCGGGCGGGTGGACCCATGGGCGGCCCCGCCCGATGCCGACGCCTGGAAGGACGGCATGCTGGTCGTGGACAACCAACCCTTGGGCGAGGTGGTGGCAACGCTCGCGCGGCACCGGGTCGGCCGCCTGGCTGTCGACCCCCGCGTGGCCGGTTTGCGCGTGACGGGCACGCTGCCCCTGGCGGACTCCGACCAGGCCCTGTTGGCGCTGACCGCGGCCGTGCCCGTCGATGTGGCCTGGACCACCCGCTGGTGGGTCACGCTCAAGCCGCGTGCTGCGCCCTGAGGATGAAAATGTGAAGAAAATCGGCCGCTACCGCTTGATGGGAAAGCGCTGGCAGCTATCAAAAGATGAGCAACTTGGTGCGGCTGATCGACGGTTCCATTCCGTTCAACCCAGATCCAGCAGCCCAAGCAGATCAACCCAGAACGCTGCTGCCAGCCGGCATCCCATCCACCAGCGACGCCGGCCCAAAAAATAAATGGCCCCGGCCCCCTCTCACTTTTCGGCACCCGTTCGGCAATCAGACAGAGACCGTGCATCGGCGCGGTTGCCCCTCTTTTCTGACGTGACCGTCTCGGAGCCTGACCCATGCCCTCTGCTGTTTTCCCCTTTCCGCTGAACCCCTGCGCTACTGCGCTTCTGCTCGCGTTGGGGGCCTCTGCCGTGGCCGCACAGCCAGCCACGGCAGAGGCCCCTGCGGCCACGGCCAACGCTGCGGCGGTGCGCGACTACGACCTGCCCGCCGGGCCGCTGGGAGCAGCCCTCAACCGCATCGCGCGCGACGCAGGCCTGGCCCTCACCGCCGATGCGCAGCTGGTGGAAGGCCGCAACGCGGCGCCCGTGCGGGGCCGCTTCGATGCGCCCGAGGCACTGCGCCGCGCGCTGGCAGGTTCGGGGCTGGAACTGCGGCAGACCACGGGCGGCGTCTTCACGCTGCGCGAGGCATCGCGCCCTGCAGCGCAGGCACCCCGGCTCGGCGATGCCGCCACCCTGGGCGCCGTCACCGTGACGGCCAGCGCCGAGGCAGCGCCCGGCGATTTGCCGCCCGCCCATGCCGGCGGCCAGGTTGCCACGGGCAGCCGGGTCGGCCTGCTGGGCCACCAGAGCCTGATGGACACGCCGTTTCACATCACCAGCTACACGGCCGAACTCATGCAGGACCAGCAGGCGATCACCGTGGCCGATGTGCTGGCCAACGACCCGTCCGTGAGAACGGTGTCCTACAGCCTGACCAACGCTGCTGCGGGGGGCGACATCTTTCTGATCCGCGGCTTCTCGGTGCAGGACTCGGTGCTGTTCGACGGCATCGGCGGCATCGCCACCAACCGTGCCGTGGCGGTCGAAGCGGCCGAGCGCGTCGAGGTGCTCAAGGGCCCCAACGCGTTGCTCAACGGCATGGCGCCCGGGGCGGGCGGCGCGGTGGGCGGCGCCATCAACCTGGTGCCCAAGCGCGCGGGCGATGTGCCGCTGACACGCCTGACCACCACGTACCTGTCCACAGGCAACCTGGGCGGCCACCTGGACGTGGGCCGCCGGTTCGGCGACGACCACCAGTGGGGTGTGCGCTTCAACGGCATCTACCGTGACGGGAAGACCGCCACCCAGGGCCAGTCCGTCGAGCTGGGCGCTGCGGCGCTGGCCGTGGACTACCGGGGCAGTCAGTTGCGGGCCTCGGTGGATGCCGGCCACCAGACGATGAACAACGAAGCGCCGCAAGGCGCCGCGGGCTTCGGCATCGATGACGCCATTGCCATCCCCAGGCCGCCCCGGGCCAGCCATCGCATCGCGCAGGACTGGGAGTTCGCCAGGTCGCGCAGCAACTACCTTCTGGCCAAGGCCGAGTACGACCTCACCCCGGACTGGACGCTCTCTGCAGCCGCGGGCGGCAGCCACACGCGGTCCCGCTACCTCGCCACCGACGTGTTCGTGACCAACGTGCAGGGCGACGCGCAGGCCACCACGTACTTCTGGCCCAACTGGACGAACTACCGCACCCTGCAAGGCGGGCTGCAGGGCACGGTGCGTGCCGGCGAGCTTACGCACCGCATCCACCTGCATGCGTCGTACCTGAAGAAGGACAGCGGCTTCACGGCGCAGTACTACGGCTTCGACAGCTTCGCCACGAACATGTATGCGCCCGCGGCCACCGCGCGTCCGTCCATCGACGGTTTCTCATCGCGGCCGCCCCAGACCGATTCCTTGCAGTTGCCGTCCGTGGCGCTGTCCGACACCGTCTCGCTGTGGCAAGACCGCCTGTCCGTCACCCTGGGCGCCCGCTACCAGCGCGTGAAGGTCGTCAAGTACGACACCACCACCGGGGCCGGCAGCGCCGCGTACGACGAGCACGCGGTGACGCCGGCGCTGGCGGCGGTGTTCAAGCTACAGCCGCACGTGTCGCTCTACGGCAATTACATCGAAGGGCTGGTCCAGGGCGATTCAGCACCGCTGGGCACCACCAACGCCGGGCAGGTGTTTCCGCCGGTCCGCACGAAGCAGCGGGAGGTGGGCGTGAAGGCCGACTGGGGCCGCTTCAGCACCACGGCGAGCCTGTTCCACATCCAGAAACCGAGCGGGCTGGTGGCGTCCAACGGCGATGGCACGTTCACCTACCAGGTCGGTGCAGAGCAGCGCAACCGCGGGGTCGAGCTCAATGTCTTTGGCGAGGTGGCCCGGGGCACGCGCCTGCTGGGCGGCGTGACCTTCAACGATGCCCGGCTGACGCGAACCGAAGGCGGCACCTACAACGGCAACGCCGCGCCCAATGTGTCGCGCTGGCAACTCAACCTGGGCAGCGACCACGACGTGGCTGCCGTTCCGGGGCTGACGCTGTCGGCCCGCATGATCGCCAGCAGCGCGCAGCATGTGGACGCCGCCAACCTGCGGCGCATTCCGGGCTGGACGCGCTGGGACATCGGTGCCCGCTACAAGACCCAGGCGTGGGGCCGGCCGCTGGTGCTGCGCGCGCGCGTGGACAACCTGTTCAACCGCAACTACTGGTCCAGCGGCTCCGGCAACTGGCTGTATGTGGGAAGTCCCCGCACAGTGACTCTCTCTGCCACGGTGGATTTCTGACGCGGAGCAGGCTCCCCTAGGCAGAGGGGCACATGGAGGGCGTTGGGGGGTGTGGGCGTCAACCCCAGTGGGCCTTGGTGCAAGAAAATGTGGCCTGAATTGGCCTCTGCCGCTGGATAGGTGAGCGCTGGCAGCTATCTATTTGATAGTAATCCAGAGCATTCGCTACGCCAACGCCGCAACGGTGGAGCCGCCTTTTTGCACTCGTTTAGATACCCTGTTGACACCTCTAGGTATAAATCCTGAGTATCTGGTGCAAATTAGTATTTGTGGAGGCGTCTGGAGTACCAATCGAGCATCGCAGCATCGGTATCGTTCAGTCCGTCAATGCCTGCATGCCTTGCGCCGGTGTTGAAAGGCAGATTCCCATACCAACGACCGAGGAGACTTTTCCGATGCCACATTCCACCCCTGTCACCATGCCCCAGCGCCTGGCCGTCGCCGTTGCGCTGGCCTTGACGTCGCTGTGCGGCGCCGCCAGCGCGCAGACCGAGCTCGTGATCGCCACCGTGAACAACGGCCACATGATCGAGATGCAGAAGCTCTCCAAGAACTTCGAGCAGGCCAACCCCGACATCAAGCTCAAGTGGGTCACGCTCGAAGAAGGCGTGCTGCGCCAGCGCGTCACCACCGACATCGCCACCAAGGGCGGCCAGTTCGACGTGATGACCATCGGCATGTACGAGGCGCCCATCTGGGGCAAGAAGGGCTGGCTGCAGGAGCTGAAGACCGACGCAGCGTATGACGTGGACGACCTGCTGCCCGCCGTGCGGGGCGGCCTGTCCATCGACGGCAAGCTGTTCGCCGCGCCGTTCTACGGCGAAAGCTCCATGCTCATGTACCGCAAGGACCTGGCCGACAAGGCCGGCGTGCAGGTGCCCGAGCGCCCCACCTGGCCGCAGATCAAGGACCTGGCCGCCAAGATGCACGACCCCAAGAACGGCGTATACGGCATCTGCCTGCGCGGCAAGCCGGGCTGGGGCGACAACATGGCGTTCCTGACCACACTGGTCAACACCTTCGGCGGCCAGTGGTTCGACATGCAGTGGAAGCCGCAGCTCGAATCCAAGCCCTGGAAGGACGCGATCACCTTCTACGTGGACCTGCTCAAGAACTACGGCCCACCCGGCTCGTCGGCCAACAGCTTCAACGAGATCCTGGCGCTGACCAACTCCGGCAAGTGCGGCATGTGGGTGGACGCGACCATCGCAGCATCGTTCGTGAGCGACCCCAAGCAGTCCAAGGTGGCCGACCAGATGGCGTTTGCCCAGGCCCCCACCATGAACACGCCCAAGGGTGCCAACTGGCTGTGGTCGTGGAACCTGGCCATCCCGGCCGGTTCGAAAAAGGTCGACGCCGCGCAGAAGTTCATCACCTGGTCCACCAGCAAGGATTACATCCAGCTGGTCGCCAAGACCAACGGCTGGGCCAACGTGCCCACCGGCACGCGCAAGAGCACCTACGCCTCGCCTGAGTTCCAGAAGGCCGCCCGCTTTGCCGCGGCAGAGAAGGTCGCCATCGACTCGGCCAACCCGACCGACTCGACCCTGCCCAAGAGTCCGTACGTGGGCGTGCAGTTCGCAGCGATTCCGGAGTTCCAGGCCATCGGCATCGCCGTGGGCCAGCAGATGAGCGCGGCGCTGGCGGGCAAGACGACGGTGGATGCGGCGCTGAAGGCATCTCAGGTGTCGGCTGACCGTGAGATGAAGAAGGCCGGGTATTACAAGTAAGGGGCCAGTCGGGCCGCTTTGCGGCCCGACCTGTCTCTGAATCTGAATCAGCATTCCATCGGCATTCGACCGGCATTCAACTGGCATCCACGGCGTCGATTCGACACCGGCCTTTGTGACCGTTCGCCCTGAGCCTGTCGAAGGGCTGTTTGCAGAGTACGCCCTGGCTTCGACAGGCTCAGCCCGAACGGTGGTGAGTGATCTGGACGTTGCGAACCTCGCAGTCCCTTCGTCCATGCCCACGCCACGCTATCTTTTTGCCGCTTTGACGGACTTTCCATGAACCGCCGCCTGCTTCCCCGTCTGCTGCTCACGCCAGCCATGGCCACGCTCTTCCTGTGGATGATCGTGCCGCTGGTGATGACGATCTACTTCTCGCTCATCCGCTACAACCTCATGCAGCCCGACCAGACGGGCTTTGCGGGGCTGGAGAATTTCGAGTACTTCGTCACCGACCCATCGTTCGGCGCGGCGGTGGTCAACACCGTCTTGCTGCTGGGCAGCGTGATCCTCATCACGGTGTTCTTCGGCGTGGCGATCGCGCTGCTCATCAACGAGCCGTTTCCGGGCCGGGGCATCGTGCGGGTGCTGCTGATATCGCCGTTCTTCGTCATGCCCACAGTGAATGCGCTGATGTGGAAGAACATGATGATGAACCCCATCTACGGCGTGCTCGCGCAGGTGTGGATCTTCTTTGGCGCGGCGCCGGTGGACTGGCTCACCGACCACCCGCTGTTCTCGGTCATCGTGATGGTGTCGTGGCAATGGCTGCCGTTCGCCACGCTCATCTTCATGACGGCGCTGCAGAGCATGAACCACGAGCAGCTGGAAGCCTCGCGCATGGACGGCGCCAACTACCTGCAGCAGCTGCGCTACCTGTACGTGCCGCACCTGGGCCGCTCGGTGGCCGTGGTGGTCATGATCGAACTCATCTTCCTGCTCAGCATCTTTGCCGAGATCTACACCACCACGGCGGGCGGGCCGGGCGATGCGAGCACCAACGTCACCTTCCTGATCTTCAAGCAGGCGCTGCTCAACTTCGACGCGGGCGTGGCCTCGGCCGGGGCGCTGTTCGCGGTCGTGCTGGCCAACATCGCAGCGGTGTTTTTGATCCGCATGGTCGGCAAGAACCTCGACAAATAAGACCAGAGGCAACGCACATGACTGCAACCACCACACGACGCCGTTCCAACTTTCCGCTGGGCCTGCTGGCCCTGCGCACCGCTGCCGCCTGGGGCGTGGCGCTGCTGCTGTTCTTTCCGCTGGGGTGGCTGTTCCTCACCGCCTTCAAGACCGAGCTGCAGGCCATCGCGGTGCCGCCGCTGTTCGTCTTCACGCCCACGCTCGAGAACTTTCATGAAGTGCAAGAGCGCAGCGACTACCTGCTGTACGCCAAGAACTCGGTCATCACCAGCGTGCTGTCCACCCTGGTGGGGCTGATGCTGGCCGCGCCCGCGGCGTATGCCATGGCCTTCTTCAAGGGCAAGTACACCAAGGACATCCTGATGTGGATGCTCTCGACCAAGATGATGCCCGCCGTGGGCGCTCTGGTGCCCATCTACGTGCTGGCGCAAAAGAGCCACCTGCTCGACACGCAACTCGCGCTGATCATCGTGTTCGCGCTGTCCAACCTGCCCATCATGGTCTGGATGCTGTACTCGCACTTCAAGGACATCCCGCACGAGATCCTGGAGGCCGCGCGCATGGACGGCGCCACGCTGTGGCAAGAGGTGCGCCTGGTGCTGCTGCCCCTGGGCATGGGGGGCCTCGCATCCACCGGCCTCCTGTGCCTGGTGCTGTCGTGGAACGAGGCCTTCTGGAGCCTGAACCTGAGCGCCGCCAAGGCCGGCACGCTGGCCACGCTGATCGCGTCCTACTCCAGCCCCGAAGGCCTGTTCTGGGCCAAGCTGTCCGCCGCGTCGCTGATGGCCATTGCGCCCATCGTGGTGTTCGGCTGGTTCAGCCAGAAGCAGCTCGTTCAGGGCCTGACCTTCGGCGCGGTCAAGTAAATCCGCAGCCTGTCTTCCCACAGTTTTTCAAGATTTCAGGAACCTGATTCCATGGCCTACCTTCAACTGCGCGGCATCGAAAAATTCTTCGGCGAGCACCGCGCCATCAAGGGCATCGACCTCACCATCCAGCAGGGCGAGTTCATCGTCTTCGTCGGCCCGTCGGGCTGCGGCAAGTCCACGCTGCTGCGGCTGATCGCGGGGCTCGAAGCCATCGACGGCGGCTCGCTCATGCTCGACGGCCGCGACATCACCGACCAGCCGTCGAGCAAGCGCGACTTGGCCATGGTGTTCCAGAGCTACGCGCTGTACCCGCACATGAGCGTGTACGAGAACATGAGCTTCGCACTCAAGCTCGCCAAGGTCGACAAGCAGGTGATCGACGACAAGGTGCAGAACGCCGCGCGCATCCTCAACCTCACCAGCTATCTGCAGCGCACGCCCAAGGAGCTGTCGGGCGGCCAGCGCCAGCGCGTGGCCATCGGCCGCGCCATCGTGCGCGCGCCCAAGGTGTTTTTGTTCGACGAGCCGCTGTCCAACCTCGACGCCGCGCTGCGCGGCCAGACGCGGGTGGAGATCGCCAAGCTGCACCGCGACCTGGGCGCCACCACCATCTACGTGACGCACGACCAGGTCGAGGCCATGACGCTGGCCGACCGCGTGGTGGTGCTGCGCGACGGCGTGATCGAGCAGGTGGGCACGCCGCTGGAGCTGTACGACAAGCCCGCCAACCAGTTCGTGGCCCAGTTCATCGGCACGCCGCAGATGAACGTGGTGCCCGTGGACAAGCTGCCCCAGCCCGTGCAGCAGCAGGCGCCCACGGCCCGCGACGGCGCCGCCGTGGGCGCCATCGGCCTGCGCCCCGAGAACATCACCGTGCGCCACACCGGCGCCACGCCCGTGGGCGGCCAGGTGGACCTGATCGAAGCGCTGGGCGCCGAGACGCTGATCTACGTCAGCACGCCCGGCGGCGCGCAGTTCGTCTCGCGCCAGAACGACCGCACCGGCCTGCGCGCAGGCGATGCGGTCAGCTTGGACATCGACGCATCGCACGCGCACTGGTTCGACACCGCTGGCCGCGTCGTGGCGGGCCACGCAGCATGAGTGCCGCGCAGACATTGCTAGGGCAGGTGGCGGCGGTCACCGGCGCTGCCTCGGGCATCGGGTTCGCCAGCGCCAAAGCGATGGCCGATGCCGGCGCGCGCGTGGTGCTGATCGACCGCGACGAGGCCGCGCTGGCCAAGGCCTGTGCCGCCATCGGCCCCAGCGCCTTGCCGCTGGTGCTGGACCTGCTCGATGCCAAACAATGCGCCAGCCTGCTGCAGCGCACGTTGGCGCTCGCGGGGCAGCTCGACATCTTCCACGCCAACGCCGGGCTGTATGTGGGCGGCGACCTGGTGGATGCCGACCCCGACGCCATCGACCGCATGCTCAACCTGAACGTCAACGTGGTGATGAAGAACGTGCACAACGTGCTGCCCCACATGATCGAGCGCGGCCGGGGCGACATCATCGTCACCAGCTCGCTGGCCGCGCATTTCCCCACGCCGTGGGAGCCCGTCTACGCGTCGTCCAAGTGGGCCGTCAACTGCTTCGTGCAGACCGTGCGCCGCCAGGTCTTCAAGCACGGCATCCGTGTGGGCTCCATCTCGCCCGGGCCTGTCATCACCTCACTGCTGGCCGACTGGCCCGCGGAAAAGCTCGCCGAGGCCAAGGCGAGCGGCAGCCTCATCGAGGCCTCTGAAGTGGCCGACGTGGTGCTCTTCATGCTCACCCGCCCGCGCGGCATGACCATCCGCGACGTCGTGATGATGCCCACGAATTTTGATCTCTGAATACCCGTCTTCACGCACCATGAATTTCATCCTGCATCTGGGCCTGGGCTCCTTCCACCGTGCCCACCAGGCCGTCTACGTTCACCAGCTGCGCCAGCAAGGGGACACGGGCTGGGCCATCGCGGGCGGCAACCTGCGCCCCGACATGGCCGACACCATCGCGGCCCTGCAGGCGCAGGGCGGCCGCTACACGCTCGAGACCGTCACGCCCCAGGGCGAGCGCAGCTACACCGTCATCGAATCCATACAGCGCGTGATCCCCTACCAGGACGACCTGGCCCCGCTGATCGCTGCGGGCGCCGACCCGGCCACGCGCATCATCAGCTTCACGGTGACCGAGGCGGGCTACTACCTCGATGCCCAGAACCAGCTCGACTGGTCCACGTTTGCCGACCTGCGCGCCGACCTCGCGGCCGTGAAAGCCGGCCAGACGGGCCACACCATCTATGGCGGCCTCGTCAGCATTCTGCGCGCGCGCATGCGCTCGGGCGCCGGCCCCGTCACGCTGATGAACTGCGACAACCTGCGCCACAACGGCGACCGCTCGCGCAGTGGCCTGCTGCAGTTCATCGACGCGCTGGGCGATGCAGAGCTCCAGGCCTGGGTGGTGCAGCACACCAGCAGCCCCAACGCCATGGTCGACCGCATCACCCCACGCCCCACACCCGACGTGGCCGAGCGCGTGCGCGCAGCCACCGGCTGGGACGACAAGGCGGCGCTGATGGGCGAGAGCTTCATCCAGTGGGTCATCGAAGACGACTTCATCGCCGGCCGGCCCGACTGGGAGACCGTGGGCGTGGAGATGGTGCAGTCGGTGCAGGCGCATGAAGAGGCCAAGATCCGCCTGCTCAACGCCACCCACAGCTGCATTGCCTGGGCCGGCACGCTGGCGGGCTACCAGTACATCCACGAAGGCACGCACGATGCCGCCATCCGCAAGATGGCCTACGACTACGTCACCGACGACGCGATCCCCGTGTTGCTGCCATGCCCCATCGACCTGCAGGCCTACCGCGATGTGGTGCTGGACCGCTTCGGCAACCCCGCCATCGCCGACACCAACCAGCGCGTGGCCATGGACGCGTTCTCCAAGATCCCCGGCATGATCGCGCCCACCATCCGCGACAAGCTGGCGCGCGACGCACCGTTCGACAGCGTGGCCATGCTGCCCGCGCTGTTCCTGGCCTACCTGCAGCGCTGGCACGCGGGGCAGATCCCCTACACCTACCAGGACCAGGCCATGGACCCGGCCGTGGCGCACGCCATCTGCGACGCCGCCGACCCGGTCGCCGCGTTTGCCGCGGACACGACCCTGTGGGGCGAGATGGCATCGCACCCGCGCCTGGTCGAGACGCTGCGCAGCGCCTATGCCCGCGTGCAGGCCTTTGCGGCCGGGCGTGCCGAGCCCGGGGCTTTGGTGTAAGTTGAACGCCCCGCCCACCGGAACGACGCCATGACCGTGAAGACGCCCGTCTCGCCACGCCAGACCAAGCCCGAACTGGAGCACGACTATGTGCGCTCGACCGAGCTGGGCTACGAGCCGCCGGACACCGCGGGCTTCATCCGCTGCCTGTCGCACGGGTTTCCCACGCCGCTGGCGCGCTGGCACTACCACGACGAGTACGAGCTGCACCTCATCACCGCGACGTCGGGCAAGGTGTTCGTGGGCGACTGGATCGGGCAGTTCCAGCCCGGCCACCTGGTGCTGACCGGCCCGCGCCTGCCGCACAACTGGATCAGCATGGACCTGCCCGAAGGCGGCGTGCCGCTGCGCGACCTGGTGATCCAGTTCTCCCACGCGCCGCTGGTGGCCAGCAGCGAGAGCATTCCCGAGCTGCGCGAGGTGCTGCCCCTGCTGGAGCGCGCGCGCCACGGCATCGAATTCTTCGGCATGGAGTCGCAGGCGCAGGAACACTGGCACCGCATCAAGGCGCGCCAGGGCCTGGCCCGGTTCGGCGCGTTCTGCGAGTTCCTGAGCGACCTGGCGCGCTGTACCGACTTTCGCCTGCTGTCGAGCACGCAGCTGCAAAGCGAGGACAACGATGCCCAGCTGGACCAGATCAACGCCATCGTGAGCCGCATCACTGACCATCTGGCCGAACCGCTCGCCGCTGCCGACCTGGCGCAGGAGCTGGGCATGACGGAAAGCCGCTTCTCGCGCTTCTTCCGCCGGGCCACGGGCAACACCTTCACCGACTTCGTGAACCTGGTGCGCGTGAACCGCGCCTGCCAGCTGCTCATGGAGTCCGACCGCTACATCACCCACATCGCGTACGACGTGGGTTTCAACAACATGGCCAACTTCAACCGCCGCTTCCTGGACGTCAAGGGCATGACCCCGAGCGAGTTTCGCAAGCAGGGGGCAGGGCGGTTCGGAAAGGTGTGAGATGGGCGGTGCCGTTCGTCGTGCTGTACGTGGCGCTATCCGTGACGTAGTAAGTGGTGCAGTAGGTGGTGGTGGGGCCGCAGGCAGATGCCGGTGCGGCGATGAGACCGCCCACTCTTTTCACCCAACCACCCCCCGTTCGGGCTGAGCCTGTCGAAGCCAGGGCGTGCTTTCCGCTGACCCCCTCGCCCTGCGCAGCAATCCTCCCACTCACAAAAAACTCGATCCACCACCCACCGTTCGGGCTGAGCTTGTCGAAGCCAGGGCCCTCCACCGAGTCCGACCCTTCGCCTGCGCGCCATTCCACCGACCCCGCCATTCACCATGTACCTCGGAATCGATTTGGGCACCTCCGGTGTCAAGCTCCTGCTGCTCGACGCATCGCAGACCGTGCTGGCCACGGCCGACGCCGCCGTGCCCCAGCACCGCCCGCAGCCCACCTGGAGCGAACAGCACCCAGCCGATTGGCTCACCGCCACCGAAAGCGCCGCGGCCCAGCTGCGCGCCCAGGTCCCCGCAGCCTGGGCGCAGGTGCGCGGCATCGGCCTGTCGGGCCACATGCACGGCGCCGTGGTGCTGGGCGCGCAGGGCCAGGTGCTGCGCCCCGCCATCCTGTGGAACGACGGCCGCGCCAGCGCCGAATGCGCGCAGCTCGAAGCCGCCGTGCCCGCATCGCGCCAGATCACCGGCAACCTCGCCATGCCCGGCTTCACCGCGCCCAAGCTCCTGTGGCTGCGCACGCACGAGCCCGAGGTCTTCCCCAGGATCGAGCAGGTGCTGCTGCCCAAGGACTGGCTGCGCCTGCAGCTCACCGGCACGGCGGTGAGCGACATGTCCGATGCGTCCGGCACGCTGTGGCTCGACGTGGGCCGGCGCGACTGGAGCGACACGATGCTGCAGGCCAGCGGCCTCACCCGCGCGCACATGCCTGCTCTGGCCGAAGGCAGTGCGGCCAGCGGCGTGCTGCGCGATGACGTGGCCCGGCGCTGGGGGCTCCCCCTGGGCGTGGTCGTGGCCGCTGGTGCGGGCGACAACGCCGCCAGCGCCGTGGGCGTGGGCGCGCGGCAGGCGGGGCAGGGCTTCGTGTCGCTGGGCACCTCGGGCGTGGTATTCCGCGTGACCGATGCCTTTGCGCCCGCCACCGACCGCGCGGTGCATGCATTCGCCCACGCTCTGCCGGGGCGCTGGCACCACATGTCCGTCATGCTGAGCGCGGCCAGTGCCTTCGGCTGGGTCACCCGCCTCACCGGGCAGGCGAGCGAGGCGCACCTGTCAGCCGCCGTGGGAGCCTTGTCGGCACCACGCCAGGCGCAGGCACCCATTTTCTTGCCGTACCTGAGCGGCGAGCGCACGCCGCACAACAACGCTGCCGCCACCGGCGTGTTCATGGGGCTCCGGGCCGAGCACGATGCCGCCGACCTGGCCTATGCGGTGATGGAGGGCGTGGGCTTTGGCCTGCTGGACGGCCTCAACGCCATGCGCGCCGCGCGCACGGCCCCGTCGGCCGACGCAGGTACCGCCGCCCTGGCCCTGGTGGGCGGCGGCGCCCGCAGCGACGCCTGGGCGCAAATGTTGGCCAGCGGCCTGGGCTGCGTGCTGCACCGCCCGATGGGTGCACACGCCGCGGCTGCGCTGGGTGCCGCGCGGCTGGCGGCCATGGCCTGTGGCGGCAATGACGGCAACGACGGCCATGAGGCTCACTGGTGCCAGCCGCTGCCCGCCGACGCCACCTTCACGCCGCAGGCCGCGCAGCAGGCGCTGCTGGCCGAGCGCTACGCCCGCTTCGTGGCCCTGTACCCCGCGCTGCAGTCGCAGTTCTGAGCGCGTCCTTGTTTGCCTTCTATTCGCCCTGCCATGTCATCTCCTGCTCCTTCCTCCTCCTTGCCCGTTGATGCGTCTACCGTCCAGGTCGCCGTGGCCGGCGAGGCCTTGATCGACCTCATCCGCAACCCCGACGGCACCTACCTGCCGTGCCTGGGCGGTGCGCTGTACAACCTGTGCCGCGCGCTGGCGCGCCAGGGCGTGGGCACGCAGTACCTCAACCCGCTGTCGCGCGACCGGTTCGGCCGCGAGCTGGCGGCGCAACTGCAGGGCGACGGTGTGCACCTGGCGCAGCCCGAGCCCGTGCAGCAGGTCACCTCCTTGGCCGTGGTCAACCTCGACGCGCAGGGCCACCCCGACTACGCGTTCTACCGCGATGGCGTGGCCGACCGCGCCGTGTCGGCCCAGGGGCTGACAGCCGCATGCAGCGCCTCGCCCGCGCTGCAGCTGGTGTGCACCGGCGCCCTGGCGCTGGACGCGCGCGATGCCGCTGTCTACGTGCCGTGGCTGCAGGCGCAACGCGCTGCGGGGCACTGCGTGGTGGTCGATGCCAACCTGCGCCCGTCCGTCATGCCCGACCTGGCCGCCTACCGCGCACAAGTGCACGCGGCGCTGGCCGAGGCCGACATCATCAAGGCGAGCGACGAAGACCTGGAGCACCTGCAGGTGTCCGGTGCCGATGCACTGGCCCGCGCACGCCACCTGCTGGCCGCCAACCCCCGCGCCGTGCTGATGGCGCTGACCCTGGGCGGCGAGGGCGCCTGGCTGCTGCACAAGAACGGCGGCCAGTGGTTCGCCAAAGAGGCCCAGCCGCTGGCTGTGGTGGACACGGTGGGCGCGGGCGACAGCTTTCTGGCGGGCTTGCTCGCGCACCTGCTGCAGCGGTCCCGGGCGGAAGGGATGGCTGGCGTGGGCTTTGCGGCGTGGCTCAATGGCCTGTCAGCAGATGCGTGCCAGGCAGCCTTGCGCCACGCCCTGGCCAGCGCCAGCCTGTGCGTGATGGAGCGCGGCTGCGTGCCGCCCAGCTGGCAGGCGGCACAGGCGCGGGCAGCGCAATACCCGGCGCTGGCGCGGTAGCACTGCCGTGGCACCGCACTTCCGTTCGAAATATGAATAAAAAAGGACTCTACCGCTTGATATGAAAGCGCTAGTAGCTATAGATTGGATAGCAAATAGTAGGTGGCAAGTAACAAATGCCGTTCACTTGGAAACGCCTGCCGCTGGCGATCAAAGCTCCTGCGCATACACGATGAAGCCATGGTGCTTGGCCATCTTGTCGTACAGCATGCGCCCGGCCGCATTGGTCTCGTGCGTTTGCCAGTACACGCGCGACGACCTGGCGGCCCGCGCTGCGGCGTACACCGCGTCGATGAGCGCCCGCCCCACGCCCCGGCCCCGCGCAGCTTCGCGCGTGAACAGGTCGCTCAGGTAGCACACGGGCTCGATGCGCGTCATGCTGCGGTGAAACACGCAGTGGGCCAGGCCCAGTAGCTCGCCGCTGGCGTCGTCCTGTGCCACCAGGCACCACATCGGCTCCGACTCGTCATGAAACCGCTGCCATGTGGTCTGGGTGATGTGCTCAGGCAGCGCGGTGGCGCCAAAGCGGCCGTAGAACCCGTTGTAGCCGTCCCAGAGCGGGCGCCAGGCGGCGTAGTCGGTGGGCTGCAGGGGGCGTACTGAAAATGCGTGGTTCAGGGGCAGCTTGGCAGTGTTGCAGGTAGTGATTTTGGCGCAGGCAGTGCTCGAACATTGCATAGCCGCCAGCGATTTGCCTGCAGGGTACAAGGGCGAAAGTTGATGCGATCGTGACGGTGGGTGCGGCTCTTGCCAAGGCACGGGGCGGCAGTGTTGCGCGCTCGCATACGATGTGCGCTGGATTGCATTCCCTTCCTTTTTTTGCGTTCTGCCCAGTCATGAGCTATGTCCTGCACCTTTGGCGCCATCCCGTTCCTGTGTCCAGCGAGGACGCGCAAGCCATGCTGCGCGACCTGCGCCAGCAACTGAGCTTCAGCCCCGATGCTGCTGCGGGCCAACTGCTGGAGGCCATCGCATCCGCACTGCCCCCGGACGGCGAGCCGGACGACTACTGGACCGAAATCCCGGAGCCAGACCCCTTTGCCTTGGTGCAAAGTCTCAGTCCTTCGGTGGCCGAGCTGGAGGTCGTACTGCCGGTGATCGAGAAGACGGCCATTGCGCTGGGCTGGGTGGTTTTTGATCCACAGAGCGGACAGGTGCACACGCCCTCCGGGCATGTGATCGGCCCTGCCGGGGCCGGCCCGGCCGTGGCGGATGTGCCTGTGTCGCCGGATCTCGACGTGTCACCCTCGGCGCGCAGCCGCTGGGTGCAGCAATCGCTGGAGCCCTTGTTTGCGCAGCGGGGCTGGCGCAAGCTGCGGGGCGAAACCTGGTTCCGGAAAAAGCTGCCTGTGGGCGAGGCGCTGGTGTACTCGAAAATGGTGCGGGACACCTTGCACCACGGCGTGTGGATACGCCTTGCGATGCCCTCCCACCTGCAGCACGCGCTCCATATGGATGGCGGGCCAGACTTTACGGTGTCCCTGCAGCACTTCGCGCAGACGCACAGACTGCCCTTCACTTACCTGGAGCCGCCACCACTTTTCAAGCAACGGGCGGGAGGGGTGACCTACGAGTTGCCCATGGGCAGCGCAGACAGTGCTGCCACGCGCCGCGATGAGCTGGCAGCGTTGTACGACGGGGCCGTGCTGGACTGGCTGGACCAACTGCACACCCTGCAGGATCTGGACAGATGGGCCAACCGCGTGCCGGATGAGGAATGCCCCTTCGTGGGTCTGCGCCAACGCAGCGCCTACCGCTTGCTGAACCACCACCCTGATCTGCTGGTGGCTGCCGCAGTCAACGCCCCTGACTTCGAGCAACGCGCGCTGGAGCGGTATGCCCTGTACGAGGCCGATGCCTTTGGCCGGGGGTTGTTGCCGCCTCTGCGCAAGCTGCTGGCTGCCTGCGGCCTGCACTTTGCACGCTGATGCAGCTGATGCAGCTGATGCAGCGCTGATGGTTGGGCGCCGCCTGCTGCACCCGATGGACGCGGCGGGGCAGCCGCTTGGTTCGTCAGGCCTGCAGCACCCGCCCGGGGTTCATGATCCCCTGCGGGTCCAGTGCCGTCTTGATGGCGCGCATCATGCCCAGCGCCACCGGCGACTGGTACTTGGCCAGCTTGTCGGCCTTGAGTTCGCCGATGCCGTGCTCGGCCGAGAACGAGCCGCCGAACTCTGCCACGGCTTCGTAGACCAGGTGGTTCACCTGCGCCTCGTGATCGCGCAGGAAGGCCTTGGTGTCGCCCTCGGTCGGGGCCTGCACGTTGTAGTGCAGGTTGCCGTCGCCCAGGTGGCCGAAGTTGACCAGGCGCACCCCCGGGATCTCGCGCTGCAGCACCGCGTCGGTGTGTGCCACGAACGCGGGGATGCGCGAGATCTGCACCGAGATGTCGTGCTTGATGTTCAGGCCCTCTTCGGCCTGGGCGAGCGGAATGTTCTCGCGGATGTGCCAGAGCTGGTTCGCCTGCGTGAGGTTCTCGGCCACCACGGCGTCTGCCACGCAGCCTGCTTCGAACGCGGTTTCCAGCAGCGATTCGAAGCGGCCGCGCGCGTGTTCTTCGGATTCGCTGTCGGAGTTTTCGAGCAGCACGCACCAGGGCGCGTTCTCGTCCCCGAGGAAGGGCACGCGCAGCTGCGGCATGTGCTTGCCCACCAGGCTGAGCGCGAACTGGCCCATCACCTCGAATCCGGTGAGGCCCGCGCCCAGCTGCTTGTGCGCCAGGCCCAGCAGCTCGACCGCGTGCTCCATCGACGGCACGGCAGCCCAGGCGGTGAGGCGTGCGGCGGGTGCGGGGTAGAGCTTGAGCGTGGCGGCGGTGATGATGCCCAGCGTGCCTTCGCTGCCGATGAACAGGTCGCGCAGGTCGTAGCCGGTGTTGTCCTTGCGCAGGCCTTTGAGGCCGTCCCACACTTCGCCCTGCGGGGTGACGACTTCCAGGCCCAGGCACAGCTCGCGGGCGTTGCCGTAGCGCACCACCTGCGTGCCGCCGGCATTGGTGCCCAGGTTGCCGCCGATGGTGCAGCTGCCCTCGGCCGCGAGCGACAGCGGGAAGAGCACGCCCGCCTTCTCGGCCACGTCCTGCAGGTTCTGCAGGATGCAGCCAGCCTCCACCGTCATGGTGAGGTTGTCGGTGTCCACGCTGCGCACCGCGTTCATGCGCGTGAGGCTCAGCACGACTTGCGTGCCCGAACCGTCGGGCGTGGAGCCCACGGCCAGGCCGGTGTTGCCGCCCTGCGGGACGATCGCCGTGCCGCTGGCGGCGCAGGCCTGGACCACGGCGGCCACTTCGGGCGTGCTGGCGGGGCGCACCACGGCCAGGGCCTTGCCGCGCACACGGCGGCGCCAGTCCTGCTCCCAGGCGGTGAGGTCGCCTTCGGTGATCACATGGGCGGGGCCGACGATGGCGCGCAGGGTGTCAAGTAACGTGGTCATGGCAGAGCTTCTTCAAAAATCAGGAAAAAAGGTGTGGCAGCGGTTAGCAGCGGTGGCATCGGTCGAAGCGGTGACGGCAGCAGCATCCACGGTGTTGTACGGCATCGACGGCATCAACCTGCGTTGACAGGCATCAAGGCGCAGAGGTGGCCGCAGGGACTGCCGCCGCAGCCGCTGCTGCTGCAGCCGCCGCCTTGGCATTGCGCTGGCGCAGCCGCACGTGCAGCGTGCACGCGGTGAAGAGCACCAGGCACAGCGCCACCTCGGCCCAGGCGAGCCACTGCGACGGTGGCTTGTCGCTCCAGCCGCGCACCACGCCTTCGATGAAGTACAGCCAGATCACCAGGCTGACCCAGCGGTAGGTGTACATGCGGTTCTTGAGCACGCCCGCCAGCGGAATGCACAGCGGCAGCGCCTTGAGCGCGAGCCACGAGCCGCCGGGGCGCAGCGGGGCCAGCGCCAGCTCCCAGGCCAGGCACAGCGCGATCAGCCCCAGCAGGCAGCCGGTGGCCACCCAGCGCGTGGCGGCCACGGCGTTGTCGGTAGGAGCTGCGGGCAACGCAGTGGCAGGCATGGGGGCGGCGGCGGGGGTAGCGGGGGAGGGCGTCATTGGGGTGGCATCATATCGGCCATGCCCTTCTCCTTACAGGCAGTAGCGTCGCGCTTCGAAGCGCTGATGACCGAGCTGTCCCACTTTCCATGGAGAACCACCGCGCAGACCTTGCGCGAGCGGTTCCGCGAAGACCACCTGGGCCTGACCGCCAGCAGCCTGACCTTCACCACCATTTTGGCGCTGGTGCCGTTCTTCACCGTAGCGCTGGCGGTGTTCACCGCGTTCCCCATTTTCGGCAAGCTGCAGGATGCGCTGCAGGGCTGGCTGGTGACCAGCCTGGTGCCGGACAGCATCGCGCGCCAGGTGCTGGGCTACCTGAACCAGTTTGCCGCCAAGGCCAGCGGGCTGGGGGTGGCGGGCTTTTCGATCTTGCTGGCCACGGCGCTGGCGCTGATCCTCACCATCGACCGCACGCTCAACGACATCTGGCGCGTGCAGCGGCTGCGGCCGCTGGGGCAGCGGGTGCTGATCTACTGGGCCGCCATCACGCTGGGCCCGCTGCTGATGGGCGCGAGCCTGGCGGTCACGTCGTATGTGATGTCGGCATCTGGCGGGCTGGTGCGGCGCCTGCCGGACGGGGTGCAGTTGCTGTTCGACTCCATCCAGTTCGTGGTGCTGGCGGGCGGCATGGCGTCGCTGTACCACTATGTGCCCAACACGCCGGTGAAGTGGCGGCACGCGTGGACGGGCGGTTTCTTCGTGTCGGTGTGCATCGAGCTGGCCAAGAAGGTGCTGGCGCTGTACCTGGGCAGCGTGCCGACGTACTCGGTGGTGTACGGCGCATTCGCCACGCTGCCCATCCTGCTGGTGTGGATCTACGTGGCCTGGGTCATCGTGCTGCTGGGGGCGGTGGTGACGGCCTACCTGCCAAGTTTGCTGGCCGGCGTGGCGCGGCGGGCCACGGTGGCGGGGTGGAATTTTCAGCTGGCCATCGAGGTGCTGCAGGAGCTGCACCGCGCGCGCAGCCAGCCGATCAAGGGCCTGCGGCCAAGCCAGCTGGCGCAGCTGCTGCGGGTGGACGTGCTGCAGCTCGAGCCCGTGCTGGAGGCGCTGACCGCGCTGGACTGGGTGGGCGAGCTGACCGAGGCCGCCGTGAGCGCGTCCGACGTGCCCGAGCCGCGCTGGGTGCTGCTGGCCGACCCGGCACGCACACTGCTGGCCCCCTTGGCCGAAAAGCTGCTGATCGAGCGCGCGCCGAGTCTGGCACCGTTGTGGGAGCGCTCAGGGCTGGACCGGCTGCTCATGGCAGACGTGCTGGGCGATGCGGCCGAGGATGCGGTGGTGGCGGCGTTGGCGCTCCCAGCCACACGGTCATTCCAGTCGTTTGCTATTAAATAAATAGCTGCTGGCGCTTGCTGGATGAGCGGTACAGGCTATTTTTGCCTGATCAGAAGCGCACCTTGCCCGTCCAGATGTCCTTGTACATCACCCAGTCGCCCATGAAGCTGTAGAGCGGCCGCTTGAAGCTGGCGGGCTTGTTCTTCTCGAAGCCGAAGTGCCCGACCCACGCGAACCCGTAGCCGCACAGCAGGCCGTACAGCAGGTACTGGGGCTGGCCCGTGACTACCAGCGCGGCCAGAAACGCCAGGCTGAGCGTGGAGCCCACGAAGTGCAGGCGCCGGCAGGTGCGGTTGCTGTGCTCGCTGAGGTAGAAGGGGTAGAACTCCGCAAAGCTCTTGAAGCTGCGCGGGTCGGTGCCGGCCGCGGGGGCGTGCGTGGGTGCAGGCGTAGCTTCAGGCGTAGGTGTCGGGGCGCTGACATGCATCGTTGTCTCCTGGTGGTGGTCCACGGCCTGTCACCGACGCTCTTGCACAATCGCTGCAGGCTCTGTGCGCTTTATACGCCTGCGCGCCCGCCAGCGGGTGCCGCCTTGGAGACGCGGGCAGGGCGGCGTGACCGCGCTGGTCGGCCGGTCCGTCAACCCCACAATTTCCAGGTTTTGGAGCGAATGCTTTGAATGCCGCCAGATGATCACCAACTTGCCCGCCGACCCACCGCCCCCGCATCCGCCTGCCAGTACCTTCGCCCCCAAGGACGGTGGCAACGATCCTCACCCCCGTGCTGAGCTTGACCCGCAGCGCGAACACGCCATCGACGCGCTGCGCGGCTTTGCGCTCCTGGGCATCCTCATCGTCAACTCGGGCAGTTTCGCGTCCACCTACTTTGGCCTGGGCGTGTTCGAGCCCGCGTTTTCCCGGCCTGTGGACCACGTGGTGCGCTGGCTCGTGAGCTTTTTCTTCGAGACCAAGTTCTACCTGCTGTTCTCGCTGCTGTTCGGCTACAGCTTTGCGTTGCAGATGGAGTCCGCCCAGCGCGCAGGCGCTGCCTTCGGCCCGCGGTTTTTGCGGCGCTTGCTGGGCCTGTTGGTGCTGGGCGTGGCGCATGCGTGGCTGCTGTATGCGGGCGACATCCTGGTGACGTACGCCGTGCTGGGTTTGCTGCTGCTGGCGCTGCACAAGCTTCGGCCGGGCAGTGCGGTGGCGTTGGCGCTGGTGTTGCTGGCGCTGGTGTCGGCAGGCTGGGGCTTGATCGCCTGGGGCTTTGCGCAGGCCCCGATGGCAGAGGTGCCGTTGGCAGAGCTGCAGGCCAAGGCGCAACTGGCGGCCGATGCCTACCGTGCCAGCGCTGGGGACGCCATCTTGCAGCGGGGGCGCGACATGGCCGACGGTGTGTGGTTCGTGCTGGTGTTCGTGCAGGGGCCGTGCGCGTTGGCGATGTTTCTGCTGGGGCTGGCGGCGCGGCGCTCGGGGTATCTGGCCGCCGTGGCGCAGCAGCCTGCGCGGCTTGTGCGCTGGATGGGGTGTTGCCTGCCGATCGGGTTTGCGGGGGCTTTCGTGTACGCGTGGGGCCAAAGCAGCGGCACCCGCCAGAGCGACCATGTGGCGGCCGCTGCGCTCGCGGTGGACCTGGCCACGTCGCCTTTTCTCAGCCTGGGCTATGCCGCTGCGCTGTTGTGGGTGCTGCAGCGCGGGCCGCTGGGTCGCCGGCTGGGCGCGGCCCTGGCGCCCGCAGGCCGCATGGCGCTGTCGAACTACCTGCTGCAGTCGGTGGTGGGGGCCGTGGTGTTCACGGCCTATGGCTTCGCGCTGGTGGGGCAGGTGTCGCCGCTGGTGGTGCTGCTGGGCTGCGTGGCGCTGTACGCGGCGCAACTGGCGCTCAGTCGCTGGTGGATGGCGCAGCACGCCTACGGCCCGGTGGAATGGGGCCTGCGTGCGTTCACTCTGCTGCGCAGGCCCGCGTGGCGGCGCGACAGGCTCGCCGGAGACGCCCGAGAGTAAGCGCGTCTGGCGCGCACGGGGCCGTGTACTGCGTTACCGGCCCAGGCCCGATGGGCGGGCCTACTTCGCGAGGAAGTCGCGGATGGCCATCAGCGTCTCGTCGGGCGCCTCGCTCATCTGGTTGTGGCCCACGGGCAGGCTGGTGGTCTGCACCACCTTGCCGGCAGCGCGCGCGGCGGCCACCAGGCCCTGGGCGGCCTTGGGCGCGGTCATCTGGTCCTGCGCGCCCAGGGCGAACAGCACCGGGCACTGCACGGCCGCCATGGCCTGCTCGCCGTTGGCATAGCTGTCGCACGCCACGAAGCCGCGGTGGAACACGTTGACGGCAGTGTTGCTGCGCATCACCTTGCGGCCCAGCGCCATGCCCGCGTTGTAGACCCAGAAGCCCGCGCCCGACGGCGGCGCCAGCGTGCTGCGCGAGAACACGTTGACCATGCGCAGCGCCTTCTCGGGCTCGTTCAGCGCGGCGTCGATCAGTGCGGGGGACACCTTCATCGGGTAGGCCGTGCCCACCAGCACCAAATGGCTCACACGCGCGCCCAGGCGGGCTGCGGCTTCCAGCGCGATCAGCGAGCCGAAGCTGTGGCCCACCAGCGCCGCACGCTGCAGGCCTGCCGCATCGAGCAGGGCGGCGATGAAGTCCGCGCCGGCCTCCACGGTGGCCGGCGCCTCGCCCGCGCTGCGGCAGTGGCCGGGCAGGTCCACCGCCAGCACGTTCCAGCCGTGGTTTGCCATGTAGCGGCTTTGCAGGGCCCACACGCTGTGGTCGTTTAACACGCCGTGGATGAACACCACGGTGGGTTTGGCGGCGTCGAAGGGCTTGCCGCCGGTGTAGCAGTAGGTGGTACTGCCGTTGACTTGGATCTGCATGGTGTTCAGGCCCCCGCTTTTTCTGCGGCCTTGAGCGCGCGCTTCAAGTCGTCGATCAGGTCGTCGGCATCTTCGAGGCCGATGGACAGGCGGATCGTGCCCTGCGTGATGCCGGCGTTGACCAGCGCCTCGTCGCTCATCCGGAAGTGCGTGGTGCTGGCCGGGTGGATCACCAGGCTGCGGCAGTCGCCCACGTTGGCCAGGTGGCTGAAGACCTTGAGCGTTTCGATGAACTTCTTACCCTGCTCGCGGTTGCCCTTGAGGTCGAAGCTGAACACCGAGCCCGCGCCGCGCGGCAGCAGCTTTTGCGCCAGGGCATGGCTTGCATGCGACTCCAGCATGGGGTGGCCCACGCGCGAGACAAAGCTCTGGCTGGCCAGGAACTCGACCACGCGCGCGGTATTGCGCATGTGCCGCTCCATGCGCAGCGGCAGGGTCTCGATGCCTTGCAGAATGAGCCAGGCGGTGTGCGGGCTCATGCACGCGCCGAAGTCGCGCAGCCCCTCGCGCCGCGCGCGCAGCAGGAACGCGCCCACCGAGCTTTCCTCGCTGAACACCATGTTGTGAAAGCCCGCGTAGGGCGCGGTGAGTTCGGCGAACTTGCCCGCCGAGCGAGGGCCGTCCCAGTCGAAGCTGCCGCCATCGACCACGATGCCGCCCACCACCGTGCCGTGGCCCGACAGGAACTTGGTGGCCGAGTGGTAGACCAGGTCGGCGCCCAGCTCCAGCGGCTTCATGAGCCAGGGCGAGGTGAGGGTCGAGTCCACCAGCAGCGGCACGCCCGCCTCGTGCGCGATCGCGCTGATGGCGGGGATGTCCAGCACATCGAGGCCCGGGTTGCCCACCGTCTCGCCGAAGAAGAGCTTGGTGTTGGGCCGCACGGCCGCGCGCCAGCCGTCGATGTCGCCGGGCTTGACGAAGGTGGTGTCGATGCCGAAGCGCGACAGCGTGTAGTGCAGCAGGTTCTGCGATCCGCCGTACAGCGCCGTGCTGGCCACGATGTGGCTGCCCGCGCCCATCAGCGTGCAGATGGCCAGGTGCAATGCCGCCTGGCCGCTGGCGGTGGCAATCGCCCCCACGCCGCCTTCCAGGGCCGAGACGCGCTGCTCGAGCACCGCATTGGTGGGGTTGCTGATGCGGCTGTAGACGTGGCCGGGCCGCTCCAGGTTGAAGAGCGAGGCCGCGTGGTCGCTCGACTCGAACACGAACGACGTGGTCAGGTGGATGGGCACGGCGCGTGCGCCGGTGGCGGGGTCAGGCGTGGCGCCAGCGTGCAGCGCAAGCGTGTCGAAGCCGGGGTCGGAGTAGCCGGGCATGTGGTTTGTCTCCCAGAGGGTCAGGCGGATGTTCTGAATCCATGCCCCGCACAGTTGCTTGCGGGACAGGGCACGCGGCATTGTGGGCTATATTTGGTGGCAGACCTGTGCAGCGCGCGACGCGCTCTTTTCGCCTTCCCGGAGACCCAACACCATGAAAGTCAGCGACATCCTTCGCGTCAAGGGCAACACCTTGTACACCGTCACCCCCGAGGAGCCGCTGGCCGACGCCGTGAACCTGATGGCCGAGCGCGACATCGGCTCGCTGGTGGTCATGGAGCTGGGCGACCTGGTGGGCATGCTCACCTTCCGCGAGGTGATCCAGGCCATCGTGAAAAACGGCGGCAGCGTGGGCACCATGCAGGTCCGCTCGGCCATGGACGATGCGCCCCTGACCTGCACGATGGAAACCGAGATGGACGAAGTGCGCCGCATGATGCTGGACCGCCACGCGCGCTACATGCCGGTGATGGACCGCCGCATGCTGATGGGCGTGATCAGCTTCTACGACGTGGCCAAGGCCGTGGTGGACAGCCAGAACTTCGAGAACAAGATGCTCAAGGCGTACATCCGCGACTGGCCTGAGGACGAGTCCGGCGGCTGATTCGACCCGTCACCCGGCTGGGCTCGGCCTCGCCGCGTTCAGCGCCGCTGCGGCGCCTGCGCGCACAGCCAGGCCTCGATCTCATCCGGCGGCATCGGTTTGCCGAACAGGTAGCCCTGCATCACCGGGCACCCGTGGGCCTGCAGCCACTGCTGCTGGCCGGGCGTCTCCACCCCTTCGGCCACCACCGCCATGCCCAGGCTGTGGGCAATGCTCAGCACCGACACCGTGAGCGCGCGCGCCGTGGGGCTGGTGGTGAGGTCCCGCACGAAGGCCATGTCCAGCTTCAGCTCCGAAATCGGCAGGCGGTGCAGGTAGCTCAACGACGAGTAGCCGGTGCCGAAGTCGTCCAGCGACAGCCTGAACCCCCGGCTGTGCAGGGTGTCGATGTTGGTCCGCGTCATGGGGCGCGCGTCCATCATCACGCTTTCGGTGATCTCCAGCAGCACGTCGCCGGTGCGCAGGCCGTGGCGCGCCAGCGCCTCGCAGACCTGCTGCGCGAACTCGGGCTGGTGAAAGCTGCGCCCCGACAGGTTGACCGCGACGCAGGGCACGTCATGCCCCGCGGCACGCCAGGCGGCCAGCTGTGCGCAGGCCTGGTCGAGCAGCCACAGCGTCAGCTCGTGGATCAGCCCCGCCTCTTCGGCCACCGCGATGAACCGGCCGGGCGGCACCATGCCCCAGTCGGCATGGTGCCAGCGCGCCAGCGCTTCCACCCCGTGCAGGGTGCCGGGTGAGCTGCTGAGCACCTGCGGCTGGTAGTGCAGCGTGATGCCGCTGCGCTCGGCCATCGCCTGGCGCAGCGCGCGCTCCACGGCCACGCGCTCCTGGGCGTGCCGGTTCATCTCGGCACTGAACAGCTGCAGGCTGTGCCGGTGGTCGCTCTTGGCCTGGTACATCGCCTGGTCGGCGTGGCGCAGCAAGGTGTCGATGCTTTCGCCGTCGCCGGGGAACATGGCGATGCCGATGCTGGCGTGGCAGACGTGCGCCTGGCCCTCGATGTCCATGGGCGCTGCCACGGCCTCCAGCAAGGTGCGGGCCGTCTGCACGGCGCGGTCGGTGTCGCATTCGGGCAGCAGCAGCACGAACTCGTCGGCCGCCAACCGGCCGATCAGGTCGTGCTCTCGCAGCGCACGGGACAGCCGCCGGGCGACCTCGCACAGCACGGCGTCTCCGGCAGCGTGCCCTTGGGTGTCGTTGACCTGCTTGAACCGGTCCAGGTCCACGAACAGCACGGCGCCGCCGTGCCGGGCAGCCTGCAGCTGGGCGAGCCGGTGCTCTGCGCTGTCGTGGAACAGTGCGCGGTTGGGCAGGCCGGTGAGGGCGTCGAAGAACGCCAGCTGGTGCAGGCGCTGGCGGGTGGCGTTGCGCTCGATGGCCAGTGCGCACAGGTGCAGGCACATGTCCACCAGCCGCTCGTGCAGGGCATCGGGCTGGCGGGGCTCGCGAAAGTAGAACGCGAGCGTGCCGGCGACCTTGCCCTGGTGGTCGCAGATGGGGCTGGACCAGCACGCCTTGAAGCCGCTGGCGAGGTAGAGCGCGCGGTCCTGGTCCGTCCACAGCGGGTCGGTCGCGATGTCGGTGGTGAGCACCGGCTCGCGCCGGTAGGCGGCGGTACCGCACGAGCCGGCACTGGGGCCGATGGGCAGGCCGTCGATGGCCCGGCTGATGGCGGCGGGCAGGCCCGGTGCGGCCAGCGGGCGCAGACGGCCCTGGTCATCCACCGCCAGCACCGAGGCCGTGACCTCGGGGGCGATGCGTTCCACCTCGTCGCACAGCAAGGCCATGAGCCCGGACAGGGGCAGCTCGTTGACCAGGCCTTCCAGCACGCGCTTTTGCAGCATCTCGTGCATCTTGGTGAGCGTGATGTCGGTGAGGATGGTGATGCTGCCGCCGGGCCCGCCCGAGGCCTCGTCGGAGGCATTGATCATCATCGACACCCAGCGCGGCTGGCCCGACTTGCTGTACAGCAGCGTCTCCACATGGAACGAGCCGCTCGTGCCCAGGCTGCCGCGGATCTGCCCGAGCAGGTCGGGGTCGGAGCGCGGGCCGATGAGCACGTGGCTGAGGTTGCGCCCCAGCACTTCGTGGGCTTCAAAGCCGAACAGGCGGGCGAAGCCCTCGTTCACATACACCACCAGCCGCTCGCTGTTGCTCATCACGATGGCGTTGTCGCTGTCGTCGAGCGCCTTGCGCAAGGGCGCATCGGCCAGCCAGGCGGTGGGGGAGGGGCTTGGGATGCCGGGGCTCGGCGGGGCGGAGGTGGGCATGGAGGTCCCGGTGATCGTGCTGCGATGCTAGCAAGCGCGCAGGACAATGCCAAGGGCGCCTGCGTGGCGGCGCGTTGGCGCGGCGCGCCCAGGCCACACCCGGACTTTGGCGGCCTCTGCTCTGGGATAATCCTGCGCCATGAGCGGCAACACCTTCGGATCCCTATTCGCAGTCACCAACTTTGGTGAATCCCACGGCCCGGCCATTGGCTGCGTGATCGACGGCTGTCCGCCCGGCATGCCGCTGACCGAAGCCGACATCCAGGCCGACCTGGACCGGCGCCGCCCCGGCACCAGCCGCCACGTCACCCAGCGCAACGAGCCCGACGCGGTGGAGATCCTCTCGGGCGTGTACGAGGGCAAGACCACCGGCACGCCGATCGCGCTGTTGATCCGCAACACCGACCAGCGCAGCAAGGACTACAGCAACATCGCCGAGAGCTTTCGCCCCGGCCATGCCGACTACACCTACTGGCACAAGTACGGCATCCGCGACCCGCGCGGCGGCGGCCGGTCGTCGGCGCGCTTGACGGCGCCCACCGTGGCCGCGGGCGCCGTGGCCAAGAAGTGGCTGGCGCAGCGCTACGGCGTGCAGTTCCGGGCGTGCATGACGCAACTGGGCGAGCTGGCCATTCCGTTCGAGAGCTGGGACCATGTGCGCAGCAACCCCTTCTTTGCCCCCGTGGCCGACGTGGCCCAGTACGAGGACTACATGGACGCCCTGCGCAAGGCGGGCGATTCGTGCGGGGCCCGCATCCGCGTGCAGGCCACCGGCGTGCCCGTGGGCCTGGGCGAGCCGCTGTACGACAAGCTGGACGCCGACATCGCCTACGCCATGATGGGCCTCAATGCCGTCAAGGGCGTGGAGATCGGCGCCGGCTTTGCCAGCGTGGCGCAGCGCGGCACCACCCACGGCGACTCGATGACGCCCGGCGGGTTTCGCACCAACAACTCCGGCGGCGTGCTGGGCGGCATCAGCACCGGGCAGGACCTGGAGGTGAGCATTGCGATCAAGCCCACCAGCTCGATCATCAGCCCGCGCGAGTCCATCGACATCCACGGCCAGAGCACCGAGGTCATCACCAAGGGCCGCCACGACCCCTGCGTGGGCATCCGCGCAGCACCCATCGCCGAGGCCCTGCTGGCGCTGGTGGTGATGGACCACGCACTGCGCCACCGCGCACAGTGCGCCGACGTGGCGCCGCCCGTGCCGCCGATCCAGGCGTCGTTCCTGTAGCCGCGGCGCAGCGTCGCCGCACCTTGGCGTCGGGCGGACCATGGCGGCTGGGCGTGCAGGAATGCGCGCCCTTTTTTTATTCGGTTGAGCAACAAAGGCACACCCATGCGCAGATTGATGGCACAGGCATCCGTGGGGTCGGAATGGGCGCGCAGCGCCGCGGCGTGGGCGGCGGCAGGCGCTGCGGGCGCCTTGCTGGCGGGCTGCGGCACGGTGGCGCCCCCGCCGGGGCAGGCATTGCCCGACCACATCGACATCACGCTCATCGGCTTCAACGACCTGCACGGCAACATGGAGCCGCCCCGCATGGCGCACACGGTGCAGACGGCGTCCGGGCCGGTGGCGGTGCCTGCGGGCGGCATGGCGTATTTCGCGAGCGCCATGGCCTCGCTGAAGTCCCGCAACCCGCACCACGCGGTGGTGTCGGCGGGCGACATGGTGGGCGCATCGCCCCTGGTGTCGTCGCTGTTCCTGGACGAGCCCACCATCGAGGCCGTCAACGCGATGCACATCGACTTCAACGCCGTGGGCAACCATGAGTTCGACCGCGGCTGGCGCGAGTTGCTGCGGCTGCAGCAAGGCGGCTGCGAGAAGTTCACCGCGCGCGAGCCCTGCCAGATCAGCCAGCCCTTTGCCGGCGCGCGCTTCGGCTTTCTGGCGGCCAATACCGTGCGGGTGGAAGACGGCCGCACGCTGCTGCCCGCCACCGGCATCAAGCGCTTCACGCAGGGCGGTGCCACGGTCACGCTGGGCGTGATCGGCCTGACCCTGCGCGCCACGCCCACCATGGTGAGCCCTTCCGGCGTGGCGGGCTTGCGTTTTGAAGATGAAGCGGACACGGCCAATGCGCTGATCCCGCAGCTCAGGGCCCAGGGCGCCGATGTGATCGCGGTGGTCATCCACGAAGGCGGCAACACCACCGCGGGCGTGCAGGCCACGAGCTGCGCAGGCCTGTCGGGCGACATCGTGCCCATCCTGGAACGCCTGGACCCTGCGGTGGACGTGGTGGTCTCGGGCCACACGCACCAGGCCTACGTGTGCGACTACGGCACGGTGAACCCGGCCAAGCCCTTTCTGTTGACCAGCGCGGGCCAGTACGGCACGCTGCTCACCGACATCGCGCTGCGGGTGGACACGCGCACGCGCCGCGTGGTGAGCAAATCAGCGCGCAACGTCATCGTGCAGGGCGAGGCCTTCACCGGCAGCCAGGGGCGCGTGGAGATGACGGCCGCGGTGCCCTCGTTCACGGCCGACCCGGTGGTGCAGAAGATCGTCGACACCTACCGCGCAGCCGCCGTGCCGCTGGCGCAGCGCCCGGTGGGGCAGGCGGCGGCGCCCATGCGGCGTGTGCCGACCCCATCGCTGGAGAGCACGCTGGGCAACCTGGTGGCCGATGCACAGTTGGCGGCCACGCAGGCCCCGGAGCAGGGCGGGGCGCAGCTGTCGTTCATGAACCCGGGCGGCCTGCGGGCCGACCTGGTGCCGGATGAACAGGGCCTCGTGCGCTACGGGCAGTTGTATGCGGTGCAGCCGTTCGGCAACCAGCTGGTGGTGAAAACCTTCACCGGCGCGCAGATCAAGGCGGTGCTGGAGCAGCAGTTTGCGAGCGGCACCAACACCGTCCAGCGGCCCCGCGTGCTGTCGGTGTCCGCAGGGTTCGCCTACCAGTTCGACCGGACCCAGCCGCCCGGCGCGCGCATCAGCCAGGTGGTGCTGCACGGCGTGCCGCTGCAGGACGACACCCCCGTGCGGGTGGTGATGAGCAGCTACCTGGACAGCGGCGGCGACAACTTCACCGTGCTGACCGAAGGCCGCGACCGCCTGGTGGGCGGGCTGGACCTGGATGCGCTGGAAGCCTACTTCCGCACGCGAAGCCCGGTGGCGGTGCCCGCCACGGACCGCATCCGGCCGGCTGCAGCCACCGCACCGACGGCACCTGCCGCACCACCGGCGCGCTGAGGCGGGCGTCGGTTACCCCTTGCCAGGGCGCAGCGCGGCGAGCCAGCGCAGGGGGTTGAAGCCCGTCACCAGGCCGGTGGCCACCAGCACCAGCGCGCCGCCCCAGAGCATGCCCGGGCCCAGCGCCTCGCCCAGGAATACATGGCCCCAGGCCACGCCGAACAGCGGGATCATGAACGCCGAGCTCATGGCCGCCACCGGCGAGACCTGCGACAGCACGCGCAGGTTGAGCCAGTAGGCCAGGCCCGAGGTGAAGACGCCCATCACCACCACCGCCGCCACGGCGCCGGTGGTAAAGCGGGCCTCGGGCAGGCTCCAGGCCGCGCCCGGCAGCAGCAACACCAGCGCGGCGGCGTGGATGCCCGCCGCGATCGCCAGAGGCGACATGCGCGTGGTGGCGCGCTTCATCCAGGTGGTGGAGATGCCATAGCAGGCCGATGCGACGATGCAGCCCAGTGCGGCGATCAGCAGCACTGGCGTGGGCTGCACCGGTCCCAGCTGCACGATCAGCGCCACGCCCGCAAAGCCGCACAGGCACCCCAGCCATTTGCGCAGGCTCAGCGTGTCTTCCTTCATCCACGCAGCGGCCAGCACGCTGAACGGGACGGCCATGGTGTTGAGCAGCGAGCTGTACCCCGCCGGCAGGTACAGGGCCGCCCAGGAATACAGCAGAAACGGCGCAGCCACCGTGAGCGTGCCCAGCCCCAGCAGCTCGCGCCAATGGCGCCACGGCCAGCGCTCGCCGGCCACGCGCATGATGCCGATCAGCGTGAGCGTGGCCAGGCCGATGCGCAGCGCCGCCATCACGTTGGGCCCGAGCACCGGGCTGGCAATGCGGATGAAGAGGAACGAGGCGCCCCACAGGGCAGACAGCAGCACGAGCTGCAGGAAGTGGCGTGATTTCACCGGGCGCATTGTCGGGCACCGCGCGGGGCGTTGCCTGCACCGCTGCAGCGGTCGATGGGAGCGAAAAATGCCTCTACCGCTCGACCAGTAAGCGCTGGCAGCTATTGAAAATATAGCAAACGAATTGCGGTGCGCAGAGTAGGGCGTGCACCGAGCACCGTGCAATGTGCAACAGGTGGCGCTCAGCGGATGACGGTCGGTTCACCCGTGGTGCGCGCCGCTGTCATGGGGTGCAAGGTCCGCAGGCGCAGCTTGTCAGCGCTGTGCCCATCACATCCAGGGCGGGTCTGCCAGGGGTGCCAAGAGTGCCAAGAGTGCATGCGCAGGAGCGCATTGCCGAGCGGGTGCTATGAAAATAGTAGCTTCTGGCGCACACCAGGCAAGCGGTAGAGGCTATTTATACCCAAAAGTGGCAATGCCGAAACAGCCCGCGGCGGGCCAGTGGCAGCTCACTTGCGGACTTCGTCCACCATCGCGCGGAAGTCGTCGATGTCCTCGAAGCTGCGGTACACGCTGGCAAAGCGGATGTAGGCCACCTTGTCGAGCTTTTTCAGCTCGCGCATCACGAGTTCGCCGATGCGCGCGGACATGATTTCACGCTGGCCCAGGTTGAGCAGCTTTTCCTCAATGCGCTCGATGGCGCTGTCGATCTGCGTGGTGCTCACCGGGCGCTTGCGCAGCGCCAGGTTGAACGAGCCCTGCAGCTTGCCGCGCTCGTACTCGATGCGACGGCCGTCCTTTTTCACGATGGCCGGGAAGCTCACTTCCGGCCTCTCGTAGGTGGTAAAGCGCTTGTCGCAGGCGCCACACTGGCGGCGGCGCCGGATGAAGTCCCCTTCTTCAGACACCCGCGTTTCGACGACTTGCGTTTCGAGGTGGCTGCAGAAGGGACACTTCATGGGAGCTGATCGGCCGGAGTCGGTGGATTAGCGGTAGACAGGGAAGCGGGCGGTCAGCGCGTTGACCTTCTCGCGCACAGCGGCGATGTTGGCTTCGTCGCGTGGGTTGTCCAGCACGTCGGCGATCAGGTTGGCCGTGGTGCGCGCTTCTTCTTCCTTGAAGCCGCGCGTGGTCATGGCCGGGGTGCCGATGCGCACGCCGCTCGTCACCATCGGCTTTTCAGGGTCGTTGGGGATCGCGTTCTTGTTGATGGTCATGTGGGCGGCGCCCAGCACGGCCTCTGCTTCCTTGCCGGTGATGCCTTTGGCGCGCAGGTCGACCAGCATCACGTGGCTTTGCGTGCCGCCGGAGACGATGCGCAGGCCGCGTGCGGTCAGCGTCTCGGCCACCACCTTGGCGTTCTTCACCACCTGTTCCTGGTAGGCCTTGAAGTCGGGCTGCAGCGCTTCCTTGAAGGCCACGGCCTTGGCCGCGATCACGTGCATCAGCGGGCCGCCTTGCAGGCCGGGGAAAATGGCGCTGTTGATGGCCTTCTCGTGCTCGGCCTTCATCAGGATGATGCCGCCGCGCGGGCCGCGCAGGCTCTTGTGCGTGGTGCTGGTCACCACGTCGGCGTGGGGCACGGGGTTGGGGTACACACCCGCGGCGATCAGGCCGGCGTAGTGGGCCATGTCCACCATGAAGATCGCGCCCACGTCCTTGGCCACCTTGGCAAAGCGTGCGAAGTCGATGTGCAGGCTGTAGGCCGATGCACCGGCGATGATGAGCTTGGGTTTGGTTTCGTGGGCCTTCTTTTCCATCGCTTCGTAGTCGATGGCTTCGTTGGCATCGAGGCCGTAGGACACCACGTTGAACCACTTGCCAGACATGTTCAGCGGCATGCCGTGCGTGAGGTGGCCGCCTTCGGCCAGGCTCATGCCCATGATGGTGTCGCCGGGCTTGAGGAAGGCCAGGAACACGGCCTCGTTGGCCGACGCGCCGCAATGGGGCTGCACGTTGGCGGCTTCGGCGCCGAAGATCTTCTTGACGCGGTCGATGGCCAGTTGCTCGGCCACGTCCACATGCTCGCAGCCACCGTAGTAGCGCTTGCCGGGGTAGCCTTCGGCGTACTTGTTGGTCAGCTGGGTGCCTTGCGCCCACATCACGGCGGGGGAGGCGTAGTTCTCGCTGGCGATCAGCTCGATGTGGTGCTCTTGGCGGGCGTTCTCGGCCTGGATGGCGGCGAAGAGTTCGGGGTCGGTTTGTTCGACAAGAATATTGCGGTCGTACATTTTTTGGCAGTCCTATGAACTTGTGTCCCTTGAAACAAGGGCTGCCCAGGCGAACGGCTGAACGCGGCGGGCATGACACCCGTGCGGCACGCTCCCCAGTGGTTCACAAGAGGCCAGCCCTTGTCGGTTTCCACGTCAGCGGCAGTCCTGTGCAGGAGCTGCGCCTATCGCCAGTTGCGTACCCCGCTAGTGTAGCTGAGCCGGCGCGCGCAGGATGTGTCCGATGCGGGTGGGGTTGCCTGGCACGGCATGGGCCGCCAGCAGGGGCGGCTGCACCAGGGGTCAGAGGTCGGAGAGCAGTGCCACCTTGTCGGCACTGGGGGCGGGAGCGGGCGTGGCAGGCGAGTTGGCTGCGGGCACCATCTGCACGGGGGCCTGGGTCGAGAGCATCGGCGGCGTGGTGGGCACCGCGCGGCCCCCGGCGACCTGGCGCAGGCGAAAGTGCTCGGCCATCACCTTGGCGGCATAGCCGCCGTCATCGGCCAGGTTGGCGGCGCCCACGTAAAAACGCAGTCCGCCTTCCACCGAGCCGGCGCGGGCGATGCATTCCTGCAGCACCTTCACGCCCACCCGCAGATTGCTCACCGGGTCGAACGCGGCAAAGTGGCCGCCGAAGTTCTGGTACTTGTCGGTGTGGATGTTGGTCATCACCTGCATCAGGCCCTGGGCACCCACTGCGCTTTGCGCAAACGGATTGAAGCTCGACTCGATGGCCATGATGGCCAGGATCAGCGTGGGGTCGATCTTGGCGCGGTGGCCGATGTCGTAGGCCTCGGCCACCAGCACGGCCAGCGGTTCGGGCGCCACGCGGTACTTCTTGCTCAGCCAGAAGGCGACGGCGGCCTGCTCCTTGGGCAGGTCCTTGGGGTTGCTTGCGGTGGCGCGCTCGCTCGCCTCGGGCTCGATGGGCATGCCGACCACTTCGACCTGGCGCGCCTGCAGCCAGTTCATGAGCTGCTCTTCGCCCGCCTGGCGCAGGTCGGGCCGGGCCGTGAGGGTGATGACCACGAAGGCCACAGCCAGGCCGATGAGGGCGAAGCTGTTGTGGGTGATTTCAACGAAGCCTTCGGTCACGTCGGACACGAAGGTCCTTACGCCGGAGACTAACTTTCCTGACGCTGTCATAGCTCTTCCTTTCTGAAGCGCAGCAGGACAGGCGGGACAGTCAGTCAGTGACTGAGCCCTGCGCCTTTCCCGGCAGTCGCCTGGATTGGTACGCCATCGATTCGGGCAGCACGGTGGGGAACGTGCCCTGTGCCCTGGTTCGACTTAGCCGGGTTCGGCAGCGGGTTGGGGTTTTTACTAGCCCTGTTTTTGGGGCTGGCGGATTCTAGAAGTTCACTAAATGCATAGTCAATACTAAGAAAAGGCTTTGTTAGACGGATAAGTCATGAAAAAACTGTAGGAAATCACAGTTTTTGGCGCTTTTTGGCAGGACGGTGGTCGGTTGGGAGCAATGCCTTGTTACAAGCCGATGTCAAATTCAATCGGCCCCGATCGCATCATTGAGAATGGTGTTTGAGTTCGCGGTGCAACTTTGGTAAGGTGCAGTTGCCTGTAGTTTTCAGGCATCGCCAGACGAAGCGAAGTCTCCCGCCGAGGGCATTCAGTGCCACGGTGCAGCAGACCCAGCTTCCACGGCACCCCTTGGAGGCAATACCTTGCCTCCGCGCCTTGCGGACCTTCATCTCCGCATTGCGACCGATGGCAAAGACCGTTGTGTCAGCCGTCAAGCCCGGCAGGCAGGCCTTTAGGCACTGTCTGCCGGGCTTTCTTGTTGGTGCTGTGCCCTTTGCAATTGGGCATTGGCGTCTATATATAGATAATGGGGCTTGTCTCTCTGTGGCGCACAGGCTTCCCACAAGGCGCGCGGCGAGTCCGGCACGCCCGGGCCTTGTGCCAGATCACATCCCCGGGCTTGGCGCGGTGCCCGCAACGGCCCCAACCCAGAACCCGGTGAAAATAGCCCCTTTGTTGCCTTGGCTCGCCTTGCAGTGCGGCGGCCGTGGCAGGTCCTTTTGGCAGTGCGCCAGAAGACGCCTTTGTTATCCATTGGATCCATGTTTCCATTTTTTTCTCGCAGCAAAATGTCCGACGCACCTGACGTGAATCCGGCTCCGGCCAAAACCCATGAGCCCCATCCGCTGGATGCGCTGACCGGCGGCGCTTTTTCGGCCGCCACGTCTGGCGAGCGCGCTTCCCGCATCCGTGACTGGCTGGCCACGCAGCCCGCACCCGAGCAGCTGCAGGAGGTCTTCAAGGAGCTGAGCGGGCGCGACAAGGGTGCGGCACGTGCCGTGCGCGAGCGCCTGGATGAGATCCGCCGCGCCAAGGGCCAGGAGGTCATCGCGGCCGAGTGGGCCGAGAAGGCCCAGGCCCTGCTGTCCGCGCCCAAGCTCAACATCGCCGATGCGCTGGCATGGCAGCGCGATGCCGCCAAGGCCGGCGCGCCGCTGTCGCGCGAGCCGCTGTCGCTGCTCAAGGTGCAGGTGGCCGACCGCGTGAAGGTGATCGAAGACCTGCAGCACCGCGTGCAGGTGCAGCGCGAGGCCGCCGTGCTGCTGGCCCAGCGCATCGAAGTGCTGTCCACCAAGCCCTGGCGCGATGCGCAGGCGGCGCTGGAACTGCTGCGTGCCGATGTGGCCCGCTGGCAGGAGCAGGCGCAGGAGCTGACTGGCGACGCGAGCTGGGCCAGCGTGGAGGCGCGCTTCCCGCCGCTGCTCGATGCATCGCGCACGCAGTTGCTGGTGGTGTGGGAGGCGTTCCAGCCGGCCCTGGCCCAGGCCGTTGCCGCATCGGAAGACACCAACGCCCCGCTGCCGCCCGTGCCGGTGTGGGCTGATGAGCTGCGCGCTGCGCGTGGCCTGCCCACGGAGGCGGCTGCGGCCGCCGCTGCTGCTGCATCTGCCGCCAAGCCCGCCCGCGCCGCCAAGCCCAAGGTCGGCCCCGAGGTGGTCGAGAAGGCCGCCGACACCGTGCGTACCGCGCTGGCCACCCTCGAGAAAGAAACCGCCGAAGGCCATGGCAAGGCCAGTGCCGGTGCTGCCGCCGCACTGCGTGCCGTGCTCAAGGTGCATGGCAAGCACATCGACAACGCGCTGGAACAACAGGTCCACACGGCCCTGGTGGCTGCGGGCGAGCTGGAAGGCTGGCAGCGCTGGAGCGCCGACCAGGTCCGTGAAGACTTGGTGGCCAAGGCCGAAGCGCTGCTCAACCGCCCCGAGGGCCAGGCCCTGGGCGGCCGCAAGATGCAGGAAGCCCTGCGCACCCTGCGCGAGCAGTGGAAGCAGGCCGACCAGGGTGGTGCGCCCAACCACGCGCTGTGGAAGAAGTTCGACGAAGCCTGCAACGCCGCGCACAAGGTGGTCGAGGCCTGGCTGGACAAGATCCGCTCGGAAGCCGCAGAGCACAAGGCCCAGCGCCTGGCATTGATCGAAGAGGTCAAGGCCTGGGCGGCGGAGCACGCCACCTCCGGCGACTGGAAGTCGATCAACCGCGCCCTCCATCAGTTCGGCGACCGCTGGCGCGAAGGCGGCCATGTGGGCGAGAAGCTGTTTGCAGAACTGCAGCCCCTGTGGAAGCAGGCGATCTCGGCCGCTGCAGCCCCGCTCGAGGCGGCGCAAAAGGACAGCCTGGCCCGCCGCCACGCCATGATCGACGAAGCCACGGCCCTGGGTGCTGCCCCCGCGCTGCGCATCGACGCCATCAAGGCGCTGCAGCAACGCTGGCAGGCCGAGGCGCAGACCGTGCCGCTGGACCGCAAGCACGAACAAAAACTGTGGGATGCGTTCCGCAAGCCCATCGACGAAGCCTTCAACCGCAAGACGGCGGACCGTGAACGCTCGGTGACCGAGCTGAGCGCCCGTGACCGCGTGGTGCTGGAAGCCTCCAAGGCCCTGGAAGCCGCGAACGCGACAGGCGATGCGCAGCAGATCCGCGCTGCGTTGCAAGCCCTCGAAGCCGCCCTGCGCGGTCAGGCCCAGGCTGCCGAGGCGGCCACTGCGGCTGCGAAGGCCGAAGGCAATGCCGCTGCCGCGCCGGCGGAATCTGCAGAGCCGGCGGCGGCTGCTGCTGAATCTGGATCGGATGGCGAAGCGCCGGCAGAAGGCGACGCCGCAGAAGCTGCTGCGCCGGCCCCTGCCCCTGCAGCGCCGCCCAAGCCAGCACGCCCCGTGGTGGCGGTGCGCGGCGACGACCGCCCCGGCATGAAGAAGGACGCGCCCGCAGCCCCCGGCCGCGGCGCACGTCCTGGCGACCGCCGCGACGGCCGCCCGGGTGACCGCGATGCAGGCCGTGGCGCCCCGCGCGGCGATGGCCGCTTCGGCGGTGCAGAGCGTGGCGACCGTGGTGGCCGCTTTGGCGACCGCCCGGCGTACGAAGACCGTGGCCCCCGCCTGGGTGATACGGCCTTCCGCGCCCAGCGTGATGCCGTGGAGCATGCGCAGCAGGCCCTGAAGAAGCTGGCGGCACAAGCCCATGGCGAGGCGCTGACCCAGTTGATGACCGCTTGGGAAAAGCGTGACGCGGCCCTGGTGCCCAGCACCCAGGACCTGGGCTCCGGCGTGACCGCATCCGTGCGCAGCGCCTGGACGCAGGCCGTATCGTCGGCACCCCAAGGCGATGCGGGCGAGGCGCTGCTGCGCCTGGAGATGGCGGCCGAAGCACCCACGCCCGCCGAGCACATCGCGGCGCGGCGCATGCTGCAGCTGCAATTGCTCACCCGCCGCAACGACCCAGCACCCGCGCAAACCTGGGGGCAGGACGCCGCCCGCGTGCTGGCCAGCCCCAGCGACGCTGGCAGTGCGCGCCGCCTGCAGACGGTGCTCAAGACGCTGCTGCGCAAGTAACGCAGGGCCGGCATTGCGCCCGCTTCGGTCTTGGCCACGCACGGCATGAGCAGGGCCGGCGCCGCGGTGCTGCCGGAGGTTCGCATCCGGGCCTTCCAGGCGGCCACGGACGAGGCCGCCGCCGTCGCGCTATGGCGTGACTGCGGCCTGGTGCGCCCCTGGAACGACCCCCACAAAGACATTGCCCGCAAGCTTCACGTGCAGCCGGAGCTGTTTCTGGTGGCCACGGTGGTGGCGCCGGGCGGCGAGGAGGGGCAGCTGGTGGGCACCGCCATGGCCGGCTACGACGGCCACCGGGGCTCGGTGTACTACCTGGCGGTGGCGCCTGCACACCAGCGTGCCGCGCTCGGCCGGCGCCTGATGGACGAAGTGCAAGAGCGCCTGCTGGCGATGGGCTGCCCCAAGATCCACGTGCTGGTGCGCACCGGCAACGCCCAGGTGCTGGGCTTCTACGACCGGCTGGGCTATGAACGCCATGAGTCGCTCAGCCTGGGCAAGCGTCTGATCCCGGACGACTGAGACTCGATCGCCACGAGCGCGGTCAACATGGAGATGGCGTCGCGCAAGGGTCGTGGCGCCGCCGCGCTGGGTTTGGTCCACGCAGTGCAAGGCCAGTGGGGTGCCGGGGCCTTGCGACGCCATGAACGCAGGCAGCCGGTGCTATTGAACACAGCCGCCGCCAACAAAAAAGCCGTTGCGGATGCAACGGCTTTTTATGTGTTTGGTGCCCAGGAGAGGACTCGAACCTCCACGATGTTACTCGCTAGTACCTGAAACTAGTGCGTCTACCAATTCCGCCACCTGGGCTTTCAGATCAGCCTCGAATTATAGGACAACAAATTGGGGTGTCGGATCAAATGTTGAAGATTTTTGAAAAATGTCTTCGGCAGGCTGCAGGGGGTGCGTTCTTGCAGTGCGATGCGCTGCGTGCAGTCCGCGCGTGCCGCACCGCGTGGTGTGGCACGGCAGCGGAGGGTGGGGCGGATCACAACCTCGGGCGTGGGACCGCAGTGTGCTGCACGCGGCAGTTGCACGGTCCGGAAGTGTCTGCCCAGGCATCGCTGACGACCGCCGTGGATGCGGCCTGCTGCTGCAGGATCGGAAAATAAAAAAGCCGCTGTGGCTACAGCGGCTTCGATATTTTGAAAACCATCACTGGTTCTCGTTAAACTTGGTGCCCAGGAGAGGACTCGAACCTCCACGATGTTACTCGCTAGTACCTGAAACTAGTGCGTCTACCAATTCCGCCACCTGGGCATTTCAGGAAAGACTAAGATTGTATATCAAAAAAACCACCCCCGGCGCGCAGTCCGCGCATTTGTCGGACGAAATTGAAGGCAGCGTGCAGGGGCACCGTGATGGACACGGTTTCGTCATCCGCGACGATGGCGAAGGCGACATCTATATCCCCCCCAACGAAATGCGCGCCGTCCTGCACAAGGACCGTGTGCGCGTGCGCATCGTGCGCCAGGACCGCCGCGGCCGTCCCGAAGGCCGTGTGGTCGAGATCATCGAACGCCCGCCGCAGCCCATCATCGGCCGCCTGCTGCAGGAAAGCGGCGTGTGGCTGGTGGCACCGGAGGACAAGCGCTACGGCCAGGACGTATTGATCCCCAAGGGCGCCACCGGCGCCGCCAAGCCGGGCCAGGTGGTCGTGGTCGAACTGACCGAGCCGCCCGCCTTGTTCGGCCAGCCTGTGGGTCGTATCACCGAAGTGCTCGGTGAAGTGGACGACCCCGGCATGGAGATCGAGATCGCGGTGCGCAAGTACGGCGTGCCGCACGAGTTCTCGGCCGAGTGCCTGGCCCAGGCCAAGGAGCTGCCCGACAAGGTGCGTGCGCAGGACAAGAAGCGCCGCGTGGACCTGACCGACGTGCCCCTGGTCACCATCGATGGCGAAGATGCGCGCGACTTCGACGACGCGGTGTATTGCGAGCCCGCCAAGGTCGGCCGCGGCAAGGGCTGGCGCCTGCTGGTGGCCATTGCCGACGTGAGCAACTACGTGGAGACCGGCAGCCCCATCGACATCGATGCGTACGACCGCGCCACCAGCGTGTACTTTCCGCGCCGCGTGATCCCCATGCTGCCCGAGAAGCTCTCCAACGGCCTGTGCTCGCTGAACCCCGATGTGGAGCGCCTGTGCATGGTCTGCGACATGCTGGTCACGGCCAAGGGCGAGGTGCATGCGTACCAGTTCTACCCGGCCGTGATGCACAGCCACGCACGCTTCACCTACACCGAGGTGGCGGCTATTTTGGCCAACACCCGCGGGCCCGAGGCGAGCAAGCGCAAGGACCGGGTCAAGGACCTGCTCAACCTGCACGACGTGTACCGCGCGCTGCTCATTGCACGCCAGGCGCGCGGCGCGGTGGACTTCGAAACCACCGAGACGCAGATCGTCTGCGACGAGAACGGCCGCATCGAAAAGATCGTGCCGCGCACCCGCAACGATGCGCACAAGCTCATCGAAGAGGCCATGCTGGCCGCGAACGTGTGCAGCGCCGACTTCATTGCGCAGGGCGGCCAGCCCGGCCTGTTCCGTGTGCATGAAGGCCCCACGCCCGAGAAGCAGGAGATCCTGCGCAACTACCTCAAGGCCATGGCCGTGGGCATGACCATCGGCGACGACCCCAAGCCGGGCGACTTCCAGGCCATTGCCACGGCAACCAAGGACCGGCCCGACGCGCAGCAGATCCACACCATGCTGCTGCGCTCCATGCAGCAGGCCATCTACACGCCCATCAACAGCGGCCACTTCGGCCTGGCGTTCGACGCGTACACCCACTTCACCAGCCCCATCCGGCGCTACCCGGACCTGCTGGTGCACCGCGTGATCAAGGCCATCCTGGCCAAGACGCAGTACAAGCTGCCATCGCTGCCCACGCCGGGCGAGGCGCATGCCAAGCTGGCCAAGCGCCTGGCGTCCCGCGTCGCGGCGCCCGGCATGAAGCCGCGCAAGGACGTCAAGCCGCCGAGCCGCGAAGTCCAGGCCTGGGAGGCCGCCGGCCTGCACTGCAGCGCCAACGAGCGCCGCGCCGACGAGGCCAGCCGCGACGTGGAAGCCTGGCTCAAGTGCAAGTACATGCGCGAGCACCTGGGCGAGGAGTTCAGCGGCGTGGTCAGTGCGGCCACCAGCTTCGGCATCTTCGTCACGCTGGACGCCATGTACGTCGAAGGCCTGGTGCACATCACCGAGCTCGGTGGCGAGTACTACAAGTTCGACGAGGCGCGCCAGGAGCTGCGCGGCGAGCGCACCGGTATCCGCTACGCCATCGGCGCGCGGGTGCGGGTGCAGGTCAGCCGCGTGGACCTGGACGGCCGCAAGATCGACTTCCGCCTGGTGCGCGAAGGCGAAGAGCTGCTGGGCCGTGCGCTCAAGGACAAGGGTGTCGGCGGTGGTGGCGGAGGCCCCGGTGGCGGCAGCGCGCGCAAGTCGGGCGGCCGCTCGGGCGGGCGCAAGGGTGACAAGGGCGCGGCCCCGTCAGCCACCGAGCAGGCGGGCCTGTCGCGCGAGCGTGCTGCACGCTCGCCGATCCAGTCCTTGAAAGCGTCGGTCAAGAGCGCCGTGGCCGGCAAGCAAAACAAGTCCAAGGCGCGCAAGCCGCGCCGCAGCTGACCGAGGCCGGCGCTCGCCCGTGCCCGCGGCTGCGTGCCTGGGCGACGGGCATCTGCCGGTCTGCCGGAGCTGAATGCTCACTTATTGATAGCTGCTAGCGCTTGATGGACAAGCGGTAGCGGCTATTTTTATTTCATGAAGCCGGCAGCCGCCTGGGCAGATTGACCAGATTGAGCAGCCTCGGCCAGCGACTCCAGAAAACGGGCGTATCGCTGCGCTGTGTCTGCCGGTGCTTCCATCATGGGCAGGTGGCCGATGCCGGGCAGCGTTTCGGTGCGGGCCTGCGGTAACCGTGTCTGCAGCCGCTGCAGCCCTGACGGGTCGAACACGCGGTCGCTGCCGCCCCACAGCGCAAGGATGGGGTGGCTCCGCAACTGGCCCAGGTGCTGTTCCAGCAGGTAGCGGTCCTTCAACTGCGCGTCCCACAGCCGGGTGTTCGATGCCGCGTTGCGCAAGGCATCCTGCTCGGAGGCCTGCAGGATGGGGTAGGGGAGGAAGGGGCGCTTTTCAAACACCAGCGCCATCATGGCGTCAAAGGCTGCCGCATCGTGCGCCACGAGGGGACGTTGCCCCGCGTCGATCAGCCGGTCCATGGCGCTGGGTTGTGGGGACCGGATGCCGTGCGGTGCACCGATGAAGGCCACGCTGGCCACGCGGTCCGGGTACTGCGTGGCAAAAAACGCAGCGATGGTGCCGCCCATGGAGTTGCCCGCCAGGTGAACGCGCTCCAGACCCACTGCATCGAGCCACGCGGCCAGGCGCCGCGTGTGCGCGGCATAGTCGTACGGCTGGTCGTCACGCCGGGTGCTCTCGCCAAAGCCGGGAATGTCGGGGGCAATCACGCGGTACTGGCCGGTCAGGGGTCGCGCAAAATCCACCCAATGGTCCTTCTCCGCAAAAATGCCGTGCAGCAAGACGATGGGCGAGCCGCCGTCGCGGGCGCCCTGCGGCGCGGGGGCTTTGGGCGTGCCGCTGTCCAGGTAGTGCACGGTGTGCATCGCGGCGGCGACGGTCTTTTCTTCCATGCCCGACAGGCTGCGGTTCAGGCGCAGCAACGACTCCTTGAACAGCGACGGAGCGCCGTAGTAGAGCGCGGTGGCGCTCATCATCAGGGCCAGGGCTGCTGCTGCAGCTGCAGAAAAGAAAGCGATGCGTTTCAAGAGCGGGTCTCCGAGAAGTGGTGTGTTCATGCTGCGGTGCAGCGGGTTGCGTGGGTGGTGCCACGCGGTGTGCCGGTGCGTCGTCGCGTCATGGCGGACGGGCGAGGCTACCGAGAACACGCTCATAAAACTTGCAGGTTTGGGCTATGCCAGCGACCAACACACTGACTCTGTGCACTGACAAGGCGCTCTATGTGGGCGAGATTCCGGCCACGGGCTGGCACTGCCATGCCGCTTCCGTTCTGCTGATCGGGCTGTCGGGCCGGTTTGCGTTGCACTGGGGCGCGGGGCGGGCGGAGACCTGCCGCAGCGCGCTCGTGGCGGCAGGCGTCGAGCATGTGTTCGACCCGTGCGGCGAGACGGTGGCGTTGGTGTACCTGGAGCCCGACACCCGCGAGGCACGCAGCCTGCGCCGACCGTTCGAGCAACTGGGCGGGGTGGTGCTGGATGTGGCGGTGCCTGTGGCGGCGCGCAGCACCATGGATGTCTATCTGCGGCACTTCGACCTGCCCGCATTGCTGCCGAGCCTGGGTGGTGACCCGGGGCGGCCGCTGGATGCGCGGGTGGCGCGCAGCTTGCAGGCTTTGCGTCACCCTCCGCAGGAGCGCCCGGAGCGTTCTGAGCGCATTGCACGCGCCGGGCTGGCAGCTGGCGTGCAGCTGTCCCCCTCGCGTTTCAACCACCTGTTTCGCGCCGAGATGGGGGTGAGCCTGCGCAGCTACCGGGTGTGGTCGCAGGTGCGGCTGGCCATGGCGGGCCTGGCCGTCAGCCCCCGCCTGACCGACGCGGCACTGCACGGCGAGTTTGCCGACTCGGCGCATTTCAGCCGCATGTTCCGCCAGACCTTCGGCATGACGCCGTCGAGCGTGCTCAAGCCCTTGAGGCAAGTCACGCTGCTGGCGTGAGCGTCAGGTGAGGAGCAGGTGAGGGTCAGGCAGGCGCTGCACCCAGCATTGCGACCTGCGCCCCTGCTGCCGGGGTCGAGGACGAGGTGGAGGTCGAAGGCAACGCAGGACCGCGGCGGCCTGGGTGGCCTTGCGGCGCAGCTCAACCAAGGCAACGCGCGATGTGCGATGTGCCTTTGTCTTTCTGCCCGCAAAGCGCTGCGTCAACTACCCAATCGCCGCGCCAGCGCGCTGGCGGTCAGTGCGTACCCGGCAGGCCAGTCATCCGCAGCCTGCCCGTGCAGGTACACCGCTTCGCTGGCGGCGCGCAAAGCGCTGGCACCTGCCGCCAGGTGGGCCCCCACCATGCCAGCCAGCACATCACCGGTGCCTGCCGTGGCCAGCCGGGCGTTGCCGGTGGGGTTGATGGCCGGCACCCGGTCGGCCGCCGCCACCACGGTGCCTGAGCCCTTGAGCACCGCAACACAGTTGAACTGGGCTGCCAGCTGGTGCGCCGCGGCCAGGCGGTCGGCCTGCACCTCCGCGGTGGACAGGCCCAGCAGCCGTGCGGCTTCAAGCGGGTGGGGCGTCAGCACCGTCGGCTGGCCGCGCTGGCCGCGTGCGACCACCAGCGCATGCAGCGCGGCGTTGGGTGCGATGGCGTTGAGCGCATCGGCATCCAGCACCAGGCGCGCCGCACGTTCGATGACGTCGGACAGCACGCGCTCCACGGCCTGGCCGCCCCCGCAACCGCAGACGACGGTGAGCTGCTCCAGGTCCAGCGCCTCGAACCGGCGGAACATGAGTTCAGGCTGCTGCAGGTCCAGCTGCAGGTGCCCGTGGTCGAGCAGCGCAACCAGCACCCGGCCCGCCCCCGCGTGCAGGGCCGCCGACGCCGCCAGCAGCGCCGCGCCACCCATGCCCATGCCGCGGTCGGCCAGGCCCTCGCCACCCACCACGGCCACATCGCCGTAGCTGCCCTTGTGGCTGGCATGCGCACGCGGCGTTGCGTGGGCGGGGCCCGACAGCCAGGCGGAGGGGGTCGCCTGGCCGATGTCCATGCCCAGGGTGTCCAGCCACACCTGCCCCGCCGCATCGCGCCCGGCGGCGGTGAACAGCCCGGGCTTCAGGGTGAGCAGGCTCAGCGTGTGGCGCGCGGGTGCGGTGTGGCGGGCGGCAGGCAGGTGGTGCTCGGGCGCGGGCGTGAGTCCGCTGGCGAACTGGCCGGTGTCGGCATCCAGCCCGCTGGGCAGGTCGACGCACAGCACCGGCGCCGGGCTGGCGCGCAGTGCGTGCAGGCAGGCCAGCAGGCGTGGGTCCTGCACGCGGCTGGGTTCGGTGGGTTGCGACGACACGCCGATGCCCAGCAGCGCATCGATGCACAGGTCTGCAGCCGTCATCTGCCCGGGCGGGCCCTCGGCCCAGCGCACGCCCGCATCGCGCGCCCGGTGCCATGACGCCAGTGCGTCGGCCGGCGCGCGGTCGGGCTCGCCCAGCCAGGTCACCACCACCTGGCGGCCGCTGCGCTGCAGATGGGCGGCGGCTTCCAGGCCGTCTCCGCCGTTGTTGCCCGGGCCGCAGGCGATCCACACCGTGCGGGCATGTGGGGCAAGGGCCAGGGCCAGCCGGGCCACGGCACTGCCCGCGCGCTGCATCAGCGTGTGCGGGGGCAGGGCGGCTGCAGCCGCGTGCTCGATGCGCCGGGTGGCCGCGGTGTTGAACAGCGGGTGGGGCTGGTGGGGAGCGATGCGGTGCATGGGGTGTGGGGGGGCGCGCGCGCCAGGTGCGGTCCGGGACCGCTTACGGCGCGCTGCAATGCTGCAAGCTGTGATGGCGGTCATTGTGCCCCTCGCGCCTTGCGGGGGGGGGGCTCATCGCGTTGGTGGGGACCGAAAGATCCCAACCCCGGCAGCCTGCATGCCCGGCCGGCGGCCTGGCCCAGCCTGCCGGTGTGCCGGGGGCAAGTACCTGCCGCGCGTGCTGCGGGGGCCGGGGCGTGTCAGAACCTGCGGATGCCCAGGCCGTCGAGGTTGATCTCGGGCTCGCGTTGCGCCACCAGATCGGCCACGGCCCGCGCGCTGCCGCAGGCCAGGGCCCAGCCGCCGGCGCCGTGGCCGGTGTTGAGCCACAGGCCCGGCAGGCCGCTCGCGCCGACCACCGGCGCCCCGTCGGGCAGCATGGTGCGGGCGCCGCGCCAGATCTGCAGGCTGGAGGACAGCTGCGCGCCGCCCGGAAACCAGTCGTTGAGCGTGCGGTACAGGCGCTGCAGCGTGGGCGTGTGGTGCTCGGCACCGGCACCCGCCAGCTCGGCGCCGCCGGCGATGCGCACGCGCTGGCCCAGCCGGGTGATGCTGATCTGCTGGGCCATGTCCACCACGCTGGAGCGCGGAGCGTGGGTGTCTTCCCGCAGAGGCGCGCTCACCGAGTAGCCATACACGGCGGTCATCGGCAGGCCCAGGCCCAACGCGGGCAGCAGGGCGGCAGAGGCCATGCCCGCGCACAGCACCACCGCGTCGAAGCGGCGCAGCTCGGCCTCGCCCTGCACGGCCACGCCGGTGGGGCTGCTGCTGACGCGGTCGATGCGGGTGCCGAACGCGAACTGCACGCCCGCGCCCTGCGTGCCCTGGCGCAGCAACTGGGCAAACAGGCGGCAGTTGCCCGCCCAGGCCTCCGGCAGGTGGATGGCGCCTGCCAGGGGGGCTTCGGGCGACAGGCCGGGCTCGATCTTGCGCGCTGCGTCGGCGTCGATCTCGTGCACGGCCACGCCCGCATCGCGCAGCACCTGCAGCGCAGGCTGCAGCGCGTGGCGTTCGGCCTCGCTGCGCAGCAGCACCAGCCGCCCGTCGCAGGCTTCGAAGTCGAGCTCGTGCTGGATGGCGATGGTCTTGAGCCGCGCCAGGCTGTACTGCGCCAGGCGTTCGAGGGCTGCGGCCGGGGCGCTGTGCTGGCGCGCGGCGCTGCGCCAGCGCCACAGCCATGCGAGGTTGGCGCGCCCCATGCCGCCGGCCAGCCGCAGCGTGGCGTGGGCGCCCGTGAGCCGCAGCGCGTGGCCGAAGCCGGGTACGGCCCAGGGGTTCAGCAGATGGGGGGCCAGCAGGCCGGCCGTGGCAAAGCTCGCCTCTTCGGCGGCGGCGCTGCGCTGTTCAAAGACGGTGACCTCGTGGCCGTCGCTGGCCAGTTCGTAGGCAGTGGTGACGCCGACAATGCCGGCGCCCACGATGGCAATCTTCATGAATATGCGTGTTTTGAGGCGTTGGCGCTTGATGGGCAAGCGCTGACAGCTATTGTTTTTGTAGTATTTGCTCGATCTGCTGGCCGACATTGAGCACCGCATCATCCCGCAGCGCCCCGTGCCAGACCATGATGCCGACCGGGAGTTCCCCGGCCACGTGGCAGGGCAGCGAGAGCGCGCAGCCGTCCAGCAGGTTGATGACGCTGGTATTGCGCAGCAGCAGATTGTTGACGCGAAAGAACTCGGTGTCGCGTTCGGCCCCGGGCGCCACGTCCGACTGCAAGGGCGCCACGATGGGCACCGTGGGCGACAGCAGGGCGTCGTACCCGTCGATGGCCGCGTGCATGCGCGCAATCCATTGCTGGCGCGCCTGCAGCAGGTCGATGTATTCCCAGGCCATCAGCGTGGCGCCTTTTTCGATCCGCTGGCGCACCCGGGGGTCGTAGCGCTCCGGCACCTGCTGGAGCAGATCGCGGTGCCAGGCATAAGCCTCCGGTGCGGCGAAACCGTAGGCGGGCTGCTCCTGCACGGCTGGAAGGTCGATGGTGTCGATGGTCGCCCCGGCGGCGCGCAGCGTGGAGAGGGTGCGCTCGAAGGCGCGCGCCACGGTGGCGTCCATGCCGTCCAGGAACAGCGTGCGGGGCATGGCCAGGCGGTACAGGGACAGCGGCGCCTGGCTGCGCGTCACGCGGCGGGCGGCCAGGATTTCGTGCGCCACGATGGCATCGCGCACCGTGCGGGTCAGTGCGCAGGCGGTGTCGAGCGTGGTGGACAGCGGCACGGCGCCCGACGTCGGCACGAGCCGCGCCGTGTTCTTGAACCCCACGATGCCGTTGAGCGCTGCCGGAATGCGGATGGAGCCGCCAGTGTCCGACCCCAGGCCGATGAACGCCGCGCCCGTGGCCACCGAGACCCCGGCGCCCGACGAGGAGCCGCCCGGCACGCGCGGCGCGCCAGGCAGGGCGCCGTGCAGCGCGTCGAACGCCGCCGGTGTGCCGAAGTGCGGGTTCACACCCACGCCCGAAAAGGCGAACTCCACCATGTTCGTGCGCCCGATGAGGCTGGCCCCTGCGGCGCGCAGGCGCGCCACGGCAGGGCTGTCGGCAACCGCCAGCGGGGCGCCTGCCAGGGCCGTGGAGCCTGCTGTGGTGGGCTGGCCCGCCACATCGAACAGGTCCTTGACCGACACGGCCAGACCTGCCAAGGGTAGTTGGGTGATGCCGGGCTGCACCGCCGTGGTGCGTGCCGAATCGAAGTCGGCGCGGACGAAGCTGTGCGCGTTGGCGGGCGCCTGGGCGGCAGCGATGCAGCGTTCCAGTTCGGCGGGCGAGGTGGTGGCGCCGGCGTGCAGGCTGCCCCGGGTGGCGATCAGGTCGGCAAACATGGGTGTGCTAGAATCTTTGGGTTTTGCTGGGAGCAGTAGCGCGTGCAAGGCGGCTGTGCAGTGTGGGGGTCATCGGCTTGAAGTCGATCGTCGTCAACGGGCACCGCAGTCGGCACGTGGGGCAGCTTTCGCAAGACCAATCGCAAACCAGCCCTGTCAAGGTGTTGCGCTGCGGGTGCAAAAGCACCGTAGCGCAAGTATTGGGGCTGGATTTTAGACCCAACCTTTGGAGTATTTTTATGTCCGTTACCATGCGCGAAATGCTGGAAGCCGGTGTCCACTTCGGTCACCAAACCCGCTTCTGGAACCCCAAGATGGCCCCCTACATCTTCGGCCATCGCAACAAGATTCACATCATCAACCTGGAAAAGTCGCTGCCACTGTTCCAGGAAGCCCAGAAGTTCGCCAAGCAACTGGCAGCCAATCGCGGCACGATCCTGATGGTCGGCACGAAGCGCCAAGCCCGTGAAATCCTGTCCACCGAAGCCCTGCGCGCTGGCGTGCCCTTCGTGGACCAGCGCTGGCTCGGCGGCATGCTGACCAACTTCAAGACGGTCAAGACCTCGATCAAGCGCCTCAAGGACATGAAGGCCCAGCAAGAAGCTGGCCTCGACAGCCTGAGCAAGAAGGAGCAACTGACGTTCTCCCGCGAAATCGCCAAGCTCGAAAAGGACATCGGCGGCATCCAGGACATGGCTGCTCTGCCCGACGCCATCTTCATCATCGACGTGGGCTTCCACAAGATCGCCGTGGCCGAAGCCAAGAAGCTGGGCATCCCGCTGATCGGTGTGGTCGACACGAACCACTCGCCTGAAGGCATCGACTACGTGATCCCCGGCAACGACGACTCGGCCAAGGCCGTGACGCTGTACGCCCGCGGTATCGCCGACGCGATCATCGAAGGCCGTGCCAATGCCGTGAACGAAGTGGTCAAGGCCGCTACCACGACCGAGAGCTCCGACGAGTTCGTGGAAGTGCAAGAAGCCGCCGCCTGATACCCGGCTGCGCGACTCGTCGCGAATGAAAGCGGGGCTCCTGGTTAGCCCCCTTTTTTTTAGGCTGAACCCAATCCGATCCGATCCGATCAATCGATTGAACTGAACACTGAAGGAACAAAGATGGCTGCAATTACCGCAAGCATGGTCGCCGAACTGCGCGCCAAGACCGACGCTCCCATGATGGAATGCAAGAAGGCCCTGACGGAAGCCGAAGGCGATCTGGCCAAGGCTGAAGAGCTGCTGCGCGTCAAGCTCGGCACCAAGGCCGGCAAGGCTGCTTCGCGCGTCACCGCCGAAGGCGTGGTCGCCAGCTTCATCAACGGCAACGTGGGCGCGCTGATCGAAGTCAACAGCGAAACCGACTTCGTGTCCAAGAACGACAGCTTCCTGGCCATGGCCAACGCCGCTGCCAAGCTGGTGGCCGAGCACAACCCCGCCAACATCGAAGCCCTGGGTGCACTGCCCTACGAGCAAGACAGTTTCGGCCCCACCCTGGAAGACGTGCGCAAGGGCCTGATCGGCAAGATCGGCGAGAACATGTCGTTCCGCCGCTTCAAGCACTTCAGCGGCTCCAACCTGGCGGCCTACCTGCACGGCTCGCGCATCGGCGTGGTCGTCGAATTCGTCGGTGACGCTGCGGCCGCCAAGGACGTGGCCATGCACGTGGCTGCCATGAAGCCCGTGTCCCTGACCAGCGCCGACGTGCCTGCCGAACTGATCGCCAAGGAGCGCTCGGTCGCCGAAGGCAAGGCCGACGAAGCCAACAAGGAACTGGTGGCTGCCGGCAAGCCCGCGCAAAGCGCTGAAATCACCGCCAAGCGCATCGACGGCGCCGTGCAGAAGTACCTCAAGGAAGTCTCGCTGGCTGACCAGGTCTTCGTGAAGGCCGCCGATGGCAAGCAGACCGTGGCCCAGATGCTCAAGGCTGCCAACACCAACGTGAAGGGCTTCACGCTCTACGTCGTGGGTGAAGGCATCGAGAAGAAGGCCGACGACTTCGCTGCCGAAGTGGCCGCACAAGTCGCCGCCGCCAAGGCTGCTGCAGCCTGACAGGCCGCAAAAAAGCCCTGCCCCCGCACACATCGCCGTACGTATTGCCTTTGGAGAAATCACACATGTCCCACGCCGCACCAGCCCACAAGCGCATCCTGCTCAAGCTGTCTGGTGAGGCGCTGATGGGTGACGACGCCTTTGGCATCAACCGCGCGACCATCGTGCGCATGGTGGAAGAGATCGCCGAAGTGACCCGCCTGGGTGTCCAGGTGGCCGTGGTGATCGGTGGGGGCAACATTTTCCGCGGTGTGGCGGGCGGCTCGGTCGGCATGGACCGGGCCACGGCCGACTACATGGGCATGCTGGCCACCGTGATGAACGCGCTGGCCCTGGCCGACGCGATGGACAAGCAGGGCCTGGTGGCCCGCGTAATGTCCGCCATTGCCATCGAACAGGTGGTCGAGCCCTATGTGCGGCCCAAAGCGCTGCAGTACCTCGAAGAGGGCAAGGTCGTGGTCTTCGCGGCTGGCACGGGCAACCCCTTCTTCACCACCGACACGGCTGCGGCCCTGCGTGGTGCCGAGATCGGCGCCGAGCTGGTGCTCAAGGCCACCAAGGTGGACGGCGTTTATACTGCCGACCCCCAGAAAGACCCGACCGCCACACGCTACACCAAGCTCAGCTTCGACGAGGCCATGTCCCGCAACCTGGGCATCATGGATGCGACGGCATTCGCGCTGTGCCGCGACCAGAAACTGCCGGTGCGCGTGTTCTCCATCATCAAGCACGGCGCCTTGAAGCGCGTGGTGATGGGCGAAGACGAAGGTACGCTGGTTTACGCTTGATGATTTGCCGCCGCGCTGCGCATTGCCGGTGACTGGCTAGAGGAGAACAATATGACGATTGCCGATATCAAGAAAAATGCAGAAACCAAGATGGACCAGTCCATCGGGGCGTTCAAGAACAACCTGCAGAAGATCCGCACCGGCCGTGCCAATCCCGCATTGCTCGATTCGGTCCAGGTGGAGTACTACGGCTCGTTCGTGCCGCTGAGCCAGGTGGCCAACGTCTCCCTGATCGATGCGCGCACCATCAGCGTCCAGCCCTGGGAAAAGGGCATGGGCGCCAAGATCGAGAAGGCCATCCGCGAAAGCGACCTGGGCCTGAATCCCGCCTCCCTGGGCGACCTCATCCGCGTGCCGATGCCGCCCATGAGCGAAGAGCGCCGCAAGGAAATGACCAAGCTGGCCCGCAACGAAGGCGAGAGCGCCAAGATCGCGGTGCGCAACCTGCGCCGCGATGCCAACGAATCGGTCAAGAAGCTGGTCAAGGACAAGCTCGCGTCCGAAGACGACCAAAAGCGCGCCGAAACCGACGTGCAGAAGTTCACCGACCGGCACATCGCAGAGATCGATGCGCTGGTGGCGGCCAAGGAACAGGAAATCATGGCGGTCTGAGTTCCCGTTACCAGGGTTCTCTGAACGTTCTGCATGTCTGAATCTCCGGTGGTGCCTCACCACATCGCCATCGTCATGGATGGCAACGGCCGCTGGGCCAAGCGCCGCTTCCTGCCGCGCCTGGCAGGCCACAAGCAAGGGGTGGATTCGCTGCGCCGCTGTGCCCGTGCCTGCGCGCAGCGGGGCGTGGCGGTGCTGACCGTCTTTGCCTTTTCGTCCGAAAACTGGAACCGCCCCGCGGAAGAGGTCTCCGGCCTCATGGAGCTGCTGGCCCTGGCGCTCGCGCGCGAGGTGCCCGAGCTCAAGAAGGACGGCGTGCGCCTGTACTTCGTGGGCGACCGCGCAGGTCTTTCGCCCAAGGTGCAGGGCGGCCTGGCCCAGGCGGAGGCCGCCACGGCGGGCAACGACCGCCTGATTCTGAACGTCTGCTTCAACTATGGGGGCCGCTGGGACATCGCCCAGGCGGCGGCATCGCTGGCCGCACGCGGAGAGCCCATCACCGAAGCGAGCCTGCACGGCGCGATGGGCCTGGCCCACGTGCCCGACCCCGATCTCGTGATCCGCACCGGGGGCGAAATGCGGATCAGCAATTTTCTGCTGTGGCAGGCTGCATACTCCGAGTTCATTTTCAGTGACCGGCTGTGGCCGGATTTCGATGAGTCGGCGCTGGATGAGGCGATTGCAGCCTACAGTGGCCGCGAACGCCGTTTTGGTAAAACCTCCGAACAGATCCTGTCCGCGCATCCCCAGCCGATGCCCGGTTGAGAACCTGAACGGGTTCTGAAAGGTCCCATGCTCAAACAGCGTGTCATCACAGCCCTCGTCCTGCTGGCCATCTTGCTGCCGGCGCTTTTTTACGCGTCCACCGTGCCGTTCACCGTCGTGGTGCTGGTGCTCATGGCCGCCGGTGCCTGGGAGTGGGGGCGCCTGAGCGGTTTCGGACAGGCAGGCTCGGTGGCTGTGGGCGCCGCCTGCGTCGCGCTGTGCGCGGGGTCCTGGGCTCTGGGCTGGGTGGAGCGGCCGTTGACGGCGCTCTGGGTCGTGGGCGGGGGGCTGTGGGTGCTGTCCACCGCTTGGCTGCTCAAGGCCGGGGTTCCGGGCTGGCCGCGCATTCCTTCCGCCGTGCGGCTGGTGGCGGGCGTGCTGGCGCTGTGGCTGGCCTGGCTTGCGGTCGTTCAGGCGCGCAATGTGGGCATCAATTTCTTGCTGTCGGTGCTGCTGCTGGTGTGGGTGGCCGACATCTTCGCGTATTTCGCCGGCCGCGCTTTCGGGCTGCGCTTCACCAAGGGCAAGCTGGCCCCCTCGATCAGTCCCGGCAAGAGCTGGGAAGGCGTGTGGGGTGGGCTGGCGGGCGTGGTGGTCATGGCGTTCGTCTGGGTGGCCGCTGACGCGCACTGGCAGGCTGCCGTGCCCAGTTTCTACAGCCGCATGGCGCAGCAAGGCTGGTGGCTGCTGGTGATCGCGGCGCTGTTCATGGTGGCCATGAGCGTCTCGGGCGACCTGGTGGAGTCCCTCATCAAGCGCAGCGCTGGCGTCAAGGACAGCAGCAACCTGCTGCCCGGCCACGGCGGCGTGCTCGACCGGGTGGACGCGCTGCTGCCGACCCTGCCACTGGCCATGATGCTCACCAGCCTGACGACAGCAGCAGCACGGTAGCTCGCAATGATGAAACAACGACTCACGGTATTGGGCTCCACGGGCTCCATCGGTACCAGCACGCTGGATGTGGTGGCCCGCCACCCGGACCGCTTTGAAGTGTTCGCGCTGAGCGCGGCCACGCAGGTGGACCTGATCCTTGCGCAGTGCGCGCAGTTCACACCGCGCTTTGCGGTGATGGCCAGCGCACCGCACGCGCGCCAACTGGCCGAAAAGCTGGCCGCTAACGGCATTCCCACGCAAGTCCTGCAAGCGGCAGATGCTCTTGAAACGATAGCGTCTCACCCGGAGGTGGACGCCGTCATGGCAGCCATCGTGGGTGCGGCAGGCCTGTCGCCGTGCCTGGCGGCAGCCCGCGCCGGCAAGCGCCTGCTGCTGGCCAACAAGGAGGCGCTGGTGGTTGGCGGCGGGCTGTTCATGCAGACGGTCAAGCAGGGCGGGGCCACGCTGCTGCCGATCGACAGCGAGCATTCGGCCATTTTCCAGTGCCTGCCGGAAGACCCTGCCACCTGGCCTGACCGGGTGGACAGCATCCTGCTGACCGCTTCGGGCGGGCCGTTTCGCCAGCGCGACCCGGCCACGCTGTCGGAGATCACGCCGGCCCAGGCTTGCGCGCACCCCAATTTCTCGATGGGGCGCAAGATTTCGGTCGACTCCGCCACCATGATGAACAAGGCGCTCGAAGTGATCGAGGCGCGCTGGCTGTTCGACCTGCACCCGGACCAGATCAAGGTGGTGATCCATCCGCAGCAGATCATCCATTCGATGGTGCAGTTCAAGGATGCGTCGATCCTGGCGCAACTGGGCACGCCCGACATGCGGGTGCCCATCGCCTGCGGCCTGGCCTGGCCCGAGCGCATCGCCAGTGGCGCCAGCCGGCTCGATTTTTCCACGCTGTCCGCCCTGGCCTTCGAGGATGCCGATGCCATTCGCTTCCCCGGCCTGCACCTGTCCTGGCAGGCGCTCAAGGCAGCCGAGGGAACGACCGCGGTGCTCAATGCCGCCAACGAGGTGGCTGTCGGGGCGTTTTTGCAGGGCCGGCTGCGTTTTGACCGTATCCATGCGGTAAATCTTGCAACTTTGGATGCGGTGTCCCCCTCCAAGCCAGACTCGCTGGCTGCGCTGCTGGACCTGGACGCCCAGGCCCGGCATGCGGCAGAACATGCGGCAGTCCGCATGGCGGCCTGAGCGCCTCCACAGAGATCTACGGAAACCCCACCATGCTGCTCACTCTTGTTGCCTTCGTCGTTGCCCTGGGCATCCTGATTGCCGTGCACGAGTACGGGCACTACCGCGTGGCGGTGGCGTGCGGGGTCAAAGTGCTGCGCTTCTCGGTCGGCTTTGGCCACCCGCTGCTGCGCTGGCAGCCCAAGGGGTCGCCGACGGAATTCGTGCTGGGCGCATTTCCCCTGGGCGGCTACGTCAAGATGCTCGACGAGCGGGAGGCGCCCGTGGCGCCTGAAGAGCGGCATCTGGCGTTCAACACCCAGCCCCTGCGCTCGCGTGCCGCCATTGTGGCGGCAGGGCCCATGGCCAACTTGCTGCTGGCGATACTGCTGTACGCCATCGTCAACTGGAACGGCGTGCAGGAGCCCAAGGCGGTGCTGGCCAGCCCGGTGGCGGGTTCGGTCGCGCAGGCCGCAGGGCTGCGCGGTGGCGAACTCGTCGCGCAGGCTGCGCTGGGCACCGACGACATGGAGCCCGTGCGGTCGTTCGAAGACCTGCGCTGGCTTCTTACGCGCGGCGCGCTCGAGGGCGAGACGGTGCGCCTGGACGTGCAGCCCCAGTCGGGCGCGGCGCACCGCGAAGTGCGGCTCGACATGTCCAAGATCGACACCCGCGAGGCCGACGCACAGCTGTTTCGCAAGATCGGGATCCTGGGGCCGTGGACGCGGCCCGTGCTGGGCGATGTGATGGCCGACGGCGCCGCCGCCCGCTCCGGGCTGCGCCAGGGCGACGTGGTGCTGAAGGTGGGCGCCACCGACGTGGTGGACGGCCAGCAACTGCGCGAATTGATCCGGCAGTCCGTGAAGGGCACACAAGCCGTGGCCCAGCCCTGGCGCATCGACCGCGCGGGCCAGGTGCTGACGCTGGACGTGGTGCCCGAGGCCAAGACGGACGCTGGCACGACCGTCGGCCGTATCGGTGCGTATGTGGGTGCGGCGCCCGAGTTCGTGACCGTGGAGTACGGGGTGCTCGAAGGGGCCTGGGGCGGTGTGGTGAAGACGTGGGACGTCTCGATCCTGACGCTGCGCATGATGGGCCGCATGGTGATCGGCGAGGCGTCGCTCAAGAACCTCAGCGGGCCGCTCACGATTGCCGACTATGCCGGCCGCTCGGCCAGCCTGGGCCTCACGCAGTACCTGGTTTTCCTTGCGCTCATCAGCGTGAGCCTGGGGGTGCTGAACCTGCTGCCGCTGCCAGTTTTGGACGGTGGGCACCTGATGTATTATCTTTGGGAGGGTGTCACGGGCAAGGGAGTGTCGGACGCATGGATGGAACGCCTGCAGCGCGGAGGCGTTGCAGTGTTGCTTGTCATGATGTCCATAGCCTTGTTCAACGACGTCACCCGGCTTTTTGGCTAACCTTTGCCGCGCTTGCAACGCAACTGCGGCTCCAGCTTCATTCATGAAAAAACACATCAATCGCCTGGGCGTGCGTACCGCATCGGCCGTTGCAGCCATGATTTTCGCTGCCAATGCGGCATGGGCACTGGAGCCCTTCAAGGTGCAGGATATCCGCGTCGAGGGCCTGCAGCGCGTGGAGCCCGGTACGGTGTTCGCATCCATGCCGCTGCGCGTGGGCGACGACTACAACGACGAAAAGGGCGCGGCCGCCATCCGGGCGCTGTTCGGCCTGGGGCTTTTCAAGGATGTGCGCCTGGAGGCCACTGGCAACGTGCTGGTGGTCGTGGTGGAAGAGCGCCCCACGGTGGCGGATGTCGACTTCGCCGGCACGCGCGAATTCGACAAGGACACGCTCAAGAAAGCCATGCGCGAGGTGGGGCTGACCGAAGGGCGGCCCTATGACAAGGCGCTGACCGACCGCGCCGAGCAGGAGCTCAAGCGCCAGTACATCAACAAGAGCCTCTACGGCGCCGAAGTGGTGACCACGGTGACCCCCATCGAGCGCAACCGGGTGAACCTGACGTTCACGGTGGTCGAAGGCGAGCCCGCCAAGATCAAGGAAGTGCGCATCGTCGGCAACAAGGCGTTCAGCGAATCCACGCTCAAGGGCCTGTTCGACCAGGACACGGGCGGCTGGCTCAGCTGGTACACCAAGTCCGACCGCTATTCGCGCGCCAAGCTCAACGCCGACCTGGAAACCCTTCGCTCGTACTACCTGCAGCGCGGCTACCTCGAGTTCCGCGTCGATTCCACGCAGGTCGCGATCTCGCCCGACAAGCAGGACATCTCCATCATCGTCAACGTGACCGAGGGCGAGCGCTATGTCGTGTCCGGCGTCAAGCTGGAGGGCAACTACCTGGACCGCGATGACGAATTCAAGTCGCTCGTCACGATCCGCGCAGGCGAGCCCTACAACGCCGACCAGATCACCGAGACCACCAAGGCTTTCTCGGAGTATTTCGCGCGCTTCGGCTTTGCGTTTGCCCGCGTCGAGGCCGTGCCGGAGATCGACCGCGAGAACAACCGCGTCGCCTTCGTGCTGCAGGCCGAACCATCGCGCCGCGCCTATGTGCGCCGCATCAACGTGAGCGGCAACAACCGCACGCGCGACGAAGTGATCCGCCGCGAGTTCCGCCAGTACGAAGCCTCGTGGTACGACGGCGAGAAAATCCGCCTGTCGCGCGACCGCGTGGACCGCCTGGGCTTCTTCACCGAAGTGAACGTCGAGACGCAGGAAGTGCCGGGCTCGCCCGACCAGGTGGACCTGGTGATCAACGTGGCCGAAAAGCCCACGGGCTCGCTGCAGATGGGCGTGGGCTTCTCCAGCGCGGAGAAGGTCTCGCTCTCGTTCGGCATCAAGCAGGAAAACATCTTCGGCTCGGGCAACTACCTGGGCATCGATGTGAACACCAGCAAGTACCGCCGCACGCTGGTGTTCAGCACCACCGACCCGTATTTCACCAAGGAAGGCATTTCGCGCACGGTGGACCTCTACTACCGCACGGACAAGCCTTACGAAGACCAGGGCGGCAACTACCAGCTCGTGACCACCGGCAGTTCGTTGCGCTTCGGCGTGCCGTTCAGCGAGACCGACACGGTGTTCTTCGGTGGCGGCCTTGAGCAGACCAAGATCAAGCCCGGCACGAACATCCCCGCCACCTACCTGGCCTATGCAGACAGGTTCGGCTACAGCAGCACCTCCATTCCGCTGACCGTCGGCTGGTCGCGCGATGACCGCGACAGTGCGCTGGCGCCCAATTCGGGTCGCTACCAGCGCCTCAATTCCGAATGGTCCGTGGCAGGCGACGCCCGCTACGTGCGCGCCAACTACCAGTACCAGCAGTACGTTCCGCTGAACAAGCGCTTCACGCTGGCGTTCAACGGCGAGGCGGGTATCGGCAAGGGGATGAACGGCCGGCCGTTCCCCGTGTTCAAGAACTTCTACTCGGGCGGCCTGGGCTCGGTGCGCGGTTTCGACCAGGGCACGCTGGGTCCGCGCGACGTGACGGGTGCGTCTCTCGGCGGTCCGAAGAAAGTCACCCTCAATGCGGAGCTGATCGCTCCGTTCCCTGGCGCGGGGAACGACCGGACCCTGCGCGTGTTTACCTTCGTCGACGTGGGTAACGTGTACGGAGAGAACGACAAGGTCACCTTCAGTGACATGCGTGCCTCCGTGGGTCTGGGCCTGAGCTGGATTTCCCCGCTCGGTCCGCTGCGTCTGGCGTTTGCGCAACCGGTGCGCAAGTTCGCTGGCGATAGAATCCAGAAACTGCAATTCCAGATTGGAACGTCTTTCTAATGAAATCCTTTTCTCGCCATATCTCCTTGGCCCTGCTGCTCGGCGCATTCGCCGCTGCAGCGCCTGTGCAAGCGCAAGAGTCCTTCCGTGCCGGTTTCGTCAACACCGACCGCATCTTCCGTGAGGCCAACACGGCCAAGGCGGCCCAGGCCAAGCTGGAGCAGGAATTCGCTCGCCGTGAAAAAGAGTTGGTGGACCTGGGCAACACCCTGAAGACCGCCAGCGAAAAGTTCGAACGTGAAGCGCCCACCATGGCCGAGAGCCAGCGCACCACGCGCCAGCGCCAGCTGGTGGACCAGGACCGTGACTTCCAGCGCAAGCGCCGTGAGTTCCAGGAAGACCTGAGCGCCCGCAAGAACGAAGAACTCTCCCAGGTTCTCGAGCGCGCCAACAAGGTGGTCAAGCAGGTCGCAGAAGCTGAAAAGTACGACGTGATCCTGCAAGAGGCTGTCTACATCAACCCCAAGCACGACATCACCGACAAGGTGATCAAGGCGCTGAATGCCGCTGCCACAACCAAGTAAGCCGCAGCGCAGGACGGGTGGCGCGTGAGCTTGCTTCTCGGGCACATTGTTGATGCGCTCGGTGGTTCGCTGGAGGGGGGGGCGGTGGCTGACACCACCATCTCCCGCATCGCGCCACTGGAGGTTGCGGGCCCGGGGGACCTCAGTTTTCTGAGCAACCCCCGCTACCAACAGCAACTGGCCGCCTCCCGGGCGGCCTGTGTCATTGTGGCGCCCGCCATGCGCGAGGTGGCGCTGGCGCGCGGCCCCTGCATCGTTGCGGACAACCCCTACGTCTATTTTGCAAGGGCCACGCAGCTCTGGCGGCAGCACACATCGCCTGCAGTGCAGGGCTCGGTGCATGCGAGCGCCGTGGTGGACCCGTCGGCCCACGTGCATCCCACGGCTGTTGTCGGCCCGCTGTGCGTCGTTGAGCGCGGCGCTCGCATTGGTGCAGGCACGGTGCTCAAATCACGCGTGACGGTCGGCGAAGACTGCCACATCGGCGAGCGCTGCATCGTCCATGCGGGCGTGGTGATCGGTGCCGACGGCTTCGGCTTCGCGCCGGAGAAGGGGCAGTGGGTCAAGATCGAGCAGCTCGGCGCCGTTCACATCGGCGACGATGTCGAGATCGGGGCCAACACCTGCATCGACCGGGGTGCCCTGCAGGACACCGTGATCGAAGACGGCGTCAAGCTCGACAACCTGATCCAGGTGGGCCACAACGTGCGCATCGGCAAGCACTCGGCCATGGCCGGCTGCGTGGGTGTGGCCGGCAGTGCCACCATCGGCGCGCATTGCACGGTGGGCGGAGGCGCCATCGTGCTGGGGCATCTGGAGCTGGCCGACAACGTGCACATTTCGGCGGCCACGGTCGTCACGCGATCCATCACACGGCCAGGACAGTACACGGGCATGTTTCCCATCGACGACAATGCGCGCTGGGAAAAGAACGCTGCGACACTCAAACAATTGCACAGCTTGCGAGAGCGCATCAAAGCGCTGGAGCAGGCCCTGAAAGCAGCATGAACGGAAGAAGAACTCGATGATGGATATCCACGCAATTCTCAAGCAACTGCCGCACCGCTACCCCTTCTTGCTGGTAGACAAGGTGATCGAGCTTGAGAGCAACACCCGTATCAAGGCCATCAAGAACGTCACGTTCAACGAACCTTACTTCGGCGGGCATTTTCCAGGGCGTCCCGTGATGCCCGGCGTGCTGATCCTCGAAGCCCTGGCCCAGGCGGCCGGGCTGCTGGCCTTCGATGCCATGGGCAAGGTGCCGGACGAGAACAACATCTATTACTTCGTCGGCATCGACGGCGCGCGTTTCAAGCGCCCTGTGGAGCCGGGCGACCAGCTGATCCTGACCATCACCATCGACCGCGTGCGCGGCGGCATCTGGAAGTTCAAGGGCGTGGCGAGCGTGGGCGACGATGTGGCCTGCGAAGCCGAGCTCATGTGCACCATGCGCAGCGTGGGCTGAGCCGCAGCGACGACCTGGGCTGACCGGACCGTGAGCAATATCCATCCCACCGCCATCATTGCGGACGGTGCACGCATCGACCCCTCCGTCACGGTGGGGCCGTATGCCGTGATCGGCCCGCAGGTCGTGATCGGCCCGGGCTGCACCGTGGGGGCCCACTGCGTGATCGAAGGCCGCACGACCATCGGCAAGGACAACCGCATTTTCCAGTTCGCCTCCCTGGGGGCCGATCCGCAGGACAAGAAGTACAAGGGCGAGGACACCGAGCTGGTCATCGGTGACCGCAACACGGTGCGCGAATTCTGCACCTTCAACCGCGGCGTGCCGGGCGCGGGCGGCAAGACCAGCATCGGCGACGACAACTGGATCATGGCCTATACCCACATTGCGCACGACTGCCATGTGGGCAACCACACGACCATGGCCAACAACACCACGCTGGCCGGCCATGTGCTGATCGGCGACTGGGTGACGGTGGGCGGGCTGACCGGCATCCACCAGTTCGTGAAGATCGGGGCGCACGCCATGATCGGATTTTCCAGCGCCGTGTCGCAGGACGTACCGCCCTTCATGACGGTCGATGGCAATCCGCTGTCCGTGCGGGGGCTGAATGCCGAGGGCCTGCGCCGCCGCGGGTTCTCTGCGGGGCGTGTGGCAGTGATCAAGCAGATCCACCGGCTGATGTACCGCCAGGGCCTCACGCTCGAGGCGGCCCGCGCCGCCATCGCGGACCTGCCGGTGGCGCACCCCGAGGCCACGGCGGACGTGGCGCTGGTGATGGCTTTCCTGGCCAGCTCCAGCCGCGGCATCGCCCGCTGAGGTCCGGCGCATGCAGACATCTCCCCGCATCGCCATGGTGGCGGGCGAAACCTCGGGCGACTTGCTCGCCGGGCTGCTGCTCGACGGCATGCAGGCGCACTGGCCCACGCTGCAGTCCTTTGGCATCGGTGGGCCCCAGATGGCACGCCGCGGCTTCGAGGCCCGGTGGCCCAGCGACAAGCTGGCCGTGCATGGCTACAGCATGGAGGTGCTGCGGCGCCTGCGCGAGTTGCTCGCCATCCGCAAGTCGTTGCGCAACGACCTCCTCCAGAGCCGGCCCGATGTGTTCATCGGCGTGGACGCGCCGGATTTCAACCTGGGGCTCGAAGCCGACCTGCGCGCTGCCGGCATCAAGACCGTGCATTTCGTCTGCCCCTCCATCTGGGCGTGGCGTGCGGACCGGGTCGAGAAGATCCGCCGCAGCGCCGACCACGTGCTGTGCATCTTTCCCTTCGAGCCCGCACTGCTGGCCCAGCATGGCATCGAGGCGACCTACGTCGGTCACCCGCTCGCTGGTGTGATCCCGATGGTGCCCGACCGCTCCGCCGCCAGGGCACATCTGGGTCTGCAGGATGCGGATGAGGTCCTGGCCATCCTGCCGGGCAGCCGGTCGTCTGAAATCCAGTACATCGCCAAGCCATTCCTCGAGGCTGCAGCGCTGATCCGTCAAGCGCGCCCAGCTATCAAATTGGTAGTGCCCGCGGTACCCGCCTTGCAAAGCCGCATTGCGCAGGTCGCACAGGAATGCGGCCTGCAGGACGCGGTGCAGATCGTGGCGGGCCAGTCGCACACGGTGCTGGCGGCCTGCGATGCCACCTTGATCGCCAGCGGCACGGCCACGCTGGAGGCCGCGCTCTTCAAGCGGCCCATGGTGATCGCCTACCACATGCAGCCTGTGAGCTGGTGGCTCATGCGCCGCAAGCAGTTGCAGCCCTGGGTGGGGCTGCCCAACATCCTGTGCGGCGACTTCGTGGTGCCCGAACTGATCCAGGACGCCGCCACGCCGCAAGCGCTGTGCGCCGCCACGCTGGATTGGCTGGACGCACGCAGGCACAATCCGTCCCGGATCAGCGCGCTGGAGCAGCGCTTCACCGCGCTGCATGAAAGCCTTCTCCGCAACACTCCCCGACTGGCAGCCGATGCGATCCAGAAAATCCTCGCTCCCACAGCCTGAGCAAGCCAGCCTGCCCTGGCATCCCCCCGGACTTCTTGCCGGGGTGGACGAGGCCGGCCGCGGGCCCCTGGCCGGCCCGGTGGTGGCTGCCGCCGTCATCCTGGACGACCTGCATCCCATCGCAGGCCTGGCGGACTCCAAGACCCTGACCGCAGCCCGGCGCGAGAAGCTCTACGACGAGATCCGCGCCAAGGCGCTGTGCTGCTCCATCGCCGAGGCGAGCGTCGAAGAGATCGACAGCCTGAACATCCTGCAGGCCACCCTGCTGGCGATGCGCCGCGCGGTGATCGGCCTGCGGCTCAAGCCCGTGCGGGTGCTTGTGGACGGCAACCGCTTGCCGCTGCTGGACGTGCCGGCCGAGGCCATCGTCAAGGGCGATGCGCTGGTGCAGGCCATCTCGGCCGCCTCCATCCTGGCCAAGGTGCACCGCGACCGCTGGTGCGCGCAGATCGACCAGGACTTCCCCCATTACGGCTTTGCCGGCCACAAGGGCTACGGCACGGCGATCCACATGGCCGCGCTGCGCGAGCACGGCGCCTGCATCCACCACCGGCGCTCGTTCGCACCGGTGGCACAAAACCTGTTCCTGTGACCCGTTGCGGGTGACCGCCCAGGTGACCCCATTGCCGATGACATCACCTTCCGTCACCCCCATCCATTCGCGCGACAACGCTTTCGTCAAGAACCTGCGCCGCCTGGCGCAGGACAGCACGGCCTATCGCAAGCAGGGCAGGGTGTGGCTGGAGGGCGACCATCTGTGCCGCGCCGCGCTGGAGCGGCACCAGCGCCCGGCGGTGGCGGTGTTTGCAGAGTCTTTTTGGCCACTGGCGCAGGTGGAGTGGGCGCAAGCAGCTCCTAAAATCATAGTGCTCTCGGATGCCTTGTTCGCCGAGATCAGCGGGCTGGAGTCGCCGGCGCGCATGGGCTTCGTCATCGACTGGGCGGTGCCGGCGTCGCTGCAGCCGGGCGTTGCCACCGTGGTGCTCGACCGTGTGCAGGACGCGGGCAACGTGGGCTCCATCCTGCGCAGTGCCTCGGCGTTTGGATTCCGCCAGGTGGTGGCCGTCAAGGGCAGCGCGGCCCTCTGGTCACCCAAGGTGCTGCGGGCCGGCATGGGCGCGCATTTCGCGCTGGATCTCATCGAAGGTGTGGAGCACGCAGAGCTGCAGGCGCTGCAGGTGCCCCTGCTCGTCACCAGCTCCCATGCCGGAGACTGGCTGCACCGCGCCGCATTGCCCTGGCCCTGTGCCTGGGTCATGGGGCACGAAGGGCAGGGCGTGTCGCCGGTGCTGGAAGAGCGCTCGGCCCTGCGCATCCGCATTGCGCAGCCCGGCGGCGAGGAGTCGCTGAACGTGGCTGCCGCCGCCGCCATTTGCCTGCACGCGAGCGGCGCTGCGCGCTGAAGGGCCGGTCTCGGGCAGGAGATTCCTGCCGGGGGTGCGGGCAGGTTCGCGCCACCCGGAGGTGGCGCGGGAGGCTGATTACTGCTGGTTGCGCAGGAACTGGCGCACGAAGTCTTCCTGGTTGGGCGCGTCCTTCTCGGTCGTGAACACCACTTGCTGGCCTTCCACGCGGATTTTCAGCGCGGATGCGAACTTGCACTGCACCTGGCCCAGGCTGGCCGCCTTGGCCTTGGCCGCGGGGGTGTTGCGGCACAGGGACTCCAGTTCCGAGGCGACCACGCCGCAGAAGCTGCCAATGCTCAGGGTCTGCAGCTTTTCGTCATCGATGGACGCCCAGTCGACCGTGGTCTTCACGGGCGTGCCGCACGCGGCGCTGGCATCCTGGTCGGCCTTGGTCAGATCGGCCTGCGCGCTGGCCAGGCGCTTGTTGCGGTCAAAGCGGGCCAGCTTTTCCTGCACGCCTTGCTTTTGCTGACGCTCATAGCTCGCCTGCAGGTCTGCCAGCTTGAACGCCTTGGTCTTGTCTTCGTGGAAGGCCAGCACCACGCCGTCGCGCTTGCCAGGCAGGTAGACCACATAGTTGTCGCCACCGACGTACGCGTCGGTCTGCTTGTGCAGCAGGCCGTAGTTGCGGCCGTCGATGCGGGTGGAGTACACGTCGCGCGCTGCGCCTTGCCGCTCCAGGTTGCTCAGAAAGACCACCTGGTCGATCGGGTCGTTGATGCCGCTCACGCGCACCAGCGCCTGCTTGCCGTCCACGCTGGGGGCCAGAACGACTTCGACTCCCTGCGGGCCCACAAAGACTTTTGGATACTTGGCCAGCTCCATGGCCTGGGCGGCCAAGGCGATGCCGAGACCTGCCGCTGCGACAGCAAGGGGACGAATGAAAGCAAACATGAAAACAGCCTCTCTGAAGGTTGAAAACGTTGATGGTTGAATGGGCGCCGGGCGGAGTCTAGGCGCGCAGTGATGCATTGAAATGCCTGGAACACTTCCTTACGTAACAAGGTTATGCAAGACATGCATTTGCCGGGCGAAGACGCCCGAAGGGTATAATCGGGAGCTTTTCTCGCAACAGCGTCGCCCGATCGCACCCAAAGCAAAAATCTTTTCTGAGAGCAGCCACCAGCACTGCGTACGTTTGCGTGTACGAGTGGCCTGCAGGCGCCGGGCGACCGTAACCATCCGGAGAACCCAGTGCTTTTGTCTCTCAAGGGAAACTTCCCGCCCGCCATCCTGGCGCTCGCAGACGGCACGGTCTTTATCGGCAACTCGATTGGTGCTACCGGCACCACCGTCGGTGAGGTGGTGTTCAACACCGCCATCACCGGTTATCAGGAAATCCTCACCGACCCTAGCTATTGCCAGCAGATCGTGACGCTCACGTATCCGCACATCGGCAACTACGGCGTCAACAGCGAGGATATCGAGGCCGACAAGGTCTATGCCGCGGGCCTGATCATCAAGGACCTGCCCCTGCTGGCCAGCAATTTCCGCCAGACGGAAACCCTGTCCCAGTACCTCGTTCGCGAGAACACGGTCGCCATCGCCAACATCGACACCCGCAAGCTCACCCGCCTGCTGCGCAGCAAGGGCGCACAAAACGGCGCCATCGTCGGCCTGGCGCAAGGCCAGGCGGTGACGCAGGCTCTGATCGACGAGGCCCTGGCCGCTGCCAAGGCGGCTCCCAACATGGCCGGGCTGGACCTGGCCAAGGTGGTGTCGACCAAAGCCACCTACGAGTGGACCCAGACCGAGTGGGTGCTGGGCAAGGGCTACGGCAAGCTCGAGTCTCCCGAGTTCCACGTGGTGGCCTACGACTACGGCGTGAAGCTGAACATCCTGCGCATGCTGGCCCAGCGCGGCTGCAAGGTCACCGTGGTGCCCGCGCAGACGCCAGCGGCCGATGTGCTGGCCCTGAAGCCTGATGGCGTGTTCCTGTCCAACGGCCCTGGCGACCCGGAGCCCTGCGACTACGCCATTTCTGCCACCCGCACCATCGTCGACAGCGGCGTGCCGACCTTCGGCATCTGCCTGGGCCACCAGATCATGGCCCTGGCCGCGGGCGCCAAGACCTTCAAGATGACGAACAGCCACCACGGAGCCAACCACCCCGTGAAGGACCTGGACAACGGCCGCGTGAGCATCACCAGCCAGAACCACGGTTTCGCGGTGGACATGCAGTCGCTGCCGGCCCACCTGCGTGCCACGCACGTCAGTTTGTTCGACGGCACGCTGCAGGGCCTGGCGCACAAGGACAAGCCGGCGTTCTGCTTCCAGGGCCACCCCGAGGCATCTCCCGGCCCGCACGACATCGCCTACCTGTTCGACCGCTTCACCGACGCCATGCGCGCGGCCAAGGCGGCCTGAAATCAAGGAACAGCGCCATGAAATTTTTCAGCTTCCCCCTCGCAACCCTGGAAAAGGCGATCCACAAGCGCGTCCTGACGCTGCCGTCGCCCCACCGCGAATGGTTCACCGAGCGATGGGCGCAAAAGCCCTACAAGAAGGCCTTTGTCGAGAACAAGGCCATGCCCCTGATCACCCTCGTGGCCAAGGGCAAGACGCTGGACGACGCAGAGTTCGAAGAGCTGCTCCAGGACTGGGAAGTGACCTTTTATGACGCTGAAGAGGAAGTCCTGCGCCCGCTGATCCAGGGGGATGGCCTGCTGCAACTGATGCAGAAGAACCTTCCCCCCGCCCGGGCCGAGGCGCTGCTTGCCAAGCTGACCGCCCGCCGCCCGCAGGCGGACGCCGCACCCTCTGTAGAGACCCCTGGCTCCCAGGCAGCCGAACCCACGATCGACTGATCGACGCACCATGCCAAAACGCACAGACATCCAAAGCATTCTCATCATCGGCGCTGGCCCGATCATCATCGGCCAGGCCTGCGAATTCGACTACTCCGGCGTACAGGCCTGCAAGGCGCTGCGCGAAGAGGGCTACAAGGTCATCCTGATCAACAGCAACCCTGCGACGATCATGACCGACCCGGCCACGGCCGACGTCACCTACATCGAGCCCATCACCTGGCAGACGGTCGAGAAGATCATCGCCAAGGAACGCCCCGACGCCATCCTGCCCACCATGGGTGGCCAGACCGCGCTCAACTGCGCGCTGGACCTGTGGCACAACGGCGTGCTCGACAAGTACAAGGTCGAGCTCATCGGCGCCACGCCCGAGGCCATCGACAAGGCCGAAGACCGCCTGAAGTTCAAGGACGCCATGACCAAGATCGGTCTGGGCTCCGCGCGCTCGGGCATCGCCCACAGCATGGACGAAGCCTGGGCCGTGCAAAAGAGCGTGGGCTTTCCTACCGTGATCCGCCCCAGCTTCACGCTGGGCGGCACGGGCGGCGGCATTGCCTACAACCCCGAAGAATTCGAGACCATCTGCAAGCGCGGCCTGGAAGCCTCGCCCACCAACGAACTGCTGATCGAAGAATCGCTGCTCGGCTGGAAGGAGTACGAGATGGAAGTGGTGCGCGACAAGGCGGACAACTGCATCATCATCTGCTCCATCGAGAACCTGGACCCCATGGGCGTGCACACCGGCGACTCGATCACCGTGGCCCCCGCGCAGACGCTGACCGACAAGGAATACCAGATCCTGCGCAATGCGTCCCTGGCAGTGCTGCGCGAGATCGGCGTGGACACGGGCGGCTCCAACGTGCAGTTCTCGATCAACCCGCAGGACGGCCGCATGGTCGTGATCGAGATGAACCCGCGCGTCTCGCGCTCTTCGGCGCTGGCCTCCAAGGCCACGGGCTTCCCGATCGCCAAGGTCGCCGCCAAGCTGGCCGTGGGCTACACGCTCGATGAGCTGCGCAACGAGATCACGGGCGGCATCACGCCCGCATCGTTCGAGCCCTCCATCGACTACGTGGTCACCAAGATCCCGCGTTTCGCGTTCGAGAAATTCCCCACGGCCGACAGCCGCCTGACCACGCAGATGAAGTCCGTGGGCGAGGTCATGGCCATGGGCCGTACCTTCCAGGAATCCTTCCAGAAGGCCCTGCGTGGCCTGGAAGTGGGCGTGGACGGCATGAACGAGAAGACCCAGGACCGCGAAGTGCTCGAAAAGGAACTCGGCGAGCCCGGCCCCGAGCGCATCTGGTACGTGGGCGATGCCTTCGCCATGGGCCTGTCGGTCGACGAAGTGTTCGACCTCACAAAGATCGACAAGTGGTTCCTGGTGCAGATCGAGCAGATTGTGAAGATCGAGCTCGACATCGACAAGCTGGTGGCCGAAAGAGGCGAGGGAGCCCTGGCGGCGCTCGACGCGGGCACGCTGTTCACGCTCAAGCAAAAGGGCTTCTCCGACCGCCGTCTGGCCAAGCTGCTCAAGACCACCGAAAAGGCCGTGCGCGAAGCGCGCCACGCGCAGAACGTGCGCCCGGTCTACAAGCGCGTGGACACCTGCGCGGCCGAGTTCGCCACCAACACGGCCTACCTGTACTCCACCTACGAAGCGGCCACGTACGGCGGCGTCGCGGAATGCGAGTCGGAGCCCACCAGCAACAAGAAGATCATGGTGCTGGGCGGCGGTCCCAACCGCATCGGCCAGGGCATCGAGTTCGATTACTGCTGCGTGCACGCGGCGCTGGCGATGCGCGAGGACGGCTACGAGACCATCATGGTCAACTGCAACCCCGAGACCGTCTCCACCGACTACGACACGTCCGACCGCCTGTACTTCGAGCCCGTGACGCTCGAGGACGTGCTGGAGATCGTGGACAAGGAAAAGCCGGTCGGCGTGATCGTGCAGTACGGCGGACAGACGCCCCTGAAGCTGGCCCTGGGCCTCGAAGCCGCTGGCGTGCCCATCATCGGCACCAGCCCCGACATGATCGATGCGGCCGAAGACCGCGAGCGCTTCCAGAAGCTGCTGGGCGAACTCGGCCTGCGCCAGCCGCCCAATGCGACTGCGCGCACCGAACCCGAGGCCCTGGAAAAGGCCGCCGCCCTGGGCTACCCCCTGGTGGTGCGCCCCAGCTACGTGCTGGGCGGCCGCGCGATGGAAATCGTGCACGAGCAGCGTGACCTGGAGCGCTACATGCGCGAAGCCGTCAAGGTGAGCAACGACTCGCCCGTGCTGCTGGACCGTTTCCTGTCCAACGCCATCGAGTGCGATGTGGACTGCGTGCGCGACTCCGCAGGCGTCACCTTCATCGGCGGCGTGATGGAGCACATCGAACAGGCGGGCGTGCACAGCGGCGACTCCGCCTGCTCGCTGCCGCCGTACTACCTGTCGCAGCCCACCATCGACGAGATCAAGCGCCAGACCGCCGCCATGGCTGCGGGCCTGAGCGTAGTGGGCCTGATGAACGTGCAGTTCGCCATCCAGGAAGTGGACGGCAAGGACGTGATCTACGTGCTGGAAGTGAACCCGCGCGCTTCGCGCACGGTGCCCTTCGTGAGCAAGGCCACCGGCATCCAGCTGGCCAAGGTGGCCGCGCGCTGCATGGCCGGCCAGACGCTGGCGTCGCAAGGCATCACCAAGGAAGTGACGCCCCCGTACTTCAGCGTGAAGGAGGCCGTGTTCCCCTTCGTGAAGTTCCCGGGCGTGGACACCATCCTCGGCCCCGAGATGAAGTCCACCGGTGAAGTGATGGGCGTGGGCAAGACCTTCGGCGAAGCCTTCGTGAAGAGCCAGCTGGGTGCGGGCACCAAGCTGCCCACCTCGGGCCAGGTGTTCCTGACCGTGAAGAACGCCGACAAGCCGCGCGCGGTGGACATCGCCCGCCAGCTCGTGGCGCTGGGCTTCGAGCTCGTGGCGACCAAGGGCACGGCCGCCGCGATCGAAGCGGCCGGCGTGCCGGTCAAGGTGGTCAACAAGGTCACCGAGGGCCGCCCGCACATCGTGGACATGATCAAGAACAACGAGATCGTGATGGTGATCAACACCGTGGAAGAGCGCCGCAACGCGATCGCCGATTCGCGTGCGATCCGCACGAGCTCGCTGCTCGCACGCGTCACGACCTTCACCACGATCTTCGGTGCCGAAGCTGCGGTGGAAGGCATGAAGTACATGGACAAGCTCGACGTGTATTCGGTGCAGGAACTGCACGCGCAACTGGCGGCCTGAAGGCCCCCAAAAGCGGCATAATTGGCCGCTGAACAACACCGCCGCGCGGCAACGTGCGGCGGTTTCCTTTTGTAGGGTCGCCAATCGCACAGCATTGCTTGCCTTGCGGGCTGACCGACCGGTGCCGTGCCCCCGTGGCAGGCGCCGGCCTTGTTGACCTATGGAGACGAAAAACATGGCCACCATTCCAATCACCAAGCGCGGCTCGGAGAAGCTCAAGGAGGAGCTGCACCGCCTCAAGACCGTGGAACGCCCCGCAGTGATCACCGCCATCGCCGAAGCCCGTGCGCAGGGCGACCTGAGCGAAAACGCCGACTACGACGCTGCCAAGGACCGCCAGGGCTTCATCGAAGGCCGCATCCAGGAAATCGAAGGCAAGCTCTCGGTGGCGCAGGTGATCGACCCCAGCGCTGTGGACGGCGGCGGCAAGGTGGTGTTCGGCGCCACGGTCGAGCTGGAGGACGAAGAGTCCGGCGAAGCCGTCAAGTACCAGATCGTGGGCGAGGACGAAGCGGATCTGAAGCAGGGCCTGATCAATATTTCGAGCCCCATCGCCCGTGCACTGATCGGCAAGGAAGAGGGCGACACGGCCGAAGTGCAGGCGCCCGGTGGCATCCGCCGCTACGAAGTGGTGGGCGTGAGCTACCAGTGACCGGCCCGGGCATGCGCCAGCGTCTTCCCGCCCTCGTGGCGGCCCTGTGGTGGGGCAGCCTCACCACCATCGGATTCCTGGTGGTGCCGCTGCTTTTTGCCCACCTTCCGTCCCCGTCCATCGCCGGCAACATGGCCGCCAGGCTGTTCGCCGCGCAGACCTGGGTGGCGGTCGCATGCTGCGTGGTGCTGCTGCTGATGTCGCGTCCCAAACACGCGGTACGGCAATACCCGTGGGCGCAGGCTGCTATGGTTTTCATACTGGGGGGCATGCTGCTGGCATTGTTGTCCCAGTTCGGCGTGGCGCCGCGCATCGTGGCCCGCCAGGATCTGCGCCTGTGGCACAGCGTGGGGTCCGTCATGTATGTGCTGCAGTGGGGCTGCGCCCTGGCGGTGCTGTGGAGCACCTTGCGCCCAGGGGCCACCGATGCGCCCGGGTCGCCAGCGGACGATGCGGCCGGCGCGCCTGTCGACGGGCACTGACGCTGCGTCGAACCGTTTGAAGGGGCGCTGCCCGGGGCGGGCGGCGGTGCTGTGTGGCGTGCGCGCCCAAGCTTCGGTGCCGCCGTCAGCCAGTCACCGCAACGCCTGGCGTCGTGGGGGGCGGTGCAGTGCCCTGCAACACGCGCCTCGTCTGTCTTATTCCCGCCAGTGTTCCGCCACCCACGTGGCCGGGCGGATATAGCGAAACCGCCGATTGCGCCGTCCTGCCAGTGCATCGGGCGGATTGCATTCCCCGTGAAAGATCACGATGCGGGCCCCCGGCGGCACAAAAGGAGGCCGCCAGTAGTTGGTGGGCCAGGGCGGGATGCCGTGGTACTTGAAGCTCGGGCACCACTCGGCGGGCCAGTACTGCAGCTTGCCCTGCTTGTGCAGGAAGTCCGACAGGTACGCCTGCTCGTTGCGAAACTCCTGCCGGATCTCGGCAAAGTGCGCGCGAAAATGCTCCAGCACGTCCGGGTGCGCACCCAGCTCGAACCGGTAGACCGATGAATTGCCGGTGATGCGCCACGGGCGCTTGTAGTCGTGAATGATCAGGAACTGGCCGGGCTGGGTGAAGAACCCCTCCAGGCTACCGGTGACGACCACGTCCACATCGAGGAACAAGGCGGTGCCCCGCAGCCCGTGCAGATCAGCGGCGAAGGTGGCCAGCTTGGTCCAGCCGCGCTCCGGAATGCCGGGCGGCAGGTCGAGCGCCGGGATGGGCAGGCACAGCACCTCGGCGCGAATGCCCGCGCTGTCGTCCGTCAGGCAGACGAAGCGGAAGTCCCCCGCCAGATGCCTTCGCACCATCGCATACAGCCGATTGACATACTCGGGGCCGTACTTCGTGCCCCACTTCATGCACAGGATGTGGCGCACGGGCGCCGGGCCGGCCGGGCCGGGTGGGGCGGCAGAAGCTGCAGGTTCTGCAGAGACTGCGGGCAGGCCCATCAGTCGGCCTGGCGCTTCTTGATGGACTTTTGCTTGGGCTTGGCGCGCTTGATCTGGCCGCCGGAGGTCAGGCGCTGGTTGCCCAGCACGCGCAATTGCTTGATTTCCGGGCGCTGGCCGCCGCGCTTGCTGAACTTGAGCACCTTCACGTCGCGCGGGCCGGGCATGCGGTCTTCATCCACCGCCTTTTCCTTGGCGGGCACGGGGCGCCACAGCACCAGCAGCTTGCCGATGTGCTGCACGGGGGCGGCGTTGAGGTCGGCAGCAAGCTCCTGGTACATCAGCTCGCGGGCTGCGCGGTCATCGCCGAACACACGGACCTTGATGAGGCCGTGGGCATTGAGCGCAGCGTCGATCTCTTTTTTGACGGCAGGGGTCAGGCCGTCGCCGCCGACCAGGACCACGGGGTCCAGATGGTGGGCATCAGCGCGGTGAAATCGGCGCTCGGCGGGGGTCAGTTGAATTTGGGGCATGGGCCGTATTATCCGCGGCCTGCCGTCCGGTGCCCCGGTCATCTTGCGTGTCGGGAGACAATACGGCCGTATGAAAGTCAAAACGCAGAGCAAGAAGGTCAACAAAGCCTGGTTGAACGACCACGTGAACGACACGTACGTCAAGCTGGCCCACAAGGAGGGCTACCGCGCACGGGCGGCCTACAAGCTCAAGGAGATCGACGAGCAGCTGGGGCTGGTCAAGCCGGGCCACACCGTGGTGGACCTGGGCTCGACCCCCGGCGCCTGGAGCCAGTACCTGCGCCGCCGCATGTCACCCGCCGGGGCGGCAGCGGGGCAGCTCAACGGGACGATCATCGCGCTGGACATCCTGCCCATGGAGCCCATCGAAGGCGTCACGTACCTGAACGGCGATTTCCGCGAGGCCGATGTCCTCGCACGGCTGGAAGAAGCCCTGGCAGGCAAGGTGGTGGATGTGGTGGTGTCCGACATGGCGCCCAATCTGTCGGGGATCGAGTCGGCCGACGCAGCGCGAATCGCCCATCTGGTGGAGCTGGCGGTGGATTTTGCTTGCAACCATTTGAAACCGGATGGCGCGCTGGTGGTCAAGCTCTTCCATGGCAGCGGCTACAGCGACCTGGTGACGCTTTTCAAGCAGACCTTCAAGGTGGTGAAACCCTTGAAGCCCAAGGCGTCGCGCGACAAGTCGTCGGAAACCTTCCTGGTCGGGATGGGGCTCAAGAAAACCGCCTGAATCGCCTTGTCCGGGGTCAAGAAGCGTGACGGATGGCCGCAAAGTCCGTGCTGTTTCCATGGCCGATAGGGGGAATAGCTATGGCCGGGTGGCTTGAAAGACCTAAAATGGGCCACACATGCAAGCCGTGACGTGACGGCAGTGTGTCCGTTTTCTGTTTCCTGCAACTGGAGCCCCGCTTGAACAATCAGTGGTTTTCAAAAATTGCCGTGTGGCTGGTCATCGCCATGGTGCTTTTCACGGTGTTCAAACAGTTTGACACCCGTGCAGGCGCCAGCGCAGGCCACGTCGGCTACTCGGAGTTCCTCGAGGAAGTCCGCAGCAACCGCATCAAGAGTGCAACCATCCAGGAAGGCCAGGGCGGCACCGAGATCGTGGCCGTCACCAACGACGACCGCAAGATCCGCACGACCGCCACCTACCTCGACCGCGGCCTCGTGGGCGACCTCATCAACAACAACGTCAAGTTCGACGTCAAGCCCCGCGAAGAAGGCTCCCTGCTCATGACCCTGCTGGTCAGCTGGGGCCCCATGCTGCTGCTGATCGGTGTGTGGGTGTACTTCATGCGCCAGATGCAGGGCGGCGGCAAGGGCGGTGCCTTCAGCTTCGGTAAAAGCAAGGCGCGCATGCTCGACGAGAACAACAACCAGGTCACGTTCGCGGACGTGGCTGGCTGCGACGAGGCCAAGGAAGAAGTCAAGGAAGTCGTGGACTTCCTCAAGGACCCGCAGAAGTTCCAGAAGCTCGGCGGGCGCATTCCGCGCGGCCTGCTGCTGGTCGGCCCTCCCGGTACCGGCAAGACCTTGCTGGCCAAGTCCATCGCGGGCGAAGCCAAGGTGCCGTTCTTCAGCATCTCGGGTTCGGACTTCGTGGAAATGTTCGTCGGTGTGGGCGCGGCCCGTGTGCGCGACATGTTCGACAACGCCAAGAAGAACGCTCCTTGCATCATCTTCATCGATGAAATCGACGCCGTGGGCCGCCAGCGTGGCGCGGGCCTGGGCGGCGGCAACGACGAGCGCGAGCAGACCCTGAACCAGATGCTGGTCGAGATGGACGGTTTCGAGACCAACCTGGGCGTGATCGTGGTGGCTGCCACCAACCGCCCGGACATCCTGGACGCCGCCCTGCTGCGCCCTGGCCGCTTCGACCGCCAGGTGTACGTGACGCTGCCCGACATCCGGGGCCGTGAGCAGATCCTGAACGTGCACATGCGCAAGATCCCGATCGGGCAGGACGTGGCGCCCGGCATCATCGCCCGTGGCACGCCCGGCATGAGCGGTGCCGACCTGGCTAACCTGTGCAATGAGGCGGCCCTGATGGCGGCCCGGCGCAATGCGCGCACGGTGGAAATGCAGGACTTCGAGAAGGCCAAGGACAAGATCCTCATGGGTCCCGAGCGCAAGAGCATGGTCATGCCCGAGGAAGAGCGCCGCAACACGGCCTACCACGAGTCCGGCCACGCCCTGATCGGCAAGCTGCTGCCCAAGTGCGACCCGGTGCACAAGGTCACCATCATTCCCCGTGGCCGTGCCCTGGGCGTGACGATGAGCCTGCCGGCACAGGACCGCTACAGCTACGACCGCGAGTACATGCTCAACCAGATCAGCATGCTGTTCGGTGGCCGCATCGCTGAAGAAGTGTTCATGAACCAGATGACCACCGGCGCCAGCAACGACTTCGAACGTGCCACGCACATTGCGCGCGACATGGTCACCCGCTACGGTATGACGGATGCCCTGGGCCCGATGGTCTATGCGGAAAACGAAGGCGAGGTGTTCCTGGGCCGTTCGGTCACCAAGACCACCACGATGAGCGAGCAGACCATGGAAAAGGTCGACATGGAAGTGCGCCGCATCATCGACGAGCAGTACAACCTGGCCCGCCGCCTGATCGAAGAGAACAGCGACAAGATGCACGCCATGGCCAAGGCCCTGCTCGAATGGGAAACCATCGATACCGAGCAGCTGGACGACATCATGGCTGGCAAGGAACCACGTCCACCCAAGGACTGGACGCCACGCACGCCCCCCTCGTCGGGTGGCGACAATTCCAGCGGCGGCACACCGGCCGTTGCCACGGACACCGCTCCTTCGGCTGCCTGACGGCTGGGGTGCGTTCCCATCGCTGAATGAACGGGGCCTTGTGCCCCGTTTTTCTGTTTCAGCGCGCCGCATGATGCCCCGCGTTTGCCGGCCGCTCCGATCCATGCCATCCGGGCGGGCCGTCCCGCTGCAGCCCAATTCCACAGAGTCTTTTTCCTGCGATAGACCATGATCTGGCAGACCTCCCGTTTCGTCATCGACCTCAGCAGTCCGCAGATCATGGGGATCGTCAATGTCACGCCGGACTCGTTCTCCGACGGCGGACACCATGGGTCCACGCTGGCCGCATTGAGGCACTGCGAACAGTTGCTGCAGGACGGCGCGGACATCCTCGATATCGGGGGGGAGTCCACGCGCCCTGGCAGTCCGGCGGTCCCTCTGGACGAGGAGCTCGCCCGTGTGGTGCCGCTGGTGCGCGACGCGGTCAGCCTCGGCGTGCCGATCTCGGTAGATACCTACAAGCCTGAGGTCATGCAAGCCGTCCTGGACCTGGGTGCTGACATCGTCAATGACATCTGGGCCCTGCGGCAGCCGGGCGCTGTTGCCGCCGTGGCCGCGCACCCGCGCTGTGGCGTGTGCCTGATGCACATGCACCGCGATCCGCAGACCATGCAGGCCGCGCCGATGGAGGGCGACGTGGTGGCGCAGGTGCTATCTTTTTTGCAGCTGTCGGCGCAGAATCTGCTGGCCGCAGGCGTGCACAAGGATCGCATCGTGGTCGACCCGGGCATCGGCTTTGGCAAGACCGTGGCGCAGAACTTCGCCCTGCTCGCGCACCAGAAACGGCTGCGCGATGCGGGCCATGCAGTGTTGGCCGGGTGGTCGCGCAAGTCGTCGCTGGGTGCGGTGACGGACCTCCCGGTGGACCAGCGCATGGTGCCCAGCGTGGCCGCTGCCGTGCTGGCGGTGGAGCGCGGTGCGTCGGTCGTGCGCGTGCACGACGTGCGAGACACCGCCTCGGCATTGAAGGTGTGGAGTGCGTGCCATGCAGCAAGCCGGGGGCCGATGCAGTGAGATGGATGCAGCCGGCGCCCGAAGGCGCAGGCGCAGCGGATTCGAGGGCGCCGAGGGTGGCCCGCGACCGGTAGCCAATAAATAGCCAACAACCAACAACGAGATACACGAGGAGACGCTCCAACATGACGCGCCAATATTTTGGAACCGATGGCATCCGCGGCACGGTGGGCCAGCCCCCCATCACCCCGGATTTTGTGCTGCGCCTGGCCCATGCCGTGGGCCGCGTGCTGCGCCGCACCGAAGAGCGCCCGACGGTGCTGATCGGCAAGGACACCCGCATCTCGGGCTACATGCTGGAGAGCGCGCTCGAGTCCGGCTTCAATTCCGCCGGGGTGGACGTCGTGCTGCTGGGCCCATTGCCCACGCCGGGCGTGGCCTACCTCACGAGGGCCCAGCGGGCCAGCCTGGGCGTGGTCATCAGTGCCAGCCACAACCCCTACCCTGACAACGGCATCAAGTTCTTCAGTGCCCAGGGCACCAAGCTGTCCGATGCCTGGGAGCTGGCCGTCGAGGCCGCCCTGGCCGAGCCCCCGGTGTGGGCCGATTCCGCCAACCTGGGCAAGGCGCGGCGCCTGGACGATGCGGCCGGCCGTTACATCGAATTCTGCAAGAGCACCTTTCCGCAGGACCTCACGCTCAAGGGCCTGAAGATCGTGGTCGATGCTGCACACGGCGCGGCCTACCAGGTGGCGCCCAAGGTATTCCACGAACTGGGGGCCGAGGTGCTTTCCATCGGCTGCTCGCCGGACGGCCTCAACATCAACCGCGACGTGGGCGCCACGCACCCCGATGCGCTGGTGCGGGCGGTGCGTGCCAACCGCGCGGATTACGGCATTGCCCTGGATGGCGACGCCGACCGCCTGCAGGTGGTGGACGCCACGGGCCGTTTGTACAACGGCGACGAACTGCTGTACCTGATGGCCGCCGACCGCATGGGCCGCGACGAGCATGTGCCTGGCGTGGTGGGCACGCTGATGACCAACATGGCGGTGGAAGTCGCCTTGCAGGCACGCGGCGTGAAGTTCGTGCGCGCCAAGGTCGGCGACCGGTACGTGCTGGAAGAGCTGGCCCGCCACCGCTGGGTGCTGGGCGGGGAGGGCTCCGGCCACCTGCTGGCCCTGGACCGCCACACCACGGGCGACGGCCTGGTGAGTGCGCTGCAGGTGCTGCAGGCCTGCGTGCGCAGTGGCCGTACGGTGTCCCAGCTGCTGGCCGAGATCACGCTGTACCCGCAGGTGCTGCTCAACGTTCGCCTGGCGCCGGGCCAGGACTGGAAAGCCAATCGCCTTTTGGAAGACACCACGCGCAGCGTGGAGCAAGAGCTGGGCTCGTCAGGCCGGGTGCTGATCCGCGCCAGCGGCACCGAGCCCTTGCTGCGGGTGATGGTGGAGGCGCGCGACGCCCAGCAGGCCAGCCTGTGCGCGCAAAGGCTCGCGGATGCGGCCCGAGCGGGCTGATCGCGCCAACAAGCACCTCGCTTCCGGCACGCCGAGCCCCAAACGCCGTTCAGCGCCGCCGCGCAGCCCTCCATCCCTAGTTCATCCATTTCGCTCGGCCTGGCGGCGAGCGGGCGGGGTGGGCGATCCGGTACGCTGTCACTTTTGCGGCTGAAGCTCCTCGGCCGCCGCTCAGGATTCCTCTCATGCCGTCTACCGCTTTGACTTCCACCTCGACACCCCTGGCCATCCACGTCCGCCGCGTCGACTTTGCCAACGCCCGCGATGCGCGGGCGCTGGTCGATCTGCTCGATGGCTATGCACGCGACGCAGCGGGCGGCGGAAAGCCGCTCAGCGACGAAGTGAAGCAGGGGCTGCCCGCGGCCCTGCGGCAGCGCCCCCAGGCCTTCAGCGTGATCGCCTGGGCTGCAGACGCTGCCGCGCCGCACGGCGAGGTTCCGGTGGGGCTGATCAATTGCCTCGAGGGGTTTTCCACCTTTGCCTGCAAGCCGCTGGTCAACGTGCACGACGTGGCCGTGGCGCCCGGGTGGCGCGGCCACCGCATCGCGCAGCGCATGCTGCAGGCGGTGGAGGTGATCGCCCGGGAGCGGGGCGCCTGCAAGCTGACCATGGAGGTGCTGTCGGGCAACCACAGTGCCTTGCGCGCGTACGAGCGCGAAGGCTTCGCGGCCTACACTCTGGACCCCGGCATGGGGCAGGCGCAATTCCTGCAGAAGGTGCTGCACGGCCCCGGGCCCGCCGCAGCGCCCGCACTCTGAACTTTCCCCGGAGACCTCCGCATGAAGACATTTTGGCACCGGATCGCTGTGATGGGATGGGCCGCGCTGGCGGCTGTGGCTGCGGTGCCCGCCGCGCACGCAGGCAAGACGCTCGACGGCATCAAGGCGCGGGGGCAGGTGGTGTGCGGCGTCAACACCGGCCTGGCCGGGTTTGCGATGGCGGACGCGAGCGGCAAGTGGTCGGGCCTGGACGTGGACGTGTGCCGCGCCCTGGCTGCGGCCGTGCTCGGCGATGGGCACAAGGTCAAGTACGTGCCGGTGGACGTGCCCCAGCGCTTCACCGCGCTGCAGTCCGGCGAGGTGGATGTGCTCTCGCGCAACACCACGTTCTCGCTCACCCGCGACGCCTCGCTGGGCCTGCACCAGACCGTGGTGACCTACTACGACGGGCAGGGTTTCATCGTGCCCGCCAAGAGCAAGATTAAAAGCACCCGCCAGCTCAAGGGGCAGACCGTGTGCGTGCAGTCGGGCACCACCACCGAGAAGAACCTGCTCGACTACTCCCGCACGAACGGCCTGGACGTGAAGCCGGTGATGTTCGAGAAGATCGATGCCGCCACCAGTGCCTATCTGGCCGGCCGCTGCACGGCCTACACCACCGATGCGTCGGGCCTGGCCTCGCTGCGCAGCACCATCCGCGATGGCGCCGCCACCCATGCCATCCTGCCCGAGCTGATCTCCAAGGAGCCGCTGGGGCCCCTGGTGCGCCGGGGCGACGACGAGTGGTTCGCCGTGGTGAAGTGGGTGATCTACGGCCTGATCGAGGCCGAGGAATACGGCGTGACCCAGGCGAATGCGGAGCAGCTGAAAACCAGCAGCACCCATCCCGTGGTGCAGCGCATGCTGGGCACGTCGGAAGACACGGGCAAGCTGCTGGGCCTGGACCGCGACTGGCTGCTGCGGGCGGTGAAGACCACCGGCAACTACGGCGAGATCTTCGAGCGCAACGTCGGCCCCAAGTCCGCGCTGGGGCTGCCGCGCGGCCTGAACAACCAGTGGAACAAGCAGGGACTGATGTACGCCGTACCGATCCGCTGAGCGCGTGGTGGCAGGTGGGTGCGCACGCTTTGGGTGGGCGCCATGGCGCCACGGTCGCATGGGCTGACATGCCCCGTGCCTCGACGTAGCAACGTTTGCTATTGAAAATATAGCTGCCCGCGCTTGTCCATCAAGCGGTAGAGCCTGTTTTTATCTGAAGGCGACGGTTGGGCGGGCACGGGCCGGCGCTGCCCTCGCGTTCTGCCGGCCGTGCTGCAGCGCTGCCGTCGTGCCTGCTGGCGTGTCAGTGCGCCAGCCGGCGCATGAAGGCTTCCAGCTCGGGCGCTGCCAGCGGCATGCTGAAGTGGTAGCCCTGCGCTTCGTCGCAGCCCTGTTCCAGCAGGAAGGCGAGCTGCCCTTCGGTTTCCACGCCTTCCGCCGTGGTGCGCATGCCCAGCGCCTGCGCCATGCGGATGATGGCGCTCACGATGGCGCGGTCGTTGCCCGCGTCGCCCAGGTCCCGCACGAACGACTGGTCGATCTTGAGCTTGAAGATCTGAAAGCGCTTGAGCTGGCTCAGTGATGAATAGCCCGTGCCGAAGTCGTCCATCGACATGCGCACGCCGCGCGCATGCAGCTGGTCCATGGTGGCCACGGCGGCATGGGGGTCGTCCACGGCCACGCCTTCGGTCAGCTCGAGTTCCAGCGCATCGGGGGGCAGGTCGAACTCGGCGAGGGTGCGGCTGACCATCTCGGGCAGCTGCGGCTGCCGGAACTGGATGGCCGACAGGTTGACCGCCATCATCAGCCGGGGGAAGCCGCTCGCGCGCCACACCTTCAGCTGCGCGAGCGCGGTGCGCAGCACCCATTCGCCAATCTGCAGGATCTGGCCGCTGTCCTCGGCGATCGGGATGAACTCGGCCGGCGATATGCCGCCCAGTTGCGGGTGGTTCCAGCGCAGCAGGGCCTCCACGCTGCGCACGGCGCCCGTGGTCAGGCTCATCTGGGGCTGGTAGTGCAGCTGGAGCTGGTTGCGCTCCAGGGCCCGGCGCAGGGCGTTCTCCAGCTGCAGCGCGCGCACGGACTGGGCCTGCATCTCCGGCGTGAAGAACTTGAAGGTGTTGCGCCCGTCGAGCTTGGCGCGGTACATGGCCACGTCGGCCGACTGGGTCAGCGTGTCGAAGTCCGCACCGTCCTGCGGAAACAGCGCAATGCCCATGGACGGCGCCATGGTCAATTCGTGGTGATCGATCTGGTAGTGCTGGCGCGAGGCCTCCTGCAGCTTGCCCGCCACGCGGGCCGCGCCGTGGGCGTTGGCCCCGGGCAGCAGCAGCACGAACTCATCGCCACCCAGGCGTGACACCGTGTCCTTGTCCCGCACCACGGCGCGCAGCCGCTTGGCGATCTCCACCAGCAGCGAATCGCCCACACGGTGACCCAGCGAGTCGTTCACGTGCTTGAAGTGGTCCAGGTCCAGGAAGATCACGGCCAGGGGCGTGTTGCCTTCCTGCGCCACGCGAATGGCCTGCTGCGCGCGTTCGGACAGCAGCGTGCGGTTGGGCAGGCCCGTCAGGGCGTCGTAGTGGGCCAGCCAGTAGATGCGCTCCTGGTCGGCCTTGCGGTCGTTGATCTCGCGGTGCAGGTCGTCCACCGTCTCGCGCAGCTCGCGGGTGCGGTCCTGCACCTGCTGCTCCAGGTCCTCGTGTGCGCGCGCCAGGGCCGCCTGGGCCTGCTTGCGCTCGGTGATGTCCATGGTGATCCAGATGGTGCCCTGGGACGGGTCTGACGCGTCCAGCGACTTGCTGCGCACTTCGCAGATCACCGGGGTGCCGTCCTTGCGGCGCAGCTCGACCTCGCCCTCGTAGGTCAGGCCCGCTGCCATGGGGGGATAGCACCGGCGTCCCACTTCGTCCCAGGCCGCATCGCTGGCATACCAGCGGCGCGACGGGCTGCCGACCAGCTCGCCAGGCTGGTAGCCCAGCATCTGCTCGAAATGGTGGTTGCAGCGCGTCAGCTGCCGCTCGCGCAGGAAGACGATGCCCACCATGGCGCTGTCGAACAGCAACTGCTTTTCCGTCACGGCCGCGTTCAGCGCGGCGGCGGCGCGCTTTTGCTCGTCGATGTCGTCCACGATCCAGATCGAGCCTTCGGCCGTGTCGTGCGGGTTGATCAGGCGCCCGGTCAGGCTGGCCCAGAACAGGCTGGCGTCACGCCGGCGCAAGGGGCGTTCGACGCGGAAGGAGAGCCCTTGCGCCAGCACGGGATAGGCGGTGCGCCCCAGCTCGCGGAAGGAGTCTCTGTCGGGGTAGAAGGCTTCGGTGTTCAGCCCGACCAAACGCTCGGGGGCGGCATAGCCGAAGATCTCGGCGTACCGCTGGTTGCAGCGCACCACGCTGCGCTGGCGCAGAAAGACAATGCCCACGCCTGCACTGTCGAGCAAGGTTTGCTGTTCGCGCAAGGCGCGCTGCAGAGGCGTTTGGGGGGCGGCTCCAGGACGCTGCAACTCTGGAGCGCCGTAGGGCGCGGACATGGAACCGGGAAAAATGGAAAGCCGGGCGGCAGAAAATTTGTACCAAAGTGTAGCAGTGCTGCCTTACAACCGTTCCTGCCAGGGTGTGGCGCGCAGCCTGAAGGCCGGCCTGTGCATTGCGATGCGGCGGCCAGCGCGGAACGGCCCCACTTTCCCCGCGCCCCGGAGGCTGCCTAGGCAGGCAGGCGCAGCTGGTCCCGCAGATACGCCTCAAACGCGGCGGCGGGCAGGGGGCGGCTGAAGAGATAGCCCTGGCCCTCGTCGCACCCCTGGGCTCGCAGAAAGTCCAGTTGCCCGTCGGTCTCCACCCCCTCGGCCGTGGTCTGCATGCCCAGGGCCTGGGCCATGCGGATGATGGCGCTCACGATGGCGCGGTCGTTGGCATCGTCTTCCAGGTCCCGCACGAACGACTGGTCGATCTTGAGCTTGTAGATCTGGAAACGCTTGAGGTAGCTCAGCGACGAATACCCGGTGCCGAAGTCGTCCATCGACAGGCGCACGCCACGGTCGTGCAGCTGGTCCATCATGGCCAGCGCGGCGGCGGGGTCGTCCACCGCGGCGCCTTCGGTCAGCTCCAGCTCCAGCCGCCGGGCGGGCAGCCCGGCCTGCTCCAGGCAGCGCGTGACCATCTCCGGCAACTGCGGGTGGCGGAACTGCACGGCCGACACATTGACCGACACCGCGCGCAGTGGCAGCTGCATGTCCAGCCAGCGCTTGATGTCGCTCACCGCGGTGCGGATCACCCATTCGCCGATCGCGACGATCATGCCGCTGCTTTCTGCCACCGGCACGAACTCGGCCGGCGACACCATGCCCAGCTCAGGGTGGCGCCAGCGCAGCAGGGCTTCCGCGCCCATCAGCTTGCGGCTGTCCAGCGACACCTGGGGCTGGTAGTGCAGCTCGAACTGGTTGCGCTCCAGGGCGCGGCGCAGGGCGTTCTCGATCTGCAGGGCCCGTGCGGTGCGGGCTTCCAGATCGGCGGTGAAAAAGCCGTATCTGTTGCGGCCGTTCTGCTTGGCGCGGTACATGGCCGCGTCTGCCCGCTGGTACAGCGTGTCGAACGACTCACCGTCCGCCGGATACATCGCAATGCCCACCGACAGCGTGGTCGTGAGCTCGTACGTGTCCAGCTGAAAAGGCTCGGCCACTGCCGTCAGCAACCGGTTGGCCACCTCTGCCGCTGCCGCTGCGGAGGTGGCGGGCAGCAGCAGCAGGAATTCGTCGCCGCCCAGGCGCGACACCGTGTCGTGCGGCTGCAGCAGGGACTGCAGCCTCCGCGCCACGGCGACCAGCAGGATGTCGCCGATGCGGTGGCCCAGCGAGTCATTGACGTTCTTGAAGTGGTCCAGGTCCAGAAACAGCAGCGCCAGGGTGCCGCCACGGGAGCGCTCTTCGTCGATATGCCGCTGCGCGCGCTCGGCCAGCAGCGCGCGGTTGGGAAGCTCGGTGAGCGGATCGAAGTGCGCCAGGCGCTGGATGCGGTCCTGCGCATCGCGCTGCTGGGTGATGTCGCGAAACAGCGTGATCGAGTGCGTCACCACGCCTTTGCCGTCGCGCACGCTGCTCACCGACAGCCATTGCGGGTACGTGGATCCGTCCTTGCGGCGCCCGCGGACCTCGCCCTCCCAGCGCCCGTCCTGCGTGAGACGGGCGTACACCGTGTCGGTGTCGAAGTCGCGCACCGATTCTGCCGCCGTGAGCAGCCGCACAGACTGCCCGATGGCCTCGCTCTCGGAGTAGCCGGTGATGCGGGTGAACGCCTTGTTGATGCGCACCACCGTGTGCGTCGCATCGGCGATGACGATGGCCTCGCTGCTCTGGTCGAACACCTGCGCGGTGAGCTGCAATTGCTCCTGTGTGCGCTTGCGGTCGGTGATGTCGCGCGACAGCACGATGTACCGCGGTACATCGCCCGGGGCGGTGGCCTTGCGCGCGGCGGACAGCTCGAACCAGCTCGTGCCCAGCCCGGGCAGGTCGACCATGATCTGCCGTCCCGTGGACCAGCCTTGCTGCTGCGCCTCCTGCAGCACGTCCATCACCGCCAGGGCCGCAAGCGCGGGCAGCATGTCCGTCACGTTGCGCCCGATCAGATCGGCAGCGGGTGCCATCAGCAGCTCGGGCCGCTGGCTGTGCACGCTGCAATAGAGACCTTCCTGGTCGATCTCGAAGAGAGGATCGGGAATGGCGTCGATGGTGGCGCGCAGCTGCTGCTGCGTGGCCTGGATCTCGGCCGTGCGCTGCGCGACCTGCTGCTCCAGGCCTTTTTCGTGGGCCTTGAGCCTGAACAGCAGCCAGGCCAGGTACGCCATCATCAGTGCGAACCCCAGCCCCAGGGCGCACCGCACCGCCAGTACGCCGGGGTTGCCCCAGCCCTTGTCAGGGGCCAGGCTCAGCGTCCATTGCCCGTTGGGCAGGTTGAGCGCGCGCCCGACGGCCTGGTCTGCCGCAGGGGGTGGCGTGGATTGCGCAATGGTCTGCTCTTCGGACGTGCCGGGCCGCACGCGCCACAGCCGGTAGTGGTAGCCCCGCTGGGTCAGCTGCGGCAGCCGCGCCACCTCCAGCACGTCCGGCAGGCGGATCGTGACGTAGGTGAAGCCCCAGAACGTGCGCTGGCCCTGGGCGTTGTCCAGGTACACCGGCTGGCGGCCCACCACGCCCAGCCCGCCCTGGACCAGCTCCAGCGGCCCCGCGAGCGTGAGTCGCCCGGATTCGCGGGCCAGCACCGCCTCCGGACCCTGGCGGGGGTCGTTGAGCTGGTCGAATCCGATGATGTTCTCGTTGCCCTGCCGGGGCACCACCTGCCTGACGACGCCTTGCGGAGCAAGGCCCATGGCCGCAATGCCCGGGTAGAAGGGCAGCATCTGGGTGCCGATGTCCTCGAACTGGGTCACGGTGCCCTGGCCCTGCCGCACCAGGGCCACCAGGGTGTTGTTGGCCGACAGCGCCAGCTCGATGGCCCGCTGCAGCGCCTGCACATGGTCGCCCGCGATATCGGCCACCTGCGTGTGCTGCTGGTCGCGTTCCTGCTGCTCCAGCGTCCAGATCAGCCCGGCCGCACACAACGCCGACAGAACAAAAACCACCAGGGGGCCCGTGAGGGACCTGCGGGATCGGGTGGGAGGAGGTGTCTGCACAGCGTGGTTTCCTGAATCCATTATGCAGGCCCACAGGCCGGCTCCCGCGTCGTGGAAAACGCTTGCCTGTCATGCCGCTGACATGCTGTGGACATGGCGATGTCATGGACGAATCCCACACTGCGACCCAGGGACCCGGTTCCCTGGCCGCTGCGGGAATGTTCGCTGCGCCGGCCCTACATCAGGAGATGTTGCACCATGAATGAGCTGTCCGCCTTGACGCCGATCCTGCCCCACGATGCGCAGCCCCGCAGCGCCCTGCAATCCCCCGGCGCGGTGCCCGGCGCAGCCAGGGCAGCGCCCGAGCGCGGTGCGATTCAGGTCACCTGGGCACGGCATGAAGACGAGGTGCGCCAGGCGCAGAAGCTGCGGTTCGATGTGTTCGCGGCGGAGATGGGCGCTCGATTGACGACCCCCATCCCCGGCCACGACGTGGACCTGTTCGACGATTATTGCGAGCACCTCCTGGTGCGCGACGCGCAGAGCCAGCAAGTCATTGGGACTTACCGGGTGCTCACGCCGGCGCAGGCCAGGCGCGTGGGCAGCACCTACAGCGACACCGAGTTCGACCTGACCCGCCTGCGCACCCTGCGCCCCCGCATGGTCGAGCTGGGCCGCAGCTGTGTGCACCCCGACCATCGCCACGGCGGCGTGATCATGGCCCTGTGGAGCGCGCTGGCCGACTTCATGGTGCGCAACCAGCTCGACACCATGATCGGCTGCGCCAGCATTCCCATGCTGCACAACGGCGTGATCAGCGGCGATGCCGCCGCCAGCATCTGGAACCAGGTGCGCCAGACGCACCTGGCCCCCATCGAATACCACGTGCTGCCCCGCCTGCCGCTGCCCATCGACCAACTGGACGGCTCGGTCTTCGTGGAGCCGCCGGCCCTGATCAAGGGCTACCTGCGCCTGGGTGCGCGGGTGCTGGGCGCCCCCGCGTGGGACCCGGACTTCAACACGGCAGACCTGCCCATGCTCATGCGGCTGGCAGACCTGCACCCGCGCTACCGCAAGCACTTTCTGGGGGCCTGATGCGCGCCGCGTTCGACGCGCTCGGCGACTGGACTGCACACGTGGGAGGTGGGCAGGACCCTGCCGCCGACGCCGCCGACGACGCGCATCCACCAGGACACCGGCATCTGCGGGCGGTGTTCATCTCCGACCTGCACCTGGGCACCCCCGGCTGCCAGGCCGAGGCCCTGCTCGACTTCCTGAAGCACCACCCCAGCGACCATCTGTACTTGGTGGGCGACATCGTGGACGGCTGGCAACTGCGCCGCCGCTGGTTCTGGCCCCAGGCCCACAACGATGTGGTGCAAAAGCTGCTGCGCCGTGCGCGCAAGGGCTGCCGCGTGGTCTTCGTGCCCGGCAACCATGACGAGTTCGCCCGCGCCTTCGTCGGCCACTCGTTCGGCGGCATCGAGGTGGCCGAGGACACCGTGCACACCACGGCCGACGGCCGCACGCTGTGGGTGACGCACGGCGACTACTTCGACGGCGTGATCCAGTGCGCCAAGTGGCTCGCCTACGTGGGCGACAACCTGTATGAGTTCACCCTCAAGCTCAACCGCTACCTGAACACCCTGCGCGCACGCATGGGGTTGCCGTACTGGTCGCTGTCGGCGTACCTCAAGGGCAAGGTCAAGAAGGCGCTGAACTACGTGACCGACTTCGAGGTGGCGGTGGCTGCCGAGGCCCGCCGCCGCGGCCATGGCGGTGTGGTGTGCGGCCACATCCACCGCGCCGAGATGCGCGAGATCGACGGCACGCTGTACTGCAACGACGGCGACTGGGTGGAGAGCCGCACTGCGCTGGTCGAGCACATGGACGGCCGGCTCGAACTGGTGCAATGGCATGCGCCCGCGCCGCAACGCGCAGCGTCCCCTGTGGCAGCGGAGGCTACGGTATGAGAATCGCACTGGTCACCGACGCATGGCGTCCCCAGGTCAACGGTGTGGTCACCACCCTCCTGGAGCTGGTGCAGGAGCTTGAGGCGCTGGGGCACGAGGTGCGGGTGATCGAGCCCGGCCAGTTCCAGACGCGTCCATGCCCGGGCTATGCGGGCATCGACCTGGCGGTGCGCCCCGCAAAGCAGGTGGCCCGCATGCTCGACGAGATCCAGCCCGACGCCATTCACCTGGCCACCGAGGGCCCGCTGGGCTGGGCCGGGCGGCGCCATTGCCTGCGCAAGGGCCTGGCGTTCACCACGGCTTTCCATACGCGCTTTCCGGAGATATTGCAGGCAGCGCTGCGCGTGCCGCTGTCGTGGGGGTATGCCTTGTTCCGGCATTTCCACCGGCCGTCTTCAGGTGTCATGGTGCCCACGCAGGGCGTGCTGCAGATGCTGGCCCAGCGGGGCTTTCGCAATTTGCGCCTGTGGACGCACGGTGTCGACACGCAGGCGTTCTCCTTCCATGGCGCGGTGACGCACAGCCCGCTCACCGGCACGCTGGCCCACCCCGTGGCCCTGTATGTCGGGCGGGTGTCGTACGAGAAGAACATCGAGGCCTTCTTGCAGCTGGACATGCCGGGCACGAAGGTGGTCTGCGGCGTCGGTCCGCTGGAAGAGCGCCTCAAGGCACGTTATCCGCAGGTCCGCTGGCTGGGCATTCTGGAGCGGTCGGCGCTGGCACAGGTCTACGCGGCAGCCGATGTGTTCGTGTTTCCGAGCCGCTCGGAAACCTTTGGCCTGGTGATGCTGGAGGCCATGGCCTGCGGTACGCCGGTGGCGGCGTTTCCGGTCGACGGGCCCATGGAAGTGCTCGGGGCCCATGCGGGCGAGGCGCCGCAGGGCGGGGTGCTGCATGACAGCCTGCTCATTGCCGCGCAGGAAGCGCTGGCCATTCCCCGGTGCGAGGCGCGGGCCCGCGCGCTGGATTTCACCTGGGCGCACGCGGCGCGCCTGTTCGAGCAGCACCTGGTGCCTGTGCGTTCCGGCGCTGTGACGGTGCCGGCGGCTGTCACAAAATCTGTCACATCATTGTCATCTGGGCGTTAAATACTGAGGCCATCCCGCACTTGCCGCGCTTGCGTACCCATGCTGCCTTTGCCTTTTGATGACGCTGCCGCCATGCGGTTCGATACCGCTGCCATGACCGAACACCCTCCTGCTGCCTTGTCACATGACCGTCATGACGGTGCCCCGGCTGCACTGGCGCAATCCGCGCAGTGGCCGGCTTTCCTGGACCGGGACCACAGCATCCTGGCCTTCAACGAGCGCGTGCTCGACTGGGCCGTGCGCAGCGATGTGCCGCTGCTGGAGCGGCTGCGCTACCTGTGCATCGTGTCGTCCAACCTCGACGAATTCTTTGAAGTGCGCGCCGCGCCGCACATCACCGCGGCGCAAAAAGGCGAGACGCAGGGCCGCTATTCCACCGCGTCGTTCGAGGCTGTGGCCGCCAAGGTGCATGGCCTGGTAGAGCGCCAGTACGCGCTCTACAACGAGGCGCTGGTTCCCGCATTTGCCGAGCACGGCATCCGCATCCTGGGGCATGGCGAGCGTTCGCCGGCGCAAAAGCGCTGGGTGCAGGAGTATTTTGCAAGCGAAGTGCGGCCGCTGCTGATCCCGGTGGGGCTCGACCCCGCGCACCCGTTTCCGCAGGTAGCCAACAAGTCGCTCAATTTCATCGTGCGGTTGAAAGGCCGCGACGCCTTTGGGCGCGAAAACGAAATCGCCATCGTCAAGGTGCCGCGGGCGCTCCCGCGGCTGGTGCGCATTCCGGAGCGCGCTGCCTCCGAGCGCAATCAGTTCGTCAGCCTCTCCAGCATCGTGCGGTCGCACCTGGAAGACCTCTTCCCCGGCCGCGAGGTCACGGAGTTCTCGCAGTTCCGGGTGACCCGGCACTCGGACCTGGCACTGGACGAGGAAGACGTGCGCAACCTGCGGACCGCCTTGCGCCAGGGGTTGCAGCACCGCCACTACGGCCAGGCCGTGCGGCTGGAAGTGTCGTCCGGCTGCTCCCAGTTCCTGTCGGACTTCCTGCTCGCGCAATTCGGCCTGCCTGCTGCTGCGCTGTACCGGGTTCAAGGCCCCGTGAACCTGGTGCGCCTGACCCAGTTGGTGGACCTGGTGAACGACCCGTTGTTGCTGTTTGCGCCGTGGAACTCGGCCTGGCCGCGCCAGTTGCAGCCCGGCATGCCGATCATGGACCAGATGCGGCGCCGCGATGTGCTCATTCATCAACCGTTCGAGAGCTTCGACGGGCTGCTGGCATTCCTGCGGGAAGCGGTGAACGACCCCAACGTGCTGGTCATCAAGCAGACCATCTACCGCACGGGCTCCGACTCCGAACTCATGGATCTTCTGACCGAGGCAGTGCGCCGCGGCAAGGAGGTGATGGCGGTCGTGGAGCTGAAGGCGCGCTTTGACGAAGAAGCCAACATCAACTGGGCCGAGGCGCTGGAGTCCATCGGCGCGCAGGTGGTGTACGGGGTGGTGGGGCTCAAGACCCACGCCAAGATGCTGCTCGTCACGCGCAGGGAAGGGCGGCAGCTCAAGCGCTACGGACACCTGTCCACCGGCAACTACAACATGCGGACTGCCCGGCTCTACACCGACCTGAGTTACCTCACCGCCGACGAAGACATGACCGCCGACATGGACGGCGTCTTCAACCATCTGGCCAGCCAGAACAGGCCACCCCGGTTGCGCAAGCTCATGCTGGCCCCGTTCCATCTGCACCGGCGCATGCTGGAGAAGATCGAGCAGGTGGGCCTGGCCGCCAGCCGGGGCGAGGGCGCGCGCATCGTCGCCAAGATGAACTCCCTCACCGACGAGGCGCTCATGCGGGCCCTCATCCTGGCTGGGCAGCGCGGTGCGCGCATCGACCTCATCGTGCGCGGCGCGTGCATGCTGCCGGCAGGGCTGCCGGGCGCGACGGAGAACATCCGGGTGCGCTCGGTCATCGGGCGGTTCCTGGAGCACACGCGGGTCTTTTACTTCCTTGCGGGCGAGCAGGAGGACCTGTACCTCTCCAGCGCCGACTGGATGAACCGCAACATGATGCGGCGTGTGGAACTGGCCTGGCCCGTGACCGACCCATCGCTGCGCCAGCAGATCGTGGACGAGTGCCTGGTGGCGTATCTGCACGACAACCGGGATGCCTGGACGCTGAACGCCGAGGGCGGTTATGACCGTGCGGAGCACCCCACCGACGGCGTGGGCGCGCAAGACGCACTGATGGTTCGCTACGGGCCTGTGCCGCCCGCGGGGGCTGTCGAGCAAGGGGCTGCATGATGGACCTCATCCTGTGGCGGCATGCAGAGGCGGAAGAGCCGCAAGAGGGCCATGACGACCTGGCGCGGGCGCTGACGCCGCGGGGGGAAAAGCAGGCTGCGCGCATGGCCGCCTGGCTGGACCGGCAACTGCCGGAAGGCTTGCGCGTGCTGGCCAGCCCCGCACGGCGCACCGAGCAGACGGCCAGCGCGCTCGGCCGCAAGTTCAAGATGCGGGCCGAGCTGCTGCCCGGCGGGACCCCGCAGGAACTGCTGGAGCTGGCGCAATGGCCGCGTGCGAAGGGGGCTGTGCTGGTCATCGGGCACCAGCCCGTGCTGGGGCAAACCATTGCGCAGCTGATGGGGCTGCAGGCGGCCGACTGCGCCGTGCGCAAGGGGGCGGTGTGGTGGCTGCGCCAGCGGCAACGCCTGGATGAGAGCCAGACCCTGCTGCTGGCGGTGCAGTCGCCCGACCTGCTGTAGCCGCCGCGGCGCGCCGGGTGGCGGGGTCCGCTGACGGGCCTTGCCTGCCCGGGCCCGCCTGGCCTGCCTGGCCTGCCTGGCTCTAGCAGGACCAACCGGTGCCCTGCAGAAGCATCGCAGGTGCCTTGGGTTACTTGCGGCTGGCTTTGGCCGTCTTCGAGGCCGTCTTTGCAGTCGCCTTCACAGCCGGCTTGGCGGCGGGCTTGGTGGTCGTGGAGCTTGCCGGCGCGGCCACCGGCTTTGCTGCAGGGGCCTCGGCCTTGGGGCGGCCCGTCTTGATGGACGGCACGGCTTGCAGGGCGGAGCGCAGGGCAGTGTCGGACAGGGCTGCCAGCACCTTGAGACCGGCACGCAGCAACTCGCTTTTCTTGACGGGCTGGGCCAGTGCCGCCGAGCGCTGCTTGAGCGTCTCGATGACGGCGTACTCGTCCTTGGGGATGGTGAAGCTGTCGCGCACCAGCTTGGGCTTCTTCGCCTTGCTGTCTTTCGCGCTCTCTGCGGGCGCTGCCTTGGCGGCTTTTGCAGGCTTGGCGGGCTTGGTCGCCTTGGCAGCAGGCTGCTGGGCTGCGGCCGCCTTGGGTTTGGCGGCGGGCTTGGCGGCGGTTTGTGCGGGGGCCTTGGCCGCTGGCTTGGGGGCTGCTGCAGCGGTGGTTTTCACCGGCTTGGCGGCAGGGGCAGGGGCAGCGGGCACTGCGGAAGTGGCTGGAAGCGGAGCGCTGGAAGAAGTAGTCATGGCATCGATGAAATAAACGGTATAAACAGTTTATACCGTTTTATGTCAGCGCTCAACACGCCCGCTCCCGACTTCAGGCCAGGCTGACGGCCAGCTCCCAGGGGGTCTTCAGCCATGCCAGCGCTTCCTCGCGCAACAGGTGGGCCGATTGCGGGTACGCCGCGGCCCAGCCACCGCGTGTTGTCAGATGAAAGCGCGCACCGTCCTGGCGCAGCGCCAGGCCCGCGGTGTCGGGGTCGCGACGCGCATGGCACAGGGCCACGGCCAAGCGCAGGCTCAGCAACTGCAATGCGAACATCGGGTCTTGCAGGTCCGCTTCGATCTTGCGGACCTTGCCGCGCTGCCCCTGCACCAGGATTCCCAGGCGGTGCAGCTCGGGCACGGCAAATCCGGCGGCATCGGTGTTGTCCAGGATGTAGGCACCGTGGCGGTGGTAGTCGCTGTGCGAGACGAGGCAGCCGATCTCGTGCAGGCGGGCTGCCCAGTCCAGCTTGCGTGCGGCGCGCTCGCTGCCGGCAGGGGCGGCCTGGTCGAACAAGGCGCATGCCGTGCGCGCCACCCGCTCGGCATGTTCCGCATCCACCCCAAAACGCTGCATCAGCCCGTTCACGGTGGTGGTGCGCAGGTCGGTGCCGGGCTGCTCGCGGTCCAGCAGGTCGTACAGCGCGCCCTGGCGCAGCGCGCCTTGCGCGACCTGCATCTGGTCGATCTCCAGCAGGTCGAACACGGCCCGCAGCACGCTGACGCCGCCGCCGATCACGGCGCGGCGCTCTTCCTTCAGACCGTCCATGCGCAGGCGTTCGGCAGTCTGCGCCCGCAACAGCCGCTCGTGCAGCCACGCCAGCCCCTCGCGGGTGATGGTGCCGGGCGTGCCCCCGGCAGCGGCCAGAATGTCGCCCACCGCGCCTGCGGTGCCGGACGAGCCATAGGCCACTTCCCATGCATCCGGGCGGAACGTTCCCAAGGCCTCGTCGAGCACGGCCTTGGCCGCAATCTCCGCGGCAAGGAATGCCGTGGCCGTGAATTCGCCTTGCGGAAAGTAGCGCTGCGACCAGGCCACGCTGCCCACGCGAAACGATGCCACCGCATGGGGCGTGAATTGCTGCCCCAGGATGAGTTCGGTAGACCGCCCGCCGATATCGACCACCAGGCGGCGCTCGTCGGACTGGGGCAGCAGGCGCGCAACGCCTTGGTAGATGAGGCGCGCTTCTTCGGGGCCCGACACCACGTCGATCGGGTAGCCCAGCATCTCGCTGCCGCGCGACAGGAACTCCTCGCGGTTGCGCGCTTCGCGCAGGGTCTGCGTGGCCACCGCACGCACCTGGGCGCGGGGGAACCCGGCCAGGCGTTCGCCGAAACGCGCGAGACAAGCCCATCCACGCTCCATGGCCTCCGGTGTCAGGTTGCGGTCTTCGTCCAGGCCGTTGCCCTGGCGGACGGTTTCCTTGAGGTATTCGACGCGCTGAATGTGTCCGAACTCGTAGCGCCCGATTTCAAGGCGAAAACTGTTGGAGCCGAGGTCGACCGCGGCGAGGCGTGTGCCGTTGTGCATATTGTTCTGGTAGGAGCTTCGACCGGCATCCTACCGCGTGCCACGGCGCATGGAAGCTGCTGCCCGCGCACGGCAGGAGAAGAGGAGGGAATGGCCAGCGTCAAGCCAGTGTGTTGTGGTTGTGTGACGGGTTCGTGACATTGCCTTTTGGGTGTTTTACCTCTGTAGCGCACGGTCAAATGGGTGGCTTTTTGTCACTGAATTGTCATCTTGGCCCCCTAGAGTTCACGGTGTTCCTGTTAACCCTAGTCCAAAGGTAACCTCATGAAACGCACATTTCTCAAAACCGTTGCAGTCGCACTGGCCACCTTCGCGGTCGGTGGTGCCTTTGCAGCGGACATCACCGGCGCTGGCGCTACCTTTCCCTTCCCGATGTACGCCAAGTGGGCAGAAGCCTACAAGAAGGAAACCGGCACGGGCCTGAATTACCAGTCCATCGGCTCGTCCGGCGGCATCCGCCAGATCCGCGCCAAGACCGTCGTGTTCGGCGCCACCGACGCCCCGGTCCCCGGTGCTGACCTCGACAAGGACGGCATGGTGCAGTTCCCCGCCATCATCGGCGGCACGGTGCCCGTGATCAACCTGGACGGATTCAAGCCCGGCGAACTGCGCGTCACGGGCCCCGTGCTGGCCGACGTGTTCCTGGGCAAGATCGCCAAGTGGAACGACGCCAAGCTGGCGGCCCTGAACCCCGGCAAGACCCTGCCTGACCAGAACATCACCGTCGTGCACCGCGCCGACGGCTCCGGCACCACCTTCAACTGGACGGACTACCTGTCGTCCGTGAGCAAGGAGTGGGCTGACTCCGTGGGCAAGGGCGCTGCCGTCAAGTGGCCCGCAGCGTCGTCCGTGGGCGGCAAGGGCAACGAAGGCGTCGCCGCCAACGTCTCCCGCGTGAAGGGCTCCATCGGCTACGTCGAATACGCCTACGTCAAGAAGAACAACATGAACTTCCTGCAGCTGCAAAACGCTGACGGCAAGTACGTGAGCCCGGACGACAAGACCTTCGCCGCCGCTGCCGCCAGCGCAGACTGGTTCAGCGTGCCCGGCATGGGCATCTCGATGGTCAACGCCAAGGGTGCCGACAGCTGGCCCGTCAGCACGGCCTCGTTCATCCTGATGTACAAGGACCCGGCCGACAAGGCGCAATCGGCCGAAGTGCTCAAGTTCTTCGAATGGGCCTTCAAGAACGGCAAGGGCATGGCCACCGAACTGGACTACGTGCCCCTGCCTGACAGCCTGACCGCCGAGATCCGCTCGAAGGTCTGGTCGCAAATCAAGAAGTAATTAACTCCAACAATAAAAGCAGTCTGCCCCAAAATAGTACCCATCGGCCGGCCGGTCTGGCCGATGGGTACTGGTTTGTGGGGCCTCCAGAAGCCAGATGGGAGTCAACATGAGCGTGGGAACCACCATGAGTTCGCAACCCGTGTCCGTCAATAAAGTGACGGGCGCCCCCACAGAGTCCATGGTCTCGATTGCCAAGCGGCAACGCCTGCAGGACATCTTTTTCCATCGCCTGACCCAGAGCCTGTCGCTGCTCGTGCTCGCTGCGCTGCTGGGCATCATCGTTTCTCTTTTCGTCTACGCATGGCCCACGTTCCACAAGTTCGGCGTCCAGTTCATCTGGCGCGTGGAATGGGACATCATCAATGAACAATTCGGTGCTGCGATCGCCATCGTCGGCACCCTGGCCAGCGCGGGCATTGCGCTGCTGATCGCCGTGCCGCTCGCTTTCGGCATCGCCCTGTTCCTGACCGAAACCTGCCCTGTGTGGCTGCGCCGTCCGCTGGGCACGGCGGTAGAGCTGCTGGCGGCCGTGCCGTCCATCATCTACGGCATGTTCGGCCTGTTCGTGTTCGCGCCGCTGTTCGCGGACTATTTCCAGATGCCGGTGCAAAAGCTCCTGGGCTCCATGCCGCTGGTGGGCTTCCTGTTCGGTGGCAGCACCAACGGCTTCGGCATCCTGGCGGCGGGCATCGTGCTCGCTTTCATGGTGCTGCCCTTCGTGGCGGCCGTGATGCGCGACGTCTTCGAGATCGTCCCTCCCATCCTGCGCGAGTCGGCCTATGGCCTGGGCTGCACGACATGGGAAGTGGTGCGCCGCGTGGTGCTGCCCTACACCCAAAAGGGCGTGATCGGCGGCGTGATGCTGGGCCTGGGCCGCGCTCTGGGCGAGACCATGGCCGTGACCTTCGTCATCGGCAACGCCAACCGCATGCCCACGTCGCTCTTCTCGCCCGGCACGTCCATCGCCTCCACGCTGGCCAACGAGTTCGGCGAGGCCGCGGACTTCCACCTCTCCACGCTGTTTGCCCTGGGCTTCCTGCTCTTCGTCATCACCTTCGTGGTGCTGTCGGCCGCCAAGATCATGCTGCTGCGCGCCGAGAAGGCCAAGGGCCTGTAATCTGGACCATGAACCCACTCAATTGAGACAAGCTCCATGGAATTCAACCAACAACTGTACAAAAAGCGCCAGCGCTCCAACGCCATCGGCCTGACCCTGTCCCTGGGCGCGATGGTGCTGGGCCTGTTTGTGCTGCTCTGGATCCTGAGCGTGCTGCTGTCCAACGGCTTCGCCGCGCTGGACTGGAACATGTTCACCCAGTCCACCCCAGCCCCCGGCTCGGAAGGTGGTGGCTTGGCCAACGCCATCGTGGGCAGCCTGATGATGGTGGGCTTCACCGTGCTGGTGTCCACGCCCATCGGCGTGCTGGCCGGCGTCTACCTGGCCGAGTACAGCGGCCAGAGCAAGACCGCCGAGCTCACCCGCTTCGTGACCGACATCATGCTGTCTGCGCCCTCCATCGTGCTGGGGCTGTTCGTCTACGCGATCGCAGTGGCCACCGTGGGCAACTTTTCCGGCTGGGCCGGCAGCCTGGCGCTGTCGCTGATCGCGGTGCCCGTGGTCGTGCGCACCACCGAGAACATGCTGCGCCTTGTGCCTGGCAGCCTGCGCGAAGCGGCGTTTGCGCTGGGCGCACCGCGCTGGAAGGTGTCCGTCATGGTCACCCTGCGCGCAGCACGCAGCGGTGTGATGACCGGCCTGCTGCTGGCCGTGGCCCGCATCAGCGGCGAGACGGCGCCCCTGCTGTTCACCGCACTGAACAACCAGTTCTTCAGCACCAACATGAATGCGCCCATGGCGAACCTGCCCGTGGTGATCTTCCAGTTTGCGCTGAGCCCCTACGAAAACTGGGTGCGCCTGGCCTGGGGCGGCGCACTGCTCATCACGCTCTCGGTGCTGATCCTCAACGTCGTGGCGCGGGTTTTCCTGCGCGAGAAGAGCCGCGCCTGACCTGTCTGCCCCCGTACGCAGACACCCCCCAGACAGTCCCCATTTTCAGGATTTGACAATGACCGCTACTGCTACCGCCACTGCCAGCAAGAACGCGCTGGAACTGCGCAACCTGAGTTTCTTCTACGGCAAATTCCAGGGGCTGCGCAACGTCAGCCTCAACATCGCAGAACACAAGGTCACCGCTTTCATCGGCCCCTCGGGCTGCGGCAAGTCGACCCTGCTGCGCACGCTCAACCGCATGTACAGCCTGTACCCCGGCCAGCGGGCCGAGGGCAAGATCAACTTCTACGGCCAGGACATCCTGGACCCCAAGCAGGACATCAACCTGCTGCGCGCCCGCATCGGCATGGTGTTCCAGAAGCCCACGCCGTTTCCCATGTCCATCTACGACAACATCGCCTTCGGCGTGAAGCTGTACGAGAGCCTGAGCAAGAGCGAGATGGACGACCGCGTGGAATGGGCGCTGTCCAAGGCCGCGCTGTGGACCGAGGTGAAGGACAAGCTGCACCAGAGCGGCCTGTCGCTGTCCGGCGGCCAGCAGCAACGCCTGTGCATTGCACGCAGCGTGGCGGTCAAGCCTTCGGTGCTGCTGCTCGACGAGCCCACTTCGGCGCTGGACCCGCTGTCCACCGCCAAGATCGAAGAGCTGATCGACGAGCTCAAGCACGACTACACCATTGCCATCGTGACGCACAACATGCAGCAGGCCGCACGCTGCAGCGACTACACCGCCTACATGTACCTCGGTGAAATGATCGAGTTTGGTGCCACCGAACAGATCTTCTTCAAGCCCGAGCGCAAGGAAACCGAAGACTACATCACCGGCCGTTTCGGCTAAGGAGACAACGAGATGCCCGATAAACATCTTTCCTCGCAGTTCGACAGCGAACTCAACAGCGTCTCCGCCCGCGTCATGGAGATGGGCGGCCTCGTGGAGTCGCAGATCCGCCAGGCGGTCTATGCCCTGTCCCAGTTCAGCCTGGAGGCCGTGGAAACCGTCGCCTCGATGGAGACCCGCATCAACGCGATGGAGGTCGAGATCGACCAGGAGCTGTCCTCCATCATCGCCCGCCGCCAGCCCACCGCGCGCGACCTGCGCCTGCTGCTGGCCTTCTCCAAGGCCACGGCCAACCTGGAGCGCATGGGCGACGAGGCCAACAAGATGGCGCGCATGGTGCGCTCCATCATCGAGAGCGGCGCCCCGCGCTCGCTGCCGTCGAGCGACCTGCGCACCGCCGCCGAGCTGGCCTCGGGCCTGCTGCGCAAGACGCTGGACGCGTTTGCGCGCCTGGACGTGAAGGCCGCCGTGGCCATCCTCAAGGAGGACGACCTCATCGACAAGGAGTTCGACGGCTTCGTGCGCAAGCTCGTCACCTACATGATGGAAGACCCCCGCACCATCTCCCCCAGCCTGGACCTGCTGTTCCTGGCCAAGGCGATCGAGCGCATCGGTGACCATTCCAAGAACGTGGCGGAGCTGATCATCTATCTGGTCAAGGGCAAGGATGTGCGCCACACTGCCCTCGACGAGATCGAGTCGGCCGTTCTATAAGAAGAAAGGGCTTTGGCAACACCATGACAGAACTCACCCCCACGCTCCGCCGCCGCGCGGGTCGCTGCTTTCTGAGCGCAGCGCTTTCTCACCTGGGGGCGGCCCAGCGATGAGAAAACTCCCACGCGTCCTCATCGTCGAGGACGAACCCGCGATTGCCGAGCTGATTGCCGTCAATCTGCGCCACAACGGATTCCAGCCCTTCTGGGCGGAAGACGGCGAGTCCGCCCAGCGCGAGCTTGATGCCGTGCTGCCCGATGTCATCCTGCTGGACTGGATGCTGCCGGGCCAAAGCGGCCTGTCGCTGGCCCGCAAGTGGCGTGCCGACAGCCGCACCAAGCCGATCCCCATCCTCATGCTCACCGCACGCGGCGACGAGCCGGACAAGGTGGCGGGGCTCGATGCCGGTGCCGACGACTACATCACCAAGCCGTTCTCCACGCAGGAGCTGCTGGCCCGCATCCGCGCCGTGCTGCGCCGCCGCGCGCCGGAGCAGGTCAGCGACAGCGTGACCATCGGCGAGCTGGTGCTCGATGCCGGTACATACCGCGTGACCTTCCAGGGCCAGCCGCTCAAGGTGGGCCCCACGGAGTTCAAGCTGCTGCACTTTTTGATGAAGCATGCCGAACGCGTGCACAGCCGCTCGCAGCTGCTCGACAAGGTGTGGGGCGACCACGTCTTCATCGAGGAGCGCACGGTGGACGTGCACGTCAAGCGCCTGCGCGAAGCCCTCGGGTCCGCGTCCGTCATGGTGGAGACCGTGCGCGGCGCAGGCTACCGCCTCACGGCGCAGCCGCAGGTGCAGTTGCAGGCCTGATATCCATTTGCCTTCAAAAATATAAAACCCGTTCACGCTGAGCTTGTCGAAGCGCCGCGCGAGGCTTCGACAAGCTCAGCCCGAACGGCATTGAATGATTGAACGCAAATCCGTATGAGCTTGTTTTTCTTGCTGTCTTGAACGGGGCGCACGCGTTGCGCCCCTGGTGTTTTTGAAAAGGCGTTGCGGACCGGATGCTGTGGCGAATTACGTATTTTCTGCTCTGGCAGATTGCGGGCGGTAGCCTGGGCTGGTGGCAGGGAGGGCCGTGGGGCGCCGCACTGGGTGCCGCGCTGGCCGGGTGGGCCTGGTTTGTGTGGGACCTGCTGCGCGGCGCGCGCGTGCTGCGCTGGCTGCGCACGGGCGATTTGACCGACGTGCCGTCCATGCGCGGCATCTGGGGCGAGGCGGCCGACCGGGCGCGGCGCCTGCTGCGCCGGCAGGAAGCGCAGATCCGCGACAGCCAGGACCGGCTGCAGGAGATCCTCGCCGCCCTGCAGGCCACGCCCAACGGCGTGGTGCTGCTCGATGCGCAGGGGCGCATCGAATGGTGCAACCAGATGGCGGCCAACCAGTTCGGCTTCGACGCGCAGCGCGATGTGATGCAGTCCATCGGCAACCTGGTGCGCGACCCCGAGTTCACCGCGTATTTTGCCGAGCAGGACTTTGCGCACGACGTGGTCCTGGAAGGGCGTTTCAGCACGCCGTCGCGGCCGGTGCGCATTTCGGTGCACCTGCACCCCTACGGTGATGGGCGCACCCTCCTGCTGTCGCGCGACGTCACGGCCCTGGAGCAGGCCGACGCCATGCGGCGCGACTTCGTGGCCAACGTGTCGCACGAGATCCGCACGCCGCTCACGGTGCTGACGGGCTTTGTGGAAACCCTGCAGACCCTGCCCTTGAACGCCGACGAGCGCTCCCGCTACCTGGGCATGATGGCGCAGCAGGCCCAGCGCATGCAGAGCGTGGTGCAGGACCTCTTGACCCTGTCGCGGCTGGAGGGCAGCCCGCCGCCCGGCATGGCCGAATGGACCCCGGTGCAGGCGCTGCTGCAGCGCTGCGAGGAAGAGGGGCGCGCGCTGTCTGCGCTGCTCACGCAAAACCTGCCGCTGCAGCATGTGATGGTCTTTCCGGGCGCTGAGAGCCTGCGCATGGAAGGCCAGATCGCCGGCGTGCCTGCCGAGCTGCAAAGTGCCCTGTCCAACCTGATCAACAATGCCGTGCGTTACACGCCAGCAGGTGGCTCCATCACGATCGCCTGGCAGCGCAAGGACGACGGCAGTGCCGTCTTCTCGGTGCAGGACACCGGTCCCGGTATCGCGCCCGAACACATCCCCCGCCTGACCGAACGCTTCTACCGCGTGGACCGCAGCCGCTCGCGCGAGACCGGTGGCACCGGCCTCGGGCTGGCCATCGTCAAGCACGTGCTGCAGCGGCACGGCGCCACGCTCGAGATCTCCAGCACGCTGGGCAAGGGCTCGGTGTTCGCGGTGACCTTCCCTGCCAACCGGTTGCGCGGCTTTACGCTGCCTGCGGTGGCCGCCTGACAGGCCAGACGGTCAGACGAACCACGCAGGGCAAGATGGGGCCAGGCAGGGCCAATGCGCGCAACCGAAGGCGGCGCACCTCAGCCCTTCCGGTGAATGGCCCGCCACAGCATGGCCACGAACAGCAGCGCCGTGGCCAGCAGGGCCGCCGCGCTGGCGGCCCAGAACGGCATGGGGGAGGGCGCTACCGCCCACATGCCCGCGCCGTGGTAGGCCCACAGGTAGCCGCCGCCCAGGCCCGCGCCCCACAGCAACACGCAGTACACCACCAGCGGTGCCACCGTGATCCGGTAGCAGCGCAGCACGAACACGCACAGGGTCTGCATCGCATCCGCCAGGTGGTAGGCGGCCACCCAGACCAGCACGCCGCCCGCCATCGCCACCACCGCAGCATTGCTGGAGTAGATGCTGCCCAGGTGGTGTCTTGCTATGAATAATATAGCTGCCAGCGCAATGGCAGAGAGCGCCGCAAGCCTCAATCCCAGCAGAACCACCTGCCGGGCACGCGCCGGCTCGCCCGCCCCCAGCCAGTAGCTGGTGCGTGCGCTGGTGGCGATCGACAGCGACAGCGGCACCATGTAGAGCACCGCTGCCAGGTTGGACGCGATCTGGTGCGCAGCCGATGCGATGGTGCCCTGGCGCGCGATGAACAGCGCCATGAGCGTGAACGAGGTCACCTCCACCATGACTGCCAGCCCGGCCGGCACGCCCAGCCGCGCGAACCCGGCGATGGTGGGCCAGTGGGGGCGCTCCATGCGGCGCCAGATGGCGAGCGGGTCGTAGATGTCCCGCGTGCGCAGCAGCCAGATGGCCAGGCCCAGCATGCTGCAGTTGACGATGAGCGTGGCCCAGGCGCAGCCCACCACGCCCTGCGCAGGCAGCCCCATGCCGCCGAAGGTGAACCAGATCGACAGCGGCAGCTTGATGAACAGCGAGCCCACCTGCAGCCAGGTGACGAGCTGCGGGCGCCCCAGCGCCTGGTTCAGGGTGCTGTAGATGCGAAAGAGCAGGGCCGGTGGCAGCGCCAGCGCGAGCACGGCCAGGTAGCGCTCGACCTCGGTGCGCAGGGCGGGCGGCACTTCCGTCCAGCGCAGCAGGGGGCCGGGCGATAGCAGGATGGCCATGCCCACCACCGATGCCGCCGCGCACAGGTACATCGCCTGCCGCAGTGACCGGCCGATGGCCTCGGTCTGCCGCGCGCCGCGCTGTTCCGCCCACACCGGCAGCAGCGCCTGCAGCACGCCGATGAGCGCCACGTACACGCTGATGAAGATGGCCGAGCCGACCGACAGCGCGGCCAGCGAGGCCTCGCCATAGCGGCCCGCGACGATGGTGTCCGTCACGCCGAACGCCATGACGGCCAGTTGCCCGGTCAGAACGGTGGCGGCGTGCCGGGAGATGGTGGATAGCTCGGACATGTCAGGGTGTGTGTAGCGCTGTGCCTGCCGGCCGTCCATGCAGCCAGCGACGGGTCAGCCCGTGGAGATTTTCAAATGCGCCCTGCAAGGCTTCACGTCGACACGCTGCGTGGCCAGGCCAGCGGCGCAGGGGATGTGAAAGCCTTTAATGCTGGCATGCTGGCAGCCACGCTGCGCGCCCCGTGAGTGCCAGGGCGTGACGCCGAAGGGGCTGGCGCGTCAGCTCCCCCTGCGCCGCAGCACCAGGAGGTGATCGTTCTTGTCGGTGGGGCGGGGAACGACCGCCAGGCGCTCCCAGAGCGCCGCGTTGACCATGCGCTCGGACGCCGGCCAGGATTCCATGTCCGCCACCAACCAGTTGCATTCGTCCTGCAGGCCCGCGCGCTCCAGCCTGAGCTGGCCGTGGTACTGCAGTGCGGCAACCTGCGCGCGGCTCAGGCCCACCGTCTGCACACACCCGGGGTTCGTGCCCAGCACCGCCTGCACGGCGCGCACCTGGGGGCCGTAGCTGCGGGCATAGTCCAGCAGCGGCAACCACAATGTCATCAGCAGGACCCAGCCCAGCGCCGCACCACCCGCGGGCAGCACCAGGCTCTTCCAGATCGGCGCGCGGTCGCGCGAGGCGCGCCACCACACCAGCACGCACCAGCCGGCGGTCGCCGCCAGAGCCACCACCAGCGCCAGCGCAGAAAACTGCGGCACAAAGCCCGGTGCCAGCTTGGCCACGTTGGCCGCCGGCTTGGCCGGAAAGCCTGTCTGCATCGCGATCCAGATCACCCAGATGGCCAGGGCCGACACGGTGAAGAACAGCAGCGTGAACCAGTCGATCAGCGCGCCCACGCTGCGCCGCAGGGTGGGCAGGGCAAATGCCGCCAGCGCGGCCAGCGCCGGCAGGCCCAGCAGCAGCGCCCGGTCGGCCGGCTGCGTGGTGATCGTGGCGGCAATGGAGACGGCAGAGAACCACAGGGGCAGCAGCAGATGCCGATGGCCTTGCCGGCTGAAGATCTGCTTGCGCCAGCGCCACAGCGTCCACAGGGCCAGCGGCCAGGCGGGCCAGCCAAACCACAGCAGCAGCCGCGCCAGGCTCTGCCATTCCTTGCCGCCAGAATTTGCGCCCACGATCCGCCAGCGCCACAGGTCGAGCTTCCAGGCGACCAGCGCAGCCACCACGGTGATGGCGGCCAGCGCCAGGGTCCAGGGCAGGCGACGGTCGGTGCTGCTGCCCGGGGCCAGCACCACCAGCACCACGCTGCCCACGCCCAGCAAGGTGGCCAGCGCCGGGGCGCCTGCGAGCGTCAGGCCCAGCATGCCCACCACCAGCGCGATGGCAGGGGCCACGGTGCGGTGGGGCATGGCCGCCACGGCAAAGAAGAGCAGGGCGGTGCAGCTGAGCTGCACCAGGTAGCTGGTCACCTCGTGCGACAGCTGGGCCAACCCCAGGCAGGCGATCAGGGCGAGCAGCGCGCCGTCGGCGATCGCGCGGGCATAGTCGGGCGGGTTGGCCTCGCCGCCAAACGCAAAGGCCACCGGCTGCGCGCCCGGGCTGCGTGCCAGGTAGTACACGCCGTACCAAGTGGCCATGAGGGTGATCACCAGCAACGCGGCAAAGGGCACGCGCACCGCCATCTCGGGCGACAGCAGCCACGCTGGCGTGATCTGGATGGCCCAGGCGCCCAGCCAGTAGGGCAGCAGACCCTCGGTCTCGGGGGGCATGCCGCCCAGCAGGGGAGCCAGCCACGGCGTGCGCTGCTGCGCCAGCTCCAGCATGTAGCCGAATGCGGTGACATCCGCACTCTTCCAGGGATCACGGCCCACGAAGCCCGGCACCACATAGGCGATGCACAGCAACAGCAGCGCCCACCGCGGCAGGGGGCGGACGGCGCTTTGGGTCACGATGGCGGGGGTGGGAGGAGTCACGCGTCAGAAAGGCAGCAAAAGCGGAGCCGTCGAGAATAAGCGCAAAAACGCACCAAAACGATACAGGATGCAGGGACCGCCAGCGTCGGGATCAAAAACTCCTGCGTTCTTGTCCCCGCCGGCCCGCGGCCAGCGCGGTGATGCCCACCACGGACCAGCCGCTGCAAAGCAAAAAGGCAGCACGGTTGCCCGGGCTGCCTTTTGTGGCGGTAACGCGCAGGAGGCGAATTACTTCGCTGCGGTCTTGCCGAAACGGTTGCGGAAGCGCTCGACGCGGCCACCCATGTTGTCCACCGACTTTTGTGTGCCGGTGTAGAAGGGGTGCGACTCAGAAGAGGTATCCAGCTTGAACAGCGGGTATTCCTTGCCTTCGAAGGTTTCGGTTTCCTTCGTGTTCACGCACGAACGCGTCACGAACTTGAAACCGTTGGACAGGTCCGAGAACAGGACTTCGCGGTAGTTGGGGTGAATGCCTTCTTTCATGATCAATCCTTGTCAAGTGCGGGAGCCGTGCTGAACCCGGTGCAACCTTTGCGCCGTGGAACATCCAGCGTACTTTCCGCAGAAAAAGCCCTCTATTATGGCACAGGCGCTTGGACGGCTTTTTGCGATGGCCCGTGACGGCTGAAACTGGCGCGGCCTGGGCCCGAACCGCCGCGCAAGGGACGCCCCGCCGCGCTGGCGGTGTCCCCCTTCCCGAATTGCGTAGCAATTCGAGAGAAGGGGGAAGGCGCGACAGCGCCTCAGGGGGTTGTCACCCGCCTCTTCTCATCATGTCGAAGAAGTCCACGTTGGTCTTCGTGGCCTTCATGTTCTTGATCATGAGCTCCATCGACTCGATCTCATCCATGTTGTACATGAACTGGCGCAGGATGCGGGTCTTTTGCAGGATCTCGGGGGCCAGCAGCAGCTCTTCGCGGCGCGTGCCGCTCTTGTTGAGCTCGATGGCGGGGAACACGCGCTTTTCGTACAGGCGGCGGTTCAGGTGGATTTCGCAGTTGCCGGTGCCCTTGAACTCTTCGAAGATCACTTCGTCCATGCGGCTGCCGGTGTCGACCAGTGCGGTGGCGATGATGGTAAGCGAGCCACCTTCCTCGACCTTGCGCGCGGCGCCGAAGAAGCGCTTGGGGCGCTGCAGCGCGGCGGCGTCCACACCGCCGGACAGCACCTTGCCGGACGAGGGCACGACGTTGTTGTAGGCGCGGGCCAGGCGGGTGATGGAGTCGAGCAGGATGACCACGTCCTTCTTGAGCTCGACCAGGCGCTTGGCGCGCTCGATCACCATCTCGGCCACGTGCACGTGGCGGGCGGCGGGCTCGTCGAAGGTGGAGGCGATGATCTCGCCCTTCACCGTGCGCTGCATTTCGGTCACTTCTTCAGGGCGCTCGTCCACCAGCAGCACCATCAGGTGCACGTCGGGGTTGTTGGCCGTGATGGCGTGGGCGATGTGCTGCATCATCACCGTCTTGCCGCTCTTGGGCGGGGCGACGATCAGTGCGCGCTGGCCGCGGCCGATGGGCGCGATGATGTCGATGATGCGGCCGGTGATGTTCTCTTCGCTCTTGACGTCGCGCTCCAGGCGCATCTGCTCCTTGGGGAACAGGGGCGTCAGGTTTTCGAACATCACCTTGTGCTTGTTCTGCTCCGGCGGGCCGTCGTTGACCTTGTCGAGCTTGGTCAGGGCAAAGTAGCGCTCGCCGTCCTTCGGCGTGCGCACTTCGCCTTCGATCATGTCGCCGGTGTGCAGGTTGAAGCGGCGCACCTGGCTGGGCGAGATGTAGATGTCGTCCGTGCTGGCCGTGAAGCTGGTGTCGGGGCTGCGCAGAAAGCCGAAGCCGTCGGGCAGGATTTCCAGAACGCCATCGGCAAACACCTGCTCGCCCGCTTTGGCGCGCTTCTTGATGATGGCAAACATCAGCTCCTGCTTGCGCATCCGGCCGGTATTTTCGATTTCGAGTTCTTCGGCCTGCTTCAGGACTTCAGACACGTGCAGTGCCTTGAGTTCGTTTAAGTGCATGGAGTGACTCCTTGGCGGAGCTGGTGTGAATCTTGGGGGAGAGGGCAGGTGCCGGGAAAGCTGCTGTTTGCAGGCCTGGCATGCCGGGGATCTTGTTCCGGCTGCCAATGCGTGCAGGCCGGTGATCGGAAAGAATTATGACAGGAAAAAAATCGGGATATTCAGGGGCTGGCGATTTGATCGATCGCCAGTGCAGCCCAAGGTGCGCAAGCCCAAAGAAAAATGCCCCGCCAGACTGCCAGATCTGCGAGGCATGGGGGATCAGGCCAGTTGCTGATCGATGAAGGCGGTCAGCTGGGCCTTGCTCATGGCGCCGACCTTGGTGGCGGCCAGCTGGCCGTCCTTGAAGAGCATCAGCGTGGGGATGCCGCGGATGCCGTACTTGGCGGGGATCTCGCGGTTCTCGTCCACGTTCATCTTGGAGATCTGCAGCTTGCCCTGGTAGGTGCCGGCCACTTCGTCCAGGATGGGGGCGATCATCTTGCAGGGGCCGCACCATTCGGCCCAGTAGTCCACCAGCACCGGGGTGCCGGCCTTCAGCACGTCGGCTTCGAAGCTTGCGTCGGAGAGATGTTTGATGAGTTCGCTGGCCATGGCGTATTCCTTGTGTCTGGGCGGGTTGCGACCGGGGTACGTATAAAGTCTGGGCATTGTGACAGAAACCAATCCCACGTACACCGGTATGGCCGGGCCCTGTGACGCTATGACAGTCATAGCGAAAACCGATCAGTGCACCCTCTTGTGGCGGCGTGTTCTGGCCCAGGTCGCCCTGCACATCGAGCAGTGCGCCGCCCACCCGGCGCGCACGGTGGTGCTGGTGCCGTATGCGCAGCTGATGCCCTGGGCACACAGGTATTGGGGCATGGCGCACCCGGATGGCTTTGCGCCCCGTTTCGAGACCACGCGCAACTGGGCGCGCCAACTGGCGGCTTTCGTGCCGCAAGGGGACGACCTGGCGGGGGACGTGGCGCGCGATACGCTCACTGCCCGCCTGTTGCTCGACAAGGCCGGTTTGTCGGCGCAGCGTGATGTGCTGGCCACGCCCCTGCAGGAGGCGGCGGCCCAGCTGGCACCGGCAGTGGCTGCCGTGCCGCCGTCGCAGCGCGAGGCCTGGGGCGAGCAGGCGCGCGCACTGCTCCCGCCCGCGGACGAAGGCTCGGCCCTGCGGTTCGAGGCCGTGGTGGCGCGCATTGCGCTCGAATGGGTACTGGCATCGCGCCACGCCACCGACGTGCTGTTCGAGCCCGGCGTCGCCAGGTCCATCGATGCGCTGGTGCTGCTGCCCGGCTTTCAGCCCGATGCGCTGGCCCAGGCGCTGCAGGCGCATTGGGGCGGCAAGGCGTCGTCCCTGGCACTGTGGACCGGATCGCCCGACAAGCCCGCGGCCGGCCACGGCCGCGTGGCCCTGCATGCGGCGCAGGACGCCGAAGACGAGGCGCAGCGCGCAGCCGCCTGTGTGCTGGCCCACCTGGCTGCAGGGCGCATTCCGGTGGCGCTGGCCGCCAACGACCGCGCGCTCACCCGCCGCATCGGCGCCCACCTGGCCAGCGCCGGTGTGGCGGTGCGCGATGAAAACGGCTGGACCCTGTCGACCACGCGGGCTGCCGCGCGCCTGATGGCCGCGCTCACCGCCTGCGCCTGGGACGCCACCACGGACGCCGTGCTGGACTGGCTCAAGCACGTGCCCCGTGCCGATGCCGCGCTGCTGGCCCGCCTGGAGCGCGCACTGCGCAAATCCGCCATGGCATCGTGGGGCCACGTGGCCCGGCACGACTGGGCGAGCGTGCCCGACGTGGCGCTGGTGGTGGCGCAGGTGCAGGACTGGCGTGACAGCCTGCGGGCGGCGCGTGCCTTGCCCCAGTGGCTGCAGGCCCTGCGCACGCTGCTGGTCGACACCGGGCAATGGACGGTGCTCGAAGAAGACGCCGCCGGCGCGCGCGTGCTGTCGGCCCTGCGCCTGCAGGCCGGGCAGGAGGCGGAGCTCGACGGCTGGGGCGACGGCGCGGGCCGCCGCATGACGCTGGCCGAGTTCACGCGCTGGGCCAACGAGGTGCTGGAGGCCGACCGCTACGTGCCCGCGCAGATGGGCGATGCGCCGGTGGTGGTGCTGCCCATGCCCCAGCTGCTGGCGCGCCCGTTTGCGGCGCTGGTGCTGCCCGGTTGCGATGAAAAGCGCCTGCAGGCCGCACCCGAGCCGGCCGGCGAATGGACGCAGGCGCAACGCGAAGCCTGGGGCCTGCCCACGCGGGCATCGGCAGAGATGGCCCAGCGCGCCGCCTGGCAACACGCGCTGCAGACCCCCGCCGTGGACGTGCTGTGGCGCACCGGCGACGAGGGTGGCGAGCCCCTGCTGGCCAGCCCGCTGGTGCTGGCGCTGCACCTGGACGGCGCGGCGCAGGGCGGCGCAGACAGCCGCACGCAGCGCACCGTGGACGCCGCCCCCACCGAGCGGCCCCAGCCGCAGGGCGACCGGCTGCCCGTGCAGCGCCTCTCGTCGACCGCGTATTCAGACCTGCGGCACTGCCCGTACCGATTTTTCGCTCTGCGCCAACTGGGCTTGCAGGAGGCCGATGAACTGGCCGCCGACGTGGACAAGCGCGACTTCGGCAACTGGCTGCATGCGGTGCTGCAGCACTTTCACGAAGCCCTGCTGGCCCACCCGGTGCAGAGCCCGCCCGAGCGGGTGGCGCGCATGGACGCGGCGGCCCAGGCAGTGACCCGCGAGCAGCGCCTGGGCGAGGGCGACTTCCTGCCCTTTGCAGCTGGCTGGCCGCAGGTGCGCGACGGCTACCTGCGCTGGCTGGCCCAGCACGAGCAGACCGGTGCCCGCTTTCGCCAGGCCGAGCTGCGCACCACGCAGCCGCTGGGCAGCCTGGAGCTCGTCGGCACGCTCGACCGCGTGGATGCCGTCGATGCCGTCGACACCGTCCCTGCGGTGGCTGCGCAGGGCGAGCCTGCCACGCTGGTCATCGACTACAAGACCGAGAACGACACCGTGACGCGAAAGCGCATCCAGTCTGGCGCCGAGGACACCCAGCTCGCGTTCTACGCCGCGCTGCTCAGCCACGACACGCTGCGCGCCGCCTATGTGAACGTGGGCGAGCGCGGCGAGACGCAGATGCACGAGCAGGAGGACGTGGTGCACCTGCGCGACCTGCTCGTCGAGGGCATACAGCACGACTTCGAGCGCATCGCCGCGGGTGACCCTTTGCCCGCGCTCGGTGAGGGCATGGTGTGCGAATACTGTGCGGCGCGCGGGCTGTGCCGCAAGGATTTCTGGAAATGACGAGAAGGCACCCCCCTGAGGCGCTGCGCGCCTTCCCCCCTCTCTCGGCTGCGCCGGGAGGGGGGACGATGCCAGCGCGGCGGGGCGGCCCTTGCGCGGCATCTCGCGCTGGGGGCGCGTCGGTATCGCAGGTCAGGGGCAACGTGGCGGCTGGTATTGCGGCAGGAAAAGTGGATTCCGGAAATGACTGAACAAGCCGCCTACGAACACAACGGCCGGCCCGTCTCGCGCGAGGCGTTTTACGCCATCGCCTGCGACCCGCAGCGCAGCGTGGCGGTGGAGGCCTGCGCGGGCGCGGGCAAGACCTGGATGCTGGTGTCCCGCATGCTGCGGGCGCTGCTCGACGGCTGCGCGCCGCACGAGATCCTGGCCATCACCTTCACCAAGAAGGCCGCGGGCGAGATGCGCCAGCGGCTGCAGGAGTGGCTCGAAGCCTTTGCCCATGTCCCGCTGCCCGACCTGACCCGCGAGCTGATCGCACGCGGAATCAGCCCGGAAGGCGCACTGGAAAAGCGCGAGGCGCTACAAGATCTATACCGCCAGATGCTGGCCAGCGGGCGGCCGGTGCAGATCCGCACCTTCCACAGCTGGTTCGCGGCGCTGCTGGGCACGGCGCCGCTGGCGCTGCTGCAGTCGCAGGGGCTGCCTGCCCACTTCGAGCTGCTGGAGGACGACGCCGAAGCCGTGCGCGAGGTCTGGAGCCCCTTCCTGCAGGCCGTGGCCGACAGCCCCGGCCTGCGGGCCGACTACGAAGCCGTGGTGGCGCAGCACGGCCGCTCGCAAACGCACAAGGCCCTGGCGGCCGCGCTGTCCAAGCGGGTGGAGTTCGACCTGGCCGATGCGGTGGGCGTGGTGGATGCCTCGGTGCCGCCGTTCCAGGCCGCGTACCCAGACCTCGCAGGCTGCGCCGACCCGGCCGATGCGCTGCAGGGCGATGCCTGCCACCAGCGCTGGCTGGCCCGCGCCAAGGCGCTGGGGGCCGAAGCCAACAAGACCCCGCAAAAGGCAGCCGACGCCATCATCGACGCGCTGGCGTGTGCTGACCTGAACCAGCGGCTCGATCAGCTGCGCCGCGCGATGTTCGTGGCCAAGGAAGACCGGCTGTCCAAGAACCTGGAGAAGTTCCCGGCCGCGCAGGAGGCAGAGCCCGAGCTGCAGCGCCTGCTGGTCGCGCGGCGCCAGCACGCCGCCTGGCAGCACCAGCAGCGCATGGCGCGCCTGGCGCGGCGGCTGATCGCGGAGTTCGCCGCGGTGAAGAACCAGCACGGCTGGGTGGACATGAACGATGTGGAGCGCACTGCGCTGGTCATGCTGTCCGACCCCATCCTGTCAGGCTGGGTGCAGGAGCGGCTGGACGCGCGCGTGCGCCACCTGCTGGTCGATGAGTTCCAGGACACCAACCCGCTGCAGTGGCAGGCGCTGCACGCGTGGCTGTCGGGCTACGCGGGCTCGGGCGGCGGCGCCACGGCGCCCAGCGTGTTCATCGTGGGCGACCCCAAGCAGAGCATCTACCGCTTTCGCCGCGCCGAGCCGCAGGTGTTCATCGCGGCGCAGGCCTTTGTGCGCAACGGCCTGGCGGGCGACCTGCTCAGCTGCGACCACACGCGCCGCAACGCCACGTGCGTGATCGCCGCCGTCAACCACGTGATGGGCACGGCGCAGGCGCAGCACGAGACCACGGGCTTTCGTGACCACACCACCGAGTCGACCGACGCGGGCACCTTGCTGCGCCTGCCGGCCATCCTGCCCGCGGATGCCGACGATGGCCCCGGCACCGACCCCATGGCCTGGCGCGACAGCCTGACCGAGCCGCGCCACGAAGCCGAAGAAACCCAGCGCATGCGCGAATGCACCCAGGCCGCCGCCTGGGTGGCCGCCCAGATCGCGCAGGGAACACCGCCGAACGAAGTGCTGGTGCTGGCCCGCAAGCGCGACCGCCTGGCCGCCATGCAGGACGCCCTGCGTGCGCTGCACCTGCCGTGCGTGCAGCCCGAAAAAGCCGACCTGTTCGACGCGCCCGAAGTGCAGGACATCGTGGCGCTGCTGGACGCGCTGGTGTCCACCGGGCACGACCTGTCGCTCGCGCGGGCGCTGCGATCGCCGCTGTTCAGCCTGCCTGACGACGCCCTGGTGGCGCTGGCCCTGCTGCGCCGCCAGCCGGAGCATGCGGCCACCAGTTGGTTCGATTTGCTACAAAAAACAGAGCTGCTGGCGCCCGACCATCAAGCGGTAGGGCCTGTTTTGATGCAATACAAAGCCTGGGTGGACAGCCTGCCGCCGCACGACGCGCTGCACGCCATCTACCAGCACGGTGACGTGCTGGCCCGCTTTGCCGCCGCAGCGCCTGCCACCCAGCGCCTGGCGGTGCAGGCCAACCTGCGCGCGCTGCTGTCGGCCGCGCTGCAGCACGATGGCGGGCGCTACCTCACGCCCTATGCGTTTGTGCGGGCCATGAAGCGCGGCGGCGTGCGCGCGCCGGGCCGTGCCGATGCCCAGGCGATCCGCCTGCTGACCGTGCACGGCGCCAAGGGGCTGGAGGCGCGCTGCGTGCTGCTGCTGGACACCGACACGCGCTCGCAAAAGGCCGAGACCATGGGCGTGCTGGTGGACTGGCCGGGCGAGCAGACGGCGCCCACGGGCTTCGTCTTTCTGGCCAGCGAATCGAGCCCGCCGCCCAGCGCGGTGGACGTGCTCGCCACCGAGCAGCAGGCCCGCCAGCGTGAAGAGCTGAACATGCTCTACGTGGCCATGACACGTGCCAAGCACTGCCTGGCGATCTCGTCGGTGCAGCCCAGCGCGTCGGCCCCGGGCAGCTGGTGGAACCGCCTCACGCCGCTGATGGAGGATGTGGACATGGCCCCGGGCGGCGTGCCTCCGGGCGGTGCGCACGAAGGCCTGGAGGGCGCTGGAGAGCGTGCAACGGGCGCCGCATCGCCCGCGCGCTTCATGCTGGCCGAACTGCCGTCCGTGCCCGAGCACCTGCGCATGCCCCCCGCCATCCCCGCAGTGGCTGCTGCAGATGCACCCACCAACAGTGCGGTGGACCTGGAGCACGGCGTGGCGACACCGTCCACCCCCGCATCGCGCCTGGGCGAGGCCATGCACCAGCTGATGGAGCAGGCGGGCGTGGCCGGTGCACCGCTGGCCGACCTGCGTGCCCACGGCTGGCCCGCCGTGCGCGTGGCCCGCCTGGCGCAGGACTTCGACATCGCCCCCGCCGCAGCCCGGGTGGCCGCGCAGACCGCCCAGCGCATTCTGGCGGGCGAGGGCGCCTGGGCGTGGGACCCTGAGGCCGTCGACACCGCCATCAACGAGGCCCCGCTGCGCCATGGCGGCCAGAGCCTGCGCCTGGACCGCCTGGTGCACTGCACGCAACCGGCCGAGCGTGCCGGCTGGTGGGTGCTCGACTACAAAAGCGCCGCCGAGCCCGAGCGTCAGCCCGCATTGATGGCCCAGCTGCGCCGCTACCGCGACGCGGTGCAGCGCCAGACGCCGGGCGAGCCCGTGCGCGCCGCATTCCTCACCGGCGACGGGCGGATGGTGAGGGTGCAGGAGGGCCATGCCGAGGTTGCGAGGTTTGCCGCGCCTGCCGTGGAGGCACCACCAGCCGCCCGGCTGGCCCAGGCAGCAGCGCCAGCGTCAGCACCAGCACCAGCACCAGCACCAGCACCAGCACCATTGTTGGCGTCGTCAACCCCCGCTGGCCCCGCCCATCCCGCCTCCCCTGCGGGAAGCAGCGAGGGCATCAGGCATACTCCGGCCCCCGCTGCGCCGCCCGCAGCGTCCGCGCCCACATCCACGCCCGCTACGCCTGCGGGCATCAACCCCGATTCGCCGCAGCGTTCACTGTTCTGAACCTGGCACGCCGCTACCCGCTACCGCCACACGCTCCCCTTCACAAGGTTTCCTTCATGACAACAACCACGCCTTCTTCGCCCGACCCGGTGGCCGACCTGCACTGCGACGTCGCCGTGATCGGCGGCGGCCCCGCCGGGCTGATGGCCGCCGAGGTGCTGGCGCAGGGCGGCGTCGGCGTGCATCTGTTCGACGCCATGCCCTCCGTGGGCCGCAAGTTCCTGCTGGCGGGCAAGGGCGGGCTCAACCTCACGCATTCAGAGCCGCACGACGCCTTCGTCACACGCTATGGGGCGCGCCAGCCCCAGGTCGCGCCGCTGCTGCAGGGCTTCGACGGCCCCGCGCTGCGCGCCTGGGCACAAAGCCTGGGGGTGGAGACTTTCGTCGGCACGTCGGGCCGCGTGTTCCCGGCCGACATGAAGGCCGCCCCGCTGCTGCGGGCCTGGCTGCAGCGCCTGCGGGGGCAGGGCGTGCAGTTCCACATGCGCCACCGCTGGCTGGGCTGGAAAGGCGATGGCGCGCTGCGTTTTGCTGCCCCATCGGCGGGCGGTGAGCCTGCTGAATCGACGGTGCGCGCGCGTGCCGTGGTGCTGGCCCTGGGCGGCGGCAGCTGGGCGCGCCTGGGGTCCGACGGCGCCTGGGTGCCCTTGCTCGCCGAGCGCGGCGTGGCCGTCGAGGCGCTGCGGCCGTCCAACTGCGGCTTCGACGTCATGCGCTCGGCCGCGCCCACCGGCGAGACCCGCCGCGAATTCCTGCAGGAGCTGCTGGGCCGCACGCCCGCCCCGGTGGTGGGGTGGACGCCGCACTTTGCCGAACGCTTTGCGGGCCAGCCCTTCAAGACCGTGCAGCTGAACTTCACCGACAGCCAGGGCCGCACATTCAGCCGCCGCGGCGAGTTCGTCGCCACCGCCACGGGCGTGGAGGGCAGCCTGGTCTATGCGGTGTCGCACCTGCTGCGCGACGAAGTGCAGGCCCAGGGGCACGCCACCTTCCACCTGGACCTGCTGCCCGACCACAGCCCCGAACGCGTGCTGGTCGAAGTGCGCCACCCGCGCGGATCGCGGTCGCTGTCCAGCCACCTCAAGAGCCGCCTGGGGCTGGACGGCATCAAGGCGGGCATCTTGTACGAACACCTGGGCAAGGACGGCGTGAGCGACGCCGTGGCCCTGGCCCACGCCATCAAGGCCCTGCCCATCACCGTGGTCGCCACGCGCCCGCTGGACGAAGCCATCAGCACCGCCGGCGGCGTGGACTTCGAAGCGCTCGACCCCCACCTCATGGCCACGGCCGTGCCCGGCGTCTTCTGCGCTGGCGAAATGCTCGACTGGGAGGCCCCCACTGGCGGCTACCTGCTCACCGCCAGCATGGCCAGCGGCCGCGTGGCCGCCGAAGGCGCCCTGCGCTGGCTGGCGCAAGGCGCATAGAAAAAGATTACTGCCGTCCGCAACTGGCGCTCCACCAACGCCCGCGCCACCGTGGATCCGGCTCCGCCGGTCCACCGGAGGCGTCCCCCTCAGGGGAAGACGCGCAGCGTCTCAGGGGGAGTCAGAGCTTCAGGGGGTCAGAATTTAGCTCTGTAGTACAGCATGGGCCCGCCCTTGCGTGCCCGCAGCACCAGGCGGGAGCCGCCCTGCAGCTGCACCCCGATGGCGCCGAATTCTGGCACCAGGCCGCGGGTGCGCGACGAAGCCCACTGCATCTCTACCCGCGTGCCGTACACCGGCTGCTGCTGTTGCCAGATCAGGCCCATGGCATCGGGCGACTGCGCCAGTTGCGGCGTCTGTGCCCAGGCCGACACATCCAGGTGACGGCCGCTGGCCAGGCGCGACCGCCACCGCACGCCCAGGTCCAGGCTGGAGGGCGCGGCAGGCGCGCCGTTGAGGCTGTTGCCGGCATTGGCGAGCGAATGGGCCGACGGCGCGGCCGATGTGAGGCCCAGCGAGAAGCCCACGCTGCGCGGCGCATCCGGCGTGAGCCAGCGCGTGACGTCGATGTGCTGCGTGGCGTTGGCAAAGCCGCTGGCGCTGCCGGGGCGCTGCGACGGGTTGTTGCTGCCGAAGGAGGTATCACCCAGATTGGGCAGGACCAGGGTGTTGACCTCATACGCTGGCGCCGCGGTGGCCGAGCGCGTCTGCTCTTGCAGCGACGCCATGGTGTCATCGCCGAACCCTGAGGACTCCACGGCCAGCGCCGGCAGCGCCAGCGCGGCCGACAGGCATGGGGTGACCCAGGCGGCCACCTTGCGAGAGGCATGCCTTCGGGGCGCGGGGGTGGGCGCTTGGGCGGGTGTATGGGGACTGCCCGTCGTGGCATGCGCGGGCGCACGGGTGGGGCGGAACAGAAACAGCTTTGTCGCCAACGGGCGGCGAGTGGAAGACACCTGCGCTGTGTTGCGGTTTGGCATGGCGGCACCCATGAGAAGAAAGGCTGAAACGATGCAACAAAGTGTGCTGTCATCGCCTGTGCAGGTTCAGCATCGAATGCCTCAAGACGGCGTGGGAAATCACTGACACCGCTATGCGCAGCGGGCAGCGGGGCGCCAGCGGCATACGCAAGCCATGGAGGGCGCGGTGGTGTGGATGGGGGTGCGGCCAGAGCGGCATGTACTGCGCACTGGCGATCCTTGCGCATGGGCTGCAGCACGAGATGGCAGCACACGCAAAGATAAAAAAGAAGTTGACGAGCCTTACCCCCGGCACTGACTCCACAGTTAGGGCTGCTTGGTTCCCCACCTGACCCGGTTGGCCGCTTCACCATGCGGGGAGGCCCGTCACCCACGATTGTACGCTGGATGCGGCGGCCTCTTTCCGTCCACGGTGCATGGCCTTGGCTGCCGCAAGGCTTCGCTGCGCGGCCGGAGGCGGGCCACTGCACTCTAGGCCGGTGGGGGGCCGCCGCAATCCTGAACGGCCCGGTATCCGATCGCCCCCCGGACCGGCAAAGCCGCCGGCTCAACCCGTAGAATCGACCGAATGTCCTATCTCGTGCTCGCCCGCAAGTACCGTCCCCGCAATTTCACGGAAATGGTGGGGCAGGAGCACGTGGTGCAGGCGTTGACCAACGCCCTCACGCAGCAGCGGCTGCACCATGCGTACCTGTTCACCGGCACGCGGGGCGTGGGCAAGACCACCGTGTCGCGCATCCTGGCCAAGTCGCTCAACTGTCAGGGCACGGATGGCCATGGCGGCATCACCGCCACGCCCTGCGGCGTGTGCCAGGCGTGCACCGACATCGACAGCGGCCGCTTCGTGGATTACACCGAGCTCGACGCCGCCTCCAACCGCGGCGTGGACGAGGTGCAAAGCCTGCTGGAGCAGGCCGTGTACAAGCCGGTGGCGGGGCGCTTCAAGGTCTTCATGATCGACGAAGTGCACATGCTCACGAACACGGCGTTTAACGCCATGCTCAAGACGCTGGAAGAGCCGCCCGAATACCTCAAGTTCGTGCTGGCCACGACCGACCCGCAGAAGGTGCCGGTCACCGTGCTGTCGCGCTGCCTGCAGTTCAACCTGCGGCCCATGGCGCCCGAGACCGTGCTGGACCACCTGACCCGCGTGCTGGCGCAAGAGAACGTGCCGGCCGAGCCGCAGTCCCTGCGCCTGCTGGCGCGTGCGGCGCGTGGCTCCATGCGCGATGCGCTGTCGCTCACCGACCAGGCCATCGCCTTCGGCAGCGGCCAGTTGCAGGAGGCCGGCGTGCGCCAGATGCTGGGCGCGGTGGACCGCTCGTACGTGTTCCGCCTCATCGACGCGCTGGCGCACTCCGACGGCCGGGCAGTGGTGGAGACCTCCGATACGCTGCGCCTCAATGGCCTGTCGGCCGCGTCTACCCTGGAAGAGATGAGCGCCGTGCTGCAGCGCATGGCGGTGTTCCAGGCCGTGCCGCAGATGGCCGCTGCCGTGGACGCCAATGACCCTGAAGCCGTGGAGACTGCCCGCTTGGCCAGCCTGATGCCCGCCGACGAAACCCAGCTGCTGTACAGCCTGTGCCTGCACGGGCGCGGCGAGCTGGGCCTGGCGCCGGACGAATACGCCGCGTTGACCATGGTGCTGCTGCGCCTCCTGGCCTTCAAGCCCAGCGGCGAATCGGCTGAAAAAAAAACTCTGACGCGGGCTGAACCCGCACCGGCGCAGGCCTCTGCGGGGCCGGCACCGCACGCCGCGGGCGCACCCGCTTCGGCGATGCAGGCCACACCGGCCGTGGTGCGGCCCGTGCCTGCTGCGGCACCAGAAACCGCCGCCGTCGCGCCCCAGCCATCGGCCGCGCAGCCTCCCGCTGCGGCCGCCGTGGTCGCCGCGCCTTCTCCTTGCGTTGTGCCGCCAGCGCCTGCGCCTGCTGCCGCGATGGCGGATGACGATGCGTCGTCCGAGCCGCCACCCTGGCCAGGCTCCGACGAAGAGGCGGGCGGCGCAGCAGTCGCGGTGGCGCCCGCAGCCTCCGGCACGGCCATGGCCTTGCCCGTGCGCGATGCCCAAAGTTTTGATCGCCAGGCCCGTCCGCCGCAAGCTGAATCAGCGCAAGGCGCTCCTGAATTCGTAGCAATTCCGGTGCGCGTGGCGCCCGAACCCTGTGCGCGCCTGCAGCCTGCGCCGCATTCGGCCCCGGTGCCCGTGTCCTCGCGCTACACACCCACCGAAGAGGGCGACGTGTGGCACACCACTGTGCAGCAGCTGGTGGCGGCAGAAGCCATCAGTGCCCTGGTGCGCGAACTGGCCCTGCAGTCCCAGCTGGTGGCGCGCGACGGTGCCCACTGGCTGCTGCGGGTGGAGCGCGAGTCGCTCAACCAGGCCACCGCCCGCGAGCGCCTGCGCGCCGCGCTGGAGAATGCCGGGCACGCCAGCCAGATCAGCGTGGAGGTGGGCGTGGTCATCGACAGCCCCGCCCGCCGCAATGCAGCTGCCGCGGCCGAGCGCCAGCGCCGCGCCGAGGACATCGTGGCCAACGACCCCTATGTGCAGTCGCTGGTGCGCGACTACGGCGCGAAAATCGTGCCGGGCAGCATCAAGCCGGTGTAGAGGATGAAGCGCCCCCTGAGTCGCCTTCGGCGCCTTCCCACTGTCTCGCTGCGCGGGAGGGGGAAGCACTCGGTGGCCTGGCGGAGCCAGTTCCACGAGTGCACTGGCCTCTGGAGCGCCAGTTTCTGAGGCTGGCGGCGTTGCAAAGCACAATGTTGTTTGCGCAATTCAGATACCGAATTCAGGCCCCTTCAGGGGTATCGATCAACCAGAAAGAAAGCAAAGGAAACACACCATGTTCAACAAAGGACAACTCGCCGGCCTGATGAAGCAAGCCCAGGCGATGCAGGACAACCTGAAGAAGGCCCAGGACGAGCTGGCGTTCATCGAAGTCGAGGGCGAGTCCGGCGCCGGCCTGGTGAAGGTGCTGATGACCTGCAAGCACGACGTCAAGCGCATCACCATCGACCCCAGCCTGCTGGCCGAAGACAAGGACATGCTGGAAGACCTGGTGGCGGCAGCGTTCAACGCGGCCGTGCGCAAGGCGGAAGAGACTTCGCAGGAGAAGATGGGCAAGCTGACGCAGGGCATGCCAGGCCTCCCCCCCGGCATGAAGTTCCCGTTCTGAGGATGGCTACCGAGCGGGCGATCTGCGTCGTTGGGCGGTGCTCGGAATCCTCACGTACTTCAAGTGCGTTCCGGTTCCTGCGCTCCGTCCGCCTGGCAGATCATCCCGCTCGCTACGCCCGTGACGGCGGGGTGTGTGAGGGTTGGCTACCGAGCGGGCGATCTGCGTCGTTGGGCGGTGCTCGGAATCCTCACGTACTTCAAGTACGTTCCGGTTCCTGTGCGCCGTCCGCCTGGCAGATCATCCCGCTCGCTACGCCCGTGACGGCGGGGAGTGAATACCGGGTTTTTTAGCGAGACTTTTTTTGTTGTTTGTTTGTTTGTGGTGGCGGGCTTGTGTGGGGTGAAGCGTCTTCTCCGCACAACCGTTCGGGCTGAGCTTGTCAAAGCCAGCGTCCGCACCCCAGACTGTTCGGGCTGAGCCTGTCAAAGCCGTCCTTGGCGCCACAAGCATCCCAAGTTTTTCAGATTTTCATCCCAACCCATGTCCACCACCGATTCCCTCGACGTTTTGATCCAGGCGCTGCGCCGGTTGCCGGGGGTCGGGATCAAGTCTGCGCAGCGCATGGCTTTCCATCTGCTGCAGCATGACCGGGAGGGGGCGCAGGTGTTGTCGCAGGCGCTGCAGCATGCCGTGGGGTCGGTGCACCACTGTGCGCGCTGCCATACGTTCACCGAGGCGGAGGTCTGCAGTACCTGCCTGGACCCGTCGCGCGATGCGTCGCGGCTCTGTGTGGTGGAGACGCCCGCGGACCAGGCCGCGATGGAGCGCACGGGCGCGTTCAAGGGGCTGTACTTTGTGCTCATGGGCCGGCTCAGCCCGCTCGATGGCGTGGGACCCAAGGAGATCGGCCTGCACAAGCTGCTGCAGCGCGCCGCCGAAGAGGGTGTGCAGGAGGTGATCCTGGCCACCAATTTCAACGCCGAGGGCGAAGCCACGGCGCATGTGATCAGCGAGACCCTCAAGGGCCGCGGCGTGCACGTCACGCGGCTTGCGCGCGGGGTGCCCGTGGGCAGCGAGCTGGAGTATGTGGACCTGGGCACCATCGCGCATGCGCTGTCGGACCGCCGCTGAGCAGAGCGGCTGTGCCGGGCCCATGCCGTACCGGTAGAATACTCACAATTTAATAGCTGCTGGCGCTTGTGTACCAAGCGGTAGCGGCCCAAAAGGCATACAAGATGAATACCACCATGCATGTCGCACGGTTTACGGTGGCCTACTGGTGCGTGCTGATCGCGGCGTTGCTGCCGCTGGCCTGTTCATGGCTTGCCAAGAGCGGCAGCTGGGGCAAGCCGCGCAAGCACGGCGGCTTCGACAACCACGACCCGCGCGCCTGGATGGCGCGCCAGACCGACTGGCGGGCCCGTGCCAACGCGGCGCAGGCCAACAGCTTCGAGACACTGCCGTTCTTCATCGGCGCGGTGATCATCGCGCACCTGCTGGGTGCCGGGCAGACGCTGCTCGACATGCTGGCTTTCCTGTACGTTATGCTGCGCGTGTTCTACATCCTGATGTATGTCTCGGACATGCCCACCGTGCGCAGCGCCGTGTGGGCTGCAGCCCTCATCGTGAACATCGCGATTCTCTTCGTGGGGTATCGGTAGCCTGGATCGGTAGCCCCGCGAGGCGCTGCGTGCAGTCCCCTCCCGCGCAGCGAGAGAGGGGAAGACGCCGCAGGCGGCCCAGGGGTGGGCAGGTTCTTACGTAGAAACCCCGCTGGGAATCCCCCTAATGCGGGATGGCCCACTCTGCGGCACGATTGTTGCGGTGCAACAATCGTCCTTTTGCTGATTCCATGAACCGTCCTTTGCTCACCCGCCGCGCCTTTGGTGCACTGTCCGCTGTTTCGGCGGCCACGGTGTTCGCACCTGCGGCCGTGCGTGCGCAGGCAGAGGCCACGCCGCTGGGCCGCGTGACCATCGCCGTGGGCGGGCAGGGCGTGCTGTACCACCTGCCCTTGGCGCTGGCAGATCAGCTGGGCTACTTCCGGGCGGAAGGCCTGGACGTGGCTGTGCGGGACTTTTCCGCCGGTGCGCTGGCGGTGCAGGCGGTGCAGGACGGTGCAGCCGATGTCTGCGCTGGTGCGTTCGAGCACACGCTGCGCCAGCAGGCGCGGGGCCAGGCCTACCGCTCGATCGTGGTGCAGGGGCGCGCACCGCAACTGGCCCTGGGCGTGTCGCAGCGGTCGATGCCGGCTTTCAAGGACCTGGGAGACCTGCAGGGGCGGCGCATCGGCGTGTCGTCCGTGGGCTCGTCCACGCACCTGGCCGCCAGCCTGCTGCTGGGCCGCGCGGGGCTCACGCCCAAGGACGTGTCTTTCGTGGCCGTGGGGTCCGGCACGGCGGCGCTCAATGCCCTGCGCTCCGGGCAGGTGCACGCCCTGTGCCATGCCGACCCGATCATGACCTTGCTGGAGCAAAAGGCCGACACCCGCATCGCGGGCGACCTGCGCTCGCTCAAGGCCGCGCAGGAGATGCTGGGCGGCAACATGCCCGCCAGCTGCCTGTATGCGCCGCAGGCCTTCCTCCAGAAGAATGCGCCCCAGGCGCAGGCCCTGGCCAACGGCATCGTGCACGCGCTCAAGTGGCTGCAGACGGCGGGCCCGGCCGACCTGGTGCGGGCGGTGCCGCAGGGCTACCTCATGGGAGACCGGGGGCTGTATCTGGCGGCCTTCAGCCGGGTGCGCGAAACCTATTCCACCAACGGCCTCATGGCGGACGACGGGGCGGCCACGGCCTTGCGCGTGCTGTCGCGCGTCCACCCCGAAATGGCGGATTTCAAGGTCGACCTGTCACGCACCTACACCAACGATTTCGTGCGCAAGGCGCGCCAGAAATTCAACGTGTAGACGGCGTGCCCAGGCGGGCCGCAAAACCATCTGGCGGGCCATGCCTACAGCCGCCTGGCACCGCGTCCTGCGACGGAAAAATCAGCGAACGGATGCACTACAGTCCTGGGCTCTCCGGTGCTGCAACCCATAGCGCCGCACCGGTGTCATCCCACCCTTCTTTCGCTCTTATTCCTCAAGGATTGCGCCATGACGTTCAGCCTCAGCATCGGTCCCCTGGTTTCCCTGATCGCCGGCATTCTGATTCTGGTGATGCCCCGCCTGCTCAGCACCATCGTGGCGCTGTACCTCATCATCATGGGCATCCTGGGGCTGCTGGGCATGCACAACCTGCGCTTCTGAGCGCGGTTCCATACGGGGGGCACAGCGCAGCACGGCGGCGGCGCTGCCGTGGCTTTCCGCAGCGCCGCCTTCAGCGCGTGAACCGCTGCCTGCGCCGGTGACCCTGCGGCGATGCCGCTCAGCGGCGCTTGACCTTCGAGGGCGTGCCGCCCTTGCGCGAGGGTGCCGACACCGACCGCTTGCCGCCGCCACTGCTGTGCGCTGAAGCGCGCGTGCTGCCGCTGCTGCGTGCGCTGGCCTGCGCCTGCCGCACGGGCAGATACACCACGACCTGCTGCCCGAGCTTGAAGGCCGCATTTGCGCGCACGTCGTTCCAGTCGGCCACGCTGGACGCCGCCAGCTTGTAGCGGCGTGCGATGCTGGCCACCGTTTCGCCCTTGCCGGCGCGCACGGTGGTCTTGCGGGTGACCACTTCAGGGGCAAAGGCCAGCTGTCCGTTGTCGGCCAGGTGGGAGGACACGTCCTGGCGGATGGCCGCCGAGCGCGGCACCATCAGCGCCGAGCCTGCCTTGATCAGCATGCGGGGCGGGATGCTGTTCAGGCTGCGCAGGTCGTTTTCGCTCATGCCCGCACGCTGGGCGGCCTCGGCCACCGTCATGTTGGACGGTACGGACCAGACGGTCCAGCTGGCGTACTGGCCTTCGCGGCGCGCTTCGAGGTTGCGTTGGAAGACCTTGGCGTTGTCCCAGGGCAGCAGGATCTGCGGCGTGCCCGCGGCAAGGATCACCGGGCGGTGGAACGAGGGGTTGAGCGCGCGGAAGTCTTCTTCGCGGATGCCGGCCAGCTGCGCCACGAGCGCGACATCCATGTCGTGGGTGATGTCCACGGTCTGGAAGTACGGGTGGTTCTCGATGAGCGGCAGCTCGGTGCGGAAGGCTTCGGGGTGGGCCACGATGTTTTTCACGGCCTGCAGCTTGGGCACGTACATGCGGGTCTCGGCCGGCATGTTGAGGTCGGTATAGCTGGTGCCCAGGCCTAGCTTCTGGTTGCGCGCGATGGCGCGGCCCACGCTGCCTTCGCCCCAGTTGTAGGCAGCCAGGGCCAGGTGCCAGTCGCCGAACATGCCGTACAGCTTTTGCAGGTAGTCGAGCGCGGCGCGGGTCGAGGCCAGCACGTCGCGGCGGTCGTCACGGAATGCGTTCTGCTTGAGGTCGAAATAGTTGCCGGTGGCGGGCATGAACTGCCACATGCCGGCCGCCTTGGCGCTGGACACCGCCTGGGGGTTGAAGGCGCTTTCGATGTACGGCAGCAGGGCCAGTTCGGTCGGCATGCCGCGGCGCTCCAGCTCTTCGACGATGTGGAAAAGGTACTTGCTCGAGCGCTCCGTCATGCGCTGCATGTAGTCGGGCCGGGTGGCGTACCACTGCTCGCGGTCCTGCACCAGTTCGTGCTGCAGGTCGGGCATCGCAAAGCCGCGGCGGATGCGGTCCCACAGGTCGGCGGGGGCCGAGAGCGATGCGACCTCGCCGCTGGCGGCCTGGGCTGCTGTAATGGGGCGCAGCGGGCCGTTGGGGATGACGGGGGTGTGGGGGACGCGGGCCGACGGGGTGCTGGCGGTGGTGGTGGCCTTGGCGTCGGTGGTGGCGTTGGGGTCTTGCGTGGTGCCCGTGGTGGCGCAGCCGGTGAGCCATACGGCTGCTGCCAGGCAGGCAATGTGCAAAATTTTCATCGGAACTCGTTCTTCCATTGGCGCAGCGCGGCCAGTACCGCTACGGCGTCGTCTTGGTGGACCTGCGCATCGAAAGCCTGGGCCGCGTGGGCCACGCCAGGCTGCCGTGTGCGCAGGAAGGGGTTGATGTCTCGCTCCAGCGCCATGTTCGAGGGCAGCGTGGGCTGGTGGCCGGCACGCAGCGCTTCGCACTGGGTGGTGTAGTGGAGCAATGCTGCGTTGCCGGGTTCCACGGCGCGCGCAAATTTCAGGTTGGACAGTGTGTATTCGTGCGCGCAGCATACGCGGGTATCGCCGGGCAACGCCGCGAGCTGGTCGAGCGAGCCGAGCATCTGGGCCGGCGTGCCCTCGAACAGCCGTCCGCATCCGCCCGAAAACAAGGTGTCGCCGCAAAACAGCAGCGGCGCCCCATCGAACGCCGCGCAGTAGTAGGCGATGTGGCCCGCCGTGTGGCCGGGCACATCGATCACCGCAAAGTGCAGGCCCAGCGCATCCACGGTGTCGCCCTGCGCCAGCCGCACCAGCGGCTCGGGGATGCGCTCGCGGGCCGGGCCGTAGACCACGGCGCCGGTGGCCTCGCGCAGCGCATCGACCCCGCCGACATGATCGGCATGGTGGTGCGTGACTAGAATGGCCTGCAACTGCACGCCCAGGCGCTTCAGGGCCTGCAACACAGGCGCGCAATCCCCGGGGTCGACGACGATGGCCTGGTGCCCGTCGTGCAGCATCCAGATGTAGTTGTCGGTAAAGGCGGGCAGCGGCAGCAAGTTCATGAGCGATCAAATTATAGGTTTGCACCGGTGGTTCGACTCCCCGCCGGGCCGGTACCTGCTGGCGTGGGAGCAGGCGCGCTTCGATGACGCGGTGGCCGATATCTTCGGCTACCACAGCCTGCAGCTCGGCATGCCGCTGCTGGACGGCCTGCGCGCCAACCGCATGCCGCACCAGTGGCTGGCGCTGGGGCAGGAAGGTTTTGCGGCAGGCGCCATGTCGGGCCCATGGGCCGGCGCCGCTGATGCTGATGCGGTGTCTGCGGGAGGGTCTGTGCCGCCCGAGCGCCGCGCCATCGACCTGCTGACAGAGTCCGTGGCCCTGCCGTTTGCAGAAAACAGCCTCGACCTGCTGGTGCTGCCCCACACCCTGGAGCTGAGCATCGACCCCCACGCCACGCTGCGCGAGGTGGAGCGGGTGCTGATGCCCGAGGGGCGGGTGGTCATCAGCGGCCTGAACCCCGCCAGCCTGTGGGGCCTGCGCCAGCGGCGGGCGCGGCTGTACCAGCGCCTGGGCAAGGGCCACCTGTACCTGCCCGATGTGGGCGAGTTCATCGGCTACCGCCGCCTGCGCGACTGGCTGCGGTTGCTCAGCTTCGAGGTCGAGTCGGCCCAGTTTGGCTGTTATCGTCCTGCAGTGCGCAGCACCCAGTGGCTGGACCGCTTCGGCTTCATGGACCCCTGGGGGGAGAAGTGGTGGCCCATCTTCGGGGCGGCTTACTTCGTGGTGGCCGTCAAGCGGGTGCACGGCATGCGGCTGCTGGAGCCCGCCTGGCGCACGCAGCGCCAGCGGTCCGCCGGCACCGTGCCCATTGCCAACCGGGCCCACACGGCAACGGCGCCGGCCGCACCCGCAGCGCAGCCCGTGGCCCGCAAGCGCCCGGCATCGTTCAAGCAACACGACAAAGACAGGAATACGGTTTGAATCAGGTAGTGATATACACAGATGGCGCCTGCAAGGGCAACCCCGGCCCCGGCGGATGGGGCGTGCTGCTGCGCGCGGGCGACACCGAAAAGGAGCTGTTCGGTGGCGAGCTGGGCACCACCAACAACCGCATGGAGCTGATGGCGGTGATCGAGGCGCTGACGGCGCTCAAGCGGCCCTGCGCGGTCACGCTGTTCCTGGACAGCGAATACGTGCGCAAGGGCATCACGGAGTGGATCCACGGCTGGAAGGCCAAGGGCTGGCGCACCGCATCCAAGCAGCCCGTCAAGAACGTGGAGCTGTGGCAGCGCCTGGATGCGCTGGTCAGCACCGGCGGCCACCGCATCGACTGGCGCTGGGTGAAGGGGCATTCGGGCGACCCCGGCAATGAACGCGCCGATGCCCTGGCCAACAAGGGCGTGGACCAGGCCCGCGGCAGGGGCTGACGCGCGCCTTTGGGCATTGAAGCTGGCACGCGGTGTGCATTCCAGCAACACAGCGCCTCGGGATCTGCGCCGCAGCGCCTGGGGTGAGTGGTCGCTTTGTGTAAAGCCTGCGTAAAACTGGGGAATTGACCTTCGGTCAAGGCGTCAGTCACTGCAGTGTCTGACACGGACTGATACATTCTTTGGTTGCATTCCGCTCTTCCACCGGTTTCATTGATCCATGGCGTCCAAGAAAAGAACCATCGTTTTCGCTGTCGTCGGCATCGCAGCTGCCCTGGGTGCTGCATGGTGGCTGCAAAAACCTGCCCAGGCTCCGCGCGCTGACGGAGCGCCCGCAGCGCCCGCCGCCGCCAGTGGCGCCCCGGCCGGCTCTGCACGTGGTGGAGCGCAGGGCGGCGGTGCGGGCCGCGTGGCCATGGTGGAAGCCGTGCCCGTGCGCCAGATGGCGCTGCGCGACGACGCCGAGGCCGTGGGGAGCCTCAGGTCGCGCCAGAGCGTGGTGCTGCGCCCCGAGGTCAGCGGCCGCATCACCCAGCTGAACTTTCGCGACGGCCAGCGCGTCAAGCGCGGCCAGGTGCTGGTGCAGTTCGACGACCAGCTGCCCCGCGCCCAGATCCAGCAGAGCCAGGCGGAGATGTCCATCGCCCAGGCCAACCACAAGCGCAACCAGGAGCTCGTGGCCCAGGGCTTCATCAGCCAGCGCTCGGTGGACGAGAGCGCCGCCAACCTCGAAGTGGCGCAGGCCAAGCTGTCGCTGGCGCAGGCCACCGCATCGCGCCTGAAGATCGTGGCGCCCTTTGACGGCATCGCCGGCATCCGCGGCGTGAACGTGGGCGACTACCTCAAGGACGGTGCCGACATCGTCAACGTGGAAGACCTCGACGCCGTGTACGTGGACTTCCGCCTGCCCGAGCGCCTGCAGAGCAAGGTGCGCACCGGCCAGACCGCGCAGGTCTCCTTCGATGCGCTGCCGGGCGTGCGCTACGGCGCCGTGGTGCAGGCCATCAACCCCCAGATCGACGCCGACGGCCGCTCCATCGCGGTGCGTGGCTGTATCGACAACCGCCGCCTGCAGCTGCGCCCCGGCATGTTCGCCCGCGTGACCGCCGTGTTTGCCGAGCGCGCCAATGCGAGCGTCATCCCCGAAGAGGCCGTGGTGCCTGAGGGCACCAACCCCTATGTGTTCAAGATCGTCGAAGGCAAGGAGCCCGGCAGCCGCGTGGCCCGCCGCACGCCGGTGAAGCTGGGCGCACGCACGCCCGGTTTCGTCGAGGTGGTCGATGGCCTGAGCGCGGGCGACCTGGTCGTTTCGGCAGGACAGCAGCGCATCCAGAAGGACGGCGCGCCCGTGCGCGTGGTGGAGCTGGGCAAACCGGCCGGTGGCACGGCGCCCGGGCCCGCACGGGCGGCAT
>NZ_CAXUPO020000014.1:0-148202 GCF_964252695.1 Acidovorax sp. LjRoot117 | reverse complement strand
TTATAGCACCGTTTTGGAGGTCGTCGCAAGAACCACGAAGAATTTGCGCCATCGGCGTGATCTTCCAAAGGCCGAGCTGGCACTGCTGCTTATATAGAGGCGTCGAGCAGTCCCTGGGGGGCGCAATGCGCCGGGAGGTCTCCAGCAGAGGCTCCGCAAGGCCAGGATCGCACGCCCGCAACACGGGACGAAGTAAGGCAATGCGCCCTCCACCGATAATCGTGCCCCTATGGCACTTATCACCCTACTCGATGCCCAACTTGCTTTTGGGCACGTCGCACTGCTGGATCACGCCGGCTTTTCTCTCGAAACGGCGGAGCGCGTCGGTCTCATCGGCCGCAATGGCGCAGGCAAGTCTTCCATGTTGAAGATTCTGGGTGGCATGGCCAAACCAGACGATGGCTCGCTGCAAGTGCAGCAAGGTGTGCGCATTGCGTTCGTGGCGCAGGAGCCCTCGCTGGACCCGTCCGCCACCATCTTCAAGGCCGCCTCCGAAGGGCTGCAGCGTGTCATTGCGATCCGGGACCAGTACCTTTCAGGCGCCGAAGGGCTGGACCTGGATGCCCTGCAGTCCGAGATCGAGGCCTACGATGCCTGGAACTGGGAGCAACGCGTGGAAGAAACGCTGCAACGCCTGCACCTGGACCCGGACGCCGTGGTTGGCACGCTGTCCGGCGGTACCAAGAAGCGGGTGGCCCTGGCGCAAGCCTTGGTGGCGCGCCCTGATGTGTTGCTGCTGGACGAACCTACCAACCACCTGGACCTGGATTCGATCGAGTGGCTGGAAGAACTGCTGATCGACTTCCCCGGCAGCGTGGTCACGATCACCCACGACCGCTCGTTCCTGGACCGGGTGGCGACGCGCATCGTGGAACTGGACCGGGGGCAACTGCGTTCCTATCCTGGCAATTTCGCGCAGTACCTGCTGCAGAAGGAAGAGCAACTGGCCCAGGAGGCGGTCATTGCCGCCAAGGCCGACAAGCTTCTGGCACAGGAAGAAGTCTGGATCCGCAGAGGGGTGGAAGCGCGGCGCACACGCAGCCAGAGCCGCATCAGCCGGCTGGAACAATTGCGCTCCAAGCGGGAAGCCCGCCGGGATGTCGTGGGCAGCGTGCGGATGGACGTTGCTTCAGGCGGCTCCAACGGCTACCAAGGGAAGATCGTTGCCGAACTCACGGATGTGAGCAAGTCGTTCGGCGAACGGGCCATCGTGCGGGGCTTCACGGGCACCATCCTGCGGGGCGACAAGGTGGGCCTGATCGGCCCGAACGGCGCTGGTAAGACGACCTTGCTCAAGTTGATCCTCGGTGAATTGCAGCCCGACAAGGGCACCATCCGCCAGGGTGCCAACCTGCAGGTCGCCTACTTTGACCAGATGCGGCACGCCATCAACCTGGACGCGACGCTGGAGGATTTCATCAGCCCTGGCAGTGAATGGATCGAGATCGGCAACCAGCGCAAGCACGTGAAGAGCTACCTGAGCGACTTCCTGTTCTCTCCTGCGCGCGCCCACTCGCCCGTGCGTTCACTGTCTGGCGGGGAGCGCAACCGCCTCCTGCTGGCGCGGCTGTTCGCACGCCCCGCCAATGTGCTGGTGCTCGACGAGCCGACCAACGACCTGGACATCGACACCCTGGATCTGCTGGAAGAGCTGCTGGAGAACTACGACGGCACCGTGTTCCTGGTCAGCCACGACAGAACCTTCCTGGACAACGTCGTCACCAGCACCATTGCCTTTGAAGGTGACGGCCTCTGGCGCGAATACGAGGGCGGGGTTCAGGACTGGCTGCTGCAATCCAAACGCAGCCGCGCGTTGAACGCTTCCGCAGCGGCGTCGGCGACCACAGCCGCCAAGGCCGACAGCGAAAGTCCCGACAAGAATCCGGCCCAGCGCGCTTCCGGCGAGCCTGCGGCAGCACCCAGGAAGAAGCTCAGCTACAAGGAGCAGCGCGAGCTCGAACAGTTGCCTGCCCGCATCGCTGCGCTGGAAGAAGAACAAAAGACACTGCAGGACGGGCTGTCAGATGGGCGCCTGTACAGCACCGACCCTGCCCGCGCTGCGGCCATGGGCGTGCGGTCGGGCGAGATCGACGATGAACTGATGGAAGCGCTGGAGCGCTGGACAGCTTTGTCCGCGTGATGCATGCCCGGGGGCTCCCGGAGCTGCGCAGTGCCCCAAGAACTGCGCCAGGGCTCCGCAGGCGGCGCCCCGGCCATCGCTCAGATGCGGTGGTGCAGCCGGTCGGTCGCCCCGCGCAGGCGGCTGATCAATGCGGGCGCGATCTGCCCCAGCGGCAGCACCTCGTCCGCGGCGCCGTGGGCAATGGCCTCGCGCGGCATGCCGAACACGATGCAGGTCGCTTCGTCCTGCACATAGTTGTAGCTGCCCGCGTCCTTCATCTCCCGCATGGCGGCGGCGCCGTCGTTGCCCATGCCGGTGAGCATGATGCCGAACGCATTGCGCCCCACCACCGCGGCGGCAGACTTGAACAACACCTCGACCGAAGGCTTGTGCCGGTTCACCGGCGGGCCGTCGTCCACCACCGCCACATAGTTGGCGCCACTGCGCGCGACATGGAACTGCGTCCCGCCCGGTGCAATGTAGGCATGGCCAGGCAGGATGCGCTCGCCGTTGACCGCCTCTTTCACCGTGATCTGGCACAGGCCATTCAGGCGCGCGGCAAAGCTCGTGGTGAAACCCGGCGGCATGTGCTGCGTGATCACGATCGCCGGGGAGTCGGCGGGCATGTGCACCAGCACTTCCTTGATCGCCTCGGTACCGCCGGTCGACGCGCCGATGCAGATCAGCTTCTCGGTCGACAACCGGCCCAGCAGGGCCGATGACGACGACGGCGGCGCCACGGCACTGCCGGCATGGCCCGGCACCGCGGCCTCCCGGGCCGGGGCCCGGCGCACCTGTGCGACCGCTGCGACGCGGATCTTCTCCACAATCAACGACGCCAGATCATTGAGCCCGCTGGCCAGGCCGACACGCGGCTTGGCCACGAAGTCGACGGCGCCCAGTTCCAGCGCCTTCATCGTCACCTCGGCACCGCGCTCGGTCAGCGTCGAGATCATCACGACCGGCATCGGGCGCAGCCGCATCAGGCGGCCGAGAAAATCGATGCCGTCCATGCGGGGCATCTCGACGTCCAGCGTGATGACATCGGGATTGAGCTCGCGGATCATCTCGCGTGCGATCAAGGGGTCATTCGCGGTGCCGATGCACTCCATGTCCCTCTGCCGGTTGATGATCTCGGACAGCAGACTCCGGACCAGTGCCGAATCGTCCACCACGATCACCCGGATTTTCCTGCTCATTCACTCACGCTTTCTTTAAAACAGATCCACAGAGCCGCCGGAAGTGGTCTTGGCCACGTTGGCGGCATTGCCCTTGACTTCCTGGGCCACCAGAGCCTCCGGATGGGCATGTGCCAGTCGCTTGACCATGGCTTTCCCGGTCACGGGAAAGAAGACCACCTTGCGCGGGTAGATGTCCAGCACGTCTTCGGAGACGATGGGAATGCGCTCGGTGTGCAGATAATTCAGAACAAAATTGGTGTTGCGCTCGCCCACGTTCATCGTGGTGAAGTTGTGCATGACCTGCGCGCCACCGAAGATCTTGGCCTGCATGGTCTCCCGCCGGGCACCCTGCTTCATCATCTCGTTGATGAGCAGTTCCATGGCGTACGAGCCATAGCGACCCGATGCATCCGCCACATCGCCGTCGGGCAGCATGAAGTGGTTCATGCCGCCGATGCGCGCACGGCTGTCCCACAGGCAGGCGGCGATGCACGAGCCCAGGACCGTCATGATGACCATGTTTTCGTCGGCAACGAAGTACTCTCCGGGCAGGACCTTGACCGCGTTGTGCTGGAAGTGGTGGTCCAGATAGAAGAACGAGGCCTCGCCCGGCTTGCGCGAACGTGCCTTGAGGTCCTGGAGCGACGACTCCCGGGCGGGTGCATTTCCGGCTGAATAGATGTCCGCGCTCAGCGGTGCAATGCGCGGTGCGCGCCGCCGCTCCGCCGAGCCGCCCGCGGCGGCTGCCAGAGAGGGGGATGATCCTGCTTGAATGTTGGTCATGGTGCTAGGTGCGGTGCGACAACATGGACAGGTCAACGGCGCTCGTACACCGTCTTGCCACGCAGCGTAAACAGGTCTCGGGACTCACTGAAGTTCTCCGCGTGGCCCACGAACAGCATGCCGCCGGGCTTGAGCACCCGGTGGATTCTCTCCAGCACGCGCCGCTGCGTGGGTGCATCAAAGTAGATCATGACGTTGCGGCAGAAGACCACGTCGAATGGTTCCTTGAACGGCCAGTCGTCGCGGATCAGATTCACACTCATGAAGTCGATGGCGCGGCGCAGCTCGGGCTTGGCCCGCACCATGCCCGTGTTGCCGGCCTTGCCGCGAAGAAAGAACTTCTGCAGGCGCTCCGGGCTCAGGCCCTTGAGGCCGTCCAGCCGGTACACGCCCTGCGCCGCGGTCGCCAGCACCCGCGAATCGATGTCGCTGGCCGTGAGCTTGAACGAACCATTGGCCCCCAGCGCTTCGAAAGCGGTCATGACGATGGAATACGGCTCCTCGCCCGTGGACGCAGCATTGCACCAGACGCGCCAGTTGGTGCCCGGCTTGCCTCGCAGGTGCGAGGCAAAGATTTCGAAATGGTGCTGCTCGCGAAAAAAGGCCGTCAGGTTGGTGGTGAGCGCATTGATGAATTCCTGCCATTCAGGCCCATCGTGCGTCTCCAGCCAACCCAGGTAGTCGTGAAAACTCGAGTGGCCGGTGTCCCGCAGACGGCGGGACAGGCGGCTGTACACCATGGCATGCTTGCCGTCGTGCAGGCTGATGCCGGCGCGCTGGTAGATCAGGGCTTGCACCCGGGCAAAATCGGCATTGGTCCAGACGAACTCCCGCCCTTGCGCCAAAGGCCCCGATGGCGCGGCGGCCATGGCGGGCTCCGCCCGGGACGCTGGGGATCGGGCTGAAGCTGATGCGCTGATGGGTTGGGCCATATTGATCATCCGACGGGAAGTTCTGTTCACTCCAAGAGATCTACAAGCCACAGTGGCGAGCCGGCACCGGGCCGGCATCGCCAGTCCATGCCGGTATGCCTTATTCGTTGGCGGCCACCAGCCCCATGTCCAGGCCGGACATGAGTTTCTCGATGTCCAGCAGGATCAGCATGCGTTCGCCGACCGAGCCCAGGCCCAGGATGCAGCTGGCGTCGATCGCGCTCTCGATGTCGGGTGCGGAACGGATGCTTTCAGGCGTCAGCTCCATCACGTCGCTCACGGAGTCCACCACGATCCCGACCACGCGGTTGCGCAGGTTCAGGATGATGACCACGGTGAAGCTGTTGTAGTCGGCCTGCGCGCAATTGAACTTGATGCGCATGTCCACGATGGGCACGATGGTGCCGCGCAGGTTGACCACGCCCTTGATGAAGCTGGGCGCGTTCGCAATCCGCGTCGGCGGCTCGTAGCCACGGATTTCCTGCACTTTGAGGATGTCGATGCCGTACTCTTCCTGATCGAGACGGAACGTGAGGTATTCCCGCGTACCGGTTGGCACCGCTTCTGCTGTCTTTCCAATCACACTCATGGTGCACACTCCTTTTTAAGCCGCGCCGCCCGCTGCGGGCTGGCGCGCTCGAATCGCTTGAAACTAGTGGCGCGCCCTGCGCACCAGACCGCCTGTATCCAGAATCAGGGCCACCGTGCCATCGCCCAGAATGGTCGCGCCAGACACGTTGGGCACCTTGCGGTAGTTCGATTCCAGGTTCTTGACCACCACCTGGTGCTGGCCCAGAAGCTCATCCACCAGCAAGGCCACACGGCTGCCATCGGCCTCCACCACCACCATGATGTTGCTGGACTTGTTGGGATCGAAACGCGGCACCTGGAAGATCTTCTCCAGCGCGATCACCGGCATGTACTCGTCGCGCACCTTCACCAGCTGGGAGCCTTGGGCCACGGTGCTCACATCGTCCGCGTTGACCTGGAAGGACTCGACCACCGACGACAGCGGCAGAATGTAGACCTCGTCGCTCACCCCGACCGACATGCCGTCCATGATGGCCAGCGTCAGCGGCAGGCGAACGGAAACCTTCATGCCGTAGCCTTCGGCGGAATCGATCTCGACCGAACCGTTCAAGGCGGCGATATTGCGCTTGACCACGTCCATGCCGACACCGCGGCCGGACACGTCGGTGACCTCGTCGGCCGTGGAGAAGCCGGGCGCAAAGATCAGCTGCCACACCTCGGCATCGCTCATCTGCTCGGACACGTCCAGGCCGCGCTCCTGCGCCTTCTTCAGGATCTTCTCGCGCGACAGCCCGCGCCCGTCGTCGCGCACCTCGATCACGATGGAGCCGCCCTGGTGGGAGGCCGACAAGGTGATGGTTCCGTGCTCCGACTTGCCCTTGGCCAGGCGGTCCGCCGGCATTTCGATGCCGTGGTCGCAGCTGTTGCGCACCAGGTGGGTCAGCGGATCGGTGATCTTCTCCACCAGGCCCTTGTCCAGTTCGGTCGCTTCACCCAGCGTGACCAACTCCACCTTCTTGCCCAGCTTGTTGGCCAGGTCGCGCAGCATGCGCGGGAACCGGCTGAACACGATGGACATGGGGATCATGCGGATCGACATGACCGATTCCTGCAGATCGCGCGTGTTGCGGTCCAGATCGGCCAGGCCTGCCAGCAACTGCTGGTAGGCACCCGCATCCAGGCCACGGCTGTTCTGGGCCAGCATGGCCTGCGTGATCACCAGCTCGCCCACCAGGTTGATGAGCTGGTCGACCTTCTTGACGTCCACGCGGATGGTGGTGGACTCCATTTGCGCCTGCATGGCAGCCTTGGGCTCGGCGGCCTTGGGCGCAGCAGCCTTGGCGGGCACGGGTGCCTGCGCCGCGGCCTGGGGGGCGTCCGAAGGTGCGCCGGGCGCGTCGTTGAAGAAACCGTAGGGGGCCTCTGCGCCCGATCCATCCACAGCCACCAGGACTTCTTCGTCATCTGCCGCGGGCTGCGCGCTGTCCGGCGCGGCCGCATCACGGATGACCACCTGCTCCTTCGAGACATGGAATGCGAACAGGTCCAGCAGGTCGTCGTTGGTGGAGGTGGTCTCCACGGCGAACAGACGGGTGTTCGGCTGGGCCGTTTCGAGGTCCTGGATGGCGCCGAGCCCGGGAATATCGCGGAACAGTTCCTTGATGGCGTCCGCCTGCTGCAGACGCTCCAGCGGGCCGATCTGGATTTCGAGCTTGCGCGCCTGCCCTGCCACCGCAGGCGTGGCCGGCTTGGGTGCAGGCGCCGGAGCCACGGCGGCCGGTGCGGGCGCGGGTGGCGGCGGGGGGGGTGGCGGTGCCGCAGCGGCGGGAGCGTCGCCAGGCACCTGCCCTGCGGCCAGGTCGCTGATCCGGCGCACCAGCGATGCGGTGGACACCGCCTCGCCCTGCCCACCCGCCTGATGGCGGGCCAGCAGGCTGCGCGAGGCGTCGGCAGATTCGAGCAGTACGTCCACCATCTGCGGGATCGGCTGCAATTCGTGGCGGCGCAGCCGGTCCAGCAGCGACTCCATCTGGTGCGTCAGTTCCGCCACATCGGAAAAACCGAAGGTGGCAGAGCCACCCTTGATCGAGTGGGCGCAACGGAAGATGCCGTTGAGTTCCTCGTCATTGGCATTGACCAGATCCAGGTTGAGGAGCATGTGCTCCATCTGGTCCAGGTTCTCCCCGGCCTCTTCAAAGAAGATCTGATAGAACTGGCTCAGGTCGAAGTCAGCGCCCCCGCCCGATCCTTCTTGGTAGGTATCCGCCATCGTAGGCTCCTGCTGTGTACTGGGTGATCCGGGCCGGGTCGGCTCAGCGGATCACTTTCTGGATGACTTCGATCAGGCGATTGGGATCAAAGGGCTTGACCAGCCAGCCCGTCGCACCCGCAGTGCGCCCTGCCTGTTTCATCTGGTCGCTGGACTCGGTGGTCAGGATCAGAATGGGAATGGTCTTGAATTTCGGGTTTTCGCGCAGTTTGCGGGTCAGGCCAATGCCATCGAGCCGCGGCATGTTCTGGTCGGCCAGCACGAGATCGATGTCGTGGCTCTCGGCCTTTTCCAGGGCATCCTGCCCATCCACCGCCTCCACAACGTGATAGCCGGCACCCGTCAGGGTGAACGACACCATTTTCCGCATGGAGGGTGAATCATCTACGGCAAGGATCGATTGCATGTATGGCTCCAACTGACTTGAATATATAGGTTAACCAGCGGTGTAAAGGTCAGAACAGGTCCACCGAACCTGCATCCATCTCGCTCTGCGTGACCGGGTTCGGACGGTCCGGCGCCATTTCGGCAAAGGGCGCCGCTTCCTCTCCGTCCTCGTGGCCCATGGCCTCCGAGGCCAGCCTGAAAGCGCATCCTTGGAGCACCTTGGTGGTGTGCCAGATCAATTGGGACGCCATGTCCTGGAACTGAAGCTCGGTCACTGCATTGCGCAACGCAGCCCGCGCCGCCACCAATTCCGGTGAATGGGCCACGGTCTCATCGGTCAGCACGGCATTGGCCTCGCCAAAGCGCTCCATGAGGTTGTCGGTGGCATGGCTCAGCAGTCCCTCCAGCCGGTGGAGGTCATGCATGACGACCAGCAAGGAGTCTTGCAACTCCGCCGCCACCATGACGGGAACCTGGACAGCAGGTCCTCCAGAGGTTGTTAGCGTAGATTGCATCGTTTCTCCATCGCAGCACGCAGCAGCACAGCACGCAAAAAACACAGGACTACGATACACGTACAGCAGCCAAAACCGGTGCACGCACCGCGGCGTTATCGCCCCATTGGACGCGTACGCTGAAACCGCCCCAACCGGACAAACACCCTTGTTTGTTCCAATTTGTATCCTATGATAGCGCCCCTATGGTCACCATAGCATCAGACCAGACCCTGAACATCCTGCATCTTGAAGATTCACTGACGGATCACGACCTCACGGCCAGGATCTTGCGGCGCTCCGGTCTCCAATGCCACCTCCAGAGGGTAGATACGCTCCCCGAGTTTCAAAAGGCCACCGATCAGCAGCCTTTTGACATCATCCTGGCAGATTACCGCCTGCCCGGGTTCACCGCACTGGACGCCTGGTCGCATGTGGCGCAAAAGCCGCAACACCCCCCTTTTGTGCTGCTGTCGGGTGCCATTGGCGAAGCCGCTGCGGTCGATGCCATGCGTCTGGGCATTGCCGATTACCTGCTCAAAGACGATCTGCAGCGCCTGCCCCATGTGATTGCGCGGACGCTGGAAGTGCACGACGCACGCCGGGCCCGCGAGCAGGCGGTCGCGGACCTGGCCGCCTCCGAACGCCGCCTGGCGGACCTCACCGAGCACCTGCAACTGTCGATCGAGCAGGAGCGGGCCTCCATCGCCCGCGAGATCCACGACGACATCGGCGGCGCACTGACAGCCGTGCGCTTTGATGTGGCGTGGATCGGACGCCACAGCGCCGATCCGGCCATGCAGGAGCACGCCGCATCGGCGGCCGACATGCTGCAGCACGCCATCGGGGCCAGCCAGCGCATCATGATGAATTTGCGCCCTCCGATCCTCGAGCAAGGCTTGGTGGCCGCGGTGCAGTGGCTGGCCGACGGTTTCGAGCGCCGCACGGGCGTCCCGGCCCGGGTGGTCAGCAGCAGCGACACCCTGCACACCACGCCCGAGATCCAGCTGGTGGCCTACCGCACCGCGCAAGAGGCCCTGACCAACATTTCCAAACACGCCCACCCTCGCAAGGTCCACATCGAGCTGTCGGACAGGGAGGAGGTGCTCACCCTCGAAGTCACCGACGACGGGCGCGGTATCGATGCGCAGATGCGCGACAAGCCCAAGGCCTTCGGCCTCAAGGGCCTGCACGAGCGTGCGCGCACCGTGGGCGGGTGGCTCGATATCAGCAGCCGGCCGGGCCATGGAACGTCCGTGATCCTGTCCATACCGCTAACATCACAGGCCATACCACCCGATTCTGGAGATGCTCAGTGATTCATGTGGTCCTGTGTGATGACCATGCCGTGCTGCGGCGCGGGATTCGCGACACACTGGCCGACGCGCCCGACATCGAGGTCACTGGTGAGGCCGGGGGCTACTCCGAGCTCAGGGACGTGCTGCGCACGGCCACCTGCGATGTGCTGCTGCTGGACTTGAACATGCCGGGCCGCAGCGGCCTGGAGGTGCTCACCAGCCTGCGCGAAACCCACTCGGCCATCAAGGTCCTGGTGGTGTCGATGTACCCCGAGGACCAGTACGCGCTGCGCTGCCTGAAAGCGGGGGCGCAAGGCTATGCCAACAAGGCGGGCGATCCGGTCGAGTTGATCGCCGCCGTGCGCACCGTCATGCAGGGCCGCAAGTACCTCACGGCAGAGGTGGCCCAGATGCTGGCGGACAGCCTGGCGCAGCCGACGCCCGAGCTGCCCCACACCACGCTGTCCGAACGCGAGTTGCAGACCCTGGTCAAGATCGCGTCCGGCAGGCGCCTTTCGGACATTGCCGAAGAGCTGATGCTGAGCCCCAAGACCGTGAGCGTCTACCGCTCTCGCGTGCTCGAAAAACTCAAGCTCTCCAACAACGCGGAGCTGACGGTCTACGCCATCCGCAACGGACTGGTGTAGCGCGCCCGGCGCCGCCACCTAACGGGCGAACAGATCGACCGCCTGCTGCATCAGGGCCAGCACGGGCTGCTCCAGCAAAGGCAGCGTCGCCACGATGCCCAGCATCCCGACCGTCAGCGTGACCGGGAAACCCACCGAATAGATGTTCATCTGTGGGGCCACCCGGGAAATGATGCCCAGCGTCAGGTTGACGAAGAGCAGCAGCGCAATCATGGGCAGCGCAATCCACAGCGCGCTCGAGAACAGCGATGCGCCCAGCTCGTGCACCCGCATCTGGCCCAGCGCCTGCATGAAGTTCCCGTTGACCGGGAACCGCTCGAAGCTCTTCACCACGGCCATGAGGATCAGCAGGTGCCCGTTGATCACCACGAAGAGCAGCAAGGACATGTGTCCGAAGAACCGCGCCACGGCGCTGATCTGGGTGTTGGACGATGGGTCGAAGAACGACGCGAAATTGAGCCCCATCTGCAGGCCGATGAGTTCGCCCGCCAGCTCCACCGCAGCAAACACGAGCCGGATCGCAAAGCCGATGGCCAGCCCCACGATCACCTGCTGGGCCACAGCCGCCATCGCTTCGCGCCCATTGACGCTGATGACCGGCTGCTCGCCCAGCACCCCCTGCGCGCACAGCGCCACCAGGAACGCCAGGCCCACCTTCACCCGCATGGGAATGACGCGCATGGAGAACACCGGTGCGACCGAGAACACGGCCAGGACCCGCAGAAAGGGCCACAGGATGGGCGACAGCCACGCCATCAGCTGGGCTTCCGAGAAAGTGATCACGCGCAGTCCTCAGCGGGCAAAGAAGGCAAGGGCCCGGCGTCGCTCCGTACCAGGGGCACAGGCTGGCGCCTAGCCGATCACCGACGGGATGGACTCGATCGTCCGGCGAATGAAGTCCACCAGCGTGCTGATCATCCAGGGACCGGCAATGGCAAACACCACCATCGCGGCGATCAGCTTGGGCACGAACGCCAGCGTGGCTTCATGGATCTGCGTGACGGCCTGGAAAATGCTCACCACCAGACCGACCGCCATCACCACGCCAAGCACGGGCATGGAGATCATCAGCAGCAGCGTCAGGGCATCGCGCCCGATGGTCAGCACCATTTGCGAGGTCATTGCAGGCTCCTTCAGGGTACGAAGCTGGCCGCCAGCGACCCGATCAGCAGGTTCCAGCCATCGGCCAGCACGAACAGCATGAGTTTGAACGGCAGCGCGACCAGCACGGGCGACAGCATCATCATGCCCAGCGACATGAGGATGCTGGACACCACCATGTCGATCACCAGAAACGGGATGAAGATCATGAAGCCGATTTGAAACGCCGACTTCAGCTCACTGGTGACAAACGCCGGCACCAGCACGCGCAACGGCGCCGTCTCGGCCGTGACCTTGGGGTCCAGGCGGGCCAGGCGTGAAAAGAGCGCAAAGTCGGACTGCCGGGTCTGCTTGAGCATGAAGCTGCGCATGGGCGCCTCGGCCTTCTCCAGCGCCTGCTCGAAGGTGATGGCGTTGGTGGTGTACGGCACGTAGGCGTCCTGGTACACCCGGTCGAGCGTGGGCCCCATGACGAAGAACGTCAGGAACAGCGACAGCCCGATGATGACCTGATTGGGCGGCGCCGACTGCGTGCCCAGCGCCTGCCGCAACAGCGACAGCACGATCACGATGCGCGTGAAGCCGGTCATCATGAGCAGGACCGCGGGCAGGAAGGACAGGGCCGTGAAGAACAGCAGTGTCTGGATGGGCACGGAATAACTCGTGCCTGCCGGGCCGCTGCCCACGACCAGCGGCAACGCGCCACCGGCAGCCTGCGCCAGCGCCGGGCCGTGCAGCGACATGCCCAGAGCCCCGAGGCCCCCGATGGCCACCAGGCGGCGCAACGCAAGCCTGTCAACCATGGGGCGGCTTCCCGGTGCCCGCCACAGCCATCGCGACTTCCTGTGCAAACGAGTTGTCCGTGCGCACGGTCCCGGCGACGGGGCTCGCGCCCCCCGCCGGCACACCCTGGCCCACGGCGGCAGGAGCGCTTGGCAACACATGCAGGCAGCTCACGTTCTGGGCGGTCACGCCCAGCACCAGCCAGGTGCGCGCATGTTCGGGCCCCACCTCCACCGTGACCACGCGCTGCTGCGGCCCCACCGCCACCACCGACAACACGCGGGACGCGGTGCCTGCAGCCATCGAGCTGGCAGCGTGGCGCTGCTGCAAGCGCTTGACCAGCCACGGCAGGCAGGCCATGGCGCCCACGAAGAGCACCACGACCAGCAAGGTCTGGGTCATGCCGGCGCTATCCACGGCTGACACGGCGCAAGCGCTCGGAAGGCGTCACCACATCGGTCAGGCGGATACCGAACTTATCGTTCACGACCACCACCTCGCCTTGCGCGATGAGGTAGCCATTGACCAGCACATCCATGGGCTCGCCGGCCAGCGCATCCAATTCGACGACCGAGCCCTGCGCCAGCTGCAGGATGTATTTGATCGGCACCTTGGTGCGGCCCAGCTCCACCGACAGCTGCACCGGAATGTCCAGCACCATGTTGATGTCGTTGACGGTATCGCCGCCACCACCGGCCCCGGAGAAAGGCCGCACGGGCTCACCCGACAGGGGCCCGCCCTGCTCGCCATCGGACGGCTTGGCGTCCGTGCTCTTTTGCTCTTCCAGCGCCTCGGCCCAACCCGCAAACGGGTCTTCCGCGGCCGCGTCCTTGTTGTCTTCTTCAGTTGCCATCTTTTTCTCCCAGCCAGCTCATGTCCGAACTACGCAGGCACTCTTCAATGCGAATGGCGTACTTGGAATTGTGGGTTCCGTACTGGCATTCAAAAATTGGAACTCCGCCGATCGACGCACGGATGCGCGGCTCACGGTCGAGTTCGATGAAATCGCCGGGCTTCATGGCCAGCAATTGCTCCACGGTGGCATCGGCTTTCGCCAGCTCTGCCACCAGGGTCACCTCGGCCGCCTGGATCTCGCGTGTCAGCACCCGCACCCAGCGGCGGTCCACCTCGATGGAGTCGCCCTGCGTGGACGAATACAGCACATCGCGGATGGGCTCCAGCGTGGCATACGGCATGCAGATGTGGATCGCGCCGGAGAGGTCGCCGATTTCCAGCTGGAACGCCGTGGACACCACGATTTCGCTGGGCGTGGCGATGTTGGCGAACTGCGGCTGCATTTCCGAGCGCTGGTATTCGAGCTCCAGCGGGTAGATGCCCTGCCAGGCCTTCTTGTATTCCGTGCAGATCACGTCGACCAGCCGGTTGATGACCCGTTGCTCCGTGGGCGAGAAATCCCGCCCTTCGATCCGCGTCTGGAACTTGCCCACGCCGCCGTACAGCGTGTCGATGATGCCGAACACCAGGGAGGGCTCGCACACGATCAGCCCGCTGCCGCGCAGCGGGCGGATGGCCACGATGTTGAAGTTGGTGGGCACCGCCAGCTCGCGCAGGAATGCGCTGTAGCGCTGCACCGACACCGTGCCCACCGAAATCTCGGGGCTGCGGCGGATGAAGTTGAACAGGCCGATGCGGAAGTTGCGCGCGAACCGCTCGTTGACGATTTCCATCGTCGGCATGCGGCCGCGGACGATGCGCTCCTGGCTGGAGATGTCGTAGGTGCGGACGGAGCCCGCCTCGGCCACTTCCTCGACCGACTTCTGGCTTTCGCCCGTCACCCCCTCCAGTAGGGCGTCGACCTCTTCCTGCGAAAGAAACGAATCACTCATGACGGCTGGTCCTTGCGCGTGTCATTGGATGATGAAGTTGGAAAAAAGCACGCGGCGCACCGGGTTGCGCGGCTCCGCCCGGCGGCGCGCGGGGCGCTCTTCCTCATCATCGGCGGACCCCTTCTCGCGGGCGCGCTCTCGTTCGCGTTCACGCTCGGTGGGCACCGAGTAGCCCAGGGGCCGCGAGACTTCGCGCAACACATCGGTCGCCAGCTTTTCCTTGCCCTCGCGCTGCAGCAGTTCGCTGGATGTGCGCTGCGACACCAGCATGAGGATGCCGCTGCGGATGGACGGCAGGTACTGCTTGACCTGCTCGGCGGTCTTCGCATCGTCCACTTCCAGGGTGATGCCGATCTGCGCGAACCGGTCGCCGCCAGGGTCGGCCAGGTTGACCACCATGTTCTCCAGCGGCAAAAAAGTGGGCGCGACCTTGGGCGTCTCTTTTTCCTTGTGGGCGGCCTTTTCTTCGCCGTCCTCGGCATCGGCGTGCGACCGGCTGGAGATGAACCACGCCGCAGCACCGCCACCGATCACCAGCACGGCCACCACCACGCCGATGATGATGATCAGCATCTTCTTGCTTTTGGCCGGAGGTGCTGCTGCGGGGGTATTGGCTGACACGATGCGGGTTCCTTGCGGTAGTGAGCAAGCCGCGCCTGCGCCATCAGGGGGCGGGCAAAGCTGGATGGCCCATTATTGGGCGAAGAGGCAACCAATAATAGCCAGAATAAAAGCCATAAACCATGGCATTCAGCACGCTCCCCCTGCCCCGCGGCCAGACCCGGGCGCGGCGGGCGGCCAGCGCCCGGCCCCAGGCGCGCGCTAGCGCCCTACACAAAGATGTCGACCGCGCGCTCCGGCGAGCCGCCGCTGCGCTGCAGCGATGCCGTGCCCGCTGGCGCGGTGGAGATCACCTGCCCCTGGCGGGCGCCCTCGCGCTGGCGCTGCTGTTCACCCGACCCCGCGTCCGCACCCTGGCCGGCCGATGTGCCGACCGACATGCCCGACAGCACCAGGCCCTCGCTGCGCAGCAGGTCGCTCAACTGCGCCATGCTGCGGTCCAGCATGTCACGGGTCTGCGCCTGGTCGCTGCGGAAGGACACGTGGGCTTCGTTGCCCGAGAGCGACACGGACACCTCGACCGGCTGCCCATCACCGGTGAGGGTGAGTTCGGCGTTTTGTGTTTTCTGGTGGACCCAGTAAGCCACCTGGTCCGCCACCTGCTCTTCCAGACCGGCCTGGGCCGGGTCGGTGAACACGGTGCCATCGACGGCGCCCGCCTCCTGCGGTCCACCGGTCGACATGCCGTCGCCCCATGTGGTCGCACCCTGCTGTCCGTCACCCGCACGGCCCCCCGAGGACTCTGCGCTGCGCGCGGACGCGGTGGCCGCGAGCAGGCCATCGACGGCCGGCGCACCCGCCTCCCAAGCCCCGAGGCCAGGCGTACCGGCAGTGGAACGCTCGCCCGCCGCGGCGCCGGTCACGCGCTCGCCCACGGCCTGGAAGGCGGCTGCGACCGTGGGCGTGAAGGCCTGTGGCGACAGTTGCAGCTTGCCGCCGTCGACCGCCGCCGACCGGCTGCCCAGGGATTCGATGGATTCCGTCTTCTGCGCCAGCGCATTGCTCTGCATGCGCGAGAAAGCCCGCCCGAACCCAGGTGCCGCACCCGGCTGCTGGCCTCCCTTGAGGTCACCGGAGGTGTCCAGCATCGTGGTTTCAGCGACCAGGCCTTGGGGGACGCCGTCTGCACCCGTCAGCGCACCCGCCAGCGGATTGGCGCGCCCGCCCCCCCCCAGCACGGCGTCCGCGGCTGCAAGGCTTGCCGTGTCGCTCGCGGCGTGTCCTTGGGCCGATGGCCCCCCCAGCAAGCCCTGCCACGCCGCCATCGCGGCAGCATCGACCGCCTCCTTGCCTGCGTCAGGCAGCAAGGCGGTGGCGTCCTGGTCCGCGCCCACCGTTCCCAGCGGAGCCCCTTCCAGCGGCCCATCCCCCAGCGCAGCCAGCAGCGCCAGGAACCCGCCCGAGCCTGCGGCGTCCGTGGTGTCGGTCCCCTGCGCGGCAGACCGGGGCCGTGCAGCGTGGGCCGGCTGCGTGCCTTGCGGTGAAGAAATTTTTGTCGGTTCCATGCTTGCTACTCCTGGCCCACCGAACTGCGGCTCGCGCTGCTGTACTGCAGCGCGGCCCGCTCGTCGGTCTGTTTCTGATCTCTTCGTGTCTGCGCCAGCTCCAGATCGTGGCGGCGCTTGTCGATGACTTTGCGCAGGCTGGCGAGCCGCAGTTCGGCGTCCAGCAAGGCGCGCCGCGCGGCCTCCACCCGGCCTGCGTGGTCCCCCACCACGCCCGTCTGCATGCCCGCGGCATGGCCCAGGCGGTCCATGAACTGGTAGTGGTGGTACATCACCTCCGGCTGCATGGCCGTGTCGGCCTTCATGCCCCAGCGTGCTTCGGTCTCGCGGGCGTAATCTTCCAGCTGATCCAGTTGCGCGCGCGCGGCCTGCTGCGCCGCCAGCGTGTCCTGCAGCACCTTGCGGGCGTCGTCACGCTTGCGCTCGGCAACGTCGATGGCCACGGCGAGGGAGTGGAGGTTGGACATGGTGGGCTACGCAGGGTGATGGCGCAATGCGGTCAACGGTCCAGCACCGACGCCATGCCGCCGACGCTCTCGTCCATGGAGGCGGCCTCGAACATGTCCTGCTGCAAGAAGGCGGCCATCTCCGGCTGCAGGCGGATGGCCTCGTCCAGCGCCGGGTCCGATCCGCTCATGTACGCGCCCACCTGCACCAGGTCGCGGCTCTTCTGGTAGCGCGAATACACGGCCCGGAACCGCCGGGCCAGGTCGAAGTGGTCGCGCGACACGACGTTGTGCATCACGCGCGATGCGGACTGCTCGATGTCGATGGCCGGGAAGTGACCCGTCTCGGCCAGGGCGCGCGACAGCACGATGTGGCCGTCCAGAATGGCCCGGGCGGCATCGGCAATCGGGTCCTGCTGGTCGTCGCCCTCCGACAGCACGGTGTAGAACGCGGTGATGGAGCCCACGCCGTGCAGGCCGTTGCCGCTGCGCTCCACCAGCTGGGGCAGCTTGGCAAAGCACGATGGCGGGTAGCCTTTGGTGGCCGGCGGCTCGCCGATGGCCAGCGCGATCTCCCGCTGGGCCATGGCATAGCGCGTGAGCGAATCCATGAGCAGCAGCACATGCTTGCCCTTGTCCCGAAAATGCTCGGCCACGGCGGTTGCGTAGGCCGCGCCCTGCATGCGCAGCAGCGGCGGCGCATCCGCCGGAGCGGCCACCACGACCGAGCGTGCGCGGCCGTCTTCGCCCAGGATGTCCTCGACGAATTCCTTGACCTCGCGGCCCCGCTCGCCGATCAGCCCCACCACGATCACGTCGGCGCGGGTGTAGCGGGCCATCATGCCCAGCAGCACGCTCTTGCCCACGCCGGAGCCGGCAAACAGCCCCAGCCGCTGGCCGCGCCCCACGGTCAGCAGCGCATTGATGGCGCGCACGCCGGTGTCCAGCGACTCGCGCACGGGGTCGCGGTCCATGGCGTTGATCTGGCGGCGGTCCATGGGCTCGGCCACCACGTCCTGCACGGGCCCGCCATGGTCCAGCGGCAATCCTTGCGAATCCACCACCCGCCCCAGCAGGCCTTCGCCCATCGGCAGGCGCAGCACGCCGGCGCGCTGGATGACGCGTGCCGGCTCGCCCAGGCGGGGAATGGGCACATAGGGGGCCGCAGGCACCACGCTCGCGCCGCTGGAGAGCCCATGGATGTCGCCCGCCGGCATCAGGAAGGCGCGGTCGGCAGAAAAGCCCACCACTTCGGCCAGCACCGGTTCATGCCCGGGCATCTGCACCATGCACTGGGAGCCCACCGGCACGCGGATGCCGACAGCCTCCAGCACCAGGCCCGTCAGGCGCGTGAGCGTGCCACGGGTCTCCAGGGGCGCCGGCTCGGCCACGCGCTCGCGCGCGTCGTCCATGAACCGCGTCCAGGCAGAGGGAGCGTCAACGCTCATCGCCGCCCTCCTTCTCCTGCTGGCTCTCCGGCTCCTGCCACGGCGACTGCAGGCCCAGCGCCGCAATGGCCCGCTGCCAGCGCTTGTCCAGGCTGCCGTCCACCACGGTGCCGGCGGACTCGACCACGCAGCCGCCAGGCGCCACGGCGGCATCCGCCACCCACTTCACGCCCGGCCCGTCCAGGTCTTCGCGCAGCGGCTGCTCGATCGCCTGCATGTCGGCAGGGTTCAGGCGGACCATGGCCGGGCGGCCTTCCGTGACGAGCATGTTCACCGCTTCGCGCACCACAGGCTGCAGTGCGCTGGGGTTGACCGAAAGCTCCTGCCGCACCACCTGGCGTGCGATGTCGCAGGCCAGCTCCAGCAGTTGCTGCGCCATCTGCTGCTGCATGTCGATCAGGCTCGCGTCGAACGACTGCTCCACGCCCTTGAGGCGCTGGGCGGTCTCCGCGCCCTGCTGCGCGATGTAGGCGTCCATGCGGCGCTGCCACTCGAGTGCCGTCTCGGCCTGGGCTTGCGCGAACCCTTCTGCATAGGCATCGTCGCACGCTTGCTGGACGAGGGCCTGCTGGGCCGCTTCGTCCACCTCGGGCGGCAGCTCCGCCACCGCTTCGGCGGGCTCGGGCTCGAGCAGGTCGGAGCCATCCACGGCACCGAACTTCCATTGGGTGAAGTCGCCCACCTCTTCGCTGGGGATGAAGCGGGAGTACGAGCGGCTAGACGAATGCATCATCACCACCGCCTCCGATCACGATCTGGCCTTCGTCGGACAGGCGACGCACGGTCTTCAGGATTTCCTTTTGCTGCGCCTCGACCTCGGACAGGCGCATGGGGCCGCGCGACTCGAGGTCTTCGCGCATGGCTTCGGACGCACGCGAGGACATGTTGGACAGGAACTTCTCGCGCAGCTCGGGCACCGCGCCCTTGAGCGCGACGATGAGCGTCTCGGACGCCACTTCCTTGAGCACGGTCTGGATCGCCTTGTCGTCGAGCTTGAGCACGTCCTCGAACACGAACATCTTGTCCATGATCTTCTGGGCGAGGTCCGGGTCGTATCCGCGGATCGATTCGAGCACGACGGCGTCCATGTTGCCGCCCAGCAGGTTGATGATCTCAGCCGCGGCCTTGACGCCGCCCAGCGAGCTCTTGCGGATCTTGTCGCCGCCGGCCAGCACCTTGAACAGCACCTCGTTCAGGTCCTTGAGCGCCGTGGGCTGGATGCCCTCCAGCGTGGCCACGCGCAGCAGGATTTCACTGCGCTGGCGGTCCGTGAGGTGCATGAGGATGCCCGATGCCTGGTCGCTGTCCAGGTGCACCAGGATCGCCGCCACGATCTGCGGATGCTCGTTGCGCAGCAGTTCGGCCACGGACAGCGGGTCCATCCACTTGAGGCTTTCGATGCCCGAAACGTCGCCGCCCTGCAGGATCCGGTCGATCAGCAGCCCGGCCTTGTCGTCGCCCAGGGCGCGCTTGAGCACCGCGCGCACGTAGTTGCCGGTGTCGGACACCAGCAGGCTCTGCGCGGACGCGGCGTTGGAGAACTTGTTGATGACCTGGTCGACCTTCTCGCGCGAGACCGACCGCATGCGGGCGATGGTCTCGCCCAGCTTTTGCACCTCCTTGGGCGAGAAGTGCTTGAAGACCTCGGCAGCCTCTTCTTCGCCGAGGGACATCAGCATGATGGCGGCGTCGTTGAGTCCTTGCTCGTCCATGGTGGTCGTCCGGAATGAATGGGTTTATCAGGCGGGGTCGCCGTTGAGCCACGACTTCAGGATGTTGGCGACGGCCACAGGATTTTCCTTGGCCAGCACGCGTGCATCGTCCAGGCGCAACTGCTCGGGCGTTGCAGGCAGCACCTCGTCCTTCTTGTTCGGCGCCGGCAGCGCGGGGCGCTCGGGCGTCTCCGACTCCAGCGCATCGAGCTGGCCACCGGCCGCAGCGACGGGCTGGGGCTTGGCGGCAGTGCCGCTCTTGAGCGCAGGACGCACCAGGCCCAGCAGCACCAGGGCCGCGAACAGGACGGCACCCACCGGCCAGGCAAAGGTCTTGGCCAGGTCGATCACCTCGGGCTGCTTCCACAGCGGGGTGTCGTTGACCGGGGTGGCGTCGACCAGGAACGGCGTGTTCATGAGGTTGACCGAGTCGCCGCGCTCCTTGTTGAAGCCGATGGTCTCGCGCACCAGGGCGGTCATCTGCTCGAGCTGCTCGGGTGTCAGCGCCTTGGTGATCGGCTTGCCCTTGTCCTCGGCCGTCTGGTAGTTCACCACCACGGCGGCGCTCAGGCGCTTGACGTTGCCGGTGCTGCCGCGGGTGACGCGCACGGTCTTGTCCACCTCGAAGTTCGTGGTCGACTCGCGCTTGCTGGTCTGCTCTTCGGTGCCCTGCTGGCTATTGCCGGCTGTGGGTGCAGGGTTGGCGCCATTGACGGGCGCTGTGGTCGGGGCGGGTGGCTGGTTCGACACGGCACCGGGCACGCCCGTGGCGGTCTTGTTGGCGCTGCCCTTGCTCTCGAGCACCTGCTGGCTGCGGATGGCGGTGGAATCGGGGGTCTGGTTGGGACGGAACTGCTCGGACGTGGACTCGGTCTGCGTGAAGTCCACTTCGGCCGTCACCTGCGCCTTCACGTTGTTGCGGCCGACCACGGGCTCCAGGATGTCCATGATGCGGCGGGTGTACTGCTGCTCGAGCTGCTGCACGTGCAGCAGTTGCTGCGCATTGACCTCGGTGCCCGTGCCGCCACCGTCTGGCGACTGCGACAGCAGCTTGCCGGTGTCGTCGAGCACGCTCACGGCCGAGGGCGACAGCTCGGGCACGCTGGACGCCACCAGGTGCACGATGCCCGCCAGCTGGGCGCGGTCCAGGATGCGGCCGGGGTGCAGGCTGACCAGCACCGATGCCGACGGCTTTTGCTGCTCGCGGAAGAAACCATTCTGATTGGGCAGCGCCAGGTGCACGCGGGCACCCTGCACCGAGGACAGCGCCTGGATAGAGCGGGTCAGCTCGCCTTCCAGCCCGCGCTGGAAGTTCAGGCGCTCCTGGAACTGGGTCATGCCGAACTTGCTGGACTCCATGAGTTCGAAGCCCGTCACCGAGCCCTTGGGCAGGCCCTGGGTGGCCAGGCGCAGGCGCACGTCGTGCACGCGGTCCGACGGGATCAGGATGGCACCGCCGCCGTCCGCGTACTTGTAGGGCACGTTCATCTGCGACAGCTGGGCGACGATGGCGCCGCCATCCTTGTCGCTCAGGTTGGCGAACAGCACCCGGTAGTCGGGCTGGCGGCCCAGCACGATCGCAGCAATGGCCACCGCGACCAGCAGCGCCACACCCACGCCCAGCCGCATGCGCTTGGCCCTGTCCAGCGTGGACAGCCGCTGCAGCCAGTTCGGGCTGGCGGGAGGATTGAGGGGTATTTCAGCAACTGCAGACATCTTGCGTTCCAGTAAGGAAGGCCCGACGAGGGACCAAAGCGTGGGGTCGATTATTCGGTCCCGCCTCCGAAATGTTCGCTGAATAAGCCGCGCGTTTGGCCATTAATTCCCAGCGATGAACCCCGGCGCGATGGCTAGGATACGCAGCATACCCCTATTCCCCACGGAACCACAGCCATGGACCTTCGCATCTCCAGCTCTACCGCCCCCCTGACGGGCGCGGGCGTGGCGCGCCGTGCTGCAGCGCCGCAAAACGACGCCAACGACGTGGGTTTCTCGGGCGCGCTGAAGGGCGCGCTGCAGTCGGTCAGCGCCGCACAGAACAAGTCGTCCAACCTGCAGACCGAAGTGCAGATGGAAAACCCCTCGGTCAGCCTGGAAGAGACCATGGTGGCCATCCAGAAGGCGCAGATCGGCTTCCAGGCCACGCTGCACGTGCGCAACCGCATGGTGCAGGCGTATACCGACATCATGAACATGCAGGTATAGCAGGGGCACTCCCCTGAGGCGCTGCGCGCCTTCCCCTCGCTCTCACAGCGCTGCGCGCTGTGGGCAAGGGGACGATGCCCTCGCTGCGGGGCGGCCCTTGCTGGGCATCCCTCGCGGGGGAGCGCGCCGGTATCGAACCGTGGGGGCCTACTCCTGATTTCGTAGCTGCTTGCGCTGGTTGGATAAGCGCTGCGGGCACTTTTTACCTCCCAAAATACACGCCACGCTCTTGGTATCGGGGACTTCGTTGCCCATGGAGCCTTCGCGCCAGGAGTCAGGAGCTAATTGCTCTTAATTTGATAGCTGCTTGCGCTTGATAGACAAGCGGTAGCACCCTATTTGGCCTATGAAAAAGCCGACCTCGTAGGGTCGGCTTTGTCTTGGGCTTCAGCACAGGGCTCAGTGCATCATCTGCGGCTGGCCTTCGAACAGGTGTTCGAACTGGGCGAGCCAGGGTTCTGCCAGGCAGCGGATCTGGGCGTCGTTGCGCAGGATGCGCTGCATGATGCGGCTTTTTTCGCGGCGGTGCTCGGGGAGCAGCTCGTGCTCTTGCGACTTGAAGCGCAGTTGCTCGATCAGCACGGCACAGGCGCCTTCGTAGCGCACCACGCCGTCCCAGTCCTTGAGCTTGGCAGCCTCCAGCATCTTGGCACTGCTGTCTTCAATCGCCTTGTAGTAATCAATCAGCATGTGGGACATGACTCAAGCCTCCACCAGCACGGGCTGGCCAGCGGCAGGGGAATTGGCGGGAGACGCGGAAGCCGCGCCGGTTTTCTTGATCTCGCCCCAGCCCTGGGCCACGGGTTCGATCAGGCGCATCACTTCCAGCATGATGGCGTCGTCGTTGCGGGCGTTGGCCAGGATCAGGCGGCGCATGCAGTAGTCGTACAGCGCACCGAGGTTTTCGGCCAGTTCACCGCCGTCCACCTTGTCCAGCGACGTGCTCAGACCTTCTTCGAGGATCCGCACCGCCTTGCCGATGGCGTTGACCTTGCCCAGCACGTCGCCACGGGCCAGGGAGCCCCGCGCGGTGGCGATGGCGTTGAGGACACCTTCATACAGCAATGCGACCAGCTGGTGCTGGTCCATCGTGTGCATGCTGGTCTCCACATTGATGCGCTGATAAGCGTTGGCTGCACGAGGGCTGTAGGCGCTGAACATGCTGACAATCCTTCCGAGGTATTACTTGAGTTATCGGCCTGCGCCAGAAAAACTGAAGCCTCTTTAGCCCGTCGATTTGTTCCAGGCGGCCACCTGCTGCGAGATATAGGTGTTCAGGCCGTTCAAGCTGCTCAGCTGGGTATCGAGCGCGTTGTAGCGCCGCGTGATCCGCTTCTCGAAGGAGTCGACCTTCTCGCTCACGCGGGTCTGGTCCTGCGAGTTGCGCTTGAGGTTCAGCTGCAGCGTGTCGTCCTTGGATTTGAAGAATCCATCGTTGGACAGCAGGTTGGTGGTCAGCGCCTTGAGCTGCACGGCAATGCCGTCCGCCGCGCCGCCGCCGGTATTGCGAAACAGGTTCTTCACATCGTCCGGATTTTCGGACAGTGCCTTGTTCAGCTTGGTGGTGTCCACCGCCAGGTTGCCGCCCAGCTGCTGGGTGATGCCCACATCGGCCAGGCGCTGGAAGGCGCCGCCGCCCGTGGTGACCGACTGGATCGCGTTGCGCAGCGAGTTCTGCAGCGCCACGGTCGTGGAGTCGCCCTGCAGCAGGCCGGCCGACTTGGTCTTGGCGTCGTACTTGGTCGCATCCTGCAGCAGTTCATTGATGGCGTTGTACGCCTTCACGAAGCCGTCGATGTTGGACTGGATCGCCGACTGGTCCTTGCCCACGGTGATGTCGATCGGCGCGGTGGTGACCTGCTCGGCCTTGAAGGTCACGCCGGACACCGTGGACGCGAAGGTGTTCGTCGCGGACGACACGGCAATGCCGTTCACCGTCGCCTTGGCGTCGGCGGCCACGGCCGTCACGGTGGAGCCGGCCACCAGGCGCGACAGGCCCGAGGCATCGGTGTTGCCCGCGCTCAGCGGATCGGTGTCAGCGCCTTCCATCACGCTCAGGCGAAAACCGAACTCCTCGCCCGTGCTCTTGCTGCGCAGCAGCAGACGCTCGCCCGAGGCGTCCGTGAGGATCGACGCCGTCACGCCCGCATTGGAGCCATTGATCTTGCTGGCCACGTCGGACAGCTTGTCGCTCGCACTGACGGTGATATCGACCGGCTGGCCGGACCCGGGCGTGAAAGACGCCGGAGAGACGCTCCACTTGCCCAGCTCCAGGCGCAGCGTACCGGCGCCCAGCGCACCGCCGACCGGCAGCAGTGCCGCTGATGCGGTGGCCTGGGCCTTGGCCAGGCTCTGCACCTCCACGCTGAACGTGGTGGGCAAGGTGCCACCGACAGCGGTGGCGGATACGAATTTGGAATCGGACGAGGTGGTGGAGACACCATTCCAGCCCGTCACGCTGGTCAGCTTGCTCGCGGCATCCTGCAGCGTGGACACCATCGACTTGATCTGGCCGAAGGCGGAAATCTTGGTCTTGACCGTGGCGGCCTCGACACCCAGCTTGGTCAGTGGCGCTTTTTCCAGTTCGACCAACTTGGAAATGATGTCTTTGACATTCAGCCCATTCGTGCCGACACCTACGGATGAAATCGTGGCCATAACAACCTCCTGAACTGGTCCAACGGAAATTATGGCGCCGAATGGCCGCCAGCATCGTCCGTATTCACACCAGGAAACCCGTCTTATCCAGCGGTCCTGGCACCCACTGGCTTGAAGTGCCCGATGGCAGCGAAGCAATCTGCCGCCAAAAAGCCAAATGGCGGCGACAGAAATCTGCCGCCGCCTGGTCCCGCCGGGGCGCTGCAACGCCCCGACCGCCCTACCCGCCGCTTAACGCAGCAGGGCCAACACACCCTGTGGCAGCTGGTTGGCCTGGGCCACCATCGCCGTGCCGGCCTGTTGCAGGATCTGCGAGCGCGACAGGTTGGCCGTTTCCGCGGCGAAGTCGGCATCCAGGATGCGGCTGCGCGAAGAAGACAGGTTTTCCGACGTCACTTGCAGGTTGCTGATCGAGGTTTCGAAGCGCGATTGCAGAGCACCGAGCTTGGCGCGTTCGCCGTTGATGAAGGCCAGGGCGGAGTCCACGGTCTTCAGGGCGTTGGTGGCGTTGCCGAACGTGGTCACGTCCAAGTTGGCCACCGTTTGCAGTGCCGAGCCGCCTGCGTCCAGCTGGTTGCTGGCCGAGGTGATGGCGAAGGACTTTTCCGAGTCCAGCGTGATGTAACCGCCGGTGGACACGTTTTCTGCCGTGGTGTCGGCCGTCAGCGTGCGGGCGGTGCCGTTGCTGGCGCCGGCAGCGTCGTAGCCCGTCACCGTCACGGCGGCAGCGTTGGCATTGGCGGTGTCGCCCACCACGATGTCATTGCCGGTGGCGTTGGTCAGGATCACTTGCGTGCCGTCGGAGCTCAGCGACGCATTGATACCGGTCTTGGCGGTCTGGTCGTTGATGGCGGACACAGCGGCCGACAGGCGGTCGGTGCCGGTGGCGGACGTCAGCGTGAACGACACGGTGCGGGGTGCGCCGGCGTTGTCGCCTTCCAGGGTCAGCGAGTAGGAGCCGGTCGATGCCATGCCGCCCAGACGCACTTCGGTGCGGGCCGTGGCGGTCACGCCAGTGCTGGCCTTGATACCGTTGATCTGGTCGGCCGTGGCCTTGGCGGTGGCGCTGGACGCCACGGTCAGGCTGCCGGTGCCCAGGTAGCCGCTGATGGACACAGCGCCGCTGGTCACGCCGTTGTTCACAGCCGTCGTGCCGCTGGCAGGGGCTTGTGCGCCGATGCCGGAGCCGTTGGAGGCCACGTTCTGGTTGTTGCCGTACACGCTGGTGCGCAGGTTGGCAGTGGCAGCCACGATGGTCTGGTTGGCGTTGGCGCCCACTTGGAACTGTTGCGTACCGAACGAGCCGTCCAGCAGCTTGGCGCCGTTGAATTCGGTGGTTTGCGAGATGCGGTCCAGTTCGGAGACCAATTGGCCCACTTCCTGTTGCAGGGCCTGGCGGTCGCCAGCGCTGTTGGAGGCGTTGGCCGACTGGACGGCCAGTTCACGCACACGTTGCAGGATGTCGCCCGAAGCCTTCAGTGCGCCTTCAGCGGTCTGCGCCAGGGAGATACCGTCGTTGGCATTGCGAACCGCTTGGTTCAGGCCGCGGATCTGGCTGGTGAAACGCTCGGAAATCGCGAGGCCGGCCGCGTCGTCCTTGGCGCTGTTGATGCGCAGGCCCGAGGACAGGCGTTGGATGGACGTGTTCAGCGAGGTTTGGCTGGTGCCGAGGTTGCGCTGAGCGGTGAGCGAGGCGATGTTGGTATTGATGGTGGAAGCCATTGCAAATCTCCAGAAAGAACTGACTGAATATGGCGTTGCCGCCGGCCGGGGTCGCCAGCACCACGCTGGCCTCCTGGGTTCTCCAGCGCTCCTTAGCCTCTGGTGAACGGCGGGCCGCTTACGGACCGTTGCAAATGTTTTCGGGTCGCCGCCGGAAAACTTGAGGGTCAAACGCACAAGTTGTGCGACTTTTTTGCCGCTTATCTCCCCAACGCCAAAAAGTGGCGTCTCCACAATTCGTCCATCGTTCCCCCATTGACAGCCGGACGGGTGCGCTTGAACCGGCAAACAGATCCGTCTTGCGACGTTAAGGAGTTTCGCCATGGCAGCAACCATCAATACCAACATCAGCTCGCTCACAGCACAGCGCAACCTGGGCACCAGCCAGGCGTCGCTGAACACGGCGATCCAGCGCCTTTCGTCGGGCTTGCGCATCAACAGCGCCAAGGACGACGCGGCGGGCCTGGCGATTTCCGAGCGCTTTACCAGCCAGATCCGTGGCCTGAACCAGGCTGTTCGCAATGCGAACGACGGGATTTCCCTGGCCCAGGTGGCCGAAGGCGCCATGGGCTCCGCCGGCAACATCCTGCAGCGGGTGCGTGAACTGGCCGTCCAGTCGGCCAACGCCTCCAACAGTGCCGGCGACCGCCAAGCCCTGCAACAGGAAGTCGGCCAATTGGTGGCAGAACTTGACCGGATTTCGCAAACCACCGAATTCAACGGCCAGAAATTGCTGGACGGCACATTTGGTACGCAGCAGTTCCAGGTCGGTGCCAACGCCAACCAAACCATTGTGGCGGCCACGGCCAACCTGCGCACCAGTGTGTACGGCAACAACCAGAACGTCGCCTCCAACGGCTCCGGCATCGGCGCGCAGGCTGCCGTCAGCGGCACCACGGCCGTCTCCAACGGCGTGACCAGCGGCGCTGTGTCCATCAGCGGCTACCTAGGCACCGGCACCATGACGGTGGCATCGAACGCCACCGCCAAGGCCACGGCCGACCAGATCAACTCCCTGCAGTCCACCACCGGCGTCACCGCCACGGCCCGCACCGAAGTGCGCCTGGCCGGCATGGCATCGGCCGGTTCGTACTCGCTGACGCTGGAAGGCGACAACATCGGGGCCGCCCGCACCGTGTCGTTCACGCTGACGTCCGCCACCGGCACCGACCGCCTGTCGCCCGCGGTGTCGGCCATCAACGAGCAATCGGCCAAGACGGGCATCAACGCCTCGCTGAGCTCGGACGGCACGCAGATCATCCTGACCAACGCCACCGGCAATGACATCGTGATCGGCGACACCGCCAACGCCAACGCGGCCGCTGTCACCGTGACGGGCTACGACGCCGCCGGCGCCAGCAACGGCACGGCCCGCACGCTGACCGCCGACACCACGGCAGAGAACGTCTCCACCGGTGGCTACATCACGCTCGACTCCGAAAAGTCGTTCGCCCTGACCTCGGCCAGCAACCAGCTGGACAACGGCGGCTCGTCGCTGCACACGGTGGCCAACCTGGATGTGACCACCTTCACCAACGCGACCGATGCCCTGAAGACCGTGGACTCGGCCCTGGCCTTCATCAGCGGCGAACGCGCCAAGCTGGGCGCCATGCAGTCGCGCTTCGAGACCAGCATCGCCAGCCTGCAGATCACGTCGGAGAACCTCTCCGCCTCGCGCAGCCGCATCCAGGACGCGGACTTCGCCGCGGAAACCGCCAACCTCTCGCGCGCCCAGATCCTGCAACAGGCCGGCACCGCCATGGTGGCCCAGGCCAACCAGATCCCGCAGGGCGTGCTCTCGCTGCTCAAGTAATTCACCAGCAGCCTGGTGCCAGCCCCTCAGGTGGTGGAACGATGACGACGACAAAGGGGCCCCGACGGGCCCCTTTGCCTTGGTGCGTGGCACACTGCCCCATTGAAGCCCCTTTGCCCGGAGATCGGCCGCAACGTGCAACCCAAACACACCGAACAGGACGACGCCCGCCTGCGTGCGGCGCTCGCAGCCGCTGACTGGCCGCTCCTCACCCGCCTGTGCCGCCAGACGCTGCGCAAGAACGGGCGGCACCTCACCGCGCACCGCCTGCTGGGCTTTTCGCTGAACAAAGAGCGTGATTTCGATGCCGCGCTCAAGGCCTACAAGCAGGCGCGGATCTACTGGCCGGACGATGCCGAGTTGCTCGTCAACTACGCCAACATCCTGATCGAGCACGCCTACAACATCGACGCCCTGCCGCTGCTGGAGAAGGTGTGCGCCCTGCGCCCCCTGCAGGCCATCGCCTGGATCAAGCTGGCCGAGTGCTGCTACCTGATCAACCTGCACGACAAGGGTTTTGCCGCCAGCCAGGAAGCCGCCAGGCTGGCGGACACGCTCCACGACCAGGTGGCGGCCCTGATGCAGAGCGCCATCCACCGGCGCGAGCTGGGCCAGGTGCGCGAGGCCGTGCACGACTGCGAGAAAGCCATCGCGCTGCGCCCCAACGACCCGGGCAACTACACCAACCGGCTGCTGTTCATGCTGGCGGACCCCCAGGTGGATGCGTCCCAGCTGTCGGTGGCGGCGCGGCACTTCGGCAGCGTGTTCGAGCCACCGCTGCGGCCCGAGTGGCCCCATTTCGACGCGCACCGCGGCCCGCCCTGGCGGCGCCTCAAGATCGGGTTCCTGTCGCCCGACTTCCGGGTGCACGCGGTGATGTACTCGGTGGAAGGCCTGCTGGCACAGCTCGACCGGCGGCAATTCGAGGTCTATGCCTTCTTCCTGTTCCCCCGCTCCGACCATGTCACGGACCGCGTGGAGCGCCATGTCGACCATTTCGTGCGGCTGGCCGGGTTCACGCCCGAGCAGCAGGCAAAAGCCATCCATGCGCACGACATCGACATCCTGATCGACCTGGCAGGCCATACCGGCAACAACGGGCTGCTGGCCCTGGCCCACAAGCCCGCCCCCGTCCAGGTGTCCTGGCTCGGGTTTCCGGCCACCACGGGCCTGGAGGCGGTCGACTACAAATTCTCCGACGAGATCACCGACCCGCCCGGGGCCGAGACGCAATACACCGAGCACCTCTACCGGTTGCCGACGCTGTTCGCCTGCTACCGGCCCATGAGCCGCAACCCTCTGTGGCGCTACCAGCCGCGCTACCAGGTGCGCACGTCGCCCGCGGTGAGCAACGGCTTCGTCACCTTTGGCAGCTGCAACAACCTGGGCAAGCTCACGGACGAGGTGCTGGCGCTGTGGGGCAGGATTCTTGCGGCCGTGCCTGATTCCCGATTGCTGATCGAAGGCAAGAACCTCGACCGCCCCGAGTTCGCGCAGGCCTACCGCGACCGGTGCGAGCGGCTGGGCCTGCCCCCGGCGCGCGTAGACCTGGTGGCGCTCAGCCACGACAACCAGTACCTCACCTACCACCGCATCGACATCGCGCTGGACCCGTTTCCGCTGACCGGCGGCACCACCACCTTCGACGTGCTGTGGATGGGCGTGCCCATCGTTTCCATGGTGGGCGAGAGCTTCAAGAGCCGCATGGGGGTGGGCATGCTCACCTACCTGGGCCGCACCGAGTGGCTGGCCGAGACGCCGGACGACTACGTGCGCATCGCGGCGGGCCTGGCGGCCGACGTGCCGGCGCTCAACGACCTGCGGCTCAGCCTGCGCGGCGAGACGGAGAACTCACCCCTGATGCGCGAGGACCTGTACAACCAGTGCTTCGGCGAGGGCCTGCGGGTCATGTGGCTGCAGTGGCTGGCCCGGGCCGAACACCCGGACGACCCCGAGGCGCAGGAGCAGGCCATCCAGGCCTGGGTGCAGCAGTATCCGCAGGAGTGGACGCAGCCCCCCGTGCCCGGCGTGGGCCTGAAGCCCGGCCACCGGGTGAGCCTGCACGAAGCCCACCAGCTCCTGCAGGACCTGGTGGAAAAAGCCAAGGCCGCGCCCCCAACGCCTGCGGCGCCGGGACCGGCGCAAGGCGTCACGGGCCGCCACTGGGTGGCCGTGACGGAACTGGCGGAGCTGGTGCTCAGCGCCGTGCCACACGACCCTGTGGCCCTGGCCTGCCTGGCCGAGGTGGAGCATGCCCATGGACACACCGAGTTTGCGGTGACCTACCTGCAGCACGCCACGCAGGCGATGGGGATGGGCGTCGCGGCCGGCTGACCGATGAGTTGATTGACAGACGACGCGCGTACGTTCGCCGTCGCCGTCGCCGTGGTCGCGTCAGAGCCGGAAGATGTCCTGCAAGGCGTCGCGCCGGGTGGGCTTGAAGCTCACCTTGCCGGCGTCGGCCGGGTACACGGTGCAATGCCCCGGCGTGCTGGTGTTGACCAGGCTCGTGCCCTGCGACAGCACCGTGGCATCGCCCACCTGGCAGCCGCCGATGATGGCGGTGCCGGGGTACATCACGACCCCCTCTCCCAGCACCGGCGCCACGCCGTGGTTCTTGCCCACCGTGGAGTTCTGGTAGATCACCAGGTAGTTGCCGTAGGTGGCCTTGGCAAAGACGATGCCGACGGAATGGCCGATGAAGAACACCGGCGGCAGCTCGATTTCATAAAAGAGATCGATGCCGTTCAGCGCCTTGTTCAGCAAGAAGAGTCGCGTGGGCGTGTCGGCGTTGCCGGTGCTGCGCCAGATGGTGTGCGCCAGCAAGTACAGAAAGCTGCAGTACTGCGTGGAGTGCAGCGGGTCGAAGCAGTCCTGCCGCCAGGGCCGCACGGCATTGATGCACGTGTGCAGCCGGTGCAGCGCCTCGTCCAGGTGCGCATCGATGTCGGGGCGCGGGTCGAAGTCGTCGGGCAGGGTGTTGTGCAGCTGCTGCACCACGTAGCGCAGCAACCGGTCGCGGTCCATCCGCAAGATGTCCATGGTGGAGTCTCCCAAGGCGGTGCGCCGCAGCCGCTTAATCAGTCAATCGGTCAGTCAGTCATTCATTCAGGCCGCGGGCAGCTGCAATTGCATGTACACCAGGCTGGCCGGCGCGCCGACCGCCGCGGGGTCTTCGTTCCAGTCCACGCCACCCGGCACGGTGGTGGCGACGATGGGCACGCGCTGGTATTCCTGAAAACCCACCTTGCGGTAGAACTCGACCGCGGGGTTGTCCGACCGCACCCGCACCGCCAGGGTCTGCAGCCCCAGCGCGTCGCGGGCCCAGCGCATCAGCACCAGCAGCGAGGCCTTCATCAACCCCGGGGGCGACGCCCCGCCGCTCACGATGGCATCGGCTTCGCCATAGCCCCGCTGCCAGTCGATGAAGCCCAGGCCCACATGCCCCACGCGCTCGCCATCCGGCGTCTCCACCATGAACAGCATCTTGCCCGGGTTGTCATGGACGGCTCCCGCCAGCCAGGCCGCCGTGCGCTCGGGGGTGGAAACGAATTCGGTCAGGAAGGATTTGACGTGGCGATTGCGCCAGTCGGTCAGCAGCTGCGCGTCCAGGGCATCGGTGTGCCCGGGCACGGTGGCGATGGGCCGCACGACCGCCGCCAGCGGTTGCCCCACCGGCAGCACCAGGCCGGGCTCGCCGGCGCGGGCCGTCTGCTTGATCGCAGCGAAAAGCTGCTGTCCAGGAGTGGGTGCTTGCATGGCCGCCCCCGTTCCTCAGGCTTGCTCGAAGTAGCGGCGCACCTGCTCGGCCACGGCGTCCACCGTGTCCAGCGACATGCGCGAGTGCAGGGGCAGCGAGAGAATGCCCTTGCCCACGCTGTCCGTCACCGACAGGTCGCCCGCGCGGCAGTCCTTCCACAGCGAGAACCAATGCCCCGGCTGCCAGTGGATGCCCGTGTCGGCGCCATTGGCCTTCAGAAAGTCGCGCAGCGCATCGCGGTGCTCCGCCGGCACGCGGATGTAGTACAGGAACGGGTTCACATCGGCAAAGTCGGTCGCGGGCGTGCGCACCTGTGCGATGCCCTGCAGCTTTTCGTTGTAGCGGCGCGATGCCGCCTGGCGGCTCGACTTGATCACGTCGAGCTTGCCCAGCTGGGCCAGGCCGATCGCGGCGTGCATGTTGAGCATGTGGTAGCGAAAGCCCACCCGCTCGACGTCGAACGTCCAGGCGCGCTTGTTCTGGTACATCACCTCGGCAGGCTGCTGCATGCCGAGCAGGCGCAATTCGTGCACGCGGCGAAGCTCCTCTTCGGTGCGCACGACCACGGTGCCGCCGTCCAGGCAGGTCACGGTCTTGACCGGGTCGTGGCTGAACACGCAGATGTCCGAAAAGCTGCCGACCATGCGGCCCTTGTAGCTGGAGCCGAACGAGTGGGCCGCGTCGTGGATGACGCGCAGTTTGTGGCGTTCTGCAAACGCGGCAATCTCCTCGTGGTTGCTGATGATGCAGTCGTAGTCCATCACGATGATGGCCTTGGTGCGCGGGCCCACCAGGGACTCGGCCTTGGCAAGATCCAGCTCCAGCGTGTCGTCGGTGCAGTCGCAGAACACGATGTCCGCCCCCACCCAGGTGATGGCCTGGTAGTCGGCCGAGCAGTTGAAGGCCGACACGATCACCTCGTCACCCGGGCCCACGCCCGCGAGCAGCAGCGCGATGTGCAGGCCTGCCGTGCCGGTGCTCACCGCGGCCACATGGCGGTCCGGGGCCTGCAGGATCTCTTTCACCTTTTTCTCGAAACCCGACACGTAGCTGCCCATGCCGAGCCATCCCAGCTCCAGCGACTCTCGGCTGGCATCGATTTCTTCCTGTTCGATCAAGGGCTTGAACATTGGGATCATGGTGGTCTCCTTCGGTTGTGTACGGTTCGGATGGGGCGTGGCGGGTGCGTTGCTTTGCGTCGCGGATGCGCAGGGAGCGCGTGAGGCGGCTACCAGACTTCCAGGCGGGGAACGGCCGTGACGAACTGCCCTCCCCATGCCCGTATGCCGCTCAGCTGCGCGCTGACTTCGTCCCGCAGGTTCCACGGCAGGATCAGCACGCGCTGGGGCCGGTGGGCGTGCAGGTGCGCCTCGCCCACCACCGGGATGCGGCTGCCGGGCAGGTACTGGCCTTGCTTGGCGGGGTTCTTGTCCACCACGTAGGCCAGCAAATCGGGCCGCACACCCGCGAAGTTGAGCAGGGTGTTGCCCTTGGCGGCTGCGCCATAGGCACCCACGGTGATGCCATCGGCCTGGCATTGCAATAAAAAAGTGAGCAGCTCGCGCTTGATGCGCAAGGCCTGGGCCTGGAAATCACCATAAAAATCGGCGCCCAGCAGCCCTGCAGCGGCCTCGGTGGCCAGCACCTGCCGCACATGGCTGGCGCCCTCGGCCATGGCCTGCGGGTGGCCGGCCGCGCCGGCCCGGCCCGCGAACACGCGCAGGCTGCCGCCGTGGGTGGGCAGCTCCTGCACGTCCAGCACCGCCAGGCCGTTGGCCGCGAAGATGCGCTGCACGGCGGTGAGCGACAGGTACGAGTAGTGCTCGTGGTAGGCGGTGTCGAACTGGCAGCCCTGCACCATGCGCAGCAGGTGCGGAAACTCGAACGTGGCCACGCCGTGGGGCTTGAGCAGTCGGGTAAAACCACCTACGAAGTCGTTGATGTCGGGCACGTGCGCCAGCACGTTGTTCGCGGCGATCAGGTCGGCTTGACGGCCGGCGGCGGCCAGCTCGTCGGCCAGGGCCACGCCGAAGAAGCGCTCGACCACCTCGATGCCTTTGGCGCGGGCGGCGGCTGCGGTGCTGGCCGTGGGCTCCACGCCGTAGCAGGGGATGCCCGCGGCCTGCACGTACTGCAGCAGGTAGCCGTCGTTGGAGGCGACCTCGACCACGCAGCTGTCGGCATTCAGCGCCAGGCGCTCGCGCATCGCGCCGACGTACGCATCGGCATGGGCCAGCCAGGACGACGAGAACGAGCTGAAGTACGCGTAGTCGTCGGTGAACAGCGCCTCGCGCCCGGCGTGGTCTTCGGTCTGCACCAGCCAGCAGGTCTCGCACACCAGCACGCGCAGCGGGAACCAGGTCTCGGGCGCGCGCAGCGCGGCCTCGGGCAGGTAGGCGTTGGACGGGGGCGCGCTGCCCAGGTCCAGGAACGGCAGTTGCAGCGGGCTGCCGCAGTGTCGGCACTTCACAGGCGCACTCCTTCGAATTCGGGGCCGGGCCCGTCGGTCAGCCAGGGCTGGCTGGCGTCGCGCGGCGACAGGCCCGCGGGCGGCAACGGCCAGGCGATGGCCAGGCGCGGGTCCAGCGGGTTCAGGCCCGCCTCGGCCCCTTGCACATGGGCGGCCGAGTGGCAGTACAGCAGCTCGGCCTGGTCGGACAGGGCCTGAAAGCCGTGCGCAAAGCCCGGGGGGATGAGCAGGGCCGTGCCGTTGTCCGCCGACAGGCGCTCGGCATGCCACTGCAAGAAGGTGGGCGAGCCGTGGCGCAGGTCCACGGCCATGTCCAGCACCTCGCCGCGCAGGCAGGTGACGAGCTTCATCTCGGCATGCGGCGGCCGCTGGTAGTGCAGGCCGCGCACGGTGCCGGCGCGCGCCGTGTGGCTGTGGTTGATCTGCGCGATGGGATGCGTCCAGCCGGCGGCGGCCAGTTCGTCCGCGCAGAACAGGCGGGCGAAGAAGCCGCGCTCGTCGGCCAGCGGCTGCCGCTCTATGCGGAACAGCCCGGCCAGGGGCAAGGGTGTGCGGACGAGGCGGCTCACGCCTGCGCCTCCCAGGCGGCGATGTCGGCCAGGCACAGCGTGCGGGCATCGGCGCCGCCGTGCTGCTGGCGGTACCAGTTCATGGTGCGGGCGACGGACGTGGTCAGCGCCCAGCGCGGCGCCACGCCCAGGGCCTGGCGGGCGTGGGCGGTTTCCAGCGCCAGCCAGCCGGCCTCGTGCGGGCCATCACTATCATTTTCGTAGCTTACGGCGCTGGTTGGATAAGCGCCAGAGGCCATTTCGATCACATTTTTGACACTGGCCGCCTCGTGCGGCAACGGCCCGAAGTTGTAGGGGCCTGCCAGCGACGGGGCATCCCACAGGCGCTGCGCCAGCCGCAGGTAGGCGGCCAGGGGTTCGAGCACATGCTGCCAGGGGCGCGTGGCGTCCGGGCGGCGGATGTGCAGCGTCTCGCCCTTTTCCCAGGCGCGCACGGCGTCGGGCAGCAGGCGGTCCTGCGCCCAGTCGCCGCCGCCGATCACGTTGCCCGCCCGGGCGGTGGCCACGGCCACGCCCTGCGGTGCCAAAAAGGCGTCGCGGTAGCTGGCGGTGACCAGTTCGGCCGCGGCCTTGCTGGCGCTGTAGGGGTCGTGCCCGCCCAGCGGGTCGTCCTCGCGATAGGGGTAGGCCCATTCGCGGTTGCGGTAGACCTTGTCGGTGGTGACGACCAGGGCCACGCGCGCCTCGGGCAGGCCGCGCAGGGCATCGAGCACGTGGGCCGTGCCCATGATGTTGGTGGCCAAGGTGGCCAGCGGGTCGGCATAGCTTGCGCGCACCAGCGCCTGCGCGGCCAGGTGCAGCACCACGTCGGGCCGCGCGGCGCGGATGCGCATCGCCAGGGCCTGGGGGTTGCACACGTCGCAGAAATGGCTGTCCATGCCCTCGTCCACCCGCGCCAGCGTGAACAGGTTGGGGTCGGCCGGGGGCGGCAGGGCCACGCCGGTGACCTGTGCGCCCAGGCGCTGCAGCCACAGGGCCAGCCACGCGCCCTTGAAGCCGGTGTGGCCCGTCAGCAACACGCGCTTGCCGCGCCAGAAGTCGGGATCAGGACGCATGGTGCTGCTGCCTTGGGGTTGTCGTCGTCGGGACTGCCGCCATCACCAGCGCTTCCAGGGCGCCTGGCCGCTTTGCCACAGGTCTTCGAGCAGGTTCTTCTCGCGCAGCGTGTCCATGGGCTGCCAGAAGCCGTGGTGCTCGTAGGCCATCAGCTCGCCGTCGCGCGCCAGCGTGTCCATGGGCTCGGCCTCCCAGGGGGTGGCATCGCCCTCGATGCGGCTGAGCACCCGCGGGGACAGCACGAAGAACCCGCCGTTGATCCAGCCGCCGTCGCCCCGCGGCTTTTCGACGAAGCCTTCGACCCGGTCGCCGTCGCGCATCAGCGCGCCGTAGCGGCCGGGGGGCAGCACGGCGGTGACGGTGGCCAGCTTGCCGTGCGCGCGGTGAAAGGCGAACTGCGCGGGCATGTCGATGTCGGCCACGCCGTCGCCGTAGGTGAAGCAGAAGGGCTCGTCGGGCTCGAGGTATTCACCCACGCGCTTGAGGCGCCCGCCGGTCAGCGTGCTCTCGCCGGTGTCCACCAGGGTCACGCGCCAGGGCTCGGCGTGGCGGTGGTGCACTTCCATGCGGTTGTTGGCCATGTCGAAGGTCACGTCGGACATGTGCAGGAAGTAGTTGGCGAAGTATTCCTTGATGACGTAGCCCTTGTAGCCCAGGCAGATGATGAAGTCGTTCACACCATGGGCGGCATACATCTTCATGATGTGCCAAAGGATGGGCCGCCCACCGATCTCGATCATGGGCTTGGGGCGCAGGTGCGACTCTTCCGAGATGCGGGTTCCCAGTCCCCCCGCGAGCAGTACGGCTTTCATGCCCGCAGCATAGTGCAGCCCCCGCGGCGCCAAAAGGCCCAGTGGGCGCGCAAAAGCGCCCCAAATGCAGCGATTGATGCCGCCGCGCGGCAGGCGTGCGGGGCGCCCGCCCTGGCAAATGCTATTAAATATATAGCTGCTGGCGCTTGCCAGAAGAGCGGCGCAGGCATGTTTGACTCCAATCTGCAGCCGCAATGCCATGCAGGGACGCCGCCATGCCCTGCTGTCCTTCGCCGCGCCCGGGAGCAGTGGCCTTCCATTGCCCAGCCTCTGCATGGGCCGCGCCGACGCCGCCTTCTTGTGGCCGGCCGGCGGCGTGCCGGGCCGCAGCGTGACCGGGCGGCGGCATCTCTGCGCGGTTACACATTTCCGCCCATCGCACCCATGGCGCCGTTGCGTTGCAGCGCCATTTCCCCAAGAAGCCCTGTGATCTCCGCTCTCTTGATGCCATTTGGCGCTCTTCAATCCGATACATTTGCAGTAACCTTCGGTAAGCTGCACCGCCAGCCGCCGTGCCCCATCCGCCGTTCCCGGCCTCATCGCAGTTGCCGCCCAACACGTCCACAGCATGTTTGTCATCATCGGTTACGTCGTCTGCCTCGGCTGCATCTTCGGCGTGTACATCGTGCACGGGGGAAACATCAGCGTGATCCTGAAGGCGCTGCCCTTCGAGATCATCACCATCCTGGGCGGCGCCCTGGGCGCCTTCGTGGTGAACAACCAGCCCAAGGTGATCAAGGCCACCATGGCCGCCATTCCGATGGCACTCAAGGGCTCCAAGTACACCAAGGAGCGCTATATGGAGCTCATGGCGATGCTCTACGACATCCTGCAAAAGGCCCGCAAGGAAGGCCTGATGGCGATCGAAAAGGATGTCGAGGCGCCCCATGAATCCGAGATCTTCAAGAAATACCCCACGGTGGGCAGCGACCACCACGTGATCGAGTTCACCACCGACTACCTGCGCATGATGGTGTCGGGCAACCTTAATTCCCACGAGATTGAGGCGCTGATGGACAGCGAGATCGACACCCACCACCAGGAGGCGCACGCCCCCGTGGCCGCGCTGGCCCGGCTGGCCGGCGCCCTGCCCGCCTTCGGCATCGTGGCCGCCGTGCTGGGCGTGGTGAACACCATGGGCTCGGTGGGCCAGCCGCCGTCGGTGCTGGGCGGCATGATCGGCTCGGCGCTGGTGGGTACGTTCCTCGGGATCTTGCTGGCCTACGGCGTGGTCGAGCCCCTGGGCGGCCTGGTCGAGCAAAAGACCGAAGACGCGGCCAAGGAGCTGCAGTGCATCAAGTCCACCCTGCTGGCCAGCATGCAGGGCTACAACCCCGCCACGGCCATCGAGTTCGGCCGCAAGGTGCTGTTCTCCAACGTCCGCCCGAGCTTCTCCGAGCTCGAAGGGCATGTGAAAGGCAAGAAGTAGCAGGAGCGGCACGCCCCCTCCCCTGATTCCCGAGCGCCATGGCAGAAAAGAAGCTCCAGCCCATCATCATCAAGCGCATCAAGAAAGGCGGCCATGCGGTGCATGGCGGCGCCTGGAAGATCGCGTACGCCGACTTCGTGACGGCGATGATGGCGTTCTTTTTGCTGATGTGGCTGCTGGGCTCCACCGCCAAGGGCGAGCTGCAGGGGATCGCGGCGTACTTTTCTTCGCCGCTCAAGGTGGCCATGACCGGGGGCGACGGCTCGGGCAACAGCTCCAGCGTGATTCCTGGCGGCGGCAACGACCTGGCCAAGGTGCACGGCCAGGTGCGCCGCTCCGACGTGGAAGAGGCCAAACAGCGCCGCATGAGCATCGACGCCGCCCGGGCCGAGCGCGCCAAGCAGGACCTGGACCGCATCAAGGCCCTGGAGGCCAAGATCGACGCGCTCATCACCGAAAACCCGCGCCTGAACGAATACAAGTCGCAGATCCGCATCGACATCACCCCCGACGGCCTGCAGATCCAGATCATCGACGACCAGAACCGCCCCATGTTCGACAGCGGCAGTGCGTTGGTGAAACCCTACATGCGCGAAATTCTGCGCGAAATCGGCGCCGCCCTGAACAGCGTCGAAAACCGCATCAGCCTGGCCGGCCACACCGATGCCGTGCCGTATGGCAACAGCGACCGCGGTTACAGCAACTGGGAGCTGTCGGCCGACCGGGCCAACGCGTCGCGGCGCGAATTGGTCTCGGCCGGCATGCCAGACGCTAAACTGGGACGTGTGGTGGGCCTGGCGGCCAGCGATCTGCTGGAGCCAAAAAACCCGCGCGCTCCCGCCAACCGGCGCATCACCATCACGGTGCTGACCCGCGAAGCCGAAGAACGTCTCATGGGTAAAGGGATCCCCGAAATCACTTCCACAGAACTGTTGAATGAAAAGCGGGAAAATCCCCCCCCAGGCAGATGACGGTTACGACTTGTCACCAACGCTGCCGCCCATGACAATACTTACAGATACTTCCGACCGAAAGGGTCCCACGTGACCACAGCCCTTCGTTTTTTGATTGTTGACGACTTCTCCACCATGCGGCGCATCGTGCGCAACCTGCTCAAGGAAAGCGGTTTTGCCGATGCCGATGAAGCCGAGGATGGCGTTGCCGCGCTGAACAAGCTGCGCAACAGCAAGTTCGACTTCGTGGTCACCGACATCAACATGCCCAACATGAACGGGTTCCAGTTGCTGGCGGAGATCAAGAAGGACGACAAGCTCAAGCACTTGCCCGTCCTCATGGTCACCGCCGAAGCCCGCAAGGAAGACATCGTGGCCGCAGCCCAGGGTGGCGCAGCAGGCTACATCGTCAAGCCCTTTACCAAGGCCACGCTGGAAGAAAAGGTGACCTTGATTCTCAAGAAGATGGGGCTATGACATCATGGACGCCACACCGGACCACAGCCAACAGCCCGCCGAAGTCCATCAGAAGATCGGCCTGCTGACCCGGCAACTGCACGACTCGCTCAACGAACTGGGCTACGCCGACAAGCTGCGCGGCTCCATGGGCGAGCTGCCCGACGCGCAAAGCCGCCTGTCCTACATCGCCCGCCTGACCGGCGAAGCGGCGGAAAAGGTGCTCAACCGCGTGGAGCAGGCCAAGGCCCAGCACGACTACATCGCGGCGGAAACGCGCCGGGTGGTGACGTCCCTGGTCAAGGACCCCGTGGCCGCCGTGGCCAAGGGCGAGATCATGAACTTCCTGACCGACGTGGAGCGGGTGACCAAGGAAGCGGACACCCACCTCACCGAAATCATGATGGCCCAGGACTTCCACGACCTCACCGGCCAGGTGATCGCGCGCGTGGTGAACCTGGCGGCCAACATCGAAGAGCAGCTGGTGCAGCTGCTCATCCAGACGGCGCCGCCCAATGCCCAGGTGCCCGCCGTCGAGGCCAAGCCCGCGCACCTGCAGGGCCCGGTGGTCGACCCCGAAAACACGCCGGACGTGGTCACCGACCAGTCGCAGGTGGACGACCTGCTCGCCAGCCTCGGGTTCTGACCTCCCCCTGAGCCGCCTTCGGCGGCGTCCCTCTGAGGGGGGCGCACCCAGTGGCCTGGCAAAGCCAGTTGCACGGGTGCGCTGGCTTCGGACGCGCGGGTTTCGGAGGGCGCGCCTGTAGCTGGTCGCGCTGGCGCTTGGCAGGCCTGCAAAGGCCTCGCGGCACGGATAAGCGGGCATCGACGCCCCCTTATCCACCTTTAGATTTCCGGGTCGCTCACGACAATGGCATGGCACCAGCCGTCATGCCATCATGGAATCCAGCCAAGAGAAAAACCTACCCGCGTCAGAGCGCAAACTGCAAAAAGCGCGCGAAGACGGCCAGGGTGCGCGCTCGCGCGACCTCTCGCACCTGGCGATCCTGGGTGCCGGCGCCGGTTGCATGCTGCTCCTGGCCCCGGCGCTGATGGAGCACATGCAGCTGGCCATGAGCCGCCAGCTGGCGTTCAACTCCGCCATCGTGATGGCGCCCGGCACCATGCTCAAGCGGCTGTCGGACATGGTGATCATCGGCATCATCGCCAGCGCGGTGTTCGCCATCCTCACCAGCGGCGCGGCCCTGATCAGCGCCATCGGCGCGGGCGGCTGGATCATGAGCAGCAAGCCCATCTCGCCCCAGTTCAACCGCCTGAACCCAATCTCGGGCGTGGCCAACCTCTTTTCCAAGCAGCAGATGGCCAACGTGGCCAAGATGGTGCTGATGACCGTGATCCTGAGCTACGTGGCCTGGAAGTTCATGGGCAACAGCATCGACACGGTCGCCATGCTGGTGCTGCAGCCCTCGCCCATGGCCATCCGCCAGCTGGCCGACTGGCTGACCTCCGGCATGAGCCTGCTGCTGCTGGTCGTGTTCCTGGCGGCGCTGGTGGACGTTCCGCTGCAGGCCTACTTCTTCAAGGCGCGCCTGAAGATGTCGCACGAGGAAATCAAGCAGGAGCACAAGGAGTCGGACGGCAACCCCCATATCAAGGGCCACATCCGCCAGAAGCAGCGCGAGATCGCCGAACGCGCCAGCGTCGGCGCCGTGCCCAAGGCCGACTTCGTGGTCATGAACCCCACCCACTACGCCGTGGCGCTCAAGTACGACGAAAAGACCATGGCCGCCCCCCAGGTGATCGCGCGCGGCACCGACCTCATCGCCCTGCGGATCCGCGACGTGGCCAAGGAGCACAACGTGCCCGTGCTGCAGTCGCCCATGCTGGCCCGCGCGCTGTATGCCCACGCCGAGCTCGACCAGGCCATCCCCGCCACGCTGTACACCGCCGTGGCGCAGGTGCTGGCCTACGTGTACCGCCTCAAGGCCGCGCTGCGCGGCGAAGGCCGCATGCCCGACAGCCTGGACGAGCCCTTCGTCCCGCCAGAGCTTGATCCGCTGAACCGCACCACCGTGCAAGGCACCGCCGTATGAATACCTCTGTAAAGTCTGTCCGGCTCTGGGCGGGCAACCACTCGAGCGCCCTTCAAGGCATGTCGGCGCCGCTGCTGGTGGTCGCCATCCTGGCGCTGATGGTGCTCCCGATCCCGCCGTGGCTGCTGGACGCATTCTTCACGCTGAACATCGCCGTCGCCCTGATGGTGATGATGGTGGCGGCGTACATGCTGCGCCCGCTGGATTTCGCGGCATTCCCCGCCGTCTTGCTGCTGACGACGCTGATGCGCCTGTCGCTCAACGTGGCCTCCACCCGGGTCGTGCTGCTGGAAGGCCACACCGGCCCCGGCGCGGCCGGTGCGGTGATCGAGGCCTTCGGGCACTTTCTGATCGGCGGCAATTTCGCCGTGGGCCTGATCGTGTTCGCCATCCTGGTGGTGATCAACTTCGTGGTGATCACCAAGGGCGCGGAGCGCATTGCCGAAGTGTCTGCCCGCTTTGCGCTCGACGCCATGCCGGGCAAGCAGATGGCGGTGGACGCCGACCTGAACGCCGGGATGATCGACGAAAAGGAAGCCAAGCGCCGGCGCGCCGAGGTCGCGGAAGAAGCGAACTTCTTCGGCTCCATGGACGGTGCATCCAAGTTCGTGCGCGGAGACGCCGTCGCCGGCATCCTGATCTTGCTGATCAACATCGTCGGCGGCTTTGCCATCGGCATGCTCCAGCACGGCCTGTCGGCCGGGCAGGCGGCCGACAGCTACATCCTGCTGGCCGTGGGCGATGCGCTGGTGGCGCAGATCCCCGGGCTGCTGATCTCGGTGGCCGCCGCGATGGTGATCTCGCGCGTGGGCAAGGACCAGGACATGGGCCGCCAGATCGTGGCGCAGCTGTTCATGTCGCCCCGCGTGGTGGGCGTGACGGCCGCCATCTTGCTGCTGCTGGGCATGATCCCCGGCATGCCGCACCTGGTGTTCCTGACCATGGGGGGCATGATGGCCTACGGCGCCTGGCTGCTGTACGAGCGCCAGAAGGTGCCGCCCGAGGTCGAGGCCCCGCCCGCCCCCGTGGCCGATGGCGAAGCCACCTGGGACGACCTGCAGCCCGTGGACCTGCTCGGCCTGGAGCTGGGCTACCGCCTGATCAGCCTGGTGGACAAGAGCCGCCAAGGCGATTTGCTCACCCGCATCAAGGGCGTGCGCCGCAAGTTCGCGCAGGAGGTCGGCTTCCTGCCGCCGGCCGTGCACGTGCGCGACAACCTGGAACTCAAGCCCAGCGGCTACCGCATCACCCTGCGCGGCGTGGTGGTGGGCGAAGGCGAAGCCTTCCCCGGCATGTTCCTGGCCATCAACCCCGGCGGCATCACCACGCCCCTGATCGGCACGCCCACGACCGACCCCGCGTTCGGCCTGCCCGCGCACTGGATCGACGACCGCCAGAAGGAAGCCGCACAAATGGCAGGTTTTACGGTCGTTGATTCCGAAACCGTGATGGCCACCCATTTGTCACACTTGATGCAAGTGCAAGCCGCCAAGCTCCTCAGTCGCACGGAAACGCAGCAACTGGTGGAACACGTGGCCAAGCTGGCCCCCAAGCTCATCGAAGAAGTGGTCCCCAAAATGGTCTCTATCGCAACGTTCCAGAAAGTCCTCCAGCTGCTGCTGGAGGAATCTGTGCACATCCGCGATATCCGCACCATCATCGAAACGCTGGCCGAGTTCGCCGGCGGCATCAGCGACCCCGTCGAGCTGGCCCGCCGCGTGCGCATTGCACTGTCGCCCGCCATCGTCCAGCAGATCTACGGCCCGACGCGCGAGCTCAACGTCATCGCCATCGAGCCGGGCCTGGAGCGCCTCCTGGTGCAGGCCCTGGGCAATGCCGCCGGCCCGGCCCTGGACCCCGGCGTCGCCGACATCCTGACCCAGAAGGCCGCCGAAGTGGCCCTCAAGCAGGAAGAAATGGGGCTGCCAGCCTGCCTGCTGGTGCCCGACCAGATCCGCAATGCCATCTCCCGCCTGGTGCGCCGCGTCGCGCCCCGCCTGCAGGTGCTGGCGCACAGTGAAATCCCCGAGACCCACACCATCCGCATTGGGCCGATCCTTAGAGGTGCATCAGCATGAACATCAAACGCTTTACCGCCCCCACGTCCCGGGAAGCTCTGGCCAAAGCACGCATGGCCTTTGGTGACGGCACCCTGATCCTGTCCAACCGCCCCACGGCCAATGGCGTCGAGGTGGTGGCCACGGCCGAGGACACGCTCTCGGCCCTGGATGGCAGCGGTGCGGGCGGCGGCGCGTCGCCGTCCTCCAACCCGCCCCTGCTGGCGCCCACGCCCCCCCGCAGCGCACCGCAGCGCGCCAGCCAGGGCGCAAGCCACAGCCAGGCCACCCTGTCCGCGCTGTCGGCCATGAACCGCAACCCCGTCGAAGAAGACACCGAGCAGCTCGCGATGAGCACGCTGTCCTTCCAGGACTATGTGCGCGAACGCATGCTGCGCCGCCGCCACGAAGCGCTGAACGGCCCGTCGGACCCGCCCACCCTGTCCGAGCGCAGCCGTGACGAAGCGCCCGAGCGCGAGCGCATCAGCAGCGCACCGGCCGTGGCGCGCCACAACCCGCTACGCAGCATCCCCATGGACCTGCCGCCCGAGCAGCCCCGCCGCCGCCCCGAGCCCGCCGTGAGCCACGCCGTGCAGTCCGCCGCCAACCAGCAAAGCGTGATGACCGAGCTGCACGCGATGAAGGAGCTGATCGAAGACCGCTTCAACACGCTGGCGTGGCTGGGGCAGGCGCGCCAGAACCCCATCCAGTCCAACCTGATGCTCAAGATGATCCGCGCCGGCTACTCGCCCTCGCTGGCCCGCGCCGTGCTGGAGCGCATGCCCGAAGAGCTGTCGGCCGCCGAATCGGTGCGCTGGCTGATGGAAGTGCTGGAGCGCAACCTCAAGACCGACCTGGCCGAGACCCCGCTGTACGAGCAGGGCGGCATCTTCGCGCTGGTGGGCTCCACCGGCGTGGGCAAGACCACCACCACCGCCAAGCTCGCGGCCATGTGCGCCCGCATCCACGGCCCCGGCAGCGTCGGCCTGATCACGCTGGACACCTACCGCGTGGGCGCCCACGAACAGCTGCGCACCTACGGCCGCATGCTGGGCATCGTGGCCCACCTGGCCCACGACCGCGCCGCGCTGCAGGACCTGCTGGGCCTGCTGTCGGGCAAGAAGATGGTGCTCATCGACACCACCGGCGTCGCCCCGCGCGACCCGCGCAAGCGCGACATGCTCGACGTGCTGGACCTGCCGCACGTCAACCGCCTGCTGGTGCTCAACGCCGGCTGCCATGGCGACACGCTGGACGACGTGCTCACCGCCTTCAAGACCGACGGCTCGCAGCAGGCCATCCTGTCCAAGGTGGACGAAGCCGTCAAACTCGGCCCCGCGATCGACGCGCTCATCCGCCACCAGATGGTGCTGCGCGGCGTGACCAACGGCCAGCGCGTGCCCGAGGACTGGGAGCGCGCCGATGCCCACAAGCTCATCAACACCTCGATGCGCGCACCGGTGAAGTCGGCGTTCGACCCCAAGGCCAGCGACCTGAACTTCTTCTTCTCGCACTCGCCAGACGGCATCAACGAGCGAGGGCTGGTCGATGCTTGATATCGGATTCCACCAGGGCGCAAGCCTGCACAGCTTCACGCCGCAGTCCGAACTGCGCGTGGTGGCGGTCGCCAGCCAGGACAACGCCGGCACGGGCCTCGAAGCCCTGTGGCAGGTCTGCGCCATCCTGCAGCGCCTGGGCCACCAGGTCGTGGTGCTGGACGGCACCGCGCACGAGACCGACGACAGCCCCGGCTTGCTGCACCTGCTGCAACAGGCGCCGTGGAACGACGGCGCGCACCTGAACATGGGCGCCGCGGCCTCGTCGCTGGCCGTGATACCGGCCGCCAAGGGCCTGCAGCTCGCGGCCCGCCGCGCCCAGGCCAACGAGACCGCGCCGCTGCACGGCCTGCTGCCGTACTTCAGGACGTATGGCCTGATGGTGCTGCACGCGCCCGCGTCCACGCTCGGCCCATTGCTCACGCACACGGCGACCATTCCGCTCGTCGTGATGGGCAACGATGCCGCGGGCGTGCTCAAGAGCTACAAGAGCCTCAAGCAGATTGCGGTGCACACCGGCCTGCCCTGCATGGTGGCCGGCCTGCTGCACGGCAACACCGCCGCCGAGCGCAGAAAGACCCAGGGCGCCCTGCAGACCCTGCAGGAGTGCGCCGAACAGCACCTGTGCGGCCCCGTGCGCACCACGACCATCGCCACGCAAAGCCCGCAGGACCTGCAGCGCCTGGCCTTGCAACTGCTGGAAAATGCGGGCACTATCAGTGAATCGATGACCGCGCTCCCGCACCACAATCCGACAGGCATGCCTGCGCATTTCTTTGCTCGGAGCCACTGATCAGATGTACACCGCCAAAGGCCAGCTCGATCGTGACGCGATGATCCGCCAGCATGTTCCGCTGGTTCGCAGGATCGCGCACCACATGATCGCCAAGCTGCCCCCCAATGTGGAGCTGGACGACCTGATCCAGGTCGGCATGATGGGCCTGGCGGAGGCGCTGTCGCGCTACGAGGTGGCGCAGGGCGTGCAGTTCGAGACCTTTGCCACCCAGCGCATCCGCGGCGCCATGCTCGACGAGCTGCGCGAGGGCGACTGGATGAGCCGCAGCTCGCGCAAGAGCCAGAAAGACATCGAGCACGCGGTGCACCGCCTGGAGCAAAAGCTCGGCCGCAGCCCGCTCGAATCCGAGATCGCCGACGAAATGGGCATGGAACTGCCCGAGTACCAGACCCTGCTGGGCAAGGTCCGGGGCACCCAGCTGGTGTACCTGGAGGACATGACCCACAACGAGGACGACGACGGTTTCCTCGACCGCCACGTGGCGGACGGCGACGCCGACCCCATGGAGATGCTGCGCGACCAGCGGCTCAAGGTGTCCCTGGTCAACGCCATCAAGAGCCTGCCCGAGCGCGAGCAGCACATCATGGGCATGTACTACGAGCACGACATGAATCTCAAGGAGATCGCGGCCGTGCTGGGCGTGACCGAGTCACGGGTGTGCCAGCTGCACAGCCAGTCCATCGCCCGGCTGCGGGCGAAGATGAGGGCGCACTAGCCGCTCCCCCCTGAGCGGCTGCGCCGCTTCCCCCCTGAGGGGGACGCTACCCCTGGACTGGCGGAGCCAGATCCACGGTGGCACTGGTATTTGGGCTGCGACCGCATCTACGGGCATTGCGCAACGCCGAACTCCCACGTACTGGACACCGGTTTGCTATCGATAAAATAGCTGCTGGCGCTCGGCTGGCGTTGGATTCAGCCGAATTTTCCGTTCAAACGCAGGCGCAGCAAGCGCGGGCAGCTATCTTGTTTGAGTTACGGCTCGACTCAACCCGCGGATTTGTAGATGCGTGCCACGCCAGCCTTGCCGGGCTGGGCGGCGCGGCCGTCGCCGTAGGTGGCGGGGGTGCCGGCCTGGGGGATCATGCTGGCGACCTGGCGGTCGGCGTTGGCGGACAGGCGCGCGAGGCCGTCGCGGTGGTTGGCCAGCCTGTCGCTGATGGCGTCCACCCGTTTTTTCAATTGTGCAGGCAGGGGCAGGCCGCGCTGCGCGGACTGCTCCAGCGCATAGGTGAACTGCGCCGCTGCGTCCCGCAGGGCGATGCTGTGCTTTTCCAGGGTTTGGGGATCTGCCGCCAGGAGCGCGGCGGAGACTTTTTCGATCAGCTGTTCAACAGCCGAGAGGGATTCTTCCAGCGACATGGCGCATTGTGCGATGAACCGTGCTGGTATGCCAAGTGATGTTCAGTGCGCTCGTTGAACCCCGGCGTTCGTGGTGGGGTTCAACCGCGCGAGCGGGACAGGATCTCCTGGGCGTTGGAGAGCATCTTGTCGGCAATGGCTTCGGCATCCACCGAGAACGTGCCTTTTTCGATCGCCGTGCGCACGGCCTTCACCTTGCTGGCATCGAAATCGGCCGTGGTGCGGGCCGTCTGGTCGAGGGCACGGGCCGCGGTCGACACCGTGACAGGCACGCCGACGGCCGACGCCGTCAGTGCGTCTTTCGTGGCTCCTTCCGCAGCGGTTGCCGGCGGCTTGGCTTGCTTGGCAAGCCCTGTCTGCGGCAACCCGCCCGGGAGTTCCGGTTTTTGACCAATCTTCATCGCTCTCTCCACCACCCCGTTCGATGTGGGGCACAGTAGCAATGTTTTCGACCCATTTGGCGGGGACTTTAGCGATTTATCGCGGTCCGGTCATCAAAGAGTGACATCGATTGTCCCGTTTTCGCTCACGGTGCCACTGACTATTCGGCCATTGTCCATGCGGATACGGACAATCTGCCCCACCGACCCCGCCGACATCGCCTGGCCCGCGGACGTGACCGCATAACCCGGCCCCTGGGCCACCACCTTCACCTGGGCGCCTGCGCGAAACAGGTTGGGGGCACGCACCATGCTCTGGCGCAGCGCCTGCCCGGGCACCAGCTGGCGCGCCGCAATCTGCCCCACCCACAGGTCCGGGTTGGCCATGACCGGGGCGGTCTCCGCCGCCCAGTCCACTTCCGCCTCGGTCGCGTCGGCAGCGGTCAGGACGGCGCCCGGCGCCACGGCGCTGGTCAGCACCCACGCGGGACCGAAGGCCTTGACTGTAACCGGAAGATACACGTTCCAGGCCGTCTGGCCTTCCACGCACCGCAGCCCCAGGCGCGTGCGCCCCCACAGGCGCGAGCCCACCGGCAGATAGGGCTCGACCCGCGCACAGGGCGCCAGCCGCAGCCGGGAATCCAGCGAGCCCACGCTCACTTCCATGCGCAGCGGCAAGCCGGCGGGCTGGTTGCGCGTGAGGGCATCGTCCAGCCAGCGCTGGGTCAGCGGCCCCAGGTCCGCCGCAGGATCTGCCGCCGCCTGGGCGCGGGCCGAGCCCACGGAGCACAGCGCCGCGCCCAGCAGCACCGCAGCGGCCACGGCGCCCCGCAGGGCGGAGCGCGCAGGCCGTGCCGGCACCGGGTGCAGGGCGGCGAATGAAAGGGAGGGGAAGCGGGGGGACGGTGTCGATGGCATGGGGGCCTCCTGGGCATCGCGGGGGGTCTTCGCGAGTCTTCACGGGTCTTCCCGCAGAAGGCGGCAAAGACTATTTCACGACTGGAACTATAGGCAGGCCCGGCCGGTGCAAAACCCGAAACTGCGCGCCCATTTCCGCGTTCTTCGCGCTTTAGAAAAAGCCCACGCTCTCCACAATCGAGCCACGCCGGAAAACCCCCTGGACCGGCGTCTTTGCACTCCAGGGCCCGAGGCAAACATGCTCGACAAGATGACCAACCGGCTGGACTTCCACGGCAACGCACTGATCCTGCGTTCCGAGCGCCAGCGTGCCATCGCCAGCAACATTGCGAATTCGGACACCCCCGGCTACGTGGCGCGCGACTTCAAGTTCAGCGAAGCGCTGAAAGAAGCCACGGGCGAGAGCAGCACGGGCACCGGCTCGGGCTTCACCACCCGGCTCACCGCGGGTTCCGTGGGTACCGCCGGCACCACCGACGCGCGCCACATGCCCCTGCCCACCAGCCGCATGAGCGGCGAGCTGGGCGCCAAAGGCACGCTGGGCTATGCGGTGCAGACCCAGCCCGCGCTGGACAACAACACGGTCGACCTGGACCGCGAACGCGCCAACTTCGTCGACAACGCCGTGCGCTACGAAGCCACGCTGCGGTTCATCAACGGCAACGCCAAAACCATGCTCAGCGCCATCCAGGGCCAATAAGCAGACGCCCCCCCCGCACCGAGCGCAGAAAGCGAGTCACCCCATGTCCATGTTCTCCATCTTCAATGTGTCGGGCAGCGCCGTCAGTGCGCAGTCGCAGCGGCTCAACGTGGTGGCCAGCAACCTGGCCAACGTCGATGCGGTGGCCGGCCCCGACGGCAAGGCCTACAAGGCCCGCCAGGTGATGTTCCAGACCGAGCCCATGGGCGCGGACAGCTCGGCCGGCGTGCGCGTGACGGGCATCAACGAAAGCAACACCCCTGGCCGCAAGGTGCACGACCCGAGCCACCCGTCCGCCGACGAGCAGGGCTACGTCACGCACTCGAACGTCAACGCCGTGGAGGAGATGGTCAACATGATCTCCGCCTCCCGCTCCTACCAGAACAACGTCGAGGTCATGAACACGGCCAAGTCGCTGCTCCTCAAGACCCTGCAGATGGGCCAGTAACCCTAGGACGCCACCATGATCCTCAACTCCACCACCAGCGCACCCACGGTCACCGACGCGACCGGCGGCACCAAGGCGAACGCCGCCACCGACCCGGCGGCCGCGCAGGACCGGTTCCTCAAGCTGCTCGTCGCGCAGCTGAACAACCAGGACCCGATGAACCCGCTGGACAACGCCCAGATGACGTCGCAGATCGCGCAGATCAACACCGTCACCGGCATCCAGCAGCTCAACCAGACCATGCAGAGCATGTCCGAGCAGTTCAACTCGCTGCAGGTCATGCAGGGCACCACGCTCATCGGCCGCAACGTGATGACCGAGGGCTCGACCATCGCCGTGGCCGACAAGGTCGGCAAGGGCGGCTTCGAGCTGCCCTCGGCCGCCACGAACGTGAAGATCGAGGTCACCACCGCCGGTGGCCAGGTGGTGGACACGATCGACCTGGGCGCCAAGGGCGCAGGCCGCCACACCTTCGAGTGGGACGCCAGCAAGTACACCGGCGCAACCGACGCGCTGCAGTTCCGCGTCAGCGCCGTCAATGGCTCGGCCAAGCTGTCGAGCACGCCGCTGGCGCTGTCCAAGGTCACGGCTGCGGGCGCCGAGGACGGCCAGCTCATGCTGACCCTGGCCAACGGCAAGTCCATCAGCTACAGCCAGATCAAGGCCCTGGTGTAACGCCGGCCCGTCCCCCCTCTTTTTCTTCGCGTCCATAGGAGAACACCATGAGTTTCCAGCAAGGCCTGTCGGGCTTGAACGCCGCCAGCAAAAACCTCGATGTCATCGGGCACAACATCGCCAACTCCAACACCGTGGGCTTCAAGGCCTCGCGGGCCGAGTTCGCCGAGATGGTCGCGTCGGCGATCGGCTCGGCCGGTGGCACCAACGCCGGCATCGGTGTGGAAGTCGCCGCGGTGTCGCAACAGTTCACGCAGGGCAACCTCACGATCACCGGCAACAGCCTCGATGTAGCCATCAACGGCAACGGCTTCTTCACGCTGACCATGCCCGATGGCACGCCTGCCTACACCCGCTCCGGCAACTTCAAGCTGGACAAGGAAGGCAACATGATCACCAACGACAACGCCAAGGTGATGGGCTACCCGGTGGACCCGACCACGGGCCTGCGGTCGGGCACCGACCCGATCCCGATGGTCTTCCCCACGGCCGAGCCGATCCCGGCCAAGCAGACCACCAAGATCACCGCCGCGTTCAACCTGCCGGCCACCGCCACCGACGCTGCCGGCGACCCGGCCGCCACGCCGCCCGTTCCGGCCACGCCGCGCGCCACCTACGGCACGTCGATCAACGTGTTCGACAGCCAGGGCGTGCCCAAGCCGGTCAACCTGTACTTCCAGAAGACCGCGACCGACAACACCTGGGACGTGTACGACGCGCTCGACGACCCCACGGCCGTGCCGCCGGTGGTGGCCACGCCGATCGGCCAGATCACGTTCGACAACAACGGCGCCATCACCGGCCCTGCCGCCACGCCGCCCGCCACCGGCTTCTCGCTGCCGCTGACCGTCAACCCCACGCCACCGAACCCCAACAACCTCCCCACCTTCACCGTGGACGTGGGCCTCGACAAGGTGTCCCAGAGCGGCAACAAGTTCGCGGTGTCCAACCTCAGCCAGGACGGCTACACCACGGGCGAGCTCACCGGCATCAATATCGAGAACAACGGGATGATCATGACCCGTTACTCCAACGGCGTGACCCGTGCCGAAGGCCAGGTCGCCCTGTCGAGCTTCCGCAACACGCAGGGCCTGGCCTCGGTGGGCGGCAACAACTGGGTGGCCACGTTCGAATCCGGCCAGCCGGTGGCGGGCACCGCGACCGACGGCAACTTCGGCTCGCTGCGCTCGGGGGCCCTGGAAGACTCCAACGTCGACCTGACCGCAGAGCTCGTGAACATGATGACCGCGCAGCGGGCCTACCAGGCCAACGCACAGACGATCAAGACGCAAGACCAGGTGATGTCCACCCTGGTGAATTTGCGCTGATCGACCTGATCGACCTGATCACCCGCCACTGACCCTGCACTGGACTTCGGAAAGCACCTATGGACCGCATCATCTACACCTCGATGACAGGCGCCAACGCGGCCGCCCACCGGCAGGCCGTGCTGTCCAACAACCTGGCCAACGCGTCCACGCAGGGTTTTCGCGCGGAGATGTCCACCTTCCGCTCGGTGCCCATGCAGGGCGACGGCTCCAAGACCCGCGTCTTCGCGCTCGAAGCCACCTCGGGCTACGTGAACACCCCCGGCCCGGTGCAGCGCACGGGCCGCAACCTCGATGCCATGGCCGCCGGCAACGCCTGGTTCGCGGTGCAGGGTCTGGACGGCACCGAGGCCTACACCCGCGCGGGCAGCTTCGAAGTCTCGGCCACGGGCCAGCTGCTCACGCCCACCGGGCTGCCCGTGCTGTCCGACGGCGGCGCGCCCATCGACGTGCCACCCGGGGCCGATGTCTCGCTGGGCAGCGACGGCACCATCACCGCCAAGATCGCAGGCCAGGCCGCGCAGAACATCGGCCGCCTGAAGCTGGCCACGCCCACGGAGGAAGACCCGCTCAAGCGCGGCGACGACGGGCTGTTTCGCGCCGCGTCGGGCGACCCCCTGCCCAACGACGCCAATGCCCGCATGCTGTCCGGCGCGCTCGAAGGCTCCAACGTGAACCCGGTGGAGAGCATGGTCGGAATGATTGCCGCATCGCGCCAGTTCGAGCAGCAGATGCGCCTCTTGCAGACCGCCGAGGCCAACGACAAGACCGCCAGCCAGTTGCTGAGCATGAACGGCTGAAGCGGCTCTGACCGCCGCCACGCCATAAGGAAGCACCATGATCAACTCCCTCTGGATCGCCAAGACCGGCATGTCTGCCCAGCAGACCCAGCTCGACGTCATCTCGCACAACCTGGCCAACGTCTCCACCACCGGCTACAAGCGCAACAACGCGGTGTTCGAAGACCTGATCTACCAGAACCTGCGCCAGGTGGGCGCCGCCACCACCGAGCAGAACCAGCTGCCCACCGGCCTGCACCTGGGCCTGGGCGTGCGCACGGTGGCCACCAGCCGCAACTTCGTGCAGGGCAGCCTGCAGGAGTCGAAGAACAACCTGGACGTGGCCATCAACGGCAACGGCTTCTTCGAAGTGACCATGCCCGACGGCACCATCGGCTACACCCGCGACGGCTCGTTCCAGGTCGATGCGCAGGGCCGCATGGTCACCTCCAGCGGCCTGCCCGTGGCCAACGGCATCACCGTGCCCGCCAACGCCACCAGCATCACCATCAGCGCCGACGGCGTGGTGTCCGCCACCGTGCAGGGCAACACCCAGCCCCAGCCCCTGGGCAACCTGGCGATGGCCGCATTCATCAACCCGGCAGGCCTGGAGCCCATCGGCCAGAACCTGTTCAAGGAATCCGCCGCCTCGGGCCAGCCCCAGCAGGGCACGCCCGGCACCAACGGCCTGGGCATCCTGAAGCAGGGCTTTCTGGAAGCCTCCAACGTGAACGTGGTGGAAGAACTGGTGACCATGATCCAGACCCAGCGCGCCTACGAAATGAATTCCAAGGCCATCCAGACCTCCGACCAGATGCTGGCCAAGCTCGCACAGCTGTGACGATGAAGATGAAGATGACGACAGGAGCCTTTGCCATGCTGCAGTTCAACCGCCTTCTCGCCCTGCCCGCCGCCCTCGGTGCGCTGGTGCTCACCGGCTGCGCCACCATGTCGCCGCCCCCGCCTGTGGACATCCTGCCCACCACGCCGCCGCCCATCGCCGCAGTGCAGCGCACACCAGCGCCGGTGACCGGCAGCCTGTTCCACAACGCCAGCTACCGGCCTGCGTTCGAAGACCGCCGCGCGCGCCTGGTGGGCGACAACGTGACGATCATGATCGTGGAGAACGTGACGGCCAGCCAGAAGTCGTCGTCCACGGTGGACCGCACCTCCGAAGCCAAGGCCGGCATCACCAACCTGCCCTTCGTGAAGAAGTCGCTCAGCGACGTGACCACGCTGGGCGCGGGCTCGGAGAACACCTTCTCCGGAAAGGGCGGCACGGAAAGCGCCAACACCTTCACCGGCTCGATCACCGCCACCGTGGTGGACGTGCTGCCCAACGGCCACCTGGTCGTGACGGGCGAAAAGCAGATCGGCGTGAACCAGAACGTGGATGTGCTGCGCTTCTCCGGCACCATCGATCCGCGCGCCCTGCAGCCCGGCAGCATCGTGAACTCGACCCAGGTGGCCAACGTGCGCGTCGAGTCGCGCGGCCGCGGGGCGCAGAACGAAGCCCAGGCCATGGGGTGGATGAACCGGATCTTCAATACCATCACGCCGTTCTAGAGTTTCACCCCCTGAGGCGCTGCGCGCCTTCCCCCTCTCTCTACGCGCTGCGCGCTCCGGGAGGGGGACGCCGCCAGCGCGGCGGGGCGGCCCTTGCGCGGCGGCCCTCGCCTGGGGCGCGCCAGTTTTTACGAGCGTTGTTTCTGGACGCGCCCGGGCTCCAATACCGGGGGCATGGAGACTTCGTACGTCTGGGCGCTGTAGCGCTCCCACTCCATCATTGCTACACAATTCATAGCTACTGGCGCTTATCCATCAAGCGGCAGAGGCTATTTTTATTCATATCCACCTCCCTCGTGCGGCACCGGCGCCTGCCTGGATTTCCGCGCGCCGCTGGCCGTTCCCCACCCATCCGGGAACGCACGCAATAAGCCGGTGAACCTGCTTCTTTTTGGGTTTTAGTTCCTGGCGGGGCCGACCACAATCGATGCCATGAAAGCCTTGTCCCATTCCCTCCTGCCACGCTCTGCGCGCGCGCTGTGGCTGCTGCTGGCCTTTGTGGCTGCTGGTGTGGCGCTGCCCGCCCATGCGCTGCGCATCAAGGAAGTGGCCGCGGTGCAAGGCGTGCGCAGCAACCAGTTGACGGGCTACGGCCTGATCGTGGGCCTGGACGGCACCGGCGACCAGACCACGCAGATGCCCTACACCACGCAGGCGATGTCGAACTACCTGCAGCAGATGGGCATCAGTCTGCCGCCCGGCTCGGCCAATCAACTGCAGCTCAAGAACGTGGCGGCGGTGATCGTCACGGCGCAGCTGCCCGCGTTTGCGCAGCCCGGGCAGATGATCGACATCAACGTGTCTTCCATGGGCAACGCCAAGTCGCTCAAGGGCGGCACGCTGATCGTCACGCCCCTGCGCGGTGCCGACGGCGAGATCTACGCGCTGGCCCAGGGCAACGTGGTCGTCGGTGGCGCAGGCGCCTCCGCCGGCGGCAGCAAGGTCCAGATCAACCACCTGAGCGCCGGCCGCGTGCCGCAGGGCGCGCAGGTCGAGCGGGCGGTGCCCACGCCGCTGAACGAGGGTGCCACCATCAACCTGGGGCTCAACGCCTCCGACTTCCAGGTGGCCCGCCGCGTGGCGCAGGCCATCAACACCAAGCTGGGCAACGGCCTGGCCACGGCGCTGGACGGCCGCACGGTGCAGGTGCGCGCCCCCATCGACCCGGGCGCCCGCGTCGGCTTCATCGCCGACCTCGAAGAGCTGCAGCTCGAAGCCATGACACCGGCCGCCAAGGTGGTCATCAATGCCCGCACCGGCTCCGTGGTGCTCAACCAGGCGGTCACCCTGGGCCCCTGCGCCATCGCGCACGGCAACCTGTCGATCACCATCAGCTCCACGCCCGTCATCAGCCAGCCCAACCCGCTCTCGCAAGGGCAGACCGTGGTGGCGCAGCAAAGCGACATCCGCATCAACCAGGAGCCGGGCAACATCATCCAGATGCCCCCGTCGCCCCAGTTGGCAGACGTGGTCAAGGCGCTGAACACGCTGGGCGCCACGCCCGGCGACCTGCTGGCCATCCTGCAGGCCATCAAGGCCGCCGGCGCCCTGAACGCCGAACTGGAAGTCATATGACCCCCCCTGAGCCGCTTCGCGTCTTCCCCCCAGGGGGACACCGCCAGCAGCCTGGCAAAGCCAGTTCTGCGGCGGTCGCTGGCCTGGGCCGTGCCTGTGCGACGCGCAACGGGCAAGAGACACCGCGCCAAGGAGCTTGACCATGGCCATGACCCTGCCCTCCTCCGGTAGCACCACCAGCACGTCGAACGCGCTGGCGGTGGACATCCGCTCGCTGAACTCGCTCAAATACGACGCGGGCACGGCCAACAACGCGCAGACCACGCGCGAGGTGGCCAAGCAGTTCGAATCGCTGTTCATGCGCGAGCTGATCAAGAGCATGCGCGACGCGACGATGAAGTCCGGCCTGATGGAAGGCGAGCAGGCCAACCTCGGCCAGGACATGCTGGACCAGCAGCTGTCGGTGAACATGGCCGGCATGCAGGGCGGCCTGTCCGAAGCCATCGCGCGCCAGCTGTCGCGCCAGATGGGCGGGGCCGACACCACCTTCTCCGTGCCGTCCACGCTGAGCCTGCAGCGCTCCCTGCCCGGCGCGGGCGCGGCTTCGGGCAGCGCGCCCGCAGAGGCCACCATGCAGGCGCCCAAGGGCCGCGAAGGCTTCGTGCAGCACCTCTCGGGCACGGCGGAGCGCGTGGCCCAGGACAGCGGCATACCGGCGAGCTTCATGCTCGGCCAGGCCGGCCATGAAACCGGCTGGGGCAAGAGCGAGATCCGCCACAAGGACGGCTCCAACTCGTTCAACCTGTTCGGCATCAAGGCCGGCAAGGGCTGGACGGGCAAGGTCGCCGAGATCACGACCACCGAATTCATCAACGGCAAGCCCCAGAAGGTGACGGCCAAGTTCCGCGCCTACGACTCGTACGAGGATTCGTTCCGCGACTACGCACGACTGATCAACGACAACCCCCGCTACGAAAAGGCCCAGGCCACGGCCAAGACCGGCTCGGCCGTGGCCTACGCCGCCGAGCTGCAAAAGGCCGGGTACGCGACGGACCCGGACTACGCCAAGAAGCTCAGCGGCGCCATCAACAGCGCGCTGCGCACTCAACGTGCCCAGGCATGAGAACGCGAGGTAAGCCATGAGCCTGCTCAACGTCGGCGCCCGCGCACTGCTGGCCAACCAGGTCGCCCTGCAGACCGCAGGCCACAACATCGCCAACGTCAACACGCCCGGCTATTCGCGCCAGACCGTGGTGCTGCAGACGGTGCAGGGCCAGTTCACCGGTGGCGGCTACATCGGCCAGGGCGTGGACGTGCAGACCATCCTGCGCAACCAGAGCGAGCTGCTCACGCGCCAGTCGGCCACGGCCGGCTCGGTGCAATCGGCCGACATCGTGCGCGCCGAGCGCCTGCGCCAGCTGCAGGAGGTCTTCAGCGGCGGCACCGCCGGCCTGGGCGCGGCCATCAACGACATGATGAACGCGTTCTCCGACGTGGTGAGCGCCCCCACCGACATCACCGCCCGCACGGTGGTCCTCACCCGCATGGACGAGACCGCCGCACGCATGCGCTCGGCCGCCGACCGGCTCAACGAGATTCAGTACACAGTCAGCGAGCAGCTGGGCAGCAGCGTCACCGCGGTGAACAGCCTGGCCAAGCAAATGGCCAGCATCAACGAGCAGATCGCCCGCGCCAAGGGCAACGGCCAGACACCCAACGACCTGCTGGACCAGCGCGACCAGGTCATCCGCGACATCAACCAGTACATCCAGACCACGCAGATCCCGGCCGACGACGGCACCGTGGGCCTGTTCGTGGCCGGCAGCCAGCCGCTGGTGCTGGGCACCACCGCCACCAGCCTCTCGGTGGACGACGCCACCGCCTTCCCGGGCAGCGGTCAGATCAAGCTGTTCTTCAACCGCCCCGGCTCGCCCGCCATCGAGATGGACGAGAACGTGCTGGGCGGCGGCTCCATGTCGGGCCTGCTGCGCTTCAACAACACCGACCTGGCGGAAGGCCGCAACCTGCTGGGCCGCATGGCGATGGCCATCGGCACGACGATGAACGACCAGCACAACCTGGGCCTCACGCTCGACGGCGCGCTGGGCAAGGACCTTTTCTCGCTGCCCGCCAGCATGCCCGGCCACACCAACGGCGCGGGCGTGGGCACCGTCTCCTTCACCGGCCCCACGCAGTTCGCCGCATCGGACTACGAGATCCGCTTCACCACCGGCACCGCTGGCCAGGTGGTGCGTCTGTCGGACGGCAAGTCCACCGCATTCACCAGCGCCGCCAACCTGGCCACGCTGCAGATCGACGGGCTCAACTTCAACCTGACCACGCCGGGCAACCCGGGCGAGCGCATGCTGTTCAAGCCGTTCAGCACGGCCGCCAGCAACATCCAGGCGCTGGTGTATTCGCCGCGCGACCTGGCCGTGGCCAACCCGGTCAACGCCGCCATGGGCACGTCCAACGGCGGCACCATGCAGCTGGCGGGCCTCAAGGCCACCGGTCTGCCCAACCCGCCCGGGCTGGTGCTGCCGCCCAACGCCAACCCTGCAGCCGTGCCCCCCATCCTGGGCGGCATCCAGCTGCAGTTCACCGCCGGCCCGCCCACCACGTACGACGTGCTCAACCGCGGCACCGCGCCGCCCACCACCGTGGCCACCGCGCAGCCCTACACCCCGGGCGCACCCATCAGCATCAACGGCTGGGAGATCAAGCTGCAGGGCACGCCCAACACGGGCGACACGGTGGTCATCGGCAATGCGTCGGACCCGCAGTACGGCGACACCTTCACCCGCAACTCGGGCAACGCCAGCGCGCTGATGGGCCTGCGCGACGTGAAGATGTTCGACGAATCCACACTCTCCGACGGCTACGCCGGCGCCATCGCGCAGGTGGGCACCCGCACGCAGAGCTCGCTGTTCGCGGCGGAGCTGTCCACCACCATCGCCTCCAACCTGGAGCGCGACCGCACTGCGATCTCGGGCGTGAACCTGGACGAAGAGGCCGCCCGCCTGATCCAGTACCAGCAGGCCTACCAGGCATCGTCCAAAATGATCCAGATCGCGCAGAACATCTTCGACTCGCTGATCCAGGGCCTGGGCCGCTGATGCCCGCACCGCACAGAGCTAGGAGCCTCCCATGAGCAGCAGCATCTACCGCATTGGCACCGCCAACATGTACGACAACGCCCTGCGCAACCTGGGCACGCGGCAGACCAACCTGTCCAACCTGCAGGAGAACCTCACCTCCGGCAAACGCGTGGTGCGCGCGAGCGACGACCCCGTGTCGGCCGCGCAGGCCGAACGCGCCATCAACCGCCTGGCCCGCATCCAGACCGAGCAGCGCGCGCTGGAAACCCAGCGCAACGCCGTCGCGCAGGCCGAGTCCGCGCTGGGCGATGCGGTCGACCTGGTGCAGAACTTCCGCGAACTGGTGGTGAACGCCGGCAGCGCCGCCCTGACCCCGAACGACCGCGCCACCATCGCCAACCAGCTGCAGGGACTGCGCGAGCAGCTGGTGGAGGTGGCCAACCGCAAGGACACCAACGGCATCCCGCTGCTCGGCGCACTGGGCAGCGCGCTGGCGCCGTTCCTCGGACCCCTGAGCAGCTCGCCCGACTACAACTTCAACGGCCTGCCCGGCCAGGCTGCCAGCTCCGGCGTGACCATCCCCGGCACACTCGACGGCGAAGCCGCCTTCATGTTCGACCCGCAGCGCGACGGCGTGTACACGGCCGGCGTGAGCACCATCCCGAGCAGCCGCTTCCTCAACACCACGGCCATCAAGCCCGTGGACGCGAGCCTGGTGACGGGCGACAACTACTCGATCGCCTTCAGCGCGGTCGGGCCCGGCGCCACGGCCGGCACCACCACGGCCACCTACACCATCACCAACACCACCACGGGTGCCGTGTCGGCCCCGGTGACGGTGCCCGATTTCCCGTCGGACAAGCCCATGAACGTCACGGTCGCCGGCATCCCCGGGTTGACCTTCGACATCAAGGGCACGCCGGCCAACGGCGACACCATCACGCTGCAGCCCAGCCCCAGCATGTTCAGCACCATGGACGCCGCGATCCGCGACATCCGCAACGCGCCGGACAGCAATGCGGCGGCGCAGGCCGTGGGCCAGGCGCTGGGCAACATGGACATCGGCCTCGAACGCATCCACAACATGCGCGGCTATGCGGGCGAGCTGCTCAACCGCGCGGACCGCATCACCGGCGACCAGGAGAAACGCTCCGTGCAGCTCGAAGGCGACCGGTCGCGGGCGGAGGATCTCGATATGATCCAGGGGATCTCGGACTTCCAGAACCAGCAGGTGGGCTACGAGGCCGCCCTCAAGTCCTACGCGCAGGTTCAGAAACTGTCCCTGTTCAACTTCATCAGCTAACGCGGGTCTGCCCACGGCTCACTGCGCCCCCAGCCGGGGAACGGACCCCACGAGACAACGCCTGAGAGCACATGGTCCAATCTGTCCTTGGCAGCCTGATTCTGGGCTACCGCCCCCTGTGGAGCCGGGCCCGCAAGCTCGCGGGCATCCAGCTCTATGCCCACAACGATGCATCGGTGGTGGTCGACGCCGCGCATTTGCTGCGCACGCTGCAGGAGCTGTGGTCCGCCAGCTCCCCGCCTATCCTGCTGTCGCCCCAGAACCGCCAGTTGCTGTGCGACATGCTCGAACACGCGCCGCGCGGCGCTCCGTGGATCGAGGTGCGCGGCGAATGGCTCGCCGACTCGGCCATCTACACCCGCGTGAAGGCAGCGCACCAGCGCGGCCTGCGGCTGGTGTGGCGCGGCGAGCTGGGCAAGCTGCCCGAGCCCGATGTGGCCCAGTGCTTTGACAACAGCCTGCTGAGCCTGCGGCCCGAAGACGCGGTGGCAGCCCTGAAGCCACCCGCCCCCGGCCGCCCCGGCGCCGCGGGCGCGCGCTCCGGCCCGCCCATCCTGGCCGGGCAGATGTACGAAGGCATCGCCAGCCGCGCGCTGATGGAGCGCTGCCTGGACGAGCACAACGCCATGGCGCTGGCCGGCTGGCCCGCCGAAGACGTGCTCTACAGCCTGCGCCACCACCCGCAGCAGCCGTCGCACGCAGTGATCTTCAAGCTCATGAAGGCCATCGACGCGGAGCAGTCGCTCGAGACCTTCGAAGCCATCATGGGCGAGGACCCGCTGCTGGCCTACCGCTTCATGGTCTACACCAACTCGGCCGCGCTCGGCCTGCGCACGGGCATCGACTCGCTGCGCCGGGGTCTGGTGATGATGGGCTACGGCTCCATCAAGCGCTGGCTGTCCGACCAGCTGCCGCACGCCAGCACCGACCCCAACATGAACCCGGTGCGCGAATCCATGGTGATGCGCGCCGAGCTCACCGCCCACCTGCTGGACGCCGGCATCGAGAACGACCTGCGCCGCGAGATCTATCTGTGCGGCCTGCTGTCGCAGATCGACGACCTGATGGGCGAGCCGCTGGGCACCATCCTGCGCCGCCTGCCGCTGTCCGAACGCATCTACGACGCCACCGTGCTGCACACCGGGCCGTACGCCTCCGGCCTGCAGATGGCCTGCGCGCTGGAGACGGACGACGCGAGCGCCATCCGCCAGCTGTGCGAGACCTATGAGATGGACCTGGAAGAAGTCAACCGCGCGCTGCTGCGGGTGCTGGCAGACCTGGAAGTCGAGAGGAAATAACTTTCCCCTCTGCGCCGCTTCGCGCCATCCCCCGAAGGTGACGCCACCGGTGCTCGGCAAAGCCGCATTCTCGGTGGTACTGGCCGTGGCAGCGCCCATGCACACGCAGGCTGGGTTCCGGGTTTCGGGTTCCGGCTCCATATCTCGTTGGTGGTGCGATGGGGCCTCGCGCCAGCCCTCTCTACCGGCTCAGCGCCCCTGCTCATCGCGCACGCGCGCAAACGTCTTCCAGAAAGCCGCCTCCTGCGTGGTCGCAAAATTGATGCGCATGAGCGTGCTCGGCTTGCGCTCGGCATGGAACAGCGCGCCGGGCGCCAGCAGGTAGCCCTCGTCCAGCATGCGCTGCGCGAGCGCATCGGTGTCCACGCCGGTCTCCACCCAGCCGAACAGCCCCACGGGCTCGGCAGCGAAGGTGCAGCCTGCGCCGAGCGCCAGCTTCACGCTGCGTGCACGGGCGGCGTCCAGGCGGGTGCGGATGCGCTCGGCGTGGCGGCGCAGCTGGCCTTGTTCGATGCACAGCGCCAGGGCTTTTTCCAACAGCGCGGGCGTGGTCAGCGTGGCCAGCAGCTTGGTGTCCAGCAGTTGCTCGATGAGTGACGACGGCGCGGCCAGAAAGCCGATGCGCCAGTTGGGCGCGAGGATCTTGGCGAAGCCGCTCACGTAGATGGTGCGCTGCAGGCCGTCGAGCGCGGTGAGGCGCGTGGCGTGCTCGGGTGCGATGTGGCTGTAGGTGTCGTCCTCGACGATGTGGAAGTTGTGCTGGTTGGCCAGCTGCAGGATGCGGTGCGCGCTGCCCGGCGACAGGCAGTAGCCGGTAGGGTTGTGGAACACGCTCACGCTCACATACAGCTTGGGCTGGTGCACCTCGCAGTACCGGGCCATGACCTCCAGGTCGGGCCCGTCGGCGCGGCGCGGCACGGGCAGGATGTGCATGCCCAGGGCCGCCAGCCGCGCAAACTCCACGGCCCAGCCGGGCTCCTCCACCATCACCGGGTCGCCCGGACGCAGCAGCGTGCGGCTCACGATGTCGAGCGCGTGCGTGGCGCCCACGGTGGTGATGATGTTCTCGGGCGCGGCATGCACGTTCAGCGTGGCGAGCTTCTTGGACAGCACCCTGCGCAGCCCCGTGTCGCCCAGCGGCTCGCCGTACTGCAGCGAAAAGTCGTTCAGCGCGCGGGTGCTGGTCACCTTGCGCACGGCCGCGGGCATGAAGGTCGATTCGAGCCAGTCGGGCGGGAACACGCCCATGCCGGGCTGGGGCTTGTCGCTGATCTTGTGGAACATGCCGCGGATCAGCGCCGTGGCATTGACCGGCGGCGCCCCGCGCGCAGCGCCGCGCCCGGCGCTGCGGGCCGCAAACCAGTGGGCGGTGCTCCAGTTGCCCATGCCGCGCTCGGCCTCGGGGGTGTCGGCCTCGTCCTCGGGCGCGCGCTCGGCCAGGCCCGTGGCCATTTCGCGCACGAAGAACCCGCGGTTCTTGCGCGCCTCCACCAGGCCCTGCGCGAGCAGTTGGTCGTACGCCGCGACCACGGTCGACGGGCTCACGCCGTGCTGCTGCGCACACTGCCGCACCGACGGCAGGCGCGCGCCCGGTGCCAGCAGCCGGTTGCGGATGCGTTCGCCAAAGCGCGCCGACAGCTGCTCGGTCAGCGACTGGGTAGTGGTTTTCATCAGCATGGCGGGGTCCTTGCGGTGTGCATGCGCAGTTCCTGCGGTGGGCTTGCAGGGCGCTTGTGTACTGTTATCGCGGCCAATACAGATTGCGAACTGCGTTGCTGAACTGTATTGGTTGTGTACTGACGCACAAGATTACATTGAAGCCTGATCGTTGACAAGTTTCCCCACCCGGAACACCGCCCCTCCCGCACCATGAGCGCCCCCGAACTGACTGCCCTGCTGCTGTTCTGCACCGCGATGAGCTTCTCGCCGGGGCCCAACACCACGCTGTCTACGGCCCTCGCGGCCAACCTGGGCCTGCGGCGCGCGCTGCGCTTTTGCTTTGCGGTGCCCACGGGATGGACGCTGCTCATGCTGGCCAGCGGCCTGGGCCTGGGTGCACTGATCACCGGCGTGCCCGCCCTGCGCTGGGGCGTGACGCTGCTGGGCGTGGCCTACATGCTGTGGCTCGCCTACAAGCTCAGCCGTGCCGGCCAACTGGCCGAAGTGGACAGTGCCCGCCTGAACGTGACCTTCTGGCAGGGCGTGGGCCTGCAGTTCGTGAACATCAAGGCCTGGATGCTGGCGCTCACGCTCAGCGCGGGCTGGGTGGTCAACGCGGCCGGGCAGCCGGCCGCCAACCCGGGCGAGCGCCTGGCGATCATCTGCGTGGTGATGATGCTGTTCGCCTTCGCCAGCAATTTCGTGTACGCCCTGGTCGGCTCGCTGCTGCGCCAGTGGCTGGCCCAGGGCACCCGCCTGCTCTGGTTCAACCGCGCCCTGGCCCTGGTGCTGGTGATCACCGCCGTGTGGATGCTCACCCTATGAACCACGCCCAGGAACGCGAAGCATTGGTCTGGGGCCTGGTGGGCGTGACTTTGTTCGCGGCCACGCTGCCGATGACGCGCCTGGCCGTGGGCCCGGTGGACGCACCGCAGCTGTCGCCATGGTTCGTCACCTTCGGCCGTGCTGCGGTGGCGGGGCTGCTGTCCGTGGCGTATCTCGCGTGGCAACGCGGCCGGGGGCAACTGAAGGTGCCGCGGCGCGCAGAGTGGCCGCTGCTGGGCGTGACCGCGTTCGGCGTGATCGTCGGGTTCCCGCTGTTCCTGGCGCTGGCGCTGCGCCACGTGCCCAGCACGCACGGCGCGGTGGTCACGGCGCTGCTGCCCTTGTCCACGGCGGTGCTGGGCGCGCTGTGGTACCGCCAGCGGCCCTCGGCGGGCTTCTGGGTGTGCGCGGTGGTGGGCAGCGGCCTGGTGCTGGGCTTCATGGCCTGGCGTGCGGGCGGCTTCTACCTGGGCGCGGCCAACATCTACCTCATCATCGCGATGACCACGGGCGCCTTCGGCTACATCGGCGGTGCGCGCCTCACGCCCAACCTGGGCGCCGAGCAGGTGATCTGCTGGGTGCTGGCCTTGAGCCTGCCGCTCACGCTGCCGGTGGCCTGGTGGTTCGCACCCGCCGTGCCTGGCGCGGTCAGCACAATGGCCTGGACGGGGTTCGCCTACGTGGCGCTGTTCTCGATGTGGATCGGCTTCTTTGCCTGGTACCGCGCGCTGGCGCTGGGCGCCGTGCGGGTCAGCCAGATCCAGCTGGTGCAGCCCTTTTTGAGCCTGCTGTTCGCCGTGCCGCTGCTGGGCGAGCGGCTGGACCTGATGACCGCCTGCTTCGCACTGGCCGTGATCGCCACCGTTTTTGTGGGCAAGAAGATGCCCGTCCACCAGGGAGCCGCCGCATGACCGCCAGCACCCCCTGTGCGCCGCGATCCAGGCCGCGGCGCGTTTGAAGGAGTCCAGAAGATGCAGATGCACAACATCCCGTTCGCCACCACCGACTGGTCGGCCCTGCCCCGCGAGGAAAAGAGCGCGCAGGCCGGCCAGGCGTTCTGGCGCACCCAGCAGCTCGGCGACCTGCGCGTGCGCATGGTCGAGTACACGCCGGGCTATGTGTCGGACCACTGGTGCGTGAAGGGCCACGTGCTGCTGTGCCTGAGCGGAGAATTGCACACCGAGCTGGAAGACGGCCGCACCTTCACGCTGACCCCCGGCATGAGCTACCAGGTGGCGGACAATGCGGAACCACACCGTTCCACCGCGCCGAACGGGGCCACGCTGTTCATCGTGGACTGACTGATTTTTTGAAGACGACCTAGCAACCTGGGCGGCCGCTGCGAGGCTGCCCGAAGGAGAACAACAGTGAAACTGAACGACCTTCCCACCACCGGCACCTGGACCCTGGCGCGCCGCGCCGAGCGCATGAACCCTTCGGTCATCCGCGAGATCCTCAAGGTCACCGAGAAGCCCGGCATCATCAGCCTGGCGGGCGGCCTGCCCTCGCCCAAGACCTTCCCGGTCTCGGCCTTTGCCGAAGCCTCGGCCGCCGTGCTGGCCAACGACGGCCCCGCCGCGCTGCAGTACGCCGCCAGCGAAGGTTATGCCCCGCTGCGCCAGGCCATCGCCGACTTCCTGCCCTGGGACGTGGATGCCGACCAGGTGCTGATCACCACCGGCTCGCAGCAGGCGCTGGATTTGATCGCCAAGGTGCTCATCGACGAAGGCAGCCGCGTGCTGGTCGAAACACCCACCTACCTGGGCGCCCTGCAGGCCTTCACGCCCATGGAGCCCACCGTGGTGTCCGTGGCCAGCGACGATGAAGGCGTGCTGGTCGACGACCTCAAGGCCAAGGTGGGCGCCGGTGCCGACAAGGCCCGCTTCCTGTATGTGCTGCCCAACTTCCAGAACCCCACCGGCCGCACCATGAGCGATGCGCGCCGCGCCGAACTGGTGAAGGCCGCGGCCGAGCTGAACCTGCCCCTGGTCGAAGACAACCCCTACGGCGACCTGTGGTTCGACAACCCGCCGCCCGCACCGCTCACGGCCCGCAACCCCGATGGCTGCATCTACATGGGCTCGTTCTCCAAGGTGCTGGCCCCCGGCCTGCGCCTGGGCTTCGTCGTGGCCCCCAAGGCGGTGTACCCCAAGCTGCTGCAGGCCAAGCAGGCAGCCGACCTGCACACCCCCGGCTACAACCAGCGCCTGGTGGCCGAGGTGATGAAGGGCAACTTCCTGGACCGCCACGTGCCCACCATCCGCGCGCTGTACAAGCAGCAGTGCGAAGCCATGCTGGCTGCGCTGACGAAGGAGATGCAGGGCCTGGACGTGCACTGGAACCGCCCGGACGGCGGCATGTTCCTGTGGGTGCGCCTGCCCCACAGCATGAGCGCGGTGGAGTTGCTGCCCAAGGCTGTGGAGCGCAACGTGGCCTTCGTGCCCGGCGCTGCCTTCTATGCCGACAACGCCGACCAGCGCACGCTGCGCCTGTCGTTCGTGACCTCCAGCGTGGAGCAGATCGCCACCGGCATCGCGGCGCTGGCAGGTGCGATCAAAGACCAGCTGGCGGCGCAGGCCAAGGGCTGACACATGCTGCGGCTCTGGGGACGCATGTCGTCCATCAACGTGCGCAAGGTGGTGTGGGCCGTGCAGGAGCTGGCCCTGCCGTCGGTGCAGCGCACCGATGCGGGCGGACAGTTCGGCATCGTGCGCGAGCCCCGCTATCTGGCCTTGAACCCGAACGGCCTGGTGCCGCTGGTCGAGGACGAGGACACGGGCGCGGTGCTGTGGGAGTCCAACACCATCGTGCGCTACCTGTGCGCCCGGCATTCGCTGGGCAACCTGTACCCCGAAGACCTGCCCGCGCGCTTCGTGGCCGAGCAGTGGATGGACTGGCAGCAGACCACGCTGAACCCCGCCGGGCGCGATGCCTTCCTGCAGTGGGTGCGCACACCCGCCGCGCAGCGCAATGACGCGCTCATTGCCGCATCGGTGGCCGTGACCGAGCCGCTCATGGCGATGCTGGACGCCCACCTGGCGCGCCAGCCCTTCATGGCCGGCGATCGCTTCACCATGGCCGACATCCCCGTGGGCTGCGAGATCCATCGCTGGTGGGGCCTGCCGCAGGAGCGTCCTGCGCGGCCGCACCTGGAGCGCTGGTACCAGGCTGTGAGCAGCCGCACCGGCGCCCTCGGCGTTCTCGACCAACCCCTGTCCTGAGCGCACACCCCATGCACCAGCGTCCTTTCAAGCAGATCGACGTGTTCAGCGACCAGCCCGGCTATGGCAACCCCGTCGCGGTGGTGCTGGATGCGCTGGACCTGAGCGACAGCGACATGCGCCGCTTCGCCGCCTGGACCAACCTGTCGGAGACGACCTTCCTGCTGCCCCCCACCGAGGCGGGGCGTGCGGCGGGCGCGGACTACCGGGTGCGCATCTTCAGCCCCAATGGCGAACTGCCGTTTGCCGGCCACCCCACGCTGGGCACCTGCCACGCCTGGCTGCAGGCCGGCCACGCACCGCGCGTGGCAGGCATGGTGATGCAGGAATCGGCACTGGGCCTGGTGCGCGTGGAGCACAGCGGCAGCACGCTGGCCTTTGCCGCGCCGCCCTTGACGCGCAGCGCGCCCAGCCCGGCACTGGTGCCGCTGGTTGCCAGCGCCCTGGGCGTGCGCCCGCAGCAGATCCGCGGCGCGCAGATGCTGGACAACGGCCCGGTGTGGCTGGGCCTGCTGCTCGACAGCGCCCAGACGGTGCTCGGCCTCACACCCGACCATGCGCGCCTCAAGGACCTGGGCCAGGACGTGGGCGTGATCCACGTCGGCCCGCAGGCCAGCGACACGCGCCAGCCCGGCGCCGTGGTGCGCGCCTTTGCCGCGCCCATGGGCAACCCGGAGGACCCGGTCACCGGCACGCTGAACGCCAGCCTGGCGGAGTGGCTGATCGCGGACGGCCTGGCACCGCGAAGCTACCTCGTGGCCCAGGGCGAATGCCTGGGGCGCGCCGGGCGCGTGAACATTCGACAGGACGATGCCGGGCAGATCTGGGTCGGCGGCCAGGCCGTCACCTGCATCGAAGGGACCGTGCTGCTGTGAATTCACTGTCCATCGCCCCGCTCCCCAGCGGTTGATCCACCCGGCCCCAAGGGCCGACCGAACCCACAGCAGCAACGCCGCGAGAGTGCCGGTCGCGCCCCCGGCGTTTCCGTCCTCTGCCCCTCTTCCATTTTTTTCATCACCCATCGACACCAGGACTTTGAGCACCATGCACCAGCGCCCTTTCAAGCAAGTCGACGTCTTCACCGACCAGCCCTACCGCGGCAACCCCCTGGCCGTGGTGCTCGATGGCACCGGCCTGACCACCGAGGCCATGCAGGAGTTCACCAACTGGACCAACCTGTCGGAAGCCACCTTTTTGCTGCCGCCCACGCCCGAAGGCCGGGCGGCCGGTGCGGACTACCGCGTGCGCATCTTCTGCCCGGGGCGCGAGCTGCCGTTTGCCGGCCACCCCACGCTGGGCAGTTGCCACGCCTGGCTGCAGGCCGGCGGCCAGCCGCAGGTGGCGGGCACCGTGGTGCAGGAATGCGGCGTGGGCCTGGTCACGCTGCGGCAGGACGGCGAGCGCCTGGCGTTCGCAGCGCCTGCGCTCATCAAGAGCGGCCCGCTGGCGGAAGACGACGTGGCCCTGATCGCCCGAGGCCTGGGCGTGGCGCGAAGCGACATCCTGCACCACGCCTGGTGCGACAACGGCCCCAACTGGCGCGGCGTGATGCTGCGCAGCAGCGAGCAGGTGCTGGCGCTCAAGCCGGATGCGAGCATCCTGGGCAAGCTCGATGTGGGCGTGGTCGGCCCGCGCGGCAAGGTGGGTGTGATCGGCAGCACCGACGCCGAGGGCATCGCCTTCGAAGTGCGCGCGTTCTTCCCCGGCAACAACGGCCTGGCCGAAGACCCGGTGACCGGCAGCCTCAACGCCGCGCTGGCCCAGTGGCTCATCGGCGCGGGCCTGGCCCCCGCGCAGTACGTGGCCAGCCAGGGCACGTGCCTGGCCCGCGCGGGGCGCGTGTTCGTGGAGCAGGACGGCGACACCATCTGGGTCGGCGGCAGCTCGGTCACCTGCGTGTCGGGCGAGGTGCTGCTGTGACCGCCCCCGCAGGCACGGCACCGGGCACCACCCCGGCCGCGTGCGTGGACCACCTGGTCGTGCTGGCCGCGGACCTGGCGTCGGGCGTGGCCTGGTGCGAACGCACGCTGGGCATCACCCCCACGGCGGGTGGCGAGCACCCGCTGATGGGCACGCACAACCGCATCCTCAATGTCTCCAGCCCGGCGCACCCGCGCGCCTACCTGGAGGTGATTGCTATCAATCCAGGAGCTGCCAGCGCAAGACCGGAAAGCGCCAGGCGGTGGTTCGACATGGACGATGCCACGCTGCAGCAGCAGGTGGCCGAACACGGGCCGCAACTCATCCACTGGGTGGCCGCGATGCCTGACGTCGAGGACCGGTGCGCCGCCCTGGCCGCGCAGGACCTGGACCGCGGCGAGATCATCGCCGCCAGCCGCCCCACCGCACACGGCCTGCTGCAGTGGCAGATCACCGTGCGCGAAGACGGCCTGCGCCTGATGGACGGCTGCCTGCCCACGCTCATCCAGTGGGGCCCCGTGCACCCGTGCGAGAGCCTGCCCGCCAGCGGCGTGCAGTTGCAATCGCTGGCGCTGCAGCACCCGCAGGCGGCCACGCTGCAGGCGGCGTGCGACGCGATCGGCGTGGCAGCGCAGGTAGCGATCGCCGCAGGTGGCGCCCCCCGCCTCACGGCGCAACTGGCCACGCCACGCGGACCGGTCGCCGTATCGTCATTCACACCGGAGTAACCACGATGCTCTTTTCTGCACAGGAACTGCTGATCTTTGCACTGGCCGCGCTGGTGCTGGTGCTCACGCCCGGGCCCAACATGGTCTATTGCGTCTCGCGCAGCCTCACGCAGGGGCCGCGTGCAGGGCTGGTCTCGCTGGGCGGTGTGGTGCTGGGTTTTCTGGTGCACCTGCTGGCGGCAGCACTGGGCCTGACCGCGCTGCTGGCCGCCGTGCCGCTGGCCTTCGACGCCATCCGCTACGCCGGCGCCGCCTACCTGCTGTGGATGGCCTGGCAGGCCGTCAAGCCCGGCGGCGCCGCGCCCTTCGAGGCCCGCAACCTGCCGCACGACGGCCCCCGCACGCTGTTCCTCATGGGCTTCATGACCAACCTCTTGAACCCCAAGGTCGCCATGTTCTACCTGTCGTTCTTCCCGCAGTTTTTGCACCCCGAGCGCGGGCAGCTGCTGCTGCAGAGCCTGACGCTCGGCAGCGTGCAGATCGCCACCAGCGCGGTCGTCAACGCACTGCTCATCCTGTGCGCCGCGCGCGTGGCCGTGTTCCTCAATCGCAACGCCGCGTGGATGCGGGCACAGCGCTACTTCATGGGCACGGTGCTCGGCCTGCTCGCACTCCGACTCCTCACCGAAAAGAAAGCCGCCGCATGAACGCCCGCCTCGACCCCGCCACCGCGCTGCTGCCCACCCTGGCCGACATCGAAGCCGCCGCACAGGTGGTGTACCGCGACTTCCCGCCCACGCCGCAGTACCGCTGGGGCCTGTTGAGTGAACGCCTGGGCACCGACTGCTGGCTCAAGCACGAGAACCACACACCCGTCGGCGCCTTCAAGATCCGCGGCGGCCTCACCTACTTCGACCAGCTCGCACAGCGTGGTGCCATGCCCCGCGAAGTGATCAGCGCCACGCGCGGCAACCACGGCCAGAGCATGGGCTGGGCCGCGCGCAGCCATGGCGTGGCCTGCACCATCGTCGTGCCACAGGGCAACTCGGTCGAGAAGAACGCCGCCATGCGCGCCCTGGGCGTCACGCTCATCGAGCACGGCGCGGATTTTCAGGAAGCGCGCGAATTCGCGATCCAGCTGGCCGCCGAGCGCGGCGCACACATGGTGCCCAGCTTCCACCCCGACCTGCTGCGCGGCGTGAGCACCTACTGGTGGGAATTCCTGCGCGCCGTGCCGCAGATGGACGTGGCCTACGTGCCCATCGGCCAGGGCTCGGGTGCCTGCTCGGCCATTGCCGCCAAGCTGGCGCTGGGCCACGGCGTGCGCGTGGTGGGCGTGGTCAGCAGCCACGCCACCACCTACGCCGACTCGCTGGCCGCCGGCCGCGTGGTCGAGGCGCCCGTGACCACGCACCTGGCCGACGGCATGGCCTGCCGCGTGGCCGACGCCGAGGCCTTGTCCATCATCGCGCCGCACATCGACCACATCGTGCAGGTGAGCGACGCCGAGGTGGCCGCAGCCATGCGCGCGATCTTTACCGACACCCATAACGTGGCGGAAGGCGCTGGTGCTGCAGCCCTGGCGGCGGCGCTGCAGGAGCGCGGTGCATTGACGGGGAAGGTCGTGGGGCTGGCGTTGACGGGGGGCAATGTGGATGCGCCCATGTTCGGGGAAGTTCTTCGCCATTAAAAAGCGCTGAATGCCTGCAATTGGGGAGCTCATTTCAGTGGGTCGGTGCTGCAATTCCTGGACACAGCACCGCGACCTTTCACTGAGCACTTCCCAGCTATGTCAGACCCCAAGACATCCAGAGCCAACCCCCTCACCCCCGTCTCATTCGATGCGCTTTGGAGCCACTATCCCAGCAAGGATCCCTGCGTCAACCCCACGACCCGAACCAAGGCCTACGATAACCAATGCGCTATTCGCGTTGGCATGGCCCTTGAAAGATCAGGTGTCAATTTTGCGACCTTCAAAGGCCCACGCTGCCAATTCGGGCCCAGAGCCAACGGGATGGTCTTGAGGGCTCAGGAGTTGGCAAACTGGCTGAAAACAAGGCCTTTCCCAGGCTGCCCGGAGCCTCTGCAGTTCTCGGGAAAAGGGTTTCAAAAGAACCTTGCAGCCAGGAAAGGCATCGTCTTCTTTCAGGACTATTGGCTTCGCGCAGGTGAGAGACAACCTACCGGCGACCATATCGACCTGTGGAACATGGACCGATTGACGCCATCCTGGCAAACCTTCACCCGTTTCACCATCGGCATTGCCCGCATACCTTCTGTCTACTCAGACCTGGAGAATTCCAGGTCAGTCGTTTTTTGGCCTTTTGCCTGATGCGCGTCTCCGTTCGCAGCCTCGCCCGGCTCCTCATTGCCGCGGCCATTGCCAGCCTGGTCAGCGGCTACTTCATCCTGAGTGCTTTTCGCTCCGGCGACTGCGACGGCGGCTGCAATACGATGCAATTGCTGGCTTTCATTGGATGTCTCTTTGTGGCCTTCATCCTGACCGGTTGCGGACTGATGACCCGCGGCGACGGCCCTCGCCGCCTGCAGACTTCCGCAATGGTGTGGATGGCGTGCGTGCTTGTCATTCCAAGCGCCGCCATCTTCCTGTGGAAACAGACACAGCCCACGCCCCTGCAAGCCAACCAGGACCTGAGCTTCGTGATCGTCGCGGAGCACGCTGTGCCCGCGCTTGGCGTGTCAGCAGGCCAACGATGCATCTTCTCAGACATCCGCTGCGACCTGAGCCCACCCCGACTGCGGGCTTTCTGTGGCAGCGGCGAACTCAACATTGCGGCGTCCGACTGGCCGGCATTCAAGCGATTGCCATTGGAGGACTTCGGCGTCCCGCCATCGGATGCCATCAATGCTTTTCCAGCATCCTGTGCAAGACGCTTTTCTCGATAACCAGCAACGGGATGGCTGGTGTTGAGATGCCGGTAGCCCACCGAATATGCGCAAGACGCCAAACAGCCATCGCACCGACAGCCTTGTCGCTTAGGTAACAAACCACTGCTGTCATCCTGGCCACAATCCGCCGCATGGGAACCCTCTACCTCGTGCGCCATGGCCAGGCCTCGTTTGGCGCCGATGACTACGACCAGTTGAGCCCGCGCGGGCGCGAGCAGGCGGTGCGCCTGGGCGAGTACTGGCGTGCGCGCGGCCTGGTGTTCGACGCCGTCATCACCGGCACGCTGCGCCGCCACACGCAGACGCTGGAGGGCATTGCCGAAGGCCTGCAGACCGCACCCGAGGCGCTGCAGCTGCCGGCCCTCAATGAGTACGACAGCCATGCGCTCATCGCCGCCATCCACCCCCAGCCCCTGGGCCCCGCCGATACGCCCGAGAAGTACCGACAGCACTTTCGCATCCTGTGCGACGCGCTGGCGCAGTGGATGGCCGGTGTCATCAGCCCGCAGGGCATGCCCAGCTGGAACGAGTTCTCGGCGGGCATCCGCGCCACGCTGGACCATGTGCGCCACCACCATACGGGCCAGAACGTGCTGATCGTGAGCAGCGGCGGGCCCATTTCTGCTGCGGTGGGCGAGGTGCTGGGCACGGCGCCGGAAGTGACCATTGCGCTCAACATGCGCATCCGCAACAGCGCAGTGACGGAGTTCTCGATCGCGCCCAAGCGGCTGATGATGCAGACGTTCAACACCCTGCCGCATTTGAATGAAGGCCCGCACCTGGACTGGATCACGCACGCCTGAGCATTGCGCTGACTTGCAATAAATTTCTGTAAAACAATAATTTTTTACTGTTTAATAGCAACTCTCAAACAACGGGAGTTGCCATGCGCCGTCGCGAAGTCCTGGGCCGTGCCCTGGCGGTGTCTTCTTTTCCGCTGGCGGGCTTGAACGGCTGCGGCGGATCGCTGGGCCTGGGCGCAGAGGCGGAGGTGGTGCCGCCGCCCGGCCCCTTCACCGTGCCCCTGGAGCGCCGACAAACCCATGTGTCGCTGGCCGTGCGCGTCAACGGGCAGCCCCTGCGGTTCTTGCTCGACACGGGCGCGGACCACAACGTGCTCACGCCCCGCACCGCACAGCTGCTGGGCTTGCCCCTGTCCACCGAGCGGGTGCCCAGCTCGGGCGCCGAAGCCTCCGACGAGCCCGTTCCCTGGACTGTGGTGGATGACCTTGCCGTGGGAGACGCGCTGCACCTCAAGCGCGAGATCGCGTTCGTGGTGCCCATGCCGGTCGAATTCGACTACGACGGCATCCTGGGCGCCACGTTCTGGCGCGCTTTCGCGGTACGCCTGGACTACGGCGGAGCGCAGGTCACGCTGGCAGCACCCGGCCGTCTTGCCCCATCGCCCGCGGCCGCGGGGCTCCCGCTGCGGGTGCTGCCGGGCGGCAAGATGCTGGTGCAGGCCACCGCAGCCGGGCATGCAGGCTGGTTCTCGGTCGACACAGGCGATGCCGGGGCCGTGACGCTGTTCCGCCCGGTGGTGGAGCGGCTGTGCCTGCGCGCCGCGCTGCAGCCCTCGGTGCGCATGCTCACCGGCGTGAGCGTGGGCGGCACCACCTGCGCGGATGTGGCGCGCCTTCCACGTTCGACATCGGGCCCTGGCAACTGTCGCGCGTGCCGGTGCACCTGTCTTTGGCCACGGGCGGGCTGTTCGGCAGCGATGCCTGGATGGGCAACCTGGGTGGAGAGCTGTGGCGGCGCTTCGCCGTCACCATCGATGCGGCGGGCGGTGCGCTGTATCTGGAGCCGCAGGCCGCACTGGCCGAACCCTTTGCCGGACCCCGCAGCGGCCTGGTGGCACGGTGGACGGGCGAGCGGTTCGATGTGCTGGACGTGGTGGGCGGCAGCCCGGCCGAGCAAGCGGGCGTGCGCCGGGGCGAATCACTGCTGGCCGTGCAGGGGCGTGAACTCGCAGCCACCAATGCGATCTGGCTGCGCACCCAGCTGGCGGGCGAGCCGGGCACGTCCGTCGTGCTGCGCCTGCGCGGTGCCAGCGGACAGGAGCGGGTGGTGACGATGGTGCTGCGGGAGTTGGTCTAGAAGTAGACAGGTTCGCCCGCAGCCGCCCCGCGGGGGGCCGGCACAAGCGGCTCTACGTTGTGGGCGATGCCAACTCCAGCGCCAGAAACCTCGTTCCCGGCACAGGGTTGAAACTCACGGGTTCTGCTGGCATAAAACCCAAGGATTGATACAGCCTCTGCGCTGCCACGAACTCAGGCAGCACGTCCAGGCACATGCGCCGATAGCCGACTGACGTGGCCTGGTGCAGCATGTGCTGCACCATCCTGCGGCCCAGGTCCTGGCCACGCGCCACGGGTCGTATGTATACACGCTTGAGTTCACACGTGACCTCGTCCACCCTGCGAAGCGCTGCGCACCCAACGACCTGGCCTTCGATGGTAGCCAGCAGGATGCACCCGTCGGGCCGCGCGTACTTGCCGGGCAACTGTGCAAATTCCTGTTCGTAGTCCTGAAACCCCAGGTCGACCTTCGGGCTCATAACGTACTCGCGAAAGATGGCGGTGACTGCGGCGAGGTCTTCAGGGAAGCTCGCGGGCCGGATGGTGGTCATGAAAGGATGTGGGCTCGGGCTGAGGGCTCTGATCGTTGGCCGCGAGGGCGCATCACTCCGTGTCCGGGCGCACCGTCTGCAGGGGCAGCTGTGCCAGCTCCTGCAGCAGCGCCACGAGCTGCTGCGCCGCAGCCGCCACCACGGCCTGTCCCTTGTCCGCAGAGGCGGCCGCAGCATTGCCCACCGCGCCGGCGGGGTGGTAGTCCTGCATCTGCCAGCCCAGCTTGGCGCTCTTGCCGTTGCCCAGAATGGCGTACTGTTCCGACCGGTCCTGCGAGGTGGAGCGGAAGTCCCGCGCGTGCTCCATGTGCACCGTGTCGGGCGCCAGGTGCAGCATCATCGACGTCTCGATCTCGCCCGCATGGATGCCGAAGCGGTGCTCCTGCGCGCTGAACTGCCCGGCCACAGCATCGGGCAGCGGCAGGCTGAACCAGCTGGCGCTGTAGACGATGAGGTCGCAGCGGGTGCGCAGCTCGCGCGCCACGATGTCCATCACGCTGACCTGGCCGCCGTGGCCGTTGAAGAGCAGCAGCTTCCGGATGCCGGCGCGCGCCACGCATTCGCCGATCTCCGTCCACAGCGCGATCACGGTAGCGGGTGACAGCGTGAGAGTCCCGGGAAAGCGGATGTGCTCCGGACTCAGGCCCACGTTCTGCGGCGGCAAAAACAGCACCGGCAGGTCGGCGGGCAGCTGCGGCAGCGCGGCGTCGATCACGCCCTGCAGCAGGGTGGCATCCACCGACAGCGGCAGGTGCGGCCCGTGCTGCTCGATGGCGGCCACGGGCAGCACGGCCACGGTGTGCGCGGCCTGGCCGGAGGCTTTCAGCTGCGCGAAGTCGCGTGTCGAAAGGTCGGCCCAGAAACGCGAGGGCAGTGGCGGCATGGCGGATAGGGGAGCGGCAGCGGCAGTCATGCCCGCCATGGTAGCCGCGCGGGGGCCGTGGCGGGGCCCCGGCGCTACCATTGCACGCATGACCCACGACCTCTTCCGACAAGACGCCTACCTGCGCGAATGCAGCGCCCACATCACCGCCATCACCGATGCTGGCATCGTGCTGGACCAGACCGTGTTCTACCCCCTGGGCGGCGGCCAGGCCGGGGACAGCGGCGTGCTGGTGCTGGCGGATGGCACCGAGATCGCGATTGCCGACACCCGCAAGGGCAAGGACGCCGAGGGCAAGCCCACCAGCGACATCGTGCATGTTCCAGCCCCCGGGCAGGAAGACCGCCTGGCGAAGCTGGCGGCTGGCACTGCGGTCACCGCCCGCATCGACTGGGAGCGCCGGCACCGCATGATGCGGCTGCACACCACGTCGCACCTGCTGTGCCATGTGGTGCCGCAGTTGGTCAACGGCTGCTCGATCACGCCTGACTATGCGCGGCTGGACTTTGCGATGACCGACCCGCTGGACAAGGACCAACTGACCGCCGCCATCGCGACGCTCGTGGCTGCCGCGCACCCGCTGACCGTGGCCTCGATCAGCGACGAGGAGCTGGACGCCAACCCCACGCTGGTCAAGAGCATGAGCGTGCAGCCCCCGCGCGGCACGGGGCGCATCCGCACCATCCGCATCGGGGGTGACGGCGGTGACGGCGGCACACCGCTGATCGACCTGCAGCCCTGCGGCGGCACGCACGTGGCCAACACGGCAGAGATCGGCGCCATCGTGGTCACCAAGATCGAGAAGAAGAGCGCCACCACCCGCAGGGTGGTGCTGGGCTTCGCCCAGTGAGGCCACGCCAGAAGCACGCCCGGTGAGGCTGCTCCAGAAGCACAGCACCCGTTGCCCCCGCTGCGCGGTGCAGAGGGCTTCGAAGCGCGAGAAGGCCCAACGTCAACAATCGTGAACCGGGCCCGCGCCTTCGTTGCAATGGCTTACCCAGGCTTTTGCACAACAGGGACAATAGCGACCCACGCGCGCGGCTGTATTGCCTGTTGTCTGTCTTGCCTTCCAGGCCTCTGCCTGGGCCGCGGCGCCCCCTGAATCTGCCGCCATGCCGCCTGCCCTGCGCCCCGCCTCTCTCGCTTCCATCCGCCAGCACCGCTGGTTCCGCCCTGCGGCCTGCACGCTGGCGGGGTTGATCGGCGTGTGGGCGGTGGCCTGGCTGGCCGTGCCGCCGCTGCTCAAGGGCCCGCTGGAGCGTGCGGCCACCGCGCAACTGGGCCGTGCGGTCACCGTGGGCGCCATCGATTTCAAACCCTGGACGCTGGAACTCGCGCTGCGCGATATCGCCGTGGCGGGCGCTGCTGGCGCGCCGCCGCAGCTCACCATCGGCCGCGTGTATGTGGATGGCGAGCTGCAGTCGCTGCTGCGCTTCGCGCCGGTGGTGGACGCCTTCACCGTCGAGAACCCGGTGCTGCGTGTCACGCACCTGAGCGACGGCCGGTACGACGTGGACGACATCATCGCCAAGGTCACAGCGCCCACAAGCGAGCCCGACAGCGGCCCGGCGCGGCTGGCGCTCTACAACCTGGCGTTGACGGGCGGCAGCATCGACTTCAACGACCAGAGCGTGGGCAAGACGCACGAGGTGCGGGACCTGGCGCTGAAGGTGCCGTTCATCAGCACTCTGTCCACGCAGCACGAGGTCAAGGTCGAGCCCCACCTCTCCTTTGCACTCAACGGCAGCCGCTTCGACTCGTCGGCAGCGGGCACGCCGTTTGCGCAGACGGGCCGGGGTGATGCGAGCATTCGCCTGGACGGCCTGCGGTTGCCCCCCTACCTGGGCTACCTGCCCGCCAGCCTGCCGGTCAAGGTGCAGGACGCCACGCTGGATGTGGACGTGAAGGTGGCCTTCGAGCAGGCGCCGCGCATGTCCGTGAAGCTGACCGGCACCGTGCAGGCGCGCGATGTGCGGCTGACCGACCGCCAGGGCGGCGACCTGCTGTCGTACGAGCGACTGAAGGTGGACATGGCCGATGTGCGCCCGCTGGAGCAGGTGGTGCACCTGAGCCAGGTGGAGCTGACCGCACCCGTGGTGACGGCGGCGCGCGATGCGTCGGGCCGGATCAATTGGGCGCAGCTGGCGCCGAGCCCGGCAGCCACCAGCGCGCAGACAGCATCGACGACCACCGGCCCCACATCGGCAGCAGAGCCGTCGGCATCGACGGCGTCGGCATCCGAGACCACCGCCAGCGCCGCAGCTTCTGCGCCATCCCCCAGTGCAAGCCAGGCGGCCTCTGCGCCTCGCGCTGGTGCCAGCAAGGCTGTCAGCAAGCCAGCCGCCGCACGACCCGCCTGGGCCGTGCGCGTGGACCGCGCCGCGGTGCGCGGCGGCACCGTGCGGTGGTCGGACCAAGGCACCCGGCCCGCCGCCACGCTGCAGGCCACGGACTTCACGCTCGACATGGCGGACCTGTCGCTCCCGCTCGTCAAGCCCTTCAGCTTCAAGGGCGGGCTCAAGCTGCAGGACGGCGGCTTGCAGTTCACCGGCGAGGCCACCGACCAGAAGGCGCAGGTGAACGCGTCGGCGCAGGCGCTGTCGCTGCAACTGGCCGCGCCTTACCTGGCGCAGGTGCTGGAGCCCACCGTGGCAGGCCTGATCACCGGCGACCTGGGCGTGGCGTGGGAGGCGCCCGGCGCCAAGGCGGCGCAGGCCGGTGCCACGGGCGTGACGCTGACCGCCGGCCCGCTGGCGCTGGAGCAACTGGCCGTGAAGCAGGGCCGCACCACGGTGGCGGGCCTGACCAAGCTGGCGGTCGAAGGCGTGCAGGTGCCGCTGGATGCGCGCACGGCCACGCTGGCCAGGCTGACCCTGTCCCAACCCCTGGCGGCGGTGGAGCGCGGCACGGACGGGCGGTGGATGTTCGAGCGCTGGACGAAGGCCGCCAGCCCCGCGCCGACACCGGCCGTCGACAGCAGTGGCAGTAGCAGTGGCAGCACCAGCACGAGTACCGCCACCACGAACGCCACCAGCGCCAGCACCTCCACCCCTGCGCCCTGGAAGCTGCGCGTGGCCGACCTCGCGGTGGAAGGCGGCACCGTCACGTTCGCCGACAACGCCCAGGCCCGCCCTGTGGCGCTGGACCTGTCGGCACTGAACATCACCGCCAAGAACCTGGCCAGCGACGGCAGCAAGCCCGAGGCGTTCCAACTGTCCGCACGCGCTGCCGCACCCCGCAAAGGCAACGGCAAACCCGAGGCCGGCAAGATCGACTACCAGGGCACGCTGGCCCTGCAGCCGCTGGCAGCACAGGGCAAGCTCGACCTGGCGCGGGTGCCGCTGCATGCGCTGGATGGCTACCTGGCCAGCCAGCTGTCGGTGGAGCTGCTGCGGGCCGATGTGGGCTTCAAGGGCCAGGTTGCACTGGCACTGGGCGACAAGGGCCCCAGCCTGCGCCTGGCGGGCGATGCCGCCATCGATGAGCTCACGGCCAACAGCACCGCCGCCTCCACGCCCAAGACCGAAGCCCAGGTGGGCGAGGAGCTGCTGGCCTGGAAGAGCCTGAACCTGCGCGGCCTGTCCGTGGCCACCGCGCCAGGCACCGCGCCGCGCGTGGAGGTCAAGGAAACCAGCCTGGTGGACTTCTTCGCGCGCATCACGGTGAACGAGGCGGGCCGCATCAACCTGACCGACATCGCCAAGACGCCCGCCGAGGCGCAGGCAGCCAACGCGGCCAGTGCAGCGAATGCGGCCACCGCCGCAGCCTCGGCCAGCGGGCCTGCCGCCGCGTCGGCAGCCGCCGCCAGCACACCCGCCAGCGCTGCCGTCGCCAAGGCCGACCCGCTGGCACCTGTGGTGCAGTTCGGGCCGGTGAGCCTGGTCAACGGCAAGGTGCTGTTCTCGGACTTTTTCATCAAGCCCAACTACTCCGCCGACCTGTCGGAGCTGACCGGCAAGCTGAGCGCCTTCTCGTCCGAGACGCCCGGCGGCGAGCCCGTGCTGGCGGACCTCGAACTGCGCGGCCGGGCGGAAGGCTCGGCGTCGCTGGAGATCACCGGCAAGCTCAACCCGCTGGCCAAGCCGCTGGCGCTCGACATCGTGGGCAAGGTGCGCGACCTGGAGCTGCCGCCGCTCACGCCCTACGCCGTGAAGTACGCCGGCCACGGCATCGAGCGCGGCAAGCTCAGCATGGACGTGAACTACAAGGTGCTGCCCAGCGGCCAGCTCACGGCCAGCAACCGGCTGGTGCTCAACCAGCTGACCTTTGGCGAGCCGGTGCAGGGCGCCCCCAACAGCCTGCCGGTGAAGCTGGCCGTGGCGCTGCTGGCCGACCGCGACGGCGTGATCGACCTGGACCTGCCCATCAGCGGCTCGCTGAACGACCCGCAGTTCCGCCTGGGGCCGGTCATCGGCCGGGTCATCGTCAACCTCATCGGCAAGGCGCTGACCGCGCCCTTCAGCCTGCTGGCCAATGCCTTCGGCGGCGGCAGCGAGATGAGCCACGTGGCTTTTGCGCCCGGCAGCGCTGCGCTCTCGGCGGATGCGAAGCAGAACCTGGACAAGGTGGTGAAGGCCCTGGTCGACCGGCCAGCGCTCAAGATCACCGTGACCGGCATGGCCAGCCTGAAGGACGAGCGCGAAGGCCTGCAGCGCGAGCGCCTGCAGCAACAGGTGCTGGCCGAAAAGCGCCGCGCCAACCCTGCCGACAGCAGCCCGGTGTCGGCCGCCGAATACCCCGCCCTGCTCAAGGAGGTGTACCGCCGCGCCGACATGGCCAAGCCGCGCAACCTGGTCGGCCTGGCCAAGGAGCTCACCGTGCCCGAGATGGAAGCCCTGCTGCTGGCCAACCAGAGCGCCACCGAGGCCATGGCGGCCGACCTGGCCCACGACCGCGGCCAGGCGATCCGCAGCTATCTGGTGGCGCAGAAGCTGCCGGCCGAGCGGCTCTTCGTGGCGGCGCCCAAGTCGGGCAACCAGCCCGACAAGTGGACGCCGCGGGCGGATCTGAGCCTCGAGGCTCGGTAGTCCGCTGAACCGCTGCGCGGCTTCCCCCCAAGGGGACGCACCCGGTGGACCGGCGCAGCCAGATCCACGGGTGCACTGGCGGTGGCCCAGCGCCGGTTGGAAGGGGGATGACCGGGGATTACATCCCCCCAGCACATCGGGGCCGTGGCGCGCCGATTTTCAACGGCCGGGCTGCCCCGCGCACAATGGCGGACCACCGGAATCGACGGAGCGGGCCGGAACCAACGGCGCCGCGCCCGCTCCCACACTGCAACCATGCCTTCACGCCTGCTCAACCGCCTTGCAGTTACTCTGCTTTTGATAGCTGCCAGCGCTTTCTGGACAAGCGCCAACGCCCAATTCAGCCCCAAAACGACAGGCCAGGGGACCAGCGTGGTCACCACGCCGTACGTCCGGGCCGAGCTGATGGCCCATGCGCCCCAGGGCGTGGCGCCGGGGCAGCCGCTGTGGCTGGGGCTGCAGATCACCCACCAGCCCGAGTGGCACACCTACTGGAAGAACCCGGGCGATTCCGGCCTGCCCACCGACCTGGCCTGGACGCTGCCCGCCGGGCTGGACGCGGGCGAGATCGCCTGGCCGCTGCCCAGGAAGATCCCCATCGGCACGCTGGCCAACTACGGTTATGAAGGCACGGTGCTGCTGCCCGTGCCCGTCACGGTGGCCAGCACCTTTGCCGCCGGCCCGCTCGCCAAGGACGCCATCATCCAGCTGCGCGCCTCCTGGCTGGTGTGCCGCAAGGAGTGCATTCCCGAAGAGGGCGAGTTCACCCTGCAATTGCCCCTGCGCAGCACCACGGCGCTCAACGGCGCCGCGTTCGAGGCGGCGGCCAAGGCGCAGCCCCAGCCGGTGCTGGCGGGCACCAACGGCATCGTGCCGGACAGCCAGGCGCAGATCGCCGACGGCAACGCGCTGCAGGTCAGCGTGCACGGCCTGCCGGTGGCGCTGCGCGGCAAGACCCTGGATTTGTTCCCGGAAACCAGCGAAGTCATCGAGAACGCAGCGCAGTGGCCGCAGGCCTGGAACGGCAGCGTGTGGACGGCAAAAATTCCGCTGGCCGCCCAGCGCAGCAGCAGCCCCAGCCTGATGCCCGTCGTGCTGGCCGAACGGGCTGCGGAGCAAGGCGCAGCCGCCCACGGCACGGGCCCCGACACCCGCACCGGCTACCGCGCAGAACTCAAGGTGCTGGGCACCTGGCCGCAGGGCGCGGCGGTGGCCAGCGTCTCACCCGCGCTGGACGCCGCGCTCAAGGCCAATGCGGCGCAGGCAGCCCAGGCCGCAGGCGGCGCGGGAGGAGCGCCGCTGGCGGGCTCCGGCGCCTCCACCCTCACCCTGTCGGCCGCGCTGCTGGGGGCCTTGCTGGGCGGGCTCATCCTGAACCTCATGCCCTGCGTGTTTCCGGTGCTGGCGATCAAGGTCGTGGGCTTTACCCAGCACGCGCAGGACCGCCGCGCGCACCGCCTGAGCGGTCTGGCCTACACGGCCGGCGTGGTGCTGTCGTTCCTGCTGCTGGGCGCGCTCATGCTGGGCCTGCGCGCTGCCGGCGAGGCCGTGGGCTGGGGCTTTCAGCTGCAGTCGCCGGCCGTGGTGGCGGGACTGGCCGCGCTGTTCACGGTGATCGGGCTGAACCTGGCAGGAGTGTTCGAGTTCGGCCACTTTCTGCCGTCGTCCGTGGCCAGCCTGCAGGCGCGCCACCCGGTGGCCGACAGCTTTCTGACGGGCGTGCTGGCCGTGGCCGTGGCATCGCCCTGCACCGCGCCGTTCATGGGTGCGTCGATGGGTCTCACGGCCACGCTGCCGGTGCCCCAGGCGCTCGCGGTGTTCGCGGTGCTGGGCCTGGGCCTGGCGCTGCCGTATCTGGCCGCGAGCTTCATCCCCGCCGTGGCGCGCGCCCTGCCCCGCCCCGGCGCATGGATGGACACCTTCCGCAAGTTCATGGCCTTCCCCATGTTTGCCACCGTGGTGTGGTTGGTGTGGGTGCTGGGGCAGCAAAGCGGCATCGACGGCGCGGGCGCGCTGCTGATCCTGCTGGTGGGCGTGGGCCTGGTGGCCTGGTCGCTGTCGCTGGCGGGCCGCGCACGCCGCTGGATGGCCACGGTGTCGGTCGCCGCGTTCGCGCTGCTGGCCTGGTCGTTCGGGCCGCACATCACCAACGTGTCGGCCGCTCCCACTTCGCAGTCCACCAGCGCTGGCGGGCCCCAGTGGCAGGCCTGGGCGCCGGGCGCGGCCGAGCAGATCGTGGCCAGCGGCCGCCCCGTGTTCGTGGACTTCACCGCGGCCTGGTGCGTGACCTGCCAGTACAACAAGAAGACGACGCTGGCCGATAGCAACTTGCTGGCCGACCTGGCCGCCAAGGACGTGGCCCTGCTGCGCGCCGACTGGACGCGCCGCGACCCGGCCATCACCGCCGCGCTGGCCCAGCTGGGGCGCAACGGCGTGCCGGTGTACGTGTTCTACCGGGCCGGCAAGCCGCCCGTGGTGCTGACCGAAGTGCTGAGCGTGCAGGAGGTGCGCGCCACCATCGCTCAGCTGTAAAGGCAATGAAGAGCGCGGCCACGAGGCTGCGCTGGGTTCCGTGCGGCGCGTCGTTCGTCGTGTTGTCGTTGTTCACCTTAGCCATCTACCGAAGGAGATTCCGCCATGAAGTTGCTTCGCCGTACGCTGATTGCCTCTGCCGCCGCGCTGTTCGCCACCGGCGCCGCGCAGGCCGCCACCACCGTGGGCCAGCCCGCCCCCGACTTCACGCTCAAGGACGCCACCGGCAAGACCGTGAAGCTGTCGGACTTCAAGGGCAAGCATGTGGTGCTGGAGTGGACCAACCCGGGCTGCCCCTTCGTGCGCAAGCACTACGACAGCGGCAACATGCCCGCCACGCAAAAGGACGCCACGGGTAAGAACGTGGTGTGGCTGGCGGTCAACTCCACCGAGAAGGCCAGCAGCGACTACCTGGAGCCGGCCCGGCTCACGGCCTGGCTCACCGAACGCAAGGCCCAGCCCACCGCGGTGCTCATGGACGAGGAAGGCACCGTGGGCAAGAGCTACGGCGCACGCACCACACCGCACATGTACATCGTCAACCCGCAGGGCGTGCTGGTGTACGCGGGCGGCATTGACAGCATCCCCTCGGCCCGCCCGGCCGACATCGAGAAGGCCACCAACTATGTGAAGGTGGGGCTGTCGGAGGCGCTGGCGGGCAAACCCATTTCAGCGGCGACGACGCAGCCGTATGGGTGCAGCATCAAGTACAAGTCTTAGGCGCCGCCCGGATCGACAGGCTTCAGAGTCCAAGCTGGATTCATCAATGCATGGCCAGCTTCGAGCACCCCGCCTCCAGTGCTTTGAACAGGTCTTTGGACGTTTCCACTTCGCCTCTCACGTCCATGTACTGAGCGGCGATCCGCTCGCCATCTTTTGACGAAAAGAACAAGACGGGCTCGTTGCTGATATTGACTGTGCCGTCCAGCATTTCTATTCGACCCAGGAATATAGGGAATAGGGTCGTCATGTCCTTGGCCTCGACCAATTTTTTGGGCTTGAGGGAGGACATTTGCTCAATGAAGCCGCCCAGATCCGGGCTGCCGAGGCAATGTTTGGACTTACCATTGGCAACTACATGCAGATAAAAGGGATCATCGTTGTTGGCTCGGTGCGCCACCAGTGAAATGCGATCACTTTTGAAGTAGTACACCAGCCCGGGAGATCTTTCGAAATTCAAAACTTCCATGTCGCCAACCCCGGGATATCCGCCCGGCCACATTGCAGAATAGAAGACCATGGAACCCGCCCCAAAGGCAAAGCCAAAAAAAAGCAAAGCTGAATAGACAAAGGCTTTTTTCATTAGAAAACATGCACCATGGTGCCTTTTGGAGCCCAGTCAAACAGAGACCTGGCATCGTTTTCTGACAATCTTACGCACCCATGCGAGCCAAACCATTCACCCAACTTGCCCCTTGCTGCGCGAACCACGGATAGCGGCACTGCACCGTGGTATTGATGAAATGCTTTCTTATCACTGGTAAAGAACATGGCGTAGTTCATTTGCACGTTGTAAGTGCGGCTTCTATAAATTTTGCTTTTCTCGTATATTTTAAAAGTCCCACGGTCGGTCGGATGACTTTCGTCTCCAGTCACGCAGTCAAAAACAAAGACCCTTTTCAAGCCCTCCATCGCCTCAACGGTCTGGAGCGATAAATTGACTTTGATTGTTTTTGAAACCTTACTGGGATTCTTCTTTGGTGGCACCATGCTTACCCTCGAGATTTGAGGGCCAGAGTTTAGGCACAGGTCAAACAGAATGCACTGCCCATTCCGCCAACATTTACACAGTTACGGCCATCCGCCAATGACTGCCTTCTTACGCCAGTCCTCCGCTCGGTTGATGTGGCAATTTAAATTCAAAGAGAATAATATTTTTTAGCCAGTTACAGCAGCCCCCAGCCTCTGCGACAAACTCCGCGCCGCCTCGCGCAAATGCTGCGCCGCCGCGCTGCTTGGCCCCGTCTGCAGCGTGGCACTGGGTCCGATCACCGCCAGGCACAGCACCAACTGGCCGAACCCGTCGAACACCGGCGTTGCCAGCGCGCTGATGCCGGGCAGCAACTGATCGGTCACCTGCGCCACCTGGTGCGTGCGCACCAACTCCAGCTCGGCGGCAAACGCCGGTTCGTCCAGCGCCCCTGCAAACCCCTCGGCCGCCAACGCAGCAGCGGCACGCTCGCGCGGGCCGAAAGCCGCGAACACCTTGCCCGTGGCCGTGTGGCGCACCGACGCGGTGGTGCCGTGGCGCATGGCCACGTACACCGCGGTGGGGCCTTCTTCCACGCGGATGATGGTGGGGCCGTTGTCGCCCCAGACCGAGGCCGACACGGTGTAGCCGATGCGCTGGGCCAGCGCGGGCAGCTCGGCGATCGCCAGGCGCACCGGGTCTACCTGCTGCAGGCTGATCAGGCCCAGCTGCATGGCCAGCGGGCCCAGGCCGTAGTGGCCGCTCACGGCGTCCTGCTCGATGAGGCCCAGCTTGCCGAAGCTCACCAGGTACGGGTGCGCCTTGGCGGGCGTCATCTCGGCGGCGCGGGCCAGGTCCTTGAGCGCCATGCGGCGGCCGGTGCGGGCCAGCACCTTGAGCAGTTGCCCACCCACTTCCACGCTCTGTATGCCACGCGGCGTGCGCGGGCTGGTGTCGTCTTCGTCGTCGGGGCGGGGCGGGTCGATGGGGGCGGAAGGCATGGCTGCGATTGTCCACGGCAAGCGCTGGTGTCTGGATCTCAGGGTTTTCACCCAAGCAAATGCGTTAGACATTGGCGAATTTATTGCCTAACATCAAAACATTCCGTTTAGATAAACGCATTCACCCATAACGAATTTCACACCATGACCACCAAGACCTTTGCCTCCGCCGCCGACCTGGACGTCAAGAAGGTGAGCTTCGACAAGCTTTCCGACCATGCGTACGCCTATACGGCCGAGGGCGACCCCAACACCGGCATCATCATTGGCGACGACGCCGTGATGGTGATCGACACCCAGGCCACGCCCGTGATGGCGCAGGACGTGATCCGCCGCATCCGCGAGGTGACCGACAAACCCATCAAGTACGTGCTGCTGTCCCACTACCACGCGGTGCGCGTGCTGGGCGCGAGTGCCTATGGGGCGGAGCACATCATTGCCAGCGAGGACACGCGCGATTTGATCGTCGAGCGCGGCCAGTTCGACAAGGACAGCGAGATCGGCCGCTTCCCGCGCCTGTTCCAGAACGTGGAGAGCGTGCCGGACGGCCTGACCTGGCCCACGATGACCTTCAACAAGAAGATGACGCTGTGGCTGGGCACGCTGGAGGTGCAGATCTTGCAGCTGGGCCGCGGCCACACCAAGGGCGACACCGTGGCCTGGCTGCCGCAGGAAAAGATCCTCTTCAGCGGCGACCTGGTGGAGTTCGACGCCACCCCGTATGCGGGCGACGCGTACTTCCAGGACTGGCCGCAGACGCTCGACAACATCGCGGCCCTGAAGCCCGAAAAGCTCGTGCCGGGCCGCGGCGCCGCGCTGCAGACGCCCGAGCAGGTGCAGGCCGGGCTGGCCGGCACGCGCGCCTTCATCAGCGACCTGTACGAGAGCGTGAAAGCCAGCGCCGCCCAGGGCGAAGACCTGCGCAAGGTGTACGAGGCCACGTTCGCGAAACTGCAACCAAAGTACGGCCACTGGGTGATCTTCAACCACTGCATGCCGTTCGACGTGACCCGCGCGTACGACGAAGCCACGCAGTACCCGGACCCGCGCATCTGGACGGCCGAGCGGGATGTGCAGATGTGGAAGTCCCTGGAAGGTTGAATAGAGAACAACACCCTGAGGCGCTGCGCGCCTTCCCCCTTCTCTCGCACCGCTGCGCGCTGTGGGACGGGGGACGACGCCCTCGCTGCGGGCCAGCCCTGGCTTGGCGTCGCTCGCTGGGGGGCTGCGCCAGTTGCACAGGTCCGTTCCCAGAGCAGCGCCCGGTTCGATCCAAGACACAAAGGTCATGACGCCATGAACCCCAGAGACATCCCTCCCGAGGCCTTCCACGCCAGCGGCGCCGAGGTGCAGGCCCTCGAATTCGGCTACGTGCGCTCGCCCGACCAGGACAGCGCCACGCCCGCGCAGCACCCCGTGGTCATCGTGGGTGCGGGCCCCGTGGGCCTGTCGCTCGCCATCGACTTGGCGCAGCGCGGGCAGCGCGTGGTGGTGCTGGACAACGACCACAAGCTGTCCACCGGCTCGCGCGCCATCTGCTTTGCCAAGCGCACGCTGGAGATCTGGGACCGCCTGGGCGTGGGCCAGCGCATGGTGGACAAGGGCGTGTCGTGGAACGTGGGCAAGGTCTTCCTGCAGGACGAGCAGCTGTACGAGTTCAACCTGCTGCCCGAGGCCGGCCACGAGCGCCCGGCCTTCATCAACCTGCAGCAGTACTACGCTGAGGCCTACCTGGTGGAGCGGGCGCTGCAGCTGCCGGGCATCGACATCCGCTGGCACAACCGGGTCACCGCCGTGGCGCAGCACGGCGACGGCGCGCTGCTGACCGTCGACACGCCCGAGGGCGACTACCGCATCGGCGCGCAGTGGGTGGCCGCGTGCGACGGCTCGCGTTCGCCCCTGCGGCAGGCCCTGGGCCTGGAAGCCAAGGGCCGCATCTTCAAGGACCGCTTTCTCATCGCCGACGTGAAGCTCGCAGGCGGTGCGGAGTTTCCGACCGAGCGCTGGTTCTGGTTCGACCCGCCGTTCCACCCCGGCCAGAGCGTGCTGCTGCACCGCCAGCCCGACAACGTGTGGCGCATCGACTTCCAGTTGGGGTGGGACGCCGACCCCGAGGAAGAAAAGAAGCCCGAGAACATCCTGCCCCGCGTGCAGGCGCTGCTGGGTCCCCACGCGCAGTTCGAGCTGGACTGGGCCAGCGTCTACACCTTTGCCTGCCTGCGCATGGACCGCTTCGTGCACGACCGCGTGATTTTTGTGGGCGACAGCGCGCACGGTGTCTCGCCCTTCGGCGCACGCGGCGCCAACAGCGGCGTGCAGGACGCGGAGAACCTGGCCTGGAAGCTCGACTGGGTGCTGCAGGGCCGGGCCAGCGCCGCGCTGGTGGCCACCTACGGCCTCGAGCGCGAATACGCGGCCGACGAGAACATCGCCAACTCCACGCGTGCCACCGACTTCATCACGCCCAAGAGCGAGATCAGCCGGGTGTTCCGCGACGCCGCACTGCACCTGGCCCGCGACCATGCGTTTGCACGGCGCATCGTCAACAGCGGGCGCCTGTCGGTGCCGGCCACGCTGCATGCGTCGCCCTTGAACACGCCCGACACCGACGCCTTCGCGGGCCCGCAGGTGCCGGGCGCCGTGCTGCTGGACGCGCCGTTGACGCGGCAGGGCCAGCCCACCTGGCTGCTGCGCGCGCTGGGGCCGCAGTTCACGCTCATCGTCTTTGGCGCGGCGCCTGGCTGGGCGCTCGAAGTACCGCAGGTGCAGGTGCTGCAGATCGGCGTGGAGGTGCAGGACAGCGAGGGCCTGGCCGCGCAGCGCCTGGACGCCCTGCCCCACACAGCCTACCTGGTGCGCCCCGACCAGCACGTGTGCGCGCGCTGGCGTGCACCCACTGAAGCCGCCGTGCGCGCTGCCCTGGCCCGCGCCACGGCAGCCCACGCCTGACACCACGGAGCCCCCGACCATGCTCAACACCCAGCCCCACCTGCAGGCCTGCGACGATTTCTACGAAGCGCTGATCAATGCCCACCAGGGCCTGTCCACCCCCGAGAGCCACGCCATGAACGCACGCCTGGTGCTGCTGCTGGCCAACCACATCGGCGACCACGCCACGCTGTGCGACGCGCTGCGGCTGGCACGCGGCGCGGCAGGCCTGAAGACGGCCACGGCCACCGCAACGCCCACCGCAACACCCACCGAGGCAGACCACCAGGCCATCACACCGGTCCTGCCTACGCACGCCATGGCCTGAACGCCGGCCCGCCCCGTACAGCGACACATCCGCACCGTTTCCCCCGGCCGCAGCAGCATCGCAAAGACGGTGCACTGCGGCCTCTGACCCGACCGCACCACAACAACCCGGAGACAAAACCATGCTGCGCAAACACTTCCTCGCCACCCTCGGTGCCCTGGCACTCACCACGCTGGCCCTGCCCGCCACGGCCCAAGACACCAAGCCGCTCGAATGGGTGGTGGGCTATGCGGCCGGCGGCGGCTCCGACATCGTGGCGCGCACGATTGCCGAGTCGATGTCGGCCACGCTGGGCCGCCCCATCATCATCAACAACAAACCCGGCGCGGGCACCAACATCGCGGCCGAATACAGTGCGCGCCACAAGGACTACGGCAACCTCATCTTCTCGGCCGACTTCGCCACGCTGGCGGCCAACCCGTTCCTGTTCAGCAAGCTCAGCTACAACGCCGAGAAGGACTTCCAGCCCGTGGGGCTGCTGGTGCGCTTCCCCATGTTCCTCGTGGTGTCCAACAACGTGCCCGCCAAGAACTTGAAGGAGTTCATGGCCTGGGCCAAGGGCCTGCCCGACGGCGTGAACTGGGCGTCCGCCGGGCCGGGCAGCCCGCACCACCTGGTGGGTGAATTGTTCCGCGAACAAAGCGGCCTCAAGCTCACGCACGTGCCCTACCGCGGCGCCGCCCCGGCCATCCAGGACGTGATCGGCGGCCAGGTGCCCGCGATGTGGATCGACAGCGCCACGGTGTACCCCTTCCTCGCGACCGGCAAGGTCCGGGCCATCGGCGTGGCCAGCCCGCAGCGCGTGGGCACCATGCCCGACGTGGCCACCATCGCAGAGCAGGGACTGCAGGGTTTCGAGGGCTATGCCTGGCAAGGTGTGGTCGCCCCCACCGGCACGCCGCCCGAGGTGGTGGCGAACTTCAGCAAGGCCTTGCAGGCCGCGCTGGCCGACACGCGCACCAAGGCGCGGCTGCAGGCCCTGGGCGTGGAGCCGATGCCTGGTACCGCGGCGCAGATGGGCAGCTTTGCGCGTGCCGAGCGGGAGAAGTGGGGCCGGGTCATCACCAAGGTCGGCGTAAAGCTTGACTAACCCCACTGATTGAGCCCCCTGAGCGGCTGCGCCGCTTCCCCCTCAAGGGGACGCCTCCAGCGGCCCGGCGAAGCCGGTTCCGCGGTGGCACTGGCGATGGCGGCGCGCCGGTTTCGCAGCCTGTGGACTTTAGGATCTGCGGAGCCTCGCGCTTCGGAAAGTGGGCAGCGCCGATTCGCCCGTTACGCAGCGGCTGATCGGCAGCGTGCCAGCCGGCGCTTGCGCTGCAAAGCAGGGGCCAGCCACATCAGTTGCACCGCGGCATAACCCAGCGCCGCGAGCAGCAGTCCCAGTGTGGGCAGGCCGACGAGCAGCGGCGTGCCCAGGGCCTGGATCCACGCCGCCATCGCCTGCACCGAGAAATCGCCGCCCGGTGCGACGCTGCTCCACGGCGGCAGGGTTTGCGTGCCGGGCATCACCAGCGACCCCAGGTAGAACGCCAGCGCATACAGCGGCACGGTGGTGAACGGGTTGGTATAGAAGGTGGCCACAGACCCGGCCACCACGTTGCCGCGAATCCCGGCGCACACCACCAGCGTGCCCGGGATCTGCAGGGGCCCGGGGATGAGCCCGCAGAACATGCCCGCTGCCACACCGCGCGCCAGCGGCTCGCGCTGAAAGCGGAACAGCGCGCGCTGCTCCAGCCAGGGCCGCAGGCTGGCCAGCCAGCTGCGGTCCAGGTGGGTGCGGGCCCGCGGTTCCAGGCCGCGCAGCCAGCGGCGCAGGGAGCACAGCATGGACATCATCGCGCGGTCAGTTCCAGGCGAAGGCCGCTGCCGTGCCCGCGCCGCACAGGGCCGACAGCCCCATCAGCAGGCGCACATCGCGCTTCTCGTTGCCCGCCCGGTGGGCGATGACGGTGGCGGCGACGAGGCCGCCCAGGAGAAACAACAGTACAGAGTCCAGCAGTTCCATGGTGTGTGCTTCCTTGCGGTCAGTCCTTGGGTGGCAGGGCTGGCGCAGGCTGCTGGGTGCTGCCACCCGAGCTGCGCAGCGACAGGAAGATGGAGCCTGCGATCAGGCCGGCCGTCACCAGTAGGGCGTAGCCGATCGGGATCTTGACCAGGTCGATGAGCAGCATCTTGCCACCGATGAAGATCAGCACCAGCGCCAGTCCATAGGCCAGCAGGTGGAAGCGGTCCGCCAGGTCGGCCAGCAAGAAGTACAGCGCACGCAGGCCCAGGATGGCGAAGATGTTGGCCGTGAGCACGATGAACGGGTCGTTGGTGATCGCGAAGATGGCAGGGATGCTGTCGACCGCGAAGATGATGTCGGTGGTGCCGATGAGCACCAGCACCACGAACAGCGGGGTGTAGTGCTTCACGCCGTTGACCAGCGTGGAGAGCTTCTCGCCGTCGAACTGGTCGGTGATGCGGATGCGCTTCTTCAGGAACTTGAGCACCGGGTTGGTCGCGATGTCAGGCTCCTGGCCTGCAGCGAACCACATCTTGGCACCGGTGACGACGAGGAACGCGCCGAACACGTACAGCAGCCAGTGGAAGGTGGCCAGCAGCCAGGCGCCCGCCAGGATCAGCAGCGTGCGCAGCACGATGGCGCCGATGATGCCGATGATGAGCGCGCGCTTTTGGTACTGCGGCGGCACGGCGAAGTAGCTGAACAGCATCAGGAAGACGAAGATGTTGTCGATCGACAAGCTCTTTTCCACCAGGTAGCCGGTGATGAACTGCATCGACACCGTGTTGGCCACCTCCCGCCCCTGGCTGCTGTCGAGGTACCACCACAGGATGGCCACGAACACGAAGGCCAGCGAGAACCACAGCAGGCTCCAGCGCAGCGCCTCTTTCATCGTGACCTTGTGCGCCCCCTGGCGCTCCATCACCAGAAGGTCGACGCCGATGGCGACGACCACGAAGACGGCGAATCCCGCCCACATCCACCAGGTTCCTATTGTTTCCATGAATCTTTGCTCCGAAGGGAATTGGTTCGTCTGCCGGGCGCCCCACCCGACAACAGCCCGCACTGTAGGGACGCGAGAGATTCTTAAAAACCTGTCATATTGATACCATTGGTTCGGTTTTTACGAACCTTTGCGATTTCTCCCAGGAAACCCCATGAGCCAGAGCTTCAACTACCGCCATCTTTTCTACTTCTGGGTGGTGGCCAAGGAGGGCGGCATCGCGCGCGCCGCCGAGCGGCTGGACATGGCCGTGCAGACCATCAGCGCCCAGGTGCGCGAGCTGGAAAAGGCCTTGGGCGTGAGCCTGCTGCGCTCCGAGGGCCGCAACCTGGTGCTCACCGACGCGGGCGTGGCCGCGCTGCACGAGGCGGACCACATCTTTGCCCTGGGCGAGCTGCTGCCCGTGCGCGTGCGCGAGGCCGCCACCGGCCAGACGCTGCGGCTGAACCTGGGCATCTCCGACGGCATCGCCAAGCTGGCCGTGCACCGGCTGCTGACCCCCGTGCTGGACGAACCCCACCTGCGCCTGCTGTGCCACGAGGGCGAGTTCCAGCCGCTGCTGGGCGAGCTGGCGCTGCACAAGCTCGACGCGGTGCTGGCCGACCGCGCCGCCCCGCCCAACCGCGCGCTGCGCACCACCAGCCAACTGCTGGGCACAAGCGCCATCGCCTGGTACGCCCCGCCGCTGTGGGCCGAGGCGGCCGCCACGGACTTCCCGCACAGCCTGGCCGTGGTGCCCGTGCTGCTGCCCACCGACCACGCCGCCATGCGCGCCCGCATCGACCACTGGCTGGAGCGCGAACGCATCCGCCCGCGCATCGCCGGCGAGTTCGAGGACAGCGCCCTCCTGAGCACCTTTGCCGCCACCGGCATGGGCGTGATGCCCGCCCCCGTGTCGCTGGGCGAGCACCTGGCACACACCCACGGCCTGGTGCAGGTGGGCACCACGCCGGATGTGCAGGAACAGTTCCACCTGATCTACAGCGCCCGCAAGGTGATGCACCCGCTGCTCACGCGGCTGCTGGAGGCGGGGAAGAGCGGGACGCTATTGAATCAATAGCTGGTGGCGCTTGCCTATCAAGCGGTAGGGGCCTGAAATGCTTAGAAAACATTTCACCCGCATCGCCCCATCCGGTTGGGGTGAGCGCGTCGAAGCCAGGGCCTGGAAGGGGCCGCCCTTCGGCCAACTCGGCGGGAGCGGGCATGGGCTTCAAGATTGCGCAGTTCGTGCAAGGCTTCGACAGGCTCAGCCCGAACGGATGTTGGTTGAACGGCGCTCCGGCTGCCAAAACTGGCGCGCCCCCATCCCAGTGCCACCGAGGCGCGCAGCGACTCAGGGGAATTTACCTCCCCGGCATGTCCTTGACCGAGTAGCCCAGGCTCACCGTCGCGTCTTCGGGAATCGCAGGCATCGACGCATTCCACGCCTCCCACGCCGCGCGCATGGACTGCAAACGCTCCGGTTCCACCGGCGCGCGGTTGGCCCGCTCGCGCTCGTCCTGGGTCAGGTTGAACAGGTAATCGTTGCCGTCCACCCGCAGGTACTTCCAGTCGCCCTGGCGCATGGCGCGCTGGCCGCGGTGGTTCATGCGCCAGAACAGCGCCGGGTCGTCCAGCACCGACGGGTCGCGCAGCAGCGGCATCAGCGAGCGGCCGTCGAGCGGGTAGTCGGCGTGCGGTGTCGCGCCCGCTGCATCGAGCATGGTGGCGGACCAGTCCATGGTCATGCAGGTCTGCGGGCTCACGCTGCCCGGCGCGATCACGGCGGGCCAGTGGGCGATCCAGGGCACGCGGATGCCGCCTTCGGTCAGGTCCATCTTGCCGCCGACCAGGGGCCAGCTGTCCGAGAAGCGCTCGCCGCCGTTGTCGCTGGTGAAGACGAGCAGCGTGTCGCGGTCGATGCCGTGCCGCTGCAGCGCGGACATGATGCGGCCGATGCCTTCGTCCATATGGTGGATCATGCGGCGGTAGGTGTCGATGTTGCCGCCGTGCAGGTGGAACAGGTTGCCCTTGACCTCCTGCGCCAGCGCCTCGTCGTCACGCGTCTCCCACGGCCAGTGGGGCGCCGTGTAGTGCAGGCTCAGGAAGAACGGCGTGCCGGCCTGCGCGCCTGGCGCCCTGCGCTCTACGTAGTCGAGCGCGTGGTCGGTGATGAGGTCGGTGAGGTAGCCGTCCTGCTGCTTTTCCTCGTCGCCCAGGTACAGGTCGTGCTGGCCGCCCGAGCTGCAGTGCGTGAAGTAGTCCACCCCGCCCGACATGGGGCCGAAGAACTCTTCGTAGCCCGAGCGCAGCGGCCCGAATGCGGGCGGGTAGCCCAGGTGCCACTTGCCCATCAGCGCCGTGCGGTAGCCCGCTGCGCGCAGCAGCGACGGCAGCGTGGGGTGATCGGGCGGCAGGCCCAGCGTGGTGCTGCCGCGGCTCTTGCTGTTGATGGGTTCCTCGGCCGCGCCGCGCAGGCGGTACTGGTAGCGCGCGGTCATCAGCGCAAAGCGCGTGGGCGAGCAGACCGGTGAATTGGAGTAGCCTTGCGTGAGCTTCAGGCCGCGGGCGGCCAGGCCGTCGAGCACGGGCGACACGGCACCGAAGCTCGCGTCGCGCCCGCCGTAGCAGCCCAGGTCGGCATAGCCGAGGTCGTCGGCGACGATGAAGATGATGTTGGGGCGTTGGGGCATGGGGCGGGTCCGAGGGGTCGGGTGATCGGTTGGCTCTCACCACCACCCAAGTCCGTTCGGGCTGAGCTTGTCGAAGCCTTGCGCAGCGCTTCGACAAGCTCAGCGTGAACGGGTAAATGGTGTTGGGAGGTGGCGGCGAAGGTGGTGGCAGAGGCGGGGTGTATGTGGGAGCTTGTCGGTAGCGCTCGGCGATATCGTCAATACCGTTCGGGCTGAGCCTGTCGAAGCCTTGCGCGGCGCTTCGACAGGCTCAGCGTGAACGGTTGGTGGTGTGTGGTGCGCGGCGTTTGACGTTTGGCGCTTGGCGGAAGCGCAGTTCCCTCAAGGCTTGAAGCCCGAGCGCTGCACCACCGGCGCCCACTGCGCGCGGTACGCCTTGAGCATCGCTTCGGTCTGCGCCATGGTCGCCACCACCGGCTCCATCTTGGCCGCCTCGAATTTGCGCTGGGTGTCCGGGTCCTTCATCACCTCCACGATCAGCCCGGCCAGGCGTTCGGCCTGGGCCTTGGGCATGCTCATCGGGGCGAAGAAGGTGTTCCAGCCGGTGGCGGCCAGGTCCATGCCGCTTTCCTTGAAGGTGGGGATCTTGGTGTCCAGCGGGCTGCGCTTGGCGCTCGACACGGCCAGGATGCGGATCTTGCCGGCTTCGTGCTGGGGCAGCAGGGTGTCGAAGGTGTCGAACGCCACGGGCACCTGGCCGCCCAGCAGGTCGTTGAGCAGCGGGGCGGAGCCGCGGTAGCCCACCACCTCGGCGCGCACCTTGGCGGCGTCGCCCACCATCAGGCCGAAGAAGTGCGGCAGGCTGCCCGTGGCCGGCACGCCGAAGTTGGCCTTGTCGGGGTTGGCGCGCAGCCAGGCCATCAGGTGCGGCAGTTCCTTGACCGGCACGGCGCTGGCCACGGCCACGCCGAACTCGTAGCTGTTGACATGGCTCACGGGGCGGAAGTCGCGCTCGGGGTCGTAGCCCGCGTCGGGGAACACCAGGGGCGCCACCAGCATGACGGCGGGGTTGGCCAGCAGCAGCATGGGCTGGTTGGCGGGCGCGGCCTTCACGGCCTGGGCCGACAGGCGGCCGCCCGCGCCGGTCTTGTTCTCCACGATGACGGGCGTGCCGAGCTTGGAGCCCAGCTTGTCGGCCACGATGCGGGCCACGCGGTCGGTCGCGCCGCCGGGGGCGTAGCCGACCACGATGCGCAAGGGCGTGTCCTGCGCCTGGGCCAGGGTGGCGCACAGGGCGAGCGCGGCGGTCAGCACGAGGGCGAGGGGTTTTCGCATGGTCGGGTCTCCAGGCAGGGGCAGGGGCAGTGGCAAAGGGCAGGCAGGCAGCGCGCGAAAGAGCATCGCCGCGCGGCCCACTGTATTGGGCCCACAATCGATTGATCTAATCAATTCATGCCCGGAGATACCCTGATGCCCGCGCCCTCCCCGGCCACGCCAGCGGCCAGCCGGCTGGCCGACCCGCTGGTGGCCCACGACCTGCTGATGTACCGCCTGAACCGCCTTCTGGCGGTGGCTGGCAGCCTGGTGGTGCGGCTGTGCGAAGGCGGTTACGGCATCACCCGGCGCGAATGGGGCCTGCTGATGGTGCTGGCGCAGCACCCGGGCCTGCCGCCGGCGGAGCTGGCCCTGCGCCTGGGGCTGGACCGGGCCCGCACCTCGCGCGCCATCACCTCGCTGCTGGCCAAGAAGCTGCTCATCCGCGAGGCCCTGCCGGGCGACCGCCGCCAGGCCGTGCTGTCGCTCACGCCTTCCGGGCAGGCGGTGCACGATGGGCTGTTCCCGCAGGTCAAGGCGCTCAACCAGGAGCTGCTGGCCGGGCTGGACGCGCACGCGGTGCAGAGCCTGGACCAGGCCCTGGCCGACATGCAGCAGCGCGCCGAGGCGCTGGTCGCCACCCGCACCGACGTGCCGCGCACCTACCGGCTGCGCGGCGGGCGGCACACAGATTGAAGGAGATGCGCGCGGCACCGCCCCAAAACAGGGAACCGGCGATATCCTCCAGAGCGGGGCTCGCGGCCACAAGCTGCTGAGCGCACCCCACGACGACAGACGACCGCACCACGACGAACCCGCGGCCGACCCCGGCCTGCCCACACCCACCGCCCCACCTTCCATTCATGTCGCAGCCATCAACCTCTTTGTGGAGCCCCTTGCGCCAACCAGCATTCCGGGGCCTGTGGGTCTGCGGTGGCGTGTTCTTCATCGGCAGCGGCATGCAGACCATGGCCGCGGCCTGGCTGATGGTGGAGCTCACAGGCTCGTCGTTCCTGGCGGCGCTGGTGCAGACGGCGGTGTTCATGCCGATGTTCCTGCTGGCGCTGCCGGCGGGCGTGCTGGCCGACACGACGGACCGGCGGCGCCTGATCTCGGGCGCGCTGCTGGCGCAGGTGGGGGCCAGCGCGCTGCTCACGCTGCTGGTGCTGGGTGGCTGGGGCGGGCCGGCGTCGGTGCTGTTCCTGGTGTTCATCTGCGGCTGCTGCACGGCGGTGCTGACGCCCGCGTGGAACTCGTCGGTCATCGACCCGGTGCCGCGCGACGAATGGCCGCAGGCCATCACCGCCGTGAGCATTGCCTACAACGCCGCGCGCGCCATCGGGCCCACGCTGGCGGGGCTGGTGTTTGCCCAGCTGGGCGCGGGGTGGGTGTTCGCCGTCACCGTGACCACCACGCTGGTGATGTGGGAGTCGATCCGCCGCTGGCCGCCCAAGGCCCACCCGCCCTCCAAGCTGCCCGCCGAACGCCTGTGGGGCGGCACGCTGAGCGGCCTGCGCTTTGCCTGGCACTCGCGCATCATCCTGGCCCAGCTGGTGCGCGTGATGGCATTCAGCGCCGCGGGCTCGGCCCTGTGGGCGCTGCTGCCCGTCATCGCCCAGCGCCTGGGCACGGGGGCGCCGGGCTTCGGCCTGCTGATGGGGTGCCTGGGCACCGGCGCCGTGGCCGTGGGCCTGGTGCTGGGGCGGCTGCGCGCGCGCTTTGGCATGGAGATCATCGTGGGCGCAGGCGGCGTGGTCTTTGCCGCGGCCATGCTGGTCGCCGCCATGACCAAGATCGCGTGGGTGGTGTACATCGCCATGCTGTTCGCGGGTGCGGCGTGGATGTCGGCCATGTCCACCTTCAACACTGCCACCCAGGCCAGCGCGCCGCAGTGGGTGCGCTCGCGCGCGGTGGCCATGCACATGGTGGCCGCGCTGGGTGCGTTTGCGATGGGCTCGGCCTTCTGGGGGGCGGCGTCGGACATCGTGGGCCTGGCCCCCACGCTGTACACGGCCGCCGCGCTCATGGGGGCCGGGCTGCTGCTGGCACGGCCCATGCCGCTGCGCATGGGCGCGCTGCACGAGGTGACGCAGGCCACGCCCTGGGACGAACTCTTCATCGAGGCCGAGCCCCTGCCCGAGGCCGGCCCGGTCGCCGTGGAGGTGGGCTACCGCATCGCGCCCGGCACGGACGCCGAGTTCCTGGACACCATCAGCCGCATGAAGGCCCCGCGCCGCCGCGACGGTGCCACCTTCTGGCGCGTGTACAAGGACCTGGGCGAGCCATCGCGCTATGTGGAGCGGTTCATCGTCGAGTCCTGGGCCGACTACCTGCACCAGCGCGCCCGCGCCACCATGGCCGACCAGGCGCTGGAAACCGAGGTGCGCGCCTTCCTGGCGCCCGGCGAAGTAGTACGCATGTCGCACTACATCGCTGAAAGATAGCTTCCCCCTGAGCCGCTTCGCGTCTTCCCCCGAGGGGGACGCCACCCGTGGACCGGCAAAGCCGGATCCACGGTGGCGCTGGCCTGGGGCGCGCCAGTGTCAGCCGCAGCACACTGTGCCGGGCCTTGCCGTCCACCCTGCGACAATTGCAGGATGAGCTTTGCCCCCCTCTCCAACGACACCTTCCTGCGTGCCTGCCGCCGCCAGGCCACCGACTACACGCCCTTGTGGCTCATGCGCCAGGCGGGGCGCTATCTGCCGGAGTACAAGGCCACGCGTGCCAAGGCGGGCAGCTTCATGGGGCTGGCCACCAATGTGGACTACGCCACCGAGGTCACGCTGCAGCCCTTGGAGCGTTTTCCGCTCGATGCGGCCATCCTGTTCAGCGACATCCTCACCGTGCCCGACGCCATGGGCCTGGGCCTGTCGTTCGCCGAGGGCGAAGGCCCGCGCTTTGCCAAGGTGGTGCGCGACGAGGCCGCTGTGGAACAACTGGCCGTGCCCGACATGGACAAGCTGCGCTATGTGTTCGACGCAGTCACCAGCATCCGCAAGGCCCTGAATGGCCGCGTGCCGCTGATCGGCTTCTCGGGCAGCCCCTGGACGCTGGCCTGCTACATGGTCGAGGGCAAGGGCAGCGACGACTATCGAATGGTCAAGAGCCTGATGTACGCGCGGCCCGACCTGATGCACCGCATCCTGGCCATCAACGCCGACAGCGTGGCTGCCTACCTCAATGCCCAGATCGACGCGGGCGCCCAGGCCGTGATGGTGTTCGACAGCTGGGGCGGCGTACTGGCCGACGGCGCCTTCCAGGAGTTCAGCCTGGCGTACACGAAACGGGTGCTGGCACAGCTCAAGCGCACCGGCGTGGACGGCACCGACGTGCCGCGCATCGTCTTCACCAAGGGCGGCGGCATCTGGTTGCCGGACATGAAGGACCTGGACTGCGAAGTGCTGGGCCTGGACTGGACGGCCAACCTGGGCCATGCCCGCGCCATCGTGGGCGGCCAGGTGGGCGGCCCCGGCAAGGCGCTGCAGGGCAACATCGACCCGAACGTGCTGTTTGCGCCCCCCGCGCAAATCGCCACCCAGGTGCGCCACGTGCTGGACAGCTTCGGCAAGCCCCACACCGACCGCACCACCACCGGCCCCACGCACATCTTCAACCTGGGCCACGGCATCAGCCAGTTCACGCCGCCCGAGCATGTGTCAGCCCTGGTCGAGGCCGTGCACAGCCACTCGCGCGCGCAGCGGCAGGGCTAGCCTGCCCGGCGGTGCTTCGGCGGCGGCCTGCGGGGCGCCGCCCCTGCCCCCAAGCCGGGCATCAAGCGGAGCCAAGCGCTACTTATGCACAAAACTGGAGCAGCGCACGCACCCCCTGCACACAACGGCCCGGCGTGCGAGAAAAAGCGAAAAGATTCTCAACCGCCACGTAAGTCATTGATTTCAAAGGAATGCACTGCGTTGCATTTTTTGCAGGCAATCCACCGAAAGCACGGCGTTTCAAGGGCTTGCGAGGCAAACACAGGGGATATCAACAAAGTTATCCACAGAAATTCTGGATTTCTTACAAATCCCCAGTCAAATCAAGCACTTGCAGGCCAAACCGCACAAAACGTCGAGCATGCGCCACCGTCGCTAGCACAAAAATGGGGCTGTTCCGGGGCTTGACGCCGGATCGATGTTCGACTTATGCACATAAATCTTGACGCGGCGCAGCATTGCGCAGTAGCCGGGCCATAGCACAGAAAATGCGGTCAAAATTCTTCAGATGATTGATTCATAACGATTTTTTCGAGCTGCCAATTTTGTGGGCAATGTGTTCAGGGCCAGTATTCATGCGGCTTGGCGGGGCGTCCAGGCAGGATGTCAACAAAGTTATCCACAGAAAGTCGGGATTACTCCGCACCCACAGCAAATCAAGCACTTAGCCGTCAAACCTCTACATCGCCTGCACAAGCACGTGTAACTGTCCAACACCCGTGACCACCCCTTCCACCATCGTCCATGTCGCGCTGCACACGCCGGCCCACAGCGGCGTGGGGGACCTGCTCAGCTATGCCAGCGAGCGGCCCTTGCCGCCTGGCACGCTGGTGCGGGTGCCCCTGGGCAAGAGGGAGGTGCTGGGCGTGGTGTGGGACGCGCAGGATGCGACCGGAGAGCTGCCCGAAGGCGCGGCGATGCGCTCGATTGCGGGGGTGCTGGAGGGTGTGGAACCCCTGGGCCTGCCCTGGCGCCGGCTGGTCGCCTTTGCGGCGCGCTACTACCAGCGCGCCCTGGGCGAGGTGGCCCTCGCAGCCCTGCCGCCGCAACTGCGCGACCTGCAGCCCGATCAACTGGCGCGGCGGCTGCGGCGCCCGGCCAAGGGCACGGCAGGCGGCGACGCCGCCAACGCTATTGAAACCATAGCACTCACCTCAGAGCAGGAAAGCGCCAGGGCCCGAATTTCATCCGAATCCGGCCCCTTCCTGCTGTTCGGCAGCACCGGCAGCGGCAAGACCGAGGTCTACCTGCGCTGCGTGCAGGAGGCGCTGGAGGCCGACCCCACGGCCCAGGCGCTGGTGATGGTGCCCGAGATCAACCTCACCCCGCAGCTCGAAGAGCGCTTTACCTCCCGCTTTGCGCCGCGCTTCGGCAGCCAGGCGGTGGTGTCGCTGCACAGCGGCATGACCAACCCGCAGCGCCTCAAGAGCTGGCTGGCCGCGCACAGCGGTGTTGCCCGCATCGTGCTGGGCACGCGCATGGCGGTGTTCGCCAGCTTGCCGGGCCTGAAGATCATCGTCGTGGACGAGGAGCACGACCCCAGCTATAAGCAGCAGGAAGGCGCCCGCTACTCGGCGCGCGACCTGGCCATCTGGCGCGGGCGCGAGCAAGGCGCCAAGGTGCTGCTGGGCTCGGCCACGCCGTCGCTGGAGACCTGGCACGCCAGCCGCCCGCCCACGGCGGAAGACCCCGAAGGCGGGCGCTACGTGCGCCTGGCCATGCCCAGCCGGATCGGCGCCGGCGCAGGGACAGATGGGGGCGCGGGCGCCCCGGCCCGGGTGCGCCGCGTGGACATGAACCAGCAGCCGCGCCGCGCGATCTTCAGCGCGCCGCTGCTGGCCGCCATCACCGAGCGCGTGGCGCGCGGGGAGCAGAGCATGGTGCTGCTCAACCGCCGGGGCTACGCGCCCGTGCTGCACTGCGCCGACTGCGGCTGGAAGAGCGACTGCCCGCACTGCAGCGCGCACCAGGTCTTCCACAAGGCCGACCGCACCCTGCGCTGCCACCACTGCGGCTACACGGTGCGCGTGCCCCGCGCCTGCCCCACCTGCGGCAGCCCGGACATCCATTCCATGGGCCGGGGCACCGAGCAGCTCGAAGAACAGCTCGGCGACCTGCTGTCCGAGGTGCTGCGGCCCGACCGCACCCCCGCCCGCATCGCCCGCATCGACGCCGACACCACCAAGGCAAAAGGCTCGCTCGAAGCGCAATTGGCCCAGGTGCATTCGGGCGAGGTGGATGTGCTGGTGGGCACGCAGATGATCGCCAAGGGGCATGACTTTCGGCGCATCACGCTGGTGGCCGCGGTGCAGCCCGACGGGGCGCTGTTTTCGAGCGACTTCCGGGCGCCGGAGCGCCTGTTCGCACTGCTCATGCAGGCCGCCGGCCGCGCGGGGCGCGACGCAGCCTACATGGCCGCCCAGGGCACGCAGTGCGAGATGTGGGTGCAGAGCTTTCACCCGCAGCACCCGGTGTACGAGGCGCTGCGCACCCACGACTACCCGGCCTTTGCCGCCCAGCAGCTCCAGGAGCGCGAAGAAGCTGCCATGCCACCGTTCGCCTTCCAGGCCCTGGTGCGCGCCGATGCCCGCACGCAGGAGGTCGCGCAGGGCTTTCTGACCGCCGCCACGGCTGCAGCCCACGCAGCCGCCCTGCCAGGGCTGGAGGCTGTGACGCTGTTCCCGCCCGTGCCGCTGACCATCCAGCGCGTGGCTAACGTGGAGCGCGCCCAGATGCTGATGGAAAGCAGCAGCCGCGCCGCCCTGCAGCGGTTTCTGGCCGCGTGGCAGCCCGTGCTTCAGGTCACGCGCAGCGCACCGGAACATAAGGGGTTGGTGCGATGGCTGGTGGATGTGGATCCGCTGGTGATCTGATTGTTCATTTTTATGTTTTGTTCACGTTTCACGAACAGAAAAAATATTGAACGAAACAATGCGTTCAGTTATTCTCGATGTTCACACTGCGTGAACACTTTAAAAATATGAACACCCAGACGACCCTGTGCGACGCCATCGCCGCACTCCAAGCAGAAACAGGGGTGCGCATGGAGCGGGCTGCCATCCACCAGGTCAGGGAAGAAGCCCCCGGCGACGCATCGCCCGATGCCTGGCTGGACGTGATCACGCCCCAGGCTCAGCCCGTCCGCTTTGCGGCCGAGATCAAGGCCGTCGACCGTTTCCACACACTGGGCACGCTCCAGGCCAGGGCCCGCCAGCGGCGCGAGCCGACGGTGCTGGTCGCACCGTTCGTCACCACCGAGGCCGCCCGGCAATGCCGCAGCCTGGGACTGAACTTCATCGATGCGGCAGGCAACGCCTACCTCGACGTACCGGGGTGCTTCGTGTACGTGACCGGCAAGCCCCGCCCCGAGAGCGCGCGGCCTGTGGGGCGGTTCAAGTCCCTCACACCAGCAGGGCTGCGCATCGTCTTTGCGCTGCTGACCCGGCCGGCCCTCGCCACCGGAACCTACCGCGACATCGCGACCGCCGCCGGGGTGGCGCTGGGCACCGTGGGCGACGTGCTGGCCGACCTGCAGGCACGCGGGCACCTGGCGCCGACCGAGCCGCGCCGCCTGCTGGCGCCCGGCGCGTTGCAGGAAGAGTGGGCCACGCACTTTCCGGTCAAACTGCGTCCCCGGTTGCACGCCCGGCGCTTCGCAGCGCCAGCCGCAGACTGGTGGAAAGGCGTGGACTTGCGCACGCAACAGGCCGTGTGGGGCGGCGAAGTCGCGGCCTACCACCTGACCGGGTATCTCGAGCCCGAGCAATCGACTATCTACACCGCCAAGCCCGAAGCGCTGATCCTGAAACACCGGTTGCGCCCCGACCCCACCGGCGCCATCGAAGTGCTCGACACCTTCTGGCCCCTGGCCGAAGAGGCCGACGCTGCGAGCGCCACGGCGCCGCCACTGCTCGTCTACGCAGACCTGATGGCCAGTGCCGACCCGCGCAACATCGACACCGCCCAGCGCATCCGCGCGCAGTATCTGGACACCAGCCGCGATGCTCAAGATAGCGCCTGAGCGCCCTATCGACCCGCTGCTGCGCGAAATCCTGCAGCAGGCCAGCACTGCAGCGCACAGCCTGGGCATCGACTTCTTCGTCGGCGGCGCGCTGGCCCGCGACCTGATGCTGTGGCATGTGCACGGCCAAAACACGGGCCGCGCCACGCGCGACGTGGACCTGGGCCTGCACCTGACCGACTGGGCCGCCTTCAGCGCCATCAAGGACCAGTTGCTGGCACAAAGCAGCTTCCACCCACAGCCTGGCGTGGCCCACCGGCTGATGTACCGCCCGGCAGACATGCCCCACGGCGTTCCGCTCGACCTGCTGCCCTTCGGCGCCGTGGCAAGCCCGCAGGCCACCATCGCCTGGCCGCCGGAGCATGCGGTGGTGATGAACGTCGCGGGCTTTGCCGAAGCGCACCGGGCCGCCGTCGAAGTGGAGCTGGACGGAGCCTTGGTGGTGCGCGTGGCATCGCTGCCGTCGCTGGCGGTGCTCAAGCTGATCGCATGGCGCGACCGGCATTTGGACACCGCCAAGGACGCCACAGACTTTCTGCTGATCACGCGCCGCTATGCAGAGGCGGGCAACATGGACCGCCTGTACGAGACCGGCACCGCCCTGCTGCTGGCCAGTGACTACGACCCCGACCTGGCAGGCGCCATGCTGTTGGGCCAGGACGCCGCTGCGGCCACCACGCAAGCGACCACCGCGCAAGCCGTGGCCGACATCCTGGACCGACGAGGACGCTGGCGCCAAAAGCTGGACGACCAGTTGCAAAGAGCCCTGCAACTGGCCGGCACCATCCCCGAGCGCGGGCCGCACCCGCTGCAGCATGTCGATGCGTTCCTGCTGGGATTTCTGCAGAGCCAGGGCCCGGCGCCGGATTGACCAACGCTCCGGCAGACACGCACCGCCAGCGTTGTGCGACGGCCCCTCGACTGCCTACACTGGAGCCTCACCACACAGACAAGAGACATCGATGGACCACACCGATACGTTCACCCGCGCCCTGGCCGATGAAGGCTTCGAGCGCCCAGTCACCATCACACGCGAGCCTGATGGCAGGCTGGACGACCACACGCACCCGTTCGAGGCCAAGGCGCTCATCCTGTCGGGCGAGATCCGCATCGTGACCGCAGGGTCGGAGCGGCTGTACGGCGTGGGCGATGTGTTCCATCTACAGGCCCACGAACCGCATTCGGAGTTCTACGGCCCCGACGGGGTGAGCTACCTGGTGGGGCGCAAGCCGGCAGCGCCCTGAACACGCGGCACCGCCTGGCTGGCTTAACGGCTTCTGTGCGCCCCTCTGAGGCCGCTTGAGCCCGAAAGCGATGCCCCAGGCTGGATAGTCCACGGCGAGCACCGGGACTGTCTGGCATGCAAAAAATTGCCCCTCCCGCTCACCCCGCCTGCGCAAGCAGCTATACAAACAATAGCATTCAGGTCAGTAGCGCCACCGCAGCCGAAAAGCTGAGAAACGCGAGCGCCGTCGACACCAGGATGATCCGCGCCACGCGCCCGTTGTTGGCGCCGAACTTCTCGGCCAGCAGCGAGACATTGCTGGCGCTGGGCAGCGCGGCCAGCAGCACCAGCACCGTGAGCGCGAACGGCGTGAGCGGCACGCCCAGCGCCATGGCCGCCGTGCCCACGGCCCACACCAGCAGCGGGTGGATCAGCAGCTTGGCCAGCGCCAGGGGCACGTAGTCGCGCGGGGGCACCTGCTCGTGCTGGTTCATCTGCGATCGGGCCAGCACCGCGCCGATGGTGAACAGCGCCACGGGCGAGGCAGCGTCGGCCAGCATGGCGATGGTCTTGTCCACCGGGCCGGGCAACTGAAAGTGCAAGGCCGAGGCCAGCGCGCCCAGCGCAATTGACCACGGCATGGGGTTGGTCGCCATGCCCCGGAAGGCGCTGCGCAGCGCCACGCCCACACCGTGGGTGCCCGCGCCATCCAGGCGCGACAGCGCAATGCACAGCGAGCTGGTGACCACCATGTCCACCACGATGGTCACGATGGCCGGGCCCGCGCTCTGCGCGCCCAGCAGCGCCACCAGGAGCGGCACGCCCATGAAGCCGGTATTGGGAAATGCTGCGACTAGCGCGCCGAAGGCCGCGTCGTTCCAGCCGATGTGCGCCTTGCGCGTGAGCGCCACCGCAGCGCCCACCATGACCAGCGCGCACAGCAGGTACACGCCCGCCACGGCGGGGTCGAGCAGCTGGCCGATGGGCGTGCTGGCGCCAAAGCGGTACAGCATGCAGGGCAGCGCGAAGTACAGCACGAAGGCGTTGAGCCCCGGGATGGCCGGCTGCGGCAGCACGCCGCGCCGCGCGGCCAGGTAGCCGCACAGCACCAATGCGAAGAAGGGGAAGGTGATGAGAAGGACGGAGAGCACGGGGGATATTGTCCGTGCTGGGCCGCGCAGCCGTGCAGGGCGCCCGCGCGGTGGTCAGCGCAAAGTCAGGCGGGTGCCATCACGCGCGGCGAAGCGGTTCTGTCCAGGCGCCGCGTCGCAGGCAGTACGAGTAAGTACTACGACAAGACGCGGCAACGACGCCAGATGAGCTTTGTGAGCCGCTCTTACTGCTTGCGCTGGATGATCAGGTTGCGCTTGGCGTCCTCGGGGTAGGCGAAGGTGATGGCGCCGTTCTTGACCATTCCGATCACCAGCATGTTGCGCGTGATGGCATCCTTGTCCTGCAGGCTGAAGGGCTTGTCGTAGGTGGCGACGACGCCGTAGTAAGTCTTCATCTTGCCCTCCAGCGAATCCTTGACCGCCTGGCCCGACAGGTTGCCGTCGCGGATGCCGAGGAAGGAGTACATCAGCAAATACGTGGCGTCGTACGCGTTGGCCGCTGCCATCGGCACCGCCACCTTGCCCTGGTACTTGCGGGTGTAGCTCGACAGGAACGAGGCGCGGCGCTCATTGCTGGGCTCGGCGATGAAGGTCTGCACCATGAGCGCGCCCTCGGCGGCGTCCTTGGCCCCTTCGAGGAAGAACGGGAAGGACAGCGGCCAGGCGCCCACCTGGGGCACCTTCCAGCCCATGGCCTTCTTGCCGTTGGCAATGGTCGCGTTCTCCGGCCCTACCGTGTAGCTGTAGACCACGTTGGCACCCGCTGCGCGGGCGGCGGTGAGGTCCGCCGTGAGGTCCTTCACGCCCAGGTCGAACCGCGCCACGTGCACGGGCTTGAGGTTCCTGGCGGCCAGGGCCGCCACCACGTCGTTGTAGCCACCCTCGCCGTAGCCCGTCTTGTCGGCAAAGATGGCCACCTTGTCCCAGCCGCGCTTGACGATGTCGTCCACCATGAACGGCGCCTGCAGCGCGTCGCGGGCCTGCACGCGGAAGATGTAGCTGTCGGCAGCCGGGTACTTGGTCGTCACCGCCGTGCCGGTGGAGCACGGCACGATCAGCGGGCTCTTGGCGTCCTGGAACAGGTCGATGGCCTTCATCGCCACGCCGGTGTTGCAAAAGCCGATGGTGGCGACGACCTTCTCGGCCAGCAGCTCCTGTGACACCTTGCGGCCCTGGTCGGGGTTGGCGGCGTCGTCCTTGACCACCAGCTCCAGCGGCCGGCCCAGGTAGCCGCCCACCGCGTTGATCTCGTCCACCGCGAGCTTGATGCCGTTGAGCATGGGCACGCCAAAGTCCGCCGACGGCCCGGTGAAAGGCCCCACCACCCCGATGCGCACCGCAGCGCTGTTGCCGCCCTGCGCCTGGGCCCGGGCGGGCTGCGCCAGGAAGGCCCCCGCCAGCAGGGCGCAGGCGGTCATCAGCAGGTACAGGGCACGCGAGGCACGGGTGCGCGTGCGAGCGCTGGTGCGCGGGGCAACAGGCAGGGGCACAAGCAGGCGCGCAGGGGTCGATGCAGAGGGGGTCATGGTGTGGGCTCGTGATCTGATCGGTGGATGGAGCTGCCGCGCCAGTATCAAATTGTGTGCAGGCGCGCCCTAGCGGGGTTTCCCGCAGCCAGCAGGCCTGGCGTGCCCGGGCGCGGCTGCCCGTCAGGGCCGTGTCAGCCGCGGCGACGGCCCCGCCCTCCCGGGACGGCCGGTATCATTGCGCCCCTGGCCTGCGCATTGCGAGGCCCAGCCCCGCGGCGGCCCCCGTGCCCCCTTCTCCTGGTTTTTCTTCGCCCCCCTCCCTCCCCATGTCGTTCGGTCTCAATCTCGCCCAGCTTCAGGCTGTCCACTACACCGATGGCGCGTGCCTGGTGCTGGCCGGTGCGGGCTCCGGCAAGACGCGGGTGATCACCCAGAAGATCGCCCACATGATCGAAAAGGGCATGGAGCCCAAGCGCATCGCGGCCATCACCTTCACGAACAAGGCGGCGTCCGAAATGCGCGAGCGCGCACAGCACCTGATCGGCCGGCGCGCCAAGGACGTGCTGATCTGCACCTTCCACGCCCTGGGCGTGCGCATGGTCCGCGAGGACGGCTCGGTGCTGGGCCTCAAGCCCCAGTTCAGCATCCTGGATGCCGACGACGTGACGGGCATCCTGAAGGAAGCCTCGGGCGGCACCACCGACATGGCCACGGCCCGCCAATGGCAGTGGGTCATCAGCAAATGGAAGAACATGGGCCTGACCTCCGCAGAGGCGCTGGCCCAGGCGGCGGACGACAACGAACGCATCATCGCCACGCTCATGGCGCGCTACGAGGAGCGCCTGGCGGCCTACCAGAGCGTGGACTTCGACGACCTGATCGGCATGCCGCTGCGCCTGTTGCGCGACTTCCCCGAAGTGCGCGCCAAGTGGCAGGCGTCGCTCGGCCACGTGCTGGTGGACGAGTACCAGGACACCAATGCCACGCAGTACGAGCTCTTGAAGCTGCTGGTGGGCGCAAACGGGCACTTCACGGCCGTGGGCGACGACGACCAGTCCATCTACGGCTGGCGCGGCGCCACGCTCGACAACCTGAAAAAGCTGCCGGTGGACTTCCCCCACCTCAAGGTCATCAAGCTGGAGCAGAACTACCGCTCCACCAGCGCCATCCTGCGCGCGGCCAACAATGTGATCGGGCCCAACCCCAAGCTGTTTCCCAAGACGCTGTTCAGCGAACTGGGCGAGGGCGAGCCCGTGCGCGTGGTGGACGCCGACAACGAAGAGCACGAGGCCGACCGCGCCGTGGCGCGCATCCAGAGCCTGCGTGCGGCCAGCAACCCGCCGCCGGACTGGAAGAACTTCGCGCTGCTGTACCGCGCCAACCACCAGGCCAAGCCGTTCGAAAAGGCGCTGCGCAAGGCCAACATTCCGTACAAGGTCTCGGGCGGCACGAGCTTCTTCGACCGGGCGGAAATCAAGGACCTCTGCGCGTGGTTCCGCCTGTGGATCAACAACGATGACGATCCAGCGTTTTTGCGCGCCATCACCACCCCCAAGCGCGGCATCGGCCACACCACGCTGGCGGCCCTGGGCGCATTTGCCACGCAGCACAAGCAAAGCATGTTCGGCGCGCTGTTCAACGGCATGCTGCCGGCGGCCGTGCCCAAGCGCGCCATGGACGGCCTGCACGAGTTCGGCCGCTACATCAACTACCTGGAGTACAGCGCACGGCGCGTGCACGGGGCCGAGGAATCGCGCACGTTCCTGAACGACTGGCTGAAAGAAATCGGCTACGAGCAGCACCTGTACGACAACGAAGACAGCGAGAAGGTGGCGGCCGCGCGCTGGAGCAACGTGATGGAGTTCTGCGACTGGATGGCCCAACGTGCGGGCGGCCAGATCGACGACACCGCCGGCGCCGTGGTGGCCAAGGAAACCAAGAGCCTGCTGGAGGTGTCGCAGACCATCGCGCTGCTGTCCACCATCAGCGAGCGCGAGAAGGACCAGGACATGGTCACGCTGTCGACCCTGCACGCCAGCAAGGGGCTGGAGTGGCCGCACGTGGTGCTGGTGGGCGTGACCGAGGGCATGCTGCCCTTCAAGCTCGACGACGACGAAGGCCGCCAGCAAAAGGTGAGCGACGACACGCTGCAGCGCCTGCAGGAAGAGCGCCGTCTGATGTACGTGGGCATCACCCGCGCCCAGCGCACCCTGGCCGTGAGCTGGACCAAGAAGCGCAAGAAGGGCCGCGAGATGGTGTCGGCCCAGCCCAGCCGGTTCATCGCCGAAATGGGACTGGACAAGGCCACGGTGCGCGAAGACCCGCGCGAAAAGCTCAAGGCACTGCGCGCCGAGTTCGCCGCCAAGAAAGCCCTGGCCGACAGCACCCCGCCCGCGCAGTGAGAGGCCGGGCACCGAAGCGAGCCCTCACCACCGCCTGTTGCGGCAGGCCCACACCGCGGCACTCGGCGGCACGGGCGCTTTGCTTTTGATAGCTATCAGCGCTTATCCTACAAGCGCCAGCAGCCCAGGCACACCACAATCCAGCGCGGCCTGACCAGCAGCCACGAGCCAGAACCGCGCACCCAGCCAGCCCGTTGGCGCGCGTTTTTTGAGCCTGCGGCAGCCAGGAATGCATCTGCCGCAGACCAGAGCGGCAGGGCGCAAAAGGCTGCTGCGGCAAAAGCTGGCACAAGAAAGCTGGCACAAGGCGTGCGTGGTACCGTGCAGCGCGACAGCAGCACGGTGGCCGCAAGCGGGCCTGCCGGCAGCGGCAACCTGAGAACCTGTTCTCACACTGGATGGATCGATCAACGGCACCCACGTCAGTGCCCCCGGACAGGCCGGGTGGCGGGCGGAGGTTGCGGCAAGGACATATGCGGAACATGGAACATCGCCCACACCCACACCTGGGCTCCAGCAGCCCGCTGCGCAGCACCTGGCGTGCTGCACAGGCCGACGCCCCTGCATCGGGGCGCTGGGCACTGCACCACACTGCGGCGCTGGTGCTGGCCACGCTGGCTCCGGCTGGCGCAGCCTTCGCGCAGGCCGCACCCGCGGCAACTGCCGGTGCTGCGGCGGGTGCCGACGCCGGCTGGCGCCGCTGCGCTGCGCTGTCCACCGACAACCAGGCCCGCCTCGCCTGCTTCGACCAATTGGCCGCCGAGCAGACCTGGAAGGCGCCGGGGGCCTCGGCCGGCGGCTCCGCCGACGCCTCCGCCGTGCCACCACCCGTGGACACCACCCTGCCTGCCACCCGCATCATCGACGTGGCCCGCACCGACGGCTGCCGCGACGCGCAATACAGCGACCTGTCTCGCTTCTGGGAACTGGAGTCGGGCACCGACTGCGGCACCTTCCGCTTCCGCGGCTACCGGCCGATCACGCTGTCGGTGGTGGCGGGCAGCAACGTCAACCGCCAGCCCACATCGGACGCGGCGGACCATTCGGCCACCGAATCGACGCCCTACCGCCGCGCCGAGAACCGCATCCAGCTGTCGGTGCGCACCAAGGTCGCGCAGGGTCTGCTCACGCAGGGCCATCCCACGCTCAAGGACTCGGTGTGGTTCGGCTACACCCAGCAGTCGTACTGGCAACTGTTCACGCCCGAGATCTCGCGCCCCTTCCGCGCCACCGACCACGAACCCGAAGTCATGTACGTCTACCCCACCACGGCCGAGCTGCCATTCGGCTGGAAGTGGCGCTACAGCGGCGTGGGGCTGGTGCACCAGTCCAACGGCCAGAGCAAGCCCCTGTCGCGCAGCTGGAACCGCGTGTACATGATGACGGGCCTGGAGCTGTCCAACAGCGTGAGCGTGAACGCCCGCATCTGGAAGCGCATCCCTGAAAGCTCGGGCAGCGACGACAACCCGGGCATCGCCGACTACATCGGCCGTGGCGAGCTGTCGGCGTTCTGGAACATCAACAAGGACAACACCCTGTCCGCCACGGTGCGCCATTCGCTGTCCAGCACCGACCGCGGCTCCGTGCGCCTGGAATGGCTGCAGGCCGTGGGCTCGACCCTGGGCGGCAAGAGCAACCTGCGCCTGCACACCGCACTGTTCAGCGGCTACGGCGACAGCATGATCGACTACAACCGCAAGCGCACCGTGTTCAGCGTCGGTGTGAGCCTGGTGGACTTCTAGAGGGCATCCCCCTGAGGCGCTGACGCGCCTTCACCCCTTCTCTCGAATGGCTGCGCCATTCGGGAAGGGGGACGACGCCCTCGCTGCGGGGCGGACCTTGGCTTCCCGCGCATGGGCAGCGTCAGTTTTGTACGCCGCGCTCGTTGTGCGAGTGAGCGGCTCCGGTGCCACTGTCGCAATACCGCTGGCCCGCATGTCGGCGTAGATATCCATCACAACTCGTTACCAGAACGCTCTCAAGTTTTGCGCCATGCTGCCGGCGCGCCGCCACAATCGCACGCGCACCGACGCTGGCATGGTGGCCGCCGCAGCCTGCGATAAGGGCGGCTTTTCTGCCGTTTTACGGACCACTGCCCTGCGTGTGCACCCTCGAAAATGCCGACAGAGAGGAACACCCATGGACATGCAATACCAGCTCAAGGCAGGCAGCTACTACCTGTACGACATGCGCGACGCGCCCAGTGCCGTCACGGGTGAGCGCAGGTTCAAGCTCAAGACCGACACCGTCGCCATTGCATTCGATGTGCACACCGGCGAGGTGCACCAGCACGGCAGCCCCACGCGCATCCAGTCCTGGGCCAACAACACCCGCCGCCGCCTGCGTGCCGCCGGTGCCCAGGAGGCCGCCAACGACATCGTCGTGGTGTCGGGCCCGCTGCCGGTGGACGAGCTCAACAAGTGTCTGTGGATCAGCGGCTACTGCCGCCGCATGTTCACCCGCCTGGCCACGCTGCCGCACGGCAAGCTGCAGCGGCCTTCGGAGCCGTTCCGCAAGGCTGCCTGAGACCTGCGCCGGCTCTCTGCCCCACCACCCCGCCCAGGGCCGCTGCACGCGGCCCTTGTCGTTTCTGCCGACCTGCGGCGCGCAGGGTGCATGCAGGCAGTGCGGCTCCCGCCGGCGCGGGAACTGCGAGGCCTCAAGCCTCGGCGTCTTCCACCAGATCGCCGTCCACCGCCTCCAGCACGTCGGTGTGCTTCACGATGGTCACGGGCACGGGGCTCGCATGGGCCACCTCCTGCGACACCGATCCCAGCAGCGCGGTGGTGATGGCGCCCTGCCCTTTGGCGCCGATGACCACCATGTCGCAGCCCGAGCGTTCGATCATGTCCACCAGCGTATGGGCGACATCGCCCACGCCCACATCGGTCTCGTACTGCACCCCCGCCGCGTCGAGCAGCGCGCGCGCCGGGGCCATCAGGTGCTCGCCCGCCTCCAGGCTGGCGGCGGCGATGAGGTCGGGGTCGCGCGTGGTCACCAGTTCATACAGCGTGGCGGGCTCCTGCACATGGGCCAGCACCACGCTGGCCTGCAGGCCCTGACGCACCAGCGAGAGGGCATGGTGCACACCGTCCAGAGAGAGTTCCGAGCCATCCACGGCGATCAGGATCTTGAGCATGAAGGTCTCCTTTGAGCGGGTTGTCCGCGTGTCACGGATCAGTGTAGCCACGCACCGCGCCAGCGCCAGCCCTTGTCCCTGCGTGCCGATGGGGCGTCTGCCCGCCCCCATGAAAGACCGCTGAAACCTCCGTAGCTCGCGAGGGCCGCGCCGCTGCGGCAGAGCGCCCCGGGCCGTCTGGGACAATACGGCCCATCATGCTGCAGTTTGACCTTCTCAAGACCGACCCCTCCAGCCACGCACGCCGCGGCACGCTCACGCTCAACCATGGCGTGGTGCAGACCCCCATCTTCATGCCCGTGGGCACCTATGGCACCGTCAAGGGCGTGATGCCGCGCAGCCTGCACGACATGGGCGCGCAGATCATCCTGGGCAACACCTTCCACCTGTGGATGCGCCCCGGCCTCGATGTGATGCAGAGCTTCGGCGGGCTGCACGGCTTCGAGAAATGGGACAAGCCCATCCTCACCGATTCGGGCGGCTTTCAGGTGTGGAGCCTGGGCGCGATGCGCAAGATCACCGAAGAAGGCGTGACGTTCGCCAGCCCGGTCAACGGCGACAAGCTCTTCATGTCGCCCGAGGTGAGCATGCAGATCCAGACCACGCTCAACTCCGACATCGTGATGCAGCTCGACGAGTGCACGCCCTACGAGACCAAGGGCCACCTCACCACCGAGGCCGAAGCCCGCAAGAGCATGGAGATGAGCCTGCGCTGGGCCCGGCGCAGCCACGACGAGTTCCACCGCCTGAACAACCCCAACGCGCTCTTCGGCATCGTGCAGGGCGGCATGTTCAAGCACCTGCGCCAGGAATCGCTCGAGCGCCTGGTCGAGATGGACTTCCCCGGCTACGCGGTGGGCGGCGTGAGCGTGGGCGAGCCCAAGGACGAGATGCTGGACATCATGGCGCACACGCCGCACCGGCTGCCCGCCAACAAGCCCCGCTACCTGATGGGCGTGGGCACGCCCGAAGACCTGGTGCAAGGCGTGGCCGACGGCGTGGACATGTTCGACTGCGTGATGCCCACGCGCAATGCACGCAACGGCACCATCTTCACCCGCTATGGCGACCTCAAGATCCGCAACGCGCGCCACAAGGCGGACCACCAGCCGCTGGACACCAGCTGCACCTGCTACGCCTGCGCGGGCAGCTCGGGCGTGTCGTGGGATCAGGGCGGCCGCGAGGGTTTCAGCCGCGCCTACCTGCACCACCTGGACCGCTGCGGCGAAATGCTCGGCCCCATGCTCACCACCGTGCACAACCTGCACTACTACCTGAACCTCATGCGCGAAGTGCGCGAGTCGCTGGACGCCGGCGCCTTCGCGCAGTTCCGTGCGCTGTTCAAGACCGAGCGGGCGCGGGGCGTCTGAGCCCCACCACCGACCGCCTCCACCCATGACGACACTCCCCACACGCGACAGCACAAACGGCGCCACGGCGCGCCCGCACCCCGGCCGCAGCGCCTTCGCAGGCTGTCGGCTGGGTGCTGCGCTCGCGGTCGTCCTGGTCCTGGGCGGCTGCGCCACGCGCATCGACCGTGATCCCGACAACGGCCTGCCGACGCTTCAGGTGCAAAACCGCCTGCTCCTCACGCCCGCCAATGGCGGACAGGCCATCGGGGGCAGCGATTTGCGGGCGGGCGACATCATCCTGTCGGCCACCCACGGCATCAGTTCGCTGGGCATCCGCATGGCCACGCTGTCGCCGGTGAGCCATGCGGCGCTGTACCTGGGCGACGACCAGGTCATCGAAGCCGTGGGCTCGGGCATCCGCATCCGCAGCACGGCCGATTTCATCGCCGACGAAGCCACCATCGTCGCCTTCCGCCACCCCGGCATGACCGATGCGCACGCCGATGCTCTCCGGTCTTTTGCCCAGGCACAGGACGGCAAGAAGTACAACACCGCCGGCATCGTGCTGCAGGCGCCTTTCACGCTGCAACGCGCCTACTGCGAACTGCCGCTGGTGCCGGGCGTGGTGCGCGACGCGTGCCTGCGCGGCATGGCGGCCATCCAGCTGGGAGCGGCCCGCAACGACCGCTTCTTCTGCTCGCAGCTCGTGCTGGAGGCCTACCGCGCGGCCCGGCTGCCGCTGACCGATGCCTCTGCGCTGATGGTGAGCCCTGCCGATCTGCTGCACATGCGCGAAGGCGATGTGCCGTCGGTGCAGATCAAGCAGGCGCTGCAGTACGTGGGGCATCTCAAAGGGGGCGAGCGCGACACCGACGTCGCAGCCGCCGGGCAGCCCGCCCCTTGAGCGCGTGCGGCGTCAGCCGCCCACGTGCATGGTGAACAGCGCGCCGCTGGACAGGCGGCACGAGCCCATGCCCAGCGTGGACGAGTTCATCGCATACTGGCAACTGAGGTAACTGCCCCGGCTGCCCGCGCCGCTGGCAAGCCCCTCGCGGGAGGAGCCGGCCTTGCGCGTGGCTTCACCCATGAACGACTCCCCCTGGATCGTGGCCTGGAAGGTCCCCCGGCCATGCAGATCGTTGGTCACCACCGCGTGCACCACACCGAGTGCGGTCGCCTGATCGTTGGCGGGATACAGACGCACGGCCAGCGTGAGAGGCGCCGGTGGTGCCGGTGCCTGCACCACCACAGGGACCGGCGCGGGCTGCATGGGCGCCACATAGCAACCACTGAGGGCCGCCACGGACGCGGACAGGACCAGGCCGGTCAGGGCGCGGCGGCGGATCGAAGGCAAAGACAGCAAGCCCATAAGGCTCCTTGAGACCCAAGCACATGCTTGTGGCGCCGATGATTCGCGCACCGCACGGCGGGCGAGCGACATTCCAGGGGCGGTGGCGTGGCACGGGCCCTCGGGTATCGCCGACGGATACTTCAGCGCCGGCAGCGGCCCACGCCCACCGCGCCATCCGCACCGCACACAGAGCGGTATGCTGCCTGTCCAGAGACCGTCCGCGGGTCCGGGGGCGTCAAGGCGGCCACTGGCCGCTGATGCGCCCATTCACGATCCATCACCCACCATCGCTGCCAGGGTCGAAGCGCCCAGGCTGGAGGCCACATCATTCACAACCTGCTGCACCAACTGCTGCGCTGGCCCGGCCGCGCGATGGCGGGCCTTGCCAGCGGCCTGCTGGCGCTGATCATCCTGTTCGAGGAATGGGGCTGGGTGCCGCTGCAGCAACTGCTGGCGCGCATCGGCCGCTGGCCGGGGCTGCGCTGGATCGAAGGCTGGGTGCGCTCCCTGCCGCCCTGGGCGGCGGTGGCGCTGTTCGCACTGCCCACGGCGCTGCTGCTGCCCGTCAAGCTGCTCGCGCTCTGGGCCATGGGGCGCGGGCATGTGGTGCTCGGCATGCTGGTGATCGCGCTGGCCAAGGTGGTGGGCACGGCCGTGGTCGCGCGCCTGTTCACGCTCACCCAGCCTGCGCTCATGCAGCTGCGGTGGTTTGCCTGGGCGTACACGCACTGGATCAGCTTCAAGCACCGTGTGCTGGAGCGCGCCCGCGCATCCTGGGCCTGGCGCGTGGCGCGGGTGGTGCGGCGCCACTGGGTGCAGCGCTGGCTCAGGCGGTAGCGCCGCGCGCGCCCCCGGGCCGGGACGTTCCAGGCACGGCACGGCCTCCAACACCCAAGGCCCGCTGCCAGCGCCGCTGGGCAGTGCGCTTAGCACAGCGCAGCGACGGCCTGCGGGCTCCCACCGCCTTCGTTACATTTTGTTGGAGAATGTCAACAGAAGTTTCTGATAGGTGCAGCGAAATGGCCTGCGAGGCCGCCGACAGAGACAATCGAGGGGACGCTGTCGTCCTTGCCGGCCCCTCCCACTCCACGCATGCTCCGCACCCTTGCCCCCTACCGGCCCCTGGCACCGCCGCTTGTCTGGTCCGGCCTGGGCATGCTGGTGTTTGCGGCCTGCCTGGTGGGCATCTTCGCGCGGCCCATCGGCTTCCTGTCGGCCTTCTGGCCCGCCAATGCCCTGCTGCTGGGCCTGCTGGTGCGCTACCCCACCCTGGCGCGGCCACCCGCGTGGATCGCCGCCGGGCTGGGCTATGTCGCGGCCGACCTGATCACGGGAAGCCAGTGGGGCATGGCGCTGTGGCTCAACGCGGCCAACCTGCTCAGTGCCACCGCCGGCTGGCTGGTGCTGCGCCGGCTGGACGAGAACACCCTGCGCCTGCGGCGCACCGTGTCGGCCCTGTACCTGCTGCTGGCGGCCCTGGCGGCCAGCACCGTGGGCGCCCTGGCGGGCTGCGGCGCCGCGCCGGTGTACTTCAACGCTCCGTGGTACGACCTGCTGTCGCTGTGGTTCAGCACCGAGCTCATGAACTACATGCTCATCCTCCCCGTGGTGCTGGCAGCCCCGCGCGCCGACGACCCGCCCCCACCCACCCAGGGTGCATCCGGCGGCTCGCTGTTCTGGCGCGTGGCGCCGGTGAGCTCGCTGCTGCTGGCAGAGGGCGTCCGCACCGTGATCGGCGGGCCCGGCATGCTGGCCTTCGTGGTGCCCGGGCTGCTGTGGTGCGCCCTGAGCTACAGCACCTTCACCGCCAGCCTGCTGTCGCTGGTGGTGTGCCTGTGGACCATGGCGGGTGTCGCGACCGGGGTGCTCAACTTCACGCCGGCGCACGCCAGCGATGTGTTCTCGCTGCGCGTGGGCGTCACGCTGCTGGCCCTGGGGCCACTGGCCGTGGCCTGCGCCAGCGCGGCCCGCGCCCAGGCCTTGCGCCGGCTGGACCACGCCGTGCGCCACGACGACCTCACGGGCGTGCTGGCGCGCCGCGCGCTGCTCAAGCAGGGCGAGCGCCTGCTGGCACGCCACCAGCGCGGGTGCGCCGGTGCAGCCGTGATGATGCTCGACGTCGACCACTTCAAGCAGGTGAACGACCAGCACGGGCACGGCGCCGGGGACCAGTTGCTCATCGGCATCGCCAGGACCCTGGCGGACACACTGCGCCCCCAGGACCTGCTGGGCCGCATGGGCGGCGAGGAGTTCGCGGTGGTGCTGCCCGGCGTATCGCCCGGCGAGGCGCAGGCCATAGCCGAGCGCATGCGCTCTGCGGTGCAGCAGCAGCACTTCGGCACAGGCCCCGGAACGCAGCCGTACGCCACGGTCAGCATCGGGCTGGTGCATAGCTCCACCATGGGCGGGGACGCCGACCTGGAGGTGCTGCTGCTGGCGGCAGACACGGCACTGTACCGGGCCAAGGCCGAGGGGCGCAACCGGGTGGCGGTCGGCTAGGTCCAGAGCGCCTGCGCCCGGTTGCTGTGCGGGGCATGCAGGCTGGGCGGCCGCCACGCTGACGACACTCCAGACACTCCAGACACTCCAGACACTCCAGACACTCCAGACACTCCAGACACTCCAGACACTCCAGACACTCCAGACACTTCGGACAAAGGCAACGGCAACCGCGCGGCCTCAGGCTACAGATACTGCCTCCACAGCATGTTGGTCATCCGCCCTTCCGGGTCCCACAACGCCTTGATGGCGCGAAACCGGTCGGCCTGCGGGTACGCTGCCGCGAACTGTGCCTGTGTGGCATGGCGCTGGTAGGGCAGGTAGTAGGTGCCGCCGTGCTGCAGCGCCCAGTCGATCAGCGCACGCGTCCACACGGCCACTGCTTCACAGGCCTCGGGGCTGGTGCCCTGCTTGTAGTACAGCACCCATGAAAACACTTCCTCGCGCGCCCAGGCCATGACGGCATCGGGGTCGGGCGGCGCGTGGCGCACCGAGATGTTGAGCACCTGCGCCCCGTGCTGCGCCAGGATGCGGGCCAGGCCCCGCGTGAAGGTGGCGAACTGGGCCACGGGCACGAAGTACTCCTGCAGCACGTAGGTGGACTGCGCGCGGCTCGCGGGCTCGAGCGAGGCGGCATCCAGGCTCGCCTCATGGTTGCGCCACACCACCGGCTGCCCACGCAGCAGCGCCGGGCGCACCACCTTGTGCTGCAGCTGGTGGCCGCCCGGCAGCTCCGTCACGGCCCAGATCACGCTTTTGTCCAGCGTATAGGGCAGCCCGCGCGGCACCAGCCGGTCGGGCACGGTCACGGACTTGTCGGTGCGGGCCCAGGTCACGGCGGTGGCGCGGTCGAACGCCGGGGGCAGCAGGTCTGCGTTGTGCATCACGGCCTGCGGGTTCGCGGCCACCTTGGCGGCAAAGAAGCCTCGGTAGTCCTCCAGGGCCACGTGGGCCACGGTGCGCTCCATGGGGGTATTGGCATCCAGGTCCAGCTCCACTTCGGTGATCACGCCCAGCCCACCGTATCCGCCCAGGGCAGCGCGGAACAGGTCGGGGTGCTGCAGGCGGCTGGCCTCGCGCACCTCGCCGCTGGCCAGCACGATCTGCAGGGCCCGCACGGACGCGCCGATGGGCCCATGCCCCACATAGCGGCCATGCACGTTCACCGACACCGACCCGCCCACCGTGAAGTTCGCGTAGCTCTGCATGGTGCGCACCGCCAGGTCGTGGGGGTCCAGGTGGTCCTGTACATCGCGCCAGCGCATGCCGGCCTGCACACGCAGCTTGCGGGCGCTGGTGTCGAGCCACACCAGCGCATTCATGCGCCGCATGTCGACATGCAGCCCGCCCTCCACACCCACCTGCCCGCCCATGCTGTAGCGCGCGCCCCCCACGGCCACTGCGCCGGGCCATTGCCTCACTGCCCGCACCACGTCCTGCAAGCCTGTGGGTACCACCACCCGCGACACGCGCACGGCGTACAGGCGGCTCGCGTTCTCCACCAGCACACCGGGCGCGCTGTGGGGCGCCACTGGCCACGCAGCACTGCCAAGGCCTGCAGCGGCCAGTGCGCCCAGCAGTTGTCGGCGGCGCAGCCCCTGCACGGCGGTCACGCGGGGGCCCGCTCAGTCATCCCGCGCCAGCTTGACCCCCGCCCCTGTCCCGCAAGCGTGGCAGAACCTCGCGAACGCACTCTTGCGCGTGGTGCAGGTGCCACAATGGTCAAACAGGCCGATGCCGCAGTGCGGGCAGAAATCGATCGTCTCGTTCTTCAGGTCCACCGGCCGCTCGCAGCCGGGGCACACGCTCTTGGCCAGGCGGGCCAGGGCGACGTCGTAGCTCAGCTCCTTGCGGCGCTCCTGGTCGGGCAGGGCCTCGGCCAGCTTCTGGCGCTCCAGGTAGCGGTTGAGCGCCAGGATGGCGTAGCGCCCCACCAGCGCCGTGACGCCGATGCCCACCACGTAGCGCACATAGCCGCCGTAGCTCGGCAGGTAGGGCACCAGCTCCACGAAGAACGCGAACAGCGCGAAGAAAATGAAGCCCCACACGAACGGCCAGTAGGTGCCCTTGCGCTTCTTCACGAACAGCCAGCCGGCAACAACCAGCAGCGGCAGTGTGAGCGCCAGGCGGTACAGGAACACGCGCAAGTCGACCTTGCGGCGCTCGGCCTCGAGCTTCACGTAGCCGTCGGCCTCCATCGCGTTCAGGCGCTCCTGCGTGGCTGCGGCCCCCTGGCGCGCATCCAGCGCGGCCTGCTGTTGCCGCTCCACGGCCTGCTGCGTGGCGCGCTCGGCGAGCTTGAGCCCATCGAGCGCCTGGGTGCGGGCGATGACCTCGGGGTCCTGGTCGGCGCGCTGGGTGGCGGAGCGGGTGGCGAGCCAGTTGTTGAAGGTCTCGCGCGCGGCCTGGGTCTCGCTGCGGGCCTTGCTGCGCTGCAGCTGCGCCTGCTCCAGCGCGGTCTGCGCATCCTGCTCGGCCTGGCGCGCCTCCTTGACCTGCGCGCGCAGCTTCTCGGCGGCGGCGCGGTCGAGGAAGTCGTCCACCTGCAGCGGCGTCTCGACCTTGGGCAGGTCGCCCACGATGGTGCCGCCCAGCCCGATCAGGAAGCTGGCAAACACCACCGCCACCAGCCACAGGCCGCGGCGAAACCACTTCTCCGACAGTCGCAGGGATTTGCTCATGGTCGTTTGCTCCTCACGGGTGCCTGAAGCGCAATGCTTCTTTTTTGATAGCTGCCAGCGCTTGACCATCAAGCGGTAGCAGCACTTTTCATTCAATTCTTGATGGTCACCGGGGCCGACGCCAGCTGCGCACGCTGCAGCCACGCCAGCACCGAATCGACAGTGACGGTCTCGATGCGGTCCGAGAAGCGCTTGTCGCTGGGGTGGTCGTCGAACGCGATGTTGGCCGAGCCCACGCGCCCGCCCATGCGGGTGAGCGGCCCGAGCTTGAGCGTGGTGGGCTCATAGCCCTTGAACTGCAGCCAGGCCTGCGCCTGCTCGCGGCTGCGCACCGTGGCGGGCTCCATGGCCACGGCCAGGGTCTCCAGCGCCCACTGGTTGGACTGCTGGTACTTGCGGCCCCACGCGTAGCTGACCATGCTGTAGGGCGGGTGCTGCAGCGTCTTGGTGCGGGCGGTGTCCTGCAGCACGGCCAGCAGGCGCTGCTGCACCTCGGGCGTGGGCACGGCGTAGACGGCCTCGTAGCGCCACAGGTCGTCCAGGAAGAACTCGCCCAGCCCCTGGCGGTACAGATAACCCACGGCCGTGCCGCATTCGTTGAGCTTGTGGGCCACGCGCCAGGGGCCCTCGGGCGTCTTGTAGGCCCAGCCCAGGTGCGAATAGCGCAGGCCGTACTTGGAGAGGTCCTGCCCCGCGCGGCCGAGCACCACCACCTGCGCGCCGGACTTCGCATGCTCCGCATCCAGCGCGGCCGAGGTCTGCTGGGCCAGCTGCATGCCGCGCTCGATCACCTTGGCCGGCACGGGCTTGGCGGCCTCGCAGGAGCGGCCTGCGTGGGCCGCAGGCGCAGCCAGCAAGGCCGCGCCCGCCACCAGGGCCAGGCCGAGCATGGTGGGGTTGAAAGAAGAGCGCACGCGGGCCTGCGCAGGGGTCGTCACGGTCATCAGCTGCATATTCATGGCGGAGCCCTTACAGACGCTCGTTGTGCAGCAGCGCACGGCCGATGGCGTTGGGCACGAAGGCGATCGCCTCGCCCGCCACCGACAGCACCACGCCCGTGCCGATCACGCTGCAGGTCACCACGGTGCCCACGGCGTGCGCCGATGCGCCCACGCCGCGGCCCGCCACCTCGACGCTGACCCGGGCGCCGTCCGATGCGCGCTCCAGCAGGTACACCGTGCCGGTGGCCGATGCCTCCACCGTCTTCACCGTCAGCACCGCACCGGCGACCGACAGGGCCGCGGGCACCGTCACGACCGCGCCAGCGGCGGCAGACGCCACCGAGGCCGTGCCCACCACCGACGCGATGGGCAGCAGCGACAGCGCGGCCGAGGCCTCGCTCTGGGCCCGTGCGGGCAGGGCAGCCAGCGTGCACAGCAGGCCGGCGGCCAGGGCAAGGGTCAGGATCTTGGGCAATGTCTTCATGGTTTCACTCCTTGCGGAAGGTGCTGCGCAGTAGCGCGGCAGCACCGGATTTTTCAGGGCAACCTCCGAGCATCCGCCATGGCTTCATGGCGGACGCCGGAAACTCAGCTGGCGTTGTTACCAGACGTAGCAGGATGTGCTGCGGCCGCTTCGCGGCGGCCTTGCAGGCGCGCTTCGAGCAGGTCCGCCTCGTGGCGGTCGCGCAGCATCTTGGCCAGCGTGAACGCGGTGGTGATCAGGTACAGCCAGCTCACGCCCAGAAAGGCCTTGTAGGTCACGTTGATCTCCATGCCGAACAGGCCCCATCCGGTGAGGCCCATGGCCACCACGAAGCCGCCCCAGACCACCAGCTTCCACATCGGTGTGTCGCCCGCGCCGCGCCGCGCGGCGCTCTCGTTGTCCCGCACGAACTTGGCCAGCACGAACGCGGCCGAGAGGCAGAACACATAGCCCATCACCATGAACGCCTGCTCCAGCTGCTCGCCCGGCAGCCAGGCCAGCCCCACGGCGCACAGGAACACGGCGATGCCGAACGAGACCCACACCTGGAGCTGCCATGCACGGGTGTCACGCTGGATGAGGGTGGAAGAAGACGACATACAAGTGGGGTGGCCTGAAAGGGCCGTGGTTGAACACGCAGCGGATAGTGCCGCGCCGGCCCGCCGCCGCCGCCAACGGGTTGCGCCAGTGGCGGCTGCCCGGCTCATTGGTATCGAATGGCGATACTTTCATCGCATGGACCGGGGCACCTGGGCGACATCACTGCACCGGCTTGTCTTTGACAATCGCAGCCTTTGACTGCTGCAACGCCCGCACGGAGACCGCCCCATGACCACCGCCAAACCCTTTGACATCGTCGTCCACGGCGCCACCGGCTTCACCGGCCGCCTCGTCGTCGAATACCTGCTGCAGCGCTACCCCGCCGGCAGCGGCCTGCGCTGGGCCATGGGCGGGCGCAGCGCCGACAAGCTGGCCGCCGTGCGCGACGAAGTCGGCGCCCCTGCGGACACCCCGCTCATCGTGACCGACAGCACCGACCCCGCCAGCCTGCAGGCCCTGATGGCCCAGACCCGCCTGGTGCTGACCACCGTGGGCCCCTACCAGCTGTACGGCAACGAACTCGTGGCCGCCTGCGCCGCGGCCGGCGTGGACTATGTGGACCTGTGTGGCGAGCCCGCCTGGATGCGCCAGATGATCGACGCGCACGAAGCCGCCGCCCAAGCCAGCGGCGCGCGCATCGTGTTCTCGTGCGGGTTCGACTCCATCCCGTTCGACCTGGGCGTGTTCCTGCTGCAAAAGGAATTCGGCCAGCGCTTCGGCCACCCCGCACCGCGCGTGCGCGGCCGGGTGCGCAAGATGAAGGGCACCTTCTCGGGCGGCACCGCCGCCAGCCTGAAGGCCACCATGGCCGCCGCCGCCGGCAACCCCGCCGTGCTGGACCTGCTCAAGAACCCGTTCTCGCTCACGCCCGGCTTCGAAGGCCCGCGCCAGCCCACCGGCCACAAGCCCATGGTGGACGAGGCCCTGGCAGGCCCGGGCGGTGAGGGGGTGTGGGTCGCCCCCTTCGTGATGGCCGCGATCAACACGCGCAACGTGCACCGCTCCAACTTCCTGCTGCAGCACGCCTATGGCGCCGATTTTGTCTACGACGAGATGCTGATCACCGGCACCGGCGAAAAGGGCGAAGCCATCGCCAATGCCGTGGCGGGCGACAAGTCGCTCGGCTCCGACAAGGGCCCCAAGCCCGGCGAAGGCCCCTCGCGCGAAGAGCGCGATGCGGGCTTCTACGACGTGCTGTTCCTCGGCACCGACGCGGCAGGCCACACCCTGCGCGTGGGCGTGAAGGGCGACCGCGACCCAGGCTACGGCTCCACCTCCAAGATGATCGCCGAGGCCGCCGTGTGCCTGCTGCAGGACGCCACAGGCACCCCCGGCGGCATCTGGACCACGGCCCCGGCCATGGGCGATGCGCTGATGAAGCGGCTGCAGGCGAACGCGGGGCTGAGCTTCGCAGTCGAAGCCGGCTGATGGATTGCGCCGCCGGCGCGGTGGCACCGGCTGTCCGTTTCTGACCGAAGCCCGGCCCGCCATGCCCGGCGCGCGCCCTGCGGCTGGCCGACAATTCCGGCCAGTCCTGCTGCCGCTGCTTCGCCACCATGAACACCTCCACCCTGCGCCCCCGCGACCTCTGCCTCGCACTGCTCGTCATCGTGGTCTGGGGCCTCAACTTCGCCGTCATCAAGGTGGGCGTGGCCGACATTCCGCCCATGCTGCTGGGCGCGCTGCGCTACCTGCTGGCGGCCTTCCCGGCGTTGCTGTTCGTGCGGCCGCCCAAGGTGCCGCTGCGCCTGTACCTGCTGTACGGCATGACGATGGCCGTGGCCCAGTTCGCGCTGCTGTTCACCGCCATCCACATCGGCATGCCCTCGGGCCTGGCGTCGCTGGTGCTGCAGGCGCAGTCGTTCTTCACCCTGCTGCTGGCCGCATGGTGGCTGCGCGAGCCGTGGCACGGCAACCAAGTGGCGGGCCTGGCGCTGGCGGCCGTGGGGCTGGTGCTGATCGGCAGCGCGCACGGCGCGTCCATGCCACTGGCGGGGTTTGCGCTCACCGTGGCGGCGGCGGCGATGTGGGGCTGCGGCAATATCGTGACGCGCGCCGTGGGCCGGCATGGGCCGATGAACCAGTTCGCCTTCATCGTGTGGTCCAGCCTGGTGGCGCCCCTGCCCTTCGTGGCGCTGTCGCTGTGGATCGACGGGCCCGGCGCGGTGCTGGCGGCCGTGCAGCACCTGTCTTGGAAGTCGATGGCCGCAGTGGCGTACATCGCGTGGATCTCCACGCTGCTGGGCTTCGGGCTGTGGACGTACCTCATGTCGCGCTACCCCGTGAACCGCGTGGCACCCTTCACGCTGCTGGTGCCGGTGGTGGGGCTGACCACGGGCTGGCTGGTGTTTGGCGAGGCGCTGCAACCCGTGCACTTTGCGGGCGCGGGGCTGCTGATGGCCGGGCTGGCGGTGAATGTGTTCGGTGGGGCGGTGTGGGACCGGCTGACGGGGCGTGCGCGGGAGTCAGCGCGCTGAGGCCTTCCGATTGCCGCAAAAATCCCAGAACACCACTACCCGTTCACGCTGAGCCTGTCGAAGCGCCGCGCTAGGTTTCGACAGGCTCAGCCCGAACGGTATTGCTTTTTGGGGGGAGCACTCTGGCAGCGCGAGTTGGCGAATCACACCGCCAGCGGTAACTCCGTCGTCGACAGCACATTGCGCAGCACCATGAACGAGCGCACCTGGCGCACGCCCGGCAGGTAGAGCAACTGCTCGGCGTGCAGGCGGTTGAAGCTGTCGTTGTCGCGCGTGCGCACCAGCATGAAGTAGTCGAACTCGCCGGTGACCACATGGCATTCCATGCAGCCGGACACCTTGGCCGCGGCCTTCTCGAACGCCGCGAACGAGTCGGGCGTGGAGCGGTCCAGCACCACGCCGATCATCACCAGCATGCCCGCGCCCACCGCACGCGGGCTGAGCAGCGCCACCACCTTGTCGATGAGCCCCAGGCGCTTGAGCCGCTCCACGCGGCGCAAGCAGGCGGGCGGGCTCAGGTGCACCTTGGCGGCCAGCGCCACGTTCGACAGCGATGCGTCGCGCTGCAGCAGCCGCAGGATGGCCTTGTCGGTGCGGTCCAGGGCCTCCAGCGTTTCCTCCGTGGCATCCACATTCTTTGCACGAACTTTTGTTGCGCTCATTTGCTCATCACCAAAATTTCTATCACCCATTATTCATTGAGCAGCATCAAAACACCAAATTTCACGCAGAGTTCACAACCCCGTTAGGTGCGTGTTTTCCTACGATGGATGCACGGCAGACGCCCCGGTCTGCGCCCCATCACCGCTTGAGGAAACCGCCATGAACCTGCAGAAATTCGCCCGCCATCCGCTCACCTTCGGGCCCTCGCCCATCACCGCGCTGCCGCGCCTGTCGGCCCACCTGGGCGGCAAGGTGCACCTGTATGCCAAGCGCGAGGACTGCAACTCGGGCCTGGCCTTCGGCGGCAACAAGACGCGCAAGCTCGAATACCTCATCCCCGAGGCGATTGCGGGCGGCTACGACACGCTGGTCTCCATCGGCGGCATCCAGTCCAACCAGACGCGCCAGGTGGCCGCCGTGGCCGCGCACCTGGGCATGAAGTGCGTGCTGGTGCAGGAGAACTGGGTCAACTACTCCGACGCGGTGTACGACCGCGTGGGCAACATCGAGATGAGCCGCATCATGGGCGCCGACGTGCGCCTGGATGCCGCGGGCTTCGACATCGGCATCCGCCCCAGTTGGGAGCAGGCCATGGAAGACGTGAAGAAGGCCGGCGGCAAGCCCTTCCCCATCCCGGCCGGCTGCTCCGAGCACCCGTACGGCGGCCTGGGCTTCGTGGGCTTTGCCGAAGAAGTGCGCCAGCAGGAAAAAGAACTGGGCTTCCAGTTCGACTACATCGTCGTGTGCTCGGTCACGGGCAGCACGCAGGCCGGCATGGTGGTGGGCTTTGCGGCCGACGGCCGCGCGCGCAAGGTGATCGGCATCGACGCATCGGCCAAGCCCGAAAAGACCCATGCCCAGGTGCTGCGCATCGCGCAGAACACGGCCAAGCTGGTGGAGCTGGGCCAGGAGATCACGGCCGAGGACGTGGTGCTGGACACGCGCTACGGCGGACCCGAGTACGGCTTACCCAACGAGGGCACGCTCGAAGCCATTCGCCTGTGCGCCCGCCAGGAAGGCATGCTCACCGACCCGGTGTACGAAGGCAAGTCCATGCACGGCATGATCGACATGGTGCGCAAGGGCGAATTCCCCGAAGGCTCTCGCGTTCTGTACGCGCACCTGGGAGGGGTGCCGGCGCTCAACGCCTACAGCTTTCTTTTTCGCAACGGCTGATGCCCCGCGCGAGGAGACGGAGCAGCAACGCCTGTGCCGGCTGGCCGGGCTGTCGTTGATCTGACCCATCTCTCGTTTTCACTCCTTTGCATTCCCTCGGACCCGCTCACGCCGCCGGGTCCCACCGCCATGGCACCGGGCCTTCCCGGGTCCATGGCGGCTGATCGAACTTCCGTGGTATCGACAGGCCCTGGCGGGCCGCCAGAGCGAAACGAAGACTGGCGCATCCTGGACCCTGTCCGCAGGTAGCAACGGCTGAACACAACCAGCCCTCATCCGAAGGATCGCCGAATGAACCGCTTGCCTCTGACGCGACGCACTGGCGTCGCCCTGTCCATCGCTGCGATCGCAGCCGCCGCAGGCCTGGGTCTGTCGCCCCTGGCCCGAGCAGACGGCTACCCCGCCAAACCGGTCCAGCTGATCGTGCCCTTCCCGCCGGGCGGCGCGGTGGACATCGTGGGCCGGCTCATCAGCAAGAAGCTGGGCGAGCGCCTGGGCCAGGCGGTGGTGATCGAAAACAAGGCGGGCGCGGGCACCATTGTGGGTGCGTCCTTCGTGGCCAACGCCCCGGCGGACGGCTACACGCTGCTGATCAGCTCGGGCTCCACCTTCACCGTCAACCCCGCGCTCAACAATAAGCTGCCCTACGACCCGGTCAAGAGCTTTGAGCCCATCGGCATGGTGGCGCGCGTACCGCTGATTTTGCTGGCCCACCGCGATGTGCCGGTGAGCAACCTGAAGCAGCTGATCGCCGCGGTGAACCGAGCGCCCGACAAGTTCTCGTACGGCTCGTTCGGCAGCGGCACCACCGGCCACTTCGCGGCCGAGCTGATGTGGTCGGCCACCGGCGTCAAGCTGATGCACGTGCCCTACCGCGGCAGCGCGCCCGCCATGAGCGATTTGATCGGCGGGCAGATCCCGTTCACCATCGACACGGTGGCCGCCGCGCTACCGCAGCTCAAGGGCGGCAAGATCAAGCCCATCGTGGTCACCGGCGCCACGCGGGCCACGCAGCTGCCCGATGTGCCCACGGTGGCCGAAAGCGGCTTTGCGGGCTTTGCCGCGGACTCGTGGCTGGCGGTGGTGGCGCCGCGCGGCCTGCCCGCCGATGCCAAGGCCAAGCTGGGCAAGGCGCTGGCCGAGACCATGGCCGATGCAGAGATCCGCAGCAAGCTCATCGCCAGCGGGCTGGAGCAGGCCTACGCCAGCGGCGACGCGGTGCAGGCCCAGATCGAGGACGAGTTGCCGCGCATGCGCGCGATTGCGCAGCGCGCGAACATCAAGGCGGAGTGAGCGTGACCGCGGCCCGCATGCCCACCGTGGGCGCGGGTGCGGTCCGTTGACGGCAAACCAGGCTCAGAGCAGGCGCGCCACCTGCTCGCGCAGCGTGGCCGGCTGTACGTCGCGCGCAGCGATGGGCGCACCCACATTCAAGCCCACGCGGCTGTAGAACCCGCGGCGGAACGGCCGCACCATGGCGCCGCCTTTTTCGATGCGGCTGAAATACGAGCCCCACAGGTTGGTCAGCGCCATGGGAATCACGGGCGCCTCGACGCCCTCTTCGCGCGCACGCTCTATGATCTTCATGATGCCGCCCTTGAACTCCTGCAGCTGGCCGTCCTTGGTGATGCCGCCCTCCGGGAAGATGGCCAGCAGATCGCCCTCACGCAGCACCTGGGCCGCGCGCTCGAAGGCCGCGTCGTAGGTCGCGGGGTCTTCCTTGTACGGCGCGATCGGGATCGCCTTGGCTAGGCGGAACAGCCAGCCCAGTACCGGCACGCGGAAGATGCGGTGGTCCATCACGAAGTAGATGGGGCGCGGGCTGGCGGCCATGAGCAGCACCGCGTCGATGAAGCTCACGTGGTTGCACGCCAGGATGGCCGCGCCGGTGGTGGGCAGGTGCTGGTCGCCGTGCACCTTGAAGCGGTACACGAAGCGCGAGGACACCCAGGCCACGAAGCGCAGCAGGTACTCGGGCACCAGCATGAAGATGTAGAACGCCACCACCGCGTTGGCCAGGCCGGTGAACAAAAAGATCTGCGGCACCGTGAAGCCCGCGCCCAGCAGGGCCCCGGCGATCAGCGAGCTGCCGATCATGAACAGCGCATTCAGGATGTTGTTGGCCGCGATGATGCGCGCGCGGTGCGTGGGCTGGCTGCGCATCTGGATCAGCGCGTACATGGGCACGCTGTACAGGCCGGCGAACAGGCTCAGCAGGGCCAGGTCGATCATCACGCGCCAGTGCTGGCTTTGCGACAGGAAGGTGGCCAGACCCATGATCTCGGATGCAGGCAGGCTGCGCGACGCGAAGTACAGGTCGATGGAGAACACGCTCATGCCGATGGCCCCGAGCGGCACCAGGCCGATCTCGACATGGCGGCGCGAGAGCACCTCGCACAGCAGCGAGCCGATGCCGATGCCGATGGAGAACACCACCAAGAGCAGCGATGCCACCTGCTCGTTGCCGTGCAGCACCTCCTTGGCCAGGCTCGGAAACTGGCTCAGAAACACCGCACCGAAGAACCACATCCAGCTGATGCCCAAGAGCGAGCGGAACACCACGACGTTCTGCCGCGCCAGCTGCAGGTTGCGCCAGGTTTCGGTGAAAGGGTTCCAGTTGATGGTGAGGCCCGGGTCGGTGGCCGGCACCGACGGGATGAACTGCGCCACCACCCGCCCCACCAGCGCCAGCGCCACACAGGCGATGGCCACCGTCGTGTGGCCGATGCCGGGCAGCGCCACCAGCAGGCCGCCCGCCACGTTGCCCAGCAAGATGGCCACGAAGGTGCCCATCTCGACCATGCCGTTGCCGCCGGTGAGCTCGCGCTCGCTCAGCACCTGGGGCATGTAGGCGAACTTGACCGGCCCGAACAGCGTGGAGTGCACGCCCATCAGGAAGGTGCACAGCAGCAGGATGGGCACGTTGCCCGCGACGAACCCGGCGGCCGCCACGAGCATGATGGCGATCTCCAGGTTCTTCACGAAGCGGATCATCTTCGTCTTGTCGTACTTGTCGGTCAGCTGGCCCGACGTGGCCGAGAACAGCAGGAACGGCAGGATGAACAACGCGCCGATCACCAGCCCCGCCATCGCCGGCGGCAGCCAGCCCACGCTGAGCTGGTAGGTCACCATCACGGTGAAGGCGAACTTGAAGAGGTTGTCGTTGGCCGCGCCGGAGAACTGCGTCCAGAAGAACGGGGCGAAGCGCCGCTGGCGCAGCAGCGCGAACTGGTTCGGGTCCTCATGACCATGTGGCCCATGTTGCCCGTTATGCCCGTGGGCGGGGTGGCCTGCGGCCTGCGCGGGGGGCACGCTCGATGCGGTGGTCTCGGCGGGGGTCATGCGTTTCTCCTCGTAGCCGATGGATCGGCGGTGGCCGCTGCGCCTGTCGCGGCGACAGGGGCAGTGGCCGTGTTCTGGTAGGGACCGGCGCGCACAATGCGCGCGACACCCACGGTGTGGGCGCCATTCTGCCCGGTGCGGATGATGAACATGGTGTCGGGCGTTGCTTTGTGGCGCAAAGCCTCCACCGCCATCAGCACCGGCCACGCGGCGCCTGCCGCCAGCACGTGCTTGAGGCTGTGGCCCGACACCCACTGCGCCGTGGCATCGAACACCGCGTGGTCTGCCGCTTCAAAGAGCTTGGCCAGCCCGTACATCGCGATCACGGCCCCCAGGTGCACCGGCGGCGTGCCCGCACGCCGGGGCAGCACGGCCAGCACCAGCACGACCAGCATGCCGCCCAACTGCACCACGGCCCAGGGCAGCAGGTTGGCGGTGTGCGCCCACCACAGCACGGCAGCGGGCCCCGCCAGCAGCACGGCGCCCATCGCGGCCCAGCCAGCGCGGCCGCTCACCCGGCCCGCAGCGGCCAGGCCCAGCAGCCCCGCGAACGGCAGCACCATGCCCAGCCGGTCCCACAGCAGGCCCGCATCGTTGGGCCACAGGTGGTACAGCGTGGAGCCGATGGCGGTGAACACCAGGCCGGCGAAGAACAGGTGCGCCCCAGCGCGGGAGGCACCGTCGATGGCGCGCCGCTCCACACCGCGCAGCCACCACAGGCCCCACACGCCCGCGGCGGCGAACGGCAGGTTGCTCAGCACATCGAGCGCGCAAGGGATGCCCCACAGCAGGCGCTGGTCGGCAAAGTCGTGCTGGTGCACGCTGGCGGGCAGCACCGGGCCGAACAGCGCCAGCGCCGCCAGCAGCATGGCAAGCCCTAGCAGGGCCGCTTCGGTGCGCGACAGGCCGGGCCTGCGCGCGGGGGATGACAGGTAGGAGGGGGACATGCGGGACCGTCTTTCAGGGGTTGGGTGAACGAGATGGAGCGCAGTGTCGGGAGCCCTGCCCCGCCACCCACCCAAAAGTCGCGCAAGGCGCCACCCCGACCACTCTGGGTATTGATAATCGATACCCAGGAGGACACTGACCCATGAGCACTACCGCCGATCTCGTCACCGCGCTGAAGAAAGAACTCAAAAGCGCCCAGATGACCTACGCCGACCTGGCCGTGGCCCTGGGCATGGCCGAATCCAGCGTCAAGCGCATGCTGGCCAAGGGCGACATGCCCCTGTCGCGCATCGACGCCATCTGCCGCGCGCTGGCGCTGGACTTTGCCGACCTGGCGCGCCGCGTGGCCGAGAGCCAGCCCCTGCTCAAGGAACTGACGCAGGAGCAGGAGCGCGCCGTGGTGGCCGACAAGAAGCTTCTGCTGATGGCGATCTGCGTGCTGAGCCAGTGGACGCTGGAGCAGGTGACCACCACCTACCGCCTGTCGGAAGCCGATGGCATCAAGTACTTGGCGCAGCTCGACCGCATCGGCATCATCGAGCTGCGGCCGCTGAACCGCTACCGCCTCAAGCTCGCCAAGACCTTCCGCTGGCGGCCCCACGGCCCGGTGATGAACTACTTTCGCGAGCACGCGCTGCTCGACTACTTCGCGGGCGGCTTCGACGGCTCGGGCGAAGGCGTGCTGCTGGTGCACGGCACCATCAGCCGGGGCCTGGCGCCCGCGTTCATGGAGCGCATGCAGCGCGTGGCGCAGGACTTTGCGCAGCAGCACCTGGCCGACCAGAAGCTGCCGCCGCGCGAGCTGGAGGGCTACACGCTGCTGCTGGCGATGCGCAGCTGGGAGTTCGAGGCGTTCACGAGCATGAGGCGGCTGCCCCCGTGAAGGGTTGCCCCCTGAGCCGCTGCGCGTCTTTCCCCAAAGGGGGACGCACCCGGTGGCCCGGCGAAGCCGGTTCCACGGGAAGGATTGGTAGTCCCCCTGAGCGGCTGCGCCGCTTCCCCCGAGGGGGGACGCACCCGGTGGCCCGCCAGAGCCGGTTCCACGGGAAGGATTGGTAGTCCCCCTGAGCGGCTGCGCCGCTTCCCCCGCAGGGGGACGCACCCGGTGGCCCGGCGAAGCCGGTTCCACGGGAAGGATTGGTAGTCCCCCTGAGCGGCTGCGCCGCTTCCCCCGCAGGGGGACGCACCCGGTGGCCCGGCAGAGCCGGTTCCACGGGTGCATTGGCGTGGGGGCGCACCGGTTTCTGGAGGTAGTGAGCGTCGCACGGCGGGGAGCACGGGTCAGACACTACGTTTGCTATATTTTTAATAGCTTCTTGCGCTTTACCAGTCGGCGGTAGAGGGCAAAACGATGCTCAAAACGCTGGTTCTGACAGCACTGGATGCCCATTTACGGCGCTGTTGACTCTTTAATGTGAATCCACTATTCTTTAAATCGTCAATTTGACAAATTTAAAGATAGCAAATGAAAACCACCCGCCAGCAGCAAGACGCCACCCGCCGCCAGATCGTGGCCAGCGCGGTGGACCTGATGACCCGCCAGGGGTTCGACGGCACGACGATGAAGGACATCGCCCGCGCTGCCGGCATTGGCGACGCCACGATCTACAAGTACTTCCCCACCAAGGACCGCATCGTGCTGGGGTACCTGGACGAGGTGGTGCATGCGTCGCTGGCCGACACGCTGCAAGCGCCCGGGTTCGCGAGCTACAGCCTGCAGGAAAAGCTGCAGCGCCTGACGGACGCGGTGCTGGAGCGGCTGCTGGCCGACCGCGAGTTCGTGGCCGAGATGCACAAGGTGGCCCGGCGCTCGCCGCTGGCGCTGATGGCCGAGCCCCTGCCGGCCCGTGCCGCGCTGCGCGATGCGGTGGCGAGCTTCCTCGAGGCCGCGGAGGCCAGCGGCGAGATCGAGCCCTGCGACTTCAAGGGCCTGGCGGGCGGGTTGTACACCGACTACCTGGGCGGTGTGGTGGCCTACTGGCTGGCCGACGAGTCCGACGGCTTTGCCGACACCACGCAGCTGGTGGACCTGTCGCTGGGCGTGCTGGTGCTCACGCTGCGCACGGGCCTGGTCAGCCGCGCGCTGCAGCTGGGCGGCTTCGTGCTGCGCAGCCAGATGGCGCGCTTCATGCAGCGCGGCAGCGGGCTGGTGGGCGTGCTGCGCGCCGCGCAGCAGACGCTGGACGACATGGGCGCTGTGCCCGTGCGCCGCGCACCTGCCACGGCCCCTGCAGCGCCGCCCCCACCCGGGGCGGCTGCCGGGCAGAAGCCCCGCAAGGCGCGCACAAAGGCCGGTGGCCCGTCACCCGCGGCAGCCACCCCGGCAGATGCTGCCCCAGCAACCGCCGCCGCCCCAGTCCGCCGCACCCGCAAGGCCGCGCCATGAGCGCCGCCATCCTGCGCACCGTGCACGCGGTGCCCCTGCCCGAGGGCACCGTGATCCACGCAGCCCTGCCCGGTGCCCAATACGCCGACGCGTACCAGACCGCCGACCCGCACCCCGACGCCAGCGCACTGCAGGCCTGGCTCGATGTGGTGGCGCGCACGCCCCACTGGACGCGCGCGCTCATGGCGCTGCGCAACCGGCTGGTGCGGCTGGTCGGCCTCAAAGACGTGGGCCAGCTGCACGATGTGCACAACCAGCGCAGCGACCCGCACGCCGATCCCCACAACGCCGCCAGCTACCGCCAGGGCGACCGCGTGGGCATCTTCATCCTGCGCCACCTGGGCGAGCGCGAGGTGGTGATGGGCCAGGACGACAAGCACCTCGATGTGCAGGTGTCGCTGTGCAAGCGGCTCGTGGCCGGGCAGCCCATGCTGGTGCTCAGCACCGTGGTGCACATCCACAACACGCTGGGCCATGCCTACATGGCGGTCATCACGCCGTTCCACTGCGCCATCGTGCGGAGCATGCTGCGTCGCGTGGCGGCCGTACCCACACGCACCGGGCACTGACATGGCCCGCAACACCCCGCCCCGCACCAGCCGCCTGGCGCGCGGCGCCATCACCAGCGTGGCGGCGGCGCGCATCGGCCTGGCGCGCATCGGGCACAGCGTGCGCACGCCGTCCGAGCAGTCCCAGGCCGACCACGAGGCAGCGCTGGGCCGCATCCTCTTCGGCGCGCTGGGCCAGCTGCGCGGCACCGCCCTCAAGGTGTCGCAGATGCTGAGCATGCACCCGGGCCTGCTGCCCGACGGCGTGCGCCGCGAGCTGGCGCGCGGCCAGCACCAGGCGCTGCCGCTGAACCGCGCGCTGGTGGGCCGCGTGTTCCGCCAGGCGTTCGGGCAGGAGCCCGAGGCGCTGTTCGACCAATTCGAGCCCACGGCGTTTGCCGCGGCCAGCCTGGGCCAGGTGCACCACGCCCAGCTGGCGGGCCACGGGGCGGTGGCGGTGAAGGTGCAGTACCCGGGCATCGCCGCCACCATTGCCAGCGACATGCAGCTGATGCGCACCGCGCTCAGGGCACTGGCGCACACCGACATGCCCCTGCCCGCTGCGCCCATCGTGGACAGCGTGATGGACGAGATCGAGGCCACGCTGCTGCGCGAGGTCGACTACCTCCAGGAGGCCGAAGAGCTGGCCTGGTTCGCCGAGCACGCCGCGTGGCCCGGCGTGGCGATGGCGCGGCCCATCGCGTCGCACACGCGCGCCCAGGTGCTCACGCAGCAGCATCTGCCCGGCCTGCACCTCGATGCCTGGCTGGCCACCGGCCCCACGCAGGCGCAGCGCAACCAGGCCGGGCAGCGGCTGTGGGACTGGTACCTGCACTGCATCTTTGCGCTGGGCCGCGTGCACGCCGACCCGCACCCTGGCAACTTTCTCTTCCTGCCGGTGGGCGATGGCGACTGCCACCTGGGCGTGCTGGACTTCGGCTGCACACGCGCGCTGTCACCCGCATTTCGCGCCGGCGTGCTGCAGGCCTGGTCGGCGCTGCTGCAGCCTGCCAGCGCCGCGCGGGACCTGCAGGTGCTGCAGGCCTACCAGGCGCTGGGGCTGGTCGGCAGTGGCCTGAGTGCACAGGAGTTCAGCACCACCATGCCGCTGCTCGCAGGGATGCAGGACTGGCAGCTGGAGCCCTTCACTGCCGAGGTCTTCGACTTCCGCCACAAGCAGCCGCCGCCCCTGCCCAACGCCGAACAGCAACGCGTGCTCGGCCGCCACATGGCGGGCGTGCCGCCCGAGATGCCGTCGTTCGAGCGCCTGTGGATGGGGCTGATGCACCTGCTCACGCGCATGGGCGCGCAGGTGCGCACCACCAACCCCTGGGTTCACCGCCACGCCCTCACCACCCGCCACGCCCATTACACACCTCGCCGCTGACCGCCCCCTGCCAAACCCGCTGCGCGACCGCTGGAAGGGCCCATGGCTGCTGGCCGTGGCGGCCCTGCACATGGGCTATGCGCTCGTGGTGTTCACCGAGCCCCTGCGCGAAATCGTGCGGCGCGGCGTGCTGGCCAGCGTCCGCCACGACCCGCAGATCGGCGCCGTAGTGTGGTTCGTGCTGTTCGGCCTTCTGTTCGCACTGCTGGCCTGGGTCGTGCTGCAACTGGAACGCCATGGCGGCGCAGCCGCCGCCGCCACGCAGCGCCCGCTGGGCGTGGGCTTGCTGGCGCTGGCGGTGCTGGGCATCGTGCTGATGCCGCCGTCGGGCTTCTGGCTGGTGCTGCCGCCCGCGTTGGCGCTGTGCGCAGCGCGGCCCACCGCTTTCACGCCGGACCGCCGAGATTCAGGAAAGGCTGCGCCATGAACCCCCTCTTCCTGCTTGCCGCCGCGGTGCTGGCCGTGGTGGCACTGGCCCACGCTGTGCTGGGCGAGATCCTGGTGTTCCGCGGGCTGCGCACGCAGGGCGTGGTGCCCACCGCGGGCCGGCCGGTGCTGCGCGAGCCGCAGGTCCGGATCCTGTGGGCCACCTGGCACCTGACCACCGTGCTGGGCCTGGCCCTGAGCGCGCTGCTCTGGCGCCTGGGCAGCATGCCGTGGACCGATGCCGCACTGGCCGCATGGGTGGCCGATGTGGCGGGCGTGGCCACGCTGGCCAGCGGATTGCTGGTGTTCTACGCCACGCGCGGCAGGCATCCGGCATGGGTGCCGTTGATGGCGGTGTCTGCGCTCGTGTGGTGGCGCTGAGGGGTGAAGACAGGTGAAGACAGGTGCAGGGGGCCGTTTGCTGCACTGCACCAAGGGTGAACCGTGACGGAGTTCACATTTGCGGGGGCGTACAGCCGGGCAGGAAACACAACTTCACAAGACTTCGCAAATCCCCTACACCGGCTTGACGCAGGATGATCACCATCGAGTCCTCGGTTCTGCAAAGAATCATTTTGAGGAGATCGTCATGGCCCGTCATGCACTCGCCGCTGTTTCCATCGCCCTGCTGTCGCTGGGCGCCGCAACGGTGGCGCAAGCACAAAACAGTGCCACCGTTGTCATTCAATCGGGGCAGCACCAGTACCACTCAGGTGCGCCCGTCGTGGTCCAAGGCGCGCCCGTCCTGGTTCAGTACGGCCCCCCACCACCACCCCGCCACGAAGCCGTACCGCACCCCCGCCGCGGCATGGCATGGGTGCCCGGCCACTGGGAATGGCGTGGCAACCGCCACGTGTGGATGCAGGGTTACTGGGTGAAGGCCCGCCCCGGCTACGCCTACCGTGAACCCCGCTGGGTGGAGCGCGACGGCCGTTGGGAAATGCGCCGCGGCGGCTGGGACCGCGACGGTGACGGCGTCCCGAACCGCCACGACCGCCGCCCGGACAACCCGTACCGCAACTGATCTGCACCACGAACCGGCCCGGGGCAGGCACCATGCGCCACCCCGGCCCGGCCTCCGGCTTCATGCCGAATGCTGCGTGCCCCGTTTTCAAGCTGCCACTGTGCAGCAGCGGGCACGCCAGCCACCAGGAGTAGACAATGAACCATCGCCACACCTTGACCGCCGCATCGCTGGCCTTCGCAGCGCTGATGCCCCTTGCCTTTGCACAGGCTGCGCAGCCGGGCACCGTCATCGTGCAGACAGACCGCGGGTACACGCCCACGCAGACCTACCAGGTCATCCCTGCGCCACCGCCCCCACGCCGCGAAGCCGTGCCACGCCCTCGCCGTGGCCAGGTCTGGGAAGAAGGCCACTGGGAGTGGCGCGGCAACCGCTACCAATGGGTGCGGGGCCACTGGGTCCAGGCCCGCGCCGGCCACCAATACCGCCAGCCGCACTGGGCTGAACGCGATGGCCGCTGGGAATTCCAGCGCGGTGGCTGGGACCGGGACGGCGACGGCGTCTCCAACCGCCATGATCGCGACCGTGATGGAGACGGCGTCTCCAACCGCCGCGACCAGCAGCCCGACAACCCGCGCCGCAATTGATGGACGACGGATCGTTGATCCGCTGATCCGCTGATCCACCGACCGGCTGATCGCAGCCCCCGCAGCGCGGCGTGCCTGGCACGCCGCGCTGTTGCGTTTTCAACGGCACGGCAACGCGGCCCTGCACGGGGCGGCCATATGCATATACGACGTCGCACATGTTGGATTTCCCACAATAGCGCATCCCTGCTGCACACCCATTGAAGGATTTCTCCATGCGCGCCCTGCCCTCTCTCCGCTGGATTCCAGCCGTCGCGCTCGCCTGCGCTTCGTGGCTCGCCGCCACGGCAGTGCACGCCGCCGGCCCCGCCACCTGGCCCCAGCAACCCATCACGCTGATCCTCGGCTTCCCGGCCGGCTCGGGCGTGGACGTGATCGCCCGTTCCGTGCAGGAGCCCCTGGCCCAGCGCCTGGGCCAGCCCGTCATCATCGACTACAAGTCCGGCGCGGCCGGCAACATCGCCAGCGAATACGTGGCCCGCGCCAAGCCCGACGGCTACACCTTCGCCTTTGGCACTGCGGCCACGCACGGCAGCAACGCCGCGCTGTACAAGAAGCTGCCGTTCGACGTGGAAGAGGACTTCGTGCCCGTGGCGCCGTTGATCGACGTGTCGAACGTGCTGACCATCAATCCCACGGTCATCGACGTGAAGACGCTCAAAGAATTTGTGGACCTGGTCAAGGCCAACCCGGGCAAGTACAACTTCGCGTCCACCGGCAACGGCGCAGGCACGCACATGGCGTTTGCCGAGTTCAACGCCCGCCTGGGCCTGAACATGGTGCATGTGCCCTACAAGGGCGGGCCCGAGGCCATCGCGTCGGTGGTGCGGGGCGAGACCTGCTGCATCATGAACCAGGTGCAGACGGTGTTGCCACACTACAAGGCCGACAAGGTGCGCCTGCTGGGCGTGACCACCGCCAAGCCGGTGAACGCCGTGAAGGAGGTGCCGACCATCGCATCGAGCGGGCTGCCGGGCACCAAGGGTTTCGACAGCTCGATCTGGTTCGGCATCTTCGCGCCCAAGGGCACGGACGCGGCCATCGTGAAGAAGCTCAACACCGCCGTGCGCGAAGTGCTGGAGCTGCCCGACGTGCGCGCCCGCTTCGAGGCCAACGGCAACACGGTGCGCATCGAAACACCCGAGCAGTTCCGCCAGACGGTGCACGCCGACCGCAACAAATGGGCGCAGGTGGTGAAGGACGCGAAAATCAGCATCGACTGAACTGCTGGCTTCGCACCGCGGCACCATTGCCGCGGGGGAAACCTCCGACCCCATGCCACTGAACGAAGAAACCAACCACCCCTCCCCAGCCAGCACCGGCCTGGCTGCGCTGGAGCAGCGCCTGAAGGACGACCTGTCCACACTGGGCTGGCCGGCGCGCAGCTGGGTGCCGCCGCGCAGCCACGCGGGCCAGGCCGTGGTCGATGTGCTCATCATCGGCGCGGGCCAGGCGGGCCTGGCGGCCTCTGCCGCGCTGGCGCAACTGGGCATCCGCGCCGTGCTGCTCGACCGCGCGCCGCGCGACCATGAAGGCCCCTGGGCCACCACCGCGCGCATGGAAACCCTGCGCTCGCCCAAGGAGCTGACGGGCCCTGCGCTGGGCCTGCCCAGCCTGACCTTTCGTGCCTGGTTCGAAGCGCAATGGGGGCGTGCTGCGTGGGCTGCACTCGACAAGATCCCGCGCCTGCAGTGGATGGACTACCTGCGCTGGTACCGCCGCGTGACCGGGGCCGACGTGCGCAACGAGCACGCCGTCACCGCCCTGCGCCCGCGGGCCGATGCGCTGGTCGAGGTGAATGTGCAAAGCCCCGAGGGCGCCGCCACCTGGCTGGCGCGCCGCGTGGTGCTGGCCACCGGCCGCGACGGCCTGGGCGGCCCGCAGATCCCGGCCTTCATGCAGGGCGTGGACCGCAGCCGCTGGGCGCATTCGTCGGACGTGCTCGATTACGCCACGCTGCGCGGCCTGCGCGTGGGCGTGGTGGGCGCGGGTTCATCCGCCATGGACAGCGCGGCCACGGCGCTCGAGAGCGGCGCCGCCAGCGTCGACCTGCTGGTGCGCCGCAACGACCTGCCCCGCATCAACAAGTCCAAGGGCTCGGGCGTGCCGGGCCTCACGCACGGCCACCACGACCTGCCCGATGCCTGGAAGTGGCGCCTGCGCCACTACATCAACGTGCAGCAGGTGCCGCCGCCGCACGGCAGCACGCTGCGCGTGTCGCGCCACCCCAATGCGCACTTCCACCTGGGCTGCCCGGTGGAGCGGGTGGAGCAGCAGGGCAACACCCTGCGCGTGGCCACGCCCCGCGGCACCTTCGTGCTCGACTTCCTGATCGTCTCCACCGGCTTTGCCATCGACTGGCTGCAAAAGCCCGAGTTCGCGCACATCGCGCCGCACGTGCGCGCCTGGAGCGCCCGCTACCAGCCCGCACCGGGCGATGAAGACCAGGAGCTGGCCGATTCGCCCGACCTGGGCCCGGTGTTCGAGTTTCAGCCAAAGACTCCCGGCAGTTGCCCGGGCCTGGAACGCATCCACTGCTTTTGCTACCCCGCGGCGCTGTCGCACGGCACCGTGTCGGGCGACATCCCGGCCATCAGCGACGGCGCGCGGCGGCTGGCGCAGGGGCTGGCCAGCCTGTTCTACCGCGAAGACATCGAGCAGCACTTTGCCAACCTGCAGGCCTATGCCGAGCCCGAACTGGTGGGCGACGAATGGACGGTGGCTGATACGGCGCAGCGCGTCGAGCAGTTGCAGGCCCAGCCCCACGTCACGCCGAACGCCCAGCCCCTGCCCCAACCCGACCGCGCCTGACGCGCCCGGCCGCCTGCGCGCGGCCTCCTCTTCTGGATTGCACACCCCATGACCACCACCTCTGACACCAATCCAACCACGTCCAGCCAAGACACCATCGACACCCTGCTTGCCCTCTCCCCCGAGCGGCCCGCGTTCGCCACGCGCCATGCGCGCGACAAGGTGGCCGTGGCCACGCAGGGCTGCTACGACGCCCTGTTCAGCGCCGACCTGTCCGGCACGCTGAGCCATACCGAGCGCCTGTGGGTGGCCAGCGATATCGCCGAGGCCAGCGGCATGCCCCTGCTGGCAGCGCACTACCGCGACCAGGTACTGAAAAGCACCGCCCACACCGTGCTCTCGCAGCCACTGCAGGAATTGCTGCAACACCCCGGCAGCACCCCCGCCGACGCGCGCCTGCAGGCCGTGGCCCAGTTCACCCGCACGCTCGCCACCCACCCGGACCGCAGCGACCGCGCCGCCCTGCTGGCACTGCCCGCCGCCGGCCTGTCGGTGCCGGACACGGTGCTGCTGGCGCAGCTCATCGGTTTCGTGACGTACCAGCTGCGCTTGGTGGCGGGCTTGGCGGCGCTGGACGCGCTGGGTGGCGAAGGCGATGCGCCGCCCGCACCGGACACCGCCGAGGCCGCGCCCTTCGTGCACCCTGCCAACCTGCCCGCACCCGGCGAGCCGCTGCGTTTGAACGGCTACACCAGCGAGACGCTGGGCTGGGCTTCGTGGCTGGAGGTGGTGGACCCCGCCATCGCCACGCCCGAGCAGCAGGCGGTGCTGGACCTGAGCCACCCCAAGGCGCGCAGCTCGGATTTTTACCTGCTGCTGGTGCACCAAGCCCGTGTGCTGTCGGAGCGCTCGCAGGCCTTCAACGCCATCATGTACGCGCCCGGCGGCCTCTCCCGCGCTGAGCGCGAGGTGGCCAGCACGGCGGTGTCGCGCGCCAATGGCTGCGTGTACTGCGCCTCGGTGCATGCCCAGCGCTTCGAGCAACTGGCGCGGCGCAACGACGTGATGGCGCAGATCTTTGCCGACCCCGACCAGGCGGGCACCAACGCCCGCGAGCGCGCCATCGTGCAGGCCGCGCTGGCACTCACCCGCAGCCCCGGCACCTTCGGTGCGCAGCACCTGCAGCCGCTGCGCGCGGCGGGCCTGTCGGACCTGGAGATTCTGGATGCGCTTCACGCCAGCGCCCTGTTCGCCTGGGCCAACCGCCTCATGCTCAACCTGGGCGAGGCCGTCTTCCCGCAGGGCGCCTGAACCGCTTCGGGCCGGCTTCAGCGGCCTGTTGCATCAGCAAACGTTGCGGTGCATTAGCGCCTGCGGCGCGGCCACGGGTGCGAGGCCGCGCCTAGAATCCGCCCAGCAGGAGAGCACGGCGGGCACCACCCGCTGCTGCACCGAAGGCGCAAACTCCCATACACGCTCAGGTCCCGTACTGCCCATTCATCAAAGCCGTCTGGAGAGCCGCCCCACCCCTTATCGGCGTGGTGGCGCACCGAAGGAGCAAACCGCACGCCATGTGGGCGCGGCGGTGAATCTCTCAGGTACCAAGGACAGGGGGAGCGGCAGCCTGGCAGACGTGCGCCAGCTGCATTGCTATTGAATTCATAGCTGGTAGCGCACGCCTGGCAGGCGGTAGACCTTCAAAAGGTTCTGAACCATGCGCGTGATCGTTCTTGGCGCCGGCTTGCTCGGCGTGACTTCGGCTTACTTCCTCTCGCAACTCGGCCACGACGTGACCGTCATCGACCGCCAGGGCGCGCCCGGCGCCGAGACCAGCTTTGCCAACGGCGGGCAGATCTCGGTGAGCCACGCCGAGCCCTGGGCCAACCCGAGCGCACCGCTCAAGGTGCTGCAGTGGCTGGGCCAGGAAGACGCGCCGCTGCTGTTCCGCCTGCGCGCCGACATGCGCCAGTGGCTCTGGGGCCTGGCCTTTCTGCGCAACTGCACGCCGGCGCGCACGCGCCACAACATCGAGCAGATCGTGAGCCTGGGCACCTACAGCCGCAGCGTGCTGCAGCAGCTGCGCGCGGCCACCGGCATCCAGTACGACCAGCGCACCCAGGGCATCCTGCACTTCTACACCAACGCCAAGGAGTTCGACGGCGCCCTGGCCCCCGCGGAGCAGATGCGCGCCCTGGGCTGCGAGCGCCAGGTCATCAGCGCCGACGAGGCCGTGCGCATCGAGCCGGCCTTGGCCCACATCCGCCCACAGCTCGCGGGCGCCACCTTCACCGCCGAGGATGAATCGGGCGACGCGAACCAGTTCACGCGCGCGCTGGCCGCCCTCTGCGAGGCGGCGGGCGTGCAGTTCCGGCTGGGCCACCACATCACCGCGCTGCGCGAGGCCGGGGGGCGCATCGACCATGTGGAGGTGACCACGCCCGAGGGCCGCTTCGAGCGCGTGCAGGGCGATGCCTTCGTGCTGGCCATGGGCTCGTTCAGCCCGCTGCTCGCGCAGCCGCTGGGCATTCGCCTGCCGATCTACCCGGCCAAGGGCTATTCGGTGACCATGCCGGTGAAGGACGCGGCCCGGGCCCACCAGGTGAGCCTGACGGACGACGAGTTCAAGCTCGTGTTCTCGCGCTACACCAGCGCGCAGGGCGACCGGCTGCGCATCGCAGGCACGGCGGAGTTGAACGGCTACGACCGCCACCTGAACCAAGTTCGCTGCGACGCCATCGTGCGGCGCGTGGAGCAGCTTTTTCCCGGTGCGGGCGACGCCAGCCAGGCGCAGTTCTGGACCGGCCTGCGCCCCGCCACGCCGAGCAACGTGCCGCTGATCGGCAAGACGAAGCTCGCCAACCTGTTCCTCAACACCGGCCACGGCACGCTGGGCTGGACGCACGCCTGCGGCTCGGGCCAGGCGCTGGCCGACATCGTGAGCGGGCGGGTGCCGCAGGTGGACTTCGACTTTCAGGGACTGGAGCGCAGCCCTCGCCCTGCGGCGCTGCTGCCGACGCGCACCACGGCCTGAGCACGGCTAGGGCACAGCATGACCACGCCGCGCGGCCCCGTGAGGTCGCGCGGTTGCCTTGCACGGCGGTGAAAAGCACCGAGGGCGGCAACCGAATGCCGTCGCGCCTCGTCTACTTGGCAGCCCCGGTGGCGTGCGCCACGAAGCTCGCCACCGCCTTCATGTCCTTCTCGCTCATGCGCTCGGCATACGAAGGCATGACACCGATGCCCGCCTTCAGCGCCCGAAGCACGCGCGGCGCATCGGGCTTGAGCTCGTCGAGCACCGGGCCCACCTGGCCTTCGGCACCCGCGGCCTGCAGCGTGTGGCACACGGCGCAGGCGGGCTGGATCTTGGTGAAGAGCTCCTTGCCGCGCGCCAGCTCGGCGGCATCGGCGGCCCAGCCGGCGCCCGCCCCCAGCCCTAAGGGCAAGGCTACAGCCAGCGTCGCAAACAGGCGCCCCATCATGCTGCCGTGATGGTCACGGCGTGGTCGCGCCAGCTGGCGTTGTTGTAGCCGCCCACGTTCTCGTCGCGCTGCTCGGCCTGCACCGTGCCCGCCGCGTCGGTGGCGCGGCTGGCCAGCACATGGGTGCCCGCGCCCAGTTGCACGGGCAGCACGAACTGGCGCCAGGCGAACTTGCCCAGGTCGGGGCCGATGAGGCGCGCGGCCTGCCAGGTCTTGCCGCCGTCCACCGACACTTCCACGCCCTTGACGGCCTGCGTGCCGCCGAAGGCCACGCCGTGCACCTGCACCAGCCCGGCCTTGAGCGTGCCCTTCTCGGGCAGCGGGCCGTTGATCCAGGACTTCACGCCCATCTCCCACACCGAGGGCTGGTCGGGCGCGGCCTTGGTGCCGGGGGGCGACATGCGGTAGCCGTGCGACATGATGCGCGCTTGCGACTGGGCGCTGGTGAACGCCACGCGCTGCACGTACTTGATGTTGTTCACGCCCTGGTAGCCCGGCACCACCAGCCGCAGCGGGCCGCCGTGGGCCAGCGAGATGGGCTCTCCGTTCATCTCCCAGGCCAGCAGCGCGTCGTCGGTCGCCTTGACGGGCACCGATCGCTCCACCACCACCGACAGCGGGTCCACGCCCTCGGGCAGCTTCTCGCCGCCCGTGCCGGTGAGGTACACCGCGCCATCGGCCAGCCCGCCCAGGGCGGCCACCACGTTGCGCAGCGGCACGCCGCTCCACACCACGCAGCCTGCAGCGCCCACGGCCCAGGGCGTGCCGCTGGGCTTGCTGGGGAAGAAGCCGCGCCCGTTGCCCGAGCACTGCAGCACGGTGGCCACGGTCTCCACGCCCAGGGTCTTGAGCTCGGCCAGCGTGAGGCTGCGCGGGTTCTTCACCCCTTCAAAGGCCACGGTCCAGGCGTCGCGGTCGTTCAGGATGGCCGCGTCGGGCGCGGGCAGGTTGTTGCGCACGTACAGCTGGTTCGACGGCGTGATCACGCTGGTGCCGAACGCGGAGCGCTTGGTCTCCAGCGTGCTGCTGCTGTGCACGATCAACGCGTCGGAAGACTTCCACCCCGCGTAAGCCGGCAAGGGCTTGGGGGCCGCAGCCTGGGCTGCGGCACGCCCGCTCCAGCCGGCAAGGCCCAGTGCACTCAGGGCGGCGGCACTCCCGGCCAGCAGGTGCCGGCGCGGAAGGGTCATGGAATCTTTCATGGGTTCGGTCTCCGGGAAGTTGTAAGTCGAACAACACAAACAGCAACACACATGGCGGGGAGCGCACGCCTCCTGCTGCGGGCCTTTGCGGATGGAAGCCGCATTCTGTGCGCCGAAACCCCACCCCATCCATCCGATACATTGTCAAAAGATGTAATAGTAATAAGCATATGGAAACATTCGTGCATCCCGAGATGGCCTGAGGCATATTGGCCTTTCCAAGGAAAGGAGAGGGCGCCATGAACCACGGGCGAAGATCGATCGGGACCAGCAAGCTCTGTGCGGCCTGGCTGCTGGCCACCGCTGCATTCGGCGCCCAGGCGCAGCTCACGGCACTGGTGGCCGTGGAGCCCACCGCCAAGAAGGCGGCGAACACCATCCTGCGCAGCGCGGCCGAGTCCGGGCTGGCCAAGGCCGCCGGCCAGGCCGTCACGGTGACCACCAGCGAAGACCTGTCCGATGTGATGCGCGCCACGCGCAGTGCGGGCTTCGACATCTTCATCGGGCCGCCCCAGGTGGCCGCGTCGGCCCTGCAGCGCGGCTACGAGCTGGTGGGTGCCACGCAAAAATCCGACAAGTACCTGCTGGTGGGCGTGCAGCAGGTCGACGCCGTGGCGGCCATGAAGGGCCGCCGCCTGTACCTGCCGCAGCAGGACTCGGTCTACACCTACATGGCGCGCGGCATGCTCAACGAGGCCGGGCTGTCGTTCCAGGACCTGCGCAGCGTGCAGTACGAAAAATTCCCCCAGGCGGGCCTGACCGCGCTGACCCTGGGCTCCGCCGACGCGACCGTGGTGCGCGAGGACGAATGGGCCGAATGGTCGGCCGCCCACCCCAAGACGGCCCGCGTGCTCGCCACCTCGCAGCCGGTGCCCGGCGGCTTCTCGGTGGTCGTGAAGAAGGACCTGCCCGCCGAGACGCGCAACAAGCTGGCGCAGTGGTTCGGCACCTCGTCCACCACCGCAGGCCTGCCGGCCGTGGCGGTGCGGCCCGAGGGCACCGAGTACAAGCGCCTGGCCGAGCTGGGCCTGTTCACCCCCAGCAGCCTGCCGGGCGTGAACCGCGTGAGCGCCAAGGAGGCGCGCGACCTGCTGGCGCGCGGTGCCACGCTGGTCGACACCCGCACCGAAAAGGAATACAAGGCCAAGCGCATCCGCGGCGCAGTGTTTGCAGCCTATGTGGAAAAAAGCCTCAAGGATGTGGCCTTCAACGCCGCGCAGGACGACTTTGCCGCACTGGACAAGGTCCCGCAGCTGGACAAGGGCAAACCGGTGATCTTTGCCTGCAACGGCGCCGAGTGCTGGAAGTCGTACAAGGCCGCCAAGGTGGCGGCGGGCAAGGGCTTCACCTCGGTGTACTGGCTGCGCGGCGGCCTGCCCGAGTGGGATGAAAACGGGCTGCCCACCGAGGGCGGCTAGCGCCCAGGCCACCCTGTGTCCTCCTGCGTCAGCCTCCGCGGGGTGTTCAGGTGGTCCGCATGCACTGCGTACTGCCGGCCCTCCCCCACCACCGCAATTGAATCGCCCCGGGTTTCGCGGAGGCTGTTTGGTTTAAGTCAGCCCACTTCCACCGTGGCCTGACTGGCGAGTTGCCGGTAGTAGTTTGCCTCAGCCTCAGCAGGCGGGATGTACCCGATGGGTTCGAGCAGGCGATGGTGGTTGAACCACGATATCCATTCGAGCGTGGCGAACTCGACTGCTTCCTTGGTTTTCCATGGAGCCCGGCGGTGAATCAGTTCGGCCTTGTACAGGCCGTTGATGGTCTCGGCCAGGGCGTTGTCGCAGCTGTCGCCCTTGCTGCCCACCGAAGGCTCGATGCCAGC
>NZ_CAXUPO020000013.1:0-151070 GCF_964252695.1 Acidovorax sp. LjRoot117 | reverse complement strand
CGCAGGCCCCCCGAGACCGCAGATGCACACGGCGCGATGATTCGCGCAGAGATTCCCTAGCGGTACACCGGTGCAATGGATGTTCTCGCAGCCTTTCGCTGGGCCGCCCAATCCAACACCTCATGCGCCGGCATGGGCCGTGCAATGCCGAAGCCCTGGGCACGCTCGCAGCCCAGCTCCAGCAGCCGGGCCGCCTGCTCGGCGGTCTCCACACCTTCAGCCACCGCATGGCGCTGGAAGGCCGCTGCCAGCGCGACGATGGCGCACACCAGCGTGAGGTCGTCCTCGTCGTCGAGGATGCCGCGCACGAACGACTGGTCGATCTTGATCGTCTCGGCCGGCAAGCTTTTCAGGTACGACAGCGATGAGAAACCGGTGCCGAAGTCGTCCAGCGCAAAGCGCACGCCGAGCGCCTGGCAGCTTTGCATCATGTGGCGCATGTACTGCATGTCTTCCAGCGCGGCGGATTCGAGGATCTCCAGCTCCAGCCGGGTGGGCGACACCTCGGGGCAGGTGTGCAGGATGTCTTTCAGGCGCTCGACGAAGTTGGGCCGGTGGAAGTGCCGCGCGGAGATGTTCACGCTGACCTCCCAGAGCATGCCGGCATCGGTCCAGTGGCGCATCTGGGTCAGCGCCTGGCGCAGCACCCATTCGCCCAGCTCCACCTCTAGCTCCGCGTCCTCGATGAGTGGCAGCACATGCTGCGGGCCCAGCAGGCCTTGCTCGGGGTGCTGCCAGCGCAGCAGGGCCTCCAGGCCCAGGATCTCGCCGGTGCGCAGGTGGACCTTGGGCTGGTAGTGCAGCACCAGCTCGCCCGCGTGCAGCGCCCGGGCCACGCGGGTCTGGCGGGTGTGCTGGGTCTGCACGGCATGGTCGAGCTGCACGTCGAACACGTGCATCTGGTTGCGCCCGAAACTCTTGGCCTGGCACATGGCCTGGTCGGCATGGCGCAGCAGGGTGTCGGGGTTGGCGTCGTCCTGCGGGAACACCGCCACGCCCACGCTCACGGTGGTGGTGATCACGCGGTCGTCGATGGCGTACGGCGCTGCCAGCTGCTGCATCAGCACGCGCACGCGGGATTCGACCGCCGGCACGTAGGCCTGCTCGCCCAGCAGCAGCACGAACTCGTCGCCGCCCATGCGCGCCACCGCATCCTGCGGCGTGATGAAGGCACCCAGGCGGCGGGCGGTTTCTTTCAGCAGCCGGTCGCCCACGCGGTTGCCGTGGGCGTCGTTCACGGCCTGGAAGTGGTCCAGGTCGAGCATGCACACGGCCAGCAGCAGACCCTTTTGCCGGGCCACGAAGATCGCGTGGGTCAGCCGCTCGGCCAGCGCGGCGCGGTTGTACAGGCCCGTGAGCGCGTCGTGCCGCGCGTGCCAGGAGATCTGGTGGCGCAGGTTGCGGGTTTCGGTCACGTCGCGGAACACCAGCACGCAGCCCACGGCCATGCCGTCGCCCTTGCGGATGGCCGAGGCGGTGTATTCGATGGCGTAGCGCTCGCCGGAGCGGTGGATCAGCAATTCGTGCGTGGCCTGCTGCAGCGCGCCGGGCACGGTGTCGCGCTCCGCGGCCGCGTTGGCATTGCGGCTGGCCGGGTCTTCGTACAGCCGGAACACGGTGTCGAGCTGCCGGCCCGTGGCCTGGTCGGCGTTGAAGCCGGTCATGAGCTGCGCGGCCTCGTTGATGGTTTCGATGCAGCCGGCCAGGTCGGTGGTGATCACGCCGTCGCCGATGGACGCAAGGGTGACTTCGGCACGCTCTTTTTCGGCCCGCAGGGCCTCTTGCGCGCGCTTGCGCTCGGTCACATCCACCAGCGTGCCGATGGTGCCCGCCAGCTCGCCGCTGGTGGTGGTGAACGGCGCCTCGTAGTAGGCCATGTCCCGCGGCGGGTGGTGGTTGGCCGGGCGGATGCGGATCTCGTTGTCCTGCGCCATCGCGATCTGGGCCGAGCGCTCGGGCGAGAGCTCCGGCGGGTAGAAGGTGCTGGGCGGCGCGGGGTGCGCCAGGTCCGCCCGGGGCTGGAAGAGCCGCTGCCAGGCGCGGTTCACATCCAGGTAGGCGCCCTTGGGGTCGCGCACGAACACCGGCAGGGGCAGGGCGTCGATGAGCTGGCGCGTGAAGTGCAGCTGCTCGCTTTGCAGGTGCTGGGTTTCGCGCAGCGACAGCACCAGCGACTGCACCTTGCCCGCCATGTCGTTGAAGGTGGCGGCCATGGCGCGTGATTCGAGCGTGCCGGTCACGTCCATGCGGGTGTCCAGACGGCCTTGGCGAAACGCGTCGGTGGCCTCGGCCAGACGGCGCAGCATGCGTGCGTTGGCGCGCAGCAGCAGCGTCAGCAGAAAGAAGATGGTGAAGATGTTCAGCGCCGAGATGCGCAGCTGCACCAGGACCGTTTTCCAGATCTGGCCCACCAGCGGCTCGGTGTGCAGCGACACCGTCAGGCGCCCGGGTTGTCCCGTCAGGGTGTTCTGCCCGAACTGCTGCACCAGCGGCCCGATATCTGTCCAGCGAGCGAACCAGTCGGGCGCGAGGGGGGCTGGGCGGGCGCTGGCCACCTGCACCGCCGGCTGGCTGCCCACGGTCCATTGCAGGGATTGCACGGCCGCCGCAGTCGCCAGGCTTTCCCTGAGGACGATGGCCGCGCCCTCCGCGTCGCCTGGCGGCAGCGCCGACAGGGCGGGCAGCAGCGAGTCGCCCATGCGGCGCAGCTCGCTGGTGGCGTGGCGGCTGGCCTCGGCCGTCTCCGTGGACAGCAGGTAGTGGTAGCGCACGGCGGTGACCACCAGGATGATCAGCACGATGGGCACGTACAGGCGGGGATACGTGCCCCGCCAGAGCCAGTTGCTGAGTTTTCCGGTGCGCATCGTGTGTGGCCTTCCCCAAAACCCGAAGGGTAAAAAATTGTTAATTAATTAATTCTTTGTGGGCGAGTCTAGCGCTTCGTGCGGGCAGGGCGCACGCGGAGCGTGCGATGGTGTGAGTTTTCGTGAGTATTGGATCTCGTCGGCACGGGCAGCACCCCGCACCAGCGCAATGCGCGCGCTCAGCGTGCGTTGAGAGGCGGTGGGTTCGAGTCCGCAGAGCGATGGCGGTGATCGCCGTGATCGCCCGTGCTCGGGCGGATGGCGTTGATGGGGGTTGGGGCGCTGATGGAGCGCGGACGCAGCCGCTGGGCTGCGCCGCCTGGCCGGTCACATCGACTGGGCCAGGATGTCGCGGTATTCCTCGGGCGTGGCCACGCGCGGGTTGGTCTTGTGGCAGTGGTCGGCCATCGCACCCTTGATGATGTCGTCGAACAGCGCCTCGGTCACGCCCAGGGCGGCCAGGCCCGTGGGCAGGCCCAGGCGGGCGTTCATGTCGCGGATGGCTTCGGGGATGTCGCCCGCGGCTGCCAGCCCCATGGCGTGGGCCATGCGCTCCAGGCGCCTGTCCTTTTGCACCGACTCGGCGCCCGCATTGAAGCGCACCACGGCCGGCAGGAACATGGCGTTGAGCGTGCCGTGGTGCAGTCGCGGGTTCACGCCGCCCAGGCTGTGGCTCAGCGAGTGCACCGCGCCCAGGCCTTTCTGGAAGGCCATCGCGCCCTGCATGCTGGCGCTCATCATCTGCAGGCGCGCGTCGCGGTCGCTGCCATTCTTGGTGGCGGGCTCGATGTGGGCCCAGCCGCGGGTGAGGCCGTCCAGCGCGATGCCGTCGGCCGGCGGGTTGAACGCAGCGGACATGAAGGTTTCCATGCAGTGCGCAATCGCATCCATGCCGGTGGCAGCGGTCAGGGCAGGGGGCAGGCCCAGCGTCAGCTCGGGGTCGCAGATGGCGGTCTTGGGCACCAGGTTCCAGGAGTGAAAACCGAGCTTGCGGTGGTCGTCCACGATGATGATCGCGCCGCGGGCCACCTCGCTGCCCGTGCCGCTGGTGGTGGGCACGGCGATCAGCGGCGCGGCGCGGTCGGTGATGCGCGGCGAGCCGCCCTCGATGGTGGCGTAGTGCGTCAGCGGCCCCTCGTGCGTGGCAGCAATCGCGATGCCCTTGGCGCAGTCGATGGCCGAGCCGCCGCCCACCGCGATCAGGCCGTCGCAGTCGTGGGCCTTGTACACCTCCACCGCAGCCCGCACGGCGGCCTCGGTGGGGTTGGCGGGGGTCTGGTCGAACACCGCCACGGGCAGGCCGGTCAGCGCATCCAGCGCCTTTTGCAGCACGCCCGCGGCCTTTACGCCAGGGTCAGTAACCACCAGCGGGCGCGTGATGCCCACGCGCTCGCACTCCTGCTTGAGCAACTGGACGGCGCCGAACTCGAACTGGATCTGGGTGACGTAGTAGATGAAAGCCATGGTGGTTGCAGAAGTTACGTTTACGATGGATCGCTGAAGCTGTCCGTTGCCGTGCCTGCGAAGCGAGACGGAGTCGGCCACTGCGCTGTGCGCGGGGCCGCTCTGCGAGGAGCGTGGAGTGCAGGCGCCGGACAGGTTCCAGGCACTCTACAACCCGGAGACACCGATGACCACTCAGCAAACCCTCATTTCCCTCGCTCTAGCGGGCGCGTCCGTCGCTTTTGCGACAGTCGCCCAGGCCGAATGCCTGACCGATGCGCAGGCCTCGGAACTCGTCGCCAACTACCTGGCCAAGACGCCCGCCGCAAACCTGGAGAACCTGTCCGATGCCGACGGCGCCTGCACCCGCGGCAAGGTCAACCAGCTGCTGGCGCAGCGGCTGGGCAAGGTGGTGGGCTACAAGGCCGGGCTCACCAACCCGGCGGTGCAAAAGCGCTTCAATACCGACAAGCCCGTGTGGGGCAAGCTCTACGAAGGCATGATCCTGCCAAGCGGTGCCTCGGTGGACGCGGCCTTCGGTGCCCGCCCGCTGTATGAAGCTGACATGCTAGTGCGCGTGAAAAGCGCCGCCATCAACCACGCGAAGACGCCCATGGAGGTGCTCGACGCGGTGGACCAGGTCATCCCCTTCATCGAACTGCCCGACCTGCTGGTGCAGGCACCGCCCAAGCTGAACGGCGCAGGCGTGAGCGCCATCAATGTGGGCGCGCGGCTGGGCGTGGCCGGCACGCCGCTGCCGGTGCCCGCCTACCGGGGCGAGCGCTTTGCGATGCTGCAGGCGCTGGCCGACATGAACGTGTCGCTCACCGACGCCAGCGGCGCGCGCCTGGGCGGCGGCAAGGGCAGCGACATTCTGGAGCACCCGCTCAATGCCGTCGTGTGGCTGGCCGGCGCGCTGCAGCAAGAGGGCCTGACCATGCAGCCGGGCGACCTCATCAGCCTGGGCTCTTTCTCGCCGCTGCTGCCGCCCAAGGCCGGCCTGTCGGTCACGGCCACCTACGACGGCCTGCCGGGTGCCGCGCCTGTGCGCCTGAGCTTCAAGTAAAACAAGACACCCTGCATGCGCCCGCGCCCCGCCCGTGCGGGGGAGGGCGCGGCTTTGCCAGAGATTTCCCATTGACCGCTGACCTGAACATCCACCACACCCGCCTGACCCCCCAGATGCGCAGCGTGCTCGAGCGCATGGCCCGCGCCGGGCACGCGCCGCTGCACACCCGATCGCCCCAGGATGCCCGCGTGGCCTACCAGGCCGGTGCCGACGTGCTGGAGGTGCCCAAGGCCCAGTTGGCACGCGTCGAAGACCTGACCATCCCGGCCCGCGACGGGTATGCGTTGCCCGTGCGGCTGTACGCCCCCAGCACGGACGCGGGCCTGCCGCTGCTGCTGTACACGCACGGCGGGGGCTTCACCATCGGCAACATCGCCACTCACGACATCCTGTGCCGTGAACTCGCGCGGCTGGCCGGGTGCATGGTGGTGTCGCTGGACTACCGGCTGGCGCCCGAATACCGCTTTCCGGTGGCCAGCAACGACGCCTGGGATGCGCTGGCCTGGCTGGCTGGCAATGGGGCCATGTGGGGCGCAGACACCGCCCGCCTGGCCGTGGGCGGCGACAGCGCGGGCGGCACGCTCGCCGCGGTGAACGCCATCCTGGCGCGCGATGCGGGCCTGCCGCTGGCACTGCAGATGCTGTTCTACCCCGGCTGCGCCGCGCACCAGGACACGCCGTCGCACACCACGTTTGCACGCGGCCTGGTGCTGGAAGAACCCGCCATCAGCTGGTTCTTCGGCCACTACGTGCAAAGCCGCGCCGAGCGCGAGGACTGGCGCTTTGCACCGCTGCTCGCGCCCGATGTGGATGGCGTGGCGCCCGCCTGGGTGGGCCTGGCCGAGTGCGACCCGCTGGTGGACGAAGGCGTGGACTATGCCGACAAGCTGCGCCTGGCGGGCGTGCCGGTAGACCTGGAGATCTACCGCGGCGTGACGCACGAATTCATCAAGATGGGCCGCGCCATCCCCGAGGCGCGCCAGGCCCATGCCGATGCGGCGCGCGCACTGCGCAGTGCCTTCGGCCTGGACTGACCCCTCACAACAATCCTTGGAGACAACGACACCATGCAACGCAGTGATTTCCGACTGTTCCACCGCCTGCGCGTGCGCTGGGCCGAGGTGGACATGCAAAAGATCGTGTTCAACGCCCACTACCTGATGTACATCGACACCGCCATGTCCGACTACTGGCGGGCGCTGGGGCTGCCTTACGAGAGCAGCATGCACGCCCTGGGCGGCGAAATGTACGTGAAGAAGGCGACAGTGGAATACCACGCGTCGGCGCGGCTCGACGACACGCTGGAGGTGGGCCTCAAATGCGCGCGCATCGGCACCTCGTCGTGCCTGTTCCAGGCGGGCATTTTCAGCGGCGACCGGCTGCTGATCTCGGCCGAGCTGGTCTATGTGTTCGCAGACCCGGCCACGCAGACCTCGCGGCCCGTGCCGCCCGCGCTGCGCGCCATCTTCGACAGCTTCGAGGCCGGCCACGACATGGCCGAAGTCAAGACCGGCGACTGGAACACGCTGGGCCGCGACGCGGGCCGCGTGCGCACCGATGTGTTCGTGCGCGAGCAGGGCATTCCGGCCGAGATCGAGGCCGATGCGCTCGATATCTCGGCGCGCCACGCAGTGCTCTACAACCGCCTGGGCATGCCGATAGCCGCAGGGCGCCTGCTGCAGCCCGAGCCCGGCGTCGGCCGCATCGGCCGCATGGCGGTGGACCGGTCCGTGCGCGGTGGACGCTGGGGCCGGCAACTGCTCAATGCCCTGGTGGGCGCGGCCAAAGCGCGGGGCGACACTGAGGTGCAACTGCACGCTCAGCGCAGCGCCGAAGGGTTTTACCGCCGCGCCGGGTTCACCGTGGTGGGCGATCCGTATGAAGAAGCCGGCATTGCGCACATTGCCATGGCCCAGCGGCTGTAGTGCCCCGCATGGGCACGGCCGTGTCACGGCTGGGTGCGGTGCCTGTGGATGCTATAAAAATATGAGCTGCTACCGCTCGACAGGCAAGCGGTAGAGCCACTTTTCACTTAAATATCGTCGAGCAGTGCGTAAGGCAGGGGCTGCAAAGACAGCGCCACTCCGTCCGCAGCGCCCACTTGCAGACTGTCCTGGGCGGCTGCGATCTGCAGCGACACGATGGCGTCGAAACCCCCCAACGGTGCTGCCGCGACCTGCACCACCGTGCCGCACGGCTGCTCCAGGTCGTTGGTGCTGAACACCTCGGCCCCGACGGCCACTTCATCGGCAGCGTGGGCCACGTAAGCCCGGCGCTTCAGCGTGCCGCGGAACTGGCTGCGCGCCACCACTTCCTGGCCGGGGTAGCAGCCCTTCTTGAAGTTCACGCCGCCCACGGATTCGTAGTTCAGCATCTGCGGCACAAAGGCTTCGACCACCGGGGTGGTCAACGTTGCGACGCCACTTCGGACCTCGCCCCAGGCCCACACGGCCGGGTCGATGGCTGTGCCCGTGGGCGCAGGGTCGGCCACCGGCGCCACCCACAGCGCGCGGGGCTGGCCGTCGGCGGGGTACAGGTGCACCACCGACGCGGCGCCCACGTCCGCCTTGGTCCAGGCGGGTTGCGCGCCCTGGGGCAGGGCCGTGACAGCATCGCCCGCCAGGCCGTACAGCGCGAAGTCGGCCGTCGCATCCGTCAGCTTGGCCTTGGCGCGCAGCACGAACATCGACAGGCGTTTGAGGGTGGGCGGCAGCAGGTCGGGGCTGCACAGCAGCAGGATCTCGGTGTCGCTGCGTTTGAAGCCGATGAAGGTGGCCTGCATGCGGCCCTTGGCCGACAGAAAGGCCGCGAGGCGAGCCTGGTCGTTGCCCAGCAGGGCGAAATCCTGGGTGAGCTGGCCGTGCAGGAACTTGGCGGCGTCGTCGCCTGCGACACGAATCACGCCCAGGTGGGACAGAGGGGCAATGCCGTTCAGAGGGTGGGTCATCGCTGAATTATGATGCCCGGTTCTACACATACATTCATCAGGGTTGTGCGACGTCTACTTGCTTTGATCTTGGTGGTTCTCATCGGTGCCGGTGGCGCCGCCTTCTGGTGGCTGCACCAGCCTCTTGCCATGGGCAGCGAGCCGCTGGAGCTGGCCATCGAGCCCGGCACCACGCCGCGCGGCATCGCCCGTGATGTGGTGGCCGCGGGTGCGCAGACCGATGCCCGGTTGCTGTACGCGTGGTTCCGCTTCTCGGGCCAGGACCGTGCCATGAAGGCCGGCAACTACGAAATCCCCCCCGGCACCACGCCGCGCAGCCTGCTCAACAAGCTGGTGCGCGGTGAAGAGTCTTTGCGTGCACTGACCCTGGTGGAGGGCTGGAACTGGCGCCAGGTGCGCCAGGCGCTGGCCAAGGAAGATCAGCTCAAGCACGACGCCGCGGCCTTGAGCGACGAGGCCCTGATGGCGCAACTGGGTCGCCCGGGCGTCGCGCCCGAAGGCCGGTTCTTCCCCGACACGTACGCCTATGCCAAGGGCTCCGGCGAGATCGCCCTGCTGCGCCGCGCCCTGCACGCCATGGACCGCAAGCTCGAAGCCGCCTGGGCCCAGCGCGCGGCGGACACGCCGCTCAAGTCGGCTGACGAGGCGCTCGTCCTGGCCAGCATCGTCGAGAAGGAAACCGGCCGCGCCAGCGACCGGGGGCAGATTTCTGGCGTGTTCACCAACCGGCTGCGCGTGGGCATGCTGCTGCAGACCGACCCCACCGTGATTTACGGCCTGGGCGAGAAGTTCGACGGCAACCTGCGCAAGCGCGACCTGTTGGCCGACACCCCCTGGAACACCTACACCCGCGCCGGCCTGCCGCCCACCCCCATTGCCATGCCCGGCAAGGCCGCGCTGGTGGCCGCGGTGCAGCCCGAAGCCACGCGTGCGCTGTACTTCGTGGCCAAGGGCGACGGCACCAGCCATTTCAGCGCGTCGCTCGAAGAACACAACCGCGCCGTGAACCGATACCAGAGGGGCGGGCAATGACCCAAGGCCTGTTCATCAGCTTCGAAGGCATCGACGGGGCGGGCAAGTCGTCGCACATCGAGGGCCTCGCCACCGCGTTTCGCGCGCAGGGCCGCACGGTCACCGTGAGCCGCGAGCCCGGCGGCACGCCGCTGGCCGAGAAGCTGCGCGAAATGGTGCTGGCCGACCCCATGGACGCGCTGACCGAGTCGCTGCTCATCTTTGCCGCCCGCCGCGACCATTTGCTCAATGTGATCGAACCTGCACTTGCGCGGGGTGAGGTGGTGCTGTGCGACCGCTTCACCGACGCCACGTTCGCCTATCAGGGCGCAGGCCGTGGCTTCGATGTGGGCGTGCTATCGACTTTGGAGCGCCTGGCGCAGACGGGGCTTGCGCCAGACGCCAGTTTGATGCGCGAACCGGATCTGACCGTGTGGTTCGATCTGGCCCCCGAAGTGGCCGCAGAGCGCCTGGCGGGTGCACGCGTTCCGGACCGTTTCGAGTCCCAGCCCGTCGAGTTCTTCCGCCGCGTATCGCAGGGCTATGCCGACCGCGCAGCCGCTGCGCCGCAGCGCTTTGCCCGGCTGGACGCCGCGCAGGACCGCCACCGCGTGTGGCAGCAGCTCACCAGCGTGTTCGTGCGCAAAGGGTGGCTGGCGATCATGGTGGCGTCGCAAGGAGGCCCGCGATGAGCACCGACGCTCCATCCGCCGCACTGGCCCCCTGGATCGCCGCCCAGCGCACCAGCCTGCTGGCGCAGCGCGGCCATGCCTGGCTGTTGCAGGGCCCGTCGGGCCTGGGCCAGTACACGCTCGGGCTGGAGATGGTGCGCGCCTGGCTGTGCGACACGCCCGGCCCGAACGGTGCCTGTGGCCAGTGCAGCAGCTGCCACGCCATCGAGGTGCGCACGCATGCCGACCTGTGCGTGCTGATGCCCGAGGTGCAGATGATGGCGCTGGGCTGGCCGCTGTCCGAAAAGGCGCAGGCCGACATCGACGACAAGAAGCGCAAGCCCAGCCGCGAGATCCGCGTGGAAGCCATGCGCGATGCGGTGGAGTTTTCGCAGCGCACGTCGGCACGGGGCCGCGGCAAGGCCGTGCTGGTGTACCCGGCCGAGCAGATGAACCACATCACGGCCAACGCGCTGCTCAAGACGCTGGAGGAGCCGCCGGGCGATGTGCGCTTTGTGCTGGCCAGCGAGGCAGCGCACCAGCTGCTGCCCACCATCCGCAGCCGCTGCCTGGGCCACGCGATGGCCTGGCCCGCAGAGGCCGAGATGCTGCAGTGGCTGCGCGGGCAGGGCGTGGCCGACGATGCGGCCAAGGCCTTCCTGCGCGCCGCAGGCGGCAGGCCCGACGATGCCTTGGCATGGGCCCAGTCCGGCCGCAGCCCGCAGGCGTGGTCTGCGCTGCCCCAGGCCATGGCCAAAGGCGACGTCACCGCGCTGGGCGACTGGGCGCCCGCCCAGGCCATCGATGCACTGCAAAAGCTCTGCCACGACCTGATGGCCGCGAGCGTGGGCGCCGCGCCACGCTACTTTGCGCCTGCCGACCTGCCCAAGGCCGTGCCGCCGCTGGGCGCGCTCACCCGCTGGTCGCGCGCGCTGGCCAAAGAGGCGCGCACGGCAGAGCATCCGTTCAACGCAGGGCTCATGCTGGAGGCGCTTGTGGCGCAGGCGCGAAACACCCTACACTCCAGGCAACCAGCCCCAGGCACCCAACCATGAGCAGTCCTTCCACCGCACCCCGCCCCAGCGTCATGCAGCTGGCCATCAAGGAAAAGGCGGCTTTGTATGCGGCCTACATTCCCTTTTTTGCCGAAGGGGGCATTTTTGTCCCCACCCAGCGCGACTACAAGCTGGGCGATGATGTGTACGTGCTGCTGACCCTGCCGGACGACACGCAGCGCTACCCCGTGGCGGGCCGCGTGGCCTGGGTGACGCCGGCCCGCGCTGCGGGCAACCGCACGCAGGGCGTGGGCATCCAGTTCCCCCGGGACGAAAAGTCGCGCCAGCTCAAGGTCAAGATCGAAGAGCTTCTGGGCACGGCCCTGGGCTCCGACCGTCCGACCCAGACCATCTGACACGGCCCCCGAGCCCGGTGCCGACCCGCGCAGGCGTGTCGGCATTTTTATTGGGGGCAGAACTTACGCGCGCCGGGGTGGTCGCACCAGTTGCGCTACCCGGCAACTCACCGGTCCGCCTCGTTTGTTATCGCTTCGTTTTCCTGATACCGCATGTACACCGACTCGCACTGCCATCTCAACTTTCCGGAACTGCTGAGCCAGTTGCCCGCCATTCGCCAGGCCATGGCCCAGGCGCAGGTGGACCGGGCCCTGTGCATCTGCACCACGCTGGAGGAGTTCGAGGGCGTTCACGCGCTGGCCACGGCCCACGACAACTTCTGGAGCACGGTGGGTGTGCACCCCGACAACGAGGGTGTGCAGGAGCCAACGGTGCAGGACCTGCTGACCCGCGCCGCGCTGCCCCGCGTGGTGGCCATCGGCGAGACGGGTCTTGACTACTACGGCATGGAAGACCGCAAGGGCGGCCGCAGCATTGCCGACCTGGAGTGGCAGCGCGACCGTTTTCGCAACCACATCCGCGCAGCGCGTACCTGCGCCAAGCCGTTGGTGATCCACACCCGCAGCGCATCGGACGACACGCTGGCCATCCTGCGGGAGGAGGGCGAGGACGGCGCCGGGAACATCGCCGGGGGCGTGTTCCACTGCTTCACCGAATCCATGCAGGTGGCCCGCGCCGCGCTGGACCTGGGCTACTACCTGTCGTTTTCGGGCATCGTCACCTTCAAGACCGCGCAGGAGCTGCGCGACGTGGTGGCCTATGTGCCGCTGGACCGCACATTGATTGAGACCGACAGCCCCTACCTGGCACCCGTGCCCCACCGCGGCAAGACCAACAGCCCGGCCTATGTGCCGTACGTGGCCCAGCAGGTGGCCCAGACCAAGGGCATCGCGGTGGAAGAGGTGGCCGAGGCCACCAGCCGCAATTTCGAAACCTTGTTCAAGGGGGTCACCGCATGACGAACGTGCACGCAGACGGCGCATCGCCCGCCATCGACATCACCATCACCATCACCACCGGAGCCGCTGCTGGTGCCGCAAACCCCACACGAACGCACCGCCGCAAGGTGCTGGCGGGTCTGGCTGCAGCCCTGTTCGCCCCCTGGGCCCAGGCCGGGGCCTACGAAGATTTCTTCTCGGCCATTCAGCGGGACGACGGCAATGCCATCACGGCCCTGCTGCGCCGCGGCTTCGATCCGAACACGCGCGACGCCAAGGGCCAGGCGGGCCTGTTGATTGCGCTGCAGAGCGACTCGCTCAAGGCCGTCGCGGCGCTGATGGCGGCACGCAACATCAAGGTCGAGGTGCGCAACGCGCAGGATGAAAGCCCGCTGATGCTGGCCGCCATCAAAGGCCAGGTCGACATCGTCAAGGCCTTGATCGCCCGTGATGCCGACGTGAACAAGACCGGCTGGGCGCCGCTGCACTATGCGGCATCCGCCGGCTCGGCTGCACACCGCCAGATCATTGCGCTGCTGCTGGAGAACCATGCCTACATCGACGCCGCATCGCCCAACGGCACCACGCCGCTGATGATGGCGGCGCACTACGCGTCCCTGGAGTCGGTGCAACTGCTGCTGGACGAAGGCGCAGACCCTACGCTCAAGAACCAGCTGGGCCTGACCGCGGCCGACTTCGCGATGCGCGTGAACCGCACGGACTCGGCCGCGAAGATTGCGGAGGCGCTGCGGCGCCGGCAGCCCAATCGCGGCCAGTGGTAGGGTGGGTTGGGGAGGGCAGGGGGCAATGGTGAAGTAGGGCCGCATCGAGCGGCGCCTCCTGACGGAGGTCCCTGGCTACCGGCCCCTTCATGCCCTGGAGCGTTGCCTGGGACGTTGTGCGGTGCTACTCCACACGCCGCCGCCTCTGACGCGTGCGCGTTCTCTGCGCAGCCGTCTCAGCCCAGCGGAGCGGCTTCACCCGATGCCGGGCGTGACTGCAGGCGCGCGTAGAGCCCGCCCTGCGCCATCAGTTCGGCATGCGTTCCCTGCTCGGCAATGCGGCCGCGCTCCATCACCACCACGCGGTCGGCATGTTCGATGGTGGACAGGCGGTGCGCAATCACCAGCGTGGTCCGGCCCTGCATCAGGCGTTGCAGCGCGTCCTGCACCAGACGCTCCGACTCGGTGTCCAGCGCCGATGTGGCTTCGTCCAGGATGAGGATCGGCGCGTCCTTGTAGAGCGCCCGTGCAATGGCCAGCCGCTGGCGCTGCCCGCCCGACAGCTGCGTGGCGTTGTGGCCCACCACCGTGTGGATGCCCTGGGGCAGGGCGGCCACGTGGGCGGCCAGGTTGGCGGCGTCCAGGCAGTCGAGCACGCGCTGCTCGTCCACGGCGTGGCCCAGCGCCACGTTCGCGGCAATGGTGTCGTTGAACATGACCACGTCCTGGCTCACCATCGCAAACTGCGAACGCAGCGAGCCCAGGTCCCAGTCGGGCAGCGGCTGCCCGTCCACCAGAATCTCGCCGGCCGACGGCATCACGAACCGCGGCAGCAGGTTGACCAGCGTGGTCTTGCCCGCGCCCGACGGCCCCACCAGCGCCACGATTTCACCGGGAGCCACCCGCAGGCTGACCTGGTCCAGGGCCGGCGCGTGGTCTGGCCCGAAAGACACGGACACGCGGTTCAGTGCCAGCTCGCCCTTCACGCGGTCGGTGCGGTACTGGCCGCCACTCTCGGCGCCCGTATCGCCCAGGAGGGCCAACCCCCTCTCCAGCGCGGCGACGCCGCGCGTGACGGGGCTGGCGACATCGGCCAGGCGCCGGATGGGCGCGATGAGCATCAGCATGGCCGTGATGAACGACACGAATCCGCCCACCGTGACGTCCTTGGTGTCCACCGCGCCACGGCTTTGCCACAGCGCGATGCAGATCACCACCGACAGTGCGGCGGCTGCCAGCAGCTGTGTGAGGGGCGTCATGGCGGCCGATGCGATGGTGGACTTGATGGCCAGGCGCCGCAGGCTGCCGCTCAGCCCTGCAAAACGCTCCGCCTGGCCCTCTTGCGCGCCATGCAGGCGCACCATGCGGTGGGCCAGCACGTTTTCTTCCACCACATAGGCCAGTTCGTCCGTGGCCTGCTGGCTGCTCTTGGTCAGGTGGTACAGCCGTTTTGACAGGGTCTTCATGATCCAGGCCACGCCGGGCACCACCACCGCCACGATCAGCGTGAGCTGCCAGTTGAGGTACAGCAGGTAAAACAGCAGGGCCAGCAGCGTGAAGCCGTCGCGCGACAGCCCCATCAGCGCCTGCACCAGCAGCGTGGCGCCGGTCTGCACCTCGTACACCACGGTGTTGGACAGCGCGCTGGCCGACTGGCGCGTGAACAGGCCCATCTCGGCCGCAAGCACGCGGTCGAACAAGGACTGGCGCAGTATCAGCATGCCTTCGTTGGCGATGCGCGCCAGGGCGTACTGCCCGACGAACTGGGCCAGGCCCCGCACGAAGAAGATCCCCAGAATGGCCAGCGGCACCATCCACAGCTGCAGGGTGCCCTGGGTGAAGCCCCGGTCCAGCAGCGGCTGCAGCAGGGCGGGTATGAGCGGTTCGGTGATGGCCCCGATGAGCGTCGCCGCAATCGCCAGGCTCCAGGCCAGCCGCTGGTTGCCAAAGTAAACGGATAACCGTTTAAGGCGTGTGGTCAGGCTGGCAGGGGGGGCGACGGGGGCTGGGGCGGGCGCGGCGCCTGGGTTGGTGGCTTGCATGTGCGGCCGATTCTACGTTTGTGCCTGCAGCCGGCCGCAGTGTGCCGCCGCGCTGCATGTCAAAAAAATGAGCACCCTTTGCAGGACTGGCGCACAGTTTGTCACAGGGGTTTTCCCGCTGTGTGTAACATTCGGGGTTGCTCAGAGCCTGTTCAATGTCCTGTTCGGCCAATGCTGGATGCCAATGACCACAGATCGAATCCCATCTCAAAAACCTTCCGCGGCCCTGCCGCACCCCCTGCGCCGCCACGTGCTGGCCGCGCTGATCGCCACACCCGCCGTTCCGGCCCTTGCGCAGTTTCGCGTCGAGGTCACGGGTGTGGGTCTCACCCAGTTGCCCATCGCCATAGCGCCGTTCCGGGGCGAAGCGCAGGCACCCCAGAAGATCGCTGCCATCGTGCAGGCCGACCTGGAGCGCAGCGGCCAGTTCCGCGCCGTCGACGCCACGGGTGCCGCGCTGGACGAAACGGCCCGCCCGGACGTCGCCCTGTGGCGCCAGAAAAGCGCCGATTCGCTGGCCACCGGCAGCATCACGCGGCTGTTCGATGGCCGTTTCGACATCCGCTTTAGGCTGTGGGACGTCGTCAAGGGCCAGGACCTGGGTGGCCAGAGCTTCGTCGTCACGCAGGGAGACCTGCGCCTGGTGGCCCACCGCATCGCGGACTTCATCTACGAAAAGCTCACCGGTGAGCGCGGCATTTTCTCGACGCGCATCGCCTACGTCACCAAGACCGGCCCGCGCTACAGCCTGTGGGTGGCCGATGCCGATGGCGAAAACTCGCAATCGGCCCTGTCCAGCCCCGAGCCCATCATCTCGCCTGCCTGGTCCCCCAATGGCGGCCAGCTGGCGTACGTGTCGTTCGAGTCGCGCAAGCCGGTGGTGTACGTGCACGACGTCGCATCGGGCCGCCGCCGCCTGATCGCCAACTTCCGCGGCTCCAACAGTGCGCCGGCCTGGGCGCCGGACGGCCGCTCGCTGGCGGTCACGTTGAGCCGCGATGGCGGCTCCCAGCTGTACACCATCGACGCCAACGGCGGTGAGCCACGCCGTCTGATGCAAAGCGCGGGCATCGACACCGAGCCCGTGTACTCGGGCGACGGCCGCAGCATCTATTTCGTGAGCGACCGCGGCGGTGCGCCGCAGATCTACAAGGTGACCGCATCCGGCGGCAACGCCGAGCGCGTGACCTTCACCGGGTCCTACAACATCTCGCCGAGCGTGAGCCCTGACGGTAAGTGGTTGGCCTACATCTCCCGTGTGGGCGGCGCCTTCAAGCTCCACGTCATGGATTTGTCCACCGGCACGGTGAATGCCGTGACGGACTCGACGGCCGATGAAAACCCCAGCTTTGCGCCCAACAGCCGCCTGATCGTCTACGCGACCCAGCAGCAAGGCCGCGAAGCGCTCATGACCACCACGCTCGACGGCAAGATCAAGGCGCGACTGGCAGGGCAGGCTGGCGACATCCGCGAACCGGACTGGGGTCCGTTTCAAAAGCAGTGAACTAATTTTCAGTTTCAGTTATCAAGTTTTCAGGAGAATTTTGGATGATCAAACGCTTTACCCTCGCCCTTTCCATCGTCGCGCTCATGGCTGGTTGCAGCTCCGGTGTGAAGCTGGATGATGTGCCTGTCGAAGACAAGAACGCTACCTCGACCATGGGCGCGAACAACAGTGGCGCCAATTCCGGCAACACGGCGCAAAGCGGTGTGGCCGGTGTGGACCTGGGCCAATCGGCGCGTGACGCGGCAGGCCCCCAGGGCGTGGCCCGCATCGTGTATTTCGACTACGACAGCTACGTGATCAAGCCTGAATTCCAGTCGCTGATCGAAGCGCACTCCCGCTTCATCAAGTCCGGCGGCAACCGCAAGGTCATGATCGAAGGCCACACCGACGACCGCGGCGGCCGTGAGTACAACCTGGCACTGGGCCAAAAGCGTGCAGAAGCCGTGCGCCGTTCGCTGGGCCTGCTGGGCGTGCCGGACAACCAGATCGAAGCGGTGAGCTTCGGCAAGGAAAAGCCCGCAGCGGCGGGCAACTCGGAAGACGCGCACGCGCAAAACCGCCGCGCTGAACTGTCCTATCGTTGATGCGCGCGTTGTCCTTTTCTTTTCCCCGCAAGGCGCTGGCTGCCGCCGCTTTGCTGGCGGTCTTCGTGCCGGCAAGCCATGCGGCACTCTTCGAGGACGATGAAGCACGCCGTGCCATCCTGGAGATGCGCCAGCGGGTCGATGGCCTGCAGGCCGCCCAGCAGCGTTCTTCGGACGAGGTGCGCAGGCTGGGCGAAGACAACAGCCAGCTGCGCCGCAGTTTGCTCGACCTGCAGACGCAGATCGAGACCCTGCGCGTGGAGCAGTCCAAGCTGCGCGGCCAGAACGAGCAATTGCTGCGTGATGCGGCCGACCTGCAAAAGCGGCAAAAGGACATCGCCCAGGGCGTGGACGAGCGCCTGCGGCAGTTCGAGCCCGTGAAGGTGACGCAGGACGGCCAGGAATTCCAGGCCGACCCGGCTGAAAAACGGGACTTCGACGCCGCACTGGCCGTGTTCCGATCGGGCAAGTTTCCGGACGCCAGTGCCGCCTTTGCCGCCTTCGTGCGGCAATACCCTCGCAGCGGCTTTGTGCCATCGGCCCGCTTCTGGCTCGGCAATGCCCAGTACGCGACGCGCGACTACAAGGAATCCATCAACAACTTCAAGTTGATGCTGGCAGACGCGCCGACCCACGCGCGCGCGCCGGAAGCCGCCTTGTCGATCGCCAACTGCCAGATCGAGCTCAAGGACACCCGTGCGGCCCGCAAGACGCTGGAAGATCTGGTGAAGGCCTATCCCCAGTCTGAAGCCGCCATGGCGGCCAAAGAGCGTCTCGCGCGCCTGAAGTAGCAATGACCGTCGAGGTCTCTTTGCCGGACGCCGCGTCTGCCGCAGAGCTCGCGCGGCGCTTCGGCGGGCTCGAGCGGCTGTACGGGGTTGCGGGTGCCGCCCGCATCCGCCAGGCCCATGTGGCCGTCATCGGCGTCGGCGGTGTGGGGTCGTGGACCGCCGAGGCCCTGGCGCGCAGCGGGGTGGGGCACATCACCCTGGTGGACATGGACCATGTCGCCGAATCCAACATCAACCGCCAGATCCACGCGCTGACCGACACCGTCGGCCAGGCCAAGGTCGTGGCGATGCAGCAGCGCATCGCGCAGATCAACCCTGCCTGCACCGTCCATTGTGTGGATGACTTCGCCACCCCGGAGAATTGGCCCGGCCTGCTGCCGCATCCGGTCGATGCCGTGGTCGATGCCTGCGACCAGGTCAAGGCCAAGACCGCCATGGCCGCCTGGGCGCGCGATGCGGGAGGGCTGCACATCGTGGTCGGTGCAGCAGGTGGCAAGCGCCAGGCGCACAAGGTCGACATCGATGACCTGTCGCTCACCACGCACGACCCTCTGCTGGCCCAGGTGCGCTACCGGCTGCGCAAGGAGCACCGCGCTCCGCGCGACGGCAAGAAGATCGGAGTCGCCTGCGTCTTCAGCCGCGAGGCGGTCGCCGCGCCCGATGCGTCGTGCAACATCGACGGCGACGGCTCCCTGAATTGCCACGGCTACGGCTCCGTCGTGGCCGTGACCGCGACCTTCGGCCAATGCGCCGCCGGCTGGGTGCTCGATCAGCTCGCTGCTGGCATTCAGAAAAAACCACTCAAAAAGACGCTATAATCCAAGGCTTTGCAGCAGTTGATCAATCGGCTGTCTGCAACAGGTCGGGACGTTAGCTCAGTTGGTAGAGCAGCGGACTTTTAATCCGTTGGTCACAAGTTCGAATCTTGTACGTCCTACCACCAACACATTGTAGATATTAGAAAGCCTGCTATTTAAAACATAGCGGGCTTTTTTCCATTTTGGGGCTGGTGACAGTCTGGTGACAGTTTCAAAGTTGATGAGCGGAAGTTGCAACCAACGCACCCGGAGCCTGAAGTGGTGTTCAAGTGGCTTATCAGGGGCCCTTTGATACTTGGGCACTGACTGTGCAATCGGTCTGGTGCGAGAACACCGTAACTCAGCCCCAGACGCGTCTAACGGACAGTTTTTGGTCAACTCTGCACCGACTTTGCGGAGCCTGCTCTGGTCAGAGTGTCATTTCCAAGTTCGACGCACTGCTTCATCGCTCATCCATCGGAAAGGGTGCTCGCGCCTTGAGCGCAGTGAATTGGGAAGCACCTCTTCAATCGCGGCTTCGACGAGCGCTCTCAATGAGGGCCCAGGTTTCCCGACTGTGCACGCGTTCACGACAAGATCCCCTTGGCGGTAAATCAGCTTGAGCCGTTCCTGAAAGTACGCCCTCGCTCCGCTGTCCCATGCCTCACGGAACACTTTGCTCCTGTAAAGGCGAGTGGCCTGACCGAGCGAGCATTGATAGGGGGATGGCGTTGATCAAGTAAAGCTGGGTCTCGTTCTTATTCCAACACGGAGGCACGAGCAATCCGGCTCGTTTGCGGATGTGGCGCCCCGTCACCCCATTTGCGGGCCAGGGCGTGTACGGCTGCCTGGACCCGTATTCATCGATGTGGGGTGACTCCAAGACGAGCAGGATGCATTGGACTTCGCTGCACCTTTCCGGCAGTGCCTGTGCCACCGAACTCCAGTCCCTCAGATCAGTTAGCTGTGAAATGCGGCCAACTAACCTGTCTGGACACTCACGTCGATCAAAGTTCGGTGTGGAACTCGGGCACACGCTGTGGACGGACCTCTCGAAATCAGCAGGAGTGAAAGCAGCGGGGGTTTTCATGGAGCGCAGCTTGCCCCTTCGTGGGCCGATATCGAAGAATTGCGACCCTCGAGGATATGACGTTTTCTCACGGATTCAAGACATGTGTACATGTGTGGACGCAGCCTGTCATCTGTGGCATGAGAGCTTCTGGCTGCGTTAAACTACATAGTCGCGCCTGGGCTTAGCGCTGCTGACCACCTTTGTTTAAGAACTCAATCCCCGTGCGTTTGACCAGTTCCTGATAGCTGATCGGTGGCCCAGCTACCTCACGCTCACGGTTCGCCTGCCAATGCGCCCATGCCCGCTGTGTCGTCGCGTCGTACACCAGCTTGTAGAGATAGGTCGGCACGCGCACGCCGTTGTCTCCAACGCGCGGACTGCTCTCGGTGAAAACGGGACCTGTGATCACAAACACATCCCCCTTGGCCCGCTTTACATAGTGCCGCGTGTCCTGCTCAATCTTGTTCCAGGCGCCACCGTTGTGCTGAGCATTCTGGGGGACCATATTCGCCAAACTGAAGCTCTGGGCCATGGCCGTTGGCGTTGGCATATCTCCCGCAGGTGCCATGTGCCCACGGCTGTAGCCAGAGTTCTTGTAGTCCTCCAGCTCCGCCCGTTCGCCACTGGGCAAGCGCGCATCCGCAAAAAACCGTTTGGCCCGTTTCTCATCGGCATCCTCGATGAGCCTGCGGTTCAACCGCTGGGCCACAAACACTGGCGTCTTCGTCGCCCCGGAGTGCAATATCGCAAACGCTTCATAGCAAAGCTCGCGCAGCTGTGGCCGGGGCGTGATGGCCGGAGGAGTTCCATTCGCAAAGAACTGCGGGCATTGCGCAAAGGAGGTGGGTTCGGGCGTGAGCAGCGCCGCACTGTCGAACTGCTGAGAACGTGCCCAGGAAAGATTCGGGAGAGCAATGCCGGCAAGAGACAGGGCCAGCACAGCCGCCAGGCGCACACGGCCTGGACAAGAGAAAAAACGATTCACAGAAGAGGCGAGCAAGTGGAAAAAAAAGATGCCAGATTGGAGCACCGTTCACGGTTCGCTTCTGGCCCGAATGCTCAGATCCTGCAGGGATTTACAGCTGCTTGCAGAGTGGGGGGCACAAACAGAAAGGGCTCCCCAAAGGGAGCCCGATCTGCCTGCCCGCCCCTGCGGTTCAGTGAACACTCCCCACGGCACCAGCACCCGCAAATGCGATGTGCCACCACCATGGGAAGTCTTGCAACTGCATCAATTCAACCCAAGCAGTTGGTATGCCAAGTTCCATGGCGCTGAATTCGCCAAAGGGTGAGGGCTTCTTCATGCATCACACTGATTCGACAGGTAACTCTACCTGCTGTGCCGGATCTTTCGCCCGGTGCACAAACAGCTCCAGTGGCGGCACTTTGATCAGCGCCTCTGCCTGCTCGATAGTGCCTCGCAGCCAAGTATCCCAGTCCCCCTTTTCCAGCGGCACCACGGTACGCTTGTCCTGCATGTCGGGCGCGCGCTTGGGGTCAGGCCGGTGCATCAGGTTGAGAACCGGCACGTCGTCGCAGTTCTGCGTGATCATGGTGTAGCTGGGCAGCACCTCGCCCGTGGCCGGGTCGGTCCATTCGCTCCACAGGCCCGCCAAGCCCCAGGGCTCGCCGTCGGCCCGCTCGAACTGCCATGGGATGTGCTTGCCTGTGCCCCAGTAGGGTTCGACATACAGCTGCGCCGGGATGATGCAGCGCTGCCCCTTGCGCCAGGGGCCGCCGTAGGTCCATGACTTGGCCATGCCCTCGCGCCGGGCGTTGACGGTGCTCAGGCGCTTGCCGTCCGTGCCGGTAGGGATGTGCGTCTTGGAGTGCGGCGGGATCATGCCCCACTGGCCTACCACCAGTTCTCGTCCAGCTTCGCCCTTGGCCCGCAGGAACGGCCCACGGTACAGCGGGCTCATCTTGTCGCGCCACTCTTCCTCGGGAACGTCACCGAAGTGCAGCACCAGCTGCTCACGGCCCGGGACCTCGTAGTAGGTACACATGGCATCATTCTGGCAGCAGGGAGCTATACTGTAAATATGTACAGTCTTTGGAATTCCTCGCTACCGGTGCCGTACGACACGGCGGCGCAGTCGCTGGCCTTGCCCCTGTGCGGGGTGAGCGTGCGCGCGGGGTTTCCATCGCCAGCGGACGACTTCGTGGTGGAGCGGCTGGACATCATGCAGTTGCTGGTGAAGCACCCCCAGGCCACCTATTTCTGGCGCGTGCGGGGCGACTCGATGCGGGACGCTGGCATCGAGGACGGCAGCATCATCGCCGTGGACCGGGCGATCAAGCCCAAGCACAACAGCATCGTCGTGGCCATTGTGGACGGCGAATGCACCGTGAAGTATCTGCACCAGCGCGCCGGCCGGATCAAGCTGCGGGCGGCCAACCCTACCTATCCCGACATCATTCCCCGAGAAAGCCAGACCATTGAGGTGTGGGGCGTGGTGAGCGGGTGCGTGAAGCTGTTTCTCACCTGATCTGATGGACGGAGGCCAGCATGTATGCGCTGGTGGATGGCAACAATTTTTACGTGAGCTGTGAGCGGGTTTTCCGCCCCAGCCTGAACGGCCGCCCGGTGGTGGTGCTGAGCAACAACGATGGCTGCGCCATCGCCCGCAGCAATGAAGCCAAGGCCCTGGGCATCAAGATGGGGGCGCCGTGGTTCCAGATTCGGCACATGGAAGAGACCCACGGCCTGGTGGCCTTGAGTGCCAACTTCACCCTATACGGCGACATGAGCAACCGGATGATGAGCCTGGCGGCGGGTCTGGGGCCTTCACAAGAGATCTACAGCATCGATGAATCGTTCGTGGGCCTGCAGGGCCTGCGGGGCGACCTGATCACACGCAGCCACGCCATCCGCGCCCGCATCCACCAGTGGGTGGGCATCCCCTGCGGCATTGGGATTGGCCAGACCAAGACGCTGGCGAAGCTGGCCAACCACATCGCCAAGACGGCCGAGCGCAAACCGGGGAGTTACCCCGCCGAGCTGGCGCAGGTCTGCAACCTGTCCGCCTTGCCGGCTCAAGACCTGGACGATGTGCTGGCCAGCACGCTGGTGGAAGAAGTCTGGGGCGTGGGCCGCAAGATCGGCGCGCAACTGCATGAATGCGGCGTGCATACGGTGCTCGACTTGGCCCGGCTGGACCCAGCCATGGTGCGCAGGCGCTGGAGCGTGGTGCTGGAGCGCACCGTGCGCGAACTGCAGGGTATGCAGTGCATTGAGCTGGATGACGCGCCCGAGCCCAAGAGAGAGATCGCCTGCACCCGGTCATTCGGCCAGGCGGTGACGGAGCTGCCGCCGCTGGTGGAGGCCGTGAGCGAGTTCGCCAGCCGTGCGGCCGAGAAGTTGCGCAAGCAAGGGAGCCTGGCAAGCCAGCTGCTGGTGTTCTGCCACACCTCACCTTTCCGACCCGGACCCCGATTCAACCGCAGCATCGTGGTGCCACTGCGCCGGCCTACGGCTGACACGGGAAAGCTGGTGTGGGCGGCTGTAGCTGGCATGCGCCGCATGTACGAGCCTGGGTACAAGATGGCCAAGGCAGGGGTGATGCTGCTGGACCTGGTGCCGGGCAATGCGCTGCAGGGAGAGCTGGATCTGGAGGATGAAGACCACCGGGACCGCACCCAGCTGATGGTGGCTTTGGATGCGCTCAACCAGCGCTATGGCAAGGGCACCGTGCATTCAGGTGCCACGGGGGGCACCAACAAGGGCAAGGGCTGGGGGATGAAGCAGGAGAGGCGAACGCCGCAGTACACGACGCGGTGGGAGGATGTGCCGGTGGCGCGGGCCTGAGAGTGGCGGCGCTCGCACGCTGGAGATCTGTTTTGCAGCGGTTGCCGTCGCTCGTCCTGCCGCTATGGAAGTCCGCTGACGATCTCTCATCGGTCGTTCGGAGTAGTGGGCCATATTTTTGGATGGAGATAGAGAACACCAATCTATTAGCTCCTCACATGGCTTGCGCTTTCAAGCCAGCTTAAGGCAATGCTGAACAAGTAACGTCATATCCATCGCAAAGCCATTTGAATGCCAAATGGCCCGCAAAGATACTGTGCTTTGCCCCACAGGGCCTGTTTCGGGAGCCTTTGAGCCCCCTTCGGACCCTTACGGGCGCACCTGTCCCTGCAGGCGCCCTCGGGCAAGGTAGATGTTGGCCAGCGCCAAGGCCGTGAACGCACGCGTGGCGTTCTTTTGCAGCCCGCGATAGCGCACCTTGGTGAATCCCCACAGGCGCTTTACCACCGCAAAGACATGCTCGACCCGAGCGCGCACCCGTGACTTGTTGCGGTTCTTGGCCCGCTGAACTTCGTCCACCTCGCCCGCACGGCGGGTGCGCTGGTTGGTGAAGTCCTTGGCCCTGGGGGCTTTGCTCGCTATCAGTGTTTTCTGGCCGGCGTAGGCCGAGTCGCCGTACACGCGCTGTTCGTTGCCATGCAGCAGATCGGGCAGCGGATGTTTGTCGTGCACGTTGGCCGCCGTCACCACAGCGCTGTGCGCCAGCCCGCTTTGACTGTCCACGCCAATGTGCAGCTTCATGCCGAAATACCACTGCTGGCCTTTGCGAGGCTGATGCATGTCGGGGTCACGCGCCTTGTCGGCGTTCTTGGTAGAACTGGGCGCTGCGATGATGGTGGCATCCACGATGGTTCCGGTATTGACCTTGAAGCCCCGCTCCTGCAATTGCTGGCCTACCTTGGCGAACAAGGCTTCGCCCAGTTTGTGCTCATGGAGCAGTTTGCGCAACTTCAGCAGCGTGGTGGCATCGGGCACGCGTTCGCGACCCAGGTCAATGCCCACAAAGCGGCGCAGACTGGCGCTGTCATACAGGGCCTGCTCGCACGCCAGATCGGCCAGGTTGAACCAGTGTTGCAGGAAATGGATGCGCAGCATCCGCTCCAGGCCAATGGGCGGGCGGCCATTGCCTGCCTTGGGGTAGTGCGGCTCTATCACCTGACACAGAGCGGCCCATGGCACTATTGTCTGCATGGTCCGCAAGAAATCTTCGCGTCGGGTGGGTTTGCGCGAATGCTCGAATCCGTTGTCTTGATCTGCGGCCATTGCCAGGGTCTGCTGCTTCATCTGCGGATAACGTTTGACCCCCATCAACGGTGGACCTTAATCAGCGTTGCCCTAACTATCGAACCTTCATTCGAGAAATCCCCTGCCGCAAGTGTCTTGGATGCAAGGTTGGACGCATCCTGAATGTACATTTGGACGAGCCCTCAATGTACATTTGGACGGTAAACGCACCATTGCTTTCCCATGCATAGTCCGACCATCCCGTTTCGCCTAGTCTCCACTCAGCGCGAAGAGCAATTGGCTCAATTCAACGCCAGGAAAGAAATTGCTTGGTTTGGGTTTAGGGGGGCGTTCAAAGAGCCAGGCTTGGCGATCATCAATTTCACCAAAATCGAATCTGGCCTTCAGGGAGGTGGAGGAACCTCCGCAATCAATGGCGGTGTTATCGCCGCAGGTTTTGATGCAGCCTTCGTGCTTGCCGGTTTGGGTCACTACGATTCCAAGGTCGTCGTCACTCTGGAGTTGTCGGTCAAATTTTTGTCCCTTGCACTTGTCAACGAGTCGCTTGCATTCCAAGCGCATGTGGTTCGATCTGCTAAAAACTTCTCGTTCGCCGAGGGCTTTCTCTCTCAGGCAGGTACAGGGCCAGCCCAGCATTTGGCAATTGCCACCGCTATGGTGGCGCCTGCGCGCTAGGCACGCGGCGGGAATGCGCAAGGCGCCAAAGGTGTCCTTCCCCTCGGCTGAGATGGAGATTTTCGACGGTCGTTCACCCAAGGCGCGAGCGTTCTAACTCGTAGAGACACCACCAGCAATGGGCTCGTTTGCTGCTTTCCGAGCTTATATGCCGATTGAATTCCGTGAGGCCTTGACCTTCCCACCGTGGCAAGGTTCATAGTCAAAACGTGAATCAACCAAAGGAGGCTCACATGGTCCATATCAATGTTCCTGATATGACGTGCGGCACTTGCGCCCAGCGCATTGGTCGTGCAATAGCTCAGGCCCAACTGCCTGGGGGCGTCGAAGTAGAAATCGACGTAGCTACACGTCAGGTACGCATCCCGGCGCAAGCCGGAGAAAGCACCGTGGAGCTTGTCCGCTCAGCGATTGAGCGTGCTGGATATAAAGCAGACGCGGCGGTGAGTCCTGCATCTCGCCGAACAACCGGTGGCTGCTGCTGTGCGTCTCGGCCCGTAGCCCCTGTTGACGTGGATCAAGACGGTGCAAGGCAGACGTCGTCATGCTGCAGTTGAACTACCAAGGAGACCATCATGCGTCTGAACATCGTCGCTGGGCTGTTGACAACCCTATTCGTGGCAGGCTGTGCCGTCGCGCAATCGCCAAAACCTGAGGACGAACACGCAGGCCACCACCCCGGAGATGCACAGAGCGGCGGCGTCACAACCCAGTCTGCCCCGGCAGCCACTGCCGCGTCTGCACCGGACGCCTTTGATCGTCAGATGAAGGCGATGCAGGAAATGCACAAAAAAATGCAGGCGGCCAAGACTCCCGCCGAACGCTCAGCGCTGATGGAGGAGCACATGAAGCTCATGCAGTCAGGCATGGCCACGATGGGCGCGGGTAGTTCTGGTGGCATGGGGATGGGAATGATGCAGCAAGGGGCGCAGACCAAACCTGCCATGCCTGCAGCCTCCGGAAACTCGGGTATGGGAGGCATGATGGGCATGCACGCTCAAATGGAGCGCCGTATGGCCATGATGGAGCAGATGATGCAAATGATGGTGGACCGCCAAGCAGCCATGCCATCCAAGTAGTCTCACCGCGAACGTTCTTTGCGGGGGAAGCTATCACTATTCCAAACGCTGGTGAGCTGCGCGAGGCTGGGTGACTCAGTCACTAACCACTGTGCAGTTGCGCCCGAGCGCCTTTGCCCTGTAAACAGCTTCATCAGAGCGTTTTAGCAGCCGGGCGAGGAAATCCGCTCCGGTTTGGTGTACTGCACATGCCAGCCCGACACTGACCGTTACTGGCCCCGCCAATGAGCGAACCCGTCTGGCGCATTTGTGCACCCGCTCCGCGATTCGGGCAGCGGCTTCTGCGTCCGCATCAGGTAACCAGAGGACGAATTCTTCCCCGCCGTATCGCGCCACCAGGTCCGAACCACGGGCGCCTGCCTGTAACTGGCGAGCAAAGTTCACCAGCACCCGGTCGCCCTCGGGATGGCCATGCGCATCGTTGATCCGTTTGAAGTAGTCCACGTCCACCATCAACAACGACACGGAACTCTGTCGAGAGGCCGTCCGTTGCCACTCTTGCACGGTCAATTCCAGCGCACGGCGGTTTTTAAGACCTGTAAGCGGATCAGAGAGACTCAGTTCCGAAAGCTGGCGATTCTGCAATTCAACCTGTTCATTGCTGGCGGCCAAGCGCTGGGCAAGACCCTGGGCCTCTGCACGGGCCTTGATCAACTCGCCTTCGAAACGGCTGCGTTCGCGGGCCACAAAAAAGGCCCATACGATGTGGTCGCCCGTCTCCAGGCGCTTGCTGACCGCATTGACCATGACAGGAACAGTCTCGCCGCCAACACCGCGCAGGTGGAGGAATACTTCGCGCGCACTCTTGGCGTGATGCAGCGTGGGAAACAGGTGGGTCTGGCTGAAAATTCGAGAAGCTGGTGTCAACAGTTCATCCATGGAGTGGCCGAGCCAAAACGCCTCCGTGCCCCCGATCAGGACAAGGAACTCCCTGTTCATCCGCACGATGTGCCCCACCGGGTCCGTGATCATCATCGCGCAAGGGATGTCATCAACCGCCAGCATGTTCCGCCCTCTCGGTTTCGCTCACGCTAAGGAGAGATATCGCTGCATGGCGGCCGTCACCAAGTGCGGATGACTCATGTGGGCGCAGTGTCCGGTCACGTCCAGCACTTCCAGCGTGCTGTCCCTGAGCTTCTTGTGCATGTATTCCCCCACCGAATGGGGCGCCAACGCATCGTTGCCATGCTGCAAGATCAGACTCGGCCGGGTCACGCGTGACAGCTCCTCTCTGGTATCCGCAAAGAAGGTTGCCTGCGCAAAGATACGAGCCATCGTAGGATCGGTTGAGCAGAAACTCTCGGACAGCTCTCCGCCCAGACTGTCTGCCTGCGGCGCTCCCGCCACAATGGGTGCGAGGTAGCTGGACCAGCCCATGAAGTTCTGGTCCATGAGGTCCAATAGGCCCTCCAAATCCTGGCGCTCGAACCCTCCAAGGTAGTCCGGAGCGTGATTGATGTAGCAAGGCGACGGGCCGACCAGAATCAGGCGATCAAAAAGCATAGGTCGCTCGATGGAGGCCAGCAGGCCGATGCTGGCGCTGACCGAATGTCCAACAAAATGCACTCCGCGCTCGATGCCCAATGCGTCGCATACATCCAGCAGATCTTGCACGTAGCCTTTCAGACTTGCGTACTTCACGGGGTCAAAGGCGGCCAAGTCTGATTGGCCGCAGCCGACGTAGTCGAACAAGACCTGGTGGCACTTACCTTCAAAGGCCGGAGTGATGTGTCGCCACATATGCTGGCTACACCCAAAGCCGTGCGCATAGACGAGCACGGGGACGTCCGGGCGAATTGCATCGATCACATGCACGTTGTTGCGCTTACGAATTTCCACTGTTGTTCTTTCCGGGCGGTCAGTCCGCAGATTTTGCACGCCTGACGCTTGCACCGTGCGCAAAATAGCATGCAAGCGTGCGCGATTGGGAGTGAGAAACAACTGGTTTATCGCTAGCACCAGCTTGCGCAACGCAGCGTTCAGCCTCCAGATGCCTCTGTTTTCACTCTCCTTGGCTTTCGCATCAGCACATAGGCTGCAGGAATCACGAACAAAGAAAGCAGCGGTGCGGTCACCATACCGCCCAGCATGGGAGCCGCGATGCGGCTCATGACCTCCGAGCCTGTCCCGCTGCTCCACACGATGGGTACCAGGCCCGCCAGGATGACGGCTACGGTCATGGCCTTGGGCCGGACGCGCAGCACGGCACCTTCGCGGATCGCGTCCAGCAGATCTTCCAGCGTGGGCTGCTTGCCGTCTGGACATCTCTCTGCGAGTGCCTGCTTGAGGTAGATGAGCATGACCACCCCAAACTCTGCTGCCACCCCTGCCAGGGCAATGAAGCCAACGCCCGTTGCGATGGACAAGTTGTAGTTCATCAGGTACAGGAACCAGATACCCCCGGTCAATGCGAACGGCAGTGTCGCCATGATCAGTCCTGCCTCCCCCATGCGTGAGAAGGTCAAGTACAACAACACGAAGATGATCAGCAAGGTGGCGGGCACGACTACCTTAAGGCGGGCATTGGCCCGCTCCAGGTACTCGAACTGGCCTGAGTACGTGATGCTGACCCCGGGCTCCAGCTTGATCTGGCGGCCCACCGCATCGCGCAGGTCATTGGCCACCGATGCCAGATCGCGCCCCCGCACATCGACATACACCCAGCCCGATGGGCGGGCGTTCTCGCTCTTGAGCATGGGGGGGCCATCGGTGATGGAGATGCTGGCCACCGTGCCCAGCGTGATCTGCTGCCCCATGGGCGTGGAGATGGGCAACTGGGCCAGGCGTTCCGGGGAGTCGCGCCACTCACGCGGATAGCGCAGGTTGATCGGGAAGCGGGCCAAGCCCTCGACCGTTTCAGACACGTTTTCACCACCGATGGCCCCGGAGACCACGGCCTGGATTTCGGACACGTTCAGCCCGTAGCGCCCTGCGGCCGTGCGGTCGATGCGGACATCGACGTAGCGCCCCCCCGTCAGGCGCTCTGCCAACGACGAAGTCACTCCCGGAATGCCCTTGGCGACCTGCTCGACTTGGGCAGCGATCCCGTCGATCACCTTCAGGTCGTTGCCGGTCACCTTGACCCCGATGGGACTCTTGATGCCGGTGGCCAGCATGTCAATCCGGTTGCGGATGGGTGGAATCCAGATGTTGGACAGGCCAGGAATCTTGACGGCCTTGTCCAGCTCCTCGATCAGACCCTCGGGCGTCATTCCTGGACGCCATTGGTCTCTGGGCTTGAGCTTCACCGTGGTCTCGAACATTTCCAGCGGTGCCGGATCGGTTGCGGTCTCCGCGCGGCCAGCCTTGCCGAAGACGCGCTCGACCTCGGGAACCGTCTTGATCATCCGGTTGCTCAGTTGCAGAAGCTCCGTCGCCCGCTGTGCCGACAGGCCCGGGAGCGCCGAAGGCATGTACAGCAGATCGCCTTCATCGAGCCTGGGCAGGAACTCGCCCCCCAGCCGCGAGAGGGGCCAGATCGTGGTCGTCAGCGCCAGCACGGCGATGACCAGTGTGGATTTGGGGCGGTGCAGAACCCATTCCAGGCAAGGCCGGTACACGGCAATCAGCGCGCGCGTGATCGGGTTCTTTTGCTCATCTGGGATGCGGCCCCGGATCCAGTAGCCCATCAGGACCGGGATCAGCGTGACCGAGAGGGCCGCAGCTGCGGCCATCGCGTAGGTCTTAGTGAACGCCAGCGGTCCAAACAGGCGACCTTCCTGTGCTTCCAGCGTAAAGACGGGCACGAAGGACAAGGTGATGATGAGCAGCGAGAAGAACAGCGCGGGGCCTACCTCCTCGGCGGCTTCGGTGATTACCTTCCAGCGCTCTTCCCCCACCAGTTGGCGGTCGGGATGCTTGTGCTGCCAGGCCTCCAGCTTCTTGTGGGCGTTCTCGATCATCACCACGGCCGCATCAACCATGGCGCCCACTGCGATCGCAATGCCACCCAGAGACATGATGTTGGCGTTGATGCCCTGGTAGCGCATCACCAGAAACGCCGCCATGATCCCCAGCGGCAGAGAAATGATGGCGACCAGTGCCGAGCGCAGGTGCCAGAGGAACAAGACACAGACCACAGCCACCACGATGAACTCCTCCACGAGTTTGGTGGTGAGGTTCTGGATCGCCCGCTCAATGAGCGCACTGCGGTCGTAGGTTGTGACGATCTCCACGCCCTGGGGCAGGCTGCTTTGCAGCTCGCTGAGCTTGGCCTTGACGGCTTGGATGGTTTCCTGGGCATTCTTGCCCGAGCGCAGGACCACCACGCCACCGGCCACTTCCCCCTCGCCGTCGAGTTCGGCGATGCCGCGCCGCATCTCCGGTCCGATCTGCAGCGTTGCGACATCGCCCAGGCGCACGGGAATCCCGGCGCGCGACACCAGCGGGATGGCCCTGAAGTCGTCCAGCGTCTTGAGGTAGCCGCTGGCGCGCACCATGTACTCGGCCCCGGACAACTCCAGCACCGACCCTCCCGTTTCCTGGTTCGCTCCCAGGATGGCATCACGCACCTGCCCCTGGGTCAGCCCTTGGGCTGCGAGCTTGATCGGATCGAGCACCACCTGGTACTGCTTGACCATGCCGCCCACCGACGCCACTTCCGCGACATTGGTCAGGCTCTTGAGTTCGAATTTCAGGAACCAGTCCTGCAGGGCCCGCAGCTGGGCGAGATCGTTCTTGCCGGTGCGGTCCACCAGCGCATATTGGTAGATCCAGCCGACCCCGGTGGCGTCGGGGCCGAGCGACGATTTGGCCGTGGCGGGTAGTCGCCCCTGCACCTGGTTCATGTACTCCAGCACCCGGGAACGTGCCCAGTACAGGTCCGTGCCGTCCTCGAACAGGATGTAGACAAACGAGTCGCCAAAGAACGAGAAGCCGCGCACCGTCTTGGCGCCCGGGACGGACAGCATGGTGGTGGCCAGCGGGTAGGTCACCTGGTTTTCCACGATCTGCGGCGCCTGGCCGGGGTAGGAGGTGCGGATGATGACCTGGACATCCGACAAATCGGGGAGCGCGTCCACGGGGGTGCTGCGCACGCCCCACACGCCCCAGGCCGTGAGCATCACGGTCGCCAGCAGAACCAGGAGTCGGTTCGCCACCGACCAGCGGATCAGACGTGCGATCATGGCTTGATCCTTTCCACGGCAGTGATCACGAAGTCCTTGCCTTGCTGCTGGAAGGTGAACTTGACCTGCTGCTCCGGTTTCAGGGCCTTGGCCAGCTCTGGGTTTGCCAGCTTGAATGGCATGGTCATGCCGGGCCACTTCAGTTCAGGCACGGCCTCGTGGGTAAGGGTCAGCTCGGTTGGCGTGACCTCATCGACCACCCCTCGCACCGTAAAGCTCTTGGACGCCGGAGCCGCAGAGGCCGAGGAACCCTGTTCAGCGATGGGTTGTGCGCTGCTGCCGGGAGGTTGAGCGGGCATGATGCCTCGCAGGCTGGCTTCCGAGTCGATCAGGAACTGCGCCGAGGCGACCACCTGCTGCCCTGCGGTGAGTCCGCTTTGAATGACGAGTCGGTCATCGATTTCCGCGCCAAGTTGTACCTGGACGGGGTGGTACTTGCCGGGGCCGTCCACCACGTAAACCAGTGCCCGCTTACCGGTTCGGATCACCGCTTCACTGGGTACCAGCAGCGCCGGTTGGGTGCGTCCCGCCAGGACAATCTGCCCGGACATGCCCGCCTTCAGGCGCTGGGTGGGGTTGGGAAGCTCCAGGCGCACGCGCACCGTGCGGGTGTCCCGGTTGGCCTCTGGGAGGATGCTCACGACACGGGCTTTGAGGGTTTCGCCCGGAAACGCGGCCAGGCGCACCTGGGCGTCCTGCCCCAGTTGCAAGGGACCGCTTTGCGCTTCGGGAACGGCCGCTTCGATCCAGACGCTGGCCAGACCGTTCACGCGCACCAGGCTGGCCCCCGCAGAGACCGTCATGCCCTGGCGCACCATCAGTTCGGCCACCATCCCTGCTTGTGGGAAGGTCACCGTGTAGCGGCCCTGAGGTTCGCCCGTGCGCTCCACCTGGGCCACGAGCGAGGCAGGCATGCCCAGCAGTGACAACCGATGACGCGAAGCGGCCGTCAGCGACTCTTCCTTGAGCGCCCGGACAGCGAGGAACTCGCGCTGCGCAGCCACCCACTCAGGCAGCAGTAAATCGGCCAATGGCGCGCCTGCGGCCACCACGTCACCCGGGGCCCGGGCATAGACACGCTCCACAAATCCTGCAGAACGCGCCTGGACGATACTCACATCCCGGTCATTGAGCTGGACCGTGCCCAGCACGTCCACATCGGATCCAATGTCGCGCTGCTCCACCGTGGCGGTGCGCAGGCCGAGGGCTTGCACCGCTTGTGCCGAGACATTCAAACCGGTGCTTTGTTGTGCGTCCTCATCGGCGTACTTGGGAACCAGCGCCATGTCCATGTAGGGCGACTTGCCTGGCTTGTCGAACTTCTGCGTTGGCACCATGGGGTCGTACCAGTACAGCACCTTGCGGTCGGCCTTCGCCGCTTCTGCCGATGGAGGGGTAGCGCCAGATGGATGACTGCTCGCAATGCGCCATTGGGAGACGCCCCAACCGAGGGCAATGCCAGCAGCCACCAGTGCCACGGCCACAGTGGTCTTCTTGAAAACGGTATTGGTCATGTGGTTCTCCCTTCAGTCCGCGATCAGGCTGTTCAGACGGGCAATCACGGTGTCCCGCTGTGCCTGCAGATCAATGAGCCGCCAGTGCGTCTCCCGCACTTGGGCCCGAGCCGCCAGCACGGTGCTCAAGTCGCCTTTGGCGGACTGGTAGTTGGCCAGCGCGAGTTCGGCACGCCCCTGTGCCAGGCCCATGCCAGCCGACTGCAGCCGCTCGATCTGGCTGTTAAGTGACACCAGCTCTGAGGCGCTGTCCTCCAGCTCCTGCAGGTGCCTGCGGGTCACGTCTTCCTGCTCGGCGTCCAGGCGCTGCAGCTCCAGCTGCTTGGCCTTGATCTGGGGTCCCTGGCGCCGCTCCTGTTGCCAGGGAAGGTCAAAGGTCACCTGGAACGACACCATGTCGCCCCAGCGTCGGTCGCGGCGGCTGTAGGCGACTTCCCAGGACCAATCACCCTTGGTTTCTGCCTGGGCTTCGCGCGTTTCCGCCAAGGCCATGGCCTGCATGGCGGGGTACTGAGCCAGTTCGGCATGGCGGTGTACCTCCGACCGCAGTTGGTCCAAGGGGCGGCTCAGCGGCCCAGGAGTTCCCTGTAGCGCCTCGTCGGCGCGAGCGCCAACCCAGCGCCGCAGCATCGCCCTGGCCTTGGACCGGTCCCGCTGCAGATCGTCCCTGCGGTCCGACAGCGCAAGCGCCTCCTGCCTGGCCATCAGGAGATCGCCCGCTTGGGCCGTTCCCCCCGCGATGCGGGCAGTCAGGCTGTCCTGCAGGCGCTGGTTCTCACTCAGTAGACCGGTGAGTACCTGATCACGTTGCTCGATAGCCTGGGCCATGATCCACGCTTGGCTCAGCTCCTGGCGGATCTGCAGGCGCTGGACGCCCAGGGCGGCGCGTTCGCGTTCCACCTTGGCCTCGGCGCCGGCAATCTGGGCATCTCGTTTGGCGCGGTTGGGCACCTCCTGCATCAGCGCCAGGCGCTGCATGGTCATGGACTCGCGCGTGAGGCTGAAGCGGTCCATGCCGCTGACGGGAAAGTTCTCGATCCCGACTGAGAGCTTGGGGTCCGGCAGGGTTCCCGCCGACTTCTGGGAACTGCTGGCCGCGTCAATCTGCAGCCGCTGGGCCGTGATGCGAGGGCTGTGCTGCTCGGCCAGGTCCAACGCTTCGGAAAAGCCCAGTGCATGTGCCTGGTTGCCAGCCAAGCCAATGCTGGCCAACAGGACCCCGAGAGCGCCCAGGCGCAGATGGTGGAGGTTGCGCACCTGGATGCGCTCAGAGATGGGATGAATGCGCTGGTGCGCAGACAGGCGCTCGCAGGGAGCGCCAAAGGAGGTGATGGGCATGATGGTCCTCGAAATGAAAGGGCACGAAATCAGACTTGCGCAAACGCTGCAAGGCAGCGCGCAAGCCGTGCACGATCAATTCCGAAAGACCTGATGGGTTAGATAGATGGGGGGAGAGCCCGCTCGAATGTCCAGCTCCGCGTAGACAGCCCGAGGGTCAATGTGGCGCTCGGAGTCCAGGATCACAGGCAGCACGTAGGCGACCCAGATGGCGTGCGCCGCGAGCGCCTGCAGATCGAGACCTTGGAGCGAGGGGGAGGACAAGCTGTCGCCATCACAGTGGGCTCGGCACAGCTGAGGGTCCTGCTCGTCCATGGTGCCCGCCATCGCGTGACAATCAGGCATGGAGGGCATACCCACTGCATCTTCCATGGCCATGCCCGCTTTTTGCATCGATGCCGCATGGGCTGCAGAGTCCAGCTTGGGACAGGCATAGGCGGCCAACGCGAACTGCATCAGAAGCAACGCCGCAATCAGAACGCTGGCTATCCAGCGTCCTTGGCGCGATACGGTGCTTCTGGCGAAGATCATGGTGCGAATGGTATCCCCAGCGATGGCCACGGACTTAACCTAGATCAAATCCGGGCCTGCCGAGCCATCTCAGCCCTTGCGAAGTCGCAGGGCATTGGCGATCACGGACGCCGAACTCAGGCTCATTGCCAAGGCCGCGATCATCGGCGAAAGCAGCCAGCCGGTGAAGGGATACAGCAACCCAGCTAGAAACCTCCACATAGTGTCTGCCCGGGGCAAACTCTTCCTGGGCGCGCGAGGTGGAACGCATGCCAAGGGTCAAGGGAAGTGCAAAGCTGCAGAAAACAAGCGTTTTGATCATGATGAAGAATGAAGAAAAAAATGGCTTGGCTTAGCTTTCAGAGAGCAATCGGTCGATAAGCAGATTGAGCTCAGCGAAGTCCGGCTTGCCCACAAAGCGTTTCACTACCACCCCTCGTTTGTTGAGGAGGAACGTTGTAGGCGTGACATTGACATCGCCCCACGCCTTGGCCACCACGCCGGTGTTGTCGATGGCTACAGCGAATGGCAACCTGCGTGTTTGGGCGAAGTTGACCACGTAGGCCGGGGGGTCATAGCTCATGGCCACCGCGATGGTCTCGTAGCCGCGGCCACGGAACTTTTCGTGGCTGGCCGACAGCATCGGCATCTCCGCCACACATGTGGTGCAACTGGTCGCCCAGAAGTTGATCAGCGCCACCTTTCCTTTGAGGTCGGAAGTGGTCAGCGACGAGCCATCCAGCAGCGTGAAAGTGCTTTCTGGGGCGGTCGAGGAATTCATGCAACCTGTGAGTGCCAATGAGATAGCGGCGAGGGCAAGGACGTGTCGCAGAGGTTTCATCTATGCACCTGTTTTGGTGGACGGGATCGAAGGCATACCAGATTGGAACTCCCAAGACGCTCTGGTTCACCGTGGCTCTTTCGCTGCGATAGGACTGTCCCCGCTCATAAGCGACGCAAGCACCAGTGTGATCGCTCCCCCAACAATGACCATGTCGGCTATGTTGAAGGCAGGCCAGTGCCATCCGCGCAGGTGAAAGTCGAGGTAGTCAATGACCTGACCGCGCACGGCCCGGTCAAATGCGTTGCCCAATGCACCGCCCAGGATGAGGCTATATGAAAGGCCTTCCAGTTTCCGCAATGGGCTGTACAGCTGCAGCACCAGCCAGGCTGAGACCGCGAGGGCAATCGCAAGGAAGAACCATCGCTGCCAGCCACCAGCGCCGGCGAGGAAGCTGAACGCCGCACCAGGATTGAGCACATGGACCAAGTTAAAAAATGACGTGACCTCATGCGACCATCCCAAGGGGGTAGTCGCATCGATGTAACTCTTGGCTGACTGATCGGCTAGAAACACAATGACCGCGAGTGCGTACCATTGCGTTCGTTCGGATGGCTGATTCATATGATTTCGCTCGGATTTGCAGACTTCGCGCTCGGCGTCGACAGGAAGAGAAAAGGAAATTGATGGTTTCTTTGCTGGCGCGGGTAGAGCCAAAAGGAGGTTAAGTCCGAACCGTCCAGGCCGCCCGCATTTGCGCAGCACGACCTGAAAGCGACATTCACCACCTCGGCCCTGCCATCGGCACACCTCGCGCGATGCGTTGAACCCATGCGCCCGCAGCCGCAACGCATGTCCCACCCAGTGCTAGGCCGGTAATCACGTCCATCGGAAAATGCGCGCCCAAGACGATGCGCGACCAGCCTACTGCGGCTGCGAACACCAGCAAGCCAACCCTGCCCGCCCGGCCCAGTGCTGGCCAAAGCGCTGCCGCCAGGACCCCTACATAGACCGAGTGGCCGCTGGGCATGGTGTAGCGGCTGTCAGGCGCAGCGTGGACCCGGTAGACAGCATCTCCCAGGACCACGAACGGACGCGGCAGCGCGAACATCGCCTTTAAAACAGCTGTGCCGGCGAAAGCAAACACCAACCCAATCACGAATCTGCACAACTGTACGTCGAGCGGAGTTGACCGTTCACGGACCTGCCTTCGCCGCCAAACCAGCATCAGAACCACGACGGCGGGCGCTCCCCAGTAGCTGCCAAACGCGCTTAGGGTTTCGGGCAGCCAGATCCAGCCGTCAGGCAGCGCGCGCTGGATGACCAGGAAGAGGTCCACGTTGGCGCCGCCCCAGTCATAGAGCCAGTGTCTCGTCCACTGCGTCGCGGTGTGCGGCGCTTGCATGTCGGTCAGGCCGTCTTGAGCTTGAGCAGGCGCAAGCCATTGAAGACGACGAGCATGCTGGCCCCCATGTCTGCGAACACTGCCATCCACATGGTGGCATGCCCAGTGAACGTAAGTGCGAGGAAAACCGCCTTGATCCCCAACGCCAACACGATGTTCTGCGTCAGGATCGAGGCGGTCATGCGCGACAAGCGGATGAACGTCGGAATCTTGCGCAGGTCGTCGTCCATCAGCGCGACGTCGGCCGTCTCGATAGCGGTGTCGGTGCCAGCCGCGCCCATAGCGAAACCAATATCGGAACGCGCAAGGGCCGGCGAGTCGTTGATACCATCGCCCACCATGCCGACCTGGCCCTCACCGCCGATGAGACTCTCGATGGTTTTGAGTTTTTCTTCGGGCAGCTGGTCGCCACGGGCTTCGGAGATCCCAACCTGGGCCGCGATGGCGTCGGCCGTGTGCTGGTTGTCCCCTGTGAGCATCAGCGTGCGCACGCCCAGCGCCTGCAGGTCGGCCACGGCTTCACGGCTGGTTTCTTTCACCGTGTCGGCGACGGCAAAGATGCCGAGCACTGTGGTTTCGTTCATCAGCAGGATGGCCGTCTTGCCTTGGCGCTCAAGGGCTTCCAGCTGCGATTGCAACGCGACTTCGCTGAGGCCGAGCTCTTTCGCGAGCCGGTGATTGCCCATCTGCAGCATCCGACCGGCAATGCGGCCCCGCACGCCGCGCCCGGGCAATGCCGCAAAGTCGTCGACTTCGTGCAGCAAGACGCCGTCCCGGTTCGCCCTGCGGGCAATGGCTTCGGATACCGGATGGTCCGAGCGGGCAGCGAGGCTCGCAGCCCATGCGGCCACTTCCTTCCCATCGCCGACCAGGGGCAGGAAGTCGGTCTGCTCGGGCTTGCCGTGGGTGAGCGTGCCGGTCTTGTCCAGGGCCAGAGACTTGAGCTTGCGCCCTCCCTCCAGGTACACGCCGCCCTTGATCAGGATGCCGCGCCTGGCGGCTGCGGCCAGGCCGCTGACGATAGTGACGGGCGTGGAGATGACCAAGGCGCAGGGGCACGCGATCACCAGCAACACCAGCGCCTTGTAGATCCAGTCGAACCAGGCGCCACCGAACGCAAGCGGCGGAACGACCGCGACCAGCACAGCCACCACGAATACAGCCGGGGTATAGACCCGCGCGAACTGATCGACGAAGCGCTGCGTGGGCGCGCGGCTTCCCTGCGCGGACTCCACCGCATGGATGATGCGCGCGAGCGTCGAGTCGCTTGCGCCAGCGGTCACCTTGTACTCAAAGGAGCCGGTCTCGTTGATGGTGCCCGCGAAAACCTGGTCGCCTTCCGCCTTCTCAACGGGAAGGCTCTCGCCAGTGATGGGGGCCTGGTTGATAGCCGAACTGCCTGCGGTGATAAGGCCGTCCAGTGCAATGCGCTCGCCCGGACGCACCCGGACCACCGAGCCCTTGGCGATTTCCTTGGCCGGCAATTCCTTCCACGAGCCGTCGGTCTGCCGCATAGTCGCGGTCTCTGGTGCCAGGTCCATTAGCCCGCGTATCGCATTGCGGGCGCGGTCCAGCGACTTCGCCTCGATCACCTCGGCCAGCGCAAAGAGGAACATGACCATGGCCGCTTCGGGCCAGTGGCCGATTGCCATACCACCTGTGACCGCGATGGACATCAGCGCGTTCATGTTCAAGTTGCGGTTTTTAAGGGCTATCCAACCCTTCTTGTAGGTGCTTAGGCCACCGGTGAAAATCGAGACAAGGGCCAGCACGATGACAGCCCAGTGGTTGCCGTCGTTGACCCAGTACACGCCTTCGGCGAGCACGGCTGCGATGCCGGAAACCGCCATTGGCCACCAGTTGGTCTTTTGCGCGGGCGCCTGCGGATCGCGCGGCTCATCGGTTTTCTGCATCTCGGTTTCCATGCCCAGCGACTCGATGGCTTCGACCGCCGGCTTGAGCGCGTCGGGCGCGTGCCGGACGGTGAGCGTGCGCTGCATCAGGTTGAAGTCCAGTCCCTGCACGCCGGGCATGCCTTGAAGCTTGCCGCGGATCAGGCTTTCCTCAGTCGGGCAATCCATTTTTGCAATGCGCAGCAGTGTGGTGACCGTTTGCAGGTCCTGCCGCTCGGCCCGCATGCCGATGGAAACGAGCGCCTTCTCGATCGGTGTCGTCGAAGGGAGGGTGTGCTGGACGCCCAGCACCCGTTGCATCAGGTTGAAGTCCAAGGCAGTGACGCCTGGCTCCTTGCCCAGGCGGTTGCGGATCAGCGCTTCCTCCGTTGGGCAATCCATGTTCTCGATCCGGTACGTCACGCGCTCTCCGGCCGGCATCGCGGAGACCGGGGCGGGCGACTGGGGCTGCGGGGGTTGGGCCGCCGGGGATTCGACCAGTGCCGCAGTTGCCACCGGGCTCCCGGGGGTTGCGGTCTGCTCCTTGGCACGCATGCCGATCGAGGCCAGCACCTGCTCCATCTGCGCGCGCGCCTCGGCAAGGTGCTTCACTGACAGGGTGCGCTCGGCCAGATCAAAGTCCAGGTCCTGGACTCCCTCGACCGCGCCGAGGTACGAGCGAATGAGTTTCTCCTCGCTCGGGCAGTCCATGTTCTCGATGCGGTAGGTGGTCAGCACCGGGGCATCCCGGACGGCCAGCGCCTTCATACCCACCGCGTTCAGCGCCTGCGCCAGGGCATCGGCCGTTACCACGCTGTGCGAAACGGTGAGCTTGCGCTGCGAAAGATCGAAGTCCAGCCGCTCGACGCCGGGCATGCCCTCCAGCGTCCGCCGCACCAGTGCTTCTTCGTTGCGGCAATCCATGTTGCTCACATGGAAAACCGTGTTCTCGCTGCCGGCCTGCTCCTTGGCACAGCTGGCCTCTTGGCCGTTGTTGCCGCCGGTGCAGCCGCACGAGTTGGACGGGTCTTTGTTCATAGATTGCTCACTCTTCGTTGGCAGGGGCTTTCCCCGCATGCCATCATTGGACAACCTCTAGTTGATATAGAGTCAAGCTTTTGCGGAGAAGAATCATGCTGCGGATCGGCGAACTGGCCAAAAGGGCGGACTGCCTGGTGCAGACTGTGCGCTTTTACGAGTCCGAGGGATTGCTTCTCGATCCCGCGCGCAGCGAGGGAAATTTCAGGCTGTACGACGATGCCCACCTGCAGCGCCTGCTGTTCATCCGGCGCTGCCGGGCCAAGGACATGACCCTGGTTGAGATTCGGCAACTGCTGAGCTTCCGGGATCGGCCTGAGCTGGACTGCGGCGAGGTGAACTCCCTGGTCGATTCCCATATCGCTCAAGTGCGGGTCAAGATCAAGGAATTGCGCGAGCTGGAGCGCGAGTTGATCGATTTGCGGCGCTTGTGCGACTCCGCCCGCACCGCGCGCGAATGCGGTATTCTGAACAGCTTGAGTGAGCCCGCCTGAAGCTCAAGCGGCGCGCTGGGGAGCGGGGACGACAGGCAGCGCCCGCTTGTGGGCCGTGCGGCGGTACGTCTGCACGATCACCTCGGCGCTTGGCACGTCCACCTCCTTACCTTCCAGGAAGTCGTCGATCGCGTCGTAGCTGACACCCAGCGCGGCCTCATCGGGGCGCAATGGTCGCATGGTTTCCAGATCGGCCGTGGGGACCTTGTGCGCCAGCTGCTCGTCGCCCCCCAGCGCCAAAGCGAGGGCGCGAACGCGCCGCTTGGTGAGGCCGCCCAGCGGACTCAGATCGAACGCGCCGTCGCCGAACTTGGTGAAGAAACCCATCACCGCCTTGGCGGCATGGTCCGTCCCGACCACCAGCCCGCCCGTTGTGCCTGCGGTTGCGTACTGCGCGATCATGCGCTGGCGCGCCTTGATGTTGCCGAGCACGAAGTCTTCCTGCCAGTGGTCGTTGAACTTGAGTCCGCCTGCTTGCAACTGCGCGAGCATCGCGTCGGCGGCCGGCTTTATGTCTACTTCCAGTGTCTCGTCCGGATCGATGAAGGATAACGCCCGCCGCGCGTCAGCCTGGTCGGCCTGCACCCCATACGGCAGCCGCATCGCGATGAAGCGGATGGGCATCCCCGAGGAGCGCAGCTGCTCTGCCGCGAGTTGGCAGAGGCGTCCGGCGACGCTCGAATCCACTCCGCCGCTGATCCTAAGCACAAGCGATCCCGCCGTCGCGGCTCGCGCGTACTCTACGAGGAACTTCGTGCGCCTAGCTACCTCCGTTGATGCATCGAAGTGCGGGTCGACACCCAGCTCGGCGGCAATGCGGCTCTGTTCTGTCGTCATGAAGAGGAGATGTTATCGGCGCTGAAAAGTAACGGGGTCCAGCTCCGACGGCCACGTGCCGTGCTCCATCACGCCAAAGCGCCCGGTGCCGACGTTCTGCGGCGGGGTGCGGCCAAGCGCATGGCCCACGGGAGCCAGCGCGAGACGGACGACTTGGGCCAAGATCTCCGAATAGTCGCGAGTCCTCCAGGCCAGACCGAGCATCGATGCGTGACTACGCAGGTGCAGGCCCAAGTAGCACTGAGACACGATATGGCCGAGCTCTTGCGCACGCCATGCTCCGCGCAAATCGCCGGTGACCTCGCGAGAAGCAGCTAGTCCCGTCTCGCGCAGGAACGCGGCACGGGCGAGCCCGTAGTCGCCGGCTAAAGCGTCCGTCGACGCTGGCGGGCTGCGGAAGGGGTAGCCCAGCTGCGGGCCGTAGTCCATCGGAAAGTTAGTCTCCTTCAGACCCACTTCAGTGGCGCCCAGATTGTGCTTGGGCAGTCGAAAGGTACCGAACAGGTGGTCCCAGAGCATCCAGAACTCGCCGTAGTTGACCTGGGCGTCCTCGTACTCGCGCTTGTGATGCCAACGGTGGACTTCAGCGGCGCCGATCACAAAGCGCAGCGGCCCGACCCGGTAGTCCATGTTGGAGTGCTGGAAGGCCAAGTGCACGGCCAGCAGGCCGAGCCATGCTCCGACGGCCAATGCTGGCGCTCCCATCAGCACCACGGCAAGCAAGCCGGGCGCGGCCATCATTCCGGCATGCAAAGGGTGCCGGCGCTCTCCGTTGAGCCAGTAAAGACGTTCCGAGCTGTGGTGGATCGCGTGGAACCGCCAGAGCCAGGCCACGCGATGACTTAGCCAATGGACGCTGTAGAGGCTGAGATCGAGGACCGCGCCAACTGCGAGGGCCTGCGCCCAAAGCGGCCACTGATCTGGCCACAATGTCCCGGCCGACCACAGGGGCGCCAGGGCAGCAATAACGCCGTGGACGGTGAGGAGTACGACGAGGTTGATCACTGCGTGGATCGCGTCGCAGATGCTGTCCCGGTGGTCGCGGGCCCAGGCCTCATGAAAGGGCAGTCGCCGCTCCAACAGGGCGACAGAAGCGAGTGCGGCGGCCACCGTGAGCGGCACCGTGGGGAAATAAGGCCAGCCGGCCGCGAGCCCACCGAAGAGCACCACGGCGGTTGCGCCAAGGACCAGCGGGTAGCTGCCATACCGGATGACAGCTCCCAGGAAGGGGGATTTTTTTGTACTCATCTTATTCCTCGCGAAATCTGGTTGGGATTGGAAACCCTCTAGTTACGGTAGAGTCAAGCGAGCCTGATTAGAGCCCCCCGACAGGTCGAGGCTGCTGGCAATCCGCCCACGGAATGCACCTATAGTCGCGTCCGATGGCGTGCATCGCGCGCGCCGCAAATGCATTGCCGTTCCATGTTCACGCCATCTACTTCCGTCGCCGCCCGCCTTCTCATGCTGCTGTTTCTGTTGTGGGGCGGCGCGGCATCGGCGCAGCTCGGCGGCAAGAGCGTGGTCGTGACCGAGCGGACGCGCGCGGAACTTCTGGCCCATGCGCCCGAGGGCTTGGAGCCGGGTAAGCCGGTCTGGGTGGGCCTGCAGCTCGCGCATCAGCCGAAGTGGCACTCGTATTGGAAAAATTCCGGTGACTCCGGGCTCCCCACCAAGCTCGAATGGAAGCTGCCCGCCGGAGTGCTGGCGGGAGAGATCGCATGGCCGACGCCCGGCAAGTATTCGATCGGCACGCTAATCAACTTCGGCTATGAGAACACGGTGCTGCTACCGGTACCTCTGACCATCACGCCGGAATTCAAGCCTTCGGCCCTCGGCGGGACGCTGGAGGTCAAACTCAAGGCGCAATGGCTGGTGTGCCGCGAGTTATGCATTCCCGAGGAGGGCGAATTCTCGCTTGCGGTTTCCGCCAAGAGCGCTACGGCTTTGCACGGCGGCGTCTTCCAGGCAAGCTTCGCGGCACAGCCGAAGCCGCTCATGGGTCAGGCAACTGCCACGATCGATGGGAATGCCTTGCGGCTTCGAGTCAGCGGGCTGCCTGCGAGCCTTCGCGGCAAGCCGGTGGAGTTTTTTCCGGAAACAACGGAGGTCATCGAGACTTCCGCGCATTGGAGCCAAGCATGGGACGGCCAGGTCTGGACCGCGCAGGTCCCGCTCTCGCCCCAGCGAAGTCAGAGTCCCGATGTGATGCCGATTGTGCTGACACAGGGCAATGAAGGATGGAGCATTGACGCACGCGTGCAAGGCTCATGGCCTGCGACTGCCGCGCCGGTCGCTGTGTCACCGGCCCTACAAGAAGCGCTTCGCAAGAATGTGACTGCGGCGGCGGCGGAATCGGGCGCCGGGTTGACGTTCACGGCTGCCTTGCTGGGCGCTTTGCTCGGCGGGCTGATCCTGAACCTGATGCCTTGCGTCTTCCCGGTGCTGGCGATCAAGGTGGTCGGCTTCGCCCAGCATGCCAGCGACCAGCGGGCACGGCGCCTCGACGGGGCGGCGTACTCCGCCGGGGTGGTCGCGTCGTTCGCGGCGCTGGGACTGCTCGTCGTCGCGCTGCGCGGCGCCGGGCAGCAGCTCGGTTGGGGGTTCCAGTTGCAGATGCCTGGAGTGGTCGCCGCGCTGGCCGTGTTGTTCACGCTGATCGGCCTGAACCTGACGGGCGTGTTCGAGGTCCGCCAGCTCATCCCCACCCGCTTGGCTTCCCTACAGAGCAGCCATCCGGTGTTGAACTCCTTTCTGTCCGGCGTTCTGGGGGTGGTGGTGGCGTCGCCCTGCACGGCACCTTTCATGGGGGCCGCGCTGGGGTTCGCGGTAGGGCTCCCCGCCGTCCGAGCCCTCTTGATCTTCGCGGCGCTGGGCGCCGGCATGGCGCTGCCGTACCTGGTCGCGAGCTGGGTCCCGGCCTTTGCGCGGCTGCTACCGCGTCCAGATGAGTGGATGGTGACCTTTCGCAAACTGATGGCCTACCCGATGTTCGCAGCGGTGGTGTGGCTGTTGTGGGTGTTAGGGCAGCAAAGCGGCATCGATGCGGTCAGCGCCTTGCTGGTGGTCTTGGTTGCCACCAGCATGCTGGCATGGAGCCTGGGCTTGACGGGCCGCACGCGCGTGATCGTCAGTCTGATTGCAGTCGCGTGTGCGGCTGGATCCGCCTGGCTGCTCGCAGGCCAGATTGGCACAGTGCAGTCGCAGAAGACTGTGGCGGTGAACGATGGTACTTGGCAGGCTTGGGCGCCGGGCCTGGTGGAGCAATTGCTTGCGAGCGGCCGTCCAGTGTTTGTCGACTTCACCGCGGCATGGTGCGTCACATGCCAGTACAACAAAAAGACGGTGTTGCAGAACCCGGTGGTGCTGGCGGACTTCGCAGCCAGGGACGTTGCCCTGTTGCGTGCCGACTGGACGCTGCGCGACCCGGCGATTACCGCCGCACTGGGGAAACTCGGGCGCAGTGGCGTACCTTTGTACGTGCTCTACACCAGCAACGCTCCTGCGCGAGTTCTTTCCGAAATATTGAGCGCGTCCGAACTGCGCGCGGCGCTCTCAGCTTCGACCTTGGCGCCTTCGCCGAAAGGCCCGCAGGCGTCGCAGTAGCTATGTGATGCAGGTGCTTGACCCTCCAGCCACTGTAGGCTTCAAGATGTGTGGACTCTAAGGGACAAGCATGGCTGAACACGACGAAGACGACGAACTCGGTGGGTTGGACGCGAGCAACGCAGCTGACCGCAAAATCTTGCGGACCGTGTTGCTGATCAACCTGGGACAGTCCGCCGCTGGCATCGGCCTTGGCATATGGGCTGCCTCCACTGCGCTGATGGGCGCCGGACTGGACAACCTCGCCGACGCATCGGTCTACGCCGTCAGCTTGTACGCCGTCGGGCGGGCGGCCATGGTCAAGGTACGCGCAGCGCGTTTGTCCGGCTACTTGCTTATTGGCCTAGCCGTGCTGCTATTGGTGGAGGTTCTGCGCCGCTTCTCGGGGGGCGAGGAGCCGGTGGGTCCAGCGATGATGGCGATAGCTGCGGCGAACGCGGCTTTGAACCTGGTGTGTTTGAGGTTGCTGCGCCGTCATCGCGGTGAAGACGTTAACTTCAAGGCGTCGGCGATCTTCACGAACAACGACTCCATCGTCAACGGCTCCATTGTGCTGTCCGGGGCGCTGGTCATGTGGCTGGGATCGAATATCCCGGACCTGTTGCTGGGCGTTGTCGTAGCTGCAATTGCAGCAAATGGGGGGCGCGAAATACTGCGGGAAGCATCAGAAGCCCTTCCGGAATGACTTCGGCTTTTATGGGCACTACGCCGCCGGATATGCGAGCTCCTTGGAGGCCACATACTAACGCGCGTCCGCCCTTCAGAAATCTACAAATCTGAGGTGCTGTGGGCTAGCGATCGGCTGGTCAGCCGTAAGGGCGCGGTGAACCCATGTTGACTACCGACGGCGGGTATGGTTTTGATCAGATGGTGTCGGCGGGCTGCCAGCAATGCGGCAGCAACTCTTCAATCCGGCTGGCCTTGTGGGTGGGCAGCCGGTTGAGGACGTCCTTGTTTGGTTTAAGTCAGGTCACCACAGCAGTGTCCTGTTTGGCAAGTTGTCGATAGGAGTTGGCCTCAACGGGCGGGAGGTACCCGATGGGTTCGAGCAGGCGATGGTGGTTGAACCATGACACCCATTCCAGAGTTGCAAGCTTCACAGCCTCCTTGGTCCGCCACGGCGCTCGGCGTTGAATCAGCTCGGCCTTGTAGAGTCCGTCGACGGTCTCGGGCAAGTCGTTGTCGTAGCTGTCTGTCGCCCTTGCTGCCCACAGATGGCTCGATGCCGGCTTCGGCCAGCCGCTCTGTGTAGAGAATGCTGAGGTACTGAGATCCCCTATCGGAGTGACAGACCAGGCTCCCGTCGCACTCCGGTTGCCGGGCGTACACAGCTGTTCCAGCGCATCGAGCACGAAGTCCGTGCGCATTGAACTGCTCACTCGCCAAGGGGGAACCCTGCCAGCCTCACGAGGCCTCGGTGTTCAGCCGGCCGCGTTTTCTCGGCTTTCTCATCAGCACATAGGCCGCAGGAATCACGAACAAGGACAACAGCGGCGCCGTCACCATACCGCCCAGCATGGGGCCGCGATGCGGCTCATGACCTCCAAGCGTCCCGCTGCACCATGACACTTTCTGGTTGAGTTGCGCAGCACCTTGCTCTGGTACGCCTTGATCGCCGTTGCCATGAGCGGTGTTCTGGGCTGGCTGGCGGCACACCAAGGCCTGGCGCCGCTGCGAGCAATGAAGGCCAAGGCGGTTGCCGTGTCCGGGCATCAGTTCAGCGAGCGCATGCCGGTTCAGGCGGTGCCGGTCGAGATGGCCGATCTGGCGGGCGAGCTCCACGGCATGCTGGACCGATTGCAAGACGACTGTCACCGGCTGTCGGAGTTCTCGTCAGACCTGGCCACGAACTGCGCAAGCCGATCAGCAACCTGCTGACGCAAACCCAGCTGGCGCTGTCTGCCAAACGTGATGCGCCGACCTACCGCAACATCCTGGCATCGAACGCCGAAGAGCTGTAGCGCATGGCCCGCATGGTGTCGGACATGTTGTTCCTGGCCAACGCCGAACGCGGCATGGTGCTTCCGGGGCGCGAGCGATTTGCCATGGCACTAGAGGTCCAAGCTCTGATGGAGTTCTTTGACGCGGGGGCAGAAGAGAAGGGAGTTCGCCTGACCTTGTCGGGTGACGGCGAACTCGATGGTGACAGACTGATGTTCCGTCGTGCCATGGGCAATCTGCTGTCCAACGCTGTTCGGCACAGTGACCCGGGCAGTCCGGTGGAAAAGACGGTCCACCGAGGCGAATACGTCCTGTCGATCCACGTCATGAACACCGCCGACGTTCGGCGCTGGGGGCCAGCACCCCCGGTTGGCATATCTTCAACCCATTTTTTAAGCGCAAGATGGCCCCCTGTCGCTGCAGGCGAGCAAGTGCCCGGTAAAGCGCTTCGTGAGTAAGACCGATGTCTTCGGAAAGATGCTTCAGCGTTCCTTGTTGAGTCCAAAAACCGGACGCGTCACAGTGAAGTCCTATGAATTGCAGAATCCGCTCCTCGGCTGAGCGCGTCTGCTTTATCTCCAGCCTGGTCCGAAGTCCTTGAACGCGCCGTGCCAACTCGGCCGTGAATGTCCACAACAGCTCGGGCGACTTGCGCAGTTGGTCGACCAATGCCTGCTTGCGAAAAACCAGTACCTCCGAGGATTCCAGTGCTACCGCGTCGCAGTGGTATATGGCTGAGAAAAGTGAAGCTTCGGCAAAGAACTCGCCTTGCCGCACTGTGTGCATCGTGGCTTGACCGCCAGTGAGGGTGGTGCGAATTAGGCGCACACAGCCGGACCGCAGGCGAAAGACGCCCGCACTTGCAGCGCCCTCGCGAAAAAGCATCTGCCCCGAAGCAAGACAACGCAGCGAGGGCGTGACACCAAACGCTCTGTCCGAAGGCGCGATGCAGTCCTCTGCATCTTCAGGTGATGAAGTTTCCATATGACTGCAATCATATTCATCTGGCAAAAATCGAACGAAGATTTTTGGGCACCAACTCCCTTCAGATCCCATATGAAAACGCTACTCGCCTATTTCCTTCTGGCTGGCACTGCCTCCGTTGTCGCAGCCCAGTCCCACAAGCATCCTGATCCAAACCAACCTGCTCAGCTCGCTCCGCACACCGCACCCTCGCAATACGCTGGCTATAAACAGCGCGAAATCAAAGCACTTTCTCCGTAGCAAATCGAAGACTTTCAAGTTGGACGAGGCATGTCGCTCGCACTTGCAGCCGAACTCAATGGCTTCCCCGGCCCCGCCCACGTTGTGGAGCTGGGCGAAAAGTTGCGTCTAACGAAAGACCAAGAGCGAGAAGCGACGGCGCTTACAGAGCAGATGAAGGCCGACGCTCAACGATTCGGCAAGGACGCAATTGAGACCGAAAGGGAATTGGATCGCCTCTTCAGGTCAGGGCCGCCCAGCGAAGCCAGCGTGACTCAGGCAGTTGAACGCGCTGCGCTCGCGCAAGCTTCGCTTCGCGCTTCGCATCTGAACTACCACCTGCGGACGGTCGCAATCCTCACGCCAATGCAAGTAGCGCGCTATCAAGAACTGCGCGGCTATGTAGCGCCTGCCAGCGCTATTCCAAAACACAGGGCAAATTGATGCTGCTGCCCAGCAGGCCTGGTGTTTCCGTCATCGACCGGTACGCAACCGCAAGGCGTTCGCGATCACTGACGCCGAACTCAGGCTCATTGCCAAGGCTGCGATCATCGGCGACAGCAGCCAGCCGGTGAAGGGATACAGCAACCCAGCGGCAATCGGTATGCCCAGCGCGTTGTAGAGGAAGGCAAACATCAGGTTCTGTTTCATGTTGCCTACCGTCGCTTCAGACAGCTCACGGGCTATGGAGATACCTCGCAGGTCCCCCTTTACCAAGGTGACTTGGGCGCTGTTCATCGCCACATCGGTACCCGTGCCCATCGCGATCCCCACATCTGCCTTGGCAAGGGCGGGCGCGTCGTTGATCCCGTCACCCGCCATGGCAACAACACGGCCTTCGGCCTGCAGCCGGGACACCAGGGCCAGCTTGTCCGCAGGCTTGACCTCGCCATGAACCTCATCAATCCCCAGCTTTGCCCCCACCGCCTTGGCGGTGGTCATGCCGTCGCCCGTGGCCATGACAATGCGCAGCCCCGCCGCATGCAAGGTCGCCAGCGCTTCCGGCGTGCTGGCCTTGATGGCATCCGAGACCGCAAGCAGGCCTTGAAGCTGGCCATCGGCCGCCAGGTACATCACGCTGGCGCCTGTGGCGCGCAAGGCCTCTGCCTGCGCAAGCAGCGGGTTCGCAGAAACCCCGACCTGCTCCATGAGGACTGTGTTGCCCAGGGCGAGCTGGCGTCCAGCGACCTGTCCGCGCACCCCGATGCCAGACCCGGACTCAAAGTCCTCGGGCTTGTCCAGGGCCAGCCCCTTGGCGCGGGCCGCTTGGACAATGGCATCGGCCAGCGGATGCTCGCTGCCTTGATCCAGACTGGCTGCCAGGCGCAGAACCTCATCCTCGGACAGACCGGGCATGGCAACAACCCGCTCGAAGGATGGTTTGCCCTCTGTGAGCGTGCCGGTCTTGTCCACGATCAGCGTGTCCACCTTGCGCAGGTTTTCAATGGCTGCCGCGTCCCTGAACAGCACGCCGCTGGTCGCCCCCCGACCAGTAGCCACCATGATCGACATAGGAGTCGCGAGGCCCAACGCACAAGGACACGCGATGATCAGCACGGCCACGGCGTTGACCAGGCCATAGACCCAACGTGGCTCCGGGCCGAACAGGCCCCACGCGAACAGCGTGAGCAACGCGATGCCCACCACGGCCATGACAAAGTACCCCGCCACCTGGTCCGCCATGCGCTGCATGGGGGCCCGTGAGCGCTGCGCCTGGGCCACCATTTGAACGATCTGCGACAGCATGGTCGCCGAGCCCACCCGCTCGGACCGGATCACCAGTGCCCCGTTGGTATTGAGCGTGGCACCGATGACAGCGTCCCCAGGTCCTTTGACGATGGGCACAGGCTCGCCAGTGAGCATGGCTTCGTCCACCGCGCTGCTCCCCTCGACCACCACGCCATCCACCGGCACCTTCTCACCGGGACGTACGCGCAAGAGGTCTCCCACATGGACATGGGACAACGGGACATCACTCTCCTGGCCGCTGGCATCGATGCGCCGCGCGGTCTTGGGCGCCAGGCCTAGCAGCGACTTGATGGCAGCCGAGGTCTGCGAGCGTGCTTTGAGCTCCAGCATCTGGCCCAGCAGCGTGAGCGAGATGATGACAGCGGCGGCCTCAAAGTACACCGCCACACGCCCCATGGCCTGGAACGAGGCAGGAAACACGCCGGGCGCCACGGTGGCTACCACGCTGTAGACAAATGCGGCGCCCGTGCCCAAGCTGATCAGCGTCCACATGTTGGGACTACGGTTGGCAATGGACTGAGCGCCGCGCACAAAGAAGGGCCAGCCAGCCCACAGCACGATCGGAACCGTCAGCACGAGCTCAATCCAGCTCTGTGTGGCCATCTCGAACCACTGCAGCCGGTGTCCCACCATGGCCAGTACGGTGACCACCACGGTCAGTGGCAGCGTCCACCAGAAACGATGCCGGAAATCCACGAGTTCGGCGTTTTCTCCCTCCTCCAGCGTGGGCAGCATGGGCTCCAGCGACATGCCGCATTTTGGACAGTTTCCGGGATGGCCCTGCTGCACCTCTGGGTGCATGGGGCAGGTGTAGATGGTGCCGGGCTGAGCTGCTTCAGGCTCGGCCCCAGACGTGCCATCAGCGCCCGGTACGTACTTCTGCGGTGCCTCGACAAAGCGCCCCTGGCACTTCGCGCTGCAAAAGTAGTAGTTGTGGCCCTCGTGGAGCGCGGTGTATTGGGACTGGGCAGTCACCGCCATACCGCAGACGGGGTCTTTCAACGCCGTGGAGGATGGAGGTTTGTGACCTTCATGAGGAGGATGCTTGTGGTGAGCATGATCGTGTGGCGCTGCTGTAGCCATGGTGGTAGTTCCTGAAGATGAGTATCTTGTCCTGCGCGGGAGTACTAGCGGTCTGATCCGCCGCCATGCGAACCGTGGCTCCCATGTCCGTGGAAGAGGTGCATTAGCGGGCAGGCCAACAAGAGCAGGTAAGGCCAATAACCTGCGATATGCGACCAGTGCTCTCTGAGCAGGAAGAATGCCCCGATCAGTCCAAGCATGATCACTGCACCGATCAACTTGTTGCTGCTGCCTGAAGGCTTTGTAGCGCCAGAATGCTCAGTGGTGTGGCTGTGGTTCATGGTGTTCTCCAACAAAGGTCACAGGTGGTGGACCTCGTGGGAACGATAGGGCTTAACACGGTGGGAGTGTCAAGCATGAACATCCGCCACCCTTGATTTCAATCAACGGCCCGGACTGCAACAACATCGACTTGCACAGACCTGGATTTCGACGATTCAAAGACCCAGGGCTGCGACATCGGACCGAGGACTACTTGGCGGGAGCGGCAGGTGCCTTGCCACTGCGGGCCAGAAATGCGTCCAGTTCAGCGATTTCCTTTTTCTGCGCTGCAACGATGTCCTTGGCCATCTTTAGCATTTTGGGATCCTTGCCAGCCCGCAACTGGGCCTGGGCCATGTCAATCGCACCCTGGTGGTGGACCCGCATCATCTGGGCAAAGTCCACATCAGGGTTGCCCGACATGGGCACAGACGCCATCTTGTCGTTGTTCTCTTTCATCATGGCCTTCATGTCCATCTTGCCCTGAGGCATCGATTGATCCATGCCGGCTCCCTTCATGCCGGAATGGGGTGCGGTCTGGGCCTGAACAGACAGGGGCGACAACAAGCTGCAAGCAACGAAAGCGGCAGCGGTGAGCGAGTGGGAAGCGGGGAACTTCTTCATGGTGTTCTCCAAGTGTTGAGCAACGTGATCAAGCGGCACGCGCCATGGCGTCGCACTCCTGGGCGCACTTGAGACAAGCCTGAGCACAGGACTTGCAGTGGTCAGCTTCATGCTTGGCGCACTCCTCGGCGCAGGCCTTACAGATTTGCGCACACAGCGCGCAGATGGCAGCCGCGTGCTCGCTGTTGCGCGCCATGGCGTCAGCCGCAAAGCCGCAGATCGCCGCGCAGTCAGCGTCCAGTGCGATGCAGCGCGCCATCATCTTCACATCCTCCTCCTGAAGGCACGCGGCGAAGCACTGGTTGCACGCCGTCGCGCACGCCTGGCAGGCCTCGATGCACGACATGAAGCGGTTTTTGGTATGGTTCATTGGGTTCTCCTGAGGGTAGGTTCAAGGGCTTTATGGATCAACTTGAATCCGCGCGATTGACTGCGCGGTGCAAGGATCTTCCGCCGCTCAAGGCAGGTCGCGCTGTAGGTTGTCACCGACGATTGCCCTCGCAAACGAGTCATTTGCGCCGCATTGCCCTCGAACATTACGCAGAGATATCAGAGTCGTAATCACGGCGTCACATTGCGGCGAAATTCTCGTGTCCAACGTTCAATGCCATGGACGTGCCTCGCAAAAAAAAGTGCAGGCAGGGCATTGATCGGCGCTGCGCTCTCAGCGACATGGTGATGGCGCTCACACAGCGCTTCAATAGCAGCGCTCCGCTAGTACATCGGAGCTTCAGCCGCCTTGCTGCTTCGCTCCGGTGACCCACGGATCTCTCCTGTCAAAAGCGTAATCCGTCCGTCACCTCTAAGTCGGCGTGCGGTTTCTAGACTTCTTTCCGTGGCGCACAAAACGCCACCTGGATGGACCATACCGGGCATCCGGCGTCACAGGAGACCATCATGAAAGTTCGTACCGCAATCCTCGTCGCCAGCCTTGCTGCATCCGCTACAGCGTCGTTTGCGACATCCGTTTATCACGCAAGCCCTAGCCAGGAAGAAGGCGTCAGCCTGGCCGCAGACCATTTGGGCAACGCAGTCAGTCGCCAAGCGGTTGAAAACACCGTACTGGCCGCTCAGAAGGACGGTTCGCTGTACTGGATCAGCCGTGGCTATCCAGCCACTTATCCGCTCGTTCCGGGCCCCAAGCTGACCAAGACCCGCCAGCAAGTTCTGGATGAGCTGCAAACCTCCAAGCGCAATCCCGTGACCAGTGATGGCCTGCGTGACATCGGCGGCGAGGCAGGTTGGGTCAACGCCCGCCAACTGCCCTGAACCCTCTCAACGATCACCGGCACCCGCGTTCGCTCCAAAACCGGCCTGCGGTTGCACTTCAACCATCACCATTTATCCAAAAAGGAAACCCCATCATGAAACTCAAGTCCACGCTCATCATCCTTTCCCTCATCGCAGCTCCCGCGTTCGCATCAGACCAAACGGTCAGCAAGACGCGCGAACAAGTACTGGCTGAATTGGCGCAGGCTCAGCAAAACGGCGAGATGCTTGCCCCTGGCGACTCGGGGATGACTCTCAAGCAAATCAACCCGGGAGCCTATCGCTCGACTACTTCGACTCAGGCTAGCAAATCCCGCGAGCAAGTGCGGGAAGAATTGGAGCAGGCTATCCGTACGGGTGACATCATGGTGGCCGGTGAATTCGGAGTCAAACGCAATGAGTTGATGTCTGGTCGCTATCCGATCGTGGCAGGCAAGTCGTTGAAGACGCGGGAACAAGTCAAGAGTGAGTTGGCACGCGCCATCCGCGAAGGAGAAATCATCGCTGTGGGCGAAGACGGCCGCAAGCTCAATGAAATCTATCCTGACCGCTACCACGCAGCGCACCATGCAGCTGTGGCCGCCACCTCGGACGAATCCACCAAGGCCCCTGGGTTCTAAACAGGTTCTCCGGGCGGTCGGCTGCTGATCTGGAGGGGTCTTTCGAAACAGGCCCATCTCCAGTTGGCTCGCCATGCACGTCTGCGGTGCCAGCAGCAAGTGCGTGCGACATCTGCTTTTGCATTGCTCCGACCTCCGAGCATCAGACCTGCATGTTCATCACATCGGTGTAGGCCTGAACAATGCGGTTGCGGCTCTGAAGCGTGGCCTGAAACGCGATGTTCGACTTGACTCCAGCGAGCATCGTTTCTTCAAGACTGACCGTGGGATTGCCGAATGTGACCTCGCGGCTTAGGCGACCAGACTCACTCTGCAACTGGCTTGTGGTTGAAAGCGCCTGCTTCATCGCGTCCAGAAAACCGCCTCCCTGGATGCTCGGTGCTTTGGGCACAGAGTTTCCCAGCGAACTGACAGGCAATAGTGCATCCAATGGCTTTGTCGTGACGTTCATGCCGAGGCTTTCTGGGGCGAAGAGTTTGCGAAGTTCTGCCTCGAAATCTGTACCGAGGCAACGCCCAATCGTAGAGATTGGAGTTCGATCTGTAGCTTTCGCAACGCAAGGCGCCACCCGTCAATCCCACCGTTCGGGATAACAGAAACTTCATCTTGCCGACATCGCCGTGGGTCGCCGCATCCCTGGGGCCCAAAGAGCCGAGCGCAGCGAAGCGCGCCGCACGAAATAGCCGTGGCTCACAGCCGCTGCGAAATCTCCAGCAGCGGCTTGATGCTGGACCCAAAGCGACTCATGGAGGCGTGGTTCTGCTCCAGCTGGCTGTAGGGCAGATAACGGATCCCCAGCTCCGACACCCTGGAGAAGGCGGGCCTTTGAAGTTGCTCAGCGACCTTGTCTCTGCGATTGTCTGGAGCCACCAGAAACAGGGCGCAGTTGCCTGCAACCGGCGTGCCCAGGGCCAGATCGAGCATGCGTACGATGCCCGAATAGATGGACGTGGTGTGTTCGACTTCGAATGCGGCGGCGAATTGCGAGGTCTGGGGATCAACCCATACAACATCGATCAGTCGCACGGACTCCAGTCCTCGGTCCAGGCTGGCGGGCAACTGCGCCATGCATCCATCTCCCAGCAACCCCCCGCCATAGGCGCGGCCCCGGTCGTTGGACGCGATCCAGACCTCAAATCCGAGCGCCTTGCCCAGGTCGCGCAGCGAGGCCTGGACACCCGTGTGGGTCGCATCACTCTCGGTCGCTTGGGACAGTTCCCGTTGCAATGCGGTGGATTCCTGGCGCACACGTTCAAGGTCTTCTTGCCAGAGAGCTGTCGCCGCTGCATCCATTGCTTGTGGCGGCGCTGCATATCGGCCACTGCCAATGTCAAACATGAGTCCTGCAATCGCGCCCAGATCATTCGACAGTTTCAGCCGGTACTGCGCGTTCAGGCGCAGCAAGCCTTCTCGCATCGAGAGATAGTGGTCCCAGCGTCCGAGCTTCACGCGCCCCCCGGTCACCGCGTTGAAACCATTGACGATGGCCGTGTTGAAGGGGGAGACCAGCGTTGGGTGGATGAAATACAGCAAGTTGGCGACTGCTGGGCCCAAGCCTTTGATGCCAATCGCATCAATGCGCTGTATGGCGGCCACCACGTCTTCTGCGCAGTCGCAGTGATCGCAAGTGTGAAGAAGATCTGCGAAGGCGAGCTGGTTGCTCGCGTTCTCGTAGATGTCCGGAATCCGCAGCTTGGGTTTCCAGAGGAACGCGTGGTCCGCTCCCTTGAAAATCTGGCGCTGCTCTGCCACGGAACCCACGATCGTCTCCAGCGAGGATCCTCGGTAGGCGTTGCCAAACGTTCCGCCCCGTATGTCCTGCACCACCTGCGCGATGCCTCGGCGGATGGAGCGGAAGTTCTTGATCCTCTGATCCCACAGGAACCAGGTGTTATAGGTGCTGCTCGGGTCTGCCTTCCAGCAGTCTATGAGGGTTGCCAGGGGGTCATGCATCTGTCGTGAGGTGCTTGCCAATGCTCTGTGCACTGGGGAAATACATCGAAAAACAAGTCCTGCCATCCGCCGAACTCACAGAAATCCGTCCCCGGTGTGCGTGAACAATCGCCTGGGTAATGGACAAGCCCAACCCCGCTCCGTCCGAGTCCAGCTGCTTGCGCGACTTGTCCGCCCTAAAGAAGCGGTCGAACAGGCGGGGGATCATCTGCGCCTCGATGGAAGGTCCAGTGTTGACGACGTCCACGGTGGTTCCGTGCAGGCCCCCCTGGATGTCCACGACCACCAGCTCGCCTGGTGGGGTGTAGCGAATGGCGTTGGACAGGAGATTGCTGAGCGCCCGGCGCAACATCAACCGGTCGCCTGTGATCTCCGCCGTCCCGATCAATTGCAGTCGGACTTGCTTCTCTTCTGCCAAGGCCTCGTAGAAGTCAAACAAAGCCTGAGCTTCATCATGGACCGCGATTCTTTCCGTGCTGGGAAGAATGAGACCGTGGTCAGCCTTGGCCAGGAACAACATGTCAGCCACCATGCGGGCCAGGCGCTGGTACTCCTCGGCGTTGGAGGCCAGTATGTCCTGGTACTCCTCAGAGGAGCGAGCCTGGCTGAGTGTGACCTGCGTCTGTGTCATCAGATTGTTGATCGGCGTACGCAGCTCGTGAGCCAGGTCCGAAGAAAACTCGGACAGGCGGTCGAACTCCTCCTTCAGGCGCCGGAGCATCTCGTTGAGGGTGGTCGCCAGGTCGGCCATCTCCACCGGAAACTCCTGGGTTGGCATCCGCTCATCCAGTCGCTGTGCCGTGATGGCCATAGCGCGGGACCGCATGGCGCGAAGGGGGGCCAATCCATTCTTTGCGGCCCACCAGCCCAGGACCCCGGCCACCAGTGTTGCCAATGCCACGTAGCCCACAAGCACCCAAATCAATTCGTACATGAAGTGCTTGTGGTGAGCAATGTCCACGGCCACCCAGACCTGCAGCGGCGGCTCTGCGGAATCAGGCAGCGTCACGGCTTCGGACATTCCCCGGTACTCACGGTCCTTGATTCGCCACGAGGCGACCCCCAAGCGGGAATGCTGGGTCCGCACGCTCAAGTCCGCAGGAAACTCAAAGTCTTCCGTCGAGTACAGCGATTGACCATTGCGAAGCACGGTGACGAAGAGGCCCTCATGGCTGTGCAAAACGTCATCCAGCCGCGTCTTCAGATCCTGCGGCGACTTCGATTTGCCGATGACCTCACGCGTCAGGTGAACCTTGTCACGCAATGCATCGCGGTCAAGCTCCACAAAATGTCGGTCGATGGAAATCGCCACGAGAGTCCCCAAACCGATCAGCACCAGGGCGGACGCCAAAGTAAAAAAGACCGTCAGCCGTGTCGTGAGCGAGTACCGGGCTTTCACGCATTCTCCTGCGGCGCTTCAAGCACATACCCCATGCCTCGCACCGTCTGGATCAGCTTGGCGTCATAGGCATCGTCAATCTTGGCCCGAAGCCTGCGCATCGCCACCTCAATCACGTTGGAATCGCTGTCGAAATTCATATCCCACACCTGCGACGCGATCAGAGAGCGCGGCAGAACTTCCCCTTGGCGGCGCATCAGCAGCTCCAGGAGTCCGAACTCCTTGGCCGTGAGGTCGATGCGTTTGCCAGATCTGCTGACTCGCCGCCGCAAGAGGTCTAGTTCTAGATCGGCCACCTGGAGGACCGTCACCTCGGTGCCATTGCGACCACGCCTGAGGATGGTGCGCGCTCGCGCCAATAGCTCGGCAAAGGAAAACGGTTTGACCAGGTAGTCGTCCGCCCCCAGTTCCAACCCTTTGATCCGGTCTTGCACCTGATCCTTGGCCGTGAGAAACAGTACGGGCATCTCCAGGCCCCGGCGACGCAGATTGGTGAGCACCTGCCAGCCATCCATCCCAGGAAGCATCACATCCAGGATCACCAGGTCGTAGTCACCTTCCTGGGCCAGATGCAGGCCATCGACTCCGTTGTGAACCAGATCGGCGTTGAACCCTGCCTCACGCAAGCCTTGGCGCAGGTATTCGCCGGTTTTGATTTCATCCTCGACGATCAATATCTTCACGGGATCTCCCTGTCTGCGAATGACGGCAAGTGTGCCTGCAGATCGCGGGCTTTCTTTCAGATGACAAAGATGTAATTAAGCCGTTATGTCGGCGGAAGCCTTGGGATCACACAATGCGTTGCATCAAGAACGCATGGTGAACCTATGAAAATTTCCTGGCTTTCACGACCTATATCAACCCCCTGGCTGGCCGCCGCGCTAATAGCGCCGTCCCTGGCTCTGGCTCAGATGCCAGAGGGCGAATCCGCCAAGGTGGACTATCAGCTTTCGTACCGATCAGCCCTCTCGGGCTACGAAGCCTACAAAGAGCAATCCGTCCAGCCCTGGAAAGCGGCCAATGACAAGGTGGGCGAGATCGGAGGCTGGCGCACCTATGCCAAGGAAATGCGCCAGACGGCACCGGCAACCGGGCAGGAACAACCCGTGCAGGGCCATGATGCACACCACGGGGGCAAACAATGAACCGCCGCTTGCGCATGCCCCGCGCCCAACTCGTGATCGCCGTGGCCGCAGTGGCGGTGTTGTCTGGCTGCGCCAGTGTGAATCTGGAGCAAAACATCTCCAGCGCCAACGCAGCCGCAAGCGGTTTCACGGACGGCCAGCTCACCTTGGCCCGGGACCAGAACGAGCGCGATACCTTGCGTCAGCGCGCTTCGGATCTGCTGGCCAAGCCGCTCAGTCAGAAGGATGCTGTTCAACTCGCACTCGTCAATAGCCCATCCCTGCAGGCCATCGTCGCCCAGAACTGGGCGGACGCTTCCACAGCCGCCCAGTCCGGCCGCATCGCCAACCCCATCCTGAGCCTGGAGCGCGTTCGCCTGGGCAGCGAGACGGAGATCGGCCGCCTTCTGTCCTTCGGCCTGCTGGACCTGCTGACTTTGCCGACGCGCAAAGGCATCGCCGAGCAGCGCATCAAGCAGACCCAGTTGCGCCTGAGCAGCGATGTAGTGGACCAGGTCACTCAGGTTCGGCAATCCTGGGTACGCGCTGTCGCTGCACAACAGACGCTGATCTATACCCAACAGGTCGTCGCCAGTGCCCAGGCCAGTGCCGAACTGGCCAAGCGCATGCAGGCGGTGGGCAATTTCAACAAGCTTGACCGTGTACGCCAGCAAGCGTTCTACGCCGACACGGCGACCCAGCTGGCCAGCGCCCAGCACCAGGTCACGGCAGCTCGTGAGGAGCTGGTGCGGCTGCTGGGTCTGGACGAAGCCCAAGCCCAGCAGCTCAAGTTGCCTGAGCGTCTTCCTACACTGCCCAAGGAGCCGCTGTCCCCATCGGACGCGGGCCGTCAGGCGTCCAAGGGGCGGCTGGATCTGCAGATTGCGAAGGCCGACTACGACGCCGCCGCACGCGCACAAGGCTGGAACACGATTACGACCTTCACGGACATTGAGCTGGGGGTGCGGCGCGACTCGGTGTTTGATGCCGCCGAGAACACCCACTCCACGCGGCGCGGCTTTGAGATCAGCCTGCAGCTGCCCATCTTCGATTGGGGAGGCATGCGGCGCGACGCCATGAACGCGCAGACCCTGGCTGCGGCCAACCGCTTGGAAGCAACCGCACGGGCGGCGGGCTCGAACCTTCGGGAGAGCTACTCCGCATACCGCACGGCGTATGACATCGCGCGCCACCATCGCGACGAGGTGATTCCCCTGCGAAAAACCATCTCCGAAGAAAACCAGCTTCGCTACAACGGGATGCTGATCAGCGTTTTCGAGTTGCTTGCCGACTCCCGCGACCAGGTGAACTCGGTGATGGCGGCCCTGAACGCCGAGCAGCAGTTCTGGCTGGCGGATGCCGCCCTTCAGGCCTCTCTCATCGGCAAGCCAACCAGCGCTGGCGTCTCGGGCGGCGGTGCAGCCGCTGCCGAAGCCGGTGCAGGCCACTGATCCCCTCAAGGAAACCAACATGAATTCAAGAAGAGATTTTTTCCGGTTTGCTGGCATTGCCGGAGGGGCCGTGGCCGCAGCGAGTGTGAGCCGCGTGGCAATGGCCGCACTGCCAGAACCCGTGTACCAGACAAGCGCAGACACCATGGCGCCCCTGGTTCCCAACTCCGGGCGCCCCTACAACCCGGTGGTCACGCTCAACGGCTGGACGCTGCCCTGGCGCATGAACCAGGGGGTCAAGGAGTTCCACCTGGTGGCAGAACCCGTCGTGCGCGAAATGGCCCCTGGCTTCAAGGCCCACCTGTGGGGATACAACGGCCAGAGTCCTGGTCCCACCATTGAAGTGGTGGAAGGCGACCGCGTTCGCATTTTTGTGACCAACAAGCTGCCCGAGCACACCAGCATCCACTGGCATGGACAGCGTTTGCCCAATGGCATGGACGGTGTGGCTGGATTGAACCAGCCCGCAATCCAGTCGGGCAAGACCTTCGTCTACGAGTTCGTGGCACGCCGCCCGGGCACCTTCATGTACCACCCGCATGCCGATGAAATGACCCAGATGGCCATGGGCATGATGGGCTTCTGGATCACGCATCCGAAGACCAAGCATCCGCTGATTGATGAAGTGAATCGAGACTTTTGCTTCCTGCTCAGTGCGTATGACATTGAGCCCGGGGCCGCGACGCCCAAGGTTGCAGAGATGACGAACTTCAATCTGTGGACATGGAACAGCCGCATCTTTCCTGGCATCGACTCCTTGAACGTCCGGCTCAACGACAAGGTGCGTATTCGCATCGGCAACCTCACCATGACCAACCACCCGATGCACTTGCACGGTCACGAGTTTTTGGTGACGGGCACGGATGGTGGTCCTACACCCAAGAGCACCCGTCTCTATGAAGTGACCACCGACGTGGCCGTGGGCCAGATGCGCCAGATCGAGTTCCTCGCGGACGAAGAAGGTGACTGGGCATTCCACTGCCACAAGAGCCACCACACCATGAACGCAATGGGTCACGACATTCCCACCATGATTGGCGTAGACCACCGGGGCGTGGCCAAGAAGATCAACAACCTGATTCCCGACTACATGGTCATGGGCGAACGGGGCATGGCGGACATGACCGAGATGGAGATGCCCATCCCGGACAACACCATTCCCATGATGACCGGGGAAGGCCCGTTCGGGTCGGTCGAAATGGGCGGGATGTTCAGCGTCGTCAAAGTACGCCGCGACCAGAAACCGGGCGACTACAAAAATCCGGGTTGGTACAAGAACCCAGAGGGCACGGTGGCGTACGAGTACACCGGCCCGATGGCGGAGCCTGCCCGCTTCAAGGCCGAGGGCGGCCAATCCATGCCCCGCAAAGAGAAGTCCAGTTCGGACACTGTCGTCAAGGTCAAAAAGCCGTCTTCGCACAGCGGCCACTGATCGCCTCCTTTCCTCATCCACAACCCAAGGTAACTATGAAACGCACTCTTTCCCTGATCGCCGCCTCCGCCCTGGTGGCCCTGTCCTTCAACAGCTTTGCGGGCGGTACCCACAGCGGCGGTCACGGCCATGGAAGCGAGGAGTCAGCCATCGGCGAACCAGGCAAAGCCTCCAAAGTCAGTCGCACAATCAACGTGGACATGGCTGACACCATGCGCTTCACGCCCGCCGCGATCTCCGTCAAGCAGGGCGAAACGGTCAAGTTCGTGATCAAGAACAGTGGCCAGGTCAAGCATGAGTTCAGCCTGGGCACCGATGCCGAACTCAAGGAGCACTACGAGACGATGAAGAAGTTCCCGGACATGGAGCATGACGAGCCCAGCAAGGTGTCGCTGGCCCCCGGCAAGCAAGGCGAAATCATCTGGCAGTTCACCAAGGCTGGCGAAGTGAAGTTCGCCTGCCTGTACCCAGGCCACTACGACGCAGGCATGAAGGGCCAGGTCACGGTGGTCAAGAAGTAATCGGGGAATCCCTGCACGCAATTGAACAAGGAGCTCGTATGAAAAACGCAAACACTTTATTGATCGGCGCTATGTTGTCGCTGGTCACTCTCATGCCGCTGTCGGCCGTGGCGCAGGCCGCTGGAGACGCCGGAAAAGCCGCATCCACGACCGCAGCCTCCATGACCGATGGAGAGGTGCGCAAGATCGACAAGGACGCCGGCAAGATCACCATCAAGCATGGCGACATCAAGCACTTGGAGATGCCGGGGATGACCATGGTGTTTGCTGCCAAGGACAAGGCCCTGCTCGACAAGGCGCAGGTCGGCGACAAGATCCGCTTCATGGTGATCAACGAGGGCGGAAAGATGGTGGTCACCGCCATCGAGCCTGCCAAGTAAGCGCAAAAAGTGTCTCGATACGCCCTCAAGAAAAGGGGGCGTTCTTCTGTTCGCACGTCAACCTACCAAGGAAAAATCATGAGAACTCTCCTTATCGCCCTGGCCATGACCGCCGCATCGTCCGCATTCGCCGCTGGCGACACCCAAGAGGCCACGCCCTACACCAACTCCAAGGCGCAAGCGCATGGCGAGGAACACAAAAAGGCCCGTCCTGCGACCGGTGTGAAGCGGACCAAGGATGGCAGTACGGCGCGGGGTGAAGGCTCTGGCATCGCCGACACCAGCAAGGCCGAAGCCCGTGGTCAGGAAAAGGCCAATGCGCGTGAAGCCATGCCGCACAAGGAAGCCACTCCGGGCTCCACGCCTAAGTAATGCAAACGGGTGGGCCACAAGCGTGGCCCACCCAAGTACGGGCGGGCCGCAATCGTGGTGCAAGGTGATGGCTTCGCAAGCCCCCCTCAGGGCCTAGTTCAGTGCCCGCTCCGATGTACGTGGACTCCGCGCATCCACGTCATAAGGTCTAGATGGCTGTTCGTCGGCGTGTCGGTCACACCAGAGTGCGCTCTGGAAACCTTGGCTCCGCGCCGAGTCGGCTTGACGAAACTTGCGTTGTGGTTGGGCTTCGAGGGACTGTCCGCCGCCAGGTTGTCAAGAATTGCGCAGTTCGAGTGGTCGTCGCCAGCGCACACAGAAACCAACTGCTCCAAGGCTGATTTCATCTCGATAATCTCCCGCAGCTTCTCCTCCAGATCCGCCAGATGGCGCTCCGCAATCGCCTTTACCTGCCGACTGGTGCGGTGCGTGTCACCCCATTGGCCGATCAACTCCGCAATCTGGGGCATGGAGAACCCGAGGCGGCGCGACTGGCGGATGAAACGCAGTACCGAAACTTCGCGCTCACCGTATTTTCGATAGCCAGACTCACTGCGCTCAGCTTCTGGCAACAAACCTGTTTGCTCGTAGTGGCGGATCATCTTGGCCGATACACCTGCCGCTTTGGCCGCTTCGCCGATGTTCATGAGTGTGGTCATGGATGCTCCTGTGCAATGGAATAACACGGTAGCAAGGACTTTGGCCCTTACCACCGTGTCAATGTCAAGCGCTCCGAATACTACGTTTTGTAAAGCCTAGATCAGGCGGGCGGATATCCAGCCTCGGTCAGCGCCTCGACCAGTGTCTTGCGATCTTCCGCGCTTTGCACAGTGACCATGCGTTTGGACATGTCCACCTGCACTTTACATTCAGGGTCTGTCATCTGAAGCGTCTGGCTCACCATCCCAGCACAGTGTCCGCAGGTCATGTCGGGGAGTTGGAATTCATGCATTTTTCGCCTCTTGGAAAAAGTTAAGAGGCTTTCAGTCTCCGGTTTGCCACTGGGGCAAGGTCAAGTGGCCAGATAGATATCCAAACAAGGAGCGGCGGCTCGCTTGCGTCTCCCATCATGTCAACCCTGAAAGTTCGAACTCTGCCGGCTAACGCCGGAGTTGAACACCACATGGAGATTACTATGAACACCTCTGCCCATGAAGCGGGGCCGTCCGCCTCACTATCTATCGCACTCCTGAATCTTCCGATACTTGGCATGACCTGCGGCTCTTGCGTTGGACGGGTTGAAAAGGCCCTCAAAGCCGTCCCTGGGGTCCGTGAGGTGACCGTGAATATTGCTACTGAGCGCGCCTCCGTGGTTGCCGCCTCCACGGTGCCGGTCCCGGCCTTGGCTGCGGCTGTCGAAAAGGCTGGATACGCAATAGCGGAAGAGTCCGTGGAGCTTTTGATCGGTGGGATGACCTGCGCGTCGTGCGTGGGACGTGTCGAAAAAGCGCTGAAGGGTGTACCAGGCGTCAAGCATGCGGAAGTCAATCTAGCCACGGAGCGTGCGCAGGTTCGTTTCGATGCAGGATTGCCTCCCGAACGCCTGGTAGCCGCCGTTGTAAAGGCGGGCTATGAGGCGCAGGTGGCGGATACGAACACTCCCACTGAACACGACAAGCAGTCGGCGCCCTGGTGGCCTGTCGCTCTAGCCGCTGGTCTGTCCTTCCCCCTGGTATTGCCCATGCTTGGCATGCTGTTCGGTCAAGACTGGACACTCAACGGCTGGATTCAACTGGCCCTGGCCACGCCTGTGCAGTTCTGGCTGGGCGCGAGGTTCTACCGCGCTGGCTGGAAGGCTCTTCGTGCAGGCGCAGGCAACATGGATCTGCTGGTCGCATTGGGTACGTCGGCCGGGTTCGGTTTGAGCCTGTACCTGCTGGTCAAGCACGCTGAGCACGGCACACCCCACCTGTACTTTGAAGCCTCCTCTGTCATTGTCACGCTAGTGCTCCTCGGGAAGTGGCTGGAAGCCCGAGCCAAGCGACAAACCACCGAAGCGATCCGGGCGCTGCATGCGCTGCGCCCAGAAATTGCACGTGTGCGCACTGATGCCGGTGACATTGATCTACCACTCTCACGCGTGAAAGTAGGTGATACGGTGGTTGTCCGCCCAGGGGAGAGAGTCCCGGTAGACGGCTCGGTGATCGAAGGCGCAAGCCAGGTGGATGAGTCATTGATCACCGGGGAGAGCCTGCCTGTGGCGAAGCACGTCGGTGACAAGGTGACGGGAGGCTCCGTGAACGCGGAGGGCTTGTTGTTGGTACGGACGACTGCGATAGGCGCAGAGTCAACTCTGTCGCGCATCGTGCGGATGGTTGAGTCGGCGCAGGCGAAGAAGGCTCCCATCCAGCGGATTGTGGATGAAGTGAGTGCGGTCTTTGTGCCCGTGGTGCTCGGCCTTGCTGCCATCACACTGATGGGCTGGGGCTTTGCCACTGGCAACTGGGAACAGGCGATCCTCAATGCTGTCGCGGTACTTGTCATTGCGTGCCCTTGTGCGCTGGGTTTGGCTACTCCCACCGCGATCATGGCGGGCACCGGCGTTGCAGCACGCCACGGTATTCTGATCAAGGATGCAGAAGCACTGGAGGTTGCCCACCACATCGACACCGTGGCGTTCGACAAGACCGGCACCCTGACCGAGGGGAAGCCCACTTTGACGGCTGCGATGCCTGCCGAAGGCCTCCAGGATCAGTTACTGCCGTTTGCTGCGGCCATTCAGAACGGCAGCGAGCATCCACTGGCCAAGGCCGTGATGGACGCTGCACGCACCCAGGGTGTGACCGTTCCTCGTGCCACTGAGGTCACAGCGGTAGCTGGCAGAGGCATGTCTGCTGTCATCAAAGGACGCCAGATCCGCCTCGGGAGTACACGTTACATGGAGGAGTTGGATGTCAACATGGCCAGTCTGACCGGGGCTGCAGTACAGATGCAACAAGAGGGCCGCACAGTATCCTGGTTGGCTGACGTGACCGATGCGCCAGAAGTGATGGGTTTATTGGCATTTGGAGACACAGTGAAGCCCAGCTCACAACAGGCCATTGCCCAACTGCATGCTCTGGGCATCCAGACCGTCTTGGTCACCGGGGACAACAAGGGAAGCGCAAGCGCAGTAGCCAGCGCGTTGGGCATCGATCAGGTTCGTGCTGATGTGCTGCCGGAAGGCAAGGCGGATATCGTGGCGCAGCTCAAGTCAGGTGGCAGGCACGTTGCGATGGTGGGTGACGGCATCAACGACGCGCCCGCTCTGGCTGCGGCGAATGTGGGAATTGCCATGTCCACGGGCACCGACGTGGCCATGCATGCTGCGGGGATCACGCTGATGCATGGTGACCCCGCGTTGATCGCAGATGCCATCGACATCTCTCGGCGCACGTACGCAAAGATCCGTCAGAACCTTTTCTGGGCATTCGCGTACAACGTGGTCGGGATCCCCTTGGCTGCATTTGGACTGTTGAATCCCATGGTGGCGGGAGCAGCTATGGCCCTCAGCAGCGTGAGTGTGGTGACCAATGCGTTGCTGCTGCGTTCTTGGAAGAGGTAAGGACGAGCGCCAGATCCGACAACAGATCCTGTCAGATGCAGACCGCGTATGTCCATCGCAATCAGGCCGACTCAAGAGGTTCTGTGAACGTGCTGATGGTGCACATCTGGTGCGTGGGGGTGAGCGTGGGTCATAGGGTCATGGGTGTGCTTGTGACTGTGGCTGCTCTTCGGCATAACATCGTGCACATGTGAATGGTGCCCATCGTCGTGCCGGTGAGCATGTTCATGCTCCAGCACTTCGTGTGTGTGCTCGTGACCATGGCTTTCCGCCAAGTGCAGTGCCACTCCCGCCAGCATCAATATGCCGCCCAGCAGCATCAACCATCCCGCAGAGCGGTCCCCGAGGCCGAGAGCCACGGCAGCGCCAATGAAGGGGGCAAAGGCGAACACTGAGCCCGTCCGCGCCGCGCCAAACGCCCTCTGGGCCAGAAGGTAAAAGCGCAGGCTCAGGCCGTAGCCCGTGGCGCCAACGGCGAGAAGCCCGAGTGCCGCATACAACGACGGCAAGGGCTCACCCGTCGAAACAGCCAATGCTGCCGTCGCAGCGGCTCCCAAGGTGGCCTTGGCCATCACCACCTGGCTGGGGTCGCGCTCAGCCAGCCCGCGGGACAAGGTGTTGTCCACCCCCCAGGCGACCGTGGCCAGCAGCACGGCAAGCAGTCCCAGCAACTGCACGCCCCCTTGCAGGCCCTGGTCCAGAACGAGCGCCATTCCTCCTGCGAGCAGCAAGAGCATGGCGGCCCACACGCGGCGGTCCATGGTTTCGCTGTACAGCCACCAGGCCAGCGTGGCGGTAAATAGCGCCTCCAACGTAAGCATCAGCGATGCGCTGGCCCCGCTCGTGTACTGCAGGCCCCAGGCCAGGGCGACCGGGCCCAGGGCCGCACCGATCCCCGCCATAGCTAAGAGACGCCAGGCGTCGGATCTCTGCAACCTTGCCTCATGGGCTGCGGTTCGCAAGGACAAGGCTCCGACCACAGCTGCTCCTGCGTATAGAAGCGCGGCCGTCGTGAACGCCCCCAGCCCTGCACCCAGTCTCTGGACCGCAGGCGTGCTGATGCCGAAAAGAACCGCCGCCAGGAGGGCGAGAAAGCCACCGCGCAAGGCAGGGAGACGCAAAAGTTCACGCTTCATGGTGCAGGTGATTTCGTCATGAATCCTCGTGGTGATATTCTCTTGCTTGATGAACCCTGAAGTTCGTCAAGGTCAGGCAGTAAGGACAGTGGTCGGTTGCTCGGCAAGGAGAGGATAGTCAGCTTTCGGGAATCGCGGTCATCGGCCTATCCAAATTCAGTCTTCCCGGATACTGCAGAAAGTTGCCAAGAATTGTGGAGCACCACTCGACGCGGTCCGGCAGACACGCGCGTCCACCGGAATACTGAGCAGACAGTCGGCCAATGCTGATTGCGAGTCAGCAAGCTAGTTGAGCAGAAGCAAAGACTTTGAATTCGATCAGGAGCATCGTCTTCTCCCCTCAACTCGAAGGGAGACCATCATGGGATCCGAAGTCAACACCCCTCGCTATGAGCCTTGGAACAAGGGCAAGCTTGTCGGTCAGAAAGCTCCTTTCAAGCTCAAAGATATCTGGGCTCTGCGCGTGCGCCTTCAGATAGAAAATCGCGTTCGCGAGCTTGCTCTCTTCAACCTTGGCATCGACAGCAAGCTTCGTGGTTGTGACCTCGTCGCCCTCAAAGTTCGGGACATCTGCCACGGTGAGCAAGTTGCATCTCGCGCTGTCGTGATGCAGCACAAGACTCAACGCCCCGTCCAATTTGAAATCACTGCAGCTGCCCGTGAAGCTGTGCAGAAGTGGATCAAGGTCGCAGGGCTTAAGTCCGATGACTTTCTCTTCCCGAGCCGTATCCATGGCTCACCGCACTTGGGGACACGACAGTATGCGCGGATACTAGGTGGCTGGGTGGAGGAGCTCGGTCTTGACCCAGCAGAATATGGCACGCACTCTATGCGAAGAACCAAGGCAACGCTGATCTACCGGCGAACAAAGAACTTGCGCGCTGTGCAACTTCTTCTTGGTCACTCCAAGCTTGAGTCCACTGTGCGCTATCTTGGCATCGAGGTAGATGATGCGCTTGAAATATCTGAGCAGACTGAAATCTAGTCGACAGTTCAGTCGCCCCGGCGGCCGCACAACTACGCTCCCACGGGCGATGGTGCTCACATCCAATCACAGGTTAGGTGAGTTGGCATATTTCCGCTTCTAGCCGAACCGGTCATTCGCCAGCTCATACTGAACGACCGCAACCAGCCTGAAGCAGCCGTATTGACCATTTTTCAGCTGCATTCGTTCGCTTCATCCCATCCAAAGAAATCACCTCCCACTGGAAGCCCTCGCTTCTTATCTTGTGTGGGACGACCATCAGCGCCACCCCCCGAGCTGCGTTCACATCTGCTCAGTGACCCGTCCTGGAATAGGTTGACACCTATGCGAGACTGAGCCCTAGCCGCAGTTGGCTTGCAAGAGACGCCCGGTGCACCGCATCGGGCGTTTTGTATTCTAGGGACAGGTGGGGCCGTTGCTCGTTGTACATGCGCACTGACTCCCTCACCATGGTCCTGGCTTGCTCCAGGTTTGCGGGGCGGTGCAGCAGGAATTCCATCTTCAGGATGCCGTTGACCCGTTCCGCCAAGGCATTCTGGTAGCAGTCGTACCCATCGGTCATCGAGCAGGTGATCGCATGGCGAGCATGGATGCGCTGGTACTCCGCCGAACAGTACTGGATGCCCCGATCGGAGTGGTGCACCAGTCGCTGGCTGGTCTGCCTGTAGCGCAGGGCCATTTTCAGCGCCTGACTGACCTGGGCAGTTTCCAGCCCTTCATGTACGTGCCAGCCCACGATCTTGCGGGAATAGGCATCCGTTACCAGGCTCAGGTAAGCAGGCTTTTCTTTGGTAGGCAGGTACGTAATATCGGCCACCCACAGCTGTTCGCAGCCGCTAGGCGCCACCTTGGTCGCGGCCTCTTTGAGCAGGTTGGGATGACGCCGGAAGCGATGGTGGCTGTTAGTTGTCTTGTGGTACGACCGCTTGGGCAAGACCAGCATCCGTTCGTGACGCAGGAGGTCGAACAAAGCATCACGACCGAGCTTGATGCCCGCGTGCTGCAGCGGCGCCTTCAGGATGAAGTGCAGCTTGCGTGTGCCGATGCGCGGCTGTTGCCGCCGCTTCTCATCGACCATGGCCACCACGCTGGCCCGTTGCTCATCTCGCAGCCGCTGACAGGTCAGGGCCTTGTAATGCGCCTGCCGGCTGATACCCATGTACTGGCAAGCCCTCACAACGCTCAGCCCTTGGACAAGCTTTTCTTGGAGGACTTGCCAGCAGGCTTTTTTGTGACGGTTACCCCATGATCGCGCTTAAGCACATGGACCACCGCCTCGAAGAACTGCGCTTTCTCCTGCGCCTGCTTCAGCTGCACTTCCAGCTCCTTGATGCGCTGCTCGGGTGTCAGCGGCTTGACTGGCTCTTGCATGGATACGGCTCCTTTGGAGCCCGATGATGCAGTCTTCCAGTCTTGGCGGCCATGCTTGCGCAGCCAGACCAATACGGTCGAGGCCCCTTGGATACCGTAGCGCTCCTGAGCTTGCCCGTACGTCAGCTCCCCTCTTTCTACCTGATCCACCACCGCCAGCTTAAAGGCCAGCGTGTAGTCCTTCTGCGTTCTCTTAACCCATTGATCCATTTGACTTTCCTTTCCGATGAACAGAAAGGTGTCAACCTCATTTAGGACGGGTCACAGACCAAAAAAAGAAGCCACAATAAAAAAGGGACCAGGCCACAGCCTAGTCCCCTTCAACAAGTAGTGGCCAACGCCACATTCGCCAGGCCTCACCCCAGCCTGCACAACTCCATGTTTACCTTGACGAGCTCTGACTCGTGAACCCACCCGAGGGTGGAGTTCGGACCAAACTCGGCGTCATGGACTCCCTTCAACTGCACCCACTCCTGAAACCGCCCCACCACCCGCAAGGTAAACCCCTTCATCAGGATCATCTTGGGCTTGGTGTCCTCGTACGGCACAGCAGTCTCAAATACCCGCGTGCCTACAAACACCGTACGGTTCTTCACCTCCTTGCTCAGCGGCCGCACGCAAGCCGAAGTCTCCGGCTGTGGTGACTGCGCCCATGCGCCTTGCACCAGCAACGCACACAAAAGGCCGCCAGCTAGCAATAGGGCAGGGCAGGTAACTCCCTGGAGGTGCCTAGGAATTGCTTTCGTTCCAACATCTTGAACCTGCTTATTTCTTGTTGTCTTCATTGCATAGCTCCTTTCCGCGCCAGATCAGCGCCCGTGTTTCTCAACACACTCGATCAAAGCCTTCGCAAAATCTGCCTGCAGGGTCTGCAGCGGAATCCCACCCCGGCTCTCCGCAAACTCATCCAGGTTCTTGAGGTCGTAGCGCTCACCCATCTTGTCCACCGCGCACTGACAGGTCTTCTTGCTACTACCTCCATCGGTACAGCCCTTGACCATCATCCTTTCAGTCTTGGAGCCAGAACACCCGGCCAAAGCCAATGCGGCTCCCAACGTGATTGCTGTGATCACACCCCTGGACCCACGGATCCAGCTTTGCAGACCCACTAGCTGCGCCCCCGTCATTCCGAATCGCATAACCCCTCCTTGTGTAAAAAAACGCACGCCCAGCCCTCCAGGCGCGCTCATCGTTCTGTTCCCAACTCAAAGCCCCTCACCGCTTGCCACTATCGGCCATCCCAATCAGCAGCCAGAGCACGATCACTCCCAGCCCGAACCAGAAGCCCAGCGAGGCAAAGAACAGGTAGACCATCAAACACCCCAGAATCAGCTGAGCCAAGAACGCCATGGCACTCGCTCCTTCCTAGTGCTCAACTGGCCATCACAAACGCCACCATGGCCACGATCAGCAAGCCCCCGATGAACTTGCCCAGACCCGGCAAGACCACCACCGGCCACACCAACCCCTGACCCAGGTGATACGCAAAACTCCGGTAGGGCTCATCCCCCCAGTTGTTCGCATAAACCGCGTACAGCAGCCCGATCAAGAAATACCCAACCAAAACCCAACGACCCCACGCAAACCGCTTCATGGCAACTCCTCCTAAAGTTGAAGCACTAACCACTCAAAATCTCCACGGAGCGCGCAAAAGGTGATGCAAACTCCGTAGATGCAAAGAAGGCAAAACCGCATCCTCCGGCGGTGTCTGCCAAACCCACGCCCCCGACCCATCTGCCCGACCCGGGCAACGTGCGCGAAGTCCTCGCGTACTGGATTCGGCTACTGCGTGTAGAAAAAGGCTGGTCCCAAGAGCGCCTGGCCCACGAGTGCGAACTCGACCGCACCTACGTCTCTGCCGTAGAGCGCTGCCGCTGGAATATCGCCCTGGCCAACATCGAGCGCCTCGCACAGGCCTTGGGCGTGGAGCCTTGGACCCTGCTCAAACCTCCAGAGCAAGCGACCAAGCCCGCGCGCAAAGCCGCCCGAAAGCCGACTGCCAAGGTTTGATCCTGCGATCAAGAGGGAAGGGACCAGCACCTTCATTGCGAAGTCACCGGCTTCCCATCCCGCGTGAGCGACCCCTGCTGATACACGAACTCCACCAACTTCTGAGCCGCCTTGCGCTGCTCTTCCTCGGGCTCGAACGGCCCTGCAAACCCCAGCATCCGAATGGACAGCCTGGGAGCCTGATTCGGCTTCTCCTCGACCACGGCAAACACCAGGTCCGAGCAGGACCCGAACTTCGGAGACACCTGCACCCCCTGGGCCGACACCGCCAGCACCTGGAACAGGGCAGGGCAGGCGGTCCCCGACCCACTTTGCAGCAACAGCACATCCTCTGCACCCACCGGCGCATGGCGCACGATGCGCACGGATTCCTCCTGAGGCGATAGAACGGTTTGCCCGTTTAAAACAACCGAAGAATCTCCCTCCTGCACAGCCACAACCCCAAACCGGGTCTTGACCTGCATCTCAGGCTCCTCCAGCGCAGACTCCACGCGGGCAGGTCCGGCATCAATGATCCCCAGCCAAGCCGACGGCGAAACACTGAACCCCAACTCACCCAAGACCTTGGTGGCCGGTGCCTGACTGTCCAGCGGCCTGGCCCGTACCCCCTCGACCAGACACGGCATGTTCTGCACACACTGCGACAAAAGCCGTTCGCCCAGAGCACTCTTTGGATCGAACACAAACGCCACGAGATCCCCCGTCTCCGGGCTGACCTCGAACACCGCCCCCTGCTCACCCCGGCGATCCAGCACCCCTGCGATCTCCAGAAACCCCGACACCGTCTGCACCGGCAACTCCGGCGCCTCGGCCTCCTTGCGTTGGCAACCGGCCAGCACGCCGACCACACCCAACGCCACCAACGAACCTGCCGCCAGGCTGCGCGTAAGCCGCAAGCTTCTTCTCATGGATTGCATAAAACTCCCTCTCTGATGCTAAATGATATGTGATGCAAATGCATCAATTGAACGCCAACCAAAGACCATCGGTTGACCGATTGCTGAACGGGCAGGGATGGGGAAGTGGCTGCGAGATCTTTGCCGCAGCTCAGCCGCTACCGTGTGAGATGTTCCATATGGAGCGAGAACATCCCTGCCCGTGACCAGCTTCCCCCGTGGACCTGCACAAACTCCGTTGCCTTGGTACGATCCAAAGCGCACGCAACGAAGACCCCCACCAAGAACAGATCCCCTGAGTGAAGAACCTCAGCGCCTCCATCTCGATGAACCCGTCCACCGCCAGGAACTGCTGCGGCTACTGTGGTGCCACCAGCTACCACCGCGTGCTCGCACGCGATGACGCCGGAGTCATGCGCTACACCGAAGCCCTGCGTTGCACAGGTTGCGGCCGGGAATACGCCAACCTGCAGGTATGGCGCCAGGGCGACACCCAAGACGCCACGACTCCTCCCGTTGCAACTGCCAACTGAGCATTCCTGGGCTCCGGTTCGCGTAGAGTGCTTCCTGTGCCTAAAGGGTCCTCCTTGGACCCAATCACAACACTCCAGCACTCCAGCACTCCAGCACTCACTCCCAACGCACCCCCATGTCCAGCTACGCCGAACTCCTCGCCCAGAAAAAACTCCTCGACGAACAAATCGCCAACGCCAAGAAGGCCGAGTCCGAACAGGCCCTCCAAACCGTCCTGCAACTCGTTCAGGAATTCGGCTTCACGGCCCAGCAGGTCTTCCCCTGGAAACCGAGCAAACCCAAGAAGAAGGTGGAAGCAAAGTACCGGGATCCCGAGACTGGTGCCACCTGGTCCGGCCGGGGTAAGCCGCCCCAGTGGATTGCAGGCAAGGAGCGCACTCCCTTTGTGGTTGCCTGATCGGCATCGCAAGAGAGCCAGCCAGTGCGGATGCACTGTCTGAGCTCTCGCCAGGTCACTGGGGGCTCTGGCCTTTGCCGGGAGACAGTGCGATCGCTGAGAGGACCATCCCGCAGTCCAGGTTGCCCTCCAACGTACGCGCCGACCACACGCTACGGAACTCCGCCACTCGCATAGCCGCCTCGTGGTACGGATAGGCCCCCGGAGCCAGACACTGGTTGTGCCCCAATCCCCATCCAGGATGCACCTGCGTATCCAAGACCAAGAGGCCAGAAGCTTCTGTGCACACCACACTGCCTGATCCATCTCCTGCCGGACTCCAAGGCCCTTCCACACCGACCACGAGCATCCATTGAGGAGGAGGGCAGGGCCGGCGAGGGGCTCCCCGCACCTCCCTGGCAATCGACTGCCAGAGCAACAGCACCAGACCCCCACGGTGTACTGCTGCGTGGCACAGCGCCAGCAAGTCGGAAGGCGCTTGCTCCCAGACCAGCTGAGCATGGAATCCTGGCAGGAGCCGCTGCGCATGGCGCAACACGCCGGCCGCACTGGTCACAGTGGGTATCGCAACCCGCTGGCCGGTGAGCAAGGCCACCGCCTGCTGCAGCACCACCGCCCCCGTGCGATGGGGTGGTGCTCGATGTCTCACCAAAATCCCCGGCAACACCTTGGCACCCGATTCAGAATCGGGCCCACTGCGATAGCAAGGCACCGTCTCCATCACCAGTCCTACCGCATAGCGCCGAACCAGCCCTTCAGGCCCCCGCATGGGAAGCCCCTGGATCACCCGTTGCGGTGGAACGCACTCCCAGAGCCTCCTGCTTGCGATGCAGCTTGCCGCGCAGCGAGATCGGCGCGGGTGCTTGCTCCGTTCCACCATCTCCATTCGTATCGGAATCCGGATAGAACTCCTCGACGACGTCCACCCCTTCCTCTTCCGATTCCTCGAACTCCCCTAGGGCCAAACCCTGGCGTGCCGCTTCATCGAGCGCCACCTGATCCAGACCCAGCGCAGCCTGTTGCTCGCGTTCCTGCCGTGTCAATGCCACGACCTGGGCCAAGCTGCTTCCCGCTCTCAGCGTCAGATCCACGTAGTAGATCGGCGTGCGGTGTGACAGCGTCGTGGACTTGCCCCGCAGCCGAAGCTCCAAGGGCAATCCCGCCAACAATCCACCCGACACAGCAAACAGATACCGCAGCCGAGCCGACAGCGTCCGGATGCTGTTGAAGCCCGTCGTCCGAAACACAAAGCTGCCCAGTTCATCGCCACTCATACCCGCCATACCTGCTTCGGTATTCCCCTCAGCCTCCACCCGCACATGCAGCCGTCCATACGGCTTGCAGTTCCCGTCTTGGGCCAGCGGACACACCGCAGGCGAAGGGCAGGGCAGGGACTGCATCCCCGACAGGGTCACCCGCTTGCAGCTTTCTCCATCTCCAACACACAGAGGTCGTCCCGTGGCCCGATCAAACATTGTGTAGTTCGCCCTGAGGCTCAGGTCCGGATCGTCAAACAGCAGCCGCACCGGAATGCTGCGCAGCTTGGTCCCCGGCTCCTTGCGCAACTGGGCATCTACCGGATGTAGCACCCACCCCTCCTTGTTCTGCACCTGGCTGGTCAGCGTGAACTCATCGTCCTTCTCAGGCAGGCGACGTCCTGCCTTCTCCACCACCCGCCCAATCGCAATGCGCCCGATCACGGGCGGTGTCAAAGCCAAACCTTTGAGCATGTGAATCTCCTTGTTGAATGTCAAAAAACCCCCCAAAACACAACGGGCCTCACCGTCACCGATGAAGCCCGTCAGGGGATGCGTTTATGAAAATGAATTGAATGAACCTGGGCCCCGATGTCCCCGGCCCACCTTCAGGTCTGCACCAAAAACCTCCGACTCCCCGGCTTCGGTACCGTGTAAGCCTTCACGATCTCCGGCTGCTCCTTGGCAAGCCGCGCCGTATCGAGCTGCGTCCCATCCCGGCTGCGTTTGAAACTCACCTCACCGTTCTCAAACACCGCCCGGCTCGAATCCCCCATACGCTGCTGAATCGTCTGCTTGAGCTGCGCTTCCAGGGCCGTGTTGGTCGCCAGCACCTCCCGCACCGCCAGCAGGTCAGAAAACACCGCCCCCATCACCAGGTCATGTTTGAGATTCAAGGTAAAGCCGGTGTCCCGGGGATACAGCGCCCGCAAAGCCCGGTCTGCCGAATCCGACCCATCGGCCGGAGGCGCCTGGCCCCGCTCCACATAACCCCAGAACTCCCGCTCCAGGGTGATGAGCTGAGCAATCAGCTCCTCATCCCGCTCGATGCGAAAGATCTGCAGCTCCTGGCCCCCGAGCAACACCGCCACGTCCGCAGCCTGTTTGCCCGTCACGGCCAACTGGTGCTGCACCTGCAACTGCACATACTCCGGCACCCCATCCCGCCAAAGCCAGGCCCCTTGAATGCCTGCGGTCTTGCACTCAAGCAACTGGACATCGGGTGCCCCAAGGACCTCCCGGTCGATATTGGCAAGCATCCATGGGTGCTCGGGATGCTGCAGCACCGCATTGATACGCCGCACCCGTTTGCCCGTACGGCGGGTGTAGTGCGCCGCCACAATGGGCTCTAGAAGAGCACCCCAGTACATCGGACTCAGATCGTCTGCACCCCCATCACCCGGCGGGACAGTGGGAGCACGACCGGTCTTCTCCATCCACAACTCCAGCATCGACTGGTAGGGATTGAGCCCCACCGCCGCCGCAGCATCCGAACTGCCAATGCCTCCTTTGCGGACCTGCAACCACTGATCGCGATCCAGGTCTTGGGTCTTGACCAGCCGAAGGGCAGGGCGGGGTTTGGTGGGAGATGAACCCACCGGTGAAACAACAGGTTGAACCATGCTGACTCCTTGAATGTGAAAAAAACGAATACCAGCACCGCCCCCAGAAAAACAAAGACCCCGGTCCACTGAAGGAGCCGGGGTCTATGCCGTTAAGGGCGATGGAGGTGAATGGATAAGGCGCGAGACAAAAAACAGGATGTGCCGCCAGAACGGCAGGCACCATCACGACGCCAACTGCAAGGCCTGCTCCAGAGCCCGCTGCTTGAGCGTGGCGCCCTGACCAAACCAGGCACTGTCCAGGCGGTATTCCTGACTGCGCGCCCGGCGCTCGTGGTCCACGAACTCGGTGATGGCGCACAAGAGGCCCCAGGCCGTGCCCTTGGCGGCAGCCAATTCCGCACCCCGGCCCTGGCCCTCGTACATGGCCTGCACCTTCTTGAGGGCGCGCTCATTGGTGAGACCTGCAGACGCATCGGCATGCCCATCCGTCTGGCACAGCACCTTGAGGAAGTAGTTCATGGACTCATGGCTCTTGACCCTGCGCTCAGACAAGGTCTTCATGCGGTACATGAAACCATCCCATTGCGAGACGGCAATGCCCAACTGCTTCTTGACCGCCTGCGCATCAAAGCTGGTGCTGTGGGGCACCTTGATCGCGCTCGATGTTCCGGACAGGGCAATGGAGAGGGTGTTGTTGCAGACCACACGCACGGTGGTGGGGGTGGCCGTGGTAGCCAAGGTCCCATCGCAGGACGTGGCCAACAGCAGATAGCCATTGACCACATCGTTGCCCTTGAGGGCTGAGGACTTGCCAGTGCGGGCCAGGGCCCAGAACTTGCGCCCAGCCTTCAGGACTCCGGCAGTCTCCAGCTCATAACCAGAGACTTCCGTCAGATCCCGATAGAACTCCAACACCTGCTTGGGCTGCACGACCTGGTAGCGGGCACTGACCACTGACAGAGGCGCCTTGGTATCGCTGCGGTACAGCACCTTCTGGTCGGGAAACTCCATGGGTTCGCCATAGAGGTCCGAGACAGAAGATGCGGTGCCAGAGCCAGAACCAGTACCGGCCTGCGTGGCCATGTAGCGCACGGGGGTCTCGCGAATGGTCCAGTCCATGCCCGCTTCACGGGCCCAGACATCGATGGGTTGTTTGGCGGGCAGTTGCTGACCCAGGTTGTGCCAGGGGGTCTCACCGACATAGGCCATGGTTTGAACGAGATGAGCCATTGAAATACTCCTTGAAGAAATGGAAGAAAGAACAAGAAAACGAAAGACCGACAACACGAAAACCACCCGCCCACAGCTGCGCCACTGCGTAACTCCGAAGAGCACACAGCTGGAACAAGGAACCAGGGCAGGGGAGTGAGAGAGGAAGAGAGAAACGAAAAGCCAAAGAAGCGCGAGGCCGAGGAATCAGCAGGACGAGGACCGCCGAAACACCTCACTCGCGTGGAGGGCTAAAGGTGTGGCCGCATTCCAGGCAGCGGTAGTTGGCGAGGCAGTTCTGATCGACGGCTTCACCGATCTTGCTGCCGACTTCGCAACCGATGGCGCCGCCCACCAGGCCACCGAGGGCGGCACCGGCGAGACCACCCAGGACTGACCCTGCAGGACCGGCGAATGCGCCGAAAGTAGCGCCCAGTCGGGCACCGCGCAGTGCACTCGCTGCGCCGCTGGCAGCGCCTGCGAGTGCGCCGACAGCGCCACCAGCAGTGCGACCGAGATCGCGGGATTCCAATCGTGGGGATTGGCATTGGGGACAGGTGAGCATGGAAATCTCCTTGAAAGAACATGCGGGTGAAAGAACCAGAAAACCAAGATAGACAGACCAACAGGCAGCCCCAAAAAGCAAAAGCCCCGGGTGCGTGAACACACGGGGCTGAGAGGGCGCGAGATCGCAAAACCGAGAACCAGAAAGACAGAGAACTCCGACCAGGACGGCATAAAGCCCGGCAACTCGAGATGAGCTTGCCGGGCTTTATGGGCGTTGTGCGACTGCCAAGGGGCAGACGGTGGTCAGGTCACTGGGGTGATATGTGACTGAAGAAATTTAGGATCGGGTACCCGAATTGCATTGAGTCCCACGGGGCACAACCGGAAAGATGTCCGATATGTTTGCATCTGCCCCCCATCTTCTGAAGCAGAATCGTGGCCTCATCAACCCGTGGAGAAACGTATGAAACCAGAACTTGCCGGCTCTGTCAAAGTGACTTACTTACGGCGTGATCGAGATGAAGACGGGGAACTGATAGAGCTCAAGGAAGGGGAGGAGCAATACAGGGGTGAGACGTGTACAGACGTTGTTGATGCCTCCGACTTCGTTTGGGAGAGCGGTGCGGGGCCGCACCTTGACGAGGACGGTACATGGTCGGGTTCCGCGTTGTTCAAAGCGTATTGCGACGGCTATTGCGTCACCTGTGAGATCAATATCGCCACCAAGGATCGTCTGCCCAAAAAGCTCACATTGAACGTCGAGAGTGAAGCGCTGGTCGACTTTGTTTGGGTCGACCAACTCACCGTTGCGTTGGTCCCTACGTCTGGTGTCGGTGCGTTTTAGAAACTCGTCGAGTAGTGACGTCGGGTGAGGCTCCGCGATCGTGCTGGAAACTGGGGTGATCTCGGTTTTTGTGCCGGATCGGAAGGTTATGGAGAAATCTCTTTTTAGAACAACTACTTAGCGTTGCGCAAAGGTGTTCCGCGAGTTCGAAATTCTTCCAGCGTTTTCCCGCGCGCGATGGCTTCGTTCAACCAAGAGGGTCGCCGCCCCTTTCCTGCCCAAGTATTCCCAACTGCATCCTCGTACAGGACAGGTTTGCCGGCTGGGGGTCTCCCGGTCTCTGAGGTCAAAGATTGAATCTTTCTTGCGTTGGCAGTGGTTGCTTCGAACAGATCGGCTGGCTCCAATTCGAACTTGGCGATTACCTCTTTCAACAGTGGAATGATTTCCTCGGCTTCACGGACTTCGCTCATCGCCTCTTCAAGGCGTTTCTTCATTTGAGTGAGTGTCTTGGGCACTGGGATCTCCATAACGGAAGCTTGGACGCAACTTTCTCCATTGTGATGGGGAGCGCCGATGAGAGATAGACCGCCTCTGGCAGTCTTCAACACAGTCTTGCGGTCATGCGTTGGTGTGGCTTTGCGGCGCCTGCAACGTATCCAGGCGGCGCATCAGATCCGCCGTCAGCTGCTGGCGCGCCGCGTCAGCCGCGCTTGTTGCTGCGAGTTGCCGCTCCAGCTCCAGATTGCGCTGAGTGGCCTGAAGCAGATCCGCCTGCAGACGGGCGAGGTCTTGCTCTCGACTCAAGGCCTTCGCAGTCAAATCTTCAAGTTGCTGGGGTACTTCGGCAAGGCCGAGGGCAGTTTGCTGCGCCGCCTGCAGCTGCGTTTCCAGGCTCTGGAGTTGCGACCTGGCCTGACCCAACTCCCGCGCGAGTGCCTGGTTCTGCTGGTGGTCGTTGCGCATCTGCTGCTGATTGGCCGAGACAGCCGCATTGGCCTTAGTCAGTTCCGTCTGCAGGTACTGCAGTTGCTGCTCGTGCTGGCGTAGCTCGCGCTCGCGCTGCTCCTTGGACGCTTCGCGGAAATGCTCCAGAGCCTCCCTGGCATGGGTGTGCTTCTCTTCCAGGGACTGGCTGTGTGCTTGGGCACTCTCAAGCCGGGTCTGCAGCTGGGTCGTTTGCTCGACCAGTTGGGCCTGCTCGATCGCCTTGAGGGCCAACTCCCTGTTGGCGTGCTCGAGGGATTCGCGTTCCCTGGCCAACTCCAGTTGGGTCTGCTCCAGCTGCCGCCTGGCCGCGGCTGTTTCGCTCTTGGAGGTCTCCAGGCTGGCCTTGTACTGCGCTTCCTTGGCGTTGAACTCCTCCATCAGTGCAACGACCCTCGCATTGGCATCAAACTCCAACCTGGTGGACAGGCGGCCTACCAATTCCGCGAGCTCATCGCTGATGCTGATTTTCGGTGCCGTAGCGGCGGCTTCCTCGTCCTCGATTTCCTTGAGGTACCTGTGGATGGTCACCTTGGAGCCGGTATTGCCCAACTCGACGCGCACCGCATCGATGGACGGGTACTTGCCTTGGCTGATCAGCCTATCCCTGGCTCGCAGCACCTCAGACTTGTAGATTCCGGCTCTGGCCATGGCATCCTCCGATTTTTTCGTACCGTATTACATACCATTATATTACATACTGGGTGTGGCAATGAAAAATTGGGATTTCACGAAAAATTCAGACTAGTTAATAAGGGTTTATCTGTTGTGATCACTTCAAAGCCCGCAAAAATGGGGGGGCCGCAGCATGTAACGCGATGGGAGGGGTGGTTTTTCAGTTGCGCGGTCGCGCGTTAAAAATCAGACATGGGGCCGTGGCATGCTATCGATATGAGCATCACATGCGATCTAAGAACCTGGGCAAGGCGGATCAAACGCGATGGAGTGACGCTGTGGTTTGCAGGAAAGAATCCACGCACCCCCTGGTACGCAAAGGCCCTTGGAGTGTTTGTCGTGGCGTACGCGCTCAGCCCGATCGACCTGATTCCGGATTTCATACCAGTGCTGGGGTACTTGGATGATGTATTGCTGCTCCCCGGCCTGATATGGGTCGCTATCAAACTTTTGCCGGCGGACGTCCTGGCTGAATGCAGAACACAAGCCGATGAGTGGATGGCTTCCAAAGCAGCAAAGCCGACCAGCAAAGTCGGCGCAGTCGTTGTTGTACTACTGTGGCTCGCTGCCTGCTTGGGCGCCTGGTATTGGTGGAAGTCGGGCATGACTGGCTGAGGGACGGACTTGCGCGAATCGCCTCGGGAAGGCGCTTGTCCGCCGCAGGCTTTGCGGCATAGGCCTTTGTGAACCTCCGTGGCTACGCTTAGACACAGTGCTGTCAAAACTGTAATGCTGCGGTCAGCGGCATGTGGGTGCCGGATTTCTAGACTTGTCTCCGAGGTGCAAGAAGGTTGTGCCTCCTGAATTCCCACCCGGGCGTTCAGTGCTCAAGGAGACCCCATGAAAGCTCGTTTCGCCCTCATCGCATTCAGCCTGGCAGCCACTGCTACGGCGTCTTTCGCTTCGACCGCGTTTCACACCAGTCCTAGCCAGGAAGAAGGTGCCACTTTCGTGCCATCTCACCTGGGCCGCACCGTCAGCCGTGAAGACGTCCAGCAAAACGTGCTCGTTGCGCAGCAAAACGGTTCGTTGCACTGGATCAGCCGCGGCTACCCCGCCACCTATCCACTGGTCAAAGCACCGGTGTCAAACAAGAGCAGGCAACAGGTTCTGGATGAACTTCAAGCTGCTCAAAAGGGCCCCGCCACTACGAATGGCGTGCGCGACCTGGGCGGCGAGATCGGCTGGGTCGAAGCCCACCAGGCGCCGTGACCGGCTGAGGGCCCTCGGGCCTGGCACACGCAATGCAATCGACTCCGCCCATCCAAGGCACAAATTTTCGCTTCCAACCATTGACCTTAAGGACCAACATGAAACTCAAGACCACCCTCATCATCCTCGCGCTGAGCGCAGCCCCTGCATTCGCTTTCGATGCCAGCCATGGCGCCCAGTCCAAGACACGCGAGGAGGTCAAAGCCGAGCTCTCGCAAGCCCTGCGCAGCGGCGACATCATGGCCGGCGGGGAAATCGGCGCCAAAGTCAGTGAGCTCAACTCCGGTGGCTACCAGTTGAAGACCCCGGTGCTGGGCAAGACCCGGGACCAGGTGCGCGCGGAACTGGAGCAGGCTGTTCGCAGCGGTGACATGCTTGCCGCCGGGGAATCCGGATCACGGCTCAATGAACTGCAGCCCAACCTGTATCCGTCCAAGATGGCGCAAGCAGGCAAGACACGCGAGCAGGTCAAGGAGGAACTGGCAGAGGCTATCCACACCGGGGACCTGATGGCCGCCGGCGAGGACGGCCGCAAGCTCAATGAAATCTACCCTGGCCAATACCACCAGCACCACGCGGGCTCGACGGCCGCGCAATCGGGCCACTCCAATGGCCGCGATCTCTGAACATCAGATCCAGAGCCCAGTCGCGCTGGGCTGGCCCGCCCTCACGCTCCGTGGTGGTGGGCACCAGCGCCGTTCACTCGTGCACACCGGGTGCGACCGGTGAGGTATCTGAATCGGCCGACTTGAGCTCGCCTGTGCTCTAGTTCATCTCACGTTTGACGAGGGCTGCCGAGCAATCCCAAACCTTGACGTAGACCGGCTCTCCAGCAACCACGGCTACATCTGCAGGCAGACGCGCAACGGTCCAGCGCGACCGACCCACCTCTCTCCACTGAACAATGGCGAACCGCTCTTGCGCACGATCTAACTGATCGGCCTTGCACCGGCGCTTGTAGAACGCCAGGTCCTGAGCAGTGGCTTCAACCCTGCTGACTTTGCCCACGCGCCAACCCTCCGCCCACGGTAGGGAGTTTTCATACACGGGGGTGGCGCAGCCGGCGGCGAGCATGGCCACGACACACAGCGCTGGCAGGCGCCACCTGTTTGCCCAGCGCTGTGCAAAGCAGGAACGGAGGGTGGTCGTCCACGCGGAAATCACACGGGTGCTTTCCAGTGATCCGCACCAGCATTCGAAGTGCCGGCGGCAGCCGTACCGCAGGCTTGGGTTTCCAACTGAATGGTGGTGTGGGTGATCTCGAATTGCTTCGCCAGCAACTGGTTGACGGCGGCCAGCATGGTGCCAGGGTCTGCCGCTTGCGGGTTGTACACGACGTGAGCGCTCAGGCTGGTCTTGGCGCTGCTGACCGCCCAGACATGCAGTTCATGCAAGGACACCACCCCTGGCAGGTCCAGGAGCGCACGCTTGAGCTGAGGCAGATCGATGCCTTCGGGGACGCCTTCGAGCAGGATGTTGAGCGTCTCTTTCAGGAGGATCCAGGTGCGCGGCAGCACCCACAAGCCGATGGCCACGGCAATGACGGTGTCGACCCAGTTCCACCCTGTGAACAGAATGACCAGCGCCCCCACGATGACCCCAATCGAGCCGAGCAGGTCGCTCCAGACTTCAAGGTAGGCTCCTTTGACGTTGAGGCTGGAATCCTTGCCTGAGGACAGAAGGCGCATGCTCACGAGGTTGACGATCGTGCCCAGTACAGCGATCACCAGCACCCCAGTGGTCTGGACTGCCGGCGGGTTGCTCCAGCGTTGCCACGCCTCATAAAGGATGTACGCCGCAACGCCAAACAGGAGTAAGGCATTGAACGCGGCGGCCAGGATCTCAAATCGGTGGTAGCCAAAGGTGCGCCGGTCGTCGACATCCCGGCGCCCGACCCGAATGGCCGCCAGCGCAATGGCCAGCGCCGCCACGTCGGTGAACATGTGTGCGGCATCGGACAGCAGAGCCAGGCTGTTGAGCATGACGCCGCCAATGACCTCTGCCAGCATGAAACCGCCGGTGAGCATCAGCGCGTAGCGCAAAGCCTTTTCGTTTCCTGCCGCTGGCAAAGCGTGGTCGGAACCTTTTCCCATGGTCTGTCTCCTCAGATTCAGTCTGGTGATGTCATCGACCGCGTTCAGTCCGCGGTCCTCGTCCGGCCTTGGCGCTCAGTGACGTCGCCGGTGCCGAGGCTTACCCGTGGTCCGGCACTTCAAGCGCGTTATTTGCCGGTCCCTCAGTCTCTTGGCCAGTCGCCGGCTGTACTTGGTTCGAACGTCCATCGGGGGATGGCGCTTGAGCCACATGTGCCGCAGCCGCCAGAACACAAACACAGAGACCAACAAGCTGATCCAGATCCAGAACAGCTTGGCGAAAAGCCCACCCTGGGCCGCCTGCATTGACATGGATCGCTCCTTTTTGCCTCTAAGGGCAAGGACATGCACAGCGCCGAGGGGCGGTACGGACCCGCCACTGCGGTGTCGTTCGCATGGACTGGAGCGATGCTTCGGGCGGCGTTGGTGTTACTTCAGCGTGAAGCGGACCGAGGCGACCGACTTGCCGGCCTTCGAGACGGCGACCACGGCTTTGGTACCGGCGGGGACCTTGAAGCTACCCGCGGCTTCCAACTTGCCCTCACCGGCTTGGAGTTGAACCTCCTGCTTCTCGCTGCCGGCCAGCAGGGTGACCTTGGCGGTCATCCCCGCCACGGCAACGGGTTTTCCGTGGTCGCGCATGAAGAGCTGCAGCTTGTCGGCACTGGCGACGAATTCGTACTCGACGTCCTTGGCTTCCGCCACAGCACCACCATGCATCGGCTTGACGTCGTGGCCGTGGTTGTCAGCCGCGATGGCTGCGCCAGAGATCGATACCGTGAGGGCGAGAAAGAGGTGGGAGAGTTTCATGGCAGTTCCTTTGGGGTTGGAGAAATGGGAAGGTCCCGCGATCAGCGGGACCGCCTTTGACTACACAGGCTTCGGTGCGTCCGGGTGGGAGGGCTCGGCAGACACGTCCTCGGCTTCTTCATCGGGCCTGTGGGCCAGCCGGTAAAGAATCGGCAGCACGAGCAGCGTGAGCAGCGTGGATGAAAGAATTCCACCGATCACCACGGTGGCCAGAGGACGCTGGACTTCCGCGCCGGTGCCTGTGGCGATGGCCATGGGAATGAATCCCAGCGAGGCCACCAGGGCGGTCATCAGCACCGGGCGCAAGCGGGTCAGGGCGCCATCCCTGATCGCTTCGTCCAGGCCGACACCGCCTTCCCTCAGGCTGCGGATGTAGGAAATCATCACCAGGCCGTTGAGCACTGCCACCCCAGAGAGCGCGATGAAGCCAACGGCCGCGGAGATGGACATCGGAATGTCCCGAAGCCACAGCGCCAGGATGCCCCCTGTCAATGCGAATGGGATGCCGGTGAAGACCAGCAAACCGTCCTTGGCATTGCCGAACATCGCGAACAGCAGCACGAAGACCAGCAGCAGGGAGACCGGTACAACGATCTGCAGGCGCTTGGTGGCTGACTGCAGGTTCTCAAAGGTGCCACCCCAGCTCGTCCAGTAGCCGGTGGGGATCTTGATCTGCGCCAGGCCTTGCTCGGCCTCTGCAACGAACGAGCCCACATCCCGTCCGCGCACGTTGGTGCTCACGACAATGCGGCGCTTGCCGTTCTCTCGGCTGACCTGGTTGGGGCCGGGTGCCAGCTCGAACGATGCGACCTCACCCAATGGGATGAAATTCGTCTTGGCTTCCGTGCCACCGGCAGACCGCGGCAACGGTATGGGTAGCCGCTTCATGCCTTCCAGGTCATTGCGAAGCGCCTCAGGCAGGCGAACCAGGATGTCGAACCGGCGGTCCCCCTCGAACATGGTGCCGGCCTCACGACCACCGATGGCCGTGGCCACGGTGTCCTGGATGTCGGCAACGTTCAGCCCGTAGCGCGCTGCCTTCTGGCGGTCGATGTTCACCGTGAGCATCGGAAGGCCCGTCGTCTGCTCGACCTTGACCTCGGAGGAGCCCTGGATCTTTTGCAGCATGGCGGAGACTTCTTCAGCGGACTTGTTCAACACGTCCATGTCGTCACCGAAAATCTTCACGGCCACGTCACTGCGCACCCCTGAGATCAGCTCGTTGAATCGCAGCTGAATGGGCTGGGAGAACTCGTAGTTGTTGCCGGGGATCTTGCCAATGACTTCCTGGATCGCCGCGAGCAGCTCATCACGGGTCTTTCGAGGCTCGGGCCATTCATCCATCGGCTTGAGCATGATGTACCCGTCCGAAATGTTCGGCGGCATGGGGTCCGAAGCAATCTCCGCAGTACCGGTTCTGGCGAAGATGCGCTCGATTTCGGGGAACTTCGCTTTCAGCGTCTTTTCGATCTGCTGCTGCATCGCCACCGACTGGGAAAGGCTGGTGCCCGGAATGCGCAGTGCCTGGATCGCGAAGTCGCCTTCATTGAGGTTGGGTACAAACTCGCTGCCCATGCGGGTCGCGATCAGTCCGCACAGGACCACGGCAACCGCGGCAATGGTGAGAACCAGCGTTTTGGCGCCCATCACGCGATCAAGCATGGGGCCGTACAGGCGCTTGGCGTGGCCCAGCAAAAAGTTCTCCTTCTCGCTGACCCGATTGCCGATGAAGAGGGCCACAGCTGCCGGGATGAAGGTCACAGAAAGGATCATCGCGCCCACCAAAGCGGCAACCACCGTGAAGGCCATGGGGTGGAACATCTTCCCTTCCACGCCCGTCAGCGCGAAGATGGGCAGGTACACCACCATGATGATGAGCTGTCCGAACAGCAATGGGCGGCGCGACTCCTGGGATGCCAGGAACACTTCATGAAAGCGCTCGGCCCGCGTCAACGGCCGGCCGTGGTGCGCCTGCGCATGGGCGAGCCGCCGAACGCAGTTCTCCACGATCACCACAGCTCCGTCAATGATGATGCCGAAGTCCAGGGCCCCCAGGCTCATCAGGTTGGCACTCACCTTGTAGTGGACCATCCCGGTGAACGTGAAGAGCATCGACAAGGGGATGACCATTGCCGTGATGACTGCGGCCCGGATATTGCCCAGAAAGAGGAACAGGATCACGATCACCAGTACCGCGCCTTCCAGCAAGTTCTTCTTGACGGTATTGATGGCCTTGTCGACGAGCACGGTGCGGTCATAGACCGTCACCGCGTGCACGCCCTCTGGGAGGCTCTTGTTGACCTCCAGCATCTTCTTGTCCACTGCCTGCGAGACGGTCCGGCTGTTTTCTCCGATCAGCATGAACACCGTGCCGAGAACCACCTCGCGCCCGTTGTCGGTTGCGGCACCCGTTCGCAGCTCCCGGCCAATGCCCACGTCGGCCACGTCGCGCACGCGCACAGGAACACCGTTGGCACTGCTGAGGATCACGTTGCCGATGTCCTCCAGCGACTTGACCTGTCCAGGGGCGCGAATCAGGTACTGCTCGCCGCGCTTTTCGATATACCCAGCGCCCACGTTGCCGTTGTTGCGGTCCAGTGCCGTGACGACGTCTTGCAGCGTCACGCCCAGCGAGGCCAGTCGTTCCGGGATGGGGGCGATCTGGTACTCCTTGGCAAAGCCGCCAATGGAGTTGATTTCGGTCACGCCAGGAACGTTTCGCAGCTGCGGCTTGATGATCCAGTCCTGGATCTCGCGCAGGTCGGTCGGGGTGTAGGGACTGCCATCGGGCTTCTTGGCCCCATCCTTGGTTTCGACGGTCCACAGATAGATCTCGCCCAAACCGGTTGAGATGGGCCCCAGGGCTGGCGTGATGCCGGCGGGCAGCCGGTCTCTGGCTTCCTGGATGCGCTCATTGACCAACTGGCGCGCGAAATAGATGTCGGTTCCGTCTTTGAAGATGACGGTCACTTGCGACAGTCCGTACCGTGACAGCGACCTGGTCTGCTCCAGGTTCGGCAGGCCGGCCATGACTGTCTCGATGGGATACGTGACCCGCTGCTCGGTCTCCAGAGGCGAATAACCGGCGGCCTGGGTGTTGATCTGAACCTGGACGTTGGTGATGTCGGGGACCGCGTCGATGGGCAGCTTCTGGTAGCTGAAGACGCCCAGCGCCGCCATGCCCAGGGCCGCCAGCAGCACCAGCCATCGCTGCTCGATCGAGAATCGGATAAGTTTTTCAAACATGTATGGGCTCCGGGATCAGTGCGTGTGTTCGGCAGATCCCTTGCCGAGTTCGGACTTCACGACGAAGCTGCCTGTCGAGGCGTAGGGCATGCCGGGCTTGAGGCCCGACAGGACCTCGATGCGCTTGCCATCGCTTCGGCCCAGCTTCACAGGTTGGGCGATGAAGCCGCCGTCGACCTTGAGGAAGACCACGGGCTTTTCTCCGACGTTCTGGACTGCGTCGGCCGAGATGGTCACAGGCGCTGCCGTTTCTTCGGACACCACCTCGACGTTGACGAACAGGCCGGGGCGCCAGGCGCCCTTGGGGTTATCAAGAACGACGCGGGCCTTGGCGGTACGGGTCTGCTCACCGATCAACGCGCCCACGAAAGCGACAGTACCCGTGGCGGAGGCATCGAAGGCGGTGGCCTTGATGGTGACCTTCTCGCCCACCCGCACCGACGGCAGATCCTTTGCAGGAACATTGATCTCAGCCCACACCGTGGCAAGGTCCGAGATGGTGAACACCGCCGCATCTTCCTTGACGGCCTCGCCAAGACTCAGGTGCTTCTCGATGACGATGCCGTCAAAGGGCGCGCGCAGTTCGATACGGTTCAGTCCGGACTCGGACGAGGTGGACAGGCCCAGCGCACTGAGCTTCTGATTGGCGTTGGCAACAGCGACCTCCGCTTCGCTCAACGCCTGCCTGGCCTGCAGGTAGTCCTGTTCGGCGGAGACCTTCTGCTCCCACAGCTTCTTTTCCCGCTCGTAGGTGGTCTTGGCCAGCGCCAGGCGCTTTTGCGCCGTCTGCAGCTCGCTGCGCTGCTCCGAAGCGGTCGGGCTCGCAATGGCGGCCAGAACCTGCCCCTTTTTGACGACCTGGCCCAGGCTGGCGCTGACACTCTCCACCACACCCGCCAGACGGGGAACCACGTGCGATGTCCGGTCCTCGTTTAGCCGGATCTCGCCGGGCAAAAGCAGCGCCGTCTTGATGTTGGCTGCCGACGCAGAGTCCACCGTAATGGAGGCGGCCTTGATCTGGGCATCGGTCAGTTCGATCTTTCCCTCTTCCTTGCTCATCACGAACATGAAAGGTTCGGTGGCCGTCTGCGCAATGATCTCGATGTCGAACGCGTGGGGTTCGGCGACGATCTCGCGGCTGACCAGGCTGTCCTTTTCTGCGGCAAACGTCAGGTTTTGCTTGTCGTCTGTGGGGCGGGTCACTGTTGCCGTGACCGTTACCGTGTTCAGGGGGAGCGGCTTGTCCTTGTCGGACAGCCAGATCCGCAGCCGAGGCTCGCCACCGTCTTCGGACAGCAATGCTTCCAGGCTGAAGTCGCCTTCCTTGAACACTGTGCCACCGTGGGGGCCCTTGGCCTGGCTCTTTTCATGGTGCTCGCCATCGGCGTGGCCTTTGTCGTCGTCGTGGCCTTTTTCACCGCCTTTGCCGTGGTGTTCTCCATCACCGTGCCCCTTGGCCTCGGTATGGCTGCCGTGGCCGTGGCCATCGCCCTCGGCGGCGACTGCAGTGGGCTTGCCGCCGCCTTGTAGGATGAAGGCTCCTGCCCCGACCCCTAGCGCGAGGACAACGGCAATAGCGATGAGATGCTTTTTGCTGATGGAGGATGTGCTGATGTTCATTGTCATGCTCAGTTGTGCGTTGCGATCAATCCGGAAACCGTGCTGGCCCCAAGCAGGCGGTCGACATCCGCCGCCGCGCGGTGTGCCTCGCCCAGGGCTTTGAGGTACTGGGATTTGGCGGTGAAGTAGGTGCGCTGGGCATCGAGCACCTCCAGGAAGTTGAACTTTCCGTTCTCGAAGCCAATGGTGGCCGCGTCGTAGGCCGACTTCGCGCCGGGCAGAACGTCCTGTTGCAGCGACTGGATCTCCGCAGTGATGGTCGAAAGGCGTTCGCGCGCCTGCGCCACTTCGCTGTGCAGGCGTACCGTGGCCGCTTGCAACTCGTCGCGGGCCTTGTCCTCAAGCTTGAGAGCTTCCAGCAGGTTGCCCTGGTTGCGGTCAAACACAGGCAGAGGCACGGAGACACCAAACAGCAGGACGTTGCGTTGGGTCTCGTTGCTGCGCTGCATGCCGACGCTGACGGTGACATCGGGCACGCGCTTGCTTTGCTCCAGTGCAGTCAGGGCCTGGCGCCGATCCACCTCGATCCGCGCAAGGACAACGCCTGGCGAAGAAGAAATCAAGGGCTGAAGATCGGCGAGGGGCGGTACCGCGGGAAGGTGGTCGGCTTTGCCCTCGAGGACGGTGAACGGCGCGTTGATCTGTCCCAACAGCGCAAACAGGCGAGACAATGCATTGCGTTGTTCGCTGGCTGCCTGTGCGAGCTCGACGCGAACGCCGGCTTCCGCAACGCGGGCCTTGGACTCTTCCACAGGTGATACCTTGCCAGCGGCTACGCGCTTGGCTACGGTATCCGTTGACGACTTGGCCAATGCCACGCTGTCTTTGGCGAGCGCCAATCGCTCCTGCGCCGTCAGGACGTCGAAGTAGGCTGCGGCCACATTGGCTCGCACGGTGGCCTTCAGCTCAGCGAGCTGGGCCTGTGCCTGCTCGCGTGATTTTTCGGCCGCCTTGGTACGCGCTGCGCGCTTTCCACCCAATTCCACGGGGAGGTTGAGTTGCCAGCTTTGCGTACGTGTTTTGGAGCGTGCGTCTTCCAGCGAATAGGCAAGCTCGGGATTGGGGCGTGAGTGCCCTTGAAGAATCTGCCCTTCTGTTGCCTCCAACTGGCGGGTAGCGGCAGCCACCTCTGGATTCCCGTCCAAGGCCAACTCGATGGCCTTGGCCAGCGACAGAGGCTCAGCGGGAGACACCGCGGCAGTCTGGGGCGCCTGTACTCCACCGACTGTGCCTTGCGACATGCCCTGAGAAGAGGCCCCGCCCGAGAAGGTCAGCAATATGGCCGCGGCACCTGCTGCGAGCCTGAATTTCGTGCGGCCGCCCCATGCGTGCGGCTTTCCTTGAAGGTAAATACCCTTGAACATCCGATTCTCCAGTGATTTCAAAACACGAGGGAATCGGCGGGGTGGCAACCGTGCAGCTGCCTGGCAACTCGTCAGTCAGTGCAGCCGCGACACGCACAACTGCAGCCGCCAAGGGGCGGTCACGACTGACTGAAAGAAGGAGAGATGCCCCCGCCGATCAGGCGAGGACGGGCCACTGTGGGCGGTCGGGAGGTGTGGGCGTTACAGCCGCCAGGCGCTCGCCCGACGGTGAGTCCACGCGGCTGTCATGGGAGACGCGATGTTTGGCGCAGGACCAGTTGAGGGCCCCGATGCCGGCACCATGGCAAACCGAGCAGTCGACATCGGACATGTCGGTGCCTTGGCTGGTCTTGTCGGCTTGGCCGACCCCGCTTTTGGCTTCGTGCTTGTGCTCGTGATGCCCAAGGTGCTGGGCCTGGTCGGTCGAGTTCTCGTGCATGCAATAAGCAGCCACCGCGGACCAGCTGAACTGGAACGGGAGCAATGCAAGCATAAAAACGACGATCAGGCGGCGCATTTTTTGAGTCTAGCACGCGGTCAAGAAGACTTCGTGTGCCGATCAGCCGCCCGCGCCGTACAGTTCCTGGTTGCGCTGCTTCTCAGCGGCTGACATGTTCAGGTACTCCTGCTGCACCTGCTCACGCGTCTTGGAGCCACCCGTTGCTTTGACAGGCAGTGCACCACCGCGAGACAAGATCGCCAGCGTACCGTCCTTGCGCGCGGCTTCTACAGACTGAAGCACTTCGCCACGGGACACGTTGCTTTGGACGTGGTCGGGATGGGTGGTCATTCCCACTTCGCCACCGGCTGGATGGTAGAGCGCCGAAGCAGATGCCAAGCCTGGGGCCGCAATGGCCAGGGCAATCAGGGAGAGTGCGAGGGGTTTGCGAACGGTCATGGTGTGGTCCCTTGATTCGAATGAGCCAGCGGCGATCTACCGCGGCTATGCCTTTCGACACAGGGGGTACTGTAAAAATCGGACCTCGACAAGGCGCCAACAGCCAGATGACAAATTCGTAATCTACGAACAGGCGGCATTCTTCGAGAATGGCACCATGAAAATTCTGCTCATTGAAGACGAGGTCAAGCTGGCCGAGTACCTGCGCAAGGGCCTCGGAGAGGTCGGTTATGTGGTGGACGTCGCCCATAACGGGGTGGACGGCCTACACATGGCCCTTGAAGGCGGCCACGATCTGCTGGTGCTGGACGCGATGCTCCCAGGGATCGACGGCTTCAGCCTGCTGACGGCCTTTCGCAAGACCAGGCAGACCCCTGTCTTGATGCTCACAGCCAGGGTCAGTGTCGAGGATCGGGTGCTCGGACTTCAGACGGGTGCGGATGACTATCTGGTCAAGCCCTTTGCGTTTTCCGAGTTGAGCGCCCGCATCCAGGTTCTGCTCAGGCGCACCCAAGGTGCGCGGGTCGCGGCAGAGCCCACGCAACTGCGTTTGGCCGACCTGGATGTCGACCTGGTGCGGCGCAAGGCGTCCCGAGGCGGTCAGCGCTTGGAGTTAACTGCCAAGGAGTTCCTGCTGTTGACCCTTTTTCTGAGAAGGAAGGGAGAAGTGCTGTCCCGCACGGAGATCGCCGAGCAGGTCTGGGACATGAACTTCGACAGCGATACCAACGTGGTGGAGGTCGCCATACGGCGCCTGCGTACCAAGATCGATGTGCCCTTTGACACCGCGCTTCTGCACACCATCCGCGGTATGGGGTACGTCATGGAAGAGCGCAACGGATGAAGGCCCTGATCCAACATCGCTCATTGCGCCAGCGGTTGTCGTGGTGGCTGGCACTTCAGAGCTTTGCCGGGCTCGGGCTGGTCTGTCTGGCCGTCTACCTGGTGACCGAATTCAACTTCCGAGATCGACAGGAGGAAACGCTGGCGCAAAAGGAAAACGTCATCCGGCACTTGCTGGTGGACGGCAAGGAGCACGGGGATTCGGAAGACCTTGCTCACAAGCTCGATGATTTCCTGGTAGGGCACGGAGATCTTTCGCTTGAAGTCGCGCAGGCCGATGGGGCCATCCTCTACGCCCATACCCGCAACCAGAATGCGAAGACGGTCTGGCGCCAGCGGCAGTTCGAAGTGGCACTGGCTTCGGGCCAGACGGCCTCAAAGAGTTTGCGCGTCCAGCTGTCGCTGGACATCCAGACCGACAACCAGTTGCTGCACCGTCTTGCAGTCACATTGCTGGTGGCAGCCATTGGCGGGGCCGTCGTGGTTTCGCTGGGCGGCTTCTCCCTGGTCAACCTGGGCCTGGCGCCCGTTCGAAGACTGGCCAGCCAGACGCGCGCCGTTTCGGCGGACAACCTCCACCAGCGGCTCGATGGCGCGGAGCAGCCCCTTGAACTCGTGCCGCTGATCGACCAGTTCAATGCACTCCTGGCTCGCATTGAAAAGGCCTACTCCCAGATGGAGGGCTTCAATGCGGACGTGGCGCACGAGTTGTGCACGCCTTTGGCCACGCTCATTGCCAACAATGAACTGGCGCTGCGGCGCCCCGAGCAAGCGGATATTCGCGAGGTGCTGGCGTCCAATCTGGAGGAGCTGCATCGCCTGACCGGTATCGTCAACGACATGTTGTTCCTGTCCCAGGCAGATCGGGGCGTGGGAGCGCGTCGCGCGCCCGTGGCTAGCCTGGCATCGGTGGCGGCCGACGTGCTGGACTACCACGAGGCAGCGCTGGCCGAGGCGGGTCTCACCGCGAAAGTGGTCGGCGATGCGCATGGCACCTTCGATGTGCCGTTGTTGCGCCGGGCATTGTCCAACCTGCTGGGAAACGCAACCCGCTACGCGAGCACCGGCTCCATCGTTCAGATCAACTTGAGAACTGGTGACGAGGACCGCGTGTTGATCAGCGTCACCAACTACGGCAACACCATCGATCCCGAAATACTTCCCCAGCTGTTTGACCGGTTTTTCCGGGCAGATCCTGCTCGCAGCCATGGGCAGAGCAACCACGGCCTGGGTCTGGCCATCGTGGGCGCGATTGCCCGCATGCACCAGGGCAAGCCGGTGGCCAAGTCAGAGAATGGGGTGACAAGTGTCGGGTTAGAAATTCGCGCTCACTGAAAATCAGCGTCGTTTGTTGGCCCGCTGCCTCGGAGCCACGCCAATATCATGATGAGCACCTGGCGGGTGGGCCTCGCTGGGCTGCATGTGATTGTGTTGAAGTGCCGCAGTGGCCAAGCCGCCCAAGATGCCGCACTCACCGGCGAGGTGGCCTGGTGAGCACTGCTGCTGCAAGCTGCGCAATTCCGACTCCAGTGCCTGGAGTTCCCGGATGCGAGACACCACGTGCCCGATGTGCTCCTGAAGAAGTGCGTCCACCGCGCCGCAGTTTTCATCCGGAGCGTCCTTGAAATGCAACAGCACCCTGATCTCATCGAGGGTCATATCCAGGCATCGGCAATGGCGGATGAAGGCCAGACGCTCGACATGACTGCTGTCGTAGACCCTGTAGTTGCTTTCTGTGCGCATCGCGATCGGCAGCAGGTTCTCGCGCTCGTAGTAGCGGATGGTCTCAGTCTGCGTGCCGGTGGCCTTGGCAAGTTCGCCGATTTTCATAAAGCGTCCTTTGCAAAATCTGGTTTCCGTAGGACAAGGCGGCGAGATTTGGGGAGTCGCTTGACTTTAAGGTCACTACAGGGTTTCCAATTAGGCCATGAAATCAGAAACCAGCACTTCCTCTAGCGTTAATGACACCTGCTGCTCCTCGGGCTGCTCCAGTACCGTTGCCTCGCCTCCTGCCGCCGCAAGCAGCCCAGGCAAAGGCACGCTGTTGCGCATCGCCACCATGGACTGCAGCGCCGAGGAGTCAGAGATCCGCCGGGCGCTGGAACCTCTAGAGGGAGTCCGGTCATTGGGCTTCCAACTGGGCGCGCGCACGCTGAAGATCGATGCAGAGGATGGTGTCTTGCCCTTGGCGCTGGATGCCATCCGCAAGGCGGGTTTCGATCCACAGCCGGTGTCTACTGCGGCACACACTCAGGGTGGCCAGGGCCGGGTGTTTCGCATAGCGACCATGGACTGCAGTGCCGAGGAGGCGGAGATTCGCCGGGCGCTGGAACCTCTGGGTGGAATCCGCTCCCTGGGTTTTCAGCTGGGCGCACGGACGCTGAAGATCGACGCAGAGGAAAGCACCTTCCCGTTGGCACTCGACGCTATCCGGAAAGCGGGCTTCGATCCGCAGCCTGTGGCCAGCTCCGAGGGTGGACAGGCGGGCGGAGCAGCCGACGACCACGACCATGGACATGGTTTTGCAGGTGGCATTACCCGGTTGGTGGCTGCGCTGGTGTTCGCGACTGGGGCAGAGGTCTTGTCGTTCTTTGCACCGGACCAAATGGTCTGGAAGGTGGCGGGCATGGCCATCGCCGCCGTGGCGATCTGGCTGGCGGGGATCGACACCTACAAAAAAGGCATTGCGGCACTTTTGCGCGGCAAGCTCAACATCAATGCGCTGATGTCGGTGGCAGTCACCGGGGCATTCCTGATCGGTCAGTGGCCCGAGGCCGCCATGGTGATGGCCCTGTATGCGATTGCCGAACTCATCGAGGCCAAGGCAGTGGACCGGGCCCGCAACGCCATCAAGGGCTTGCTGGAACTGGCGCCGGAAGAGGCACTGGTTCTGGGAGCAAATGGGTCGTGGTCTGCTACACCGGTGGCTTCGGTGGCCATTGGAGCAACCGTGCGCATCAAGCCAGGCGAGAGGGTGCCCCTGGACGGCAAGGTGACCAAGGGCAACGGGGCCATCAACCAGGCGCCGGTGACTGGAGAGAGCATTCCAGTGGACAAAGCGCCTGGCGACCAGGTGTTCGCAGGGACCATCAACGAAACTGGTGAACTGGAGTTTGAGGTTACTGCCTTGTCCAGCAACACCACCCTGGCCAGGATCATCCAGGCCGTGGAGCAGGCGCAGGGCACGCGTGCACCGACGCAGCGCTTCGTCGACCGCTTTGCCTCGATCTACACCCCGGCTGTCTTCGCCATTGCCGTGGCGGTAGCGGTGCTGACCCCTTTCCTGATGGGCCTGACCTGGCTGGAGGCGCTCTATAAGGCCTTGGTGCTGCTGGTGATCGCCTGTCCATGTGCTCTGGTCATTTCCACACCCGTCACAGTGGTCAGCGGATTGGCCGCGGGAGCGCGCCGCGGGATCCTGATCAAGGGCGGAACCTACCTGGAAGACGCCCGGCTCCTGAAGGCCGTTGCGCTGGACAAGACGGGCACCATCACCGAGGGCAAACCCAAGTTGGTGAAGTGGCAGGTGTGGGGTGCCGGCGATGAGTCCGCAATCCAGCTGATGGCGGCCAGCCTGGCGGCCCGATCCGATCACCCGGTCTCGAAGGCGATTGTTCAGGGCCTGGAGGCGCAAGGCCCAGAGGCTGAGAGCTTCAAGGCCTTGCCGGGGCGCGGTGTCGAGGGCTGGGTCAATGGTGCGCGCCTGGTGCTGGGCAATCACCGGCTGATTCACGAGCAGGGATTGTGCGGGCCGGAACTGGAGGCGGAGCTGGCCATCCACGAAAAGCAAGGTCGCACGGTCACCCTTCTTGCAGACGAATCGCGCGTCCTGGCGCTCTTCGCGGTAGCGGACACCATTCGCGAGACCTCAAAACAGGCCATCGCCGATCTCAAGGCACTGGGAGTGACTTCGGTCATGCTGACAGGCGATAACACGGCCACTGCAAAGGCCATCGCAGCGCAGGCCGGCATTGATGATGCCCGCGGAGATCTGCTGCCCGAAGCCAAGCTTGATGCTATCAAGGAGATGCAAAAGCGCTATGGCGCCACCGGTATGACCGGCGATGGCATCAATGACGCGCCGGCGCTGGCGCAGGCCGACATCGGCTTTGCCATGGGCGGTGCGGGAACCGACACAGCGATGGAAGCGGCCGACGTGGTCATCATGAACGATGACCTGCAGCGCGTCGCCGAGACCGTGCGCCTGTCCAAGCGCACCCATGCCGTTCTCTGGCAGAACATCACCTTGGCGCTGGGTATCAAGAGCGTTTTTCTGGTGATGGCGGTGGTGGGCACTGCGACCATGTGGATGGCCGTTTTTGCGGACATGGGGGCCAGCTTGCTGGTCGTGGGCAATGGACTGCGCCTGCTTCGCGGCACGCGGGTCGAGCCTGCCGCCAAGGCCCAGCCTGCGCAGCCCAAGGAGCATGCCCATTCCCACTAGCGATTACCCGGGACGCACGATGCCTATTTGCCCGCCTTGGAGACCTCCTGGGCTACCAGCTCAGCCAGTTGCTTGGCGCCAAAGCTGGGCAATGGCCGCCCATTCACAAAGAAGGTCGGGGTCTTGTCGACCTTGAGGGCAGTCAGGTCCTGCACATCCTGCTGCAGCATCGCTTCCAGCGTGGGCGATGCCATGTCGGCCCGAGCTCTCGCAATTCCAGACCTGCCTGCTCGGCCGCACTGTAGGCCAATGCCAGATTGGGACTTCCATGGTCTGCCCACTGTGGCTGTGCCGCCAGCAGGGACTCCAAGACCAGGAGGTACTTGTCCTGCCGCCGGGCGGACTCCAGCAGCTTGACCACCTCTCCCGAGCCCTGGTGAAACGGCGCATACCGAATGACCAACCGTACCCGGGTAGGATACTGCTTCATGAGATCTTTCACGACCGGATAGAAAGCGCGGCAGGTTTCACACGCGGGATCGAAGAATTCGACAATTGTCACGGGCGCCTCGCGGGGACCGATGACCGGCGAATGCATGCGCACCAGCCGCTCAGACTGCTCGGAGGCCTGCTGCTCTTGCTTGCTGTGCACACGGCTCTGGTAGAGACTCGCACCTACCCCGAAGGCGGCAAGTGCGACGCCCAGCACGAGGGCGATGATGTATTTGCGGTGGATCATTTTGCTGTTTTGCGCAGATAAAGGCAGAGTGAAACGGCGATAACAATGAACGCCGTCAAGGAAAGCCAGGGCAGTTCAATGCCATAGAAAAAGTCGAGCTTCTGATCGGCGCAGGACACTCCTACAGCGCATGGAACCCATGCCCTGGGAACCAGGCCTGCAGCCAGAAGGCTGTGGTACCCCGCTACGGCCGCGCCTGCAATCGCCAGGGGCAAGGCATAGACCGCTCCCCGGCGGTCATCGCTGTAAAAGGCCATGCCCAGCACCAATGCCAAGGGGAACATGGCAATGCGCTGATACCAACACAGCACGCAGGGGGCCATGCCCATCACCTCGCCGATGAACAGCGCGCAGCCAGTTGCCACAACAGCGGTCAACCAGGCGGCTAGAAGCAGCAATGAGGTCCTTTTCATCGGTGCCTCCATTGCATCCTCAGGGGAGTGCAGCAAGGGGGTGTCGCAGGACTACTTGCGGTGGTTTGCGGGCCAGGCGGCCCAATGGCTATGGACATGAAGAGATCCCGAAGGCATGCGTCAAGGCCGGCCCACAGGGGGCGGCACGCTTGGCAGGGATCGCAGTGGATTGCTGGGCGATACCCTGGTCAGGCCAGGGCGTGCCACTGAGGACGTTCGGGACGGCTGGCAGGCACTGGGGACCAGCGCGCTCTGATAGAAATGCCAAAGTGCTCCTGCCCGACGGCCGCGCAAACGCCGCGCCGCGCGGGCAGCGCCTCTGGACCCTGGGCGTGGCATGTGCCGCACTCCACTTCGATAGCGGCAGTGCCCATTCGAGCTGACTCCCGAGCCCGCTTCTCGTCGGCCGCAGCCAGGCCCATTTGGTGGTGTTCGCACAAGTGCCGTGCTGTCATGAGCGAAACCCCGTACTCCGGCGCGCTGTCGTGCGGCCCCACTGCAGCCCAGACCAATTGCAGCGGCAAAAGCACCAGCAAAAGAACAAGCAGTGGGGAGCGCATCCAGAAAATTGTACTGGCGTCTCGAACGCAGTCGGCACGCGCGCAAGCATGCAGGCGCGCCGGCCGTGCGGGCCACACGGCACGCCCGAGTGGGCGCTATGAACATAACAAACTTGTAATCCTGCGGTGCGCAAGCTGTCGGCATGCGCTCAGCAAACTGTCTGTTGATTTCCACGCAGAAGTGACCCACTGGGGGTGCGGATAAAAAGTTGGACTGGTTTTATGCCGCAAGTCCAAGGCTCGCCCGGTATTCGATGGGGCTGAGGAAGCCAAGGGAGATCTTGATCCGCTTCTCGTTGTACCAGCGGATGTAGTCATCGACCACCTCAATGAACTGCTCAATGGTGACGCTCTTCCAGTCCCGAGGATAGAACAGCTCATTCTTTAGCCGCCCGAAGAAGCCCTCGCAAGCCGCGTTGTCAGAAGAGCAGGCCTTGCGGGACATCGAGCGGGTGAGGTTCGCGTCATTCATTCTCGAGAGCCAGCCAGGCCAGCGATAGTGGCCCCCGCGGTCAGAGTGGACCACTGGTCGGGCGCTTGTTTCAGTCACCGTCTCTATGGCTGCATCCAGCATTGTGTTGACCAGCTGTGCATCAGGGCTCGTGCCAATGGTCCAGCTCACCACCATCCCATCGAAGCAATCGATGATCGGCGACAGGTAGACCTTGCCTGCCGGTATCTGGAACTCCGTGATGTCGGTCAGCCATTTCTCGTTGGGGGCTGCTGCCTGGAAGTCACGGTTGATGATGTTCTCCGGTGCCGGGCTGATCTCGCCCAGGTAGGACGCATACCGCCGCCTCTTGGGCTTTGCAACGACCAGGCTCTCTTGCTTCATCAGCCGCTGCACCACCTTCTCCGAGATGGTGACGTCCTGCTTGGTCAGCGAGGCCTGCAGCCTGCGGTAGCCGTAGCAGCGGTGGTTGGACTCGAAGATCTCGGTAAGGGATTGGCGCACCCCAAGGTACTTGTCGCCAACCGCTGCATGGGCGCGATGGTAGAAGTACGAACTACGTGCAAGACCCAACTTTCCAAGGAGCTCTGGCAAGCCGTAGTGCTCCTTGAGGGCGTCAATCAGCAGTGTCTTCTCCCGGTTGGACAGGAGCTGCAGATCGACGCCCAGGCCTTTTTTTAACAGTTCATTGGCCTTATTCAAGAGGTCCTGCTCCAGGCGCAGTTGCCTGACTTCGCGGCGCAACGCCTCAACCTGGCGCTCGAGCTCGTCGCGCTCACGTGCCTGCGGTGATTGATGAGTGTGTTTCATGGATGCGGGCGCCTCACGTCCCAGAAGCTGGTTCTTCCAGTTGTACAACGTTGGCCGGCACACGCCTAGCTTGTCAGCCACTGCCTGCGCACTTTCCTGCCGAGTGCAAAGCTCCATGACTCCCGATTGCTTCAAGCTCTCGGGATACCTTCGTTGGCCCACACTGCCAACGACAGCCCTCCTAGCCTCAGGGAATGCCTCACGCACCCATTTGGTAAGCGTTCCACGACAGGGGTAGCCCAGCGCCCTCATCGTGGCCGCGATGCATCGGTCATGGGTGAGGTAGTGCTCGATCGCCGCCGCTTTCTGGGCCGGTGAGAACTTGGGTTCTCGACCTGCGTAGCCGGCTGGCAAATCAAGACGTTGCTCGTATTCACGGAACCAGCCCTTCAAGGAATTCTTGGTGGGGTAACCCAGCTGACGGATTGTGGGTCTGACGCGTTTGCCCAGCTTGATATAGAGCTCAACAGCTCGGATTCGATCTTCGTAGGAATACATGAACTACCTCCTGGTAGTCCAAGTTTTTGTCCGCATCCCCGGTGGGTCAGCTTTGCGTGGAAATCAACATCGAGCGTCTTCTACTAGTCGAGGCCATCAGCATTAGCGTGCGATGCGTCGTCGCCCTCAGAAAAGCGTGGCCATCAGGCGCCGAATCCCGCCAACCTCACCCGATACGGCGGGAACGCGGCAGGCACGCCAAGGTACCAGTGCGTGAGCTCCCGGAAGATCTTCGCCTTCGGCGGGCCAGCGACGACGGGACAACACGCGACTTCACCGCAACCGAGGCGACGCTGATCTACAGGCGCACCAAAAACCTACGTGCCTTGCAACTGCTCCTGGGGCACTCCAAGCTTGAGTCGACCGTGAGAGCGGGACCGCTGCGCCCCTGCTGGCAGCCTAAAGACATCGATTGAAGCGCGTGGCCATGGCCGCTATGCGGTACATAGCGTGAGTTCGGCTATACGAATCGAACGGCAGCAAGCGCTGCAGAACCGGCGTCCGGCTTGGCTGCTACAGGCTGATCTCAGTCATTCGTCGATCGAGGCTGGAGTGACTGCTGTTGCCACAAGCCGTCGTGTGCCCTGAGCAACCGTCTTGGAAGTCAAGCGCAATGGTAATTTGGATCCCAAGTGGAGCCGTGCTTGGCAATGGCGTTACACAGCAGCAACGCCGTGAACGTCAGCATGACGACGCGGCAGCCCAGGCGCCTCGTCAGCAGTGCAATGACGGCGCCCCGACAGCTCCGAACAGCGCTGTGACCGTGATCGCTTGGCCAGCGGCGCCGTCGCTGATGCCCAGGTCGGTGGCCATCGCCGTCAGCAGGCTGATCGACAGGAATTCGGCCATCACTAGGCCGAACACGCCCAGCGTCAGCGATGCGATGGCGGGCCAGATTGAAGTGTCTGCAGCTGGCTTGGAAGGCGACTGCACGGGGTTGCCCGAGCAGGTAGAGCCACTGGACGAGGAAGACACTAAAACCCCTTCAAGAAGACGGGAGGCGATACCAAGCTTGGCAACCAGCCATTGCCAGAAAAGACCGGGATCGAAGACGGCTGCTTTCACAACCGCTTCACCCCGTGACCAAAAGCAGCTTGAGGATCTGCTGGGGAACATCGCCAAGCTCAGCCGCATTTGTAAGTTGTTTTTTGTGGTTTTCTGCGCAAAATGCTTCCAAAAAACCAACTTACAAACTGTCGAGCACAAGAAATGTGCGGTGCTGGAGCGCCTTGTTATGAGTTTCCACCACATGATGTACGATCTATTGTGTATTCAGTAATATTTTTTTCATCATTACCTTGATATACATACCTAAACACGACACCTTTAGATAAAGCGATCAACATATTTTCGCTTCCACACAGGCTTTGTGACATAACTGGAAAATAGATTGATTTTACTTCTTCTGGGTCCACTTCATTAGAGGATGCAGAGACTACCGTATTCAAGAAAGTGATTTGCAGTCCATTCTTTTTAACGCTTTCCAATCTCATTTCATCATTTATCATTTTTGGTGTTTTGCCATTTGACTCGGCAACCAAAGCATCAACAATGTCTTTAGCATCAATTTTTTCAATTTCTTTCGCACTTGTATTGAGTGTCGCAATACCTCTATAGGCTCCAAAAACAATGACCGCCAATAAAATAAATGCTGATAGTTTCTTAATCACAAAATAACCTCCAATATTCTCATAACTTGGCGATGGCAAAGTCAAGAGGCGGCGCACGTTCATCGCTACTACGCCGTCGAACGAGCGAGAAGACCGCTCGCTGCAACAACGTGATGAGGCCAAATTTATGCGTTGGCTGCGCCGTCCACCGTAAGTTCCGCTCCGTTGATCGACCGAGCCTGTGGACTGGCAACAAAGGCATACAGAGCGGCCAGCTCGTCGGGGTCCGCGTAACGCGGAATCGCCATGCGCTGCAACTGGAACTGCGCATGCTCGCCGTCCGCGGGATTCATGTCCGTGTCGGTTGAGCCCGGGTGGATGACATTGACCGTGATACTGCGGGAGCCGAGGTCGCGTGCCAGCCCTTTGGTGAGGCCGATCAATGCGGCTTTGCTTGCCGCATACAAGGTCATTCCGCCTCCCGGCACACGAGTCGCTAGGTTGCTGCCTGTGTTGATGATTCGGCCACCATTGCTCATGTAGGCGAGCGCCGCTTGCGTGGCGACGACAACCGCACGCAGGTTGACAGAAAGGGTCTCGTCAATATCCGCGAGGCTGGCGGATTCGATGGAGCCCGTGCGGAAGATCCCGGCGTTGTTGACCAGGATGTCGAGCCCTCCGAGTTCTGCCGCTGCGCGATCGACCGCTGCTTTCACTGAAGTCGGGTCGGCTGCGCTCATCGGGACCGTGACGGCATTGCGTCCGGTGCTGCGAATCGCCTTGGCAATCGCATCCGCTGCCGTGGCGGACTTCTCGTAGCCAATTGCGACATCGGCACCTTCAGACGCAAGGCGACGCGCGACCGCAGCTCCGATTCCACGGCTTGCGCCAGTGACAAAAGCACGTTTTCCAAGAAGTGTTTTCATGATTGCAAGTCCATTTATGTATCGAACGGTGCCTAATGTTGGCGAGCAGCCGAGTTGTGCCGTGCACAGACGCAATCCGTCCCGACCTGCTGGCCGGAACTCGATGCGGAGATTCCCGAATGGGGCTGGCCCTGCGGCTGAAGCCCCGGATCCTGAAAGGAGCGCCCTGTTACGCCTTGTGAGGCGACGTATTCGAGTAGCGCTTCGCAACGTCCCGAAGCCGTTCGCCAAAACGCCTGGCCGTCTCGATATCGCCTTCCAACATTTCGTCAACCCCCGCATCGACCGGTGTTGTGGCCATTGCGCCTGAAGATGAACCGACATAGTTCACGTCGTTGCGCAGAGCTGCCTTGGTATTGGAGGGCATCATGCCGGTGCCCACCCACAGGCCGCTGTGTTGCATGGCAAATGTCATGAAGTACTGCAAGGTGGACAGCTTGTCGCCGCTCATGCTTCCGCTGTTGGTGAAGCCTGCGAAGAGTTTGTCTTTCCATTTCTGGGCCATCCAGGCCGCCGAAGAGTCATCGGCAAATCGCTTGAACTGCCAACTCGCGCTACCCATATAAGTGGGTGAGCCCAGCACAATCAAATCCGCGGCAGCCAGCCCCATCCAGGCGGACTCAGGCAGAGTACCTTGCGCATCAATCTCCAGCAATGCGGCCTCCGCACCTTGGGCAACGGCCTGTGCCAATCGACGGGTATGGCCGTAGCCGGAATGGTAGACAACCACAATGGATGGCATGGTGTGTTTCGCCGTCATTGGGCAGCCCTCCAGCGCTCAGCCGTTTCCAGCGCATAGTCGCGGTAGCTCCGCAACGACGTGCCCAGTTCTTGCTGCATGCGCTCGACTGCACCAGCGGAGCCCACCTCGCCATCCATCTGCATGCGCGCCATCATCAGCCGCATGTCGTACGCCATCCAGGCGGGTGCAAAACTCCGGAACCGCGCTTCAAAAGGTCCGATGTCGTCACCCGCGTACCGGACGGTCTTGCCTAGCACATCGCTCCATACAGCTGCGGCAGTTTGACCCGACAACGCGATTGGCCCCACGACATCCAACACCTCCGTTGGCAAGGGTTCGCTTGCGGCGTCTCGGCGCAGCAGATGTCGCGCGGCAACTTCCGCCACGTCACGCGCGTCCACCATGGAAATGCCTGCACTGCCGATAGGCATGGGGTACACGCCCCGCTCCAGAACATCGGACTGAATCAAGGCATCGTCGTTCTGCATGAAGTAAGCGGGACGCAGAATGGTCGCGTGCATACCGAGCTGTCCGATCATGCGTTCCACCGTGTGCTTTCCAGTGAAATGCGGAACATCGGTGAAACGGTCGCAGTGCATGACAGACAGGTACACGATGCGTTCGATACCCGCTTCGCGCGCCAGGTTGAGCGCAATCAGTGCCTGGGTAATTTCGTCTGCGGCCACAGTGTTGAGCAAGAAAAGCGTTCTCGCGCCAGCCATGGCAGCGCGCATCGAATCCACGTCCTGGAAGTCTCCCTTGACCGCCGTAACGCCGGGTGGAAACTGTCGCTTCTCTGGTGTTCTGGAGAGGGCATGAACGTCTGCGCCTTGCGCGGCTAGCAGCGCTACCACATGTGAGCCGATAAGCCCCGTGCTGCCCGTAACGAGTATGGTCATTAAAGTTCCTTGAGTGTGTGCAATGGTTTCGTGAAGCGGGTCTACGGGCAGGCAAGGAAGCGATCCATGTGTGCTCGTTCGACCCGGCAACAAGCTGAATTGTTTATGGTTTAACCTTGCACAAATAGACTCGTTGTGTAGACACCGGCGTACCGAAATATGAACAATCAAAACTACTCGATCGACGATCTCCAGTGGTTCATCAAGATCGCGGAGGCAGGGAGCCTCTCAGGGGCTTCTCGCCAACTGGAGGTTCCCAAATCAACCTTGTCGCGCCGCCTGGCGCGCATGGAAACGGCAGCAGGGGTCAGCCTCGTCAAGCGCAATACCCGAGCCTTCGCATTGACCGACGCTGGCCAACGCCTGCTGGACGGAACAAGTCCGCTGATCCATAAATTGAACGCCGTCACCCATGACCTTCTTTCTCAGGATCAGACGCCAAGTGGTCGCGTTCGCCTAGCTGCGTCAGCGACATTTGGCAAAGTTGTGCTGCTTCCGCTGGTGACTGAGTACCTGTTCAAACACGAACATTTGGAACTGGATGTCAAGCTCAGCAACCGCCACGTCAACATCGTCGAAGAAGGCATTGATCTGGCGGTGCGCATTGGCGAACTTGCCGATTCCAGTCTGAAGGCCCGTGCCATAGGCACCGTACGTCCAGCTCTATTTGCAAGCCCCGCTTATGCGAACCAACATGGGTTGCCGGTGCATCCCGGTGAACTCAGTGCTCACGCTGGCCTGCTGCAGTCGAGGGAAGCCGCAGAAATCAAGCTGCATTCGCGAAGCAGAACCGCAAAAGGACTTTTGCGCTCACGTTTGATCATCGGCCCTTCCGACGCCTTGCTGGCGCCGACATTGGACGGACTGGGAATCGCCGTACTGCCCGAGTTCCAGGCAGCGCCGCTGGTCGCATCAGGTAAATTGGTCAGAGTGCTGGAGGGCTGGCAAATGTCCGCGCTGAAAGTCCAGCTTGTCTACCCCATGCAACGCCATCAATCGCCAACAGTTCGGGCACTGATGGCGTTTCTCGCGGAACAGATCCCCAAAAGGTTGAAGACACTGTAGATCTGAATCGCCCCGGCATTCCTAGACACCGTTGAGCCGTTGGGAATGTCGCTGTTCGAACTCTACAGGGGATAATCCTGCCGCCGATGAATGACGGCGCTGTGAGTTGTAGAACATTTCGATGTAGTTGAAGACGTCCGCTCTCGCATCATCACGGGTTGCATAGACCCGCCTGCGGATGCGTTCGCGCTTGAGCAGTTGGAAGAAGCTCTCGGCCACAGCGTTGTCGTGGCAGTTGCCACGCCGGCTCATGCTGCTGACCAGGTTGTGCTCGCGCAGGAAGGTCTGCCACTCGTGGCCTGTGAACTGACAGCCTTGATCGGAATGAACCATGACAGGTGCACGCGGCTGGCGGCGCCATAGCGCCATCAGCAGTGCATCGAGGACCAGGCTCGTGTCAATGCGGCTGCCCATGGACCAGCCCACTACCTGGCGTGAGAACAGATCGACCACAACCGCTAGGTACAGCCAGCCTTCGTGGGTTCGGATACCCTCTTTCGCGAAGCCATTTGCCTGCACAAGCAAAAGCACATGTACGACGAATAAAAATCTCAGGCGCATCGTCTTCTCCCTCGAATAAGGCTATTGTTTGCAGCAATTGTCTTGGATGGCCGCACCGCTTCGCATGCGTACTCGTCGGCCTGCGCTTGCACTGGCAACGCAGGTTGCGTTGGTGCCGCCTGAATCTGACCTTGTTCGGTGAGTCCGGCGAATCGAAGCTCAGCTTCCTGACGCCGCCGTGAAACCACGCAGTCGGCGGCACCGTGAGTCGTTGCTTTAGGACACCCGCTTAACCGCCAGAGCAATATTTGGTTTGAACGCCCGGCCAATCGTCACAGCGGCAACGACGCTCGGACGATGGAAAGCAAATCCTCGCTTGGCTCCTGATCGAAACGGGCCACGCCGTTGTTCGTCAACAGCACCGTCAAGCGCTTGGGGCGCATGAACCGGATCTGAACCTTCTCGATAACATGCTTCTTACCGTGTACGAGTGCCTGGGTTGCCCCGAGAACGTCGACACTGCCCTTGATGACCGCTTTGGCCTGGACATTGGAGGCGAGTTCCATCGCTCCCAATTGCAGTGAATCCACGATCCCCACTTCGTTCAAGCGCCGCTGCACTTCGCTCGCCCAGTCCAGCACGTTGACCGAAAGCGGGCTGATCGCCAAAGCAAAGTCGGTTGCCTCCGCCAGCCGGCTGATCATGGTCTGAACGCCGCGGGGGGCGTCCACGAGTTCCAATCCTGGGCCGGCCACTGCCGCCTTGAATTCACAACTTCGGTATTCGACGCGGTGAAAACTCGCCTCCACCCCAAATGGGTCGGTAACGGTATCGTCGTACTCGATCTTCTCCACGAATCTGGCATCGAGAAAATCGTCTCTGACCCGATCCAGAACGAAGCCTTCGACCTGCTCTCCATCAAACGCCTTCACGCGAAGGCGTTTGGCCAGAACTCGCATAGAGATTGGCCATCGAGCCTTTAGCCAGCGATAGCGTTTCATGAAGTGGTCCCCGCTTCCGAATCCGCACCAGCACCCGCCGCCTCGGCGAGCAATTGCGCCAAGACGGTACGGGCAGTCTTCTCGATCATCGCGAGCAGGGTTGCCTTCTCCGCCTCGCTTACCGGGCGGATGTTCTTTGTATACGCGCCATTCTTGAACTTGAGCGCACCATGAATGGAGTAGCGAAACTTCTTGCCGGCCTGCCGATCCTCAAAGCCCGCGTCGCATTCGATGATCGCGTAGGGGTGGACGTTCTGCTTCGCGCGCCAAGTGATCGACGTGATGAAGAAGCCCTTGTCCTTCAGCTCTTGGTACATCTCGGAGGCGACCAGGTTTTCACCGCTGAGCGCCACGTTCTCGACCACGCCGAGCATCTTCTCTTCGGCCTCGTCAACGTCGTCACCGTCCATATCGAAGTCATCGTCCTCTTGCTCCGAGGTCGAATGGGCGACCCGCAGGCGTGAGACGGTCATCAATGGAAAGTCGGGTAACGACGAGATCAGCCGCGTGAAGAACGTCGTTCGCGCCTCAGCCGAGGTCAGGCCAGTCAGCTCAATCTCTTCGAGTTGCACAACGGCCTTCTTGTGAGCTTCAATTCGCTCCCGCAGCTTGTCGACCATGGCACGGGCGCGGTCGGTTGCCGGTATGCGGATCTCGGTGCGCTCCCCGACCTTGGTGAAAACCAACTCTGCATCTCGATCTTGGCGCTGCAGCAGCCGCGTCTTGGAGTAGTCAAACTCGGAGTAGGTCACGTTCATGACGAATTCGGATTCGCTCTTCTTGTGGGCGCGAACGACCTCCTGGACTTCGGCCTTTTGGTATTCGCTGACGATCTCCTTGAGCTCGTCTGGCGACAGTTCGGTGTTCAACGAGATCGTAGCCGTCTTTTCGCCCCGCTTCGAGGCCTCGCGCCGCTCCAGAATGCCGCACACATCCGCGTAGTCGTGTGGGAGCAGCGACAGGTACTGAACCAGCGCCTCTCTTGACTCGGCTGGCGAACTGAAGATGCCGCGGTCGCGCAGCAGCTCCAGCAAGACCGCTTCCGTCACCTTCTGCTTGGCGGAGAACAGCAGGTCGTGGATCTCTTTGTTCGTGGCGAAATACAGCTGCCCAGGATCACGCATAGTCCATCCCCAGATCGATCGAAGAGAACTCCGTGATGGCCTGCGTCATCTTCGTGTAGCCGATGGCGTTGACCTTCGCGGCCAGCTCAGTCGAGTGGCCGTCGTCGCCCAGGCTCTCGACGTAGCGCTGCTTGGCCTTTTGAAAGCGTGCAGCGGCTGCAGCATCCGAGGCCATGGACCGAATGTCCACCTTGGTCGCATCCTCCAGGACTTGGTAGTGGCGCAAGAAATCGAGAAGGTACATGAACTCCTCTTCGGTTTCTCCGGATCGGCGATAGAACACGATGACACCTCGCTGGGCGAGAGCAGGCCCATGTTTGTACTCGAACACGATCCAAGGCGATGTCAGCATCTCCAGCGTGGCCGCGCGTGCCTTCTCCGGCTGGAGATTGGCTCGTCCGTCCAATTGCGGATAGAAGAACTTGCAATGCTGCGCCGCCGGCAAGGCAGCTGGCCCAGCGGCGCCACGCAGTTGTCGAATGTCGTACCGAACGTTGTCGATCCAGTGCACGTCGCGCGGGCCCAAGACGAACAGCCGCGCACCCTTGGGCAGCAGCAGATCCTTGGGCGTGGCTGCGCTCAGCACAGACGAGAAGTCCTTGTCGTACTCACCGTCGTGGTTGTAGACGAAGAGCAGTCCGCAGACGTTCGGCGTCACGTTGCCATGCATGTAGAGGTCCCGCCAGCGCTCGCTCTTCTCTGCGCAGGCGATCTGCTTCGCGAGGCTGGCAATGGCCCCCTGCAAGGTCGCGGTAGTGATGGAGCCCTTTGCGTAGCTCTTCAGGTCGCAATGAACGAACGTCCTGCGCTGCGCATACGGCTCGTCGTAGTAGAAGACCACATCCGCCGGATGCGTGTCGACTCCATGAAGGACCTTGTCCTCACAGGGCCAGTTCTGATCTTCGGGGCCGACCTTTGTCCAGAAGAATTCTGAGAACACTTCATCAGACAGTTTCATAGCCATTAATGCGATCTTGCTCGTTTCTGACACTGAGCCTCCCTAAATACGGCTTCTTTACACTGTTTATAGATTATGGATGGAGCCGTGCTTTTGGTGGCCAGCGGTCACGGGAGGTCGTAGTTGTGTTCCTTGGCAAGTGCTAGCGCCCTTGCGCGGACGACTGCTTGAGGTCAGCCAGCGTGAGTTCGCTCACGTCAAGCCACCGTCTGCAACCGCTGCATTGCAGACAAAGCCTAGTATCGGTACTTTTCTGAGAATACCGTCTACGCTGTGGTGACTCGATGAGGAGACGCGATTCCCGAGCACGACAGGATTCACTTGTTGCCCGCAAAGTGGGTAAATCTTCAACGGCTGCAAGGATGCGCTCCTATACGCCTAACAGGCTGCTGAAATACTCCCCGCCAACCCTCTGCGCCTGCCACCGAGGCAGGACAATCGAGACATTCCCCCGAACCACCAGACAAGCCATCCATGCGCGGAGCCGACACCTTCACCGAGAGCCTGTTCACCATGCGCCATCTCGATGACTTCGTGCCCGCGGACCATCCTCTGCGCGTGATTCGCGTGATGGTCAACAAGACGCTGGCAAACATGGATGGGCTGTTTGCCCAGATGTACGCAGCCGACATCAAAGGTGGACGCCCCAGCATCGCCCCTGAGAAGATGCTGCGCGCCATGCTCATTCAGGTGCTCTACAGCGTGCGCTCAGAACGCCAGCTCATGGAGCAAACCCAGTACAACCTGCTGTTTCGCTGGTTCATTGGCCTGGCCATGGACGATGCGGTCTGGGTGCCCACCGTCTTCAGCAAGAACCGCGAACGCCTGATCGAGCACGATGCGGTCATAGAGCTCTTCAACCAGATCGTGCAGCAAGCCCAGGAACAGGAGCTACTCTCGGGCGAACACTTCAGCGTGGACGGCACCCTGATCCAGGCCTGGGCGGGCCACAAGAGCTTTGTGCGCAAAGACCGCCAGGGCGACGACGATACCGATGCGGGCAACTTCAAAGACCAAAAGCGCAGCAACGACACCCATGAATCCACCACGGACGGGGACGCACGGCTGTACCGCAAGGGCAAAACGGCCAGCGAGTTGCGCTTCATGGGCCACACGCTCACCGACAACCGCCATGGGCCGGTGGTCAGTGCCGTGGTCACCCAGGCCGACGGGTATGCAGAGCGCGAAGCGGCCAAGGCCATGATCAACGATGCGCGACAGGCATTGCCCGGCGATGAGCCCATCACGATCACGCTGGGCGCGGACAAAGGCTACGACGCCAAGGAATTCATTGAAGCCCTGCAAGAGATGAACGTACTGCCCCATGTGGCGCAGAACAAATCAGGGCGCCAATCTGCGGTGCCCGAGGGAATAGCAGACAGCGAAGGCTACGCCATCTCGCAGCAAAAGAGAAAGCTGATCGAACAGGGCTTTGGCTGGGCCAAGACGGTGGGTCACATGCGCCAGGTGCTGGTGCGCGGGATCAAGAAAGTGGACCAGATGTTTGTGCTGACGATGGCGGGCTACAACCTCACGCGACTGCGCAGCCTGGGGCAAATCCGTCTGCAGGGGCGGGTGTGAGGGAAAAAGAGGCGGGAGATGGGCCGGGAAAGGCAAAAAACCGGCCTGATGGAGTGCTGAATTTCAAGATACGGAAACTTGGCGAAAAAACAGCGCCAGGGCCAAGGGAGGCAGGCCGCAGGTGGGGGAGTATTTCAGCAGCCTGCTAAGGCCTCAAAGTAGCGCTTGAGGACAGCTTCAGCATTTATGTCTTTTGCGACTCTCGTGGCCAGGCCCTTTGTGTCGGCAAAGCCCGGGAGCAGACTCTGTGGAAGGAAATGAATCTCGTCTTCAACAGAATGCGTGATGTGCAGACCATAGCCCTAGTACATCACCCGGAGCGCAATCAGGAGTTCAAACCAGGCTACGAGAAGCTACGTCAACCCAAAGACACCAAACTGGAATTGTTCGATCTCGCTTGGTACTTCAGCGCATATATCGTTGACGATGGAATGATTGACGACTTGGAGCTTTGATGGTGAGGAGTTTCGCCAACAACCTGCTCAACGTGCGTATGGAAACCTTTGCTCATTCAAAAGCTTAGGCCCTAGAAGGCATCCGAATCAGTACTCACGCCAGTATCTTACGGTGGTATTTTTTACATGCATCCATTGGCATGTAAGAGGCCAATACCTCGCCTGAATACACCTTGGTTCACTAGGTACTGGAATAGGTCATCAACATGGATGACCTCATTGCCATCACAGAGAGACTCATCACCCAATAGGGGCTCAAACAAATAGCCTTTGCTTGCTCTCATCTAGCGAATGCTTGTTCGCTGTATAACAGCCTATCAGTAATTTTTTACTGTGAACCTCCCTATGTTATGGATAAGAACAAGGTAGGGATAACAAGGTGCATGTAGGTACAGAACACTCATTCGACCAATGGTCGTGATATCACTGATTCAAATAGCACAGGAATAAACACGCGCACTTACCGTTTCTCAAATGATGCGTCAATCAAGCGCACCAGAGAGCACAGCCCTTCCTACTTGTTTACATCCAAAGCACGCCCCTTTGAGGGGCGTTTTTACTTTTGACCTCGAGAAAGGGTATTACCATGACATATCACCTCAGCGTGAAGACGGGAGGCAAGGGCGCTGCAGCGCGCCATGCAAAATACATCGGACGTCGCGGAGCCTTTGAGAGCAAAAGCGAAGACCTCGTGGACACATTCTCCGGCAACCTTCCCGGTTGGACCAGTGGCGATACCACCAAATTCTGGCAGACCGCCGACAAGTACGAGCGTAGCAACGCTGCCGTGTACCGCGAGTACGAGGGCGCGTTACCAGCCGAACTAACCCATACACAAATGCGCGAGGCTCTCGAGGAGTGGATGCAGCACGTCGCACCCAACAAGCCCTATGAAGTTGCCATCCATGAGCCCGTTGCCGCCCTTGGTGGAGTGCCACAACCGCATTTCCATGCGATGGTTTCGGATCGGGTACTCGATGGAATCGACCGCCCGGCGGAGCTGCATTTTCGACGTTACAACCCCAAGAAGCCGGAAGCAGGGGGCAGCAAAAAAGACAGCGGTGGCCGCACACCCTTGGCCTTGCGCAACGAGTTGAAGGAAACACGCAAAGCGTTTGCCGATCTCTTGAACCGGCATTTGACAGCGAATGGACATGACCCGCGGCTCGATCATCGAAGCCACCAGGAGCGAGGACTCTCCGCCGAGCCGGGGCGGCACCTCGGACCTGCCAGGGTCCAGCGACTGCGGGCGGCACAAGCGCAGTCTGCGACATCGCCATAGGCTCAAAACGCGAGATTTCTGCTGCCGGCAGCAGAAATTCCGTGTTTTTAGACACAGAGGCCTTCAATTTTCGCTCGAAGAACGCCGTGAGCCGAGGTGACTAAAAAGCTCTTGGCGGTCTTGGCTGCGCAAACTGCACCAGATCGATCTGCGCCTCACGTCCAAGGTTTTCCAAGAAGCGCCGTCACACGCCAAAGGACTAAAGGTAGGTGGATTGGTAGAACGGCGAACACCACCGCAAGCAACCTAGCTGCAGGTCGGCGGAGAAAAGCCTGCCGCCTCAGTGGTCCATCGGCATCTTGCAGCGTGCATTGAGCATCACGAGTCACTGTTCAACCAATCGCCACAATGGTAATGTGGGTTCAGATGATGTCCATTGGAATCCTAAAACGTCCAACCTGATCCAGTGTTCATTGGTAGAAAGGATGGAGCTCAGGTCCCTGGCAAAATCCGCTGCCCAACTCGTGGTGAAGGCGATCATGGCTCGGAAAGCGAAGGACTTAACTGCCCTTGAAGTGTCACGACTGACCTGCCAGGGTCACCATGCCGTGGGAGGCGTTGCTGGGCTGTATTTGTATGTCACGGGCTCTGGTGCGAGATCCTGGGTGCTGCGCATCATGATCGGCGACAGGCGGCGGCACATGGGCCTTGGGAGTTTTCCAGAAGTCACACTTGCGCAAGCCAGATCAAAAGCCCGTGAAGCCAAAGACTGGCTGGATCAAGGGGTCGATCCGATTGAGCGTCGGACCGCACTCATGACCTCTTTGAAAGCACAGCAGGTGCTACCCATGACGTTCGAGCAGGCAGCCAATGCCTACATCGCAACACGCGAGAGTGAATGGAAGAACCTCAAGCACCGCAGTCAGTGGTCTTCCACTCTCAAGACCTACGCATATCCTCATATTGGAAATACGGCAGTTCAGGACGTATCGACTGAGCAGGTACTGTCCATCCTCAAACCGATATGGACCACCAAAGCAGAGACAGCTTCGCGCCTTCGGGGGCGGATTGAAGCAGTACTGGATTGGACGACCATTGGGGGACAGCGTAGTGGCGACAATCCAGCTCGATGGAGAGGGCACCTAGACGCGTTGCTGCCTCGACCATCCAAAGCCCGGGAGATCCAACTCCACGGCGGACATCCGGTCACCAACATGCCAGAGTTCATGTGCAACCTCCGCCGTCGCCCAGGAACTGCAGCACGTGCCCTCGAGTTTTGCATTCTCACTGCAGTCCCTAGCGATTGGGTGCTCATGGCCCGATGGGGTGAGATTGATTTGAGAGCTGGTGTCTGGACGGTGCCCGCTGAGCGTGCGGCGTTGGATGAACCGTATCGAATCCCACTTAGTAGCAGTGCGATATCTGTACTGAAGTCAGAGGTGCTTCACATTCCGCCAGACACTCACTTGGTCTTTGCAAAGGACAAAGAATCATCCCTCTCAGAGGCGATACTGGTTGACGTATTGAAACGGTTGAGTCTGGAGCTCTATCCCGACGACTTCAGGCGCACTTTCCGAGACTGGGCTGTTAATAAGGCCCGGTACCCCCAGAAACTCGTAGATATTTCATTGGCGAGTGCTGCCAAGAGAAATGAAAAATCATTAAAACCTGATGACGTTGAATTGGGGCAGAGAAGGGAAATGATGAACGAATGGGACCAATTTATCATGCAAAAAGCGTCGAAGATCGCTTTTCCGTTTGCTTTGAGAGCCTTTTGATCTATGAGCTCAGCCTATAAAGATGCCTCTAGTCGCTTAGAAAACATCGCTGGAAAATTCGGCTTGGCCCCTAAAAAGGTGCTCGCCAATTTATTGGAGCACGGTTTCAAGTTTTATGTTCAGATTCCGAGTGACCTTGTTGCGGTAGCTGTTAATAAACAGATCTTCGATGGCCATGGTGTGGATAACCGGCAAGCGTATGCAGTGCTGAATCACATCAGGCCATTCGTTCTGAAGTCAGCTCGGATGCTTGAGATTGATGCCGCAGGATTGCTGAACGCCAAGGATTTTTGGTGCACGGATTTTGCAATCGCTCTTCAACTCGAGGCGAAGCGCTGGGCTGCCTGCGATATTTTTTCAAGTTCATCTGAAACTGGCCGCCGCCTCACATTGGGTGGTGCAAATATCATTTTGCAACTCCGCCCATCCTCTGAAGAGTATTTTGGGGAGCGTTACAGTGATCTCCGGACTGCGGAGCCAATTCAGATAACCATTGATAATCTTCATGTGCATCCAGAGAAGGTGGGTGATGCGGAAGCTTTATTGCATGTTGACGGCAAAGAAGTCGATCCTCTATTGGATTTGAGTGCGCCTCACTTTTCAGAGGCTTTGATCGTACTGTGGGATATTTTTAGGGAGACCTGGTTCCTTCGAGACCTAACAGTTCAGGAAGTCCGTGATTGGAAACGCTCAGCCATCGTTGAATTGAAAGCCAGGTCGGAAGTTTTTAATTCGGCAAATTCAAGTGAAACAGCATTAAAATTTATTACTCCCCGTGACCTTGATTTGTATAAACGAAAGTGGACGGATGGCGTTGTAAAGCCCGCCGAGAACGGCGAGATTGATCCTCGTTTCGATTGTCTATTAAAAGCCTCGGATCATTTTTGGAAGCCGTATTTTGAAAAATCCGCTAAAAGCAATGGGCAAGTAAAAATTAAGAAAGTGAGCCAGGAAAATATTGCTCAGTACATTCGGGATTCCAATGGTGAGCTGTTTACTCAGGTTGAGAGTAAAGTGGCGGCTATGATTATTAATCCTTTTCCTGATCTTGCAAAGCGGAAGAGTCGCAAGAAGTCTTTGGAGGTAATCAAGCAGAATAAAACAATATTTGGTCCTAAGGTGCTGTCCGATTTATGATGCCTGTATTGCCAGAAATTTTCTGATCTCATCAGCCTCGCAGTGGAAAATTGTGGTTGAGCGCAATGTCTGCAACTCCATTGTCAATGTTCTGCCTAAACGACAAACAGACCAAGAGCCTATTGAGCCAAAACTGATGAATTCGCGTGAGAGGGTCTTTACACCACGCGCCGAGACGAGACTTGATGTGCTCGATTAGGATCATGCCGACCTCACATGCCGATTGGGGCTAGCGCCGAGTTCGCCTCGTTTTGATGTCCTGTTGTTGCCTGCCGACGTACTCCCCGCATCTGTCGTACCGAGGCGCGCGGCGTGTTCTACACATTGGGCAAAGTCCAACAGCTTGCGAAGTGTTCCAGGGATCTTGACGAGGTCACGGTGGCGAGCCTTGCTATGCCCGGACTTGTTATTGATCAATTGAAACGCGCGTTCGACTTTGAAACCGATGGGGGCGTTGACCAGCACAGATTGTCTTGGATTTGCGGTTCGCGCGCTTGTGTGCTGCATCTTGCGCTTGCCGTACTGTTTGACTGCATGCCCGTTGACTTCGATGCCCTACTGGTCATCGCGCTAGCTCATTCCCTGCTGGTTCACGTCGGCCACTAAATCTGTAGGTCTCCACGCACAAACACATGCGCTTGTGTCACGTCCTTGAAGTTGGCCGCTTTACTCACAGCCGAGCATGAGCCCCAAGCCCGGGTCTCCCCTTGTGCGCCTGCTATTTCTGAGATCCCAGTGGCTGCCCTATTGGTCAGGTACTTCGTTGGGGACTCGTCGGATTCAATTGCTTAGATTGCTTCTTCGTCACATCTCACCCGGGGTGCCAGAGTTGTGCAATTCCCCCTTGGTGACAAGCCTGACCGGGGTCATTGAGCGCATGCGGTCCTCTATGTATGACTAGCCGTTTGCTGACCTCTTCAGCTCATCTCCTCGTTATATGGCGGCAGAGATCTTTAGTTGCCAGGAAAGCAGAGTAAGAACCAAGAAGTTGTATGCCCGGCTCGTAGGCTTACGTGGCCTATGCTCACAGTGCTGGTATTTTATACAGTGAAAATTCCGAAGATGACGCTAAGTTGAGCTTTGGCGACCATTGAGTCTCTTTGAAAGGAGTCGCAATGACCACAACAACTTCCGGCATCTGCCGGTTAAACGAGCTAAAGGCTCTCACCGGCTTAGGCCGTTCCACGATCTATGCCAAGGGAAACCCCCGCAGTCGTCAGTATGACGAGAAGTTCCCGCGGAGAGTGCGCTTGGGGACCGCCAATAGCCGATCTGTTGGCTGGCCTCGGGCAGAGGTTCTCGCGTGGCTTGATCTGACGGCTACAACGCGACGTGTGGTGTGACTATGCACAAACCGCAAACCCCTAACGCGCTAGTTACTAGACGCTACATCACGACCGCCGACAATCAGGTCTTTGAACCTGGGCCGTATCCCGTTGAGCAATTTCCAGATCTCTTACGTGAAGTCTTAATTGAAATTTCCCAACGGCGGGGCTTGAAGCCCCAGCTTATCGGAGGAGCACTCCTTGCTGCTTGCGCCGCTGCGCATCAACCTGCCATCAAGGTGCAAGGGTCCAATGCCCAAACTGTCGGATTGAACTTGAGTGTCCTGACAATCGGGATTCGCGGAGCGGGTAAGACGACCGTCGATGATTTGCTTTTTTTTCCTGAGAGAGTATCAGAGTGAGCAAGATAAAATTCATGAAAAGGCGTTGAAGACGCACGAAATTAAAATTCGAATTCATAAAATAAAGGTTCGCTTAATCGATAAATTCATTAATCAATGCGTCAATCAAGGTAAGGACTATGATGATTATGAAAGAGATCAGGAGGAACTCCAGGAAAAAGAGCCGCGACTGCCAAAGGAGGAAAATGTATTAATTCAGGATGCAACTCTTGCTGGAATTCTTGAGGTTTTGAACAAAGGAATTCCTGTAACTACCATCAGTATTGCGGAGGCAGAGAGATTTTTTTCTGGTAAATCCAAAGGAGACTTGGCGACGCTCAATGATCTTCACGATCCTTCCTCACATATGTCTGTTCTTCGGAAGGGATGTAAAATGGTATTTGAGGAGCCTGTCGTAACTCAAAACTACTCGATCCAACATGATGCAGTAAAAAAGTACATTCAGCGGTCTCGTGAAATGGGCAATGTTGGGCGTGCCCTCATTTGTGAAATTTCCGAGATCCCTGAGACAGTTGCAGAATCCAATGCTCCCTTTAAGGCTCTGCCATTGCTTCAGGCCAAGCTAGCAGATTTTTTAAGTATTGGAATGAGGAGAAGGCATGATGATAATTTTAAATTTGATGTTATCATGACTTCTCCGAGCGCCGACATGATGTTTGTTGAGTATTTCGCAAAGCTGCGTGAGTCCATCAAACCGGGAGGGCGCTTTAGCGATGTTGATGATGCTGTCGCGAAGATGAGAGCTAATGCCCTAAAAATCGCAGGGATTTTTCATCTGATGGGGGGAAAAACTGGATTCATCGAAGGCGACACCATGAAAGCAGCGCTCCACGTTTGTACTTGGTATCTGCTCGAGTTCCAACGCCTCTTTGGCCGAATCGGTGAACTGAGCGACGAGCAAACCTACGCACGAGTGCTTGAGGAATGGCTATGGGCTCGCTTCAAAGTAAAAAGGGCCATGTTCAACGTCAGAGTGGGGGAGGTCAGGGACATGGGGCCTAATTGTTTCAGGCCACCGAAGCGAGAGAATTTGGACTTGGCGATCCGCGCGCTGGAAAAGAAAGGTGTTGTTGAGGTGCAGGATATTAGGGGGGAAATGCAATTGAAAATTAATCGCGAGTATTTTCTGACAAATCCAGCCCCTGGCAATGTGCTGAATCTGATGAAGGATTTTGCTTACTTGGACAGTCCGAACGGACGGTATGGCCTTGGATCCAGAAGTTACCAGCCGCCGACGATTGGGAGGGGCTGATATGTGGGTAGGGGCAACTGTAGATGGTTGCCTCCTTCCCTCGGTGCTCTTCAGCCTAGGATTGAGTTGCAATGGACCGCAGTTGTTGCTGGCGATGCCGACGATGACACTCCCAAAGCCGCCTTGTCAGGCGGCTTTGTCATTGTGGGGCGCTCATCTTTTCTATCGCTCTAAGTATGGAGGCAATGTTGCGTCCGATGGCTCACCAAGCGTCCTTGCGAAGCTAGTTGATGCTGCGCCCGCCGAGGTGTTGATAGCAACGCACGAGTGTCCCGCGTGCACGACCCGGTCCAGATTCAATAGCAGCCAACAGGGTGCGATCAGATAAAGGGAAAGGGTCTCAGGCCACTGATAGGTTAGGCTGAGATGGAACTGGCTGAAAACACAGTGTTTCTGTATACTGGATAAACAATCAGTATTTCATCCAGCCTTATCCGGAGCATGCCATGACCGTCCAGCAAAAGTACCGCCAGTACAGTACGCCTCCTCGCGTGTCTTCGCCCACATGGCTGCGAAAGGTCTGGGGCTGGCTGTGAGCATTGGCCATACGGTGTGGCAGATGCATCGGGCCGACATCCACGTGAACTCGTGGATGGGTCCGCGACAGTGTTCAGTCTGTGCGGGATCCGCATCGACTTGGCCAGGACTGACTCATGTAAGGTGAGGTTCCATGGCCACTGGTAGGCCGGGGGGCTGACTCCAGCGTTCCGATATTGGTCGGCGATTTGCGTCCTAGCTCCGTCCAGGCCGGGTTCCCATCGCCCGCAGAAGACAATATGGTTCAGCGTGTGGATCTGATGGCCGAACTGATTAAACATCCACAAGCCAGCTTCCTGCTGCGCATCCGTGGGGAGTCCATGCGTGATGTCGGCATCTTTGACGGGGACGTGGTGTTGGTAGATCGCGCCATCACCCCCCCGCTCTGGTCATGTGGTCGTCGCTGTTGTCGAAAACGAATTCGTCTGCAAAACCTTGCAGATAAGGGCAGGGCGCATCAAACTCAAAGCCGCCAACCCCACGTACCCCGACCTCGTTCCCAAAGAAAGCCAGACTGTTCAGGTGTGGGGCGTCGTGGTAGCCGCCATCAAACAGTTCAAGGCCTGACCAACGTGTACGCCCTGATCGATGGCAATAATTTCTACGTGTCCTGCGAACGCGTATTCAGACCGGACCTTAACGACCGTCCCGTCGTGGTGCTGTCCAACAATGACGGCTGCGCCATCGCCCGCAGCAACGAAGCCAAAGCGCTGGGTATCAAGATGGGGGCCCCCTGGTTCCAGATCAAACATCTGGAAGAAGAAGCTGGTCTGGTAGCCCCGTCAGCCAACTTCTCTCTCTACGGAGATATGAGCGACCGCATGATGAGTCTCGTGGCGGGATTAGGCCACCAGCAGGAGGTCTATTCCATCGACGAGAGCTTTATCGATCTCGCAGGCATTCGGGGAGACATGATCCGAAGAAGCCGACTCATCAGGCAGAGGCTATTGCAATGGACCGGCATCCCCACCTGCATCGGTATCGGCCCCACAAAAACCCTGGCCAAACTGGCCAACCACATCGCCAAAACTGCCGAACGCAAACCCGGTGTCTATCCCGAGCGCTTTCCAGGTCATGGTCCAGACGGCTCCATCGCCCAGATTTGCCACCTGGGGATACTCAGTGACGACGACAAACGAACCTTGTTCGAACGCACCGCTGTGACTGAAGTCTGAGGGGGTGAGGCCACAAATCGGCAGACAGTTGAAAGACATCGACATCGCCACCGTTCAAGATCTGGTGCAACTCGACCCAGTGGTGGTTGCCAGACGTTGGTCAGTAGTTCTGGAACGCACCGTGCGAGAGCTGCAAGGCATACTCTGCATAGACTTGGAAAACGCCCCCTTGCCTATACAGCAGATCGCCTGCACCCGCAGCTTCGGTCACCCTGTGACTGAACAGGCAGAACTGGCGCAGGCGATTACAGAGTTCGCGTCGCGTGCTGCTGAAAAGCTCCGGCGCCAAAAGCAGCAGGCCAGCCAGATTCTCACCTTCGTGAGAACCAGCCCGTTCAGGCGTCAGGACGATCAATACTCCCTTTCCATGGCCTTGGCTCTGGTGCGTCCCACGCTGAACACCGGTGTGCCGGTCAACGCCCCATTGGAAACCCTCAAGGCCATCTATCGCCCAGGCTTCAACTACGCAAAAGCCGGAGTATTGCTGTTGGACCTCATGCCGGAAGGATTTGTGCAGGGTGAACTGGCCTGGGGTGAGCCTTCATCCGCAACGGGCCGAGACACCAAAGACCGCAGTCGAGTGATGAGTGCTATCGACAACCTGAACACCCGCTATGGCCGAGGAACTGTCAAACTGGCAAGTGGTGGTATCGAACATGGCCGCTTGCTCCAACTAGGAGCCGTACAATCCAGCTGGAAGATGAAGCAGGAGAGGCGCACGCCGCGCTACACCACCCACTGGCAGGAGTTGGCTGTCGTTAAAGGCTGACTGACCTGCTTCGGTCCGGACGAATCAATTCCGCCAGAAGGCAGAACAGCGGATACTCCTTCATGCGGAACTACCCTCAGGTGCATCCAGTAGGAGGAACAAGGTTTCAAGCGCTTGCCGCTTCTCTTCCATATAGTCATGCCCGTCATAGTGACGGTTCTGTACCCCGCTGATACCGTGCGACTGCAAGCGGCCACGATCATCTGAGCTGATACGAGCGCGGGCAAGAATGGTCTCCACACCTGAACGAATACGCTTTGCTTGGAAGTCGGCCAGCGTGGTGGCATCGACTGCCCACGCGCTCAGTGTGGTCGCGGCAAGGTGAGTAACGCCTTTGTCGGTGCTCAAGGCATAGGTGCCTTGTGGCTCGCACTCCTGCAGCGCAGTCGCTGCTTGAGGAATCAGCGGCACCGTATGTGGGCGGGGAGGCTTGCCAGGTCTACCCTTGCCATCGAAGAGCACGATGCTTTCAGCCGTTACGTTTTCCGTACGCAGTTTCACCAGTTGCGCGATGCGTTGCCCACCAGTTAGGAGATGTAGCCTCAGGACCGCACCCCGAAATCCTGGCAGGAGCTTGATGGCTTGCCAGTAGGAACGAAGCTCCTCAGTTGTCAGGGGGCGCTTGTCAGCCTTGTTGGCGCTTTCGTCGGGTTCTGTGTCTGCCGCAGGGTTGTGGGTGACGTTGTAGCTTTTGAACTTCACCGGAATGCTGGGTTTGGAGCGTGCAGCCTTCGCGGTCTGGTATGCAGCCCTGATATAGCTGCGCAGCTTGTTACTTGTGCGAGCTTTTCCCTGCTCAATTACCTGGCGCATCATGTCTGCTATCTGTTCTCCAGTCACTTCATTGGCAGGCAGGGCAGCGATCTTGGGCCATGCCTCCAGCACATGCAGCTTGAAGATGCTTCGGGCGTCACTGTGCGAATCGCGTTCCAGGGCTTTCAGGTGGTCGCAGTAGTCAGTCAACAGCGCCTGCAATGTGAACTTTGCAGCTTCTAGCTTTGCTGTTTCGGCCTTGTCCTTCGCCTCCTGCTCCGCCGCCTTCACGCCAGCGAATCCACCGTTGGCTAGATTGGCATGGTGCTGCTCTGCAAGGGCCTCCGCAGCACGCATTGCGGCCAAGACAGAAAACCCCTTGCCTGTCGGCTTCAGGCTTTTGGGCGGTGCGCTCGGGTCGTATATGCCGATCACTTCGCGAGCAGTCTTGCCGTTGATCGTGACGCGCCAGTAGAAGGTGACGGCACCAGATGCTAGTTTTCGTACCTCCAACGATCCTGACGGGATCACTTTGCCCATTTTCAGGAACTGCCCTGGCGACAGTTCGTTGATACTTTGTCCGCTGGTTTTCGTAGCCATGATCTAAGTCCGTTTGCCACCCTGGTGACAGTCTGGTGACAGTTTGAGCGTGAATGGTATCACCCACTAACGGACTGATTTGGACAATAAATCTATTAAAAACAAAGGTTTATGGTGCTGGTGACAGTCCAGCAATGTCCATTGTTGTCTAGCTTTTGGGGACTTTTAATCCGTTGGTCACTGGTTCGAATCCAGTACGTCCTACCAAGTACATGAGGCCCTGTAGCAATACAGGGCCTTTTTTGTTGCCCCTGGTACCCTGGCAGGCAGGGAGCAGGGGCGGTGTGGGGTCAGGGTGGCGTCGAGCGGTTGCCAGTGCTGGGCGCAAACAGGTCCCAGGTGGCAATGAACAGCGCCGCAATCACGGGCCCGATGACGAAGCCGGTCAGGCCGAACAGAGCCATGCCGCCCAGGGTCGAGATCAGCACGACATAGTCGGGCATCTTGGTGTCCTTGCCGACGAGGATGGGACGCAGCACGTTGTCCACCAAGCCGATCACGAACACACCGTAGGCGATCAGCACCACGCCCTGCCACACCGCACCCGTGGCGAGGAAGTAGATGGCCACCGGCAGCCAGATGAGGCCTGCGCCCACGGCCGGCAGCAGTGACAGGAAGGCCATCAGCACGCCCCACAGCACGGGCCCCTGGATGCCCAGGATCCAGAAGATCAGGCCGCCCAGGGCGCCTTGCGAGGCCGCCACGACGATGTTGCCTTTGACCGTGGCGCGGATCACGGTGGTGAACTTGTCCACCAGTTGGCGCTTGTGGGCTTCGTCGAGCGGTGTGGCTTGGCCAATGCGCAGGGCCAGGCTGTTGCCGTCGCGCAGCAGGAAGAACAGCAGGTACAGCATGATGCCGAAGCTCACCACGAACTCCAGGGTGTTCTGGCCGATGCTCAGGGCCTGCGCGGCGACGAACTGGCTGGCTTGCACGGCCACCGAGGAGAATTTCTCCTGCAGTTCGGATACGGACGTGAGATTCAGGCGTTCGAGCAGGTTCACGGCCCAGCCGGGCAGGGCCGAGATGATCTGCTGCAGGTACAGCCCGAAGTTGAGTTGCCCAGAGCGCATGCGCTCGTAGACCACGGTGGCTTCCTGGATGAGCGAGATCGTGATCGCTGTCATGGGCAGGATCACGACGACCAGGCATAGCGCCAGCGTGCTCAGGGCTGCGAGGTTGGTGCGCCGGGGCATGCGCCGCAGCAGCTTGCGGTGCAGGGGGGCAAACAGGATGGCGAGAATCACGCCCCAGAAGACGGCCCCATGAAACTGCCAGAGAATGGCCCCGAAGGCCACGGTGACAAGGATCAGCAGCAGCAGAAAGGCTTTGGACTGGAGGTTGGCAGGCGTCATGTTGTGTGTGGCAAAGGAATACACGCAATGTAAGCGAGCCGCGCCCGATGCCCCAGATGGAGACTGCTTTTTTGGCCCCTGCAAGACCCGCAAAGTTGGGTAGTTGGCGGTTCGGTGGCACAATGGCGCCCGCAACCAGGCCCTTCCCCAGCCACTGTCGCATCCGCCAATCGGTTCAGCCGTGTCGCGGAAGGTTTCTCAACCAGCTAATGCTTTCCCAAGGAAAGCGGAGGTCAGCGGAATATGAGCGATACGACATCCGTCTATCAAGCCTACCAAGGCAACACCTACCTCTTCGGCGGCAACGCGCCGTATGTCGAAGAGATGTACGAAAACTACCTTGCCAACCCAGGTAGCGTGCCAGACAACTGGCGCGAGTACTTTGACGCACTGCAAAATGTGCCTGCAGTGGACGGCAGCAATGCCAAGGACGTCCCGCACCTCCCCGTCATCAATGCCTTTGCCGAGCGTGCAAAGCAGGGCGGCACCAAGGTCGTCGTCGCCACGGGCGCCGACTCCGAACTGGGCCGCAAGCGCACCGCCGTTCAGCAGCTGATTGCCGCATACCGCAACGTGGGCCAGCGCTGGGCCGATCTGGACCCCCTCAAGCGCACCGAGCGCCCCGCGATCCCTGAACTCGAACCGTCGTTCTACGGGTTCAGCGACTCCGACCAGGAAGTCGTGTTCAACACCAGCAACACGTTCTTCGGCAAGGAATCGATGCCGCTGCGCGAACTGATCAACGCCCTGCGCGAAACGTATTGCGGCTCCATCGGTGCCGAGTACATGTACGCCACCGACCAGAACCAGAAGCGCTGGTGGCAGGAAAAGCTGGAAACCATCCGCAGCAAGCCCAGCTTCGGTGCAGACAAGAAAAAGCAGATTCTCGACCGCCTGACGGCTGCTGAAGGCCTGGAGCGCTTCCTGCACACCAAGTACGTCGGCCAGAAGCGTTTCTCGCTCGAAGGTGGCGAAAGCTTCATCGCCGCGATGGACGAGCTGATCCAGTCTGCCGGCGCCAAGGGCGTGCAGGAAATCGTGATCGGCATGGCCCACCGCGGCCGCCTGAACGTGCTCGTCAATTCGCTGGGCAAGATGCCCAAGGACCTGTTCGCCGAGTTCGACCACACCGCACCCGAAGACCTGCCATCGGGCGACGTGAAGTACCACCAAGGCTTCAGCTCCGACGTGACCACCCCTGGCGGCCCGGTCCACCTGTCGCTGGCGTTCAATCCTTCCCACCTGGAAATCGTGAACCCCGTGGTCGAAGGCTCGGTGCGTGCCCGCATGGACCGCCGCGCCGACCCCCAGGGCAAGCAGGTGCTGCCCGTGCTGGTGCACGGCGACGCGGCCTTTGCCGGCCAGGGCGTGAACCAGGAAACGCTGGCACTGGCACAGACCCGTGGTTATTCCACGGGCGGTACGGTGCACATCATCATCAACAACCAGATCGGTTTCACCACGTCCGACCCGCGCGATGCACGCTCGACGCTGTATTGCACCGACATCGTGAAGATGGTCGAGTCGCCCGTGCTGCACGTGAACGGCGACGACCCTGAAGCCGTAGTGCTGGCCACCCAGCTCGCCCTGGAGTTCCGCATGGAGTTCCAGAAGGACGTGGTCGTGGACATCATCTGCTTCCGCAAGCTGGGCCACAACGAGCAGGACACACCTGCTCTGACGCAGCCGCTGATGTACAAGAAGATCGGTCAGCACCCCGGCACGCGCAAGCTGTATGCCGACAAGCTGGCCACGCAAGGCCTGGGCGAGACGCTGGGCGACGACATGGTCAAGGCCTACCGCGCCGCCATGGACTCGGGCAAGCACACCATCGACCCCGTGCTGACCAACTTCAAGAGCAAGTACGCCGTGGACTGGAGCCCGTTCCTGGGCAAGAAGTGGACGGACGCTGGCGACACGGCCATCCCCCTGGCCGAGTGGAAGCGCCTGGCCGAGAAGATCACCACCATCCCCGAGAGCGTGACGCCGCACCAGCTGGTCAAGAAGGTGTACGACGACCGCGCTGCGATGGGCCGTGGCGACATCCCCGTGGACTGGGGCATGGGCGAGCACATGGCTTTCGCCTCCCTGGTGGCCAGTGGCTTCCCGGTGCGCTTGTCGGGCGAAGACTGCGGCCGCGGTACCTTCACGCACCGCCACTCGGTCATCCATGACCAAAAGCGCGAGAAGTGGGACATCGGCACCTACGTGCCACTGCAGAACGTGAGCGAGAACCAGGCTCCGTTCGTCGTGATCGACTCCATCCTGTCCGAAGAGGCGGTGCTGGGCTTCGAATACGGCTATGCGTCCAACGACCCCAACACGCTGGTGATCTGGGAAGCCCAGTTCGGCGACTTCGCCAACGGCGCGCAGGTCGTGATCGACCAGTTCATCGCCTCCGGCGAAGTGAAGTGGGGCCGCGTGAACGGCATCACGCTGATGCTGCCGCACGGCTACGAAGGCCAGGGCCCCGAGCACAGCTCGGCACGCCTGGAGCGCTTCATGCAGCTGTCGGCCGATGCCAACATGCAGGTGGTGCAACCGACGACGGCGAGCCAGATCTTCCACATCCTGCGCCGCCAGATGGTGCGCGATCTGCGCAAGCCGCTGATCATCATGACGCCCAAGTCGCTGCTGCGCAACAAGGACGCCACCTCGCCGCTGTCCGAGTTCACCAAGGGCAGCTTCCAGACGGTGATCCCTGAGCAGGACGAGGCCATCGTGAAGAAGGCCGCCAAGGTCAAGCGGGTGATCGCCTGCTCCGGCAAGGTGTACTACGACCTCGTGAAGAAGCGCACCGAGCGTGAAGACGACGACGTGGCCATCATCCGCGTGGAACAGCTGTACCCGTTCCCGCACAAGGCCTTTGCTGCAGAGCTCAAGAAGTACCCCAACGCGACGGACATCGTGTGGTGCCAGGACGAGCCACAGAACCAGGGCGCCTGGTTCTTCATCCAGCACAACATCCACGAGAACATGCTCGAAGGCCAGAAGCTGGGTTACTCCGGCCGCGCGGCATCGGCGTCGCCTGCGGTGGGTTATTCGCACCTGCACCAGGAACAGCAAAAGGCGCTGGTCGACGGCGCATTTGCCAAGCTCAAGGGGTTTGTCCTGACCAAGTAAGGCCAGCTACCCGAACGAACACAGAACAAACAGAACCCTACTGAAAGAATTCAAAATGGCTATCGTAGAAGTCAAAGTCCCCCAGCTGTCCGAATCCGTGGCAGAAGCCACCATGCTGACCTGGAAGAAGAAGGCCGGTGAAGCCGTGGCCGTGGACGAAATCCTCATCGAGATCGAAACCGACAAGGTCGTGCTCGAAGTGCCCGCGCCATCCGCTGGCGTGCTGGCTGAAATCATCCAGGGCGATGGCGCCACCGTGGTGGCCGACCAGCTCATCGCCAAGATCGACACCGAAGGCAAGGCAGGCGCTGCGGCTCCTGCGGCGGCCCCTGCCGCTGCTGCTGCACCGGCACCCGCCGCTGCGGCTCCTGCACCTGCTGCTGGCGGTTCCAAGGGTGACGTCGCCATGCCTGCCGCTGCCAAGCTGCTGGCCGAGAACAACCTGTCCGCATCGGCTGTGGCCGGTACGGGCAAGGATGGCCGCGTGACCAAGGGTGACGTGCTCGGCGCCGTCGCTGGTGGTGCTGGCGGTACCGCCAAGGCTGCGGTCGCAGCCCCCAGCACGATCCCGACGGGCGTACCCACCAAGGCGCTGCCCCAGGTGTCGGCCCCTGCTGCCAAGGAAGACCTGAGCGGCCGTCCCGAGCAGCGCGTGCCCATGAGCCGCCTGCGCGCCCGCGTGGCCGAGCGTCTGCTGCAGTCGCAGTCGACCAACGCGATCCTGACCACGTTCAATGAAGTGAACATGGCCCCTGTGATGGACCTGCGCAAGAAGTTCCAGGACTCCTTCACCAAGGAGCACGGCACCAAGCTGGGCTTCATGTCCTTCTTCGTGAAGGCCGCCGTGCACGCCCTCAAGAAGTACCCCGTGCTGAATGCGTCGGTGGACGGCAACGACATCGTCTACCACGGCTACTTCGACATCGGTATTGCCGTGGGCTCGCCCCGCGGCCTGGTGGTGCCCATCCTGCGCAATGCAGACCAGATGAGCTTCGCCGACATCGAAAAGAAGATCGCCGAGTTCGGCAAGAAGGCGGCCGAAGGCAAGCTGGGCATCGAAGAGATGACCGGTGGCACGTTCTCCATCTCCAACGGCGGCACCTTCGGCTCGATGATGTCCACCCCCATCATCAATCCACCCCAATCGGCCATCCTGGGCGTGCACGCCACCAAGGATCGCGCCATGGTCGAGAACGGCCAGGTCGTGGTGCGCCCGATGAACTATCTGGCCATGTCTTATGACCACCGCATCATCGACGGCCGCGAAGCCGTGCTGGGCCTGGTGGCGATGAAGGACGCGCTGGAAGATCCATCGCGCCTGCTGTTCGATATTTGAGATGCAACCCCCTGAGTCGCTTCGCGCCTTCCCCCTTCTCTCGAATTGCTGCGCAATTCGGGAATGGGGACACCGCCAGCGCGGCGGGGCGGCCCTTGCGCGGCGGTCGCTGGCAGGGCACCGCGCGTCTCACAGGCCGCTGGGAGTGGCGCATAGCGCCCTTTGAGATGCATCTTACGGACCCACTCGTGCGGCTGGCTCATGCCAATTCCGCCGGTGGGTTTTTTTCCAATGAACGATTGATTGAGTGAGACCGACATGAGCAAACAATTCGACGTGATCGTCATCGGTGGCGGCCCCGGCGGCTACATCGCCGCCATCCGCGCTGCCCAGCTGGGCTTCAATGTGGCCTGTATCGACGAGTGGAAGAACGAAAAGGGCGGCCCTGCACCGGGCGGCACCTGCACCAACGTGGGCTGCATTCCGTCCAAGGCGCTGCTGCAGTCGTCCGAACATTTCGAGCACGCCAACAAGCACTTTGCCGAGCACGGCATCACGGCCAGCGACGTCAAGATGGACGTGGCCAAGATGATCGCCCGCAAGGACGCCGTCGTGAAGCAGAACAACGACGGCATCCTGTACCTGTTCAAGAAGAACAAGGTCAGCTTCTTCCATGGCCGTGGTTCCTTTGTGAAGGCTGCCGAAGGCGGCTACGAGATCAAGGTGGCAGGCGCCGCCGAAGAGTCCATCACCGGCAAGCAGATCATCATCGCCACCGGCTCCAACGCCCGTGCGCTGCCCGGCACGCCGTTCGATGAAGAATTCGTGCTGTCCAACGACGGCGCGCTGCGCGTGGGCGCCGTGCCCAAGAAGCTCGGCCTCATCGGCTCGGGCGTGATCGGCCTGGAAATGGGCTCGGTGTGGCGTCGCCTGGGTGCCGAAGTCACCATCCTCGAAGGCCTGCCCACGTTCCTGGGTGCGGTCGACGAGCAGATCGCCAAGGAGGCCAAGAAGGCTTTCGACAAGCAGGGCCTGAAGATCGAGCTGGGCGTGAAGGTCGGCGAGATCAAGACCGGCAAGAAGGGCGTCTCCATCGCCTACACCAATGCCAAGGGCGAAGCCCAGGCGCTGGAGGTGGACAAGCTCATCGTCTCCATCGGCCGCGTGCCCAACACCATCGGCCTGAACACCGAAGCCGTGGGCCTGGCCCTGGACGAGCGCGGTGCGATCGTGGTCGATGCCGACTGCAAGACCAACCTGCCCGGCGTGTGGGCGGTAGGCGACGTGGTGCGTGGCCCGATGCTGGCGCACAAGGCCGAGGAAGAAGGCGTTGCCGTGGCCGAACGCATTGCCGGCCAGCATGGCCACGTGAACTTCAACACCGTGCCCTGGGTCATCTACACCAGCCCCGAGATCGCCTGGGTGGGCCGCACCGAGCAGCAGCTCAAGGCCGACGGCGTCAAGTACAAGGCCGGCACCTTCCCGTTCCTGGCCAACGGCCGCGCACGTGCGCTGGGCGACACGACCGGTATGGTCAAGATGCTGGCGGATGCCGACACCGATGAAATCCTGGGCGTGCACATCGTGGGCCCACAGGCGAGCGAGCTGATCTCCGAAGCTGTGGTGGCCATGGAGTTCAAGGCCAGCAGCGAAGACATCGCACGCATCTGCCACGCGCACCCCAGCTTGAGCGAAGCCACCAAGGAAGCGGCGCTGGCCGTGGACAAGCGCACCCTCAACTTCTGATATTTGAATAAAAAACGGCCCTACCGCTTGCCAGGAAAGCGGTAGGCGCTATCAAATTCATAGTATCAGAGTGGTGCCCATCCCGTGACTGTCAAACAGGCTTATCTGGCCGAACTGGCCTCCAAAGGCTACCAAAGCGACCCCGCGCAGTTGCGGGCCGTGGATGCGCTGCAGCGCTGCGCCGACGAGTGGGCGCAGTACAAGGAGCGGCGTTCCAATGCGCTCAAGAAGCTCATCAACCGGCCGGACATTCCGCGCGGCGTGTACATGTACGGCGGGGTGGGGCGGGGCAAGAGCTTCCTCATGGAGTGCTTCTTCAACGCCGTGCCCTTGAAGCGCAAGGTGCGGCTGCATTTCCACGAGTTCATGCGCGAAGTGCACCGCGAGCTGGTGGGGCTGCAGGGCACGGTGAACCCGCTCGATGTGCTGGGCGAGCGCATTGCCAAGCGCTACAAGCTCATCTGCTTCGATGAGTTCCATGTGGCGGACATCACGGACGCGATGATCCTGCACCGGCTGCTGGTATCGCTGTTCGACAACGGGGTGGGGTTCGTCACCACCTCCAACTTCATGCCCGACGAGCTGTACCCGGGCGGCCTGCACCGCGACCGCATCCTGCCGGCGATTGCGCTGCTCAACGAGCGGCTGGAAGTGGTCAACGTCGACAATGGCACCGACTACCGCCGCCGCACCATGGAGCAGGTCAGGCTCTACCACACGCCCCTCGGGCCCGAGGCCGATGCCGAAATGGGCGAGGCGTTCGACAAGCTGGCCGAAGTGCACGACGAAGACCCGCTGCTGCACATCGAACAGCGGGAGATCCGCGCCCGGCGCAAGGCGGGCGGGGTGGTCTGGTTCGATTTCAAGACGCTGTGCGGCGGCCCGAGGTCGCAGAACGACTACCTGGAGATCGCCACGCAGTTCCATACGGTGCTGCTCTCCGACGTGCCGTACATGCCGGTGAGCATGGCGTCGCCTGCGCGGCGCTTCACCTGGCTGGTCGACGTGCTGTACGACCGCCGTGTCAAGCTCATCCTGTCGGCCGCCGTGCCGCCCGAGCAGCTGTACACCGAAGGGCCCTTGGCGCACGAGTTTCCGCGCACGGTGTCGCGGCTCAACGAAATGCAGTCCAAGGAATTCCTGGCGCTGGAGCGCCGCAACGTGGACACTGGGCTGACATGATGAAGTATCTGGCCCTCTCCCTCGCAGCGCTGCTGGCTTGCACGCCTGGCGCGATCGCGCTGGCGCAATCTGCCCCGGCAGCTGCAGCTTCTGCCTCTGGTCCCAACGACGCCACCACCAGTGCCCGCGCAGCGTCTGCGGCCCACCGCAAGGCCGAGCATGACCGCATCCGCCATGAACGCGAGGCGGTGAAGGCCCAGCGCACGAAGGACGAGGCTGCCTGCTACCAACTCTTTGCGGCAGAGGACTGCCTGAAAATCGTTCGCGCACGGGTGCGCGATGCCGAGACCCGCCTGCGGGCGCAGGAGATCGAGCTCAACGATGCCGAGCGCAAGGAAAAGGCGGCCGATCGCCGCAAGTCCATCGAAGAGAAACAGCGCCCCATGCCCGCCAACACGCCGGCAGGCGCCGGCCCTGACGCCGTGCTGCGCAATAAGCCCGCGGCCGACCCGCAGGCCACCAAGGCGCAGCGGGACCACGAGGCAGAGTTGCGGGCGCAGCAGCAGCGCAGCAATCTGCAAAAGCACACCGAAGAGCAAAAGAGCCGGGCCGCAGAGAACGCCGAACGTGCAGCGCAGGCCCGCGCCAAGCACGCCGAAGCGCTCAAGGCCGCTGAGGAGCGCCGTGCCCGCGTGGAGAAGGCCCAGGCCGACGCGGCAGCCCAGGGGCGCAAGCCCGCTGCGCCGCTGCCACCTGCGTCGGCGGCTCAGTAGGCCGCTCGGGCCGCGGGCAGGCCTGGATTTGCAGGCTGGCTCTGCGGCCTCCCGTGAAGGGACTGGCCGCGCATCTGAAGCAAATCCTGCGAGAGTCGACGGCGAAGCTGAGGCAAAAATGGCCCTCGCCATTTCGCTCCGAACTGGGTGGAACCAGAGCTCAGACCACCATGCCCGCTCAGGGCCGGCCTGCCTCCACAGGGGTCAGGCGAGGCACCTTCTTTTCTTCCACCAGCGCCTCCATCTTGACGATGACCAGCGACAGGTTGTCGCCGCCGCCGCGGGCCCGGGAGCGGGCTTTTTCGATCAGAAATTCCGTGGCCTCGCGGGGCGAGAGGGAATCGACCACGGACCCGAGCTCCGTCGGCGAGAAATAGTGCCACACGCCATCGCTGCAGGCCATCAGCACATCGCCGGGCTGCAGTTGGGGGATCACGTGGGTGGTGATGGGCGGGTCGCTTTCAGTGCCCAGGCAGCCCACCAGGATGTTCGAATGGGGATGGTTGTTGGCTTCCGCCTCGGTCAGTTCACCCCGGTCCACGAGCGCCTGCACGTACGAATGGTCGCTGGTGCGAAACACCATGCGCGCCCCCTGGAAGTGGTAGATGCGCGAATCGCCTGCATGCACCCAGTGGCAATCGCCGCGGGGGTTGATGAGGAAGGCCGCAATGGTGCTGTGGGGTTCCTGCTCGGCGGAGATGGCCGTGAGGCGAATGACGATATGGGCTTCTTCCACCATGCTCTTGAGCATGGTCACCGGGTCGTCCGTGTCGGGTGAATAGCGCTCGAACAGCTGGCGCGCCGTCATCATGACCTGGTCGGACGCCTTGCGCCCGCCGCTGCGGCCGCCCATGCCGTCGGCAATGACGCCCAGCACGCAGCCGTTGTGCCGCTCATGCGAAATCAGGGCCACCTGGTCTTGCTGGTACTCCCGGTCGCCCTTGTGGATGCCGGTGGACGCGATGAGGCGAAAGGCTTTGGTCATGCTGTGGATTGTGTGGGCGCGTGCCGTAGCGGCCTCCGCAGAGCGGGGGCCAAAGGCTTATTATCTGCCCGCCTGTGGCATTTTTGCCAAGTGATGGCTGCTTTGCCTTGAATCCTCCATTTTTCACGTCCCGCCGGTGGCTCGCTGGCCCTCCGGTGTGTGCCCGCCGCGTCGCCCTGCACGCACCGGCCCAAGCGCTTGCTTTCATTCCCCACCACCGCCCGCCGCTGCACGGCGTCGACCGGTGCGGCCACGCCCGCGCGCGCGTGTGGCCGCGTCTTGCGAGCGGTGACCTGAGAGTGCCCGGCTGATGGCCCTGGCCGATATGGTGCAAGAGGTGTTCGCGCCGCTCGGGGTGCTGGCGCGGGCAGACCCGCATTTCCAGCCGCGCGAGGGCCAGACCCGCATGGCAGCTGCTGTGGCCAAGACGATGGAGGAGGGCGGTGCCCTCGTGGTGGAGGCCGGCACTGGCGTGGGCAAGACCTTTGCGTACCTCGTGCCCGCGCTGCTCAGTGGCGAGCGCGTGTTGCTGTCCACCGCTACCAAGGCGCTGCAGGACCAGTTGTTTGCGCGCGACCTTCCGCTGCTGGCCCAGACGCTCGGGCTGCCTGTGCGCATGGCGCTGCTCAAAGGCCGTGCCAGCTACTTGTGCCTGTACCGGATGGAGCGCGCCCGCCACGATGTGCTGGGGCAGGAGCGCGGCGTGGCCCGCGTGCTGGCCAAGGTCGAGGAGTGGTCCCGCAGCACGCGCTCGGGCGACCTGTCCGAGTTGACGGGCCTGGACGACCGTTCGCCGGTGATCCCGCTCGTCACCTCCACGCGCGAGAACTGCCTCGGCTCGCAGTGCCCGCGGTTTCGGGAATGCCACGTGCACCTGGCCCGCCGCGAGGCCCTGGCTGCGGACATCGTGGTCATCAACCACCATTTGTTCTTTGCGGACGTGGCGGTGCGAGAGTCCGGAATGGCAGAGCTGCTGCCATCAGTGCGTGTGGTGGTCTTCGACGAGGCGCACCAGATCAACGAAACGGGTGTGCAGTTTCTGGGGCTGCAGCTGTCTACCGGACAGCTGATGGACTTCGGCCGGGACCTGCTGGCAGCGGGCCTGCAACACGCCCGCGGGTTGGCCGACTGGCAGGGCCTAGCCGCTGGCGTCGACCAGGCCGTGCGGGATCTGGTCCTGGTGGCGGGCGACTCCCGCGGGCCCTCCCGGCTGCGCTGGACCGATGAGGCGCCCGAGGGTGTGCGCGAGGCTGACTGGAGCGCCGCGCTGCACCGCGTGGGCCAGGCGTGCGCCGACGCGCAGGAAGCCCTGGACACCGTGAGCGAGATGGCCCCGGATTTTGTGCGCCTGTACGAACGGGGTTCTGAGTTGCTGGCGCGCCTGGCCCGGTTTGCCGGCCCCCCGCAGCCCGACGCCGTGCGCTGGGTCGACACGGGCGGCCAGTTGCGGCTGATCGAATCACCACTGGACATTGCCGAGGCCATGCGCACGCGGTTGCTGGCGGCTCCTAAGGATGAATCGGACCCTGATGGATGGCCGGTACCGGCCGCAGAAGCGGGCCCGGGCAGGGCGTGGATCTTCACGTCCGCCACGCTCGGCGACGACGACCAACTCACCTGGTTCACGGAGCGGGCCGGCCTGCAGGACGCGACCATCCTGCGGGTCGCGAGCCCGTTCGACTACGCGGTGCAGGCGGCGCTGTATGTGCCGCGGCACCTGCCAGCGCCGGCGGACCCGGCCCACAGTGGCGCCTTGGCACGCTGGGTGGGCGACGTAGCGGCGGTATTGGGCGGGCGCACCCTGGTGCTCACCACCACGCTCAGGGCGCTGCGCACCATTGGCGATGCACTGACCGCGCGGTGGGGTGCCACCGGGGCGCTGGAGGTGCTGGTGCAAGGCAACGGGCCCAAGCGGCGCTTGATGGAGCGCTTCCGTGAGGGATCGGACCACGGCCAGCCTGGCTGCATCCTGGTGGCGTCTGCCACGTTCTGGGAGGGGTTCGACGTGCCCGGCGATGCGCTGCAACTGGTGGTCATCGACAAGCTGCCGTTTCCGCCACCTGGCGACCCGCTGGTCGAGGCGCGCACGCAGCGCATCGAAAAATCAGGCGGCAAGGCGTTCAAGGCCTACGCATTGCCAGAGGCTGCGGTGGCCCTGAAGCAGGGCGCGGGCCGGCTGATCCGGCGGGAGACCGATCGGGGCATCCTGGTGGTGGGCGACACCCGCTTGGTCACCATGGGCTACGGCAAGCGCCTGCTGGCCGCGCTGCCGCCCATGCGGCGGCTGGAATCGGATCAGGAATTCAACGAAGCGCTGGAGGCGCTTACCAGACCTTCCACCACGGATCCGACTTGCCCTTGACGTCGCCACGCAGGTAGGCGCTCTGGGGGTAGGAGCTGTCCATCACGCGGCGTGCATCGTCGCGCAGTTGGGTCATACCCAGCGCGTCATACGACTGGATCAGGATGTACAGGGCTTCTTCGAGGGCTGGCACGCCCTGGTAGTCGGCCAGCGCCACCTGTGCGCGGCTGATCGCCGCCACATAGGCGCCGCGCTGGAAGTAGTAGCGGGCCACGTGCACTTCGTACTGCGCCAACGAATTCACGATGTACGTCATGCGCTGGCGGGCGTCCTGCGCGTAGCGCGAATCCGGAAACCGCGTGGCCAGCTCGCTGAACGACTCGAACGAATCTTTGGCGGCCTTCTGGTCACGCTCGGACAGGTCCTGGCGGGAGATGAACGAGAACAGCCCCAGGTTGTCGTTGAAGTTGACCAGGCCCTTCAGGTACAGGGCGTAGTCGAGGGCCGGGCTGGCGGGGTGCAGCTTCATGAAGCGGTCCAGCGTGGCGATGGCCTGGGCCTTTTCGCCGGCCTTGAAGTGCGCGTAGGCCTTGTCCAGCTGGGCCTGTTGCGCCAGCGGCGTGCCGGCGGCGCGGCCTTCGAGCTTTTCGAGCAGCGGGATCGCCTTGTCGTAGGCGCCGCTGTTCATTTCGTCCTTGGCTTCCGAATGGATGCGGTTGGGGCTCCAGCCGGCCGTCTTGTCGTCGGTGGTGGTGGAGCAGGCTGCCAGCAGACCAGCGACCAGCAAGGCGGAGACAAGGGGCAGTGGAGCACGCAGCATCGAAAGAGGCTTTCAGCAAAAAAGAAACAGAGTGTGCCTGGCTGGCCAGAGCGCTGGCCGCGGTCGCGGCGAGGGCTGCCCTGTGCCAGCCGGTCTCGATCCGGCCTGGGGCCCGGGAGGCAAAAGGGCATTGTACCGGCCGCAGCACTGCCCCTGATGGGGTGGGTATCGCGAGTTTTGTGCGGCGCGGGGCGCTGGGCTTTTTACAATGGCCCTCTATGTTTGTTCACCTGCGCCTGCACACCGAGTTTTCCGTCGTTGACGGTACCAACCGAATCGATGAGGTGGCCAAGGCTGCCGCCAAGGACGGCCAGCCCGCCCTGGCCATCACCGACCTCAACAACCTTTTCGGTGCCATCAAGTTCTACAAGGAGGCGCGGGGCAAGGGCGTCAAGCCGCTGATCGGTGCCGAAGTCAATGTCGCCGCCGAGTCCGGCCCTCCGGCGCGCATCGTGCTGCTGGTGCAGAACAAGCAGGGCTACCTGAATCTGTGCGAACTGCTGGCCCGTGCCTGGACGCGCAACATCGTCAAGAACGTGCCTGTGTGCACGTGGGCCTGGCTGCGCGAACTGGGCGAGGGCCTGATTGCACTGGCCGGGGCGCAGGCCGGGCCGGTGGGCCAGGCGCTGATGAAAGGGGACGACGCCGGGGCCGCCAACGCAGCGCTGGAATTGGCGGGCATATTTCCTCACCGCTTTTACATGGAGATCCAGCGGGCCGGCCGTGCGGACGACGAAGCCCATGTGATCGCGGCCGTGCAACTGGCCGCGCGCCTGAGCCTGCCCGTGGTGGCCACGCACCCGGTCCAGTTCGCGACGGCCGACGACTACGAGGCCCATGAAGCGCGCATCTGCATCGCCGAAGGCGAGATCCTGGCCAACCAGCGCCGGGTGCGCAAGTTCACGCGCGAGCAGTATTTCAAGACCAGCGCCGAGATGCAGGCCCTGTTCGCCGACGTGCCCACGGCCATCACCAACACCCTGGAAGTGGCCAAGCGCTGCAACCTGACGCTGGTGCTGGGCAAGCCGCAATTGCCCGATTTTCCGACGCCCAACGGCATGCCGGCCGACGAGTACTTCCGGTTTGCGTCGTTCGAGGGGCTGGAAGCGCGCTTGAAGCACCTCTTTCCCGACGAGGCCAAGCGCGACAAAGAGCGCCCACGTTATGTGGAGCGCCTGGAGTTCGAGCTGGGCACCATCCTCAAGATGGGCTTTCCGGGCTACTTCCTCATCGTGGGGGACTTCATCCAGTGGGCCAAGACCAACGGCTGCCCGGTGGGGCCGGGCCGGGGGTCGGGTGCGGGATCGCTGGTCGCGTATGCGCTCAAGATCACCGACCTCGACCCGCTGGAGTACAACCTGCTGTTCGAGCGGTTCCTGAACCCGGAGCGGGTGTCCATGCCCGACTTCGACATCGACTTTTGCCAGTCCAACCGCGACCGCGTGATCGACTACGTGAAGGACAAGTACGGCAAGAACGCCGTGAGCCAGATCGCCACCTTCGGCACCATGGCGGCCAAGGCGGCCATCCGCGACGTGGGCCGCGTGATGGACATGAGCTACATGTTCTGCGACGGCATCTCCAAACTCGTGCCCGGCAAGCCCGGCATGTCCTACACCCTGGCGTACCCGCCCGAGGTGAAGAAAGAGGGCGACAAGAACAACTACGCGCTGGAACTCGAGCCCATGCTCTACGAGCGCCTGCGCAAGGAAGAAGACGTCAAGACCATCATCGAGATGGCGCAAAAGCTCGAGGGCATGACCCGCAACATCGGCATGCATGCCGGGGGCGTGCTGATCGCGCCGGGCAAGCTCACCGATTTCTGCCCGCTGTACCAGCAGCCCGGCAGCGAGTCGGCCGTGAGCCAGTACGACAAGGACGACGTGGAGGCCATCGGCCTGGTGAAGTTCGACTTTCTGGGCCTGGCCACGCTCACCATCCTGGAGATCGCGCGCGAGTTCATCATGAAGCGCCACAAGGGCCAGGAGAACTTTGCGTACGAGAACATTCCATTGGACGACGGACCGACCTACCGGCTGTTCTCCGAAGGCAAGACCGAGGCCGTGTTCCAGTTTGAAAGCCGCGGCATGCAGGGCATGCTGAAAGAGGCGCGGCCCAGCCGCCTGGAAGATCTGATCGCGCTGAACGCGCTGTACCGCCCCGGTCCCATGGACCTGATCCCCAGTTTCGTGAACCGAAAGCACGGCAAGGAGGTGGTGGAGTATCCGCACCCCGCCGTGGCCGACATGCTCAGCGAGACCTACGGCATCATGGTCTACCAGGAGCAGGTGATGCAGACCGCGCAGATCCTGGGCGGCTACAGCCTGGGCGGCGCCGACCTGCTGCGCCGGGCCATGGGCAAGAAGAAGGCCGAAGAAATGGCCGAACACCGCGAAAAGTTTCGCGCTGGCGCCCTGGCCACCCACGGCATCGACCAGGCCAAGGCCGACGAAGTGTTCGACCTGATGGAGAAGTTCGCGGGCTATGGCTTCAACAAGTCGCACGCTGCCGCGTATTCCCTGCTGGCGTACCACACCGGCTGGCTCAAGGTGCACTTCACCGCCGAGTTCTTCTGCGCCAACATGACGGTGGAAATGGACGACACCGACAAGCTCAAGGTGCTGTTCGAGGATGCGGTCAAGCATTTCGGCATCACCTTCGAACCGCCGGACGTGAACCGCGGCAAGTACCGCTTCGAGCCCGTGACGGACAAGATCATCCGCTACGGCCTGGGTGCCGTGAAGGGCACGGGCCAGCAGGCCATCGAGGCCATCGTGGCAGCGCGCGAAGGGCGGGGCGAGGGCCCGAACGGCTCCACCACAGGTCCCTTCAAGAGCCTGTTCGATTTTTGCCTGCGCGTGGACAAGGCTCGCATGAACAAGCGCTCGGTGGAGGCGTTGATCAAGGCCGGCGCGTTCGACTCGATCAACATGAACCGCGCGGCGATGGTCGCATCCATCGACCGGGCCTTCGACTTTGCCGCCGCCACGCTGGCCAATGTGAACCAGGGCGGGCTGTTCGACATGATGGGCGACGACGCGCACGGCTCCAGCACGCAGGAGCCCGAGCTGGTCGATGCATTGCCATGGGGCATCAAGGAGCGGCTCACGCTCGAAAAAACCGCCGTGGGCTTCTACCTGTCGGGCCACCTGTTCGACGAAGTCGCCACCGAGGTGCGGCGTTTCGTTCGCACGTCCATCGAGGAGCTGCTCGACAGCCGCGAGTCCCAGGTGCTCGCCGGAATCATCAGCGACTTTCGCGTCATCAACGGACAGCGCGGCAAGCTGGCGTTGTTCAAGCTCGACGACAAGTCGGCGGTCATCGAGGCCTCGGCCGACGAGGCGCTGCTCAACACCTACCGCAACCAGCTCAAGGAAGACGAGTTCGTGGTCATGATGGGCCGGCTGCAGCTTGACCACTTCAGCGGCGGGCTCAGGGTCAAGGTGCAGCAGGTGTGGGACCTGGCTGGTGCGCGCTGCCGTTTTGGCAAATATCTGCACGTGCAGGTGGGCGACAAGGGCCCGGACGTGCCCCGCCTGGTGCGGGAGTTCCCCCCGCGCCGCGAGGAACTCACCGAGGGCGAGCCGCTGGTGCACGGCCTCAAGGTGCGCATGGGCGTGCGCTGCGCCGCCGAGGGGGTCGCCGCCGTGGCGGAACTGCAACTGGGTGAAAGCGCGCGTTTCTACCCCACCGATGCCGCGCTGGCCGCCTGGACGGCCCAGGTGGGCAGCGGTTCGGCGACCGTGGTGTACGACCACGGCTGAGGGTGTAGCGGCATGGACTTGAAAAAAACAGTATCAACGCCAGATTTCTCTCGCGGCAGCAGGCCGCGCGGATGGCTAGAATGATTTTCATGGCAACTCAACCACCTTCACCCCCCACCGCGCCGCCCGTCACACGGCCAGCGCGGGATGACGGCGGTTCGGTCGTGCTCGAGAGACGCACGCAAAAGACCCAGCCGCCGCAGATGTACCAGGTGGTCATGCTCAATGACGACTACACCCCCATGGAGTTCGTCATCGTGGTTTTGCAGGAATTCTTCAGCAAGGACCGTGAACAAGCGACCCAGATCATGTTGAAGATCCATCTCGATGGCAAAGGCGTTTGCGGGGTGTATTCCCGCGACGTGGCCGCCACCAAGGTGGAGCAAGTGCTTGACGCCGCCCTCAAGGCGGGCCACCCACTGCAATGTGTCAGTGAGCCTGTTGAATAACAGGTCTTTTGTCCCGATCTAAAGTTATCCCTTCCACGCAAGCACAAAGGAGTTCACATGATTGCCCAGGAACTGGAAGTCAGCTTGCACATGGCCTTTGTTGAGGCCCGTCAGCAGCGCCACGAGTTCATCACCGTGGAGCATCTGTTGCTTGCATTGCTCGATAACCCCAGCGCAGCGGAGGTGCTGCGCGCATGTTCGGCCAACATCGATGATCTGCGTTCATCGCTGTCGAACTTTATCAAAGACAACACGCCCCAGGTCGCCGGCACCGACGAGGTGGACACCCAGCCGACCCTGGGCTTCCAGCGTGTGATCCAGCGCGCCATCATGCACGTGCAGTCCACGGGCAATGGCAAGAAGGAAGTCACCGGTGCCAACGTGCTCGTGGCCATCTTCGGCGAAAAGGATTCGCATGCCGTGTACTACCTGCACCAGCAGGGCGTGACGCGCCTGGACGTGGTGAACTTCATCGCCCACGGCATCAAGAAGGGCGAGCCGCCAGAACCCGCCAAGGCCGAGAACCAGGCCGAGGGCGAAGAGGGCAGTGGCGGCGAGCGCAGCGAAAAGGCGTCGCCGCTGGAGCAGTTCACCCAAAACCTGAACCAGGCAGCCAAGGACGGCAAGATCGATCCGCTGATCGGCCGCCACTACGAAGTCGAGCGCACGATCCAGATCCTGTGCCGCCGCCGCAAGAACAACCCGCTGCTGGTGGGCGAAGCCGGCGTGGGCAAGACGGCCATCGCCGAGGGCCTGGCCTGGCGCATCACGCAAAACGACGTGCCGGAGATTCTGGCCGAGGCCGTGGTGTATTCGCTCGACATGGGCGCGCTGCTCGCGGGCACCAAGTACCGCGGTGATTTCGAGCAGCGCCTCAAGGGCGTGCTCAAGTCGCTCAAGGACAAACCCAACGCGATCCTGTTCATCGACGAGATCCACACCCTGATCGGTGCGGGCGCAGCCTCGGGCGGCACCCTCGATGCATCCAACCTGCTCAAGCCGGCGCTGTCCAGCGGCCAGCTCAAGTGCATCGGCGCGACCACCTTCACGGAGTACCGTGGCATCTTCGAAAAAGACGCCGCGCTGTCGCGCCGTTTCCAGAAGGTGGACGTGGTCGAGCCCACGGTGCAGGAAACCATCGACATCCTGAAGGGCCTGAAGTCGCGCTTCGAAGAGCACCACAGCGTGAAGTACGCTGCGGCCGCCCTGCAGGCCGCGGCCGAGCTGAGCGCCAAGTACATCAACGACCGCCATCTGCCCGACAAGGCGATCGACGTCATCGATGAAGCCGGTGCTGCCCAGCGCATCATGGTGCCCAGCAAGCGCAAGAAGACCATCGGCAAGGCCGAGATCGAAGAGATCGTGGCCAAGATCGCGCGCATTCCGCCGGCCAATGTCTCCAACGACGACCGCGGCAAGCTGCAGACGCTGGAGCGCGACTTGAAGAGCGTGGTGTTTGGCCAGGACAAGGCACTCGAAGTGCTGGCGTCGTCGGTCAAGATGGCGCGCTCGGGCCTGGGCAAGGGCGACAAGCCGATCGGCTCGTTCCTGTTCAGCGGCCCCACGGGCGTCGGCAAGACCGAAGCGGCCAAGCAACTGGCCTACATCATGGGCATCGAGCTGATCCGCTTCGACATGTCGGAGTACATGGAGCGCCATGCCGTGAGCCGCCTGATCGGCGCGCCTCCGGGCTACGTCGGGTTCGACCAGGGTGGCCTGCTGACCGAAGCCATCACCAAGAAGCCGCACGCGGTGCTGCTGCTCGACGAAATCGAGAAGGCACACCCGGACATCTTCAACGTGCTGCTGCAGGTCATGGACCATGGCACGCTGACGGACAACAACGGCCGCAAGGCCGACTTCCGCAACGTGCTCATCATCATGACCACGAACGCTGGCGCCGAGACCATGAACAAGGCGACCATTGGCTTTACCAACCCGCGGCAGGCGGGCGACGAAATGGGCGACATCAAGCGCCTGTTCACGCCCGAGTTCCGCAACCGGCTGGACGCCATCGTCAACTTCAAGGCGCTCGACGAGCAGATCATCCTGCGCGTGGTGGACAAGTTCCTGCTGCAGCTGGAGACGCAACTGGCCGAGAAGAAGGTGGAAGTCACCTTCACCGACACGCTGCGCAAGCACCTGGCCAAGAAGGGCTTCGATCCGCTGATGGGCGCCCGCCCGATGCAGCGCCTGATCCAGGACACCATCCGCCGCGCGCTGGCCGACGAACTGCTGTTCGGCCGCCTCACCGACGGCGGCCGCCTGACGGTCGACATCGAGATCAAGACCGACGACAAGGGTGTGGAAACCCCCGAGGTGCTGCTGGACATCCAGCCGGCCTCCAAGAAAGAGCGTGCCGCCAAGTCGGAGCCTGCCGAGCCGGAAGAGGCCACTGCCGATTGATCGGCGACCGGGTCTTGGCTTCATCGCCTGACCCGGCATAGCTGCTAGGCACCGGGTTGAGCAGCCGGTGCAGTGTCTGCAGTGCTTGGAGCGGTCACCCGACCCACGCCATCAAAAAGCCAGCCATCGTCACGATGGTTGGCTTTTTTGCTTGGGGCTGGTGCTTCGTGGTCCTGGTGCCACGGTGTTTGGGTGTTGTGCTGGGGCGCAAGCCTGCGTCTGTCAGCGGCCGGCGCTACTGTACGACGGGCTTTTCGTGCAGTGCGCCTGCGGCAATGGCGCGACTTGCAGGAAACCGCCATCCGCAGGTCTGCGCGTCCTTTCAGACCGCGTGCAAGCTGCTATGTTCACTCCACACAGCGCAGCGGCCCCCCGAAGGACCATGCGCTGGCATCGTTTCGTCATTCACAACAAGGAGCCCTGCCCATGATCACCACCGAACCCACCATGACCAATCTCTTCCTGCAACTGGGCCTGGATGAAAGCGAGCAGGGGATCGCCGACTTCATCAAAGGCCATCAGCTCCCCACAGAAGTGGCGCTGGGCGATGCGCCGTACTGGAGCGATTCGCAGCGCCAGTTCCTGGTCGAGCAACTCAAGGCCGATGCGCCCTGGGCGATGATCGTGGACCAGTTCAGCGAATCGCTGCACTCCGACGCGGTCAAGCGCAGCACGGGGCTCTGAAGCGCCCGCAGGGCGCAGCGGTGGTGTGCTGCCGCCGCGCCCTTCCTTGCGTTATCGCGCGGGCGCGGCAGTGGGCGCTGTGCCTGGCGCTGCTGGGGTCGCCGCGCCGCGCAGGCGCGCGAGCAGGTCGGCGGTGGCGTAGCCGTCCGCCACCAGCCCTTCGCTTTGCTGATAGCGGCGCAGTCCCGCCCGGGTGGCCGGGCCCAGCACGCCGTCTGGCGTTCCGGTGTCGAACCCCCGTTCGTTGAGTGCCACTTGCAGCGCCAGCACCTGGTCCCGCGAGAGGGCGGGCAGGTCACGCGGCCAGGCGGCGATGATGGGCGCGCCGCCGTCGATCTGCTGAGACAGCTGGGCTACGCCCAGTGCGTACGTCACCGCGTTGTTGTAGCGCAGCAGCGTGCGGAAATTGTGGCCCACCAAAAACGCTGGGCCCCGGGCACCGGCCGGTGCCAGGATGGAGGCAGCCTCCAGTGCCGGCAATGGGCGCCCGTCCATGGTCTGCACGCCTTCGGCGGCCCACTGCGCCGCGCTCTGGCGCACGCTGAGCTCCGTGCGTGCATGGTCAAAACCCGCGGGCAGCTGGACTTCGGTGCCCCAGCTCTCGCCGCGCCGCCAGCCTTCGCCGGCCAGGAATGCCGCGGTGGACGCAGCCACGTCCGGCACGCTGCCCCAGATATCGCGGTGGCCGTCGCCATCGGCATCGACGGCATGGCGCAAGAACACCGAGGGCAGGAATTGCGTGTGCCCCATGGCGCCCGCCCACGATCCGATCATGCGGTCGGCAGCGATGTCGCCCTGGTCGATGATGCGCAGGGCGGCCAGCAGCTCGTTTTGCGCCCAGGCGCGGCGCCGCCCCTCGTAGGCCAGCGTGGCCAGCGCATCCACGGTGCGGAAGGTGCCGAAGTTGCTGCCGTAGTTGCTCTCCATGCCCCAGATGGCGGTGATCAACGTCGCCGGCACGCCGTAGCGTGCGGACGCCGCCTGCAGCGCTGCGGAATGCTCGGCCAGCTTGGCCTGGCCCTGCGCCACGCGCTGCGGCGACACCGCGCTGTCGAGGTACGCCCACGGTGTGCGTGTGAACTCGGGCTGGGCGCGGTCCAGCTCCACCACACGGGGTTGCCACTGTGCCGTGGCCAGCACATTGCGCACCGTGTCGGGGCGGATGCCGGCCTGCAAGGCCTGCGACTGAAAGGCGCTGTTCCACACGGCGAAGCCTGCGATGTGGTCGGCGTCCGAGCCCGTGGCCGGGGCAGCAGCCTGGGCAGCCGTCGGGGCAAGCGGTGAGGCGCCGGGCTGCGGCGGGCTGGGGACCGCGGCAGCGGGTGTGGCAGCGGTCGCTGGGGCTGGGGCTGGGGCGGGGGCCCGGTTGGACGCCTGGGCAGGGCCGCTGCCATTGGCGGGGGCAGCGCAGCCTGCCAAAGCCAGCGCGGTGGCCAGCGTCACGAGCGCTGCAGGCGTTGCCTTGGGGCGGCGGGTGGAGTCGGTGGAAACAAGCGTGTTACGGGTCATGCGCCATTGTCCCGCCCCTGCCGGGCGTTTGCTGCACTGCAGGTGTATCACTGCGTGAAGACGCTGCGTCAGCAGCATGGCGTCGGCAGGCGGGATGAGAAAGGCGGTTTACTATGGTTTTGATAGCTGCCAGCGCTTGAACGGCAAGCGGTAGGGGCCCAAATCGCTTCAAAATGGGGTTACATTTGGCGCACCGTGGCGGGCCCGTCGTCCGCCGCCCGTTCAGTTTCACTGTCACCGACAAGCCCACCGTCCTCGTCCTCCGTCCATGGCTTCACACACCTTTCTCTGGCACGACTACGAAACCTTCGGCGCCAACACGCGGCGCGACCGGCCCGCGCAGTTCGCGGCCATCCGCACCGATGCCGATCTCAACGAGATCGGCGAGCCCCTGAACATCTTCTGCCAGCCGGCCAACGACTACCTGCCCGACCCGCAGTCGTGCCTGATCACCGGCATCACGCCCCAGCAGTGCCTGGAGCAGGGCGTGCCCGAACACCAGTTCGCCGCCCGCATCGAGGCCGAGTTGGCGCAGCCCGGCACCATCGGCGTCGGCTACAACACCATCCGCTTCGACGACGAGATCACGCGCTTCATGTTCTGGCGCAACCTCATCGATCCGTATGCCCGCGAGTGGCAGAACCAGTGCGGCCGCTGGGACCTGCTGGACGTTGTCCGCATGACCTATGCCCTGCGGCCCGACGGCATCACCTGGCCCAAAAAGGAAGACGGCGCCCCCAGCTTCAAGCTGGAGCACCTCTCCAAAGCCAACGGCCTGCTGCACGAGGCCGCGCACGATGCCCTGTCGGACGTGCGCGCCACCATTGCGCTGGCGCGCCTCATCCGCCAGCACAACACCAAGCTCTTCGACTTTGCGCTGTCGCTGCACAAGAAGGACCGCGTGGCGACGGAACTGCGCCTGCCGGCCACCAGCGTCACGGCGCGGCCTTTCCTGCACGTCTCGGGCATGTTCCCGGTGGACCGGGGCTGCCTGGGCGTGATGTGGCCGCTGGCCAGCCACCCCACCAACAAGAACGAACTCATCGCCTGGGACCTGTCCCAGGACCCGACACCCCTGGCCACCATGGGTGTCGACGAGATCCGCCTGCGCATGTTCAGCAAGGCCGACGCGCTGCCCGAAGGCGTCACGCGCCTGCCGGTCAAGACCATCCACCTCAACAAGTCGCCCATGGTGGTGGGCAACGTGAACACCCTCACGCCCGCGCTGGCGCAGCGCTGGGGCATCGACATGGAGCAGGCCGCGCAGCATGCCGACGCGGCGCGCAGCCTGCCCGACATGAGCGGCATCTGGCCGGCCGTGTTTGCCCGCCCGCCCGAGGCCACGCCCGATGTGGACCAGGACCTGTACGGCGGTTTTGTGGGCAACAACGACCGCCGCCTGCTCAACGACCTGCGCACCATGAGCGGCGAGAAGCTGGCCCGCTCCCGCGCCGCGTTCGACGACCCGCGCCTGGCCGAGCTGCTGTGGCGCTACCGGGCGCGCAACTTCCCCGCTACGCTGTCGCCTGAAGAAGCGCAGCAGTGGGAGGCGCACCGCGCAGCCTGCTTGTTCGACGGGCAGGGCGGGGCGCGCACGGTGGAGCAGCTGTTCACCGAAATCGACACCTTGTCGGAGACCGCTGAAGACGACCGTACGCAGGACATCCTGGGGGCCCTGTACGATTACGCGGAGCACATCGCGCCTGAACGGTAGCCCCCCCTGAGGCGCTGCGCGCCTTCCCCCCTGAGGGGGGACGCACCCGGTGGCCTGGCGAAGCCAGTTCCACGGGTGCACTGGCGTTAAGGGCGCGCCAGTTTCAGAGCTTGTGACGATAGCTGACCCAGAAATCCGCTTACTTGTATGACGACACCGCAGAACCACCATTTCACGACCGAGATCCTCCACGCCGACCGCCAGGGCGGCGCGGAGCATGGGGCCATTCACAAGGCGATCCACACCTCGGTGCAGTACGGCTACGACCAGGTCGAGGACCTGATCGCCGTGTTCCAGGGCACCGCCAAGGGCGGCTTCAATTACGCGCGGCAGGGCACGCCCACCACGGCGGCGCTGGAGGCCAAGATCACGCAGATGGAAAAAGGGCAGGGCACCATCGTGTTCGCCACGGGCATGGCGGGCATCTGCGCCATCTTTCTCACGCTGCTGAAGGCGGGCGACCACCTCGTGGCCAGCCAGTTCGTGTTTGGCAATACCAACAGCGTGTTCGGCACGCTGGCTGACCTGGGCATCGAGGTGACCCTGGTGGACGTGACCGACGCCGCCAACGTGGCGGCTGCGGTGCGGCCCAACACCCGCATGGTGTTTGTCGAGACCATCGCCAACCCCGGCACGCAGATCCCTGATCTTGAAGGTGTCGGCACCGTCTGCCGCGAGCGCGGGCTGCTGTACGTGGTGGACAACACCGTGGCGTCGCCCTACCTGTTCCGTGCGTCCACGGTGGGCGCGGGCCTGGTGCTCAACTCGCTCACCAAAAGCATCGGCGGGCAGGGCGCGGCGCTGGGCGGCGCGGTCACCGACACCGGCCTGTTCGACTGGAGCACATACCCCAACATCTTCGCCCCCTACCGCAAGGGCGACGCCAAGGGCTGGGGCCTGCAGCAGGTGCGCAAGAAGGGCCTGCGCGACATGGGCGGCACGCTGTCGTCCCACGCCGCGCACCAGATCGCGCTGGGCGCAGAGACCCTGTCGCTGCGCATGGACCGCACCAGCGCCACGGCGCTCGCGCTGGCCCAATGGCTGGAGCAGCACCCCGCCGTATCGCGCGTGCTGTACCCTGGACTGCCTTCGCACCCCCAGTACGCTTTTGCGCAAAAGCACCTCAAGGCCGGCTCGTGGCTGCTGTCGTTCGAGCTGCGCAACCCCGACCACTGCCTGCCCGTGTGCAACCGCCTGCAGCTGCCCATCAAGGCCACGGGCCTGGCGGACACGCGCACGCTCGTCATCCCGGTCGCCCACACCATCTTCTGGGAGGCCGGCCCCCAGGTGCGCGCCGCCATGGGCATTGCCGATAGCATGATCCGCTTGTCGGTAGGTCTGGAGGAAGTCGAGGACCTGCTCGCGGACTTCGAGCAGGCGCTGGCGGGGCTCTGACCGGGCCTACTGCGAAGTCCACCCCGGCTGCCCCCACCGCCCCATCCACACCATGGCCACCGCCACCTCTGCACCGCCCGCCAACATCGGCAAGTACCGTATCGAGCGCGAGCTGGGCCGGGGCGCCAGCGGCATCGTGTTCCTGGGGCTGGACGGCTTTCGGGGCCGCAAGGTGGCCATCAAGCAGACCCACGCGCATCTGCTGAAGCAACCCGAGCAGGCCGAGCGCTACCGCAAGCTGCTGCGCAACGAGGCCGCGCTGTCGGGCCGGCTGCGCCACCCCAACATCGTGCGCCTGCTCGACGCGGATGAAGAAGCCGTGCCGCCGTACCTGGTGCTCGAATACGTCGACGGCCAGCCTCTGTCGGCCTACGCCACGCCCGACGCGCTGCTGCCCGTGCCCCAGGTGCTGGACATCGCCTTCAAGTGCTGCAACGCGCTCGAATACGCCTACCGCGAAGGCCTGGTGCACCGGGACATCAAGCCCGCCAACCTCATGCTGGCGCAGGGCGGCGACATCAAGCTCACCGACTTCGGCGCCGCCCTGTCGCTGCGCAGCGATGCCACCCAACTGTCGGGCCTGGTGGGCTCGCCGTCGTACATGTCGCCCGAGCAGGTGCGCGAGCAGGACCTGACCCACCACAGCGACATGTTCTCGCTGGCCGTGGTGGTGTACGAGCTGCTCACCGGCCGCCGCCCGTTCGACGGCGACACCGACTTCGCCACGCTCTACAAGATCAGCAACGAAGCGCCCACCCCGCCCAGCTTGCTGCGCGCCTCGCTGCCCAGCCATGTCGACGACGTGCTGCTACGCGCCCTGGCCAAGAAGCCGGCCGACCGCTTTGCCACCTGGCAGGACTTTGCCCAGGCCCTGCTGGCCGCCCACCAGGGCCTGCCCCGCCAGAAGTCGCAGGACACCGAGGCCGAACGCTTTGCGCGGCTGCGGGCGCTGCCTTTCTTTGCAGACTTTCACGACGTGGCGCTGTGGGAGCTGATGCGCCTGGGCCACTGGCGCCGGCTGGAGCAGGGCACCGTCCTCATGCGCGAGAACACGCCCGGCGACTCGTTTTGCATCCTCATCGAAGGCCAGGTCAGCGTCAGCCGCCAGGGCTGGACCCTGAGCACCCTGGGCCCCGGCGTCACCCTGGGCGAGATGACCTACCTGCGGCCCGAGGACAAGATGCGCACCGCCACAGCCGTGGCAGAGACCGAGGTGCTGGTGCTCAAGGTGCGCAACCCCGCGCTGCAGGGCGCATCGGAAGACCTGCAGTCGCGGTTTGACAAGGCGTTCATCAAGCTGCTGGTGGGGCGGCTGATTGCCACCAACGAGCAACTGGGGGAGTGGGAGCTGGTGGCGGCGCCGGGGGCGGCGGGCGACGAGTGATAGTTCTGGCGGGGGTGTCGTGCGCAGCGCTGCTGTCCATGGGCCTGACGCTGCGGACGGCTGCCAGGCAGCGTTTCTGCCATCTGCCATCTGCCATCTGCGCCTTGTCTTTGAACGCTTACTATCGGCCAGATGGGGACATCGCCCTCGGTCACTTGGGCATGTGAGTTGTTGCAAGCTTTGGGGGCGAAGCAAACCATGGATCTGATGAAGTTGCTGCGAAGTCTTGAGGAGTTCGTCTTCGAGGCGATAGCTCTGCTGTTCTTCTACCCCAAGACGCTGTTGCGAATCGTCTCAAGGCCGCTCCAGGCCATGGAGTACGCCGAGCAGGAAGAGACTGCGAACAAGCCCGATGCCTATGACAGTGCGGTGAGCCCGCCCTTGCTGTTGTTGCTCACGTTGCTGTTGGTCAATGCCGTGGGCACGGCATTGCATGTCTCGCAAGCAGCGGATGCCGCCCCCCTTGCCCGCCAGATTCTCAACTCTCCGCAGAACCTGCTGCTTTTTCGCAGCCTGCTCTTCAGTCTGATTCCGCTGTCAGCCGCAGTGCTGCTGCTGAGAGCGCGCGGGCAACTCACGTCGCGCACCACTTTGCGCCAGCCTTTCTTCGCGCAGTGCTACCTGACCTCGCCATTTGCGTTGGTTGTCTCGATGGGCCTCATCGCCACACAATTGCACGAGCGCAGCACGGCAGCGGTAGGTGCGATTGCGTTCGCTTTGGCGTGCATGTGGATGCTGGGCGTTCAAGCCGCCTGGTTCCGCGTCAAGCTTGGCATCGGCTGGCTGGCTGCATTGGCCATCGGCTTCGGGCTCCTGGTGTGGTCCGGTGCGTGCGTGCTTGGCGTGGTGGCCTTGGTCGCCAGCTTTTGAGTTTGCAAAGGGTCTCACCATCGTGCGTCTCAAACCTCACTGGGTTATCGGGCCGGGCATCTACCTCGCCTATGCAGGCTGGGTGGCTGCGGCATGGGCATTCTTTGGCATCGACTATGCGTCGCTGGGTACGTCGGCAAACCTGCTGCGGGGTGTCATCCTGCCGTTGGGCCTGGCGGCGCTTGCGCTGTGCATTTTCAACGGGCTGGCGCAATGGTGGCCACAGACCACCCGCGAACCCCGCATGCACGCGCCCATGTATCAGCTCGCGCTGGCGCTGCCCATGTGCGCCTTCATTGCGCTGAACATTCAAGGTGCCGACTGGGCATCGATGGGGCTGCAGCATGCCCTGGTGTTGGCCGGGGCGATGCTGCTCGTGGGTTTTTGCGAAGAGATGGTCCATCGTGGCATCTTGCTGGTGTGCCTGCGCCATGCCCTTGGATCGGAAGCCTGGGTGTGGTTCTGGTCAAGCGCGCTCTTCGGCCTCATGCACGCCAGCAACGCGTTCTTTGGCCTTGGCGCGGCGGCGCTGCTGCAGGTGGTACTGGCGTTTTGCGCGGGCACGGCGCTTTATCTGCTGCGCCGGTTGACTGGCAGCCTCTGGGTCGCAATGCTCTTCCACGCCTTGTGGGACTTCTCGAGTCTGGCACATGCCCTGGGGCATGCCACTCAATCCGGCGCTGCAGTCGCCGCTCTCGGAGCCACCTATCTGAGTGCATTCGTGGTACTGGTCCTGGTTCTGCGCAAGAGGCCGGAGGTGGTCATCAACACGTACGATCCAAGCTGACAGGTGCAAGTATCTCAACGCAGAAAGCTAGGGCGTTGCAGGGGAGTCGGGGCGGTTGGTCGTGGCTTCCTGGACATCTGCCCTTGGGGTGCGACGTCGCGACCCCGGTTGAATCCGCATGTCTTTCAGAAGAAGTCGGTATCCAAAAACCTGTGTATGTTGCAGCAAGTTCCGCAGGTATTTCCTCAAAACTTCGCTAGGGATTCTCTGCACGAATCGAGCTGCCAAGTGTGCGCTGCGGATCGGGATGGAGTGCAAGGCGCAAAACGCAGCAATAGCCGTAGCTATTGCGAGTATTTGCAACGCCGCAGGCCGCCCGAGACCGCAGATGCACACGGCGCGATGATTCGTGCAGAGGGTCCCTAGGGATTCTCTGCACGAATCGAGCTGCCAAGTGTGCGCTGCGGATCGGGATGGAGTGCAAGGCGCAAAACGCAGCC
>NZ_CAXUPO020000012.1:0-162818 GCF_964252695.1 Acidovorax sp. LjRoot117 | reverse complement strand
ACCAGAAGTCTTCATCACCAACCAACCTCCTGAACTTCAACATCTCCTGCAATCTGCAGCAGCCGTCTCAGTAGCGAAGCCCTCGACTATAGCACCGTTTTGGGCGCTTCGCTACAAGTTGTGGAGAAATTGGCCTACAAACCAGCTGGCGCCTTCATGGCAGCTTCCAGCGCATCGATGAAGAGCGCAGCGACATCGCACCCTGTCTGGTCGAAGATCTCCTGGAAGCACGTGGGGCTGGTGACATTGATCTCTGTGACGCAATCGCCAATGACGTCCACGCCCGCCAGCAGCAAGCCACGCGCTTGCAGGATGGGGCCCAGGGCTTCACCGATTTCCTGGTCGCGTGCCGACAGGGGGCGGGCCACGCCCTTGCCGCCGGCCGCCAGGTTGCCGCGCACTTCGGTGCCCTGCGGAATGCGCGCCAGGCAATAAGGCACCGGCTTGCCGCCGATGACCAGCACGCGCTTGTCGCCCTCGACGATCTCCGGCAAGAACTTCTGCACCATCACGCTTTGCGTACCGTTGCGGTTCAGCGTCTCGGTGATGCTGCCCAGGTTGAGGCCATCAGGCCCCACGCGGAAGATGCCCATGCCACCCATGCCGTCCAGCGGCTTCAGGATGATGTCGCGGTGCTCTGCGTGGAACGCCCGGATGTCCGCCGGGCTGCGTGTGACCAGTGTCGGCCCGATGAACTGGGGAAACTCCATGATCGCCAGTTTCTCGGGATGGTCGCGCAGTGCCCGGGGCTTGTTGAACACGCGTGCGCCTTCGCGCTCGGCCTGCTCCAGCAGGTGGGTGGCGTAGAAATACTCGCTGTCAAACGGCGGGTCCTTGCGCATCAGCACGGCATCGAACTCCACCAGCTCGGCGGTGCGTTCGGGCTGCGCCTCGTGCCAGTGGGTGGCGTCGCCTGTCAGGCGGATGTCGGTGACCTGGGCCACGACCTTGCCACCGCGCTGCCAGGAGATGTGCTGGGGCTCGCACACTGCCAGCGTGTGGCCGCGGCGCTGGGCCTCGCGCATCATGGCGAAGGTGGTGTCCTTGTAGATCTTGAAGCTGTGCAGGGGGTCGGCGATGAAGAGCAGGGTCATGGTGTCAGATGTCTAAGAGCGCTGGGAGCAGACGCCTGGGCAGGTCGTCCACCTTATATATAGAGGCCGCACCGCCATCCCCAAGGGCGGGGCCGCCAGCCGCTGCAGGTGCAGCCGGGGCCCGCGTCAGGCTCCTCGGGCCGGCGAACGCCTGTACTGTTGCACAAATAGCGCAAAGCTGCCGGCGACCACGCCCCAGAAGGCCGACCCCACACCGGCGATGACCACGCCGCTCAGCGTGACGAGGAAGGTGATCAACGCCGCCTCGCGGTGCTGTTCATCGCGGATGGCCACGGCCAGGCCGTTGCCGATGGTGCCGAGCAGGGCCAGGCCTGCGATGGCCACGATCAGCTCCTGCGGGAATGCCGTGAGCAAGCCGGTGATCACCGCGCCGAACAGGCCGATGGCCACATACAGCGCTCCGCACGACACGGCCGCGGTGTAGCGGCGGCGGCGGTCTTCATGCGCCTCGGGGCCCATGCACATGGCGGCGGTGATGGCACTGAAGCTCAGCGCGAAGGCGCCGAACGGTGCAAGCACCAGCGTGGCCACGCCCGTCAGCGTGATGAGGCGGGAGACGGGCATCTCGTAGCCCGAGGCGCGCATCACCGCCACGCCCGGGAGGTTCTGCGAGGCCATGGTCACCACAAACAGCGGAATGGCCAGGCTGATGGCGGCCGACAGGCTGAATGTGGGTGCGGTGAATACCGGCATGGCCAACTCCAGATGCACGGCAGACCACGCCATCTGCCCCTGCAGCGCCACAAACACCACCGCGACGGCCAGCGTGATCACCACCGCATAGCGCGCCGCGAACTTGCGGGCGAACAGGTAGACGACCAGCATGGTCAGCACCAGCGGCAGCGCCGTCTGCGCCGCCGCAAAGGCCTGCAGGCCGAACCGCGCCAGCACCCCGGCCAGCAGCGCCGCCGCGATCTCCATCGGAATGCGGTTCATGACCCGCTCGAACCAGCCCGTCATGCCGGCCAGTGCCACCAGCGCGGCACTGAGCATGAATGCGCCGACCGCCTCGCCCATGCTGAAGCCACCCGCCAGGCCGGCGGTGGCCAGCACCGCCGCACCGGGGGTGGACCAGGCAATCATCACGGGCTTGCGCAGCAGCAACGAAGGCACCAGCGAGCACAGCCCCATGCCCAGGCCCAGCGCCCACATCCAGGAAGTGATCTGCGCCGGGGTGGCGCCAAAGGCCTGCGCGGCCTGGAACACGATGGCGACGGAACTCGTGAAGCCCACCAGCACCGCGACGAAGCCCGCGGTGAAGGCCGACAGGCTCAGGTCTTTGAAGAATTGCATGGGCTGGATTCTGGCACCCAGGCTTGCACAGCACAGTTGCTATATTTTCTATAGCTGCTAGCGCTTGCAGGACAAGCGGCAGAGGCCCAAACACCTCCCACCCCGCCCCTGTCCCGCCGCGCCGCACCGCGGTCAGATTTCGATCTTCGACCCCAACTCGACCACCGCGTTGTTGGGCAGGTGCAGAAAGTCCGCCGCGCCGCTGGCGTTGTGGTGCATCTGGGCGAACAGCTTCTCGCGCCAGGGGGCCATGCCGCTGCCGATGGTGGGGATGACGGTGTCGCGCGAGAGGAAGTAGCTGGTCGTCATGGACTCCAGCTCGCAGCCGCGGCCGCGCAGCAGCTCGAGGGCCCGCGGCAGGTCGGGGTCGTTCTTGAAGCCGTAGTGGATCACCACCTGCCAGCAGTCGTGGCCCAGGGACTCGACCTGCAGGCGCTTGTCCAGGCCGATCCACGGCGTTTCGTGGTTGTGCACCGTGACGAACAGGTTCTGCTGGTGCAGCACCTTGTTGTGCTTGAGGTTGTGCAAGAGCGCATTGGGCACCGCACCCGCCTCCGCCGTCAGGAACACCGCCGTGCCCTCCACCCGCGTGGGCGGGCTGATGAACACCGACTCCAGAAAATCCTTGAGATCGATGGCATCGGCGCGCAGCTTGTCGTTGAGCAGGCGGCGCCCCTCCTTCCAGGTCATCATGAAGGCGAACACGATGCCGCCGATCATCAGCGGGAACCAACCGCCCTGAAAGAGCTTGAGCAGGTTGGATGCGAAGAACGCCAGGTCCACCACGAAGAAGCAGCCCGTGGCGGCGATGCACAGCGCCAGCGGGTAGCCCCAGCCGTAGCGAATCACGAAGAAGGTCAGGATGGTGGTGATCAGCATGTCCAGCGTGACGGCAATGCCATACGCGGCGGCCAGGTTGCTCGACGAGCGGAACATCACCACGGCCAGCACGATGGCCACGAACAGCCCCCAGTTGACCAGCGGCATGTAGATCTGGCCCGTGTCGCGCACGCTGGTGTGCTGGATGTTCAGGCGCGGCAGGTAGCCGAGCTGGATGGCCTGCTTGGTCACGCTGAAGGCGCCGGTGATGAGCGCCTGCGACGCGATCACCGTGGCCATGGTGGCCATGATGACCAGCGGGATCAGCGCCCAGTCGGGCGCCATCATGTAGAACGGGTTCTTGACGGCCTCGGGCTCCGCCAGCAGCAGCGCGCCCTGGCCGAAGTAGTTGAGCGTGAGCGCCGGCATCGCCACGCCGAACCACGCCAGGCGGATGGGCCGCTTGCCGAAGTGGCCCAGGTCGGCGTACAGCGCCTCGGCACCGGTCACGCACAGCACCACCGCGCCCAGGATGATGAAGCTGGTGCCCGGGTTGGCCCACATGAAGCCCAGGGCATGGTGCGGGCTCAGCGCCCACAGGATCTCAGGGTGCCCCACGATGTGCGAGACGCCCAGCGCCGCAATGGTGATGAACCAGATCAGCGTGATGGGCCCGAAGAACTTGCCGATGCCGCCCGTGCCGCGCTTTTGCACGACGAACAGGCAGAACAGCACGATCAGCGTGAGCGGGATCACATACTGCTTGAAGTGGGGCGAGACGACCTCCAGCCCCTCTACCGCCGACAGCACCGAGATGGCGGGCGTGATGACCCCGTCGCCATAGAACAGGGATGTGCCGAAGATGCCCACGCCCAGCAGCACCGAGCGCAGCCGGGGCTTGTCCTTGACGGCCTGCGAGGCCAGGGCCAGCATGGCGATGAGCCCGCCTTCACCGTGGTTGTCGGCCCGCAGCACCAGCACCACGTACTTGAGCGACACGATGACCGTGAGCGTCCAGAAGAAGATGGAAAGGACACCGTAGATGTTGTCCTGGGTGAACGGCACGTGGCCGGACCCGAACACCTCCTTCATGGCGTACAGCACGCTGGTGCCGATATCGCCGTACACAACACCGATGGCGCCCAGCGTGAGCGCTGCGAGCGATGATTTGGAGCTTTGCACTGACCTACCCCACGCAGAGTCTGGCGGGGTTCCGTTACTTTTGGGAACGCTATTGTGCGCCCGTGCCCCCGGCCGCGTCTGGAGGGCTTGCACTATGTTGCAGCGCAGCAACTCGGCGGTGATTCACGGCTTGGCAGCGCACCGCAGACATGGCATGGCCGCCACGGCAGCGCCACGCAAGGCTTCGATAGGCTCAGCCCGACCGCTGTGAACGGTGTGGAGTTATTGCGTGCAAATCCGTCGCAGCGATCCATTGCGTTGCGCGCGCCACCCAGGTGCATAAACTGGCGCGGCCAAGGCCAGTGCACCCGTGGAACTGGCTTTGCCAGGCCACGGGGTGCGTCCCCCGTGGGGGAAGGCGCGCAGCGCCTCAGGGGGTCCACTCACCTCAGTCGTAGATCTCGGCGTCGGGGTTGGTGGCTTCCAGTTCGTAGCTGGCGGCCAGCATGGCCAGGCGCGCCACCACGCCGTACATGTAAAAGCGGTTGGGCGCGCTCACCCCGGGACGCACGCCGGGCTGGGGCATGTGCGTGCTGTGCTCGAAGGCCAGCGGCACGAAGCTCGCGCCCGGGGCGTTCAGGTTCTCGTCCACGCCGCGCTCGGCATGCATGCGGTAGAAGCCGCCGACCACGTAGCGGTCCATCATGTAGACCACGGGTTCGGCCACGGCTTCATGCACCCGCTCCTGCGTCAGCACGCCTTCCTGGATGATGAGGTCGCTGACCGGCTGGCCGTCCTTGATGACCGCCATCTTGTTCTTGGTCTTGCGGTTGACCGCGTCCAGCTCCTTGGCATCGCGCACGGTCATGATGCCCATGCCGTAGGTGCCGTTGTTGGCCTTGACGATGACGAACGGCTTTTCGTTGATGCCGTATTCCTTGTATTTGCGGCGCACCTTGGTCAGCAGCGCGTCTACTGTGGTCTGCAGCTTGTCCATGCCTTTGTCCTCGGCAAAGTCCACGCCGTCGCACTGGCTGTACATGGGGTTCACGAGCCAGGGGTCGATGCCCAGCATCTTGCCGAAGCGCTTGGCCACCTCTTCGTAGTTCTTGAAGTGGGTGCTCTTTCTGCGCACGCTCCAGCCCGCGTGCAGCGGGGGCAACAGGTACTGCTCGTGGATGTCTTCCAGGATGCCCGGGGGCCCGGCCGACAGGTCGTTGTTCAGCAAAATGGTGCACGGGTCGAAGTTCTTGAGCCCCAGCCGGCCCTTGGTGCGCACCACGGGCTCCAGCGTCACCGTGTCGCCGTTGGGCAGCTCGATCAGCGTGGGCTTCTTGATCTCGGGGCTGATGGAGCCCACGCGCACGTTCAGGCCCGCCATGTTGAAGATGCGCTGCAGCTGCACCACGTTGGCCAGGTAGAAGGTGTTGCGCGTGTGGTTTTCCGGAATGATCAGGAGGTTGCGCGCCTCGGGGCAGATCTTCTCGATGGCGGCCATGGCGGCCTGCACGGCCAGGGGCAGCATCTCCTTGGTCAGGTTGTTCCAGCCGCCGGGGTACAGGTTGGTGTCCACGGGCGCGAGCTTGAAGCCCGCATTGCGGATGTCCACCGAGGTGTAGAACGGGGGCGTGTGCTCCATCCACTCCAGCCTGAACCAGCGTTCGATGGCGGGCATCGAGTCCAGGATGCGCTGTTCAAGTTCGTTGATCGGCCCGGTGAGGGCCGTGATGAGATGCGGAACCATAGGTGCCCTTGGGGAAGCAAATTGCGACGAATTGTAGGGATTTGGGGCCGCCTTCCCTTTTCGCAAGGCGGCGCGGCAGCCCGCGGGGTCAACGGCGCCAGAAAGCGGGCGTGAGCAGGGCCATGAAACTCAGGATCTCCAGCCGGCCCAGCAGCATGCCCAGCGTACACACCCAGATCTGAAAGTCGGTCAGCACCGCGTAGTTGGACGCCGGCCCCACCATGCCCAGCCCCGGCCCCGCGCAGTTCACGCTGGCCAGCACCACCGAGAACGCGGTCACCGGGTCCAGGTCGGTCAGCAGCATCACCATTGACAGGCCAAAGACCGTGCCGCCATACACCAGCATGAAGGCCAGCACCGAGAAAATCACCCGGTTGTCCACCACCGCGTCGCCCAGCCGCACCGGCTGCACCGCGCGCGGGTGCACCAGGCGGTTCATCTCGCGGCGCGCCTGCTTGACGAGGATGAGCATGCGGACCATCTTGATGCCCCCGCCGGTAGACCCCGCACTGGTCGCCACGCCCGACAGCAGCAGCATGAACACCGGCGCGAACACCGGCCAGGCCAGGTAGTCCACCGTGGCGAACCCGGTCGTCGTGGCCATGGACACCAGGTTGAACATGCCGTGGCGCAGGGCCACGAGCGGCTCGTACACGCCCTTGGCCCACAGCAGCAGCGACACCAGCAGCCCGCCGCCGACCAGGGTCAGCAGCGTGGCGCGCAGCTCCGGGTCGCCCCAGAAGCCGCTCCACTGCCCCTTGCGGATCGCAACGAAGTACAGCGCAAAATTGCAGCTGGCCACCAGCATGAAGACGATGCAGATCGCCTCGAGCAGTGGCGACTGAAAGTACCCGAAGCTCGCGTCGTGCGACGAGAGCCCGCCCAGGCTCACCGTGGCGAACATGTGCATCAGCGCATCGAGCGGGCCCATGCCCCCCAGCCAGAACGCCAGGCCGCAGGCCACCGAGAACATCGCGTACACGCCCCACAGCCCCTTGGCCGTGCCGGTCATGCGCGGCGTGAGCTTGGTGTCTTTCAGCGGCCCCGCCGCCTCGGCCTTGAAAAGCTGGCTGCCGCCCACGCCCAGCAGCGGCAGCACGGCCACGGCCAGGATCAGGATGCCCATGCCGCCCATCCACTGCAGGAAGGTGCGCCACACGTTGACCGACACCGGCAGCGTATCGAGCCCCGCCAGCACCGTCGAGCCCGTGGTGGTCAACCCCGACACGGCCTCGAAGTACGCATAGGTGAACGACATCGGCCGCCCGATGTGGTGCCCGGCCAGCATCAGCGGCACCGCGGCCGACAGCGGCAGCAGCAGCCAGACCAGCGACACCAGCATCACGCCGTGGCGCGGCTGCAGCTCCTGGCGGAACAGGCGCAGCCGCCACCACAGCCAGGCACCCGCGGCCAGCGTGGCGGCCATCGCCATCGGGTACACGTGCCACACGCCGTCGCCGGTCCACAGCGACACCGCCAGCGGCACGCCCATCGACAGCGAGAAGATCATGATGAGGATGCCCAGCACGCGCAGGACGGGAAACATGTCCGTCATGGCCAGCACCCTGGGTTCATGGCCGCCAACATCGCATGCAGCTGCCAATACTGGCGCAGCCCAGGCGAGGGCCGCCGCGCAAGGGCCGACGCGCTGCAGAGGCGGCGCTTCGCCTCCGTGCGCTGGCGGCGTCCCCCTGCCCGCAGTGCGCAGCGCTGCGAGAGCGGGGGGAAGGCGCGAAGCGACTCAGGGGGGTGCATCAAAAGAACGTCGCGCTCACGCGGAACAGCTTTTCCACGTCGCGCACCAGCCGCTTGTGCGGCAGGAAGAACACCACGTGGTCGTTGCTCTCGATCACGGTGGAGCTGCGCGGGATGATGACCTCGGGCTCGCGCAGGTCCTGCACGGCACCCTGCGACACGTCGTAGGCGTCGGGCAGGCCGCGCACGATCAGCCCCATGTGCACGTCGCGCGGCAGCTGCAGCTCGCTCACCTTGCGACCCACCACGCGCGAGCTCTTGCGGTCGCCGCGCACCACGATCTCCAGCGCCTCGGCCACGCCCCGGCGCAGGCTGTGCACCGCCTGCACATCGCCCTGGCGCACATAGGCCAGCAGCTCGCCCAGCATGGCCTGCGCGGGCGACAGCGCGATGTCGATCTGCGTGCCGTGCATCAGGTCGGCATAGCTGCGCCGGTTGATGAGCGCCAGCACCCGGCTGGCGCCCATGCGCTTGGCCAGCAGGCAGGACATGATGTTGTCCTCGTCGTCGTCGGTGAGCGCGAGGAACAGGTCCACCTCTTCGATGCCCTCGTCGCCCAGCAGGTCCTCGTCGGTGGTGTCGCCCTGCAGCACCAACACGTTGGTGGGCAGGGACGACGCCAGCTCCACGCAGCGGTCCGCGTGGTCCTCGATGATCTTGATGTTGAAGCGCCCCGGCGCCTGCGCCAGCTGCCGCGCCAAGCGCAGCCCCACCCGGCCGCCACCAGCGATCATGATGCGGCGCACGGGCTTGGAGGGCTGGCCCTGCGGGCGGTGCAGGGCGCCCAGCACATCGGCAATGCGCTCCTGCGCGGCCAGCACGAAGACCTCGTCGCCGGGCTCGATGCGCGTGCGGCCATCGCAGGCGATGAAGCGGTCGGGCTCGTCCGGAAAGCGCCGGTAGATGGCCACCATGCGCATGGCCAGCTCGGGCGCCTTGTCGCGCAGGTCGCCGATGGTGTGGCCCACCATGGGCGCCCCCACGCGTGCGCGCACCGACACCAGGCAGGCCCGGCCCCCGGCGAATTCACGCACCTGCATCGCCTCGGGGTAGTCGATGAGCTTGGCGATGTAACGGGTGAGCGATTCTTCGGGGCAGATGATGCGGTCCACCGCAAAGCCCTCGGGGCCCACCAGGCGCTCTTCGCCTTCGAAGCCGGTGGACCGCACGCGAGCGATGCGCTTGGGGATGTTGAACATCAGCTGCGCGATCTTGCAGCACACCAGATTGGTCTCGTCCTGCGCGGCGCAGGCGATCAAGAGGTCGGTGTCGTGCGCGCCGGCCTCCGCCAGTACGTTGGGCTCGATGCCGCTGCCCACCACACCGCGCAGGTCGTAGCGCGACTCCAGGTCGCGCAGGCGCTCGGCATTGGTGTCGATGACGGTGATGTCGTTGCGCTCGGACACCAGGCTGTCGGCCACGCTCTGGCCCACGCGGCCCGCTCCGAGGATGATGATTTTCATGTGTTTTTGGCTCCTACCGCTTGATCAGCAAGCGCCAGCAGCTATCAAAACAAGAGCAAATCAAACGCGGACTTCGCCATCGCCCAGCACCACGTACTTGAGCGAGGTCAGCCCCTCCAGGCCCACCGGCCCACGCGCGTGGAATTTGTCGGTGCTGATGCCGATCTCGGCCCCCAGCCCGTACTCGAAGCCGTCGGCAAAGCGCGTGCTCGCGTTCACCATCACGCTGGCCGAATCCACCTCGCGCAAGAACCGCTGGGCGTGCACGTGGTTGGTGGTGAGGATGGCGTCGGTGTGGTGGCTGGAGTAGTGGTTGATGTGGGCGATGGCCTCGTCCACACCCGCCACCACCTTGATGCTGATGATGGGCGCGAGGTACTCCTCGCTCCAGTCCTGTTCCGTGGCCTGGGCCAGTTGGGCGCCGGCCACCTTCTTCAAGATGGCCAGCGACTCGGGGCAGCCGCGCATCTCCACGCCCTTGGCGGCATACACGGCGCCGATCTTGGGCAAGAAGTCGGCCGCCACACCGCGCGCCACCAGCAGGCCTTCGCTCGCGTTGCAGGGGCTGTACTTGTTCGTCTTGGCGTTGTCGGCCACCTTCACCGCCATGGCGATGTCGCAGGGGTCGTCCACATAGGTGTGGCAGTTGCCGTCCAGGTGCTTGATGACGGGCACCTTGGCGTCGCGGCTGATGCGCTCGATCAGGCCCTTGCCGCCGCGCGGGATGATCACGTCCACGAACTGCGGCATGGCGATGAGCTGGCCCACGGCCTCGCGGTCGGTGGTCTGCACCAGCTGCACCGCGTCCTGCGGCAGGCCGGCCTCGGCCAGCGCCTGCTGCACCAGCTTGGCCAGGGCCTTGTTGGAATCGATGGCCTCGGAGCCGCCGCGCAGGATGCAGGCGTTGCCGCTTTTGATGGACAGCGACGCGGCCTCGATGGTCACGTTGGGCCGGCTCTCGTAGATCATGCCGAACACGCCGATCGGCACGCGCATCTGGCCCACGCGGATGCCGCTGGGCTGCTGCTTCATGCCCAGGATCTCGCCAATGATTTCGGGCATGGCGGCCAACTGCTCGCAGCCTTCGGCACAGGTCTCCAGCACCTTGGGGCTGAGTTTGAGGCGGTCCACCATCGGCTCGGCAAGGCCGGCGGTGCGGGCACGGTCCAGGTCCCGGGCGTTGTCAACCTGCAGCGCATCCACGTTCTCGCGCAGCAAGCGGGCCAGCGCCTTGAGCGCTTTGTTTTTGATAGCTGACGGCGCTTTGGCCATCAGCGCCGAGGCCGTTTTGGCCTGCAGGCCGAGGGTGTGCGTGTATTCAGCGACGTTGAGGGCGTTCATCCGGCGATTTTGCCGCAGATACCCTCTGTGCGGCCCATTGAGCGCCTGTTACCCTTGCCACCCCGCCCCCATCGCCCGCATCCAGAGCCGCCCATGACCCGCGCCCACCTGCTCCAACCTGTCCATGACGCCCTGCAGGCCTTCAGCCACGGGACGCTGTCAGCGTCCGCCCTGAGCACCACCGCCCGCGCCCAGACCGACCTGCTGGCCGCCCTGCCGCCGCGCTACACCGAGGTGCTGCACGGCCTGCTGGACCGGCTGGAATCCAGCGCGCTGTTCTCGGAAGAAAGCTGCTCGTTCAGCCAGAAGGATCTCGTCGCCAACCTGGAGATGTGGGTGGACAAGGCGCGCGGCGCGCTGGACGCCGCCTGAACATTACTACCAATTTGATAGCTGCCGGCGCTTGATGGACAAGCGGTAGCGGCTATTTTTATCTGAAACCAGGTGCAGCGCCGGTCACCGCGCCGCCTGCGTCAGCCGGCACACCTGAAACGCCAGCCGCTGCAGCGCCTGCCAGCCGTTCTGCGGCCAGTCGGGTACCTTCAGGCCCTTGACGATGCCGTCCACCGTGTGGGCCGACTGCAGCAGGCGTGCCAGGGCGGCGTCGCTGGCCTTGGGCAGGATGCGCTCATACAGCTTTTCCTTGGCTCCCCAGATGCGGTTCTCGCGCAGGGCCATGGGCAGGGGACGGCCGGCGTTCATCGCGTCCTTCACGCGCTTCAAGGCGCGGATGTCCTCGGCCAGCGCCCAGTGCACCAGCACTTCTGCCTCGCCTTCGGCCTGCAGGCCGTCGAGCATGCGCTGCACGCGCGCGGTCTGGCCGGACAGCACGGACTCGGACAGCTTGAACACGTCGTAGCGCGCCACATTGAGCACCGCTGCCTCGACCTGGGCCTGGCTCAGTTCACCCGCCGGGTGCAGCAGCGCCAGCTTGCTGATCTCCTGGTGGGCGGCCAGCAGGTTGCCCTCCACGCGGTCGGCAAAGAACTGCAGCGTGCGCTGGCCCTCCTCGCCCGCCACCACGCGCTGGCCCTGCGCGGCCAGGCGCTGGGCGATCCACTGCGGCAGCATGCCGCGCTCGATGGTGTCGATCTGGATCGAGGTGCCGTTGGCCTCCAGCGCGGCAAACCAGGCGCCGCTGCGGGTGGCCTTGTCCAGGCGCGGCAGCATGACGAGCGTGAGCGTGCTGTCGTTGCCGCGCGCCGCGTCGGCCACCTGCTGCAGGGCCACGCTGCCGTCCTTGCCGGGCTTGCCCGAGGGGATGCGGATCTCCACGATCTGCTTGTCGGCGAACAGGCTCAGACTGCCGCCCGCCGCCAGCACCGCGCTCCAGTCGAAGTGAGCGCCCGCCACCGTGTAGCTGCTGCGCTCGGTGTAGCACTGGGCCCGCGCCGCGGCGCGGATGCTGTCGGCCGCCTCCTGCTGCAGCAGGGGTTCGTCGCCGTGCAGCACGTACAGCGGCGACAGGCCCTTTTGGAGGTGAGAGGAGAGTTGGGCCAGGGCGAGTTGCATACGGCAAAGTTTATCGCCTTGGCCCCCTGCCACGGACTGCGGACGGACCGGGCGAGGGGTCGGCCGGCCGCCAGCGCCCCCATCAGCAAGCCCGCGTTGCGCAGATCGCCAGCGCCAGCCCGCAGATTGCACAGCGCACGCGCCCGATGGAGCAGCTGTCTGACTGTTCATTGGCGCGCGCTGCGCAGACAATCCCGCCACCACGGCGCACCCCGATCCCGGATGCCCCGACCCCTTCAGCTCCCCACAAAGGCTTTGTTCATGACCTCCTCGCCCCACCCTACGGCGCCCGCCATCAGCCTCATCGGCGCCCCCACCGACGTCGGCGCGGGCGCGCGCGGCGCCTCCATGGGGCCTGAAGCCCTGCGGGTGGCAGGGCTTCAGCCCGCGCTGGAGAGCCATGGCCTGACCGTGCTCGACCGGGGCAACCTCAACGGCCCCGCCAACCCCTGGCAGCCGCCCGACGCCGGCTACCGGCACCTGGCCGAGGTGGTGGCGTGGAACCAGCATGTGTTCGATGCGGTGTACGCCGAGCTGCAGCAGGGCCACCTGCCCATCCTGATGGGCGGCGACCACTGCCTGGGCCTGGGCAGCATCAGCGCGGTGGCGCGCCACTGCCTCGACGTGGGCAAGACCCTGCGCGTGCTGTGGCTCGACGCGCATGCCGACTTCAACACCAGCGCGCTGACCCCCAGTGGCAACGTGCACGGCATGCCGGTGGCCTGCCTGTGCGGCTTTGGCCCGGCAGAACTCACGCAGCTGGCGGGCATGCCCGGCGGGCGCCCTGCCCTCACGCCCGGCCAGATCCGCCAGATCGGCATCCGCAGCGTGGATGCGGGCGAGAAGCGCTTTGTGCACGAGCAGGGCCTGGAGGTCTTCGACATGCGCTACATCGACGAGATGGGCATGCGCGCCACCATGCAGCAGGCACTGGCGGGTGTGGACGACAACACCCACCTGCACGTGAGCTTCGACGTGGACTTTCTGGACCCGGAGATCGCGCCCGGCGTGGGCACCCTGGTGCCCGGCGGCCCGACCTACCGCGAGGCGCAGCTGTGCATGGAGATGATCGCCGACAGCGGGCGCCTGGCTTCGCTGGACATCGTGGAGGTCAACCCGGCGCTCGATGTGCGCAACCGCACGGCGGTGCTGGCGGTGGACCTGGTGGAGTCGTTGTTCGGCAAGAGCACGTTGATGAGGCGATCCCCCTGAGGCGCTGCGCGCCTCGGTGCTGGCCGCCAGAGGCGGGGCAGCCCTTGCGCGGCTGCCCTGGCTTTGGGGCGCGCCAGTATTGACCTGCAGCGGGCGAAAGACAGAAATCCACCCGACAGCGCCCAGCGAGGGACGCAACCGTTCAAAAATTGATCAGAGCCTGACCACAGCCAAGCGCCGCATGAGCTGCTGCACGATGTCCGTGCGCATGTTGCGGTACAGCAGCGCCTCTTCCGCTTCCTTGGCCAGGGCGATGGTTTCGTTGTAGCTGATGTCGCGCTGCTGCAGCAGTTCGGTCTCGGGGATCAGCTCCACGCCGGCCTGGGTGCGCAGGCGGAATTTCACGCGCAGGCGCAGTTGCAGTTCGCGCACCTGGCCGGAGGCGTTCAGGCCCACCACCACGCGCTCCTGCTGCTCCTGCAGCAGGTCCATGATGGCCTGCGCGGTGGTCATGCCGCTGGCCTCGCGCACCACCTGCAGCTTGCCGCCGGAGCCCGCCAGCGTGCGCTGGAGTTCGCGGGCCAGGGGCGAGGCGGCGGGCGCGGCGATGTAGAGCGTCTCGAAGCCGAACTCCGGCACGCCCCGCAGGCGAAAGCCGCATCCCGCCAGCAAGGCGGCAGGGGCGAAGGTCAGCAGCGTACGTCTTTGCATATCAGTCATCCATTGCGGTCGCGCGACCAGAAGAAGCTATCTACCCTGCGCGGCCCGGGCCTGACGCTGCCACACGGCAGGCGAGGCCAGCCACCGGCGCGGCACCGGCACCGGCACCGGGACCACTCCCGCAAAGTGCGATGGGGTGGCAGGCGCGCAGCGCGTCAGGGAGTCGTCGCTTCATCGGCCGGGTCAGCCAGTTAAATCACCACGTTCACGAGGCGGCCGGGCACGATGATCACGCGCTTGGGCGCCGCGCCTGCCGCTTGCGCGGTGAAGGCTTCGCTGGCCAGTGCCACGCGCTCGATCTCGGCCTTGTCGGCCTGGGCCGGCACGTGGATGGAGCCCCGCAGCTTGCCGTTGACCTGCAGCATGAGCTCGATCTCGTCCTGCACCAGCGCGCCGGCATCGACCTGCGGCCAGGCCGCGTCGAGCAGGTCGCCCAGGTGGCTGGCGTAGCCCAGGCCGCTCCACAGGCTGTGCGCGATGTGCGGCGTGGCGGGGTAGAGCACGCGCAGCAGGATGCCGAAGCCTTCGATCAGCGCGACCTGGGCACCGGCGGAGTCGGCGGCCTTGAAGTCTTCCAGTGCGTTGATCATCTTCATCGCGCCCGAGACCACGGTGTTGTACTGCATGCGCTGGTAGTCATAGTCCACCTGCTTGAGCACGTTGTGGATCTCGCGGCGCAGGGCCTTGGCCTCTTTGCCGAATTCGACGTCATTCAGGCTGCTCGCGCTTGCCACGCTTGCGGTAGCAGCTCCCATATCCATAGCAGACAGCTTCACGCCGAAGTTCCACACGCGGCGCAGGAAGCGGTAGCTGCCTTCCACCGCGGCGTCGTTCCACTCCAGCGTGGCCTCCGGCGGGGCGGTGAACATGGTGTACAGGCGGGCCGTGTCGGCGCCGTACTTGGCGATGAGGTCCTGCGGGTCGACGCCGTTGCGCTCGGTCTTGCCCATCTTGCCGACGCCGCCGTACTCCAGCTGCAGGCCCTGCGGGTACTGGCCCTCGGCCTCGGTCAGGCGGCCGCCCACGATGCGGCCCTGGGCATCGAGCACCTGCGTGACGGCTTCGGGCGGGAAGTAGTTCTTGCCGCCCTTTTCGTCGCGCCAGTAGTAGATGTGGTTGAGCACCATGCCCTGCGTGAGCAGGTGCGCAAAGGGCTCATCCACCGTCACCAGGCCCAGGTCGCGCATGACCTTGGTCCAGAAGCGCGCGTACAGCAGGTGCAGGATGGCGTGCTCGATGCCGCCGATGTACTGGTCCATGCCGGCACCGCCGGTGGCCGACTTCTGGTCGCGCATCCAGTAGGCCGTGCCTTCGCCCACCATGGCATCGCTCTTCTTGGGGTCGCAGTACCGCATGAAGTACCACGAGCTGTCCACGAAGGTGTCCATGGTGTCGGTCTCGCGGCGCGCGGCCTTGCCGCACACGGGGCAGGTCACGCCGGCGTGGAAGCCCTCGTGCTTGTGCAGCGGGTTGCCGGAGCCGTCGGGGATGCAGTCCTGTGGCAGCACCACGGGCAGATCCTTCTCGGGCACGGGCACGGCGCCGTGCTCTTCGCAGTGGATGATCGGGATCGGCGTACCCCAGTAGCGCTGGCGCGAGACGCCCCAGTCGCGCAGGCGCCAGGTGGTCTTCTTCTCGCCCAGGCCCTTTTGCTCCAGCGCATGGGCGACGGCGTTCACGGCGTCCTTGAAGGACAGGCCGCTGAAGCTGTCGGAGTTGATGGTCACCCCGCGCTGCTTGTCGCCATACCAGTCCTGCCACTGGTGGTAGTTGAAGCTCTCGCCGTCGACCAGCACGACCTGCTTGATCTCGATGCCGTACTTGAGCGCAAAGGCGAAGTCGCGCTCGTCGTGCGCGGGCACGCCCATCACGGCGCCGTCGCCGTAGCTCATCAGCACGTAGTTGCCGACCCAGACCTCGACCTGCTCTTCGGTCAGCGGGTGCGTGACGAACAGGCCGGTGCGCAGGCCCTTCTTCTCTTGCGTGGCGAGCTCGGCCTCGGTGGTGCCGCCGTTCTTGCATTCCTCGATGAAGGCTGCGAGCGCGGGGTTGCTCTTGGCGGCGTGCGCGGCCAGCGGGTGCTCGGGCGCCACGGCGCAGAAGGTCACGCCCATGATGGTGTCGGCGCGCGTGGTGAACACGTACATCTTGCCGTCGCCGATCAGCGCGCCGTCGTCGCCGCGAACGTCGTGCGTGAAGGCGAAGCGCACGCCTTCGCTCTTGCCGATCCAGTTCTCCTGCATCAGCTTCACGCGCTCGGGCCAGCCGGGCAGCTTGTCGCCGGTCACGAAGTCGAGCAGCTCGTCGGCGTAGTCGGTGATCTTAAGGTAGTAGCCGGGAATCTCGCGCTTTTCGACCGTCGCGCCGGTGCGCCAGCCCTTGCCGTCGATGACCTGTTCATTGGCCAGCACGGTCTGGTCCACCGGGTCCCAGTTCACGACCTGGGTCTTGCGGTAGGCGATGCCCTTGCCCAGCATCTTGAGGAACAGCCACTGGTTCCACTGGTAGTACTCGGGGTCGCAGGTGGCGACCTCGCGGCTCCAGTCGATGGCCAGGCCCATGGCCTGCATCTGCTGCTTCATGTACGCGATGTTCTCGTACGTCCACTTGGCGGGCGGCACGCCGTTCTTGAGCGCAGCGTTCTCGGCCGGCAGGCCGAAGGCGTCCCAGCCCATGGGCATGAGCACGTTGTGGCCGTTCATGCGCAGGTAGCGCGCCAGCATGTCGTTGATCGTGTAGTTGCGCACATGGCCCATGTGCAGCTTGCCGCTGGGGTAGGGCAGCATCGAGCAGGCGTAGAACTTCTTCTTGCTCGTATCTTCCGTCACGCGGTAGGCGTCGGTGGCGGTCCAGTGGTCGTGCGCGGCGCGTTCGACGTCTTGGGGAGAATATTTGTCTTGCATGGGGGCTCGGGGTGAGAGGGGGGTGCAGCCGCGTGCGGTGCTGCGCTGGGCGGATTTTAGGCGGTCATGCGCCTGTCATTGCAGCACGCCATGGCCAACCGGGGCCGGCACGCCGTGCCGGGCGCGATTTCAGGGCGTGCGGGGCGGCTGCGCGGCGGCCGCTGGCGTGGAGGTTGGCCCGGCGGATGGCGCGGTAGATGGCGCGGCGGGTGGCGCCGGTTCGGCCACGAAACCGATGCGCTGCAGGCCCGCCAGGTGCGCCGCGCCCATGACCTCGACCACGCGGCCATAGGGCACGGCGGCATCGGCGCGCAGCTGCACCTCAGTGTCGGGCTGCTCGGCGCCGATGCGGCGCAGGCGCTCGGCCAATGCGGGCTGGCTCAGGGGCTGGTCGTCCAGATAGGCCTGGCCCTGGGCGTCCACCACCAGCGTGATGGCCTGGGGCGCGGAGCCCGGCGTGGCGCCTTCGCTGCGGGGCAGGTCGAGCCGGATGGAGCTGGCCAGCAGCGGCGCGGTCAGGATGAAGATGACCACCAGTACCAGCATCACGTCGACCAGCGGCGTCATGTTGATGTCGCTCATGGGCTGCGGGCCCGTGGTGCGTTCCAGCCGTCCGAAAGCCATGGAAGGTGTCCTGGTGAGGGTGCCGGGGTGTGGCTCAGGCCGCGCCTGCGGCGGGCGGCAAAGCCCCCCGCGCCACCGCTTGGTCGATCAGCAATTCGCGCAGATCGCGTGCGAAGCCTTCCAGATCGGCTTCGATGCGCCCGATCAACCGGCCGAACACGTTGTAGGCCAGCACCGCCGGGATGGCCACGGCCAGGCCGGCGGCGGTCATGATCAGCGCCTCGCCCACGGGGCCGGCCACGCGGTCGATGGTGATCTGCCCGGCACCGGCCATGGCGGTGAGCGCATGGTAGATGCCCCACACGGTGCCCAGCAGCCCTACGAAGGGCGCCGTGGAACCCACGGTGGCCAGCATCACCTGGCCGAACTGCAGGCGCCCCAGCACGCCGTGCAGGGCGTCGCGCAGCACGCGGGTGAGCTGCGTGGCCAGGCTGCCCTGCGTGGCCAGGCTGGCCGATGCGGCCGTGGCGGAGCTTGCTATGGAATTTGCAGCAACCACGAGCGGCAGGACCAGCGCTTCCCGGTCAAAAGCCTGCAAGCGTTGCGATGCCATGTCGAGCGACGGCGCCTGCCAGAAGGCCGCGGTGCTGCGCGCCACGTCGGCGCTGGCGCGGCGCATCAGGCGCAGCTTCCAGACGATCACGACCCAGCTCGCGACCGACATGGCCAGCAGCAGCAAGGCGGTGACCTGCGTCACCGCATCGCCCTGGCGCCACCAGTGCAGCGCGTCCATGGATCAGTGCAGATCGAGCACGTCGAACATGTCGAACATGCCCGTCTTGCGCTCTGCCAGGAAGCGCACGGCGCGCAGGCTGCCCTGGGCATAGCCGGCGCGGTTGGAGGACTTGTGCGAGATCTCGATGCGCTCGCCGATGCCCGCGAACAGCACCGTGTGGTCGCCCACGATGTCGCCGCCGCGGATGGCCGCAAAGCCGATGCTCGACGGGTCGCGCTCGCCGGTCACGCCTTCGCGGGCGTAGACGGCGCAGTCCTTGAGGTCGCGGCCCAGGGCCTCGGCGATGACTTCGCCCATCTTGAGCGCGGTGCCCGAAGGGGCGTCCACCTTGTGGCGGTGGTGGGCTTCGATGATCTCGATGTCGTAGCCGGTGGCCATGGCCTTGGCGGCCATCTGCAGCAGCTTGAGCGTGACGTTGACGCCCACGCTCATGTTGGGCGCCATCACGATGGCGGTGCTCTGCGCGTGGGCCGCGATCTCGGCTTTTTGCTCGTCCGAGAAGCCCGTGGTGCCGATCACGGCCTTCACGCCCAGGCGGCTGCACACGGCCAGGTGGGCCAGCGTGCCTTCGGGGCGGGTGAAGTCGATCAGCACGTCGGCGTTCTTCAGGCCGGTGGCGATGTCGGCCGTGATGGCCACGCCGCTGGCGTGGCCCAGGAAGGCGGTGGCATCGGAGCCGATGCCGGGGCTGGCGGACACATCGAGCGCACCGGCGAGCACCAGGTCGTCCGTGGCGCGGATGGCTTCGATGAGCATGCGGCCCATGCGGCCGGAGGCGCCAGCCACGGCCACGCGGCACGGAGCGGTGGCAGCGGGGGTTGAAGTCCCTGTCATGAAAATCCTGTCATGAAAATCGTGGGTGCAGCGCCGGACATGCCACGCGCTGCGGCGGGCCGGGTCAGCGCGCGGGGGCTTCCAGCGGCGGGTAGCTGACGGAGGCGGGCTCCAGCGGGGCGGCCGTCGGCGGCGTGGTGGGCCGCGCCGAGGCGGGGAACCGCGCCAGCTGCTCGGGCGTGGCTTCCAGCACCGGCACCTTGCTCTTGGACCCCTTGGAGCCCAGCGTGGCGACGAACTCGGTCTCGGTGGGCATGGTGTCGCCCTCGGAGCGCTCGAGCGCATCGCCCTTGAAGAACACGGTCAGCTTGCGGGTCTGGGCTTCTTCGCCAGGGCGTTTGAGCGTGAACACGTACTCCCAGCGGTCTGCATGGAACAGGCTGGTGAGCAGCGGCGTGCCCAGGATCTCGCGCACCTGCTGGCGGCTCATGCCGGGCTGCAGGGCTTCGACCTGCTCGCGCGAGACGAAATTGCCCTGGACGACGTCGATCTTGTAGGGGGTGACGATGTTGGCGATGCGGTCGCTGGCGCCGTTGAGGCTGCCGCATCCGGCCAGGGTGGCCACGCCAGCACCGATCAAAAGGACCAGGCCCAGGCGGGCGCTGCAAGTGGCTTTGACGGGCATGGATAAAAGGGCTGAGGATATGATCGCCCCATTGTAGCGGCAGGCCCCCCGGACCCGGGGGCCCAGGCCGGCATCCCGAAAGACCATGCCATGACCAACATCGACGAACTCAAAAGCACGGGACTCAAGGCCACGCTGCCCCGCCTGAAGATCCTGGAAATCTTCCAGAAGGGCGCACAGCGACACATGACGGCCGAAGACGTGTTCCGCGTGCTGCTGGAAGAGCGCTCGGACATCGGCCTGGCCACCGTGTACCGCGTGCTCACCCAGTTCGAGCAGGCCAGTATCCTGATCCGCAGCAACTTCGAGAGCGGCAAGGCGGTGTACGAGCTCAATGAAGGCCAGCACCACGACCACTTCGTGTGCACCTCGTGCGGCAAGGTGGAAGAGTTCTACGACGCGGAGATCGAAAAGCGCCAGCAGGCCGTGGCCAAGGCCAAGGGCTGGGTCGTCCACGACCACACCATGGCCTTGTACGGCCAGTGCGCGGCCTGCGCTAGCAAGTAACTCGCCCCTGAGTCGCCTTCGGCGCCCTCCCCTCCAGGGGACGCACCCGGTGGCCCGGCGGAGCCGGTTCCACGGGTGCACCGGCGTTGGGGGAGCGTCAGTGTTTACGGTGTGGGGGCTCTACTCTGGTGGGCCGTGACGATGGGGGCGTTCGGGGGTGTGAAGCTCTTTGGCCCTTTGCCTTGGCGTGAGGCGTACCCGGGGTCCGCGAATCCCGGCGAGGGTTCGGTGGGCAAAGGCACTCAGGCAGGCCCCATTTGAGCCAAAACAGGCTCTGCCGCTTATCCATCCAGCGCAAGCAGCTATCAAATCAATAGCATTCGGGCCTAACCACCCGTGTCGCGTTCCATGGCGCGGCGGTGGCGCTCGACGAATTCCTGGTAGGTATCGATGCCGCGTAGCTGCAGGATGGTGTTGCGCACGGCGGCTTCGACCAGCACGGCGATGTTGCGGCCGGCGACCACCTGGATCACGACCTTGAGCACGGGCACGCCCAGCACGTCCTGCGTGAGCGGCTCGTACGGCAGGCGCTCGTATTCGCGCTCCAGCGTCTCCTTGCGCACCAGGTGCACGATGAGTTTGAGGCGCATCTTGCGGCGCACCGCCGTCTCGCCAAAGATGGCGCGGATGTCCAGGAGGCCGATGCCGCGCACTTCCAGCAGGTTCTGCAGCAGCTCGGGGCACTTGCCTTCGATGGTGGTCTGGTTGATGCGGTAGAAGTCGACCGCATCGTCGGCCACCAGGCCGTTGCCGCGCGAGATCAGCTCCAGGCCCAGCTCGCTCTTGCCCAGGCCCGATTCTCCGGTGATGAGCACCCCCAGCCCCAGGATGTCCATGAACACGCCGTGCATCGTGGTGCGGTCGGCAAAGTGCTTGGACAGGTAGGCACGCAGCACGTCGATGACGAACGCCGAGGACTCGTGCGTCGAGAACATCGGGATCTGTGCGCGCTCGCACATCGAGACCAGCGCGTCGGGCGCGGTCTGGTTGTCGGCCAGCACCAGCACCGGCGGCTCCAGCGTCACGATGCGGGCGATGCGGCGCTTGCAGTCGTCGGGCGACGCATTGCTCAGGTAGGCGATCTCGCGCTCGCCCAGGATCTGCACGCGGTAGGGGTGGATGTAGTTCAGGTAGCCGACGAGGTCGGCCCCGGAGCGCGCGGAGCGCACGGCCACTTCGTCGAAGCGGCGCTCGGAGGCGCCGAGCCCGGCGACCCATTCCCATTTCAGGGCGGCGCGGAATTCCTCGAAGAGGACGTCGGCGCTGACGACATTGGGTTTCACAAGGTGCTGGCGGTAAGGTGTGCAGCGCCGGGGCGGCTCAGGCCGCCTGCGTGGACTGCCAGCCTGCGATCATGCCGTGCAGCTCGGCCGCGTCGGTGCAGGACTTGAGCCGCTCGCGCAGGGCCGAGTCGCTCAGCAGCTCCGCGATCTCGGACAGGATCTCGAGGTGCTTTTGCGTCGCCGCTTCCGGCACCAGCAGGAAGATCAGGAGGCCCACGGGCTGCTCGTCCGGCGCATCGAACCCGATGGGGTGCAGCAGCTGGAACACCGCCGCCATCGGGGCCTTGAGCCCCTTGATGCGGCCGTGCGGGATGGCCACGCCATGGCCCAGGCCCGTCGAGCCCAGGCGCTCGCGCGCAAACAGGCTGTCGGTGATCAGCGCGCGCGACAGGCCGTGCTGGCTCTCGAACAGGAGACCCGCTTCTTCAAAAGCACGCTTCTTGCTCGTGGCGTCAACACTCACAAGCACTTGGGCTGAGGGCAGGATGGAGGCGAGTCGATTCATGGTCAAGGTAACAATTATGCACATCTTGGCGAAAACCCTGATCGCGGGGCGTCAGGCAACAAAAAAACCGCCCAGTGGGCGGCTGCTGTGCCAAGCTCAGGGCTGGCGCATCACGCGTGCAGTTCGCGCTTGGCGGCTTCGTGGTGGTGATCCTGCAGGCGGTCCTTGTGGCGGACCACCTGGCGGTCCATCTTGTCGACCAGTTCATCCACCGCAGCGTACAGGTCGGAATGCGAGCTTTCGGCGAACAGGTCGTTGCCCTTCACATGGATGTTGCATTCCGCTCGCTGCCTCTTTTCCTTCTCCTTTTGCTTCTCTACCGTCAGCAGTACCTTGACATCGACAACTTGGTCAAAATGGCGGGTGATCCTGTCCAGCTTGGTGGTGACATAGCTGCGCAAGGCGGGGGTAACTTCGAGATGGTGACCGCTGATCGTCAAGTTCATAGATAAGTCTCCTGTAACACTCTCGGTGAAAGAATGCCGTCCTTGATCAGGGGAGCGGCTGGGGAACGAGGATGCATCCGTTGACGTGAGTTCACTATGCCCCTGCCCTCACCGAAAAGCAATCCCATACCGCCCCTGACTGCTGGGTTATGGCGGCGAAGGTGCCAAGCGCCGCAAAAGCGCGCACAATGATCCGGTTGACCTGCGCGCCCCTTCGCGCGCCCCTTCTCTTCAGGCGGCGCCCTCGCCCCCCATGCGGTCAGCGGGCCTGCGGTGTTGCACCGTGCAGCACCAGGCGCCCCACCACCAGCATCGACAGCACACTGGCCGTGATGCCCACCGCGGCGGACATCCAGTAGTTCTGCACCAGCCCCTGCGCATCGCGGCTGATCAGCAACCCGCCCAGAAACGAAGCCATGCCCATGGCCGCCGACTGCACCGATGCATTCAGCGTCATGAAGGTGCCGCGCAGCGACGGCTGCGCCGCCGCCGAGATGATGGCCATGCCCGGGATCATGCGGCCGCTCATCAGCGCGAACATCAGCGTGGACACCGTGAGCACGCCCCACAGCGGCACGCCGCGCACCAGCGTGATCCCCAGCAGCGGAAACGCCCCCGCGATCGCCAGGCAGCGGAACACCACCATCTTGCCCCAGCGGTCGGTCAGCACGCCGAAAAGCCGTGCGGTGAACAGCGTGACCACCCCGCCGCACAGGTACACCAGCGGGACCTGGTCGGGCCGCACGCCGGCGTTGGCCTGCAGGTAGATCGTGATGTAGGGGATCACCGTGAAGCCGGTGAACATGATCAGCGCCGAGAACAGGAACGCCCAGCGGTGGTTGGCGTCGCCCAGCACCTGGGCGATGCCGCCGAACGTGCTGCGGCGCTGCGCGGCCTGCAGGTGCGCCGTCATCGTCGGCATGGTGCGGGCCGCGAAGATGGCCAGCACGCCGACCAGCGACGCGATGGCGATGAACGGCAGGTGCCAGCCGCCGTACTGGGCCAGCAGCAGCCCGAGCGGCACGCCCGCCACGGTGGACAGCGAAAACGATGTCATCACGATGCCCATCGCCCGGCCGCGCCGCTCGAACGGCACCACGTCGGCCACGATGGTCTGCGACAGCGCCGACAGCACCCCGCCGAACGCGCCCGCCAGGATGCGCGCCACCATCAGCGAGCCGTACGTGGGCGCCAGGCCGCAGGCCAGCGTGGCCAGGCCGAACAGCACGTACAGCGTGAGCAGCAGGCGCTTGCGGCCGAAGCGGTCGATGTAGGTGGAGGCCAGCAGGCCCGATGCGCCCGCCGACAGCGTATAGGCCGACACCAGCAGCCCGAACTGCGCATCGCTGATGGCAAAGAGCTGCGTGAATTGCGGCCCTAGCGGCATCATGATCATGAAGTCCAGGATGTGCGTGAACTGGATGCCGGCCAGGGTGAGCAGCAGCCAGAACTCGCGCCGCGGCGTGAGCATGGGGGCGGCTGGAACGGCGGCAGACGCTGCCGAAGCAGCAGGCAAGGAAGAGGAGGAAGACTGCACGGAAAGTCGCGCGCGGCGGCTCAGGAAAGGAGGGCCGCCCAGTGTGCCGCAACATGGTGCAACACGCGAGACATTCGGTGTGCACGCAACGCCGCCGGCTGCCCTGACGCCCCGGCCGCGGGCACCGGCCGGCGCCGCCCCGCCACCCGCCCCGGCCCCCGCGCGTAAAATCCGCAGGTTGCGCGGAATGCTCCCGCACGTGTTTTACGTTGTGCGTTCACCGGCCTGCCGGCAGCGGACGCGACACCATCGACCGCCTCATCGACACCATGACCCAGCCCAGCTCCACCGCCCTGCACACCTCTGCCCTCACGTCGCTGCCCCTGCTGGCCCGCGGCAAGGTGCGCGACAACTACGCCGTGGGCGATGACCGCATCCTGATGGTGGCCAGCGACCGCCTGTCGGCGTTCGACGTGATCATGGGCGAGCCCATTCCCGGCAAGGGCGAGCTCCTCACGCAGATGGCGCTGTTCTGGTTCGACAAGCTCGGCCACATCTGCCCCAACCACCTCACGGGCGATGCGCCCGAGAGCGTCGTCAGCCCCGAAGAAGTGGCCCAGGTGCGCGGCCGCTCCATGCTGGTCCAGCGTTTGAAGCCCATCCCGGTGGAAGCCGTGGTGCGGGGCTACCTGGCCGGCAGCGGCTGGAAGGAATACCAGGAATCGCGTGCGGTGTGCGGCGTGCCGCTGCCCGAGGGCCTGACCAACGCCGCCAAGCTGCCCACGCCCATCTACACGCCCGCCGCCAAGGCCGCTGCGGGCGAGCACGACGAGAACATCACCTTCGAGCGGACGGTGGAGATGATCGGCCTGGATCTGGCCACCCGCATCCGCGACCTGAGCATCGCCATCTACCAGGCGGCGGCCGAAATCTCGCTGGCCAAAGGCATGATCATTGCCGACACGAAGTTCGAGTTCGGCCTCGCGCCCGACGGCACGCTGGTGCTGATGGACGAGGTGCTCACCCCCGACAGCTCGCGCTACTGGCCTGTCGAGGGCTATGCCGACGCGCTGGCCCGCGGCGAGAACCCACCCAGCTACGACAAACAGTTCGTGCGCGACTGGCTGGAACAGGCCCAGGTCAACGGCAAGCCCTGGGACAAGACCGCCCCGGCCCCGCGCCTGCCGCGCGACGTGATCGAGAAGACCGCCGCCAAGTACCGCGAAGCGCTGGAGCGGTTGACGGCGTGACAGCGTAAGGGCGTAGCGGCATGACGAACGGCTGCACGCCTTTCATGGCTGCGGTAACCGCCACGCCCCCGTGCACGCGACCCGACGGGCGACCGGGCGTGCGGCCTGCCGCTTCCAGCGCCTATTCCAGCAGCGTCTCGGCGGCCTCGAAGCCGAGCAGCGGCTTGCCCTGCGCGTCGCGCAACTGCAGGTGCGTGCCCTGCTGGCGAAAGCTTGCCACGCCTTCCAGGGCATTGAAGAACCGCGTCTCCAGCGCGCCGCGGTCCAGGCACAGGGCGATGTTGGACACCACCCGGCCGAAGAACAGCTGCGCGCCGTTGAGGTGGTAGTCGGTCAGGTACCGGTTGCAGCCGCCCGAGCCTGTGGCCCGCGCCTCGTCGGACTGCAGCACCAGGTGCGGCGGCGTGCCGCCCTGCGCGGGGCGGGGCACGGCCTCCTCCTCGATCGACACCAGGCGCCAGTACGTCAGCAGCAGCGGCACGCCGGCCTCCACCACGGCCGCCAGCGGGGGCTGGCGCCGCAGCTGCACGTCCACATGGCGGTAGGCCGCATCCTGCGGGACGGCGTGGCGCGCCTCGGAGGCCAGCAGCAGCCGGCCTTCCAGGGTGACGGCGGCGCGCACCTCGTAGCGCCCCTTGGGCACGAACCGCGAGGACGGGTACGCAATGGCCACCGCATAGGGCGGCTGGCCCGCCGGCTCGCGGCGCTGGCGCCCCAGGACCACCGGGGGCGCGTCGGGCTGGCTCACGTCCAGCAGCGTGGCCTCGAAGACGGCCTCGGGGGGCAGCACGACGCGCTCTCGGGACAAGGCCACGCCCGTGACCACCGCATCCGGTGCCGGCGGCCGCGTGCCGCAGCCCGCAGCGAGCAGGCAAGCGGCCATGCACGCCAACAGGCGGCCCCGGCCTGCCCGGAGGCTGCGGTGGTGCCCCTGCCCGGCGCGCTGCACCGCCATCACCCCCGACCCGCCGCGTCCAGCCACCCGGCCGGAATCAGCTGAGCACCACGCTCGACAAACGGCGGCGGTAGGTGGCCACCACCGGGTCGTCGGGCGGGATTTGGCCGTCGGCCACCTTCACCTTGGGCGGCTCGATGATTTCGAGGATGGCGACATAGGTCTTGCGGGCGGCTTCTTCGCCCCAGGCCTTGTCGCGCATGAGGATCTCGAGCAATTCGTCCATCGCGTCGGTCCAGCGCTGGCGGGCCATGAGCCAGCGGGCACGCGCGTAGCGGGTGTCGAAGTCGCGCTTGCTGGCGGCGATCTTGGCATCAAAATCGGCTCCAGCGCTCTCCCCATAAGCGCTCAAAGCTACGAAATCAATAGCATCCATCCAGGTCTTGAGGGCACCGAGCTTGCGCGAACCCGGGGCCTTGGCGATCACCGGGGCGAAGGCGACCTTGGCGTCGTCTTCGCGGCCCAGCTGCAGCAGCAGCTTGACGTAGTCGAAGCGGGCGTCGTCGTTGGCGGGGTCGGTCACGACGGCATGCTGCAGCTTCTCGAGCGCCGTGTCGGTGTCGCCTTCGGCCAGGGCTTCGAAGGCTTCTTCCTCTTCGGCTTCGGCCGTGAGCTGGTCTTCGGTGGGCACGTGCTTGTCGAGGAAGGCACGCACCTGGCCCTCGGGCAGCGCGCCCATGAATCCGTCCACGGGCTGGCCGTTCATGAGCAGCACGCAGGTGGGGATGCTGCGGATGCCGAACATGCCCGCGAGCTGCTGCTCCTGGTCGGAGTCGATCTTGGCGAGCTTGAAGCGGCCGGCGTATTCGGTCTCCAGCTTTTCCAGCACCGGACCGAGCGATTTGCAGGGCCCGCACCAGGGCGCCCAGAAGTCCACCAGGACGGGCACATCCATGGAGGCGGCAACCACCTCGGCTTCAAAGTTTTCTACGGTGACGTCAATCATGATGGGGGGGCCGGGAGAGGCCGGCGCAGCTGGTGGGTTCGCGCTATTTTGGCCCATCGACATGTCCCGGCTCCGGGAAGGGGAGCGCAAAAAGTAAAATCGCGGGTTCCACCTACAGCCGTGCAGCGGGCGCAACCCGCCGCCGCGCACCCCCTACCACCATGAAACCCATCCAGATCGGCGTGGTCATGGGCTCCAGCAGCGACTGGGACACCATGCAGCATGCAGTGCAGATTCTTGAACAGTTCGGCATCGCGCACGAGGCCCGCGTGGTCTCGGCCCACCGCATGCCCGACGACATGTTCGCCTACGCCGAAGCCGCCGCGGGCCGGGGCCTCAAGGCCATCATCGCCGGTGCGGGCGGCGCAGCCCACCTGCCCGGCATGATCGCTGCCAAGACCACCGTGCCCGTGCTGGGCGTGCCGGTGGCCAGCCGGCACCTGCAGGGCGTGGATTCGCTGCACAGCATCGTGCAGATGCCCAAGGGCATCCCGGTGGCCACGTTCGCCATCGGCACGGCCGGGGCTGCCAATGCTGCGCTGTTCGCCGTGGCGCTGCTGGCCAGCGAGAACCCCGAGCTGCGTACGCGCCTGGAAGCCTTCCGCGCCGAGCAGACGGAGGTGGCGCGCAACATGACCCTGCCCCCTGCCGCATGACCGCGTCTACAACGCCTCTCCTTCCCGGCGCGACGCTGGGCGTGCTGGGCGGCGGCCAACTGGGCCGCATGTTCGTGCACGCGGCGCAGGCCATGGGCTATTTCACGGCCGTGCTCGACGCCGACACCGACAGCCCTGCGGGCCTGGTGAGCCACCACCACATCCAGACCGGCTACGAAGACCCGGCGGGCCTGGCCGAGCTGGCCCGCGTGTCCGACGCGGTGACCACCGAGTTCGAGAACGTGCCCGCCGCCGCGCTGGCCACGCTGGCCGCACAGCGCCCGGTGTCGCCCGCAGCCAGCGCCGTGTCGGTGGCGCAGGACCGCGCCCGCGAGAAGGCGCACTTCGTCGGCTGCGGCGTGCCCTGCGCGCCGTATGCGGTGATCGAGACGGCCGAGCAACTGGGCGCCGTGTCCGAAGACCTGCTTCCAGGAATTCTCAAAACCGCCCGCATGGGCTACGACGGCAAGGGCCAGGTGCGTGTGAAGACCGCCGCCGAGCTGGCCGCCGCCTGGGATGCCGTGGGCAAGGTCCCGTGCGTGCTGGAGAAGATGCTGCCGCTGGCGCTCGAATGCTCGGTGATCGTGGCGCGCGGAGCCGACGGCGCCATGGTGCACCTGCCGGTGCAGCGCAACCTGCACCGCGACGGCATCCTGGCCGTGACCGAGGTTCATGAACAGAATCTGCCCCTACCGCTTGCTGCACAAGCGGTGGCAGCTGCAAAATCTGTAGCAGAAGGCCTGCAGTACGTGGGCGTGCTGTGCGTCGAGTTCTTCGTGCTGCAGGACGGCAGCCTGGTGGTCAACGAGATCGCCCCGCGCCCGCACAACAGCGGCCACTACAGCCAGAACGCCTGTGACGTGTCGCAGTTCGAGCTGCAGGTGCGCACCATGGCGGGCCTGCCGCTGACCCCGCCGCGCCAGCACAGCCCCGCCGTGATGCTGAACCTGCTGGGCGACCTGTGGTTCGCGCACGGCGACGCCGCACAGACCCCGCCCTGGGCCGAGGTGCTGGCCCTGCCCGGCACCCATCTGCACCTGTACGGCAAGCGCGACGCCAAGCGCGGCCGCAAGATGGGCCACCTCAACGTGACCGGTCCCACGCCCGAAGCCGCACGCGCCACGGCGCTGCAGGCGGCCGCCCTGCTGGGCATAGCCCCGTTCTGACCACCATGATCCTCGACGGCAACGACCCCCAGGCCATCGCCGCTGCGGCCCGCGCGGTGCGCAGCGGCGCGCTGCTGGGCCTGCCCACCGAAACCGTGTACGGCCTGGCGGCCGACGCGAGCAGCGATGCCGCCGTGGCGCAGATCTTTGCCGCCAAGGGGCGGCCCAGCGACCATCCGCTGATCGTGCACGTGGCCAACGCGGACGGCATCCGCCACTTCGCCAGCAGCGTGCCGCCGTTCGCCCAGGCGCTGGTCGACGCGTTCTGGCCCGGGCCGCTCACGCTCATCCTGCCGCGCCTGCCCGGCGTGGCCACCGCCGCCACCGGCGGCCAGGACAGCGTGGGGCTGCGCTGCCCGGCACACCCGGTGGCGCACGCCCTGCTCGTGGCCTGCGCGGCCCCGGGCGACGACGCCCAGGCCGGTGGACCGCCGGTGTGGGGGGTGGCGGCCCCCAGCGCCAACCGCTTCGGCCGCGTAAGCCCCACCACCGCGCAGCACGTGCGCGATGAGCTGGGCGCCGACCTGCTGGTGCTCGACGGCGGCGCCTGCGCCGTGGGCATCGAGAGCACCATCGTGGACTGCACCCGCGGCGTGCCGGTGCTGCTGCGCCCCGGCGCCATCACCCGCGAGCAGATCACGGCAGCCTGCGGCACGGCCCCCCTGTCCAAGGAAGACCTGCCCGACCACACGCCCCGCGCCTCGGGCACGCTGGAGGCCCACTACGCGCCCAACGCCAAGGTGCGCCTGATGGATGCCAAGGCGCTGCAGACCGGGCTGGACCTGCTGGGCGCCGAGGCCGCCAACATTGCGGTGTACGCCCGCGCCGTGCTGCGCACCAAGTCGTCGCGGCTGGTCATGCGCCGCATGCCCGACGATGCGGCCGCTACCGCCCAGCAACTGTTCGCCGTGCTGCGCGGCTTCGACGACGACGGCGTGAAACTGATCTGGATCGAAACCCCGCCCGCCAGCCCCGACTGGGAAGGCGTGCGAGACCGCCTGCAGCGGGCTGCCGCGGCCTGAGGCACCTGCCGGGAGGCTCGACGGCCCCCGGCGGCAGGGCAGGCCCTGCCTGCAACATGCCGTTGCAGGTCCGGCTTTACATGGCTTGACACGGCCCCGCTAAACTACGCCCCACTTTTCTGGAGAAATACATGGCAGCAAATTGGATCCGCCGCACCGTTCTGGTCGCCGCATGTGCGTCGGCCGCGTTGCTCGCGGCCTGCGGTTCAAGTACCACCGAGTCGGCCATCACCCCCGAGCGCTTCATCGCGTTCGGCGATGGCTACAGCGACATCGGCCAAAAGGGCACGCGCTACACCGTCAATGACGGCAGCGTGAACAACTGGACCCTGCAGGTGGCCGCCAACTACGGCAAGCCCCTGGCGGCCGCATCGGCGGGCGGCAAGAGCTACGCCGTGGGCAACGCCCGCGTCAAGGCCAAGCCCGACGCCGCCGGCAACGCCAGCACCCCGACCATCACCGAGCAGATCGACACCTTCCTGGCCAGCAACACCTTCGGCGGCAGCGATGTGGTGTTCATCAACGGGGGCGTGAGCGAAGTGATCGCCGGCATGGCCGCCGTGCAGGCCGGCACCCAGACCGAGGCCGCCATGGTGGCCGCCGCCCGCCAGGCCGGCGAGGACCTGGCCGCGCAGGTGCGCCGCCTGGTCACCGCCGGTGCCAAGTACGTGGTGGTGACCGGCACCTACGACCTGAGCAAGAGCCCCTGGGCCAAATCCATCAACCGCGAAGCCCTGCTGGCCGATGCCAGCACCCGCTTCAACGACGGCCTGCTCGTGAACATCGTCGACCTGGGCGCCAACGTGCTGTATGTCGACTCCGCCTACTACGTGAACCTGTACACCGGCGTTCCTGCCAACTACGGCTTCAACAACGCCATCGCGCCGATATGCACGTCGGTGGACGCCAACAACGGCATCGGCATCGGCACGGGCAAGGTCAACTCGTCGCTGTGCAACACCTCCACGCTGGTGGCGGGTGCGAGCCCGGACTCCTTCGTGTTCGCGGACCAGGTGTACCTCACGCCGTCGGCGCAGCGGCAGTTCGGCACCTACGCGTACGACCGCCTGCGCGCGCGCTGGTAATCGGTTCGTCCAGCAAGGACCGCGCACAAACACAAAGGCCGCCCCCGGGCGGCCTTTTTCATGGCGAGGGGCGGGGCAAGTCTCTTCTCCCCACCCCTTACCTCAACCCGCCATCAGAACTGGTAGCCCACCCCCACGGCGATCACATCGGGGTTCAGCCGTTTGGAGATCGACTGGCCCGACGAGAGGTGCGAGGTGGTCTTGAGGAAGCTCTTGTAGTAGGCAGCATCCACGAACCAGCGGTCGTTGATCTTCCACACGAAGCCGACCTGGGGCGTGATGCCCCACTTGTTGTCGACCGATGCGGTGGTGGGGTTCGCCGGCGTGCCGCCCGTCAGGCCGCTGAGCGTGGCCGTGGTGCGGGTCTTGAAGAACCGGCCATAGGTCACGCCCACGCCCAGGTAGGGGCGGAACCGCGCCTCGGCCTCGCCAAAGCGGTACTGCGCGAACACCGTGACGGGCAGCACCTTGGTCTCGGCCAGCTTGCCCACACCGGCGATGGCGCCGTCGCCCACGATGTCGTGCTTGAAAGGCAGGGACAGCGGCACGTCCACCGCCCAGTGGTCGGTCAGCATGTAGTTCACACCGCCCGACAGCGACGTGGCGGCGTCCACGTCCACCTTGGTGTTGGGGAACGCCGGGGCGCTCAGGTTACCGCTCTTGACCTGCGGAGCGATGTGGGTGAAGCCCGCGCGGACGCTCAATGTGCCGGCGACCTGCGCCATGGCGCCCGTGCCGAGAAACAGCGCCGCTGCCGCCAGGCCAGCCTTGGAAAATGCGTGCATGAAGAACTCCTTGGATGGAAGCATGTGCAGCCGGCTCACAGCCAGCCAGCGCGGGACAGCGAACGCGACACCAGTTGGCCCACCAGCTGGTGGCCGTACGGCGTGGGATGGAAGCTGTCGGCAAAGCCGTAGCTCTTCCACCAGTCGGCGCCGCCCGTGGCACCCGCGGGCGGGGTCATGGCCGACAGCGCCGTGGCGGTGCAGGTGGGGAAGGTGTAGGTCGGCAGTCCATCCGCGCCCACGCCCGTGGCCGGGCAGGCCGGCGTGGTGGTATTGGTGAGCTGGTACTGCGCAGGGTTGGTCGCCTGGTCCTTGAACGACGTGTAGAAGTCCACCACCGCGATGCGGGTGTCGCCAGCCAGGCTGGTCGCCAGCTGTGCATTGAAGGCCTGGATCCAGCCATCGAACAAGGCCTCGGCCTGCGTGGCAGCGGCTGCGCCGCGGGTGGCGCTGATGGACGCCAGCACCAGGCGGAAGCGCGGCGTCAGCGTGACGCCGGGGGCATTGAGCACGGCCACGCGCGGTGCGTTCTTGGCGACCGTGTTGGCCTTGATGGTGTCGGCAAAGTTGCGGGCCAGGGCCTGCATGTAGGCGCCTCCCACTTGCGCGAGGCCATTGGCCCCGCCCGCCAGCGCGGCGCTGACGGTGGCCTGGGGCAGCACGCTGCTCAACAGGGCCGCATAGGCCTGGCCGCTGTCGGTGGAGGCGCGCAGGTAGGCGCCGATCAGGTCGGCCGCGTCGTTGCCGCCGCCGTCGATCAGCACCAGGTCGCTGGCGCTGTAGCCGCGCGCGCCCATGTCCTTGATCTGCTGCGTGATGGACACCGGCGATGTGGGCGCGGTGGCGTTGTTGATGCGCCCGCCGCCCACCGCGTAGTTGGTGCAGGCCGCGTTGGTGCCGAACGCCGAACCGTTGAACCGGTAGTAGGCGCACAGCGACTGGCCGTAGCTCGTGGCCACGCGCTCGGGCCAGATGGCCGTGGAGCCCACGCCGGTGGCGGCCGACCCCTGGACGGTGAATTTGTAGCCAAAAGTCCCGCTGTCAGCGAGGCTGTCGCCCGCCACCTTGACGGACGTGACAGGTGCCGAGGGCGCGGTATCCGAGCCGCCGCCGCCGCAGGCGGCCAGCAGGCAGGCCGCGACCAACGCCGACAGGGAGGCTTTGCATTGTTGTGAATTCAAGGGATTCTCCAGTTGAAAACTGCCAAAAAGAACGACCGTGCTTTTTTCGCATCTCCATGGTACCCCCGAGTTCCCAGCTTGCCCGCCCGGGAAAATACCGAGCCCGCCCCGAGCTTTACACACCCCTCTCCAGACACCCGCCCACAAAAAAGCCGGCCCGAAGGCCGGCGGTTCGAAGGGCGTGCCTGGCCCCTGCCGAGCCAGGGCGCGGCCGTGTGCAGCCCGCGCAAAGGCCCGTGTACTTACTTCACGGTGTCGAACACCGCCCGCGCCTGGGCATGGCAGAACGGGGGCTCGTACGTGCCGTGGTAGGAGCCGTAGTAGGTGGCAAACGCGGCGGACGCCGGGTCGGTGGGCGCCTTGCCGCCGGTGCCGAACGTAGCCTGGATGGCGGCGTCCACGTCCACCGACGCCACGTTGGTCACGCCCCGGCTGTCGAAGTCGGCCTTCATGACCTGCTGGTGAATGGAGGGCGGCACCGTGGGGTCGCCCGCGCCGCCGCACAGCAGCACGCGGGCCTTGGGCGTCCAGCCCAGCAGGTCGTTCTTCTTGGCCGCCAGGTACAGCGGATGGGTGGTGCTGGTCTGCGAGCCCTTGATGAAGTCCGGCTGGAACAGCGCGTCGCGGGCCTGGTTGGGCGTGCCCGCCGGCAGCGTGCCGGAGGTGACCAGGGTGGTGTAGTTCATCGTGGGGTTGGGCAACAGGGTCTCGATGTAGCCCGAGTACGGCGCCTTGAAGACCTGCTTCACGTCGGTATAGACATCGCCGTAGACCTTCTGCCAGGCGGTGACGAGGTACGGCACGAAGAACTGCACGCCCGCGATCGCATCCGGAATGCGCAGCGAGCCGGACAGGTTGTACGGCCCGGCCAGGTGCGCGCCCGCGACCACGTTGAATTCACTGCCGTAGTCGCGCTCTGCGCTGCGCTGCGCGGCCATCGACGAGTGCCCGCCCTGCGAGTAGCCGTTGAACATGACCTTGCCCGACAGGTTGGCGCCCACCGTGCCCGCGGCATTGCGCGCGGCGCGCACCGAATCGATCACCGAGGTGGCTTCCGAATCGGCATGCAGGTAGGGGTGGTAGCTGTAGCCCGACTTGGCAAAGCCCAGGTAGTCGGTGGCGACCACCGCATAGCCCTGCGCGGCGTACATCGCGGCGAGCAGGAAGGTCTCGCTGTCCTGCGGGTTGGCCAGGGTGCGGGGCTTTTGCACGTCGGTGCCCTTGGCATACGCCAGCAGCGGCGCGGCCGTGGTGCAGCTGCCGGCGGGCACCAGCATCACGCCCGAGGCGTTGGTCATCTCACCGCCCTTGGCGCCTGCGGTGGCGTAGTTGAGCGACACCACCTTCACGTCGCACTTGGCCTTGCCGCTGATGGGCTGCAGGCCACTGCTGGCCGTGCCGGCATCGATCTGCGCGGCCGTGAGCGTGGCCAGCACCGCCGGCGGGTCAATCAGGGCGCCGCGGGCGGGGTCGTCCGAGCCCCCGCAGGCCACAAGCAGGACCGCCGCAGCGGCAACACAGGTCAAGCGAAAATACGTCATGGGTGGAGACCTCCGGTGGGTAAGGAACGACGGATCGTGCGCTTACCTGCACTGCAGCAGCATCCGGGTTAACGAGTGCCCGGCCGGGCAGATTTGACACCTGGGCGACAGTGGCGAAGGGCCCGCGCACAGGGTGGCGCCATGGGCGGGGCGCTGTCGGATGCTCAGCGCCCGCCGCGCGCCCCGTACACCATCTTCATGCCCAGGATGGTGCCCGCCAGCGCCAGCGTGATCGCATTGGCCACCACGATGGGCCAGGCCCCGAGCACCAACCCGTAGACCAGCCACAGCGCCACCCCCGCGGTGAACACGCTGTACATACCCAGCGAGATGCCCCCGACATCGCGCGTCCGGAAGGTGTGCAGGGCCTGCGGCACGAAGCTGCAGGTGGTGAGGAACGCGGCCAGGTAGCCGATGAGCTCGGAGAGGGGCATGGAGCGGGGGTGAGGGAGAAGTGCCAGGGCCAGCGCGGATTATTCACTGGTCGCGCGCCGCCCAGTCCACCACGGCGTCCAGCACCGGCCGGGCCGCCCCGGCGTTGGCATGGTTGACCACCGCCACCAGCACATAGCGCCGGCCGCTGGCGGCGTGCACGTAGCCTGCCACCGCCATCACGTCGCGCAGGCTGCCGGTCTTGAGGTGGGCGGACGCGCGGCTCTGGCTGCGGCGCAGCGTGCCGTCCACGCCCGACATGGGCAGCGACGCCACCAGGTCCGGCATGACGGGCGACTGCCAGGCCACCTGCAGCATGCGGGCGAGCGCCTGGGCCGTGAGGCGCGCGTCGCGGCTGAGCCCCGCGCCGTTGTCGGCCTGCGGCAACTCGGCATCGCCCACGCGCGCCTGCCACCACTGGCGCAGGGCCTCGCGTGCACCGTCGAACGTGGCCACGCCGTTCTTTTGCAGCGCCATCGTCAAAAACACGTGCTGGGCCATCACGTTGTTGCTGTACTTGTTCACGTCGCGCACCACCTCGGCCAGCGCGGGCGATGTGGACACGAACGCGGGCTTGAGCCCCGCCGGCACCTTGCCGTCGCGCACGCTGCCGGTGAGCTTGCCGCCCAACTCGCGCCACATGCCCTCCACGGCCCGCGCCGCAAAACCGCGCGGGTCGGCCGCGGCCACGGGCCACACACGCTCGCCGCACGCGGCCGGGTACACGCCCTGGAACACCACCTTGGCAGGGTCGGCCAGCTCGGCCCGCAGCGCGCCGCGCCAGTCGCCGCAGTCGGTGCCGGCCGCCGCCAGCGCCACGGAGGCCTGGCGCTGCACGCCGGCCAGCGGCGGGTCGTACTGGATGCGTGCCAGCCCTGCCGGCACGTCGGGCACGAAGGTCATCACCGACGATTTGTAGTTGAGCAGCAGCGCGTCGGGCGACGCGTTATAGGGCCGCAGCGGCTCGCCGTCGAAGCGGGCCGGATCGTGCTCGGGCACGTCGAACGCGGTGCGGTCCAGCACGATGTCGCCCACGATCACCTGGATGCCCTGCGCCTGCAGGCGCCGCATGAGCAGCCACAGCCGCTCCATCACCATCTTGGGGTCGCCCTGGCCCTGGATGTACACATTGCCGCGCAGGCTGCCGTCCTGCACCGTGCCCTGCACGTACACGGGCGTGTTCCAGACGTAGGCAGGGCCCAGTTGCTCCAGCGCCGCGTAGGTGGTCACCAGCTTCATCACCGAGGCGGGGTTGACCTGGACCTGGGCACGGTGCGCCAGGCGGGGCTGCGTGCGGGCTGTGCCCTGCGCGTCGGTGACCATCACGCTCAGGGATTCGCGCGGCAGCTTGGCGCGGGCCAGCGCGGCTTCCACCTCGGGGGGCAACGCCACGGGCGCCGCCGTGGACTGGGCCTGCGCAGAGGAGACAGCGGCCGCGCACAACACGCCGGCCAACCACACGGCCCGCCCCCATCGCAGGCACAGGGGGGTTCTCGATCGATTCTTCATCATGCAGGAAGTCTAGAGGAGGACCGTGCAGCCGCCGACCTGGCAGCGGCCAAGGGCACGCGGCCGACCTGCATGCAGTGCGTGCAATCGGCAAGCGGCGTACTTACACTATGCAACATCACCCCCCGCACCCGGGACAGTGCGGGCGCACCCACGGCGCACCGTGGATCTGCGCGGCAGGGCGGCCATCGCGCCCACGGTTGCCACCACAACGCTACACAACAAGGCATTTTCTTATGAGCCGACTCTCCGACCTTTCCGTCGCCAAGCGCCTTGCGCTGGGATTTTCCCTGGTGCTCCTGCTGCTGATCGGTGCCATTGCGCTGAGCATCTCGCGCCTGAACGCGGTGGCCGATGCCACGCTGGAGATGGTGCAGAACCCCATCAAGACCGAACGCCTGGTGAGTGACTGGTCGCGCAACCTGCGCACCGGCATCACGCGCACCGCCGCCGTGGCGCGCAGCAGCGACCCGGCGCTGGCGGACTTCTTTGCCGAGGACAGCAAGGCCTCGTCCAAGAGTTCGGGCGAGCTGCAAAAAGCGGTCGAGGCGCTGATGTTCCTCGACTCCGAGAAGAAGCTCTTTGCAGAAATCGGCGCGCTGCGCACGATCTACCTCAAGAACCGCGACGACATCTTTGCGCTCAAGAAAGAGGGCAAGGTGGACGAAGCGAATGCCATGCTGGTCAAGCAGTTCATGCCCGAGGCGGCCAACTATGCCGCCAAGATGGACGAGTTGCTGAACAACCAGCGCGAGCAGGTGGATGCCCTGGGGCGTGCCGTCGAAGAGAACCGCCAGACCAGCCGGCAGTTGCTGATCGCGCTGGGTGTGCTGAGCGTGGCGGTGGCCGCGCTGTTCTCGTGGGTGCTGTCCCGCTCGGTCACCGTGCCGCTGGGTCAGGCTTCGGACCTGGCCCGCCGGGTGGCCGCCGGCGACCTGACCGCCACCGTGCCGCAGCATGGCAAGGACGAGGTCGGCGCGCTCATGGAGTCCCTGGCGCTCATGCAGGCCAACCTGGCCAGCGTGGTGAACAACGTGCGGCACGGCGCGGAGTCCGTCTCCAATGCCAGCTCCGAGATCGCCCAGGGCAACACCGACCTGAGCTCCCGCACCGAACACCAGGCCAGCGCGCTGCAGCAGACGGCCGCCAGCATGGAGCAACTGAACTCCGCCGTGCGCAACAACGCCGACAACGCCCGCCAGGCCAACCAGCTGGCGATGACGGCCTCCAGCGTGGCCGCCCAGGGCGGCGCGGTGGTGGGCGACGTGGTGGAGACCATGAAGGGCATCAACGACGCCAGCCGCAAGATCAGCGACATCATCGCCGTCATCGACGGGATTGCCTTCCAGACCAACATCCTGGCGCTCAACGCCGCGGTGGAAGCCGCCCGCGCGGGCGAGCAGGGCCGCGGTTTTGCCGTGGTGGCATCGGAAGTGCGCAGCCTGGCCGGCCGCAGCGCCGAGGCCGCCAAGGAGATCAAGAACCTGATCCACGCGAGCGTGGAGCGGGTCGAGCACGGCACGGCGCTGGTCGACAAGGCGGGCGAGACCATGAGCGAAGTGGTGAGCAGCATCCGCCGCGTCACGGACATCATGGGCGAGATCAGCGCGGCCAGCGGCGAGCAGAGCGCCGGCGTCGCCCAGGTCGGCGAGGCCGTCACCTCGATGGACCAGGCCACGCAGCAAAACGCCGCGCTGGTGGAAGAAATGGCCGCTGCCGCCAGCAGCCTGCGCAACCAGGCGCACGACCTGGTGCAGGTGGTGGCGGTGTTCAAGCTCTCCGGCGACCAGTCGCGCCCCGCCATGGCCCCGGCCAAAGCCCCGGCCCCCCAGGCCCGCCCCGCGCCCGCACGGCCGGCGGCCGTGGCCCAGGCCCCTGCCAAACCCCTGGCCAAGGCCGCCATCGCCCGGGCCCCATCGCCCGCAGCGGCCCGGCCTGCAGCCCCGGCCCTCGCGCAGCCGGCCGCCCCACGGCCCGACCCGCGCAGCGCGCCAAAGGGCGGCGACGACGATTGGGAATCCTTCTGAGCGCCTGTTGCGCAGCCTGAGGCTTACCAGCCGCCTGCCGGGCACCTTTCGGGCACCTTCCTCGCACACGGTGGCGCAACCAGCGCCTGCCCGGCCCGGTGCGGGCCCGCGCCACCGGATAATCCCCCCATGCGCTTTTCCCCTCGTGCCATGGGCCTGCTGGCGGCTGTCGTGACGGTCACCATCTGGACGGGCTTCATCGTCATCGCCCGCGCCTCGGCACAGCGCACCCTCACACCGTTCGACATCGCCTTTTTGCGCATCGTGGGCGCCAGCCTGGTCCTGCTGCCCTGGGGCTGGTGGATGGTGCGGCGGCGCAAGGCCGCCCTGGGCAGGGCAGCGCCACCATCGAGCCTTGCGGGCATCTCGCCCCTGCCCCTGCGCACCACGGTGCTGCTGGGCACGCTGGGCGGGCTGCTGTACGCCATGCTGGCGTATGCGGGCTTCTTCCACGCACCGGCCACGCATGCGGCGGTGCTCATGCCCGGCAGCCTGCCGCTGTGGACCGCCCTGCTGGCGGCCCTGCTGCTGCACGACCGCATCACGCCGCTGCGCGCCGCGGGGCTCGCGCTGATCGTGGCGGGCGACCTGCTGGTGGGCGGCAGCAGCCTGCTGGCCGCGTTCGCGGGCGGAGACGTCTGGAAGGGCGACCTGCTGTTCATGTCCGCCGCCGCCTGCTGGGCCGCCTACAGCGTGATGGCGCGGCGCCACGCGGTGGACGCGGTGCAGGCCACCATCGCCATCACGGCCTTTGCCTGCCTGGTGTACGTGCCGTCCTATGCGCTGCTGGCGGGCCTGGGCGGGGTCGCCAGCCGTCTGGCACTCGCACCCGGGAGCGAGATCCTGTTCCAGCTGGCGTTCCAGGGCGGGGGCTCGGTGGTGATCTCGGGCATTGCCTTCACGCGCATGATCCAGCACTACGGCCCCGTGCGCTCGACCATGATCACGGCGCTGGTGCCCGGCCTGTCGGCCATCGGCGCGGTGATGTTCCTGGGCGAGCCCCTGCACTGGAACCTGGTGGCCGGGCTGCTGCTCGTGACCGGGGGTATCCTGCTGGGGGTGCTGCGCCGGGCCCCGCCGGCGGCGGCCTCCCCACCGGGTACCTCCACCGCATCCGCACCGGGCCGCACGGCCCCGTGACCCCAAATCCTTTCTCCCCGCGCGACCGGCCCCAGCCCATGAATTTGCTTGCTTTCGACACCAGCACCGACGTCATCTCCATCGCCGTGCAGCACGGCGATGCCGTTTGGCTGCACCACGGTCCGGGCGGCTCGCAGGCGTCGGCCACGCTGATCCCGGCCGTGCGCAGCCTGCTGGCGCAGGCGGGCCTGACGTTCGACACGCTGGACGCGCTGGTCTTTAGCCGCGGGCCGGGCTCCTTCACCGGACTGCGCACCGCCTGCGCCGTGGCCCAGGGGCTGGCCTTCGGCGCACGCGGCGGCCAGGGCATTCCGGTGCTGCCGGTGGACACGCTGCTGGCCGTGGCCGAGGAGGCCCGGGCACAGCACGGCTGCACCCAGGTGGTGGCCGTGCTGGATGCGCGCATGGACGAGGTCTACCACGCCCGCTGCGAATGGCAGCCCGCCGAAGGCCGCTGGCAGGCCGACGCCGACTTCGGCCTGGGCGCGCCCGAAACCGTGCAGGCCCCGCCCGGCTGGACCGTGGCGGGCAATGCGCAGGCGCCCTACGGCGAGCGCCTGGCACCGGCCGCACCGCACGCCGCAGCCCTGCCCACCGCCGCCGCCCTGCTGCGCCTGGCACCCGCCCTGCTGGCCGCTGGCGGCGCGGTGCCGGCCACCGATGCACTGCCGCGCTACATCCGCGATAAAGTGGCGAAAACCACGGCCGAGCGCGCTGCAGAGCGCGTGGCTGCCACCACGACCACCACGCCACCATGAGCGCCCTGCCCACCCCCCCCACATCCGCGCTGGAGGCACGCTTTGAAAACCTCACGCTCGCGCGGCTGGACGCCGTGCTGGAGGTGGAGGTGCAGGCGTACACCCACCCCTGGACGCGCGGCAACTTCACCGACGCCCTGGCCTCGGGCTACCAGGCCCAGGTGCTGATGGCGGGCGACCACCTGCTGGGCTACTTCGTCGCCATGCTGGGCGTGGACGAGGTGCACCTGCTGAACATCACCGTCACGCCCGAGTACCAGCGCCAGGGCTGGGCGCGCGTGCTGCTCGATGCGCTGGCCCTGTGGTCGCGCGGGCGCGGCGCGCAGTGGCTGTGGCTGGAGGTGCGCACCAGCAACCTGCGCGCCCACGGCATCTACCTGGCCTATGGCTTTCGCCGCGTGGGCGAACGCAAGCGCTACTACCCCGCCGCCGACGGCCAACGCGAAGACGCGGTGGTCATGAGCTTTGCGCTATGAACCCGGGCACCTTGCGCCTGATCTGTCTATGACCCTCGACCTCGATGCACGCCAGCGCGCCATGCTGCAGGAAATGGGCGTCACCGTGTGGGGCCCACCATCCCGCCCCGCCGCGGCCACCGTGACCGAGCGGGCCGGCACGGCCCCCGCCGTGCCGATGGCGGCGGATGCGCTCGCTGCGGCCCCGCCGGCTCCTGCCCTGCCCCCCGCCGCCGTGGCGGCGATGCCGTCTCCCCCCCCCCGGGCGGAGCCCCCCGTGGCCCCGCACGCTGCGGTGGCGGCCGGCGCACCCACCGCCACCGCAGCGGCTGGCGGTCCCGGCGCTGCCGCCCTGCGGCTGCATCCGCCGCAGGCGCTCTACCCCCAGGCCGACCCGGCCCAGGCACCCGCAGAGCTGGGCGCAGGCTGGCTCATCGTGGCCGAGAGCACCGCACCCCACGACCCCCTGTCGGGCGACGCCGGCAAGCTGCTCGACAACATGCTGCGGGCCATGCAGCTGCACCGGCACCCCCGCGTCTTCATCACCGCGCTGGAGCGCTCTGCCGCCGGAGCCCCCGGCACCGACGCCATCCCCGAGCAACTGGCCGCGGCGGTGGCGCAGCTGCAGCCTTCGATGGTGCTCGTGCTGGGCCATGTGGCCGCCCGCGCAGCCCTGGGCCGCACCGAGCCGCTGGGCCGCCTGCGTGCCGAGCTGCACCAGCTGGCCGGGTGCCCGGCCGTGGTGTCGTACGACCCCGCCTTCCTGTTGCGCTCGCAGGACACCAAGGCCGCGGCCTGGGCCGACCTGTGCCGGGCGCTGGCCACCGTGCGCGTGCGCCAGAACGCCTGAGCGGTGCCGCGGCGGGCTGGCGGGGTGTCTGTCTGTGTGTGTGAGGCCATCACCACCGCAGCGGCGGCTTCCGGCAAGGCCCGTGCGGGCCGGAACCTGGCCGCGCCACCGAAGTCATCCCCAAGCGGTGCACAACGTGCACAACGTGCACAGAAAGCCGGATATCCGCGCACCGAAGCCCCTGTGCAGCCCGGACAGGCGCGAGGTCCGGTGCCATAATCCGCCGCTTGCCCATTTTTTACTGATTGACGGAGAAAGCTCCTTGGAAACCTACCCCAGTTGGTAGCTTTCAGCTCCCCGGCCTGCTGCCGTGGGGTCTGAAAGCACCCCATGCCCCCCACCGCCGCAGATGCCACATAACCAGGGAGTGAGCCCATGCTCAACATCTTTTCGCTCGCCAATGGCCGGCTCGTCCAGGAAGAAATCGAATCCCTGGAAGAGCTGACCCGCTTCCAGCCGATCTGGGTGGACCTGGAAGCCCCCACCCTCGAAGAAAAACGCTGGATCAAGCAGCACTACGGCCTGTCCATCCCCGAAGATGCGATGGACGAGGACATCGAGGAATCCGCCCGCTTCTACGAGGAAGACAACGGCGAGCTGCACATCCGCAGCGACTTCCTGATCGACGACGATGAAGACCCCCGCTCGGTGCGCGTGGCCTTCATCCTGAACCAGCACAACGCCAACCTCAAGAGCCGTGGCGTGCTGTTTTCCATCCACGATGAAGACGTGCCGGTGTTCCGCCTCTTGCGCATGCGCGCACGCCGTGCGCCGGGGCTGATCGAAGACGCCAAGGAAGTGCTGCTCAAGCTGTTCGACGCCGACGCCGAATATTCGGCCGACACGCTGGAGAACATCTACGACGAGCTCGAAAAGGTGAGCAAGCAGGTGCTGGCCGGCGACGTGACCGACGCACTGGCCGGCGAAGTGCTGGGCGCCATCGCGCGCCAGGAAGACTTGAACGGCCGCATCCGCCGCAACGTGATGGACACCCGCCGCGCGGTGAGCTTCATGATGCGCAGCAAGATGCTCAACTCCGAGCAGTTCGAGGAAGCCCGCCAGATCCTGCGCGACATCGAGTCGCTGGACAACCACACGGCGTTCCTGTTCGACAAGATCAACTTCTTGATGGACGCCACGGTCGGTTTCATCAACATCAACCAGAACAAGATCATCAAGATCTTCTCGGTGGCCAGCGTGGCCCTGCTGCCGCCCACGCTGATCGCGAGCGTGTACGGCATGAACATGAAGTTCCCGGAGCTGGAGCTGCTGGGGCCGGCGGCGTATCCGTACGTGATCGGGCTGATGCTGGCGAGTGCGCTCGGGCCCATGTGGTACTTCCGCAAGCGCGGCTGGTTGAAGTAGCCCCTCTGTGGCGCGGACCTACGCGCCGCCGCCAGAGGCGTCAGCCCTTCGGAACTGTCCAAGCCTGCGCAGGAAGGCTCGGAGCCGCAGTTCCTCAGCCCCCCAGGGGGGACGCCTCCGGTGGACCGGCGAAGCCGGATCCACGGTGGCGCTGGCGATGGCGGCGGGGGGTGAACTGGCGGCGTGCCCTGAACATGGAGGGAGCCATTCGCTGCGCTCTGGCGGGGTACCGGCTGGGGCGTTTTCTGCGGGCGAGCTATGTGGGGTCCTGGGTGAGGTAGGTAGGAGGCGGCGGCGCACCCTCATGAAAATACTCAATTTTTAGGCCAAAACACCCTCTACCGCTTTTCTATAACGCGCCAGTAGCTACATATTTCATAGCAACTGCAACAACTTGCCGACGATGTGCTCTGCGTACCGGCTCGCCACGGTTTGGATGAACTGGGGGAAGTCGACGTGGGCGGTGTCGTCGGCGCGGTCGGAGATGGTGCGCATGGCGGCGAAGGGCACGTTGTAGTCCAGGCAGACCTGGGCCACGGCGGCGCCTTCCATTTCGACGGCGAGGACCTCGTGGCCGGCGGCGCGCAGGGCGTCGCGCAGGCGCTGCGACTCCTGGGCGCTGGAGACGAAGCGGTCGCCGCTGGCGATCAGGCCCTGGTGCACGCTGCGGACCTCGGATTGCGAAGAAAAATGGCCGCTACCGCCTATCAGGCAATCGCGAGCAGCTATCAAAAGCAGAGCAGACAATGGTGCATCGCACTCCAGCACCGCGCGTGCATAGCCGGGCAGCTCCCAGCGCGGGAACAAGGGGGACGCGTCCATGTCGTGCTGCAGGTAGCTCTGCGCCACCACCACGTCGCCCACGTTCACGCCGTCACCCAGGCCACCCGCCACGCCGGTGAACACGATGCGCGCGACGCCGAAGTGCTCGACGAGCGCCGTGGCGGTGGTGGCCGCCGCCACCTTGCCGATGCCCGAGAGCGCCAGCACGACAGAGCGCCCGTGCAGCTCGCCGCGCCAGAACGAGCGGCCGGCGCGGGTGATGCGCTGGGGGTGCGCCAGCGCGTGGACCAGGCCGGCCTGTTCTTCGGGGAGGGCGCTGAGGATGGCGGTGGTCATGGCGTGGAACTCTCGGGGTCAAAACAAAGGCGGCCGAAGCCGCCTGGTGGCCGCCCCGATTGGCGAGGCAGGGCTGTTGCTGCGCAGAAGCTGCTACTTCTTGTCGCGCAGCTCGCGGCGCAGGATCTTGCCCACGGGGGTCTTGGGCAGCTCGGTGCGGAACTCGATCACGCGGGGCTGCTTGTAGCCGGTGAGCTCGGCGCGGCAGAACTCCTTGACCTGGGCTTCGGTGAGCGTGGGGTCGCGCTTGACGATGACGAGCTTGACGGCCTCGCCGGTCTTCTCGTCGGGCACGCCCACCACCGCGCATTCGAGCACGCCGGGCATCTGCGCGACCACGTCCTCGACCTCGTTGGGGTACACGTTGAAGCCCGAGACGAGCACCATGTCCTTCTTGCGGTCCACGACCTTGAAGAAGCCGCGTGCGTCCATCACGCCGATGTCGCCGGATTTGAAGTAGCCGTCATCGGTCATGACCTTGGCCGTCTCGTCCGGGCGCTGCCAGTAGCCGGCCATGACCTGCGGGCCCTTGATGGCGATCTCGCCGGGCTGGCCGAGGGTGGTGACTTCGCGGCCTTCATCGTCCAGCAGCTTCATCCAGGTGCCGGGGATGGGCACGCCGATGGTGCCGGTGTACTCGGTGCTGGTGGTCGGGTTGCAGCTGGCCGACGGGCTGGTCTCCGACAGGCCGTAGCCTTCGCAGATGGGGCAGCCGGTCTTCTCCAGCCACAGCTTGGCCACGGCGCCCTGCACGGCCATGCCGCCGCCCACGGAGACCTTGAGGTTCTTCCAGTTGACGGTGTGGAAGTCCGGGTGGTTGGCCAGGCCGTTGAACAGCGTGTTCACGGCCGGGAAGCTGTGGAACGTGTGCTTGGAGAGCTCCTTGAGCACCGCCGGCAGGTCGCGCGGGTTCGGGATCAGGATGGTCTTGCCGCCCGTGCGCATGCTCAGCATCATGTTCACGGTGAACGCGAAGATGTGGTACAGCGGCAGCGCGCAGATGCTGGTGGGCTGCTCGCCGGCCGGCACCTTCTTCATGACCGGGTCGTTCCAGGCCTCGGACTGCAGCACGTTGGCGATCACGTTGCGCTGCAGCAGCACCGCGCCCTTGCTCACGCCGGTGGTGCCACCGGTGTACTGCAGCAGCGCGATGTCGTCGGGCTTGATGTCGGGCTTCTTCAGCGTGCCGCGCGTGCCCTGGGCCACCGCGTCATTGAAGCGCACGGCGCCGGGCAGGTGGTAAGCGGGCACCATCTTCTTGACGTTGCGCACCACGTAGTTGACCAGCGCGCCCTTGAGCAGGCCCAGCTGGTCGCCCATGGCGCACAGCACCACATGCTTGACCGGCGTGTTGGCGATGCAGTTCTGCAGCGTGGTCGCAAAGTTCTCGATGATGACGATGGCCTTGGAGCCGGAGTCCTTGAGCTGGTGCTCCAGCTCGCGCGGGGTGTACAGCGGGTTCACGTTGACCACCACGAAGCCGGCGCGCAGGATGGCCGCCACCGCCACCGGGTACTGCGGCACGTTGGGCATCATGATGGCCACACGGTCGCCCTTGACCAGGCCCAGGCCCTGCAGATAGGCCGCGAACGCGCTCGAGAGAGAGTCGGTCTGGGCATAGGTCACGTCCTTGCCCATGAAGCTGTAGGCCACGCGGTCGGCGTACTTGGTGAACGCTTCGTCCATGAGCGCCACGAGGGACGGGTATTGCGAGGGGTCGATATCTGCAGGCACGCCTTGCGGATAGGCGGCCAGCCAGGGACGGTCGGTCATGGTGTCTGTCTCTCCAAACTCTTTTGAAACTCAATGCAATGAAACCCCGGCATTGTCCCTGCCGGTGCTGGTTTCGGGGGTGTGTGGTTTCCCTAGGCGCAGAGGGCTTTGCGGGCCGCCCTGCCACCGCGGGCGCGGGAAACCGAGCGGGGTCTATTCGATCGCCTTGCCGATGTCCTCGACCACCTTCTTGGCGTCGCCGAAGACCATCATGGTCTTGTCCATGTAGAACAGTTCGTTGTCCAGGCCCGCATAGCCCGCGGCCATGGAGCGCTTGTTCACGATCACGGTCTTGGCCTTGTAGGCCTCCAGGATGGGCATGCCGTAGATGGGGCTGCCCTTGGTGTGCGCGGCGGGGTTCACCACGTCGTTGGCACCGAGGATGATGGCCACGTCGGCCTGGCCGAACTCGCCGTTGATGTCTTCCATCTCGAACACCTGGTCGTAGGGCACCTCGGCCTCGGCCAGCAGCACATTCATGTGGCCGGGCATGCGGCCCGCCACGGGGTGGATGGCGTACTTGACGGTGATGCCCTTTTCGGTGAGCTTGGCCGCCAGCTCCTTGACCGCATGCTGGGCGCGCGCCACGGCCAGGCCGTAGCCGGGCACGATGACCACGGTCTCGGCATTGCCCAGCACGAAGGCCGCGTCGTCCGAGCTGCCGGTCTTGACGGGCCGCTGCTCCTTGGCGCCCGAGGCGGCGCTCGCCGCCTCGCCGCCGAAGCCGCCCAGGATCACGTTGAAGAACGAGCGGTTCATGGCCTTGCACATGATGTAGCTCAGGATCGCGCCCGAGCTGCCCACCAGCGATCCGGCAATGATCAGCATCGAGTTGTTGAGCGAAAAACCGATGCCCGCCGCGGCCCAGCCCGAGTAGCTGTTGAGCATGGACACCACCACCGGCATGTCGGCACCGCCGATCGGGATGATGATGAGCACGCCGAGCACGAACGACAGCGCCAGCATGGCGAAGAAGGCCGTCCAGTTCTCGGTGAACATGAACACCAGGCCCAGACCCACGGTGGCCAGACCCAGCGCGAGGTTGAGCATGTGCTGCCCCGCGAACTGCACCGGCGCGCCCTGGAACAGGCGGAACTTGTACTTGCCCGACAGCTTTCCGAACGCGATGACCGAGCCGCTGAAGGTGATGGCGCCGATGGCCGCGCCCAGGAACAGCTCGAGCCGGTTGCCCGCCGGGATGGGCTGGCCCTTGGCCACGATCTGGAACGCCCAGGGTTCGGCCACCGCCGCGACCGCGATGAACACGGCAGCCAGGCCGATCATGCTGTGCATGAAGGCCACGAGCTCGGGCATCTTGGTCATCTCGACCCGCTGGGCCATGAAGGCGCCCGCGGCACCGCCCACCACCAGCGCCCCCAGCACGTACACCATGCCCTGGGCCTTGCCGCCCGACAGCTCCACGATGAGCGCGGCCGTGGTCAGGATGGCAATCGCCATGCCCGTCATGCCGAACAGGTTGCCGCGGATCGACGTGGTGGGGTGCGACAGGCCCTTGAGCGCCTGGATGAAGCAGACGCTGGCCACCAGGTACAGCAGCGTGACGAGGTTCATGCTCATGCCTGGCCTCCTTCAGCCTGGGGGGCGGCGACCTTCTTTTCTTTTTTCTTGAACATCTCGAGCATGCGCCGTGTGACGAGGAAGCCCCCGAACACGTTGACCGCCGCCAGCGCCACCGCCAGCACCCCCATGCTCTTGCCCAGCGTGGTCTCGGTGAGCGCGGCGGCCAGCATGGCCCCCACGATCACGATGGCCGAGATCGCGTTGGTCACGGCCATGAGCGGCGTGTGCAGCGCGGGCGTCACCGTCCAGACCACGTGGTAGCCCACGTAGATGGCCAGCACGAAGATGATGAGGTTGATGAGGGTGGGCGAGACGGCGTCCATGGAGAGTCCTTCGTTCAGTGCGTTTCAGGAAGACCAGGGGCCAGAAGACGCTTTCTTCTTGGCAAAGTAAGCATCCACCGCGCCGATGAGCTGCTGCTGCGCAGCGTTGGGCGGTGGCTCGATCTGTGCGGCCGCGCGCATCACGGTCTGCAGCGTCTGCACGTGGTAGTCGGTGAACTTGTCGGCGCTGCGCTCCAGCAGCACCGGCAGCTCGCGCAGCTCCAGCGCCCGGCTGCGCAGCAGATGCGCGCTGGCCACCCAGAGGTTGGCGGCATCCGATTCACTGAGCTGCAGGTGTTCACGCAGCAGGGCCTGGACGCCGGCCTTTTGCTGCACCGTGATCGCGCCGGTGGTCTGCACCGTGGCCAGGGCCAGCACGGCGACCACGTCCACCGGGTGGTCCAGCGCATACAACGGCGGCGTCTGCACCTTCTTGCGCCAGGCGCGGCGGTGAAAGAAGGTCAACGGATTGAGCCAGCCGACGTCGATGCCGAAGCGGCGCAAGGCCTCCATCGCCATGGTGAACGTGATGACCAGGCCCAGAATCTGCAGAACGACACCCATGTTGAGAACTCCAGTCTGTGGGCGGTGAGCGGTGGTAACGCGGTAAGCGGGGGCTTGCTGCGTGCTCAGTTGGGCACGGCAAAGGGGAACGGCGGCACGGGGAAGAAGCCATCGGCCATGCCCGTGCTCACGCGGGCGGCCTCGGCCACCTTGTGGCTCCATTCCTGGGCCGGGTAGCCCGCGCGCAGGAACTCTTCGTTGTTGCTCGTCTTGGGCCGCAGCAGGCGCTGGTCGACCATGGCGTTGATCTCGACATACGAGCCGCCCTGCGTCGCAAAGCGGTAGTTCAGGTGCGAATACGGCTGCAGCGGCGTGGCCTTGTGCTCATCCATCCAGCGCACCACGCCGGGGTGGTTCTTCTCCATCCAGTCGGCGTTGTTGGCCCACCGCTTGAACCGCAAGCAGTCGATGCGCACCGGGCTGCCCTTGGTCGCGTCTTCCACGGTCATGCCCTGCTGCAGAGGGCAGCTGCCCGTCCAGAGCGTGGGGTCGCGCGGGATGTCCGTGCGGTTGGTCTGCACCAGCATCACGGCCAGCAGTTCGCGGTTGGCGCCGCGCAGCGCCACGGCGCGCGTCTGCAGTGGAAAGGCGCCGGGCAGCGGGTGCAGCGGGAACGCCTCGTTCGTCGCGCCCAGGTCTTCCCACGCCGCCGAGGGCAGCACCACGCGCGTGCGGCCGGCGCTGAACTCCGCAGGGCCGGCGGGTATGGGTGCGCAGCCGCTCACGGCCAGCACGCCACAGGCGGCCAGCAGCCAGCCACCGCGGCGGGGCGTGGCGGACAATATCTCTTGCAAATTCTTCAGCAGGCTCATGCGCGCTTTACCGTGCCCTCGTGTGCCATGAGGCAGGCGGCAACAATGTCGTCCTGCAGGTCCATGTGCAGGGCACCTTCCTTGTTGATGATGAGTTTGAGAAAGTCGAGCACGTTGCGCGCGTAGAGCGCGGACGCATCGGCGGCGACGAGCGCCGGCAGATTCGTCTCGCCCACCAGCGTGACGCCGTGCTTGACCACTGTCTGGCCCGCTTCGGTGAGCGGGCAGTTGCCGCCTTGCGGGGCGGCAAGGTCCACGATGACGGAGCCCGCCTTCATGGACCGGACCATGTCTTCGGTCACCAGGACCGGTGCGGCGCGGCCGGGAATCAGGGCCGTGGTGATGACCACATCGGCCTGGGCCACGCGCTTGGCCACCTCGGCCTTCTGGCGGTCGAGCCAGCTTTGCGGCATGGGGCGGGCGTAGCCGCCCACGCCCTCGGCCGCGTCTTTTTCTTCCTGGGTCTCGTAGGGCACGTCGATGAACTTGGCACCCAGCGACTCCACTTGTTCCTTCACGCTGGGGCGCACGTCCGAGGCCTCGATGACAGCCCCCAGCCGCTTGGCGGTGGCAATGGCCTGCAGGCCCGCGACGCCCACGCCCAGGATCACGACACGGGCGGCCTTGACGGTGCCCGCCGCGGTCATGAGCATGGGGAAGAAGCGTTGATAACGGTCGGCCGCAATGATCACGGCCTTGTAGCCGGCGATGTTGGCCTGCGAGGACAGCACGTCCATGCTCTGGGCCCGCGTGGTGCGCGGCGCAGCCTCCAGGGCGTAGGCCGTGACGCCCGCGCTGGCCAGCCGCTGCAGGCCCGCGGCGTCGAAGGGGTTGAGCATGCCCACCACGGTGGCGCCCGCACGCAGGCGGGGGGCTTCGGCGTCCGAGGGCGTGCGCACCTTGAGCACCAGGTCGGCACCCCAGGCGCCGGCGGCATCGGAGATCTCGGCGCCGGCGGCTTCGTACGCGGCGTCCGTGACGCTGGCGGCCACACCCGCACCCGACTCGATGCGCAGGGTGTGGCCCTGCGCCTTCAGCTTCTTGACCGTCTCGGGCGTCACTGCCACCCGGGTCTCTCCTGCCATCGATTCCGCAGGCACACCAATCAGCATGTCATCTCCTCGGTGAGGGTCAGTGGAATTACTTACTGACCGCGAGCTTACATGAAGAATTTCTCATGACTGTCGCCTTTGTCTGATGTAGAGGGAACTCCCCACCCAGGCCAAGGATCGCGTGCCACGCAAGGTGCCGAGTGTGCACGCTAATTCGCGACAGCCTGTCGTTGGCGTCCAAGGAACAGGCTGCACCGGCCGTAAAAAAGCCCGGCCGCCTTGTGTGCAACCGGGCTCCCATGCGGCGGTCAGGCCCGCGCGCGTGGATCAGTCCACCATCAGTTCACCACCTGCGCCAGCGCGCCGGATGCGTACTGCCGGGCCACGTCCTGCAGGCTGTGGCCCTTGATCTTGGGGCCCTGGCCTTCGCAGCCGAACTCCAGGTAGCGTGCCTTGCAGACCTGCTTGGCGGCTTCGCGGGCGGGCTTGAGCCATTCGCGCGCATCGAACTTGTCGGGGTTCTCGGCCAGGAACTTGCGCACCGCGCCGGTCATGGCCAGGCGGATGTCGGTGTCGATGTTGATCTTGCGCACGCCGAACTTGATGGCTTCCTGGATCTCCTCGACCGGCACGCCGTAGGTTTCCTTCATCTTGCCGCCGTACTGGTTGATGATGGCCAGCAGCTCGGCAGGCACCGACGAGGAGCCGTGCATCACCAGGTGGGTGTTGGGAATGCGCTGGTGGATTTCCTTCACGCGGCTGATGGCCAGGATGTCGCCCGTGGGCTTGCGGCTGAACTTGTAGGCGCCGTGGCTGGTGCCGATGGCGATGGCCAGGGCATCGAGCTGGGTGGCCTTGACGAAAGTGGCCGCCTCTTCGGGGTCGGTGAGCATCTGGCTGTGGTCGAGCTTCACGTCGGCGCCGATGCCGTCTTCCTCGCCGGCTTCACCGGTTTCGAGGTTGCCCAGGCAACCGAGCTCGCCCTCCACCGTCACACCGACCTTGTGGGCCATCTCGACGACCTTGCGGGTCACTTCCACGTTGTATTCGAAGGACGAAGGCGTCTTGCCGTCTTCCATGAGCGAGCCGTCCATCATCACCGAGCCGAAGCCCAGGTCGATGGCGCCCGCGCAGATCTTGGGCGAGGTGCCGTGGTCCTGGTGCATCACCAGCGGGATGTGCGGAAAGGCTTCGACCGCGGCCTGGATCAGGTGCTTGATGAAAGGCTCGCCTGCGTACTTGCGGGCTCCGGCGCTGGCCTGCAGGATGACCGGGGCGCCCACTTCGTCGGCGGCGGCCATCACGGCCTGGACCTGCTCCAGGTTGTTGACGTTGAAGGCAGGGATGCCGTAGCTGTGGGCGGCGGCATGGTCGAGCAGTTCGCGCATCGAAACGAGGGGCATGGTCGTGATGTCCGTTGAAGTTGGTGAGGGTCGCAGTCGGCCTGGTGGGGCCAGGGTGGGGGCCTGGGCGGTGGTAACCGCTTGGTAACTCGTAATTTTAACCGGCCGGCGTGACAGGGGTTGGCGGCAAATCCAGCCGGTAGCAGGTGGTAAAGGGCGCCGGGGCCGGGGCCTCGCCGAAGCGGCCGCCGTGGATGTCGGCCACGCGCCGCAGGATTTCATGGCCCAGGTGCAGGCTGTCTTGGGGCCGGTCCACCGGCGCTGCGCAGTCGTCTTGTGCGGTGCGCCGCCCGTCGTCGCAGACCTGCAGCCAGGCGCCCTCGGGGCCGTCCCCACACAGCTGCACGGCGATATGGGTTCCGTGCGGCGTGTGCTTGAGCGCGTTCTCCACGAGGTTGCGCGTGGCGATGTCGAGCAGCAAGGCATGGCCCTGGACCATCAACGCCGGCGGCGCCTGCAGCGCAATGTCGTCGCCGCGCTGCCAGGCCGTCTGCGCGTAGTCGGCGCACACCGAGCGCACCAAAGCGGCCAGGTTCACCGCCTGCTTGGCTTCATGCAGCTCGGCCCGGCTGGCCCTCGCCAGGGCCAGCAACTGGTTCAGCACATGCCCCGCCCGCAGGGCATCCCGACCGATGCGGTCCAGCGCCTGGGCCTTGGCGTCTTCGTCGAGCTCACCGGACAGGGCGCTGGCCTGCAGGGCAATGGACGACAGGGGCGTCCGCAGTTCATGGGCCACCTCGTTGGCCAGCCTGCGCTCGCGCACCATGGCGGTGTGCTGGCGATCCAGCAGCGTGTTGATGGAGGCCACCACGGACTCGAATTCGCTCCAGGCATGGCGCGAGGCCAGGCGCTGCGTGCTGACCGGGTCCAGCGCAGCGACATCCGCCGACAACGCGTACAGCGGCCGCAACCCGCGCCACAGTGCCAGTCCCAAGGCCAGGGACACCACGGGCAGCAACCACAGGCCCGGCTCGATCATCTGCCCGGCAATGTCGTCGGCCAGTTCGTCCCGCTCATGCAGCTGCAGCATCACCATGATCTTGCGGGCCCGCGCCGCATCCCATTGCGAGAAGCTGCGCCAGACCACCTTGTCCGGGCCGAGCGTCAGGTTGGCGAAACCCTCCACGTCGGAGAACTCCGGCGGCAACGTGGTGCCGCTGAGCGACAGCAGCCGCCCCTGCGCGTCCCACTGCACGACACTGATGGACTGCTGGTAGTCGTGGGACTTGAGCCAGGGGGTGGGCGCCCGGGGGGTGACCTGCGGCCCCTCCATCACCTCCGTGGCCCGCAGATTGAGCAGCAAGGCCGCCACGCTGGCCAGGTGCCCGTCGGTCAGCTCGTCCGCCTCGTGCACGCCCGTCTGGTAGCCGATGAACACGAAGGTGCCCCACACCAGCGCCAGCGCGCCCAGCGACCACAGCAGCAGTTGCCGCGTGAGCGATGGCCTGCGGGGCCGCCGTGGCAAAGACTCGGCAGGCGCGTTCATCCGGGCATCTCCTGGGGCATGAAATAGCCCACCCCCCGCATGGTCTGTATGCAGGCGCTGCCCAGCTTGCGGCGCAGGTGGTGGATGTGGACCTCGACGGCATTGCTCTCGATGGCCGCCTCCCAGCTGTACAGGCGCTCCTCGATCTGCTGGCGCGAGAGGACGCGGCCACGCGCCTCCAGCAGCACCAGCAGCACCGAAAACTCCCGGGGCGACATCTCGACCGGCCGCCCCTGCAGGCGCACGGTGCGCGCAGCCGGGTCCAGTTCGATATCGCCATGGCGGATGGTGGGCGATGCGCGGCCTGCCGCACGCCGCAGCAGCGCTCTCAGGCGCGCATCCAGCTCGTCCACGTCAAACGGCTTGGTGAGGTAGTCGTCCGCGCCCAGGTCGAGCCCCGCGATGCGCTGGTGGACCTGATCACGCGCGGTGACGATGAGCACGGGGGTGGCCGGGTCGGGCAACACGCTTGGTGAAGCGGCGCTCGCTGCCGGGCTCAGCCGCAGCCGCCGCAGCAGCTCGCTGCCGTCCCCGTCCACGAGGCCCAGATCCAGCAGCACGGCATCGAAACGTTCGGCCCGCAGCGCACTCCAGGCACTGGCCACGCCGTCGCTGACATCCACCGCGTAGCCCCGCTGCTGCAGGTTGCTGCGCAGGCCGGTGGCAATGCCTGCATCGTCTTCGACCACGAGTATTCGCATGCGGGCATTGTCGCAGCGCCCATCGACTTGCGCCCCATTAAGACGACGTTAAGTGCGGCGCCCTATCGTGCCGGCCATGCTCTCCAGACCGGCTCCTTCACCTGCGACACCCCCGCGCCCGCACCACCATCTCTTGTTCTGGACCCTCGCCGCGCTGGCAGGCGTGGTGGCCTGGGATGCAGGCGGGCGCGACCTGGCCTGGGCCCAGGCCTTCGGCTCGTCGGCGGGTTTTCCGATGCGGGACCATTGGTTCTTCGTCCAGGTGCTCCATGAAGACGCACGCCGCCTGGGATGGCTGCTGGTGCTCTTGCTGGCCCTGAGCGTGTGGTGGCCCAAGGGCATCCTGCGGCGCATCGACGCCAGGGAGCGGCTGCAGATGGCCGTGAGTGCCCTGTTGGCACTGGCGCTGATCAGCATCGTCAAGAACCTGAGCGCCACCAGTTGCCCCTGGGATCTGGCGCAGTTCGGCGGCGTGGCCCGCCACGTCTCCCACTGGGCGCTCGGAGTGCTCGACGGTGGCAGCGGACGCTGTTTTCCCGCAGGCCACGCGTCCGCGGGTTTTGCATTCCTGGGCGGCTACTTCGCGCTGCGCCACAAGGCACCCGCGGTCGCACGCTGGTGGCTGGCGGGTTCGCTGCTGGCGGGGTTCGTGCTGGGCGCGGCGCAGCAGGTGCGCGGCGCGCATTTCATGAGCCACACGCTGTGGACGGGCTGGTTGTGCTGGACCACCGGCTGGCTGTGCGACCTGGCGGCCGCTGCGTTGCGCCCCCGTTTCCCGTCCTTTGCGTGCAGCACGCCCCCCGAAGAGGCGCCCCATGCTTCCGCTTGACCTGGCCCTGTTCCACGCGGTCAATGCAGACGCGTCGACCTGGCCTGCGGTGGTCACCGCCGCGCGGTGGGCGTCCCAGGAGCTGCCCATCGCCATGGGGGGAGTGCTGGCTGGCGGCCTTGTGGTCGGCAGCCCTGCCCAGCGGCGTGACCTGGTGCTGGCGCTGCTCTCGATGGCACTGGCCTGGGTGGGCGTGCAGCTGCTCAGGCACGCCATCGCGGCGCCGCGACCCGCCCAGCTGGGGATAGGGGTGCAGTGGATCGAGCATGCGGCGCGCGCCGGGTTTCCCAGCATGCACACGGCCGCGGCCTGTGCCCTGGCGGCCAGCTTGCAGGCCTCGCGCCCCGCACGCTGGCTCGCCGCACTGTGCTGGGTGGCAGCGCTGGCCATCGCGTGGAGCCGCGTGTGCCTGGGCGTGCACTTTCCGTTCGACGTGCTCGCGGGCATGCTCACCGGCGCACTCAGCGCAGGGGCCGTGCACGCGCTGCGTGCAGCCCCGCGGCCTGCTAACCGGCCACGCAGATTTTCAGCATATTGGTCCCGCCAGGAGCGCCCATCGGCTCGCCACAGGTGATCGCGTACACATCGCCCTTTTGCACGATGTTGCGGTTCTTCAGGTGGCGCTCGGCCTGCTCCAGCGCGGTGTCGCGGTCTGCGCTCGTGTCCATGAGCAGCGGGCGCACGTTGCGGTACATGGCCATCTTGCGCTGCGTGGCCACCTTGGGCGTCAGTGCGTAGATCGGGATGTCGATGCTGTGGCGGCTCATCCACAGTGCCGTGGCACCGCTGTCGGTCATGGCCACGATGGCCTTGGCGCCCAGGTGGTGCGCGGTGAACAGCGCACCCATGGCGATGGACTGGTCGATCCGGCCAAAGGTCTGGCCCGTGAAGTCGGCATCGAGCTGGTGGTCTTCGGCCGCTTCGGCGGCGGCGCAGATGGTGGCCATTTCTTCCACGGTCTCGAGCGGGTAACGGCCGGCAGCCGTTTCGGCGCTCAGCATCACGGCGTCGGTGCCGTCCAGCACCGCATTGGCCACGTCGCTCACCTCGGCGCGCGTGGGCACGGGGTTGGTGATCATGCTCTCCATCATCTGCGTGGCGGTGATCACGACCTTGTCCAGCTCGCGCGCCATGCGGATCATCTTCTTTTGCAGCGCCGGCACGGCCGCGTTGCCCACTTCCACGGCCAGGTCGCCGCGGGCCACCATGATGCCGTCGCTCACGCGCAGGATGGACTCCAGGTGCGGGATGGCCTCGGCACGCTCGATCTTGGCGATCAGGCCCGGCTTGTGGCGGTACTCGGACGCGGCCACGTTGCACAGCTGGCGCGCCATCTCCATGTCGGTCGCGTTCTTCGGAAAGCTCACGGCCACGTAGTCGGCCTGAAAGCTCATCGCCGTGCGGATGTCCTCCATGTCCTTGGCCGTGAGGGCCGGCGCCGTGAGGCCCCCGCCCTTCTTGTTGATGCCCTTGTTGTTGGACAGCTCGCCGCCCACCTTCACGGTGGTGTGGACTTCTTCGCCGCGCACCGCATCCACCGTGAGGACGATGAGGCCGTCGTTGAGCAGCAGCAGGTCACCCGCCTTCACATCGCGCGGCAGCTCCTTGTAGTCGAGGCCCACGCCTTCGATGTCGCCCGGCTCGGTGCGCGATGCATCGAGCACGAACTTGGCGCCGTGCTCGAGCTGCACCTTGCCCTCGGCGAACTTGCCCACGCGGATCTTGGGGCCCTGCAGGTCGGCCATGATGGCGACCTCGCGGCCGGCGCGCTGGGCGGCGGCGCGCACCGTGGCGGCGCGGTCGATGTGGTCCTGCGCCTTGCCGTGGCTGAAGTTCAGCCGCACCACGTTCACGCCCGCGCGGATCATGGCCTCCAGCAGTGCCGGGTCGCTCGATGCGGGGCCCAGGGTGGCAACAATCTTGGTGGCGCGGCGGGTACTGGGCATGGGCTTGTCTCTTTCTTGGTGTGGCGGATGTAATCGAATTTCAATTCTCACACGAAGCGGTTACAGGCCGGTTACCTCTCGGCAACCCCCGCCGGGCCGTGCGGAGTTACAGCAGCGGGTGCGAGAGCAGATGGGCCAGCACGTGCGCGATGACCGCAGCCTCCAGGCCTCGGCGCGCAAAGAGCCAGCCCGCCACCAGCCCGAACGCCGTGTTGCCGACCAGCACGAAGGCGATGACCGGCACGGTCAGCGCCCCCGCCATGGCCTGCGCTGCGGGCAGGTGGCCCATGGCAAACAGCAGTGCGCTGACAACCACCGCAACACCCACCACGCCGGCGCCCGGCCGGCCCTGTCCGCGCTGCGCCAGGCGCCAGCCCAGCCACAGCAGCAGCGTCATCACGCCCCAGCGCACCAGCAGCTCTTCGGTCACACCGCCGTACAGCAGCTTGACCACCAGGGGCATCGCGCTGCCCGGGTCCGACGGTTTGAGCGCTTCCGGCGCCAGCCGCGACAGCGCCCAGAGCCAGGCGGCGCCGGCCACACCGCCCAGCACGCCCGGCAGCCACTGCGCGCGCAGCACCGGGCCCACGGATTGCCCGGCCAGCCATGCCGATACCGCCGGTGCCTTGAGCCCGACACGCGGCGCCAGCCACACGCCCACGCCCACGGCCAACGCCAGCAGCACCGCGGTCTGCAGCCCGCTGAGCAGCACGATGGCCCACAGCGGCAGCGGAAACATCGCCGCGTTGGCGGCCAGGGGCGGCAGCAGCGCCCACACCACGGCCACTACGCCGGGTAGGCCCAGCAGCCACAGGGCCCCGGCCAGCCGCCACCTGGAGGCTTTCGAAGACGGCTCCGGCGGCCCCGCCGGCACGTCGTCGCGCGCGGTACTGCCGAGCGGTTGCGGGTTCACGCGCTGTCGCGCATCAGCGCTTCGATCTCGTCGGCCTTCACGGGCACGCCGCGGGTGATCAGCTCGCAGCCCGCGTCATTGACGATCGCATCGTCCTCGATGCGGATGCCGATGTTGTGGAACTGCGCGGGCACCCCGTCGGCCGGGCGCACGTAGATGCCGGGCTCGATGGTGAGCACCATGCCCGGGCGCAGCACGCGGCTCGGGCGATTGGTGATGGTCTCGCCGGACAGCGGGTCCCTGCGCTCACTCACCTGGCCCACCTCGCCGGGCTCCACGTAGCTGCCGCAGTCGTGCACGTCCATGCCCAGCCAGTGGCCGGTGCGGTGCATGTAGAACTGGAAGTACGCACGCGTGTCGATCACGTCCTGCGCACTGCCCACCTTGTTGCGGTCCAGCAGGCCCAGGTCCAGCATGCCCTGCGCCAGCACGGACACGGTGGCGTCGTGCGGGTCGTTGAAGCGTGCGCCCGCCTTGGTGGCCGCCACGGCCGCGTCCTGGCTGGCCAGCACCAGGTCGTACAGCGCGCGCTGCGGCCCGGTGAAGCGGCCATTGGCCGGGAAAGTGCGGGTGATGTCGCTGGCGTAGCCGTCGAGCTCGCAGCCCGCGTCGATGAGCACCAGCTCGCCGTCGCGCACCGGGGCGGCATCAGCGCGGTAGTGCAGCACGCAGGCGTTGGCCCCGGCCGCCACGATGGAGCTGTACGCCGGGTACTGCGAGCCCTCGTCGCGGAACGCGTGCAGCAGCTCGGCATCCAGGTGGTATTCGCGCACGTCCTGCCCGGCACGCAGCATGCGGGCCGAGCGCTGCATCGCGCGGATGTGCGCCCGGGCACTGATGTCACTGGCGCGGCGCATGATGTCCTGCTCGTGCGCATCCTTGATGAGCCGCATCTCGTCGAGCAGCGTGCACACATCGTTCTGCTCGGCCGGGCACAGCGCGCCGTAGCGCACCCGCGCCCGCACCGCGTTCAGCCAGCCTTCCACCCGCGCCGCCAGGCCGGCGTGCGTGGCAAAGGGGTACCACACGCAACTGCGGTTTTCCAGAAGCCGGGGCAGCTTGGCATCGAGCTCGGCAATGGAATGCGCCGCATCCACGCCCAGTGCACCGGGTGCCGCCGCAGGGCCCAGCCGGTAGCCGTCCCAGATCTCACGCTCCAGGTCCTTGGGTTGGCAAAACAGCGTGCTGCGGCCATCCGCCGCCACCACGAGGCAGGCGCCGGGCTCGATGAAACCGGTCAGGTAATAAAAGTAGCTGTCGTGCCGGAACAGGAAGTCCGTGTCCCGGTTGCGCGGCCGCTCGGGCGCCGTGGGGATGATGGCGATGCCCCCGGCGCCCAACTGGGCAGCAAGGCGCGCGCGGCGCTGGGCGTAGATGGAATGCGAGGACGTTGAGCTCATCCGCTATTTTTATCGCGAAACCATGGCCGGACGCGGGGCAGTGACATCCGCCCATCCAACAATTCCAAAAATCCGTCCGCACCTCCTGCCTGTTGACAAACGAATTCAAATGAATACCATCGCATTCAATACTGCCTGAGGTCCACACATGTCCGCCACGCCCACCACCACCATGGAGCCCCTCTCCGCCCGGATACCGAGCGACCTTTACCTGTGGCTGGCCCAACTGCAGGTCGAGGGCGCCACCACCAACAGCGACAAGCTGCGCGTGCTGCTGGGCCAGCTCAAGCGCCACCACGACGGTGCGCTGGACTATGTCGCCGCCCATGCCTGGGCGCGGGATATCACGGGGCGGCTGCGCGAGTCGCTGGTCCGCACCGAAGGCCAGACGGGGCGGCATTCCGATGTGCTCAACGCCATGCTGGACCATGTCACCACCTGCCTGGCGATCATCGTGAGCAACGCCCCGGCCTCCGAGCAGGAAGCCGCCCGGCTGGAAGACCTGCTGGTGCGCCGGGGGTTCGCGCTCAGTGAGATGCTGCTGCGCCAGGCGACCACGAGCCAGGCCAGCGCCTACGATCCAGCCGTCGTGCAGCGGCATGCGGCTGCGACACTGGAGCTGGCCCACACCATTCACCCCCCTGTTTCAAAAGGAGCTTGAGATGGCAGATTCCCTGAAGACCCGCGTTGGACGCGTGATCACCGGCAGCGTCCACGCACTGGTGGACCACCTGGAGAACCAGGCCCCCGTGGCCGTGATGGAGCAGTCGCTGCGCGAGGCCGATGCCGTCATCGGCGATGTCCGCCACGAGCTGGGCCTGGCCAGCGCCAACCGGCACCTGGCCCAGCAGCAACACGCCAATCTCAATGGCCAGCACGGCAAGCTCGGCGAGCAGATCGAGCAGGCCCTGGCCGCCGGCCGCGAGGATCTGGCGCGCGCTGCGGTGGCTCGGCAGCTCGACATCGAGGCGCAGATCCCCGTGCTGGAGACCACGCTGGCAGAACTTGCGCGGCAGGAGAGCGAGCTCACCGGCTACGTGGCCGCGCTGCTGGCCAAGCAGCGCGAGATGATGGAAGCGCTCGAAGCGTTCCGCAAGAGCCGCGCCAGCGCCGTGCCATCCGCGGCTGCACAGCCCGGCGGTGCCAACCCGGCGCAGCGCATGGACGCCGTGGCTGGCGCGTTCGACCGCGTCTACGCCCGCCAGACCGGCCTGTCGGGCACGGACCGCAGCAACACGCTGGACCAGGCGGCCAAGCTCAAGGAGCTCGATGACCTGGTGCGCGACAACAAGATCGCCGAGCGCATGGCACAGCTGAGGGCCGTCAAGCCGTGATCGTCGGCCTGTTCACCGCCCCGGAGACCTGGCCCTTCGGCGTGGCGTTTGCGCTCATCGTCGGCATTGCGCTGATTGAGGGCCTGGGCATGCTGATCTCGCTGAGCCCCAGCAACTGGATCGACGACCTGCTGCCCGACGTGCATGGAGAAAGCGGCCTGGACCGGGTGCTGGGCTGGCTGCACCTGGGCAAGGTGCCTTCGCTGGTGCTGATGGTGCTGTTCCTTGCGGGCTACGCCGTGTTCGGCTACAGCCTGCAGAAGGTCGCGCACGGCCTGCTGGGGTTTTACCTGCCGGTGTGGGTCGCAGGCCTTGCGGCCGTGGCCCCGGGCATGGCCACGGTGCGCAGCCTGGGCGCGCTCATCGCCCACATCATCCCGCGCGACGAGACCTCGGCCGTGAGCGAGATGTCGCTCATCGGCCGCCCTGGCGTCGTCTCCGCGGGTGCGGCGCGCCGCGGCCTGGCCGCGCAGGCCCGCGTGCGCGACACGCATGGCCGCACCCACTACCTGATGGTGGAGCCCGATGTGGATGACGAGGTCTTCGACGAAGGCGCGCAGATCCTCATCGTGCGCAAGGTGGGCGCGTTCTACCGCTGCATCGCCAACCCGCATCCGGCGCTGATGTAGACCCGCCGATACACCCAAATCCAACAGACATCCAAAGAGGGAGAACCTAGAAAATGACCAACCTGATCGAAATGGGCACCATCGCAGGCATTGCCTTGCTGGCCCTGCTGACCATCGGCATCGTTTTTTCGCGCCTGTACAAGCGCTCCACCAAAGAGACGGCCTTCGTGCGCACGGGCCTGGGCGGCCAGAAGGTCATCATGGACGGCGGCGCCATCCTGCTGCCGGTGTTTCACGAGCGCGTGCTGGTGAACATGAACACCCTGAAGCTCGAAGTGGTGCGCCGCGCCAAGGAAAGCCTGATCACCAAGGACCGCATGCGCGTGGACGTGACCGCCGCCTTCTTCGTGCGTGTCAAGCAGACCGAAGAGGCCGTGAGCATCGCCGCCCAGACGCTGGGCGCCCGCACCATGAGCCCCGAGGAGCTCAAGGCGCTGGTGGAAGACAAGTTCGTCGACTCGCTGCGCGCCACCGCCGCCACCATGACCATCCAGGAGCTGCAGGACAAGCGCCGCGACTTCGTGCAGGCCGTGCAGAACGCCGTGGCCGAAGACCTGGAGAAGAACGGCCTGGAGCTTGAATCCGTCTCGCTGACCAGCCTGGACCAGACCGAAAAGCAGTTCTTCAACCCCAACAACGCCTTCGACGCCGAGGGCCTGACGCGCCTGACCGAGCAGACCGAGGCGCGCCGCAAGCAGCGCAACGACGTGGAGCAGGACACCGAGGTGCAGGTGCGTACCAAGGACCTGGAAGCCACGCGCCAGAAGCTCACCATCGAGAAGGACCAGGAGTTCGCCTCGCTGTCGCAAAAACGCGAGATCGAAAACTCCCGCGCCGAGCAGGCCGCACTCATCGCCACGCAACAGGCCGAGCGCAACCGCGAGGCCGAGGCCGCCAAGATCGAAGCCGAGCGCCAGGTGAGCCAAAAGCGCATCGAGGCCGAGCGCGAGATCAAGGCCGCCGAGATCGAGAAGAACCTGGTCATCCAGACGCGCGAGATCGAACTGGAGCGCCACACCGAGACCAAGCGCGCCGAGCAGCGCAAGCAGGTGGAAATCGCCCGCCAGGACACACAGATCGCCATTGCCACCAAGTCGCGCGAACAGTCGGACGCGGACGCCGCCGCCAACCTGGCCCGCGCCGAGGCCGTGAAAGCCGAAGAAGCCGTGAACACCGCGCGCCAGGTGGCCGTGGCCGAGCGTGACAAGAGCATCCAGCTGATCGAGGCGTCGAAAGATGCCGAGCAGAACGCCATTTCCGTTCGCGTGTCCGCGTCGGCCGAAAAGGAAGCGGCGATGGACCGCGCCGAAGCGATCACCATCGAGGCCCGCGCGCGCCAGGCGGCGGCCCTGGCCGAGGCCGAAGGCAAGCGCGCGCTGAACGAAGCGCTCAACACCTTGTCTGCAGCGCAGGTGGACCTGCAGGTGCGCAGCCTGCTGCTGCAGCAACTGCCGCAGATCATCGAGCAGGCCGTGCGCCCCATGGAGAAGATCGACTCGATCCGCATCGTTCAGGTGGGCGGCATGCCCGGCAGCCAAGGCGGCCAGGGCCCAGCGGCAGGCGGCAATGGCGCGCAGGGCACCTTCCCTGAGCAGGTCATGAACTCGGCCCTGCAGTACCAGATCGCCAAGCCCATCGTCGATGCGGTGATGAAGGACGCGGGCTTGTCCAACGAAGGCATCACCGGCATGGCGCAGAGCCTGGCAGGCATGCTGGGCGGACAGCCGACGGCCGAGCGCGCTGCCGCCCGGCCCGCAGAGTAAGCGGCAAGGTCAGAAGCCGCGGACGCTGCCCGCCGCCGACCGAGCAGGCCGGGCGGCCCGCGGCTCATGGCAGACTCGACGCCTCACGATGCGCCGCCGCCCCGGGCGATGGTCTCGAAGGCGCCCTGCTCTGCCACTTTCCCTGCAACCATGCTCAACCTGCTCAATGCCCTGCTGCACCTCATCGTGGCCGTCCTGCTGCCGCTGCTCGGCCTGCTGCTGACGAGTGCGCTGCTGATCTATGCGATGTATGTGCGCTGGGTCGACATCCCGAACAAGTGGCTGCTCACCCGCCGGGGCCTGGTGATCGCCTGCGCGGTGGCGGCAGCCTGCAACCTGCTGCTGATAGCACAGCTCTTCCTGTCGCACAGCGCCAAGCAGGCGCGGCAGGATGGCGCGGTGGTGCGTGCGAGCCGGGAGAAGTTCGTGCTGCCGCAGGACTTTCAGTATGGCGAACTGCTGATCCCTGCGGGCAGCCTCATCAACCGCAACGACCCGTTCGACAAGGGCGCACCGGGCCGTCCTTTGGCGCTCTACGGGCTGGAGGCCGTGCGGTTCGCGGAACCGGTGCAGGTGGCCTCGGTCTGGGCCAGCGCGCTGCAGGTGGTGCCGATGCGCGTGGAGCTGGCCCAGGACCAGCAGATCGGGCCGCTGTACCGGTACGACAACGCGAGCCAGGCATGGGTGCCCCACAAGCTGATTCCGGCCATGGCGTGCAAGAAGGGCCAACTGGCCCTGTTCCAGGTGCCGCACATCCCCTACGACGTGCAGGCGGAGGTGGGCAAGCCCGCGCCCGACGGCCCGGATGCGCGCTTCATTCCCAGCCAGTGGCTGTTTCGCGGGTGTGAAAATGGCCCTGCCATTGCGGTGCAGCCTGCCTACTCCGGCCCCGCCACGGCCACGCAGTGACCGCGCCTGCGCCGCCGCGTCAGCGGTTGAGCTCTGCCAGCCGCTCGGGCGTGCCCACGTCCGTCCAGCGGCCGGGGTAGATCTCTGCGCTGACACGGCCCTGGTCCATGGCGCGGCGCAGCAGCGGGGCCAGCGGCGCCTGAATGCCCTGCGGGTTGCCGGCCGGAATGTCGCACCAAGGCAGCGCGAACAGCTCTGCGCGCAGCAGGGCGATGGTGCTGTAGGTGTAGCGGGGCGCAGGATCGCCGGGTGCGAGGTTCAGCGCCAGCCCCTCTGGCGACAAGCCGAAGTCGCCCCGCGGATTGTGCGCCGGGTTAGGCACCAGCCACAGGTGCGCCAGGCGGTCGCTGGCGGCAAAAGCCTGCACTGCGCCGCTGTCGAACACGAAGTCGGGCGCAAAGACATCGCCCGCCGCCAGCCAGAACACCGGCCCCAGCTGGGGCAGCGCGCGGGCGATGCCGCCGGCGGTTTCAAGCGCACCACCGAAGTCCACACCCTCGTGGGAGTATGAAATTGATAGCGGCTTGCGCCCGTCCAGCAAGCGGTGGAGGCCAAAAACATCCGTAAACCGCTCGCTGATCTGCGACCCGAGCCAGGCGGTGTTGATGACGGCCCGCTGCACGCCCGCATCCTGCAACGCCTGCAGATGCCACTCCAGCAGCGGCAGCCCTTGCACCGCGAGCAGCGGCTTGGGGGTGCTGTCGGTCAGCGGGCGCATGCGCTCGCCGCGGCCGGCGGCCAGCAGCAGCGCGGGGACCTGGGAAGGGACGGCCGGGTTCATCGCGCTCATGCCGCCAGCTCCGGCACGGCGCCCCGTTGCAGCGCGTGGCGCTGCACCGAAGACGGCTCGAACAACGCCAGCAGCGCATCCATCAGCGCCCGCGCCTTGTCCGAATGGTCGGCGCCGAAATTGCACACGTAGACATCGAGCGTGACGGCGCGCTGCTCGGGCCAGGTGTGCACGCACAGGTGCGACTCAGCTAGCAAAATCGTAGCTGTCACCCCGCCCGGGCCGTGCGCTGTGGCCGGGAATTCATGAAACACCTGGCCCACGGGCTGCAGCCCGGCGTGGCGCACGGCGTCGGCGCAGGCCTGGCCCAGCGCGGCGGCGTCCAGCAGCCACACGGGGGCACAGCGGCAGTCCCGGAGATCGGCGGTGAGGTGCAGTCCTTGCATGGCCCGCACTGTAGTGCATCGCAGCGCCGGCGCTGCTTCGCCAAGGGTTCGGCCCTGCCGGTTCGGGCGCGGGAAAGCAGGGCCGGTAAAATGCCGGGTTTCCCCCTGAAATCCCACCCCTCCCACCCGAACCCGCACACCCCATGGCCCATACCCCGCAGCAATCCCAACAGATGGCAAATGCAATCCGCGCATTGGCCATGGACGCAGTTCAACAAGCCAACTCCGGCCACCCCGGCGCCCCCATGGGCATGGCCGACATGGCAGCGGCACTGTGGGGCCGCCACCTCAAGCACAACCCCGCCAACCCCCAGTGGTTCGACCGCGACCGCTTCGTGCTCTCCAACGGCCACGGTTCCATGCTGCTGTACGCGCTGCTGCACCTCACCGGCTACGACCTGCCGATCGAAGAACTCAAGAACTTCCGCCAGCTGCACAGCAAGACCCCCGGCCACCCCGAAGTGGGCTACACCGCCGGCGTCGAGACCACCACCGGCCCGCTGGGCCAGGGCATCACCAACGCCGTGGGCTTTGCGCTGGCTGAAAAGCTGCTGGCCAGCGAGTTCAACCGCGAAGGCCACGCGGTGGTGGACCACAACACCTACGTCTTCCTGGGCGACGGCTGCCTGATGGAAGGTATCAGCCACGAGGCCGTGTCCCTGGCCGGCGCCTGGAAGCTCAACAAGCTGATCGCCCTGTACGACGACAACGGCATCAGCATCGACGGCCAGGTCGCCCCCTGGTTTGCCGACAACACCCCCCTGCGCTTTGTGGCCAGCGGCTGGAACGTGATCGGCCCCATCGACGGCCACGACGCCGACAAGGTGGCCGCCGCGATTGCCGAGGCCAAGAAGCAGACAGAGCGCCCCACCCTCATCGTGTGCAAGACGCACATCGGCAAGGGCAGCCCCAACCGCGCCAACACCGCCAAGGCCCACGGCGAGCCGCTGGGCGCCGAGGAAATCAAGCTCACGCGCGAAGCCCTGGGCTGGAGCAGCGAGCCCTTCGTGGTGCCTGAAGACGTGTACGCCGACTGGGACGGCAAGGCCAACGGCCAGAACGTCGAAGCCGCCTGGAACGAGCGCTTTGCCGCCTACACCGCGGCCTTCCCCGAGCTGTCGGCAGAACTGACGCGCCGCATGGAAGGCAACCTGCCCGCCAACTTCGCGCAAGTGGCCGTGGACACCGTGGTCGCTGCCCACACCAAGGGCGAAACCGTGGCCAGCCGCAAGGCGAGCCAGCTGGCGCTGGAAGCCTTCACCGCGGCCCTGCCCGAGCTGCTGGGCGGCAGCGCCGACCTGACCGGCTCCAACCTCACCAACACCAAGAGCACCCCCAACCTGCGCTTTGACATGCAGGGCAACGTGGTGCAGACCGAAGTCGAAGGCGGCCAGAAGATCGGTGGCCGCCACATCAACTACGGCGTGCGCGAATTCGGCATGGCCGCGATCATGAACGGCATCGCGCTGCACGGCGGCTTCATCCCCTACGGCGGCACGTTCCTGACCTTCAGCGACTACAGCCGCAACGCCATCCGCATGGCCGCGCTGATGAAGCAGCGCGTGATCCACGTGTTCACGCACGACTCCATCGGCCTGGGCGAAGACGGCCCCACCCACCAGTCCATCGAACACGCCGCCAGCCTGCGCCTGATCCCCAACCTGGATGTGTGGCGCCCCGGTGACACGGCCGAAACCGCCGTGGCCTGGAGCGTGGCCCTGTCCAACCGCAACAAGCCCACCGCCCTGCTGCTGTCGCGCCAGAACCTGCCCTACGCCCCCAAGCGCGACCTGGGCGACATCAGCCGCGGCGCGTATGTGCTGTCCGAACCCGCCGACGTGGGCCTGAACAAGAAGGCCGTGGCCGTGATCATCGCCACCGGCTCCGAAGTGCAACTGGCCCTGAAGGCCCAGCGCCTGCTGGCCGACAAGAAAGTGGCTGTGCGCGTGGTCTCCATGCCCAGCACGACCACGTTCGACCGCGAAGATGCCAAGTACAAGAGCAGCGTGCTGCCCGCCGGCGTGCCCCGCGTGGCCGTGGAAATGGGCGTGACCGACGGCTGGTGGAAGTACGGCTGCGCCGCTGTCGTCGGCATCGACACCTATGGCGAATCGGCTCCCGCGCCCGTGCTGTTCAAGCACTTCGGCTTTACCGAAGAGAACGTCGCCGACGCGGTGCTGGTTGCCGTCGGCGCCGCACGGCTCAAGCCCGCCAAGAATGCACGCTGACCCGTCCAGCCCGCTGCGCGCCCTGCCGCCGGGGGGCGCGTTGCGGCAGATTCCTGATTTTTCGACTTTGCAACCTTGGAGAGATGACAAGCTATGACGATCAAGATTGGTATCAACGGCTTCGGCCGCATCGGCCGCAACGTGCTGCGCTCCGCCGTCCAGAACTTCAGCGACATCGAAGTCGTGGGCATCAACGACCTGCTGGAGCCTGACTACCTGGCGTACATGCTGCAGTACGACTCGGTGCACGGCCGCTTTCAGGGCACCGTGTCGGTCGAGGGCAATACCCTGATCGTCAACGGCAAGAAGATCCGCCTGACGCAAGAGCGCGACCCTGCCAACCTCAAGTGGAACGAAGTCGGCGCCGATGTGGTGATCGAATCCACCGGCCTGTTCCTGGACAAGGTCACCGCGCAAAAGCACATCGATGCCGGCGCCAAGAAGGTCATCCTGTCGGCCCCGTCCAAGGACGACACGCCGATGTTCGTGTTCGGCGTGAACCACGACACCTACGCCGGCCAGGCCATCGTGTCCAACGCCTCGTGCACCACCAACTGCCTGGCCCCCGTGGCCAAGGTGCTCAACGACAAGTGGGGCATCAAGCGCGGCCTGATGACCACGGTGCACGCCGCCACCGCCACGCAAAAGACCGTGGACGGCCCGTCCAACAAGGACTGGCGCGGCGGCCGCGGGATCCTGGAGAACATCATCCCTTCGAGCACCGGCGCTGCCAAGGCCGTGGGCGTGGTGATCCCTGCCCTGAACAAGAAGCTGACCGGCATGTCCTTCCGCGTGCCCACCTCCGACGTGTCGGTGGTGGACCTGACCGTGGAGCTGGACAAGGCCGCCACGTACGATGAGATCAAGGCCGAGATGAAGGCCCAGTCCGAAGGCGCGCTCAAGGGCGTGCTGGGCTACACCGAAGACAAGGTGGTGGCCACCGACTTCCGCGGCGACACCCGCACGTCGATCTTCGACGCGGATGCCGGCATTGCGCTCGATGGCACCTTCGTGAAGATCGTGTCCTGGTACGACAACGAATGGGGCTACTCGAACAAGTGCCTGGAGATGGTGCGCGTCGTCGCCAAGTGATGGCAAACGGACACAGCCGGTTGAGAAAGAAGCGCTAAGTCTGCAACTACCCGTTCAGGCCGGCTATCCGCAAGGGTCGCCGGCCTTTTTTTGGAACCCTGCAGCTGCTCGTGCCCCGTAATGAATGACCCAACACCGAAGCTGCCAGGATGGGTGAAGGGCCTTGTTCTCGCGTGCCTGATCCTGCCGCCGACTGCCCTGCTGGGCCTGTGGATGCTGTTCGAAGTCAGCGACGTCAGGCCAGGATGGCCGCTGTACTACGTCGGCGTGCCTGAAAGCGTCCGCGATGCCACGCCCACCTTTGCAGAATGCCGCCCCGCGCGCTTTCACTGGAAGGGGCGCGATGGCGAAGGCGTGCCGTATGTCGCCATGGACTACGGCAGCTACATGGACCCCGATGTCGCGTTGCTAAAGCACGCTGCCGCCATGGCGCCACTGGCTTGCAGTGGAGACCCGGCCCAGGTTGCGGGCGCCGGGTCTCACTTTCGCCACATGCGCTGCGAGCACCCCGATGTGTGGAGCGCCGATATCAGCGTGGAAGCACACGGCCCCTGTCGCGAGGTCAGGATCGGTTTTGTGTTGAACGACTGAGGACCTCGCCGGCCCCTCCCGGCTCCACATGCTCTACCTGTTCCGCCTGCCGCGCTTCTGCCGCCACGCTCGCGGCAGCCGCAGGCCGGTCTCGCGCAATGTGGACCGTGCTCGTCGGAAACGCAAACGCCACCCCCATGGCCTTGAACTCCCGCATCAGCGCCAGGTTGATGGACTGCTGCAGGTCCATGTACAGGTTGAACGCCGGGTCCTGCACGATGTAGACCACTTCGTATTGCAGAGAACTCTCGCCGAACGACTTGAAGTGCACGCGGTCCAGCCGCAGCTCAGGGTGCGCCTCGATGAGCCTGCGCACCACGCCGGGGATCGCCTCGGCCTGCTCGGGCGTGGTCGCGTACGACACGCCGAACTGGAAGACGATGCGCCGCTTCTCCAGCATGCGGTAGTTGCTGATGGTCTGCTTGAGCAGGTCGGTGTTGGACATCACGATCTGCTCGCCCTGCAGGCTGCGGATGCGCGTGGTCTTGAGGCCGATGACCTGCACCGTGCCCGACACATTGCCCACCACGATGAAGTCGCCCACCTCGAAGGGCTTGTCCACCGCGATGGCCAGCGATGCGAACAAGTCGCCCAGGATGTTCTGCACCGCCAGCGCCACCGCAATGCCGCCCACACCCAGGCTGGCGATGAAGGCAGTGATGTTGACCCCCAGGTTGGACAGGATGGCCAGCGCCACCACGCTCCACAGCAGCGTGCGCAGGCCCCAGGACAGCAGCGTGGCCGACGCGCTGACCTGCGTCATGCCGCTGGAGCTGTGCCGCTGCACGTAGCGGCCCACACCCAAGCCAATGGCGCGCATGCCCCACAGGCCCAGCTGCAGCGCCACCGCTACGAACCACAGCTGGCTCAGCCGCGTTTCCCAGCGCAGGGGCAGGTCCAGAAAGTTGGCCCCCACCAGCAGTGCGACCAGCAACACCAGAAGCCGGCTGGTGCCGGCGAGCACATCGGCCACCGTGTGCGCGGTGGCGCTACCTGAGCGGCTGGCCCAGCTGCGGGCACGCCGCGTGAGCAGGTGCAGCACCACCATGATCGCAAAGTAGGTGGTGACGGCTGCGGCCAGTGCCAGCAGCAGGCTCCACAACGGAATGCCGATGACGGTGGTCTCGCGGACCCAGGTCATGAAGGGGAAATCTTGCATGCTCAACGCTGCTCCTTGCATTGGATCGGCACAGGGCCCGCGCTGCACGCGCTGCAAGCGCTGCAAGCGCTGCAAGCGCTGCACCTGGCCGATGTTCACGAAAAGCGAAGAGCGCCCGCAACTGCCAGCACCACCACCAGACACCGCACACGGCGCCATCGCAGGCTGGCTCAGCCGACCTACAGGCATGGTCCAGCAAGAAAGCCCGGCCGAGACGTCAGGTGCTGGCGTGCAGAACAAGCCCGTTTGACAAACAGTGTCAACGGTCTTTCGAGCCCACTGGCACGGCTTTCAGCATGGTCCGCGCACGATTGGGCGCGGCACATCGCTGGCCGCCCGCAGCACACCTTCGCTACCAAGTGACTAGCGTGCCATGTTGATGCCCGTCAAGCCGTAGGACTCAGCCGCGCACTCCTGCGCCACCCATCAACGCAAAGCCGCAAATGCAAATGTGAATGTGAATGTGAATGCAGCAGCGCATGCAATTGCAAGAGTTCGTAAGACTTCGCCCACAGGAATACAGAGGCAGTACCTACGCCCCCTCCACGGCCCGCCGCCAACAATGCAGGCACACCAGGGCCACCCCTGGTCTCCGGTGCCAGCACCGCACAACGTGCCCTCGCGGCACAGCCGCTGGCCACCGTCACTACACCACTTCCAGCAGGAGTTCACTACACCATGCACTCGACCGCACTCATCCGAACCACCGCTGCAGCCCTTGCGCTGGGCGCCCTGGCGGCATGCTCTTCCACCCCCGCCCCCACCGAGCAGATGGCCGTGACCCGCACCACGGTCAACCGTGTCGCGGCAGCGCCCACCGTGGCCGCCAATGCACCGGTCGACCTGCAGCGTGCGCAGGAAAAGCTCATCCAGGCCGAGAAGTCCATGACCCAGGGCGACTACAAGAACGCCCGCCGCCTGGCAGCCGAAGCAGAAGTCGATGCCCGCGTGGCCGAGACCCGTGCCGATGCGGCCCGCAACGCGACCAACCTGGCCCAGGTGCAGGACAGCATCCGTGCGCTGCAGGAAGAAATCAACCGCCGGTCTCCCCGCTGAGCGCCGTCGCACGCCTTGCGCCGCGCCTCGCCACTGACCGCCTGAACGACATTTGAAGGGACATCCCACCATGCGCCAATTGATCCACCGTACCACCGCCCTGTGCTCCAGCCTGATCGCCGTGGGCCTGCTCGCCGCCTGCGCCAGCACCGCACCCCTGCCCGCCCTGGAGCAAGCCCGCTCTGCCGTCACCGCCGCTGCGGGCGACCCCGCCGTGAACCAGTACGCCGCCGTGGAGCTCAAGCAAGCCACCGAAGCCCTGGCCCGCGCCGACCGTGAATGGGCCGACGACCACGACGAATCGGAAACCAACCACCTGGCCTACATCGCCCGCCAGCGTGCCGAGATCGCGACCAACACCGCCCGCGCACGCCAGCTCGATGCCAACATCCAGCAAGCCGGCAGCGAGGCCGACCGCATCCGCCTGCAGGCCCGCACCCAGGAGGCCGACCAGGCCCGCCTGCGCGCCCAGCAGGCCCAGGCCCAGGCCATGAGCGCCGAGCAACGCGCCGCCCAGCAGCAGGCCAATGCCACCGCCGCCATGGCCCAGGCCAATGCCGCCCAGGACCGCGTGCGCGCGCTGGAAGCCCAGCTGCGCGACATGGAAGCGCAGCAGACCGAACGCGGTCTGCTGGTCACGCTGGGCGACGTGCTGTTCGCCTTCAACAAGGCCGAGCTCTCACCCCAGGCCGCACCGCGCCTGGAAAAGCTGGCCAACTTCTTGAAGCAGTTCCCGGACCGCAAGCTGCTGATCGAGGGCTACACCGACAGCGTGGGCTCCGACAGCTACAACCAGGACCTGTCCGACCGTCGCGCCCAGGCCGTGCGCGACGCTCTGGTGGTGCGCGGCGTGGACACCAGCCGCATCACGGCCCGCGGCTACGGCAAGGCCCACCCCGTGGCCGACAACGCATCGCCGGAGGGCCGCGCGATGAATCGTCGCGTGGAGATCGTGATTGCGGATGACAAGGGGAATCTGCGCGGACGTTGAGGTTTTCAACAACCCAAAGGCAAGGGCCCGGAGCAGTGATGCTCCGGGCCCTTGTCTTTTCAGCACCCGCTACGCCGCGCGGCTTTCGAATGTCTCGGTATCCACCTCACCCGCACTCTGCGCGCTGTACCGCGGGCCCACCACCGTGCGCTCATTGATCAGCGCATCGAGCCGTGCGATCACCGCCGCATCCAGCTGCACGCCGGCCGCGCCCACATCGTCCAGCAGGTGCTCCACGCTCGTCGTTCCGGGGATGGGGATGATTTGCTCGCCCCGGTGCAGCAACCACGCCAGCGCCAGTTGCGCGGGGGTGCAGCCCACCTCGCGCGCGATGGCCTGGTAGCCGGTCAGCAGTTGCAGGTTGGCAGCATAGGCATCGGGTGCAAAACGCGGCATGGCGCGGCGGATGTCCTTGGCGTCCAGCGTGCTCACGTCCGTGAGTTCGCCGCAGAGGAAACCCCGCGCCACGGGGCTGAAGGCGACGAAGGCGGTGCCCAGCTCGCGGCAGGCGTCGAGCACGGCGATCTCGGGGTTGCGGGTCCACAGCGAATACTCGGTCTGCACCGCCGCGATGGGGTGCACCGCGTGCGCGCGGCGCAGGGTGGCGGCAGACACTTCGGACAGGCCGATGCTGCGGATCTTGCCCGCGCGCACCAGGTCTGCCAAGGCACCCACGCTGTCTTCGATGGGCACCTTCTTGTCCCAGCGGTGCAGGTAGTACAGGTCGATCACGTCGGTCTGCAGGCGGCGCAGGCTGTCTTCGCAGGTCTGGCGCAGCGTGGCGGGGCGGCCGTCGATCACGCGCACCAGCTTGCCGTCGCCGGCCACATCCACGCCCTGCATGCCGCATTTGCTCGCCAGGGTGAAGCGGCTGCGGTGGCTCTTCATCACGCGGCCCACCAGTGTTTCGTTGGCGCCGAAGCCATACAGCGTGGCGGTGTCGAACAGCGTCACGCCGGCATCGAGCGCGGCCAGCAGCACGCGCTCGCCCTGCTCGGCCGACACCGGCGCGCCGTAGGCGTGCGAGAGGTTCATGCAGCCCAGCCCGATGGCCGAGACGGAGAAAGGTCCAAGGTTTCTTTGTTGCATGGCGCAAGCTTACGACAAGCAGGCGCCCTCAAGCCTTGGCAGCCAATGCCGCGGCCCGCCCCGTCCACAGGTCGATCCGTTCGCCCGCTTGCGAAGCGGCCAGCAATTGCGCAAACCGCGAATCGCGGGTTTCGGCACGCTTGGCCGATGTCACCCAGTGCAGCATCGATTTGCGATATCCCGCCGGTGCGGCCTCGAAGAACTGCCAGGCCTTCTTGTGGCGTTGGAACTCGCGCAACTGCGGCGCGGGCAGCTCGGCGGCTGCGGCCTGCTCGTGCGAGTAGATGGCGGACTTGTCGGACTTGCGGTGGCTGAAGGCCGCCAGGCCCGCGGGCGTCATGCGGCCAACCGCCTGCAACTGCTCCATCTTGGCGATGTTCACCGCGCTCCAGATGGACGATGGCTTGCGTGGCGTGAAGCGGATGGAATAGCTGTGCTCGTCGATGCGCCGGCGCACGCCGTCGATCCAGCCAAAGCACAGCGCCTCGTCCACCGATTCGGACCATGTCATGCAGGGGCGGCCCGAGCCGACCTTGTGAAAGCCCACCAGCAGCTCGGTGGACTGCGCGGCGTGCTGCTGCAGCCATCGGCGGAAGGCGGCGGGCGTGGCGAAGAAAGTGGGGGCTGGCATGGCGGGCCATTGTTGCCAACATCTGCGCGCCTGTACAGGCGGGCAGCACGCAGGCCGCACCCCTGCGCGCCCGCCAGAGATACATTACGCAAGGCCGTTCGCGGCCCCATCGCCCCGCCGCAGCGAGCCCGCCCTGCCCAGGAGAAGTGCCATGCCCTCCGCGATCTACCCCGCGCTGTTCTTCACCGTGGCCATGCTGGTCAACACGGGCTACTTCCTGCTGGGGGGCCTGCCGCTTTTGATACTGCGGCACGACGAGCCGCTGGACGCCCGGTTCGTGCGCGGCTTCTTCAACGTGTACTACCAGGCGGCTTTCTGGGTGGCACTGGGCGCTGCGGTCAGCTATGCGCTGTGGGGCCGGTGGGCGTTTGCAGTGGGTGCCGCCGTGCTGGCTGCCACGGCCACGCTCTTGCGCCGGCGTCTGCTGCCGGTGATGCTGCATCTGGGCAGCCGGATCGAAGCGGGCCATGCGGGGGCGGTGCAGCAGTTCCGCCGCATCCATGCCACGGCGCTGCTGCTCAACCTGGTGCAGCTGGTGGTGGCGGTGTGGGGGCTCATCGTGCTGTCGAGGGACCTGTCGAACTGACTAACGCGCAGGCGCGTCGGGGCTCCGCGGCTCGTGCGTGCGGTCCAGGAGCAGGGGCTTGCGGAACACGCAGTTGCGCTGCTCGACGATGAATCCGCAGTCTTCATAGATGCCCCGGGCACCATGGGCGTTGGTGCTGTCCACGCCCAGCCCGGACTCGTGCATGCCCGCGCCGGCCTGCGCCCGCAGGCTGCGCGAGATCAGCGCACGCGCCAGGCCCCGGCGGCGCCAGCGCTCGTCCACGCTGATGAACTCCGTCCAGCCGCGCTGGCGTGCGTTGCCCGCATTCCACGTGGTGTCGATGTACGCGCGCACCTGGCCCGCCACTTCGTTCGTGGCCACATCCCAGGCCACCTGCCACAGGTGCGGCTGAAAGACGGGGCTGTCCAGCCAGCGTTCGTAGTCATCGTCGTCCGGCGGCGCGACACCCCAGTGCGACCGGAACGCACGGTGGTGCGCCTCGCGGATGGCGCGGTAGTGGTCGGGCTGCACCGCGCGCACTTCCACGCCGGCAGGCAGCGCGAAGTCGGCGATGTCGTTCAACGTGGGGCGCACCATGGTGAAGAAATAGCGCTCGGGCCGGTAGCCGGATTTTTCCAGCAGCGCCGCGCGCGCGCTTTCGCCTTGGGTGACGAAGGCGTGGTGCGCATGCGGGCCGGGGTGGCCCCGGGCCGCGGCCATGGCGCGCTGCCGCGCCTCCAGCCACGCATGCAGTTGCGTGCCGATGCCGCGCCGGCGCCACGGCGGTGCGACCACGGCGAACTGCCCGTACAGCTGCAGCCCGTCGACCTGCTCCCAGTGCCAGGCGCGCACATAGCCGGCGATGTTGTCTCCCGCCTGCGCGATCCACACGTCGTGCTGCGGCACGCACGCGGTGAATGCGGCGTAGTCGCGCGCCACGTCGTCCACGGTGCGGAAGAACCGGGTCTCATCGAGCGCAAAGCTGGCGTTGGCGCAGGCGACCATGGCCGGAAAATCCGACGGCCCGGCGAAGGGGCGAAAGGTCACGGGAGGCGATGAACCCATGGGTGGCTGGTCCTGGTGTTGCGGTGGCGTGCGTGGGCCGCAGAGGCAGCGGCACGGCGGACCGCCCATTGTGGTCAACCCATGCTGTGCGTCATCTTAAGACGTCGCTACACGTTTTATATATAATTCGTATACGTTTTATGTAGAGACCAATCCATGGGTATCGTCAAAATTTCCGACCAGATGCACGAGAACCTGCGGGTCGCAGGCACGGCACTGAGCCGCTCCATCAACGCGCAGGCCGAGCACTGGATGCGGGTGGGCATGCTGACCGAGATGCACCCCGAGCTCGACCACCGCGAGATCTGCCAGCTGCTGGTGCGGGCCGAAATGGCGGGCGGCCTGGACATCGCCATGGCGGTGGACGGCCTGCCGGACAAACCCCGCGCCGTGGGCAACGGGAAGCACTGATGGCGCGCAGCGTCCCCATCAAGTCGGCAGACGAACTGGCCCTGTCGCGCCGCGCCGCGCAACTGGCCGCCGAGGTGCTGCACAGGATCGAGCCCCACGTGGTGCCCGGCGTGAGCACCGAAGAACTGGACCGCATCTGCCACGATCACATCGTGAACGTACAGGGCGCGGTGCCGGCCAACGTGGGTTACCTGGGGTACCCCAAGACCATCCTCACCTCGGTCAACCAGGTGGTCTGCCACGGCATTCCGTCGCACGACAAGATCCTGAAGAAGGGCGACATCGTCAACATCGATGTGGCCGTGATCAAGGACGGCTGGTACGGCGACACCAGCCGCATGTACTTCGTCGGTGCGCCCAGCACGCTCGCCCGGCGCCTGGTGGAAACGACGTACGAAGCCCTGTGCGCAGGCATCCGGCAGGTGCGGCCCGGGGCCACGCTGGGCGACGTCGGTCACGCGATCCAGACGGTGGCGCAGCGCGAGCGCTTCAGCGTGGTGCGCGAGTACTGCGGCCACGGCATCGGGCAGATTTATCACGACGTACCGAACGTGTTGCACTACGGCCAGCGCGGCACCGGCCTCACGCTGGAGGCCGGCATGGTCTTCACCATCGAGCCCATGCTCAACGCCGGCGGGCGCGAAACCAAGGAGCTGGCCGACGGCTGGACCGTGGTGACCAAGGACCGCTCGCTGTCCGCCCAGTGGGAGCACATGGTGGCGGTGACGCCCGACGGGTACGAAGTGCTCACGGCCTGGCCAGGCGGCACGGGCAGCTACGCGCCGATCTGAACCATCTGATCGACGGCGCGCCTTGCGTCCAGGCGCTGCGCAGGTGGCGTACGTCGGCCAATAAAGAGCAGCTATTGATTTGATAGCTGCTTGCGCCCGTCAGATGCGCAGCAGGGGCCTTTGGGGGCATAAATATTGAGCGACGACCGTACCAAGAGCGCAATGACCGGCCGGCGGCTCCGTCATGGTTGTTCTTCAATTCGCCCAACTCGCCCAACTCGCCTTTGCCCGCTCATTCATTCCCGCCCCCCAACTCCTCCACGGCCCTGTGCAAGAAAGCCGCCATCTCCTCCGTGCCTGGTAGCTGCACCTGGTAGCGCGACACAAAGAGCTTGTTGCTCATGTCTGCCAACGCGTACTGCACCAGCTCGGTGTTCTTGCGCGTGCACAGCAATATGCCGATGGGCGGCTGGTCGCCCTCGGTCATGTGGTTGTGCTTGTAGTAGCTGACATAGGCGTTCAGCTGCCCCAGGTTTTCGTGTTTGAAGGCATCGTTCTTCAGCTCGATGAGCACATGGCACTTGAGCACACGGTGATAGAAAACCAGATCCACAAAGAAGTGTTCGCCGCCCATCACCACGCGCTTTTGCCGTGCCTCAAAGCAAAAGCCGTGACCCAGTTCCAGCAAAAAAGCTTGCAGCTTGTCGAGTAGCGCATCCTCAAGCTGGCCTTCGGTCACGGTCTCCTGAGGCTTCAGGCCCAGAAATTCAAAGACGTAGGGATCGCGGATGATTTGCTGAGGATCGGCCCGCTCGGCTTTGGCGTGGGCCCGCTGTGACAGGGTCGTCTTGTCGGTGGAGAGGCCGCTGCGCTGGTAGTACAGCGTGCTGATCTGGCGCTTGAGTTCGCGCACCGACCAGTTGCCGCGCAATGCCTCGGTTTCGTAGAAGCTGCGTTGCGCCGGGTCTTCCAGGCCTACCAGCTCCTCGATGTGGCTGTACGACAGGCGGGTGAGCAACTGCAATGGGTCGCCAGCGCCCGCTTCCGTCCCCAAAAGTGGGGACGCTGTCCCCACTTTTACTTGCGCGTTGGCTGTAGGTGGCTGCAACTCGGCGAATTGTGGGGACAGCGCCCCCACAATGCCTGGATAAAGGCGATAGAAGCGCAAATAGCGGTAGAGCTGGCGCCGGTCGCAGTTGCTGACCTTGCCTTGTGTGAGTTGCTCGGCCAGTTTGTGAAGCAGCTTGTCGCCGTAAGTGGCGCGGTCCGCGCCCTGTAGTTCGTAGTGATGGATGTGCGCACCGATCAGCCAGTTGCGAAACGTCAGGCTGATGTTGACGGCACGTGTCGCCTGCGCGGCGCACTGTGCGTGCACATGACGGATGTCGGCCACCAGTGCCGAAAAGCTGCTGGGCGGTGGTTCGCGCTTGCTGAGACTGCGTTTAGATGCCATATCCCAGTCCCACCCTGCTTTCGCGAATCTCGGCTTGCGCCGGTGGTCTACCAAGCTTGCCGGGACGTTGTTGTCCACGAATGTTCACGCCATGTTCCAAAAGCCGCCTCCGCAGTGCCCATAAAAAAGCCCACCCCGCTGACCGAATCATTCTATTCGGCGGGGTGGGCGATGGGCCCCATGGCGAGAACCGGGCGGCTCTAGCCGTTGAGCTGCTGCTCCAACCCGTGCAGCACCTCATAGCACGCCAGCACGCGGCCCACGCTGGAGTTGGGTTCGCGGCCTTCGCGGATGGCGGCGAAGAACTCGCGGTCCTGCAGCTCGATGCCGTTCATCGACACGTCGACATGGCTCACGTCGATCTTCTCGTCCTTGCCGTTGTACAGGTCGTCGTAGCGCGCCAGGTAGGTGGCGGTGTCGCCGATGTAGCGGAAGTACGTGCCCAGCGGGCCGTCGTTGTTGAACGAGAGCGACAGCGTGCAGATGGCGCCGTTCTCTGCCTTGAGCTGGATGCTCATGTCCATCGCGATGCCCAGCACCGGGTGGATGGGGCCCTGGATGGCGTTGGCTTTGACGATGGGACTGCCCGCCTGGTAGGCGAACAAATCCACCGTGTGCGCGGCGTGGTGCCACAGCAGGTGGTCCGTCCAGCTGCGGGCCTGGCCCAGCGCGTTGGTGTTGGTGCGGCGAAAGAAGTAGGTCTGCACATCCATCTGCTGGATGTTGAACTCGCCTGCCTGGACCTTCTGGTGCACGTACTGGTGGCTGGGGTTGAAACGGCGCGTGTGGCCGCACATGGCCACCAGGCCTTTGTCCTTTTGCGTGGCGACGACTTCCTGCGCGCCCTTCAAGCTATCTGCCAGCGGGATCTCCACCTGCACGTGCTTGCCGGCCTTCAGGCAGGCGATGCTCTGCTCGGCGTGCATCTGCGTGGGGGTGCACAGGATCACGGCGTCCACCTCCTGGATGGCCAGCGCATCGTTCAGGTCGGTGCTGACGTGCTGGATGCCGTACTTGTCGGCCACTTCCTGGGTCTTGGCCAGGTCGCGGCTGATGAGGGAGATGACTTCGACGCCGTCGATGTTTTTAATGCCGTCCAGATGCTTGATGCCGAAGGCGCCAGCGCCTGCGAGTGCGACTTTGATGGTCATGTCGGGTTCCTTGAATTTATTGGTTCTCGAGGATCAGGTGCCCCACTGCCGTATTGCTGGCGGGCACGTGGAAGAAGCGGTGCGCCACCTTGGGCGCGGGGCCGGTGCCGGCTACATCGCTCATGGCGCCCCGGGCGATGAGCCACATCACGAGCTCGATGCCTTCGCTGCCGGCTTCGCGCACGTATTCGATGTGCGGCACCTGGGCCAGTTCGGCGGGCTCGGCGATCAGGCGGTCCAGGAACTTGTTGTCCCAGTCCTTGTTGATGAGGCCGGCGCGCGGGCCCTGCAGCTGGTGGCTCATGCCGCCCGTGCCCCAGATCTGCACGTTGAGGTCTTCATCGAACGACTCGATCGCCTTGCGGATGGCCTTGCCGATCTGAAAGCACCGGTTGCCCGACGGCACGGGGTACTGCACCACGTTGACCGCGAACGGGATGACCTTGCAGGGCCACTGCTCGGGCTGGCCGAACATCAGCGACAGCGGCACGGTGAGGCCGTGGTCCACATCCATGCGGTTGACGATGGTGAGGTCGAAGTCGTCCTGGATGACCGACTGCGCGATGTGCGCGGCCAGCTCGGGGTGCCCGTACACCGTGGGCACGGGGCGCGGGCCCCAGCCCTCGTCGGCGGGCTGGTAGGACGCGGCCGTGCCGATGGCGAACGTGGGGATCATGTCCAGGCTGAACGCGGTGGCGTGGTCGTTGAAGACCAGGAACACGACGTCGGGCTTGTTGGCCTTCTCCCATGCCTTGGAGAAGTCGTAGCCCTTGAAGAGCGGCTGCCAGTAGGGCTCGCCCTGCTTGCCCAGGTCGAGCGCCGCGCCGATGGCGGGCACGTGCGAGGTGTAGACGGATGCGGTGATCTTGGCCATGTCAGTGTCCGGCCGGCTTCTTGCCGGCGGCTCCTTGGGGTTGTCGGTGCGCCTGTGCGTCGCCGTCTTCGCCGACGTAGCGGTTGCCCTCGGCCGAGCGGCCGCCGCCGATCATCATGTTGCGGTATTCCTCTTCCGTCATGCCGGTCATGGAGCCGGCCATCTGCTGGAAGGACCGTCCGTCGGTCGCGCCGATCTTGGCCAGGAAGTAGATGTTGCCGCCCAGCGCGATGCAGCGGTTCAGGTCGCGTGCGAGCACGGCCAGCTTCTGGTCTTCGGTCATGGGCCACTCGTCCAGGTAGCCGCGCTCGTTGGCCAAAAACCGCGCGCGGTTCTCGGCCTTCATGAGCGACATGCAGAACTGGTTCAGGTGGTAGCCCAGGCGCGACTGCTCGGCGTCGAAGATGGTCGTGCCGGGCACGTCCTTGTAGGGTTTGTGCAATGCCATGGTGTGCTCCTTCAGCCCTGGGCCAATTCGGGCCAGTACAGGCGCGTGGGATTGTCCACCAGCAGCTTCTTTTGCAGCTCGGCCGTGGGCGCGATGTGCGGGATGAAGTCCACCAGCAGGCCGTCGTCGGGCATGTGGTCCTTGAGGTTGGGGTGCGGCCAGTCGGTGCCCCAGAGCACGCGGTCGGGGAACTCCTCGACCACCTTGCGCGCAAACGGCACCACGTCCTGGTAGGCCGCCTGCTCGCCGTTCAGTGCCTTGGGGCCGGCCACCGACAGGCGCTCGGGGCAGCTCACCTTGCTCCACACGTTGGGGTGCTCACGCATGAATTTCAGGAACAGCGCGAACTCGGGGCCATCCACCGGCTTGCTCACATCCGGGCGGCCCATGTGGTCTACCACCACCGTGGTGGGCAGCTGGGTGAAGAAGTCCCACAGCTCGGGCAGGTCCACCGCCTCGAAGTAGATCACCACGTGCCAGCCGAGCTTGTGGATGCGGCCGGCGATCTCCATCAGCTCGTCCTTGGGCGTGAAGTCCACCAGGCGCTTGACGAAGTTGAAGCGCACGCCGCGCACGCCGGCGTCGTGCAGTTCCTGCAGCTCGGCATCGGAGATGCTGCGTTTGACCGTGGCCACGCCCTTGGCCTTGCCGTGGCTGGCTTTGAGCGCATCGACCATGGCGCGGTTGTCCGCGCCGTGGCAGGTGGCCTGCACCACCACGTTCTTGTCGAAGCCCAGGTGGTCGCGCAGCGCGAACAGCTGCGCCTTGGAGGCATCGCACGGCGTGTACTTGCGCTCGGGTGCGTAAGGAAATTCGGCGCCGGGGCCGAACACGTGGCAGTGCGCATCCACCGCGCCTGGGGGCAGCTGGAACCGGGGCCGGGTCGGGCCGGTGTACCAGTCGAGCCAGCCAGCGGTCTTCTCGAAAGGGCCGGAAGTGGGTTTGCTCATGATGTTTGAACCTTCATGGTTAAAAGACGCCAGACTGGGCCAGTGCACCCGCGGAACCGGCTTCGCCGGGCCGCCGGGTGCGCCCCCTGGAGGGGGAGGCGCCGCAGGCGCTTCGGGGGGGAGGCATCAGTCCAGCGAAACGTTGGCCTTCTTGATCACGTCGCCAAAACGCTGGCTCTCGTCCTTCACGAACTGCGCGAACTGGGGGCGCGTGGTGGGGAACTGCTCGTAGCCGAAGGTCTTGAACTTCTCGGCCACATCGGGGCCGGTCAGGGCCTGCTCGATGTCGCGCTTGATCTTGTCGGTGACGGCCGCAGGCAGGCCGGGCGGCACGGCGATGGCGTTCCAGCCGGTCACGGCAAAGTCCTTGGGGCCACCCGCTTCGCCCACGGTGGGCACGTCGGGGAACTCGGCCGAGCGCTGGGGGCCGGCAAAGGCCAGCAGGCGCAGCTTGCCCGCGCGGTACAGCGGGCCGGCGGTGGCGGCGCTGCCCAGCGCGAAGTCGATGTCGCCGGTGGCGACCGAGGTGTACAGCTGCGTGGTCTCCTTGAAGATCACGTGCTCCATCTGCGTGCCGGTGGCGGACTCGAACAGCTCCGAGCCCAGGTGCACCGGGTTGCCCACGGACCACGAGCCGTAGTTGAGCTTGCCCGGGCGGGCCTTGGCGTCGGCCACGATGTCGCCCACGGTCTTGTACTTGCTGCCCGTGCCCACAGTGAAGAAGAAGTGGGTCTTGAACAGCGGCAGCAGCGTGTCGAAGTCCTTGGCCACGTCGTAGGGCAGCTTCTTGAACAGGCTGGGGTAGGCGGCCAGGTGCACGTTGTCCAGCACGATCAGGTCATGCCCGTCCTTGGCGCCGCGCTTGAAGGCGTCGATGGCGATGAAGCCGTTGCCGCCGGGCCGGTTCTCGACCACCACGGGCTGGCCCCAGCTCTTGGACAACTTGTCGGCTACCAGGCGGGCCACGCCATCAGGGCCGCCACCCACCGGGAAGGGCGTGATGATGCGCACCGGCTTGGTGGGGAAGGCCTGGGCGTGTGCGCCGTGGGACGCGAGGCCCAGGGTGGCGGCCAGGCCGAGCGAGACAACGGACGCCAGGCCAACGCTGCGGCGCAGGGGGGAGAAGGTGCGAGAGGTCATGGAATGCAAAAAAACAAATGCTATAAATTCGATAGCTGCTACCGCTTGCCAGTCAAGCGGTAGAGGCCTGAAATATTCAAGGCTGCCTGATCTAGTCGATGTACCTGAGGCCCGCCTTCTCCAGGCCGGGGCGCATGTTGTACATGTCCAGGCCCAGCACGCCCGAGGCCAGCTTGGCGCGTTTCTCGCCTTCGAAGCTCTCGCGCTTTTGCGCGGCGGCCAGGGTCTCGGCTGCACGGGCGGCGGGCACGCAGACCACGCCGTCGTCATCGGCCACGATCACGTCGCCCGGCTTGACGAGCGCACCGGCGCACACCACGGGGATGTTCACCGAGCCCAGCGTGGCCTTGATCGTGCCCTTGCTGCTGATGGCGCGGCTCCACACGGGGAAGTTCATCTCCTGCAGCGTCTTCACGTCGCGCACGCCGGCGTCGATGATGAGCGCACGCGCACCGCGCGACTGGAAGGAGGTGGCGAGCAGGTCGCCGAAGTAGCCGTCGGTGCACTCGGACGTGACCCCCGCCACCACCACGTCGCCGGGCTGGATCTGCTCGGCCGCCACGTGCAGCATCCAGTTGTCGCCCGGCTGCAGCAGCACGGTCACGGCGGTGCCGCTGATCTGCTGGCCGCCGTAGATGGGGCGCATGTAGGGCTTGAGCAGGCCGACGCGGCCCATGGCCTCGTGCACGGTGGCCGAGCCCAAAGCGGCCAGGCCGTCGGCGGCCGCGCGGTCGGCGCGGGTGATGTTGCGGTAGACAACGCCTAGTTCGTACATGTTTGTCTCTCTCCGTTGGTGTGGGTGGTGTCGGGACTTTGATCGCGCCGCATCGCATCGCATTGCATCGCGTTCGATCCGTTCCCATCCGTTCGGGCTGAGCTTGTCGAAGCCTGGTGCCGCGCTTCGACAGGCTCAGCGTGAACGGCCGGGGTTGGGGGTGATCTAGGCCGGCAGCAAGGTCACAGCCCCTTGGCCTTCAGGCGCGCATCCAGGCGCGGGAACACGCGGCGCACATTGGCTTCGTAGACCTGGTGCTTGTCGTCAGCGCTCAGGATCTTGCTGGCCTCGATGTAGCGCTTGGTGTCGTCGTAGTAGTTGCCGGTGGTGGGGTCGATGCCGCGCACCGCGCCGATCATCTCGCTGGCGAACAGCACGTTCTTCACCGGGATCACCGTGTTCAGCAAATCGATGCCGGGCTGGTGGTAGACGCAGGTGTCGAAGAACACGTTGTTCATCAGGTGGTCGTCCAGCAGCGGCTTCTTCATCTCCTGCGCCAGGCCGCGGAACCGGCCCCAGTGGTAAGGCACTGCGCCGCCGCCGTGCGGGATCAAGAACCTGAGCGTGGGGAAGTCCTTGAACAGATCGCCCTGGATCAGCTGCATGAAGGCAGTGGTGTCGGCGTTCAGGTAGTGCGCGCCCGTGGTGTGAAAGCACGCGTTGCAGCTGGTGCTCACATGGATCATGGCCGGCAGGTCGTACTCCACCATCTTTTCGTAGATGGGATACCAGTGCTTGTCGGTCAGCGGCGGGCTGGTCCAGTGGCCGCCCGAGGGGTCGGGGTTCAGGTTGATGCCCACGGCGCCGTATTCGTGCACGCACTTTTCCAGCTCGGGGATGCAGGTGGCGGGGTCCACGCCGGGGCTTTGCGGCAGCATGGCCACGGGCACGAAGTGGTCGGGGAACAGCGTGGAGACCCGATAGCACAGCTCGTTGCAGATGGCGGCCCAGGTGCTGGACACCTCGAAGTCGCCGATGTGGTGGGCCATGAAGCTCGCGCGCGGGCTGAACAGCGTGATGTCGCTGCCGCGCTCCTTCATCAGCCTGAGCTGGTTGGTCTCGATGGACTCGCGCAGTTCGTCGTCGCTGATGGTCAGGTCTGCCACCTTGGGCATCTGGGCGGGGTCCTTGATGCCGGCGATCTGCGCGTTGCGCCAGTTCTCCAGCGCCTTGGGGGCCGTGGTGTAGTGGCCGTGGCAGTCGATGATGAGGCTCATGGGGTGGTGCTCCTGAAAGATGTTCTTGTCGAAGTGCTTGTGCTGTGGCGCAGGCCGGTCACGCGGGGTCCATGCCCTGCTTGCGCTTGGCATCCGCTGCTTGCGGCGACGCCATGTAGGCCAGCAGTTCGCGCGCGGCATCGGCCTGCTGCGACTGCGCGCCGATGCCGGCGGAGAACGTGGTCGTGATCTGGATGGCGGGCGGCAGCGGCCCGACGATGGCGATGCCCTGCACGTGCAGCAGCTCGCTCAATTGCTGAAAACCCAGCGCCACCTCGCCCTTGGCCACCAGCGAGCCCACGGGCACGCCGGGCGGGGCCTGCACCATGCGGCCGGCGATCTCGCCGGCGATGCCCCAGCGTTCGAACAGTTTTGCCAGCGCCACGCCGCTCGGGCCGGTGGAGTAGCTGATGCTGCGCGCGGCCAGCACGGCCTGGCGCACGGCGTCTTCGGAGCCGATGTCCGGCTGCGGCGCACCGGCGGGCACGGCCACCGCCACGCCCGAATGCACCAGGTCGACCACGCTGCCGGGCACGATGCAGCCCGCGGCCAGCAGCTTGGCGATGGCGTCGGCCGCGAGCACCACCACGTCGAAGGCCTCGCCGGCCCTCACGCGCTGGGCGGCGTCCACACCGCCCACGGCCTCGATGCTGGCGCGGTGGCCCGTGGCCTGCTCGAAGCCCGCAGTCAGCTCGGCCAGCACCTGGCGGGTGGCCATGGACGAGATTCCGCGAAGGTGTTGGGACATGGTGGCGTAAAGGTGGAAGGCAGACAAAAGGGCCAGGGCGCCCAGCCCGCACGGAGCCTTGGAGCGCTGTCTAGGCCGGATTCTGGGCGAAGCCGAGCTATACAAAAAGTAGCTGCACCGTCTAGCAGGTATATCATTTACCGATAGGAAACACTTTTGCCGAGCCCCCGCTTCGCGCCTCTCTGATGGACCTCAAGCAGCTGGAATACTTTGTGCGCGTGGCCGAGCTGGGCAGCTTCACCCGCGCGGCCGCGGCGCTGGACGTGGCGCAGTCGGCGCTGAGCCGCCAGATCCGCCTGCTGGAGGTGGAGCTGCGCCAGAACCTGCTGGTGCGCAATGGCCGGGGCGCCACGCCCACCGAAGCGGGCAAGCTGCTGGTGGAGCACGGGCGCGGCATCCTGCACCAGATGGCGCGGGCGCGGGAGGACATGGACCGCATGCGCGGCGGGCTGTCGGGCCGCGTGGCCATCGGCCTGCCCAACAGCGTGGCGCGGGTGATGACGGTGCCGCTGACCCGCGCCTTCCGCCAGGAGCTGCCCGAGGCGCGCCTGTCCATCAGCGAGGGGCTGTCGGGCGCGATTCTGGAAGGCCTGGTCAGCGGGCGCCTGGACATCGTGGTGCTCTACAACGCCCAGCCCTCGCGCGATATCGATGTGGCGCACCTCATCGACGAAGACCTGGTGCTGGTGCGCGTGCGCCCGCCCGGCCTGGCCGAAGACCCGCCGCCCGGCCCCATCCCGCTGGCCGAGGTGGCGCGGCTGCCGCTGATCATCCCGTCGCGGCCCAACGCGATCCGCATGCATGTGGAATCGGAGATGGCCAACATCGGCTGCCGGCCCGAGGTGGCGCTGGAGATCGACGGCGTCTCCGCCATCCTGGACCTGGTGGCCGACGGCGCGGGCTGCGCCATCCTCTCGCGCAACGCGCTGCTCAACTCGCCCCGGCCTTCGGCCTACACGGCCCAGGTCATCGGCACGCCGGGCAAGCCGCCGCTGCGCATCGCGCTGTCGCTGGCGACCAGCCTGCAGCGGCCGGCCACGCAGGTGCAGAAAGCGGCGCTGGAGCTGATCCAGCGCACGGTGCCGCTGGTGTTCGAGCACCCGTGAACGTCGCCGGGTATCACGCTGCTTATGGAAGTAGAAAAACGGTTCACCTTCTACCGTTCACGCTGAGCCTGTCGAAGCGCGGCACCAGGCTTCGACAAGCTCAGCCCGAACGGCAAGGGGTGCGGTAAAGGGGTGCGGTACGGGGGCAGTCAGCCCGACCGGTATCGGGCCGGCTGATTGAACGCGAACCCTGCCTACTGCCGCGCGATCTTGGCCCGCGTGATCACATCGCCCCAGCGCCGCACATCGGCCGCCAGGTGTTCGGCGGCCTGCGCGGGCGTGCTGCCCTGGGCCTGCAGGTTCAGCTCCAGCAGGCGCTTTTTCACGTCGGGCTGGGCCAGGGCCGATTGCACCTCGCGCGACAGGCGCTCCACCACGGCGGGCGGGGTGCGTGCGGGCACGGCCAGGCCGTTCCAGGACGTGACGTTGAAGCCGGCCAGGGGGCCGCCGCTCTCGCGCACCGTGGGAACCTCGGGCAGCTGTGGCGCGCGCTGGGCGCCCAGCACCGCCAGCGGGCGCAGGGCCCTGGAGCCGATCTGCGGCATCAGCCCGCCGAGGATGTCCACCATGGCGTCGATCTCGCCGCCGCGCAGTGCGGTGATGACCGGCGGCGTGCCGTTGAAGGGCACCACCTGGGCGTCGATGCCGGCGGTCACCTTGAAGAGTTCGGCCGCCAGGTTCTGCGTGGTGCCGATCTGCGGCGTGCCGATGTTGAGCTTGCCCGGGTTCGCGCGGCCATAGGCCAGCAGCTCTGCCAGGGTGCCGAAGCGCCCGCCTTCGCGCACGACGATGGCCAGGTCGAACGTGGCCAGCAGCGACACCGGCACGAAGTCCTTCAGCGTGTCGAACGGCAGCGTATTGAACAGCGCGGCGCTCACCGCCGTGCCGCTGCTGATGAGCAGCAGCGTGTGACCGTCGGGCTCGGCGCGTGCGACCTGCTCGCCGGCCACCACGCCGCCCGCGCTGGGTTTGTTCTCGATCACCACGCTCTGCCCCAGCGGGCCCGCGATCTTCTGGCCCACCGTGCGCGCGGTGATGTCGGCCGCGCCGCCCGCCGCATTGGGCACCACGATGCGGATCGGGCGCGAGGGGAACGCGGGCTGCGCGTGGGCGGCGGCCGCGCCCCAGGCTGCGGCCAGGGCCAGGAGGGTTCTGCGGTGGATGGTGAGGTTCATGCGCATGCCTTGGCCCCTGTCAGCGCGACACGCCCAGCAGGCGGTCCAGCAGCGCGGGCTGCGCGCTCAGCTCTGCCGCTGTGCCCGCGTGCACCACCGTGCCCCGGTCCAGCACGGCGGCCTGGTCCGAGATGGCCAGGATGGCCTGCGGGTGCTGCTCCACGATGATGGCCGACAGGCCTTCTTCGCGCGTGATGCGGCGGATGGCGCGCAGCAGCTCTTCCACGATGATGGGCGCCAGGCCTTCGAGCGGCTCGTCCAGCAGCAAGAGGCGCGGGTTGAGCACCAGCGCGCGGCCCACGGCCAGCATCTGCTGCTCGCCGCCCGACAGCTGCGTGCCCAGGTTGGTCTTGCGTTCTGCCAGCCGCGGGAACATCTCGTACACCCGCTCGGGCGTCCATGGGCGCGCGGTAGAGCCCTTGCGGCCGGGGCGCGCCACGGCCGTGAGGTTCTCGTGCACGGAGAGCGACTTGAAGATGTTGCGCTCCTGCGGCACCCATCCGATGCCGGCGGCCGCCCGCTCGTGCGAGGGCAGCTTGTGCAGCGCCGCGCCGCCCAGCATCACCGTGCCGCCGTGCTGGCGCGTGGCGCCTGCGAGCGTGTTGATGAGCGTGGTCTTGCCCGTGCCGTTGCGGCCCAGCAGGGCCAGGGTGTCGCCTTCGGCCAGCGACAGGGAGATGCCTTGCAGCACCACGGCTTCGCCGTAGCCCGCGCTAAGGCCTTCGATACGCAGCAGTTCGTTCTTAGACATGAAGACCTCCTGCCCCCACGCTCCCCGCTGCGCGTGGTTCGCTGCCCCCCAAGGGGGCCCTCGCGCCTTGGGGCGGCCCGGCGTCGCTCGATCCCTCCCCATGCCCCAGATACACCGCCTTCACCTGCGGGTCGTTGGCAATCGTGTCCGGGTCGCCCTCGGTCAGCACCGTGCCGTTGACCAGCACCGTCATGCGGTTGGCAAAGCTGAAAACCAGGTCCATGTCGTGTTCGATCAACAGCACCGAGACATCGGCGGGCAGTGCCGCCACGGTTTGCAAAAGTTCTTCGCGCTCGCCCGCCGGCACGCCGGCCACGGGCTCGTCGAGCAGCAGCACGCGCGGCTCGCAGGCCAGGGCAATGGCGATCTCCAGCAGGCGGCGCTTGCCGTAGGCCAGCACCCGCGTTTCCTCGGCCATCACCGAGGTCAGGTGGAACTGCTCGAGCAGCTGCTCGCAGCGCTCGGTGACGGCGCGGCGCGCGCCCAGCGGCTGCCACCACTTGCCGCCCAGGCCCTGGTGCTGCGACACGGTGAGCGCCAGGGTCTCCAGCGGCGTGAGGCTGTCGAACAGCTGGTTGATCTGAAACGTGCGCACCATGCCGCGCGCCACACGCTGGTGCGGCGCCAGGCGCGAGATGTCCTGGCCCTCGAGCACGATGAAGCCTTCGGTGGGCTCCAGCACGCCGGTCAGCAGGTTGATCAGCGTGGTCTTGCCCGCGCCGTTGGGGCCGATGAGCGCATGGCGTGCGCCCTTTTTCAAGTCCAGCGTGACGTTGTTGGTGGCGGTGATGCCGCCGAAGCGCTTGACCAGGCCCTGCGCCGACAGCACGGTGGTGGAGGTTGTCGTGTTCATGTCAATGGCCTCCCGCGCTGGAGCTGGCACCGGGCTTACGCCCGGCCCCGAACCAGGTCCAGGGGCGGAACAGGCGGTCGCGCCCGACCAGCACCAGCACCACCAGGAACAGGCCGATCCAGAACGTCCAGTACTGCGGCGTGACGGACGAGATCACGTCCTGCAGCAGCTTGAAGCCCACGGCGCCCAGGATGCCGCCGTAGAGCCAGCCGACGCCGCCGATCACCAAGATCAGCATCACGTCCGCCGAGCGGTGGAACTCGAACAGGTCGAGCGATGCAAAGCCCGTGGTCTGCGTGAGCAGCGCGCCCGCAGCGCCTGCCAGCGCGGCCGCCAGCGTGTACACCTGCGCCAGCTTGGCCGTGACGGGGATGCCGATGGCCATGGCGCGCAGCCGGTTGTCGCGGATGGCCTTGAGCGTGGCGCCGAACGGCGACTGCACGATGCGCCGCGCTATGAGGAAGAACACCAGCAGCACCGTGAGCGAATACCACGCCGCCGTGCGGCCGTACAGGTCGAACTCGAATTGGCCGAGCACTGGGCCCATCACCACGCCCTGCAGGCCGTCGGCGCCGCCCGTCAGCCAATCGAGCTTGTTGGCCAGCTCCAGCATGATCAGGCCCACGCCCAGCGTGACCATGAGCCGCGTGAGGTCGGTGCCGCGCATGATGGTGAGCGACGCCACCGCCCCCAGCACCGTGGCCGCCGCAATGCCCACCGCCAGGCCCACCAGCGGGTCGGGCATCACGTGCTTGGCGAACAGCGCCGCCGCGTAGCCGCCCATGCCGAAGAAGGCCGCGTGGCCCAGCGACACGATGCCGGTGTAGCCCAGGATCAGGTCCAGCGAGATCGCGAACAGCGCCACGATGGCGATCTCGTTGATGATGAGCGCGTGGCTGGGCAGGGCCAGCGGCGCGACGAAGGCCAGGACCCAGAAGATGGGTTCCCACCAGCGAAAGCGCCGGGCCTTCAAGAGGATGGAGGTCTGAGCGTTCATCTCATTTCCCTCCTTTGCGAACGAAGAGGCCTTGCGGGCGCCAGATGAGGATCACGATCATGAGGCTGTACACGATGAAGGCGCCCAGCTTGGGGATGTAGTACTTGCCCGCCACGTCGGCAATGCCCAGCAGCAGCGCGGCCAGCAGCGGTCCGGTGATGGACGAGGTGCCGCCCACCGCCACGACGATCAGGAAATAGATCATGAACTTGAGCGGAAAGCTCGGGTCCAGGCCCAGCACCTCGGCCCCCAGCGCACCGCCCAGCCCCGCCAGGCCCGAGCCGAACGCGAAGGTGGACAGGAACACGATGTTCACGTTGATGCCCATGCCCGCGGCCACGCGCTGGTCGTCCACCGACGCGCGCAGGCGGCTGCCGAAGCGCGTCTTGGTCAGCACGTACTGCAGCCCCACCGTGAGCGCCGCGCACACCGCGATGATGAACAACCGGTAGTGCCCCATGCCCAGCATGAAGGCGCCGCTGCCGATCTCGGTGCGGCCCTTGAGCCATTCGGGCAGCTGCATGATCTGCTGCGTGGAGCCTACGAAGTAGTCCACGCTGGCCACAGCCATGAAGACCAGCCCGATGGAGAACAGCACCTGGTCCAGGTGCGCCTTGTTGTAGAGCGGCCGGTACAGCGTGCGCTCCAGCACCGCCCCCAGCAAAGCCGTGCCCACGAACGCGATAGGCAGGCACACGAGAAACGGCACACCCAGCCGCTGCATCAGCAGCACCGTGATGTACCCCCCCGCCATGGCAAAGGCCCCGTGCGCCAGGTTGATGAAGTTCATCAACCCCATGGTCACGGCCAGGCCCACTGCCAGGATGAACAGCAGCATGCCGTAGGCAACGCCGTCGAAAAGAATGGTCAGCATGAAATCACTTCAATGAAGACGAACAAGAGTCATGGGTCCGTGCGTGGCGCCCTGGCTTCGACAGGCCCAGCCCGAACGGTAGTGCCCCAGCTTCAACTGCCTCAGCCCAACCGGTGACGCTCTGGCTTCGACAAGCTCAACCCGAACGGATGGTGGAAGAAAGCCTCCCCCCGAAAACTGGCGCGCCCCGCCACTGATTAGAAACACCCGCCCGCAAAAACCGGCGCGCCCCAAGGCCAGCGCCACCGTGGAACTGGCTTCGCCAGGCCACGGGTGGCGTCCCCCTGTAGGGGGAAGGCGCGCAGCGCCTCAGGGGGTTACTTAGTCTTGCCGGGGTCCTTCACATCCTTGATCACATCGAACTCCACGTTGTACAGCTGCCCGTTCACGCGCTCCACCTTGCGCAGGTACACGTTCTGCACGATGTCGCGCGTTTGCGCGTCGATGAACACGGGGCCGCGCGGACTTTCGAACACCTGGCCCTTCATCGCGGCCAGCAGCGCATCGCCGCCGCCCGCGCCCTTGGTGGTGCGCAGCGCTTCATAGATCACGCGCATGCCGTCGTAGCCGCCCACGGCCATGAAGTTCGGGCGCAGGCCCTTGTTGGCTTTCTCGAACGCGTCGACGAACTTCTTGTTCAGCGGCGAGGGGTGCGCGGCCGAGTAGTGGTGGGAGGTGACCACGCCCAGCGCGCCGTCGCCCATGTCGTTGAGCTGGTCGTCATCGGTCACGTCGCCGGTGGCGATGAGCTTGATGCCGGCCTTGTCCAGGCCGCGCTCCAGGAACTGCTTCATCACCGCCGCGCCCGCGCCCGAGGGAACGAAGACGAACAGCGCGTCGGGCTTGCCGTCGCGCACCTTCTGCAAGAACGGGGCGAAATCGGGGTTGCGCAACGGCACGCGCAGGGCCTCGGTCACCTGGCCGCCGTTGAAGGTCAGGCGCTGGTTGAAATACTTTTCGGCGTCGATGCCGGGGCCGTAGTCGCTGACCAAGGTCACGACCTTCTTGATGCCGTTCTTGGGCGCCCAGTCGGCCAGGGCCACCGACACCTGGGGCAGCGTGAAGCTGCTGCGCACGACGTAGGGCGATGCCTCGGTGATGCTGGACGTGGCCGCGGCCATCACCACCAGCGGGGTCTTGGACTGCGTGGCCAGCGGCGCAGTCGCCATGGCCGACGGCGTGATGCCCATGCCGGCGAGCACGTTGACCTTCTCGTTCACCACCAGCTCCTGCGCCAGGCGGCGCGTCACGTCGGGCAGGCTGGTGTCGTCCTTGATGATGAGCTGCACCTTCTTGCCAGCCACGGTGTCGCCGTTCTGCGCCATGTAGAGCTTGGCGGCCGCTTCGATCTGGCGACCGGTGGTGGCCTGCTGGCCCGTCATGGGCAGGATGAGGCCGATCTTGAAGACGTTGCTGTCTTGCGCGGCGGCGGGCAGTGCGGCCAGGCCGCTGATCAGCACCAGGGCCGCAGCCGCGGAGGCACGAAGAAGGTGGCGTTTGGTGGGCATCGATGTCTCCTGGGGATGTCGTTGTATACAGAACAATGCTGGCCGCAGTGTGAATCGCGCTGGAGACTTCGACAAGCGGGCTTTCCCACTTTTAGATATCTCAGAACGGGATATCACCCCCTGAGTCGCCTGCGGCGCCTTCCCCCTCTCTCGCGCTGCGCGCGGGAGGGGGACGCAGCCAGCGGCCTGGCACAGCCAGTTCCGCGGCTACCTGGCGGAAGCCACGCCCTCTTCCTCCGCCGCCCGGCATCCGCCGACAGCGACCCGCTCGGAAGCCTTTTTTGGATGCAGATCACCCGCGTTCACGAATGAGCCCGACACCCGGCAAGCCCTGCACCTGGGCCGCCTGCACCGCAGCCAGCAGGTTGCGCCGCGTGATGCGGGAATGCTCGCGCAGGATGGCTTCGGCCCGGGCGCCCTCGCGGCGCTCGATGGCGTCGAGGGCCTGGCGGTGCTGGTCTTGCGCCACGATGAGCATGTCGCGCGCTTCATGGGAATGGGTCTGCACCACGACGAAGGCCGAGGGCGATGCGAACGGCAGGCCCTTCACCCGGTCCAGCTCGCGGGCGATCACGTCGCTGCCGACCATGCGGCTGAGCAGCAGGTGAAAGCGCGCGTTCAGCTCCACGTAGCGCGAGAAGCCCTCGTCGTCCAGCGTGCGGGGTGCGAGGGCCGTGTCGATGGCGTCCAGGCAGGCGTGGGCTTCGGCCAGCAGCGCGGCCTCCACGCCGCGCTCGGCCGCCAGGCGCGCCGCCAGCCCTTCCATGGTGCCGCGCAGCTCGATGGCGTCGGCCACGTCGGTCTCTGAAAACGTGCGCACCGCGTAGCCACCGCCGGGAAGGCGGTGCAGCAGCCCCTCCTGCTCCAGCCGCATCAGCGCGGCGCGGATGGGGGTGCGTGAGACACCCAGCTTTTCCACCAGCGTCAGCTCGGCAATGCGCGCGCCGCCGGGCAGCTCGCCCGCCAGGATCATCTCGCGCAGGCGCAGCTGCGCCTTGACGGCCTGCGAGGTGGCGGCGTCGCCAGCGGGCGCTGAAAGGGTTGCGATCTGCGGATCGTCGGTCAGGTGCATGGCTGGCGGGACGGGTGGACGGAGGGAGGACGGCAGCCTGGCTGGGCCGCAACGAGCCCCGAATGTATACACAAACCCGCATCCAATCCAGGCGCCGCAGATGCAATCCGATTTAAAACAATGACTTACAAGCTATGCCGGCGTGCGATAGCTGGTTTTCAGTATTTTTATGTATACAGCGCCGCACTCCTTTCGCACAATCCGCTGTATCCCAGTGCGCGGCTTTCCGGGCGCGCACTGGCCCCACGAACAAGCCATCGACACCCACGAGACAACCACTATGTATCCCAAGAACGCCTGGTACGTTGCCTGCACCCCCGACGAGATCGCCGACAAACCCCTGGGCCGCATGGTCTGCGGCGAGAAGATCGTGTTCTACCGCCCCGCCCCTGACAAGGTGGCTGCGCTGGAGGACTTCTGCCCGCACCGGGGCGCACCGCTGTCGCTGGGCAAGGTGTGCGACGGCGAGCTGATGTGCGGCTACCACGGCCTGCGCGTGGGCTGCGACGGCAAGGCGGTGTCCATGCCCGGCCAGCGCGTGCAGGGCTTTCCGCGCACGCGCAGCTTTCCGGTGGAGGAGCGCTACGGCTTCATCTGGGTGTGGACGGGCGATGCCGCCTTGGCCGACCCCGCCAAGATCCACCCTTTGCCCTGGGCCGAGAGCGACGAGTGGGCCTACGGCGGCGGGCTGTACCACATCGCCTGCGACTACCGCCTGATGATCGACAACCTGATGGACCTCACGCACGAGACGTATGTGCACGCCACCAGCATCGGCCAGAAAGAGATCGACGAGGTGCCCTGCAAGACCCGGGTGGAGGGCGACGAGGTCATCACCAGCCGCTTCATGGAAGGCATCCAGGCGCCGCCGTTCTGGCAGATGGCGCTGCGCATGAACGGCCTGCCCGACGACCAGCCGGTGGACCGCTGGCAGATCTGCCACTTCTCGCCACCGAGCCATGTGCTCATCGAGGTGGGCGTGGCGCTGGCCGGCCACGGCGGCTACGACGCGCCTGCGGACAAGAAGGCATCGAGCATCGTGGTGGACTTCATCACGCCCGAGACCGACACCTCCATCCACTACTTCTGGGGCATGGCCCGCAACTTCAAGCCGCAGGACCCTGAACTCACCGCCAAGATCCGCGAAGGCCAGGGCGGCATCTTTGCCGAGGACCAGGAGATGCTGGAAAAGCAGCAGCACAACCTGCTGCGCTACCCCGACCGCAAGCTCTTGATGCTCAACATCGATGCGGGCGGCGTGCAGTCGCGCAAGGTGCTGGACCGCGTGATCGCCGCCGAGCGCGCGCCTGCAGCCCCGCAGCCGGCGGTGACCGCATGACCGCGCAGGAGACGTTCCAGGTCCGCGTCGCCAAGAAGACCGCCGAGGCCGAGGGCATCGCCAGCTTCGAGCTCGCGCGGCTCGACGGCCAGCCGCTGCCGCCGTTCAGCGCGGGCTCGCACATCGACGTGCATGTGCCCGGCGGCACGGTGCGCCAGTACTCGCTGTGCAACGCATCGCACGAACAGCACCGCTACCGCATCGCCGTGCTGCGCGACCCCGCCTCCCGCGGCGGCTCAGTGGGCATGCACGACCGCGTGAACGAAGGCGACGTGATCACCATCAGCACGCCGCGCAACCACTTTGCGCTGCACCCCGCGCAGCACACGCTGCTGCTCGCGGGCGGCATCGGCGTGACGCCACTGCTGTGCATGGCCGACCGCCTGGCGCGCACCGGCGCGGGCTTTGCGCTGCACTACTGCACGCGCTCGGCCGAGCGCACCGCGTTTGCCGGCGAGATCACCGCCTCGCCCATGGCACCGCACGTGCACTTTCACTTCGATGCGGGGGCGCCCGAGCAAAAGCTCGACCTGGCGTCCGTGCTGGCAGCGCCGGGAGACGACAAGCGGGTGTATGTGTGCGGCCCGGCGGGCTTCATTGACCATGTGGTGAGCACGGCCCAAGCGATGGGCTGGGCACAGGACCGCATCCACCTGGAATACTTTGCGGCGCCCGCGCAGGACACCTCGGGCGATGAGGGCTTCGAGGTGCGCATCGCGAGCACCGGCAAGACCTATGCGATTGCGCCGGACATTTCGATCGTGGACGCGCTGCGCGGCCAGGGCATCGACATCATGACCTCGTGCGAACAGGGCGTGTGCGGCACCTGCATCACCCGCGTGCTGGAGGGCAAGGTGGACCACCGCGACATGTACCTGACCGATGAGGAAAAGGCGAGCAACGAGCAGTTCATGCCCTGCTGCTCGCGCGCGCGCAGCAAGCTGCTGGTGCTGGATCTGTGAGCGCTGCGGCGGCGATGGCGATGGCCGCAGGCTGAGGTGACTGCGCCGGCGCCATGCCGCACGGCGCGGGGTGGCTGTGTGACGGGCTGCGCCGCGCGCCAGCCCCAGCCAGCGAAGGCGCGCCCGCGCAATGCAGGCGCCGCCTTCGGTTGCTATCGTTCACATAGCAACAAAATGATGAACGGAGAGCGGTAGCGGGGCATGCGGTGCACCATTCAAGGTCAACCCGCGGCGGCGGCATCCGACGCGTCCAGCGTCCGGATGGTGTCACGCCCGTGGCGGTCTTTGGCGCGGCCCAGGTCGGTGTCGAGCGCGCGGGTCAGCTTGTCGACCGAGGAGATGAACGCCCGGCCCATTTCGCTGGCATCGTCGGCCACGGAGATCGGCTGGCGGCCGGTGACGCGCGCCTCGATGCGGCAGCGCTTGTCGTTGGCACCGGACTTGCCGGCGTCGAGGTCACTCAAGAACACATCCAGCCGCGTCACATGGTCCTGAAAGCGCGACAGCCGGCTCTTGGCTTCGGTGGCGATCCACTCGCTGAGGGATTCGCCGCCTTCGATGTGGTCGTCCGTATTGACTTGTACTTGCATGGTGGTGCTCCTTGAAGAATTCAAGCGAAGGACCCTGCCCTGCCGTGTCTTGCGTCCCGGCTGGGCAGCCGTCCCGTGAACCCCCATGGTCGCACCTTCGGGGCGCTGCGCCCGTAAGAACCTGTTAGTCGCCGGGTCTTCCATGTCCCTGCGGTGCAGAGGTCTTTGCAATGTGGCGGGCTGATGACGGGCGACCCGGCTGGCGCAGCGGCTTGCTCGCTCGCTCAGAGCTTGTCGAGCGCCACGGCAGGCGACCACGCAGAACCCTCGGGCAGCAGGCGCGCAGCGGCCACGCGCTGCTGCAGGCGCAGCGCCGCCGCATCCCCAGGAAGCCGTTCGAGTATGGCTGCCAGATGCGTGTCGGCGGCCTGCCAGTCGCGCGCATGGAACGCGTCGAGCGCGCCCTGGCTCGCCTGGCAAGCCGCAGCGTCATCGCAGGGCGTGAACACACGCACCGGCTCGGTCTTGCCTTTCACGATCACATCGTCCAGCGGTCGCAGCGCCATGCCTGGCGGCAGCTGCGCAGCGGTGGCGGCGGACAGCAGGATCCCGGTGCCAAACGCCTTGTTCGCGCCTTCCAGGCGCGCGGCCAGGTTCACCGCGTCGCCGATGGCGGTGTAGGAAAAGCGCTGCTCCGAGCCCACGTTGCCCACCACCACGCGGCCGGTGTGCAGGCCGATGCGCATGTGGATGGGCGGCAGGCCCCGCGCGCGCAGGTCGGCCACCAACGGCGCCATGGCCTGCTGCATGGCCACGGCCGCGTGCACGGCGTGCTCGGCATGCTGCGCGTCGGGCAGCGGCGCGCCCCAGAACGCCATCACCGCATCGCCGATGAACTTGTCCACCGTGCCGCCCGTGGCGTGGACGATGGGCGTCATCGCGTTGAAGTAGCCGGTGAGCACCTCGACCGTCTGCTCGGCCGTGAGCTGCTCGGACAGCGTGGTGAAGTGGGCCAGGTCGGTGAACATGAGCGTGACCTCGCGCGCCTCGCCACCCAGGCGCAGCAGCTCGGGCTGCGCGATCAGCCGCGAGACGACGGCCGGCGGCGTGTACTGGGCGAACATGGCGCGGATCTGCCGCGCCCGCTGGCGCACGGCGGCATAGCCCACCAGTGCCGCCGCGCCGTAGATGGCCAGGGCACCGGCCACCGGCAGCATCGGCGGCCACCACAGGCGCCATTGCGCAAACAGCCACCACGACACACCTGCGATCACAACCACCACGCCGGCGGCCAGCGCTGCAGCGCCTGCGGTGTGCAGCCTGCGGTTGGCCCACAGCAGCAGCGGCAGCAGCGCGGCGATGAGGGCCAGGCTCCAGCCCTCAGGGACACTGCGCAGCCCGCCCCCCGCCAGAAAGTTGTCGACGAGCGTGGCCTGCAGCTCCACGCCCGGGAACAGCCGCTCGCCCCCGGCCGTACCGAACGGCGAGTTGAACAGGTCGGCCTGCGCACGCGACAGCTCGGTGGCCGTGCGTGCGGATCGGCCGACGAGCACGATCTTGTCCTTGAAGAACCCGGGCGGCAGCAGGCCCGGCTCCAGCGCCTGGTAGTACGAGCGCGTGTCGAAGGTGCCGCGCGGGCCCCGGTAGCCGATCCAGTCGAAGTGGCGCAGCACGGGCGTGGCGCCGCGTGCCTCGGCCGCGCGCTGCGCGAGCCGCAGGGCAAACCCGTCGGGCGCCACGGGGGCACGCCGCACCACAAAGTCGTCGTCGGGCTCCACGCCTGCATCGCCTGATTCGGCGCCGGCATCGAGCAGGCGCTGCAGCGGCAGGATGTCCATCCACACCGACGCGTTGCCGCTGTCGACTTTGTCGCGCGTGGAGGCCAGCACCACCGGGCCCGCGTCGCCGATGGCGCGGGCCAGCGCGGCATCCTCGGCCTCGGACGTGGGTTCGGCAAACACCACGTCCAGGCCCACGGCGGCAGCCCCTTCGGCGTGCAGGCGCTGCAGCAGCGCCGCATGCACGCCGCGCGGGAAGGGCCAGGCCTGCTGCAGCTCCTGGAAGGTGGGCTCGTCGATCGCCAGGATCACCACGGGCAGCGTGGTGCGGTGTGGCGCCGTCAAGGTCGTGAGCACGTCGAAGGTCTTGAACTCCAGCGCGTGCCAGGTGCGGCTGAAGGTGGCGGCCCACAGCAGCAGCAGTGCGGCCGCGCACGCGCCCAGCACCCAAGCCGCCTGCCGCCGCGCGCCCTTAGAAGCGGTAGCGCGCATCGATCACATAGCGCACGGACTGGCGGTCGGTGCGGTCGCCGAACAGGTTGAGAACGCCGGCGCCCAGCACCCAGTGCTTGTCCTGCGTTTCCCAATAGCCCACCAGGTCCATACTCCAGCCAGGGGGCCGGCGCGTGAGGTTGGTCTTGTCCTCGAACCGCTCGGACCGGTAGACCACGCGCGCGCTGGCATACACCCGCTGCCCGCTGGCCCAGGTGGCGCCGAGCACGGCCGTGTGGCGCGGTATGTAGGGAATACGCAGGCCGCGGACGATGTCGTGGCCCACGCTGTCCATGTAATCGCTGCTGCTGCGCTGGTACAGGTACTTGGCGTAGCCCGACCACTGCCGGCTGAACATGCGGTTGACGCCCGCGCCCAGCACCCGCAGGGTGCCCTGCTCGAACCCTGGTGTGCCCTCCATCACATCCGTGGTCGAGAGGTTGATGAGCTGCGCATTGCGCATCTCCTCCAGGAACGGCATGCTCGGCACGCGCAGATCTACGCCGATGGTGCCCGGGTTCTGCACGCGCAGATGGTCGGCACGCAGGCTCACGAAGGTGCGCTCATCCACCTCCGTGCTCCACTGCGCCGCCGTGCGCCGTTGGCGCCCGCCAGCCTCCACCAGGCGATCTTCCACCGGAATACCGGCCGTCTCCACGCTGGTGAGCGTGGAGGTGCTCAGCGGGCGGACCCAGTCCTGGTAGGCCAGCCGCACGGTGTGACCGGCAACGGGCGTCAGCACCACGCCGATGCGGGGCGTGACCGTCCTTTCGGTGTCGTTGCGACGCTCCAGCGTCTCGTCGTAGCCGCCGCTGAACACCAGGCTCACCGCATTGGCGCCCACCACGCGGTGCCGGATCTGCTGCAGGCCCAGCGCAGCGTCCACCAGCGCGCCGGATGTGACCTGCTGGCTGCCCGCCAGCGTCAGCGCCGTGTAGCGACGGTCAATGCGATTGGCGCCGCCGAACGCGAGGATGTCGAGTCCCCCGTTATTTCTGTTAAGCACCGGGCCTGAACCTTCCACGCCGCCAAACTGCTTCTCGGCCACATGCTCCAGCGCCACGCTCAGGCGCGTGCCCGGCTGCGGGTCCAGGGTGTGGCGCACTTGAAATTCGTTGAACGCCTTGCGCGCGAAAACGTCCAGGCCGATCAGCGATGCCAGCGGAGGTGCCAAAAACAGCGTCGGGTAGTCGCTGGCTCGCAGGTCTTCCATGCTGCGGCCCAGCTTGAGCCAGGTCTGCTCCACCGGGCTCCAGCGGTAGGAGAGGCCGGCCATGCCCTGGCGAACGCGGTTGCTGCTGGCCGTCTGTGGCGAATCCTCGCCCGTACCGAACAGATCGACCAGGTTGTGCCCTTGGGTCGACACGTTGAACTGGTTGGCATACGCAAACAGGTTCAGCCGCTCCGTGGGCAGCATGCCCAGGCCCAGCGTGAACGCCTCCGCCCCCACGTTTGCCGTACCGGACGCATCGTAGAAGGCTGGCGAGTTCGAGACGCCTACGTCGATCGGAAACCGCGTTGCGTTGGCCCGTTGCGCCTTCACGAACCAGGACACCGGCACGTGGCTGTTGTTCATGCCGTTGAGCGTGACCGAGGGCACGCTCATGCGCGAGAACTCGCGGTCGTGCGTCAGACCCAGCACACCGTGGCTGCCCGGCTGCTGCAGCAGCGGCGAGTAGCGCTGGCTGGCACCGAAGGCCATGGGGTCGGTCAGGAAGCCCTGGAACAGGGCCGAGTTCTTGTTGAACTCGCCCTGGTACCGGTCCGCCAGGAAGAGGTGGCTGCCGCCCCAGTAGGGCGTGAAGCTCTGCCGCGCCAGCTCCTGCGCCCACTCCTCCATGCCGAAGAACGCGAGCGACGCGCCCAGGTTGGCGCTGCCCTTCTGGTCGTTGGCCACCTGGTTGAGCGACTTGAGGTACGGCATGCGCTCGACCGCAGCGCGCGCGGCCTCCACCGCCTCGCCGGGCTGGAACAGGTCGGTGTGGATCTGCGCGAGCAGCATGTAGGGCACCGGGTCCTTGTCGTCCAGGCGGCTGGCCTGGTGCAGCGTGGCCAGCGCGTCCTGGTGGCGGCCCAGCTGGTAGTACGCGACGGCCGTCCACGTCTTGGCGCGGGCGTAGCGCGGCTCCATCACGCCGGCACGCAGGAAGTCGTCGAGCGCCTGCTGCGGCTGGCCTTGCTTGAGATGCAGCAGGCCCTGGCCGGTGAGGGCCACGTAGTCCGCCGGGTTGTCGCCCAGCGCGGCGGCAAACGCCGCGCCGGCTTCGGTGAACTGGTTGACGAAGGTCTCGAGCGTGCCCAGCTCGCCGTAGGCGCCAGGCGCGTCGCGCGTGATCGACAGCGCGCGCTGCAGGTTCTCGCGGGCGGGGCGGGTGTCTTCGCGCTCGGTGTGCGCGCTACCCAGGCCCTGCCAGCCGCGGGCGTCGCCGGGCGCCAGCTGCGTGGCTTCGGTGTAGGCCGCCAGGGTGGCGGGGGCGTCGCCGCGGCGGCGGGCCAGCTCGGCGCGCACCAGGGCGATGTCGGCATGCGCCGTGCCTTGCGTTGCGGCGAGCGTGGCGGTGGCGTCGTCCATGCGGTCGCTCAGCATCTGCACGCGCGCCAGCTGGGCCACCAGGGCCGGGTGCGCGGGCCAGTGCTGCAGGGCCGTGCGCAGTGTCTGCACGGCGGCGGGGCCGTCGCCGTCCATGAGCTGCAGGTCGGACTGCATCAGCCAGGCAGGCAGGGGCGCGGCTGCGGGGGTGTTCAGCGCCACCTGGCGCGCAAGCTGCTCGCGGGCCGCCAGCGCCTCGCCGGACTGCAGCGCGATGGCGGCCTCCATCACGGGCACCCAGGGTGCGGGCGCACTGCCGCGGCCCTGCGCCAGGGCTGCGCGTGCCGCAGCCAGGTCCCGGGCCTGCAGGGCGGCGCGCACGGGGGCGACTGCGTCGGGCAGGGGCTCGGCGGCCACCAGGTGCGGCACGGGGTCGGCGCGCAGGGCGTTCACCCACTGGATGCGGTCGCGCGGCTGGCTCAGTACCAGCTTGACCGGCGCCTTGCCCACGTCGGCGACGGCGGCTTCGTTGGCACCGACCAGCACCCGGCCCTGCACATTGAAGAACTCCACCGTGCCGGAAAGCACCGTGAGCAGCGTTCGGCCGTCGTCGTCCACCGCCAGGTCCCAGTCGGTGCCGCGGATCGCGGCGGTGGCGGCGGGGGTCTCCAGGTTCAGGCGGCTGCCATCAGGCCGGCGGGTCTGCGTCCAGGCGCGGCCCGCGTTGAGCAGCAGCGTGGTCACGGGCTGGGCGGGCGTGGCCACGCCCTTGACCTGCAGCACTGTGTTCTGGTGCAGGCGCAGCTGCGTGTCGTCGGCGAACAGCAAGGCCATCTTGGCAGCCTGGCGCGTGCGCACGAAGTCGCCCGTGGCCAGGGCCTGGGCGGGGCGGGCGGGCTGCCAGTCTGCGGCTGCTGCGTTGCGCTGGTCGCCTGCGCCCTGCAGGCTGATGATTTCTGCGGCGGCGCCTGGGGGCACGGCGGCCTGCGACAGCAGCGGCCAGGCGATGCTGGTCAGGGCCGCCATGGCGGTGAGCGCGGGCCAGCGGTTCTTTTTGTGTGGCATTCGTGGGCTTTCCGGGAGATGCGAAACGGACGCTTCACCGGTCGCCCCTCCCTGGCGCCGGGTGAGCAAAAATTATCGCGAGGCGCGCAGAAAATGCGGCACCCGGGCAGCGGCGCGGCAGAACATTTCATGAAGAAAGCCACATTTTGTTGCGCCGCGTTACCAGAGCGGGGGGCGCTCAGGGGTGCACGCCACTCTCCTACAGACGCCCTGCATGCCGCAGTGCTACAACGGAGCAGACCTTTTCATCGCATCTGCAGCACCGTGTCAGCGTGCTGCCCGGAGCCTCCGTCCATGCCCACTGATCGCCGCCTCAAGATTGGTTTGTCTGCCTGTTTCCAGCACGCCGACCCCACCCGCCCGCTGTTCACCAACAAGACCCTGCAGTACGTCGAGCAGTCCATCGCGCACTGGATCATGTCGGCCGGTGCGATGGTGGTGATGGTGCCCTGCCCCACCGGCGAGACGGCGCGCGGCGACGTGACGCTGGCGCACTATGCCGAGTGGCTCGACGGCGTGGTGATGCACGGCGGCGCGGACGTGTGGCCGGGCAACTACGGCGAAGAGCCCCTGCGGGAAGAGTGGATCGGCGACCGCGTGCGCGACCTGTACGACCTGGCGGTGGTCAAGGCGTTTGCCGAAGTGCGCAAGCCCATCTTCGGCGTGTGCCGCGGCCTGCAGCTGATCAACGTGGCCTTTGGCGGCGCGCTCTACCAGGACCTGCAGACCCAGCACCCGGGCGCGCTGCAGCACCGCAATGCATCGACCTACGACCAGCACTTCCACGACATCCACATCGTCGAAGGCACGCGCCTGGCGCAGCTGTACCCCGAGAAGGCCCGGGCCCGCGTCAACAGCATTCACCACCAGGGCATCAAGACCGTGGCCCCCGACTTCGTCGTCGAAGCCCTGAGCGAGCCCGACGGCGTGCCCGAGGCCATCCGCCTGCAATCAGCACCGGGGCGCGGCTACATCGCCGCCACGCAGTGGCACCCCGAGTTCCACAAGGTCGGCACCGACACGCTCGACGACACCGCCATCCTGCAGGACTTTCTGGCGGCCTGCGCAGAAGCCAAGGCTAACCCGCCGGCCGTGAGCCACCCCCCCGGCATGCGCGACCGCGCCACCCGCCTGCTGCGCCAGGCGCTGCGCCGGGACCGTAGCCGGGCCCAGTCGTGACACTGCCCGGCTGAGAGGCGTCAGCCGCGCATCGACCGCCGCATCAGCGGCACTGGGCCAGCGCTTCCTTCTCGGTCTTGACCTCGACGCCTCGACAGAAGTAATAAGGCACGGCGCACTGCAGATACTTGCGCCCGATGTCCTTTGACACGGCGGTGCTGGCCACCAGGGCCGGCGTGGACGGGGCCTGAGACACCGTGCAGGCATCTGCCCGGCGGGCGATCTCGCGCAGGCATTCCTCGTTCGACAGGTTGAAGCGCTTGCGCGCATCCGCGCACTGCTGCAGGGCGACCTCGCGCCACAGTTGCAGGATGTCGTCGCGGGGAATCGGGCGTGCTTCCACGGTCTTGAGGCTGTAGGGCGCCTGGGCAATGGCGCCAGCCACCAGGCCGGCCAGCACCAGGGCCACGCCAGAGGAACGCAAGGATCTGCAAGATGTCATGAGCGGGCTCCTTGGGGATGCAGGGACATGCAAAGAGACTGCATTGTGCCCAGCCAGGCAGCGCGCAGGCGCGGCTTTGGGCACAGCGAAGCCGTCGGCGATGGATTTTCATGCTTTTTTTGGCCTCCAGCGCTTATCCAGCCAGCGCAACAAGCTACATATTCAATAGCAAATCCCAGGAGCGCAGATGCCCCCACACTCGCCTTGCAGCGGAAAATACTGTAAATTCATCCAGTGCAATTACAGTCCAAACTCGCCATCCTGGCCGACGCCGCCAAGTATGACGCCTCGTGCGCATCCAGCGGCGCAGCGCCGCGCGACTCGGTGGGCGGGCGGGGCATGGGCTCCACCGAGGGCATGGGCATCTGCCACAGCTATGCACCGGACGGGCGCTGCATCTCGCTGCTCAAGATTCTGCTGACCAACTTCTGCCAGTACGACTGCCTGTACTGCGTAAACCGGGTCACCAGCAACGTGCCGCGCGCACGCTTCACCGTCGATGAAGTGGTGCAGCTCACGCTCGACTTCTACCGGCGCAACTGCATCGAAGGCCTGTTCCTGTCCAGCGGCATCATTCAGAGCCCCGACTACACCATGGAGCAGGTGGTGGAGGTGGCCCGCGTGCTGCGCGAAGACCACGACTTTCGCGGCTACATCCACCTCAAAACCATCCCGGATGCGTCGCCCGAGCTGATGGAGCGTGCCGGCCGCTATGCCGACCGCTTGAGCATCAACGTGGAGCTGCCCACGCCCGAAGGCCTGGCCGCCCTGGCACCCCAGAAGGACGGCGCGGCGATTGAACGGTCCATGGCGCGCATGGCGGTGCGCATCGAGGACGCGCGGCAGGCGCGCAGGGAGCAGGCCGCCGCCAAGGTGGTGTCGATGCCCGCCACCACACGCACCCTCACGCGGCGCGCTGCGGCGCCCCACTTCGCGCCGGGCGGGCAGAGCACGCAGATGATCGTGGGCGCCGACGCCACCGACGACCGCACCATCCTGGCCACCAGCGCGGGCCTGTATGGCGTGCACCGGCTGCGGCGCGTGTACTACTCGGCCTTCAGCCCCATCCCCGATGCGGCGCGCGCGCTGCCGCTCATCGCCCCGCCCACCGTGCGCGAGCACCGGCTCTACCAGGCCGACTGGCTCATGCGCTTTTACGGCTTCACCCACGGCGAGATCGTGCCCGCCAGCCAGGGCGGCATGCTGGCGCTGGACATGGACCCCAAGCTCGCCTGGGCGATTGCGCACCGCGAGCGCTTCCCGGTCAACCTGAACACCGCCCCGCGCGAGTTGCTGCTGCGCGTGCCCGGCTTCGGCGTGCAGACGGTGGACCGCCTGCTGGCCGCCCGCCGCGTGCGCCGCCTGCGGCATGCTGACCTCACCCGTCTGCATGTGCCGCTCAAGAAGGTGCTGCCGTTTGTGGAAGCGGCCGACTACCGCCCGGGCCGCGCGCTCGATGCCGCGGACCTGGCCGCCCGCCTCGCGCCGCCGCCCGCGCAGCGCAGCCTGTTTTGAGGGACCGATCGATGCCCCGCTGCGCCAGCAAGACCCTCCCTGCGCCCTCGGGCCCCGCCCGGGCCACGTTCTGCGGCAGCACCCTGGCTTCGACGGGCTCAGCCCGACCGGTCCGTGGCGCGCATTACCACGTGCCTCGATAAGCCATGGCACAACACACTGTGACGCTCGACCACCCGACCGACTGGGCCGGTTTTCGCCATGCCGCGCGCACGCTGGTGCAGGCCGGCGTGCCGCCGCAGGCTGTCGACTGGTTCACCACGCAGGACGTCGCGGAAGACTTGTTCGCCAGTCCAACTGCTGGCTTTGGCACCGATGCTGATGCTGCCGCATCGACGCCGCTCGACCTGGCCGCACTGCAGCCCCGCACCGACCGCCCAGCGCCGCGCGTGCCCGAGGATTTCGTGCGCCTGTGCGAGCGCCTGGTCTTGCACCGCAACCCCGCGCGCTTCGCGCTCATGTACCGGCTGCTGTGGCGCCTGGCGCACGACCGCGCGCTGCGCCACGACCCGCTGGACGCCGACCGCATGCAGGCCCACCACATGGTGCGCGCCGTGGCACGCGACATGCACAAGATGCACGCCTTCGTGCGCTTTCGCCCGGTGACCGACAGCGACGGCCACACCGTGCAGGTCGCCTGGTTCGAGCCCGACCACTACATCGCCGAGGCCAACGCGGGCTTCTTCGTGCGGCGCTTCACGCAGATGCACTGGGCCATCCTCACGCCCGACGCCAGCGTGCGCTGGGACGGCACGGCGCTGCATGTGGGCCCCGGCGGCCAGCGCAGCGACGCCCCGCCGCCCGACGCCGGCGAGGCGCTCTGGCTCACCTACTACCGCCACATCTTCAACCCCGCGCGGCTCAAGACCACGATGATGAAAAAGGAAATGCCCACCCGCTACTGGCGCAACCTGCCCGAGGCCGCGCTGATCACCGAGCTGTCGCACGGTGCGCACGAACGCAGCGGGCACATGGTGGAGGCCGAGGCGAGCACGCCGCGCAAGCGGATCGCGCCGATGCGGCGGCACGGATAAACCCTGGTGGGGCATGCCGGGGCCAATGTCACGCCCTACCCCACCCTACCCCCCCTACCCCGCTGCCCGTGCCCGCAGCACCCCGAACTGCGGCGCAGCCTGCGCCGCCGTCCACCGCCACGGCAGCGCATTGGCCCGCCACACGCCCCCCAGCACCTGCAGCCGGAGCACGCGCTGCGCACCGGGCCAGGGCGCGCGGGCGGTGTCGTCCCACAGCAGCTCGGACCGGGCCGCGACGTGCAGCAGGCCGCCGCCGTCATAGTCCACCCACAGCAGCCCCGCCAGCGGGTGCAGGGCCAGGTTGCCCAGCGTGTTGAAGAATAGATTGCCCGGGTAGTCGGGCACCGACAGCACCACGCCGCCCTCCTCCCTGTGCGCGATGTGCACGAAGCCCGGCTCGCCGCCGCGGTGCGATACGTCCACGCCTTCGTTGCGCGCTGCGCCGGGGCGCGCGGCCGAGGCGCTGGCGATGAACAGCGTGTCGCTGCGGGCGATGAGCGCGAGCGCGGCGGCGTCGAGCTGCGGGCCCAGGGCCTGTGCGGGTGCGGGCGGGGTCACCACCTCCCGCAGGCCGGGCGCGCGCGCCTGGATGTACTTGGGGCAGTTGCCGAAGCTCTGCACCACGTCCACCGCCAGGCCCTGCGCACCGAAGGCGGCCACGCGCCCGTTCATGCGGTTGCGGCGGCGCGTGTGGGGCTCCAGGCCCAGCACGCCCACGGGGGTGCCGGGCGCGAGCTGCGCGAGCGCCGGGTCCGCCGCATCGGGCGGCACCGCGACCTGCATGCTGTGCGCATCGGGCGTGTGCACAAAGCCCGGGGGCCCCGCCACCATGGTGGCCCAGGGCTGGCCGTCGGCGTCGAGCGCACCCAGCAGCAGCGTGGGCAGCTTCTCGAACAGCTCGCGGTGCTGGTCGGGCATGTGGTCGCGCAGCACCATGGGGCCGATCTCGCCCATGCGTTCGCGCACGCCCACGCGGTCCTGCAGGGCCTGCTCGCCCGCGTGGAAGGCCGGGGCTTCAGGGGGCCGCAGGCCGGCGCTCATGCGGGTACCGCTGCAGCGGCCTCGGGCAGGCGGTCGGCCAGCGGCACGTAGCCCGGCAGGGCCTCCATGCGCGCCACCCACGCGGCCACGCGCGGGTGGGCGGCCAGCGGCAGTCCGCCGATGGGTGCCTGCGAGATATAGCTCACCATGGCAATGTCGGCCAGGGTGGGCGCGTCGCCGTCCAGCAGCCAGGTGCGGCCTTGCAGCTCGCCCTCCATGAAGGCCAGCAGCCGCTGGCCGATGGCCTGGGAGGCTGCGTTCAAGGGCTTGCCTGTGATGGCGGCAAAGCGCGGCACCGCCACGCCCGGCGCCAGCAGGCCGGCGGCCAGGCTGAACCAGCGCTGCAGGCGCGCCTGGCCCACCGGGTCCTGCGGCATCCAGGCGCTGCCGGGGGCGTAGCGCTGCACCAGGTAGACCAGGATGGCGGTGCTGTCGCTCAGCACCACGGTGCCATCCACGATGACGGGCACCTGGCCCAGGGCGTTCAGGGCCAGGTGCTCTGCGCGCTGGTGCTCGCCCTGCAGCAGGTTCACCTCGGCCAGCTGGTAGGGCAGGCCCAGCAGGGACAGCATCAGTTCGACGCGGTGGCAGTGGCCGGACACGGACATGCGGTACAGCGTGATGGGTGGGGTGGGGGCCATGGTGTCGTGTCCTTGGTGTCAGAAGTTGTGCAGGACTCGACCTTATCTATTGCGCGCCACGGCGTGAATAGCGATAGTGCGACTTTCAAAATTGCACGAATCGAAACAATGGACCATCTGGAGACCCTGCGCTGCTTTGTGGCGGTGGCCGATGCGGGCGGCTTTGCGGTGGCGGGGCGGCGGCTGGGCTGCTCGGCGGCGGCGGTCACGCGCGCCATCGCGGCGCTGGAGGCGCGCCTGTCGGTGCTGCTGTTCCAGCGCAGCACGCGCATGGTGCGGCTGACCGAGGCGGGCGAGCGCTTTCTGGCCGACTGCCGCCCGCTGCTGAGCGACCTGCACGAGGCCGAACAGGCCGCGCGCGGTGCGCAGGCCGAGGCGCAGGGCCTGCTGTCCATCACCGCGCCGCAGATGTTCGGCATTCAGCATGTGGCGCCCATCGTGCTCGACTTCCTGCAGGCGCATCCCCGGGTGCAGGCGCGCACGCTGTTCGTCAACCGCGTGGTGCATCTGCTGGAGGAGGACATGGACGTGGCCGTGCGCATCGCGCACCTGCACGACTCGGGCCTGACCGCGCTGCAGGTGGGCGCGCTGCGCCGCATGGTGGTCGCATCGCCCGGCTACCTGGCGCGGCACGGCGAGCCGCGCCACCCGCACGAGCTGGGCCAGCACCGCGCGATTGCGTTTTCGTTCGACGCGCGGGCACCCTCGCCCTGGCGGTTTCGCGATGGCACCACGGGCACACCGCAGCAGGCCTGGATCAGCAACAGCAACGAGGTGGACATCGCCGCGGCCGAGGCGGGCCTGGGGCTCACCCGCTGCCTGGCCTACCAGGCCGCCGCCAGCCTGCGCGCCGGGCGCCTGCGCATCGTGCTGGCCGAGCATGAGCCCGACCCGGTGCCCGTGCACATCGTCTACCCCGCGGGGCGGCGCGCACCGGCCAAGGTGCGGGCCTTCGTGGAGTTCGCACGGCACCGCCTGGCTGCCGAGCCGGTGCTGCAGGGCCGCGGCCTGGCACGGCGCAGCAGCAGCACCAGAAGCAGCAAGCGGTGAGCACCGGCGGGTGCGCGGTGGACCACGCAGTTCAAGGCCATTTCATGGCCTTGCGCTCGCTGCCATTGCGCAAGCAGCTATCTAATCAATAGCAACCGCACCATCGATCACCGGCGCGTGCCGCTGCGCCCACCAGAACATCGGCAATGCCACCAGCGCCGCCACCGACAGCGCGACGAAGGCCAGGCCGAAATGCTGCCCGGCACCCACCACCGAGTTGGCCAGCGTGGGGCTGAGCGCCGCGCCCACGCCCTGCAGCGTCATCACCAGGCCCAGCGCGGTGTTGAAGCGGCCGCTGCCCTGCGTGAAGCGCTGCACCATGAGCGGCGTGGCCACCCCCAGCGCGCCGGCGGCCAGGCCGTCCAGGATCTGCACCGGCACGTTGCCCCAGTCGGCGGCGATGAGGTAGGCCAGCGCGCCGCGCACCGGCAGCACCAGGATGGCGGCGTACACGAACCACGCCACGTCGAAGCGGCGGCTGCGCGACACCCAGAGCGCCACCGGGATCATCGTGACCTGGGCCACCACGATGGCGATACCGGTCCACAGCAGCGGCGACGAATCGGCCACGGTGGCGGCCAGCCGCTGGTTGAGGAGTGGCAGCATCGCGGCATTGCCCAGGTGAAAGAACAGGCAGGTGATGCCGAACAGCAGCAGCGGCTTGTTGGACAGCAGTGCGCCCCAGCCGGTGCCGCGCTCGACATGCTCGCCCAGCGTCTCGGGCGACTCGCAGCCGCGCGCGGCCTGGTGGTCGATGTCCCCCGCGCGGATCGACAACACCGCCAGCACCGCGCCCACGGTCATCGCCGCCATCACGGCCAGGATCCAGTGCGCGCCGAACCAGTGCGCCACCAGCCCCGCGCCGATGGCCGACACCATGTTGCCCGCGTGGCTCCAGGCCTCGTTGCGGCCCGTCTGGTGCTTGAAGCCCGAAGCCCGCGCCAGCCCCAGCGTGAGCGCGGCCATGGTGGCCGCCAGCAACGCCCCGGCCACGCCGGTCATCACCTGTGATGCGATCAGCCACGTGCCCTGCAGCGTCGAAAACGCGAGCGCGCTGGCCGCCAGGATGGCGAGCGCAGCCACCACCGTGAGCAGGCGCTTGGCGCGCGAGCCGTCCACCCACGCGCCGGCCAGCGGCGTCATGGCCATGCCCGCCAGGCCGCCAGCGGTCATGGTGTAGCCGATGAGCTCCTGCTGCACCTGGCTCTTTTGCAGGTAGGTGGCCAGGAACGGCCCCAGGCCGTCGCGCACATCGGCCATGAAGAACGCCAGCAGCGCCAGCGCCATCAGCGAGCCCGGCACCGCTGCCGGGCCCGCGCCAGCCTTGCTGCCGGCGGGCAGGCCGCCGGCAGTTACCGCGCCGGCATCAGCCATGGCCGGGCCCCACGGGCTTGCCGTTCACCGTGCGGGCCTGCACCACCTGGCCGCCGCCGGTGGCCAGGGGGCGCACATCGCCCTCGGCCTTGACCTTGTCGCCGACCTTCAGGCCCAGGTGCTTCAGGCCGTCGGGCTTGGTGTGGATGAAGTCGCCGGTGTCCAGCACCACCCCGTTGGGCTCGCCGTGCTTGGCGTAGTTCAGGCGCGCCACGGTGCCTGCCACGTGGCCGGGGTGGTGGTGCGGCGCGGCGGGCTTGCCGTCGACCGAGACCACGCGTTCCAGTTGGTAGACCTCGTGCTCGGACTCGCCCTTGGGCGAGGGCTCGGCCACGGTGCCTTCCAGCACCACGGCCTGGCCGGGCTTCAAGGCAGCAAGGCTTGCCGACGCGGCGCTGTCGTGCGCGTCGCACACGAACTGGGCGGGGGCGCCTTCGCTGTCGATCATCACGCCTTCGATGGTGCCCTTGGGGCTGTAGATCAGGTGCTGGAACTGGCCTTCGACGGACCAGACGTCGATGTCATGGGGTTTGGCGGGCATGGGAATCCTTGTGTGAAGTGAATGAAAAAACGCGAAAGAAAAATGCAAGAGAAAAAGGACTGACAACGCTGCAGGGACCCGTCAGGCTGCGGCTGCGACACCGCCGGCCTGACGACAGGTCACGACGCGGGCTGCGGGGCTGGCACAGGTGGTACTGGCGGCGCCATGGGCGCTCCCGGCCCGGCTGCCGGCGGGACACCGGCAGGACCCGCAGGCCCGGGGCCTGGCTCGCGGGGGCCTTTGGGGCCGGCAGGACCGCGTGCTCCGGGGCCGCCCTTGGGACCGGCCTGGGGCGGCTGGGCTCCGCGCGGACCGGGCAGCGGGGGCTCCACGCCAGGGCCTGCGAACAGCTCGCGGGCGGTGTCGGCAGCAGGGCCCATCGCCGTGGCCTCCAGCGCACTGCCATGCGGCCCGCGAGAGCCCCATCCGCGTGCGAACAAGGTGCTGCCCGGCTGCAATGACGCCGCCATGGCCGTGCCCACATGCGGCGGAAAGCGCACGATGGTGCCGCTGTCCATCAGCACGCCGTTCGCCTCGCCGCCGGGGGCGTACAGCACCTGGGCCACGCGGCCGCTGGCGCTCATCGCGGCCAGCGCAGCGGGGTCGGGCCGCGGCGCAGGGGCGCTGCCCGAGGCGGGTGGCGTGTCTTCGACCGTGCGGCCACCGACGGTCAGCCGCACGGCACGCAGCACCGGCGCATTGGGCGCACGCCAGCCGCTGACCTGCACCGTGTCGCCGGGCCGCGCGGCCTGCAGCAGGGCTGGCGAGAGGTGGGGTGGCAACTGCACCTGCGTGCCGTCGGTCAGCAGCAGGCCGTCCACGTCGCCGCCGGGGTTGACCAGCCAGCGCTTGAGCTGGCCGGAGACGACGGGCGCCGCGCCTTGCTGCGCCGCATCGGGCGGCGGCCGCAGCGGCCGCGCGGGGCGTGCGCCGGGCGGTGGCAGGGCACCGGGTGCGCCTGCGAGACCGGGGACCGCTGCGCCGGCTGGTGGCGGCGCGAGAGGCGGTGGTGGGGGCTGCTGGGCCCAGGCAGCACCTGCCAGGCACAGGCCTGCGCACAGGGCAAGGGGACGAAGGGAATGTCGCATGGATCAACTCCAGTGGGTGGGAATGCCCTGGCTGTACTCACATTGCGTGCCAGGCACGATTCCCTTTCAAATCAACCACTTGCATCGTTGCACCGCCGGCTGGCTGCATGCGCGGGGGACACCCTGGCGTCCGCTTTGCGGACAGGTGGCACAGGCCATACCCCCCATCGCCGCCCCCGCATCACCCCATCCGCAGCCACAGCGCCGACAGCGCACACACGATGAGGAAGGGAATGCTGATCTTGTGGAACTCGCGCAGGCCGTGGGGCAGGCGCGCCAGCCGCAGCGCGATCAGGTTGGCCAGCGACCCCAGCACACAGCCGAAGCCGCCCACGCTCACCCCGGCGGCGAGCGCGGGCAGGTCGCGCACCGGGCCGTCGAGCAGGATGGCCGCAGGCACGTTGCTGATGAACTGCGAGGCGACGATGGCCGCCAGGTACGCGCGCCAGCCCTCGGCAATGGGCGCGTGCTGCAGCAGGCTGGCCACCGCGGGCAGCTCGGCCAGCTGGCGCAGGTCCACGAACATGAGCGCGATGATGGCCAGGAGCGCCCAGTCCACCCCCTTGAGCACGCGCGGGTAGAACACCAGGAATGCGCCGAACACCAGCGCCAAACCGGCCACCAGCCAGTGCCGCTCCAGCGCCACCACGAAGGCGACGAAGAGCACGCCGGCCAGCGTCAACAGCCGGGGCTGCACGGCCGGGGCCTCGGTCGCAGGGCGCAGCGTGATCGCGGTGCGCGGCACCAGCACCCACACCGCCACGAAGAGCCAAAACAGCATGATCGCCACCGTGGGCGCCATCATCCCCATGAAGCCGAGAAAGCTCTCGCCCGAGCGGTGCCAGAGGTACAGGTTCTGCGGATTGCCGATGGGCGTGAGCGCAGAGCCCGCATTCACCGCCAGCGCCTGCAGCACCACCAGCCGCGCTAGCGGCAGATCGGCCTGGGTGGCGAGCACGCGGGTCAGCGGCACCAGCAGGAACAGGCTCACGTCGTTGGTGACCAGCGCCGACAGCACCGCGGCACCTGCCGTGAGCAGCATCGCCAGGCTGCGCAGATCCGTCACGCGGCCCAGCAGCCGCTGGGCGGTGGCCTGCAGCATGCCGCTTTTCTCCACGCCCTGGGTGATGGCCAAAAGACCCGCCAGCGCGCCCACGGTCTGCCAGTCCACCAGCCGCAGGTAGTCCATGGGTGCGCGGGGCCGCAGCACGGCGAAGAGGACGGCCACGGCCACCAGCACCCACAACAGGCCGTTGCCGCCGCCGGGCGCCTCATCGGCTGCAGAGGACGCGCTGTGGGAAGGCGCAGTGGATGTGGCAGGTGCGTTTGCGCGGGCGGGAGAGGAGTCGGTCATGGACGGGTGAAGGTAAGAAAACGAGGCGCGCGGAGCGATGAGAACGCGACAGCGACATCGAAAGCGGCAACGACGGCGGCGGACACAGAGGCAGGCATGGGCCGGTCACAGTGCCAGCCCAATGGCCAGTGCGTGCAGCGCGCAGGAAGTGGTGTGGCACTCAAGACCCGTGCCCGCTGTTCAACACTGCACGAACGCCGCCCCGTACAGGGCGGCCGGGCTGCCAGGCACGTTGGCGTGGATGCAATGCGGACAGGCGGTGTCCGCGGATGAGACACCTGGGCGCGCGACGGCGACAGCTTGTAGCCGCACTGGTGGCGCGCGCAGGCTGCCGGCCGCGCGCGCGGAGCGTTCATCGCCATCGCTACTCCAGCCCGTACTGCGACAGCTTGCGGTACAGCAGCTGCCGGTGGATGCCCAGGCGCCGCGCGGCTTCGGCGCGGTTGCCCTGGGCGCGCTGCAGGGCCTGCTCGATCAGCAGCCGCTCCAGCCGTTCCACCGCCACGGGCAGTTCGGTGTCGAACCAGTCGGCGGGCAACGCGCTGGCGGCGCCTTCCGCGCCCACAGCATGGGCATCGGTGGGCGCGGAGCCGTGTGCCAGGTCGCCCTGCACGTCCGCCGCGCTGATCACCGGGTGGCGCACCAGCGCCTGGCAGCGCTCCATGCGGTTGCGCAGCTCGCGCACATTGCCGGGCCAGCGGTACTGCAGCAGCGCCTGCGCCGCGTCGGCAGACAGCGCCTTGGGCACGCCGTGGCCCGCTGCCAGCCGCAGGAAATGCTCGGCCAGCGGCACGATGTCGGCCAGGCGCTCGCGCAGCGGCGGCACGCGGATCGACAGCACGTCGAGCCGGTAGTACAGGTCTTCGCGAAAGCGCCCCGCGCGCACCGCCGCGGCCAGGTCGTGGTGGGTGGCAGCCACCACGCGCACGTCGACCTTCACCGTGCGGTGGCTGCCCAGCGGCGTCACCTCGCCCGCCTGCAGAACGCGCAGGATCTTGGCCTGCACCGGCAGCGCCATGTCGCCGATCTCGTCGAGCAGCAGCACGCCGCCGTCGGCCGCACGGAAGCACCCGGGCCGGTCGCCGGTGGCGCCGGTGAAGGCGCCGCGCACGTGGCCGAACAGCTCGCTCTCCAGCAGCTCGGGCGGAATGGCCGCGCAGTTGATCGCGACGAAGGGCGCGTGGGCGCGGTCCGAATGCCGGTGCAGCGCCCGCGCCACCATGTCCTTGCCGGTGCCGGTCTCGCCCAGCACCAGCACCGGAACGTGGCTGGCCGCCGCCAGGCCGATGCGCTTGTGCACCTCGCGCATCGCCTGGCTGGGGCCGACGAGGGTGTTCTCGTCATCGTTGCCATCGCGGCTGTCCTCCGCGCCGTGGGCGAGCTGCCGCGCCGTGTCGGGCGACGCCGTCTCCTGCCGCAGCGCGCGGGCCAGCACCTCGATCACCGCGTCGCGGCCGATGGGCTTGGCCAGGTGGTCGAAGGCGCCCAGGCGCATCGCGTCGATGGTGTTGGCGCCGCTGGCATACGCCGTCAGCACGATGACCGGCGGCAGGCGGGGCAGCCGGGCCTGCAATGCGGCCAGGGTCTGCAGGCCGTCCATGCCGGGCATGCGGTGGTCCAGAAAGACGGCGTCGTAGCGCTGGCGCGGCATGCCTTCGAGCGCTGCATCGCCGCTGGCGGCCTGGTCCACCGTGTGGCCCAGGCCCTCCAGCGTCTCGGCCAGGGTTTCGCGGAAGGCGTCGTCGTCGTCGACGATCAAGAGGCGTGCCATGGAAGCTCCAGTGCAAAGCGGGTGCCGCGGGGCGGCGCGGCGGCAGGCGGCGTGGCGCCTGCGGGGTCGTGGTGGGGCGCTGCGGGTACGTCGATTGCTTCGGGTGCTTCGGTGGAGGCCGTGGCGGTGGCGCCGCCCAACGCCACATGGTGCAGGTCACCGCCATGGGCCAGCGCCACCTCGCGCGCCAGCGCCAGGCCCAGGCCGGTGCCGTCGGCGCGGCCGGTGGCAAAGGGCTCGAACAGCCGCGCCTGCAGCGCCTCGGGCACGCCCGGGCCGTCGTCGTCCACCTGCAGCACCAGGCGGTCCGCGGGCTGCACCACGGCACCCAGCGTGACTGTGCCCCCCTGCTGCGCGTGGCGCACCGCGTTGTCGAGCAGGTTGTCGATGGCGCGGCCTACGTGCTGCGGGTCGAACTCGGCCTGTGCGGGGGCGCCGGGCCGCAGCACCAGTGCCACGCCGCGCCCGGCGGCGCGGGGGGCGGCGGCATCGAGCCGCTCCTGCAGCCACGCGGGCAGGTCGATGCGCCGGGGGGCCAGGTTCAAGGGCTGCACCAGCGCGAGCAGGCTTTGCACCAGGCCTTCCAGCCGTTCGATCTGGCCGAGGATGGCGCGCAGCGCCGCAGGGTGGCGCTCGGGCGCAGCGGCCAGCGCGTTCTCGGCCTTCAGGCGCATCGCGGCGATGGGGTTGCGGATCTCGTGGGCCAGGCCGCCGGTCATGCGGCCGAGCGCGGCCAGGCGCTGGTCGCGGCTGCGCTGCTGGGCGGCGGCGCGCAGCTGGGCGCGAGTGTCTTCAAAGCGCAGGCGGTAGCGGTTGAAGCCGTCGACGATGCGGTCGATCTCGCGCACGCCCGTGGGCTCCAGCACCGGCACCGCGTCGCCCTCGGCGGCGGCCAGGCGCGCCTCCAGCCGCTGCACCGCCCGCAGGCCGCGCAGCAGGATCAGGCCCAGCCAACCACCCGAGGCCAGCACGGCCACCAGCAGCACCGCCAGGCCGATGCGCAGGCTGTTCTCGGCCGCCAGCGCGCCGGCATGGGTGCGCGTCATGGTCCAGGCGGCCAGGTCGTTGCCCGGCGCGGCCAGCGGGCAGGCGGTGACGATGAGCGCCTCGCGGCTGCCGCGCACCACGTCGGTCTGGGGCTGGCGGGTGCGGGCGGCCAGCTCGGCCATCTCCAGGATCAGCGGCTGCTCGGCCGCAGGCACGTCGCGCTTGACGCCGCTGCCTTCGTAGGTGGGGTAGGCATACGCCAGGAACCCGCCCTGGGCCTGCCACACGCCCCCCTCGACATGCGGCACCTCGATCAGCACCAGCTGCAGCAGCACCTGCAGCAGGTCGATCTGCGGCTGCGCGGGCGCGGGCTGCGGCACCGACCGCGCGTAGCGTGCGGCGATGGCGCTGCACGAGCGCTCGGCCGCCGTGCGGCCGGCCGCCAGCTGGGCACCGGCACTGCCCCGGTAGACCGACACCATCACCACCGCCAGCGTGGCGCAGATGGCGAACAGCAGGACCCAGAAGAAAACCAGCTGGCTTCGGAGCGATCTCATGGCGGGCGGGCGGGCGGGCAGGGTCGGTGGAAGGTGGGGGGGGGTGCGAGGTCGACGTTCACGCCAGCCGCAAGGGCGGCCGGGGTCGCCACCCGCCATTCGGTGCTCAGGCACCAGGGTGCGGGTGACAGCCCGCGGACATCGTATCCAAGTTGACACCCGCGGCGTGTGAGGCAAACGGGCGTCCACAGCGGGCTGTGCGCCTACAGCGCGGGGGTGATGCGCCACCCCGGCGGGCGGAACCACCGCCACCCCGCTCTCAGCGCACCGACACGAAAATCGGGTTCGAGTAGAACCACAGGTTGCCGTAGTTGCGGTCGTTGATCTGGTCGTGCCGGGTGGCCGCGTCGGCGGTCTTGACGGGCTGGTCGGCCAGCGGCTCGCCCTGGAGCGTGAGGCCCGCGACGTTCTCGCCCAGGTTGGTGCCGCGCAGGCGGAAGTACTGGCTCTTGGCCGCGGGCAGCGTGATCTCCATGGCGTAGTAGCCGTCGCTCTCCTGCGTCCAGTCCGCCGCGGTGAAGCGCTTGACGACGCGGGTGCTCGCGTTCGTGGCCTGCTGGTAGGCGGCCGTGCCGGGCTGTGCCCGGGGGCCCACGTCGCCCGCGATCAGGTCGATGTGGTCCACCTTGGGCGTCATGTTGCCCAGGTTGCCGCTGCTGACCGGGCGCTGGTAGTTGTTGACCGGCGGGCTCTTGAAGCGGATGCGCACGGTGACGGTCTCGCCCTTGGTGGCCTTGAGGTCCTGGCCCATGGTGGCGGTGCCTTCGGCGCCCGTGGCGTTGAAGTCCAGGCCGTTGATTAGGTCGCCGAACACGCCGAAGCTGCGGCCCGCGCGCAGGCTGTCCACCACGCCGGCGATGCCGGCCTGCGACTGCGACTTGGTCTGCCAGACGTAGTTCTTGGCGTATTCGCCCGGGTAGTAGCCGCTGCTGTTGTTGTTGGCGTCGATCTCGAAGTGCGAGTCCGAGTTGGCGATGTTCCAGATGCGCCGGCCTTCGCCCAGCAGCGCGTCCCACGTGCCGCCCAGCTGCGCCACCACGTAGTCGACACCGCCGTAGGTGCGGTTGGGCTTGTTGGCGTCGATGTAGGCCGAGGTGTAGCCGCCGCGGTCGGGTTCGAGCTGGTTGCCGACCATGCCTTCGATCGCGAAGACGATCCGGGGCGCCAGGTCGTGCATCTCGCGGATGTTGGCGATCGTGTACTTGCCGGGGTTGCGCGAAGGGTGGTTGATGGTGGCGTAGCTGGTGTTCGGGTGCTTGTCTTTGAGCCAGGCGATGGCCTTCATCGCGTCTTCGCCGGTCTTGTTGTAGCGCTCGGGCGACTGCGCCTTCCACCGCGCGACGTCGGCCGCATCGAACAGCGACTCGTCGCCCGTGGTGAAGCGGTACTGGAACTCCTTGGCCGCGCTGGCCGAGGTCTTGAAGGTGGGGCTGCCTTCGAAGATGCCGACGTTGACGTGGTCGCGCGTGGGCATGTCCCACTCGAAGGCCGAGAAGATGGTCTTGTCGGCGTAGGTGCCCGCGGCCTGCAGTGCGGCCACGCGGGGCATCTCGTAGGCCTCCATGCCGTAGGCAAAGGCCTTGGGCGCCGGCAGGGGGTTGGCAGCGTGGTCGTACTTGGACGAGCGCAGGTGGTTGCTCAGCGACATCCAGTCGAGGTGGTAGGTGCCGAACGCCTTGCCCAGCACAAAGTCGAGCGTCTGGGTGGTGCGCGAGTCATCGGACTGCACGGTGTGGACGTGCAGGTCGCCGGTGGTCCAGCGGCCGGGTTCAGCGGCCGGCGTGCCGTCGCCGGAGCTGCCGCACGCGCCGAGCAGCAGCAGGGAAAGGAGCGCAGCAGACGCCAGGGGCGCGCGGCGCGCAGGGGGGACGCGGGATGGGAATGGGGAGTTCATGAATCAAAGGGATGGTGGAGTGGCGGTGGGGCCAGTCCGCCATGGAGCCCGCACAACGCGTGGTTATAGGCAGGGCATATGAACGTTCCGTGACGCGGTCGGGAGGCTCTTTCAGCGTTGGAAAAAGGCGCTTTTCAAGCGCTGCGCGCCTATGGGCAGGCGTGTTTTCGGAGGGTGCTGGCGGGCCCTGGCACACACCCTGCGATGCTGAAACCACAGGCGCCTTCAACAGGAAATGGGGAGCGCGCGCCGCACTTCAGCGCAAGCTGCGGCAGCCGAAACCGGGCCGTCGGTGCGGGTGGCAGGCGCCAGGGGATTGGGGCTGGGTATGCCCCGGGCCTCAGCCGTAGAGCACGTCCGAGCGCAGCACGTACTTGGTGCCCTCGGTGACGGCGGTGCCTTCGTGCCAGGTGTCGTGGACAAAGAGCAGCGCGCTGCCCGTGCGCGGTGCCACGGCGAACTCGCGGAAATCCGTGGTGCCACCGGAAAAGTCGTCGTTCAGATACACCAGCAGCGTGAGCTGGCTGGTCAGCCCCGACTCCATCCACGGGCCGTCCTTGTGCATCTTGAAGCGCTGGCCGGGGGAGTATTTATAGAACCGCAGGTCCTTGGGCAGCCCCTGCGCCACCTGCGTGCCCACGGCGGGCAGGGCCACCTGGCCGAGCCGCTGCCACAGCAGCGCCACCCAGCCGGGCGCCTCGACCATCACGCGCTCGTTGTTGCGCACCAGGGGCATCGCCTTGGGGCCGCCGGTGGTGCGCACGCCCGCGGCGCTGAAGCCGCCCGCCTCCGCCAGCTCGACCAGCTGGGCGCATTCATCGGCCGACAGGAAGTCCTGCAGCGAAAAGGCCCGCTCGGAGTGACGGATCAGGCGCATGGGTCGTGCGGCGCGGTGCGTGGGTGTGGGTGTGGTGCCAGGTGACCGCTTTCAATGCTGGTGGCCGTGGTCGCCGTGCACGTGGCGGTGCGCAATCTCTTCGGCGCTGGCGGCCCGCACTGCGGTGACCTTGCAGCTGAAGGTGAGCGCCTGCCCGGCCAGCGGGTGGTTGCCGTCCAGGTGGACTTCGGGGCCCTTGATCTTGACCACGTTGAACACCGCGGGCTGGCCGTCGGTGCCCACGCCCTGCAGCTGGCCGCCGACCTTCACGCCGGGCGGGAACTCGCTCTTGGGGATGGTGCGCACCAGGCCTTCGTCGCGCACGCCGAAGGCGTCTTCCACCGCCAGTTGCAGCGTGGTGGCAAAGCCCACGGCCTGGCCTTCGAGTGCGGCTTCGACCTTGGGGAAGATGTTGTCATAGCCGCCATGCAGGTAGGCCAGGCTGCCGGCATCGAGCGGCTTGCCTTGGGGCGTGGTCACCTTGTAGGTGATGGTGACGGCGGAGTCTTTGGTGATGGTGGTCATGGCTCGCTGGCGCTTTCGTCTGGGTGTCTAAAAAAGAGGGCGCAGCGCAGCGGTCGGCCAGCGGGCACCAACCCCTGGCAGCGCTGCGCGCGTCGAAACCCTGGATTGTCCACGAGCCGCCCGGCGCCTGCCGGGGAGCCCCGGCGACCCCACCGGGCGAAGGTGTTCAGGCCTGCACCGCCGCTGCGGCGTCCTCGCCCGGGCGCTCTTCCTCGGCTTGGCCGGGGTAGCGCGCAAAGCGGCGGGCTTCAGTGCCGTGCACAGGGTCCTGGTCGTCCCAGGGCCAGCCGCCGAACTGGGTGCGGCGGTAGTCGTTCATGGCCTGCATGATCTCGGCCTGCGTGTTCATCACGAACGGGCCGTACTGCGCCACGGGCTCGCCGATGGGGCGGCCCTGCAGCACCAGGCATTCCACGGTGGTGGGGCCGGTGTTGGTCAGCAGCCAGTCCTCGGTGGCGCGCACCTGCAGCGCGGCGTGGCGGTCCACGTCCTGCGGGCCCACGCGCAGGCTGTCGCCGACGAAGAAGTACAGCATGCGCTGCGTGCCTTCGCCCTGCGCGGCGGGCAGGGTCCACTCGGCGCCCGGGTCCATGCGCAGCGTCCAGATGGCGACGTCGCCCTCGGGCTGCGAGGCCCAGGACTCCGGCGGTGGCGCCAGGGGGTCGGGCGCGCCGGGCAGCGCACCGGCCACCACGGTGACGGTGGTCGCGCGGCCGGCGGCGTCGTTGTGCACCAGGCGCGGAATGCGCTCGTCCCACAGCATGGTGAAGTGCGGCTCCACCATCTTGTTTTTGGCAGGCAGGTTCAGCCAGATCTGGAACAGTTCGAGCGGGTTGGGCTCGGTGGCGTTGAGCAGCGGGAACATCTCGGAATGCACGATGCCCTTGCCGGCCGTGACCCATTGCACGTCACCGCCGCCAAAGCGCGCAGCCGCACCCAGCGAGTCGGAGTGGTCGATCAGGCCCTTGCGCACCAGCGTCACGGTCTCGAAGCCGCGGTGCGGGTGGCCGGGAAAACCGGGCACGGTGTCGCCGTGGTACATGCTCCAGCCGTCCTTGCCGCTGAAGTCGCTGCCGATCTGGCGGTCTTCCACCGGCACGGCGGGGCCGAACGCGGCGTTGCCTGCGGGGTAGGCGTCATCGTGGTGGGCGCAGAAAAGAAACGGGTCCATGGTGGGCCACTGCGGGCCCAGCAGCTGGGCCCGGACGATGGGGACCAGCGTGGCGGTGGTGGCAGGGGTGGACGACGACATCAGGGGGCTCCTCGTGTTGTGCACCGCCACTATCGGACGGTTGCCTGTCGAATATGGAGCCCATGGTGCCTGAACAGAAGGGCGGCGGATAGGACAGTGCGGTGCGCCGGGCGGGACAGTGGGGGCTTGGCGGCTCACCCAGCCATGCCGGAGATATTTGACAAAATTCGGCTCCAGCGCTTGTCTGGCAAGCGCAGATAGCTATGGTTTTGATATCAGGACAGCCATCGTGATGGTCGCCCTTCTCGTCCCATGGCCCGGGCCCGGGCGGCACGACTGCGACAGCGGCTCAGGCCTTCACCTCGACCACCGGTACGAAGCCGCCGAAGATCATGCGTTTGCCATCAAACGGCATGGGCGGGTTGCCGGGTGTGGAGGGGTCCATGCGCGGGTCTTCCATCATCTTCTTCATGCCCGCATCGCGCGTGGCTTTGTCCGGCCATTCGATCCAGGAGAAGACCACCGTCTCCTCGGCCGTCGCCTGGACCGCGCGGCGGAAATCGGTGACTTTGCCGTCGGGGACGTCATCGCCCCAGCCTTCGATCACGCGCAGAGCGCCGAGCTCGATGAATATCGGGTCGAGCTGGCGTGCGTGCTCAATGAATTTCTGCTTGTTGGCGGTGGGGACCGCGATCACGAAACCATCGATGTAAGACATATCCTGACTCCTGTGAGGTTGACTGTTCGAACTGCCCACCTGGGGCGTCTCATCCCGTATTCACCCGGCCCTGCGGACCGGACCCCGCCTTGCCATCAGTTGCGACTGTACGTCGCCTGCATGAACTGCTTCCAGCTCCCGTCCGGCTGCTGGCCGAATGAGGTGAGCGTGCGTTCACGGGGGCCCACAAGGGTGATGACGTCGCGGTAGCGCGCCGTGGCGCCATCGCCCTTGAAGCTCGGGCCTTCGGTTTCCAGCGTGAGCACCTTCTGGCCCGCGTCCAGCGTGCCGCGGTACACCCACATGTGGGTCATCATCGATCCGACCCAGGTGCCGAGGAACACGTTCTGCTCAGGGTCATAGCCCAGCGTCATCTGCATGCGCGCCTCGCCGCCACCGCCGGGCATGGTGCCCGCGCCTTCCATGATGACCCACAGGTCGCCGAGCGCGCGCACGTGTTCCGTGCCGGTGCCCTTTTCGGCCGGCTGGTCGGGGCCCATGTCGCAGTCGGACGTGCAGGTCCAGTCGCCCAGCAGCTGTTGCAGCCAGCGGTGCATGGCGTGGGGTTCGGTGTTCATCATGGTGGTCTCCTTGGTGGTTTGATCCTTGGGGGTCGAAGGCGGAGCGCGCTGCGCTCAATCGCGGTCTGGCGCGCCCAGTGGAAAGTAGTGGCGGTAGGGACGTCCGCCATCCACCGCCTGCGCAAACGACGGGCGGGCCAGCAGCCGGGCCCGGTAGGCGCGCAGCATGGGGTAGGCGTCGGCAATGGGATGCGTCCAGTCGGCGTAGAACAGCGCGGGTGCCGCGGCGCAGTCCGCCATCGTGAAATCGGCGCCTGCGGCCCAGGTCCGGCCGCCCCACTCGCCTTCCAGCCACGCGTAGGCCTTTTGCAGCTTGTCGGCCGCCGCGGCCACGCCCTCTGCGCGGCGGGCCGGGTCGCCGGTGAGCGCCGCGCTCACGGCCTGCTGCACCGGGGCCATCACGTGCAGGTCGAAGAAGCGGTCCATGAACCGCACCTCCAGCGCGGCCTTCGGGTCGAGCGGTATCAGGCGCACGGGGCCCGGGTGGGCCAGTTGCAGATGCTCGATCACGATGCTGCTCTCCACCACCGTCCGCTCGCCGTCCAACAGCACCGGGAACATCGCCAACGGCCAGTGGCGCAGCCACTCGGCGGCGTGGCCGCCCGGCGCGGCGGGGTCTAGATTGCGCAGCTCGTACGGTGTGCCGGTTTCATGCAGCGCGGTCAGCACCTTCTGGGTGTACGACGAAAAGGGGTGGCCGTAGAGGGCAAGCATCGGCGCGCTCATTCGGGTGCCACCACCATCCACGACACGCCGAAGCGGTCGGCCACCATGCCGAAGGCCTTGGAGAAGAAGGTCTTGGTCAGCGGCATCTGCACCTGGCCGCCGTCGGCCAGCGCATCGAAGTAGCGCCGGGCCTCGGCTTCGTCGGCAGGGCTCAGGGCCAGCGAGATGCCCTGGAAGCTGGCCTTGCCCGAGCCCATGCCGTCGGACGCCATGAGCTGCGTCTCGCCCACGGTGAACGCGGCGTGCATGACCATCTCCGGCGTGGGGCCGGGCCCGCCGCCCTCGGCGCAACCCGGGCCGGCGGCGGGATCGGGGTTGTCCTTGTAGCGCATGAGCGTGGTCACCTGGGCGCCCAGGGCGCTTCGGTAGAAATCCAGGGCCTCTTCGCAGCGGCCTTCAAACATCAGGTACGGCTCGATCTTCATGGCGGTCTCCTTGGGGTCGTATGGGGTGCGGCGCGCAATTGTGAACACCGTCCACAAACAATACCAAAGATAATGGACAGTGTCCACATCTGCCCCACCCATGAACGTAAGCACCCGCAACACCCCGGCCGCACGCAGCACCTACCGCCATGGAGACCTGCGCCGCGCCCTGCTGGATGCCGGCATCGAGCTGGCCCGCCAGGGCGGCCCCGACGCGGTGGTGCTGCGCGAGGCCACGCGCCGCGCGGGTGTGGCGCCCAACGCGGCGTACCGGCATTTCGCCAACCGCGACGATCTGCTCGATGCCGTGCGCGCCGCCGCCGTGGCCTCGGCCGCGCGCTTCATGGAGGCCGAGCTGTCCCGGGTGCCCGCCACCGGCACGCCCACCGAGCAGGCCCACGCCCGGGTGCGCGCCGTAGGCGCGGGCTACATGCGGTTTGCCCACGCCGAGACCGGGCTGTTCCGCACGGCTTTCGGCGGGCGCTTCACGGTGCAGCACGACCCGGACCCGGCCATGGGCGGCGCCACGGGGCTCAACCCTTTCGAGCACCTGAGCGCGGCGCTCGATGACCTGGTGGCCGCTGGCGCGCTGCCCGCCGAGCGCCGCCCCGGCGCGGAGTACCTGGCCTGGTCCACCGTGCACGGCATGGCCCTGCTGGCCATCGACGGCCCGCTGCGGGGCACGCCGCAGCCGATGCTGGACGCCCTGGGCCAGCGGCTGCTGGACATGGTCGAGCGCGGGCTGTAGACCGCGGCGCACACGGCGCAGCCCACCCCCCGACCCGCATCGCCTGGAGGCGGCCCCTTCGCTGCGGCCACGGACCGATCAAAGGGGCCTGCACATCCCCATCGCCACCCGATGCCCCCTTTTTAGACTGGGTTGTCGAAGTTCGCCTACACACCCGCGCCGCCTGCGTACCAATAATTCACATATTGAAACCAAAAGTCACAAACAAAACCAATTGGTCACAAAGCCGCTAACCGCCAGTGCGTCCCCCGGGAGCCGCACGCCGATGTGACCGTTGCAGCGCCCCTTGAGCACCACCATGAACTTCCACAGCAAAACCGTCACCCAGAAACTGACGATGGCATTTTTTGTACTGATCGCGTTGTTGATCGGTGTCTCCATCCTGTCGCTGCGCAGCCTGGGCGGCGCACAGGCCGAGTTCCAGAGCTTCGTCGGCAACGAATTCACCCGCGGCAGCCTGGCGCGCGATGTGCACGCCGCCGCCAGCGCACGGGCGATCTCGGCGCGCAACCTGATTCTGCTCACCGGTGCGTCCGACATCGCGATGGAAACCGCCGCCGTGAAGGCGGCGCACGAGCGGGTGCAGGACGGGATGTCCCAGCTGCGCGCGGCACTGGCCCGCGGCACGCACGTCGAGCCCGGCGAGCGCGCGCTGTTCGAGAAGCTCGAGGCCATCGAAAGCCGCTACGGCCCGGTGGCGCTCGACATCGTGGCCCTGGCGCTGGCCGGCAGGAAGGACGAGGCCACGGTCAAGATGAACGCCGAATGCCAGCCGCTGCTGCAGCAGCTCATCGCCACCACGTCGCAGTACACGCAGCTCATCACCGCGTCGGGCGCGCAGGAGATCCGCATCGCCGCTGAACACTACAGCGACAACCGCCTGGCGCTCGTGGCGGTGGCGCTCGTCGCCATCGCTGCGGCCGTGGGCCTGGCGCTGCTGATCAACCGCAGCCTCATGCGCTCCCTGGGCGCCGACCCCGTGGAGCTGAGCGCCGCGGCCCGCCGCGTGGCCTCGGGCGACCTGGGCCCGGTGCCCGGCGGCGCGGCAGCGCCGGCCGACAGCGTGCTCGCCTCGCTGGGCGGCATGCAGGCAGCGCTGGCGGGCATCGTGGACCAGGTCCGCGCCGCGGCCACCGCCATCGAAGCGGGCTCGCGCGAGATCGCCACGGGCAACACCGACCTGTCCCACCGCACCGAACAGCAGGCGCGCAGCCTGCAGCAGAGCGCCGCGTCCATGGAAGAAATGACCGCGACCGTGCAGCAGAACTCCGACACCGCGCAGCAGGCCAGCCAGCTCGCATCCTCCGCGCGCGCAGCGGCCGAAAACGGGGGCACGGTGGTGGCCCAGGTGGTCACCACCATGAACGACATCGCCACCAGCTCGCGCCGCATCGCCGACATCACCAGCGTGATCGACGGCATCGCGTTCCAGACCAACATCCTCGCGCTGAACGCTGCGGTCGAGGCGGCGCGCGCCGGCGAGCAAGGCCGCGGCTTTGCCGTGGTGGCCAGCGAGGTGCGCACGCTCGCGCAGCGCAGCGCCCAGGCCGCCAAGGAGATCAAGTCGCTCATCGAAGCCAGTGCGGACAAGGTCAAGACCGGCTCGACCCTGGTCACCACCGCGGGCTCGGCCATGACGGAGATCGTGGGCGAAGTGCACCGCGTGGCCGACCTGATCGGCGAGATCAGCGCCGCCACCCGCGAGCAGACCACCGGCATCAGCCAGATCGGCAGCGCCGTGGCCGAGCTCGACCAGTCCACGCAGCAGAACGCGGCCCTGGTGGAGCAGATGGCCGCCGCCGCGCACACCCTGAACCAGCAGACCCACGGGCTCGTGCAATCGGTGGCCGTATTCCGCGTGGACACCCGCTTTCAGCTGACGCACGCGCATCCCGCACCGGCACTGCTCGCGGCCTGATTCAGAATCTTTTCGGCCTCTACCGCGCGACCATCCAGCGCTATAAGCTACAAATTTAATAGCACCCTATTACCCATCGACCGACAGGCCATAGAGCGTTGCCGTGCGGCGCAACCGATCCACCAGCGCGCGGCGCAGCGCGGCGGGCTTGACCACCTCGACCTGGGGCGACAGGCGCATGAACTGGCCGCAGGCATGCTCCACCGACTCGATGGGCACCGTCACCGCCACCCGCCCGTCCTGCCGGCGTGAGGCCGGCGCCGCTGCCACCGCCCGCGCCACCGCGCTGCTGAGCATGCGCAACCCCTTGAGGCCTGCCGGCGTGGCCAGCAGCGTGGCCTCGCCGGTGTACAGCGAAGACTCGAAGCGCTCGATGGATGCCGCCCAATACGCGGGCAGATCGAACCGCGCCGGGCGCCGCACCGCCGCCTCCAGCGCCTGCGCCGCCAGGATGTTGGAGACGCGGTAGGTGCGCGGCCCGCCCTCACCGCGCGCCGAGGCATCGCCCGCCGCCCGGGCGGCAGGCAGCGCCACCAGGTACCAGACACCGGCCTTGAGCACCAGACCCAGCGGGCTCACGGTGCGCTGCACGGTGTCGGCCCAGCTTTCGTAGCGCATCGTGATCTGGCGGCCGTTCCACACGGCGGCGGCCACGGTGGCGAGGTGGGGCGTGGGGTCGCTCTCGCGGTACCAGTCCACCGGGTCCAGGTGCAGGCGGGTGCTCACCCGCTGGGCGTCTTCGCGCCAGGCAGCGGGCAGGGCCGACAGCAGCTTCAGGCGCGCGCCCTCCACCTCGTCGCCCAGCCCCAGCTGCTGCGCGGGGCCGGGCAGGCCGCTCAGGAACACGGCCTGCGCCTCCGACGGCGTGAGCCCGGTGAGCGTGGTCTTCCAGCCCGGCAGCAGCGCGAACCCGCCGTGGCGCCCGCGCTCGGCGTAGATGGGCACGCCGGCTGCGCTCAGCTGGTCCACATCGCGGTACAGCGTGCGCACCGAGATCTCCAGCGCATCGGCCAGCACGGTCGCGCTCATACGGCCCTGGGTCTCGAGCAGCATCTGAAGGGACAACAAGCGGCTGGCGCGCATGGGTGGATCGATGAGGTCGGTGGGGGGACGGGGACCGGCGGGCCGAACGGCCGGCCGCACCCCGCCAGAAACAGGCATCGCAAAGATAGCCGAAATACCTGCCATGCGGTGGCAGGTATGCGGGCGCAGACTGCAGTGCTGGTTGCCTTTCAACCACTTTCACCCGCCATTTCCAGCAGGAGCCCGCATGCCCGAAGACACCCTCACCGCCACGACGCCCGACACCTCCGCCACCGCCGCCCCGCCCGCTGCCGCCGACGCATGCGCCGTCGTCGAGCTGCGCCAGTACACGCTGCACCCGCACCAGCGCGAAGTGCTCATCGACCTGTTCGACCGCGAGTTTGTGGAAACGCAGGAGGCCCAAGGCATGCGCGTGCTGGGCCAGTTCCGCGACCTGGACCGGCCCGACCTGTTCGTCTGGCTGCGCGGCTTTGCCAGCATGCCCGCCCGGCGCCAGGCGCTCGAAGCGTTCTACGGCGGCCCCACCTGGGCGGCGCACCGCAGCGCCGCCAACGCCACCATGATCGACTCCGACAACGTGCTGCTGCTGCGCCCCGCCTGGCCCGGCGCAGCGGCGGCATTGCCCCAGCACCCGCGCCCCGCACCGGGTGCCGCCGCCGCCAGCGGCGCAGCCCCCGGCCTGCTGGCGGCCACCGTGTTCCACCTGCACGAGGCCGCCACGCCCGCGCTGCTGGACTTTTGCCGCCACCGCATGGCGCCCCTGCTGCAGCGCAGCGGCGCCCGGCAGGTGGCGTGGTACTGCACCGAGACCAGCCCCAACACCTTTCCCCGCCTGCCGGTGCGCGAAGGCGAGCATATGCTGCTGGCACTGGCGCTGTTCGGCAGCGAATCGGCGGCGCAGGCGTTTGCCACCAGCGGCGCCTGGGAGCGCGGCGTCGCGCCGGGCCTGGCGCCCTGGCTGGCCCGCGCGCCCGAGTCCTTGCGGCTGCAGCCCACGGCGCGCAGCGCGTTGCACGCCTGAAGCGGCCTCACCGGAGCACCACCATGGCCACGACACCCCACCTCATCACCATCCCCTCGCCCGCCGTGGCGCCCAGCGCCGCGCGCGACTTCGACTTCCTCATGGGCCCCTGGCGCATCCGCAACACGCGACTGGTGCGGCGCCTGGCGGGCTGCAACGACTGGGAGGTGTTCGACGCCACCGGGCATGCGCGGCCCCTGCCCGGCGGCATCGGCAACTGCGACGACTTTGTGCCGCTGGCCTGGAAGCCCGGCTTCGTGGGCATGACGCTGCGGGTGTTCAGCCCCGCCGCGCAGCGCTGGAGCATCTACTGGCTGGACAACACCACCGGCGGGCTTGATGCCGCCACGGGTTTGCTGATGCCGCCGGTGGTGGGCGGCTTCGACAACGGCGTGGGCATTTTTGAAGGCCAGGAACTGCTGGACGGCCGCCCCGTGCAGGTGCGCTTTGAATGGACCCGGACCGGCACGCCGACGCCGCGCTGGCAGCAGGCGTTTTCAGGCGACGGTGGCGGCACCTGGGAAGTGAACTGGGTGATGGAGTTCTCGCGGCCGGTGTGAACACGCCGCGCTGCAGGCCGCCGTGCCAGACAGGCCCCCTGGCCGATGCCGTGCGCTGCCTGGCGGCGGCCTGGCAGTGCCCCGGCCGAAGCTCGTTCGCTACCTCGACACCGCCGTATCGCCGCGCCCCGGGCGCTCCAGCGCGACCGACAATTGCGGTACATCGGCGATGTCGGGTCGGTCGGCACCGCCCAGGTCTTCCAGCGCGGTGAACTGGCCGTCCAGGAAGAGGAAGGTGGTCGTCTGCGCGATGTGCGCCAGCGCCGCCTGCGCATCGGCGAACCCGCTGCCCGTGGCCTTGTCGCCATCGAGCAGATAGGCATACGTGCCATCGGCCCCGTCATGCGACAGGCGGCCCAGGTCCACGAGCTTGTTCTTCACGTTGCTGGCGTACACGCGGCCCCGCACCGCATACAGCACGAAGGGCACCGCGGCCCTGCCCGCAGCAGCCACAGGCGCAACAGGCGCAGCAGGGCCAGTGGGAACAGCGGGAGCGACCGGTGCCGCAACGGGCGCCGACGACAGGGGGGTGGAATCCGGCATGGCAAGCTCCTTGGAGCGGCTGTAAAAACTCTGCGGGCGTCTCTGCAGCGCCCGGCCAGAGCCGCTGCGCTGGGTTTCGTCATCTGCGCTGGGTCGTCCCCATCATCATCATCATCAACGGCGGCGGCCCGCCCACACGCCCAGGGCCAGGCCTGCGGCGCCGAGTGCGGCCACCAGGCCCAGGCTGTGGCGCTGCGCGCGGCGCTGGCCGCCGTCGATGGCGGTGCCGCGCGAGGGCTCGAACAGGTTGCCGTCACCGGACGGCACGGCGCGCGCGCTGCCCAGGGCGCGCTCGGTCACCCAGCGCATCACCGCGCCCAGGCGCTCCGGCGCCAGCGTGTGGGCCACGCGGCCCGGCACGGCGGCAGCGCCGAGCCAGGTCACGGCCCGGGGGCTGTCGGCCAGCGCCACGATGGCGTCGGCCACGCGGCGCGGGTCCAGCATCGGGATGCGGGGCTGCAGGTTGCGGCCGGTGTAGTTGGCGCCGTGCGACAGGCCCGGCGAATCGACGAAGGTGGGCGCCACATCGCACACATGCACCCGGGGCAGGTCGGACACTTCGGCACGCAGCGCCTCGGACAGGCCGCGCAGCCCGAACTTGCTGGCCGTGTACGCGGCCGCATAGGGCGAGGGAATCCAGCCGCCCGCAGAAATCATGTTGATCAGCGTGCCCTCGCCGCGCTCGCGGAAGTGGCGCAGCGCTGCATGTGCGCCGTGCAGGTGCCCCAGCAGATTGGCCTCCAGCACGCGGCGGTGCGATGCCACCGGTGTCTCGTCGAACCGGCCCACCGCTCCCACGCCCACGCCGTTGATCCACACGTCGATGCGGCCATGGTGGCGCAGCGCGGTATCGGCCAGTTGGGCCACGGCGTCGGGGTCGGTCACGTCGGTGGGCACGCCCAGCGCGGTGTTGGCGCCGGCCTCGCGGCAGGCCATGGCCACGGGGGCCAGGGTGTCGGGGTTGCGGGCCGCCAGCACCAGGCGCGCGCCGCGGCGGGCGAAGGCCAGCGCGGTGGCGTGGCCGATGCCGCTGGACGCACCGGTGATGACCACCACCGGCGCCACCTGGGCGCTGGCGTTACGGAAGGCGTTGGAAGTAGCGGGGGATGGAGATGCCATGGCAGAAGGGGGATCAGCGCCGGCCGGTGTGTCGGCAGGGCATGGACAACAACGATGTCCGGTTGTAATCCACGCGCTGCCGCGCCGATGTAGGACGGTTGCCAGAACCCCCACCCGATGCGGCGGGCGGGGCGCTCGCCGCCCAGCCCGCGCCGTGCATCCGGCCTGCGTCAAGCCGCGCGCAATGCCGTCTCTGCCGGAAAGTCCGTGGACGCCGCCACCGCCCGCCACTGCGCGGTTTCGCGCTCGACGAACGCGTGCTTGTCGGCAATGGTCTGCAGCGTGTCCGTGCCCAGCGGCAGGCGCAGCGGGGGCGTGGGGCTGGCCACCAGTTGCATGATGGCCTGGGCCAGGCGCACCGGGTCGCCGGGCTGGTTCAGGTTGATGCGGCGCGCGGCCTCGCGCACGGCGCCGGCGCTCATGGCGTAGTCGTCCATCACCTGGGGCGACACGGCCAGCGAGCTGCCGTCCAGGAACTCGGTGCGAAAGTACCCGGGCTCCACCACCGTGGCGTGGATGCCCAGCGGCGCCAGTTCGGCGTGCAGGGCCTCGGTCAACCCTTCGACCGCGAACTTGGTCGAGCAGTACACACCGAACCCCGCGGCCGACTGCACGCCGCCCAGCGACGAGATGTTGACCACGTGCCCGGCGCGGCGTGCACGCAGGGCGGGCAGCACCGCGCGGGTCACGTGCAGCAGGCCGAACACATTGGTGTCGTACAGGCGGCGCACCTCGTCGGCCGTGGCTTCTTCGACCGCGCCCAGCAGGCCGTAGCCTGCGTTGTTGACCAGCACATCGATGCGGCCAAAGTGCGCCAGCGCGCGCTGCACGGCGGCCTGCGCCTGGGCTTCGTCGGTCACGTCCAGCGCCAGGGGCAGCAGCGCGTCGCGGGCGCCCAGGCGCTGTTCGACCGACGCGGCGCTGCGCGATGTGGCGACGACGGCATCGCCCTGGGCCAGCGCGGCCTCGGCAATGCGCGCGCCGATGCCGCGCGAGGCGCCGGTGATCATCCAGACGCGGGGATACGAGGAATGGGTGGTGGTGGCTGTGGTGGAAGTCATGGCAGGTCCTTGAGGTGGTGTTGAGCAATGGGCGGTGCCCATGGCCGTGAACTTTAGGCACGTCATTGCCACGCGACTAGCCCATAATCTCTGGATTCATTCGCAAGCAGTGCTTGCCAATCCACCACACACTCACCCCGCACCCGAACGGCACAATGCCTGCCCACCATGGCCATCAATGAACTGCGCGCCATCGCCAACTTCGCCAAGGCCGCCGAGCTGGGCAGCCTGCGCCAGGCCGCCGCCACGCAGGGCATCACGCCCCAGGCGGCCAGCCAGTTGCTGGTGCAGCTGGAGTCGCACCTGGGCGTGCGGCTGTTCCACCGCACCACGCGCAGCCTGAGCCTGACCGAGGAGGGCCGGCAGTTTCTGGCGTCGGCGCAGCCGGGCCTGGCCACGCTGCAGCACGCGGTGCAGGGCGCCCGGCGCGGGCGCGAGGAGATGGCCGGGCCGCTGCGCATTGCGGCGCCGCGCTCCATCGTGCTGGAGGTGATCTGGCCGGTGCTGCACGAGTTCTGCCGCCGCCACCCGCGGGTGGAGCCCGATGTGCAGCTGGACGACCGCATCGGCAACTGGGTGGAAGACCGCGTGGACGTGGGCTTTCGCTCGGGCTACCCGCCCGAGGGCGGCGTGGTCGCGCGGCGGCTGATCACCCTGCAGCTCATCGTGTGCGCCGCGCCCGCCTACATCGCCCGCCACGGCGCGCCTGCCAGCATCGACGACCTGGCGCAGCACCGCTGCAGCGGGTTTCGGCACCCGTCCACCGGCAAGCCCATGCCGTGGGAGTTCCAGGTGGGCGACGACATCGTGGCGCGCACGGTGCACCCCGCGTTCTGCACCAACGACATCGAGGTCGAGGCGCGCGCCGTGGTGGGCGGCCACGCGGTGGGCCAGCTGGTGGGCGTGACCGCAGCGCCGCTGGTGCGCAGCGGCCAGTTGGTGCCGCTGCTGCCCCAGCACGTGGCGCAGCACCTGGCGCTGTACGCGTACTACGGCAGCCGCACCGCGCTGCCCGCGCGGGTGCGGGCCTTCATCGACCTGGCGGTGGAGATGGTGGCGGGCAACCCGGCCTACACCCTCACGCCGCAGGAGCTGGCGGCCCACGGCCCTGCCGTCCAGAAAAAGCCCCGCGCACGCAAGCCGGCGCAGTGACGGTGGCGCACAGGGCGATGCACGGGCCGGTCAGGCCGGTCAGGCCGGTCAGGCCGCGAAGCCGCCGTCAATCAGCAGGCTGGCACCCGTGACCATGCCCGACTCGGGCCCCGCCAGGTAGGCCACCATGCCCGCGATCTCGTCGGGGTGCGCGTGCCGGTCCAGCGCCATCATCGAATGCATGTTGCCGGCCAGCGGACCGTCGGCCGGGTTCATGTCGGTATTCACCGGCCCGGGCTGCACGTTGTTCACGGTGATGCCGCGCGGCCCCAGGTCGCGCGCCAGGCCCTTGGTCAGCCCCACGATGGCGGCCTTGCTCATGCCGTACACGCTGAAGCCCGCCCATGGAATGCGGTCGGAGTTGGTGCTGCCGATGGTGATCACGCGGCCATAGGCGCCGCCCTGCACCATGTGGCGCACGGCGGCCTGCGTGGCGACGAACACGGCGCGCACGTTGACGTTCACCGTGCGGTCGAAGTCCGCCAGCGAGAAGCTGTCGATCTCGCCCGCCACCGCCACACCGGCGCTGTTGACCAGGATGTCGATGCGGCCCAGCGTGCGGGCGGCGTTGTCGATGGCCGCTGTGAGGGCCGCGGCATCGGTGCTGTCGGCGCGCAAGGCCAGCGCACGGCCACCGGCGGCCTCGACGGCTGCGGCCACGGCCTGGGCCGGTGCCTCGGAGCTGCTGTAGGTGAAGGCCACGGCGGCGCCATCGCGCGCCAGGCGCCGCACGATGGCCGCGCCGATGCCGCGCGAGCCGCCGGTGACGAACGCCACCTTGCCGGCCAGGGCGCCTGCGGTGGTTGCGGGGGACGGTGAAGGCTGCACGGAAGCGGGGGCAGGGGTAGAGGTGCTGGTCATGGTGTTCTCCGGGGAATCAGGGGTTTGCAAAGAGCGGTTGTGGAAGCCGCGAAACACCTGCAGTGTCGGCAAACCATTGCATGTGCGGTAGCCATGAATGGGCTGTATTTATTTCAACCCCTGGTTGAAAATGGCGTGCCACCCCGAGACCCACCATGCAGCCCCTGAGCCACCTCGAGTCCTTCGTCAAATCCGCCGAGTCCGGCAGCTTCTCGGCCGCCGCGCGGCTTATGGGCCTGACGCCTGCGGCCGTGAGCAAGAACGTGGCGCGGCTCGAAGCCGGCCTGGGGGTGCGGCTGTTCCAGCGCAGCACGCGGCGCCTGGCGCTGACCGAGGGCGGGCAGCGGCTGCTGGCGCAGATCAGCGAGCCGCTGGGCACGCTGGCCGACGCGGTGGCACACGCGGCCGAGGCCGATGGGCAGCCGGCGGGCACGCTCAAGGTCAGCATGGGCCTGGCGTTCGGGAGGGCCTACCTGGTGCCGTTGCTCGATGAGTTCTTGCAGCGCTACCCGGCCATCCAGCCGGACTGGCGCTTCGAGAACCGGCAGGTCGACCTGATCGGCGAGGGCTTCGACGCGGGCATCGGCGGTGGCCTCAACCTGAACCCCGACATGGTGGCGCGCACGCTGGGGCAGATCCACCTGGTGGTGGTGGCCGCGCCCGCGCTGCTGCGCGGCCGGCGTGCGCCGCGCCACCCCGCCGACCTGGCGCGCTGGGACGGCATTGCGCGCCGCACCATCCGCACCGGGCGCGTGCAGGTGACCACCCTGCGCAACAAGGCGGGCGATGCGGCCCCCGCGGAGCTGCGCCCGCGCATCGTCTTCGACGACCCCGAGGCCATGTGCCAGGCCGCGATGATGGGCCTGGGCATGGCCGTGCTGCCCATGCCGTTTGCGCAGCCCTGGCTCGCGCGCGGCGACCTGGTGCGGGTGCTGCCCGGCTGGTGGGCCGACTCGGGCCCCACCTCGCTGTACTACCCCAGCAAGAAGCTGCTGCCCGCGCGCACCCGGGTGTTCGTGGACTTCATCGTCGAGCAGTTCGCGCAGCGCGGCTTTGCGCAGCGCGTGCGGGGCGACTGACGGCGCACCGGCCAGGGACGGGCAGCGCGGCGCTGCGCTGACTTGGCCTGGTGGGGGATGGCGCGGCTGGCATCATGGAGGCCTCCCCGTCGCCCACCCGGCCACCGTGCCCGCCGCCGCATGACCGCATCCACGCCCGCCCCCCACACCCCCTTGCCAACCCCGGCACACGCGCGCGCAAAGCCGCTGCACATCGGCATCGTGGGCTGCTCCGCCGAAGGTGCGGCCCTGTGCTACCGCACGCTGTGCACCGAAGGCGCAGCGCTGATGGGCCGTGCGCACGCGCACCCCGAGGTGTCGATGCACACGCCCTCGCTGGCCGACTACGTGGACTGCCTGGACCGCGGCGACCTGCAGGGCGTGGCCGACCTGATGCTGGCGTCGGCCCACAAGCTCGCGCGGGCGGGCGCGGACTTTCTGATCTGCCCGGACAACACGATCCACCAGGCGTTCGACCGGGTGCAGCCGCATTCACCGCTGCCCTGGCTGCACATTGCCCAGGTGGTGGCCGCCGAGGCCGCGGCGCGGGGCTACCAGCGCATGGCGCTCACGGGCACCCGCTGGCTGGTGGACAGCAGCGTGTACCCCGACGCCCTGGCTGCACAGGGCTTGGCCTGGGTCAGGCCCGCCGAGGCCGAGCGCAGCGAGATCAACCGCATCATCATGGACGAGCTGGTGCCCGGCGTGATCCGCGCGCCGTCGGTGGCGACGTTTCAGCAGGTCATCGCGCGCATGCAGCGCGACGAGGGCTGCGACGCGGTGGTGCTGGGCTGCACCGAGATCCCGCTCATCCTCAGCGACGCGAACTCGGCCCTGCCCACGCTGGATTCGACGCGGCTGCTGGCGCGCGCAGCGCTGCGCAGGGCTGTGGCGGGCCACTGAGCGATAGCTCCCCGGGTCCGGCTCACTTCAACGCACGACCGCGTGGGCGCGCGGCACAGCGCGCCGCCTTTGGCTGCCGCAAAGGTCTGCGCTTCTACACTGCGCGAACGCACCGTCCGCCCACCGCTTGATGAAGGAGTCTGCATGCGCACTCGTCGCTGGCCCATTCGCTCGATTGGCATCACCGTCGGCCTGCTGGCGTGTCTGGCCGGGCCTGCCGCGCAGGCGCAATCCCAATCGCCAACGCAATCGACCCCTACGCCCTGGCGCGAAACCTCCACGCCTGAAGAGCAGGCGCTCGATGCCGCGGCGTTCGAGGGCGTGCAGGCCACGCTGGCCACGCCCCAGTTTGCCGATGTCGACAGCGCCGTGGTGGTGCTGCGCGGCCGGGTGGTGTACCGCTTCTACCGCGATGGCGAGCCCGACAAGCTGCGCGACACGCAGTCGGCCTCCAAGAGCGCACTGTCGGCCCTGCTGGGCACGGCCATCGCGCAGGGCCGCATCGCCAGCGTGGACCAGCGCGTGGTGGACCTGGTGCCCGAGTGGGCGCCCCTGAATCCCGACCCGCGCGCCGCCACCATCACGCTGCGGCACCTGCTGACGCTGACGGCGGGCTTTTCGCAGGCCAGCGACCCGCGCACCCGGTCCGGCAACGCGCCGCCGCTGCCCGCGCGCGAGGCCTGGGCGCGTCCGCTGGCGGCAGACCCGGGCCAGGCCTTCGCCTACGACAACTCCGTGACGCCGCTGCTGGCCGCCGTGCTGGAAAAAGCCACCGGCATGCCCCTGCCCGACTATGCGCACCAGCAACTGGTCGGCCCCATGGGGTGGGCCGCGCCGCGCTACCAGGGCAGCATCGTGCACCTGCGCACGCTGGACATGGCCAAGCTCGGCCAGCTGTACCTGCAGCACGGCCAGTGGGACGGCAAGCCGCTGGTGCCCGAGGCATTCGCCGATGCCTCAGTGCAGGTGCAGAGCACCGGCGGCCCGCCGGTGGGGCTGTCGTACGGCTACCTGTGGTGGGTGGTACCCGGCAAGGCGCCGCGCCCCACCTTCATGGCCAGCGGGTTTGGCGGACAGTTCATCTGGGTGTATCCGCCGATGGACCTGGTGGTGGCCACCACGTCCACCGTGTCGGCCGAAAGCGGGCAGCGCGGACAGGCGCTGCAGTGGATTCGCAACCATGCGTTTGCAGCGGCGCAGCGGCGGGTGGCGGCGGAGCGGAAGTAGCAAGGCGGGGCGTTGAATCCGCCCTCCTGGCCTGAGGAGGGACAAGCGCCGCGTCCCCCGCAAAAACCCCCTCTCCCCGGCCCTCTCCCGCGGGGGAGAGGGAGTCAGACAGGGCGCTGCGGTGGCGGTTGATGGCGGCAGCGCCCCACCGGCGTCACTGCTGCTTGTTCACGAACGCCACCGTGAGCCCCTTGGCCGTCACCGTGATGGCCCCCGGCTGCAGGCCCATGCCGTCGAACATAGCGGTGTCTTGCGGGCGCAGCTGGTGCAGCGTGACTTCGCCCAGCGACTGCTCGGCCAGCACCGGGCCGTAGGCGTTGAGCAGTTCGTTGACCGCCGGCTTGAGCGTGGGGAAATCCAGTTTGCCCAGCTTGATCTGGTGCGCCCGCAGCGTGCGGTCGCTGGCCTCGTAGCGCAGCGCAAACTCCACATCGAACGTGCCCGCATGGCTGCGCCGCAGCGCAGCGCCCGCCGCGTCCACCGCCATGGTGGCGCCGATGCGGTTCACCTCGGGCAACAGGCGCAGCCGCGGCGCCTGCAGGGTCAGGTCGAAAAGGCCCTGCACCGGCACGCTGCGCGGGAACTTGGTGGACGTCATCTCCTGCAGCTGCGACAGCGGCACGGTGTAGCTGGGCAGGGCCCACGCGGCACGCCCCGCCAGCGTCAACACCGCGGCGCCGCCCAGGGCCAGGCTGCGGGAGGCGGTGGTCAGAAATCGTCGGCGGTGCAGCATGGCTGGTTCTCTCCTTGAAGGGCTGTCGGACACACCGGCGATGAAAAGGTGCCGGGTGATTCACCGCCATCGTGCCACTTCTGCATGGCCTGCGTGCTAATTTATCTATTCATAAATGCATACAAACCATTGAATTCATTGGATTTTCAACGAAATCTATCCATTCATATAATCATTCATGGCCCGCCCACCAGAACTTACCTCCAGAGCCCTGACCGCCCTGCGCCGCCAGGGCGGCGTGCTCACCAGCGCCGAGCTGCAGGAACTGCTGGGCGTGAGCCAGCCCACCGTGTCGCGGGCGCTTGCGCCGCTGATCCACGCGGGCCAGGTGCAAAAGGTGGGCGCGGCACGGTCGCAGCGCTATGTGCTGCCGCGCACCGTGCCCAACGTGGGCAACGAAGTGCTGGTGATGCGCATCGACGCGCACGGCCGCCCGTCTCCGTTTGCGCGCATGGTGCCGCTGGAGGGCGGCGCCTTCTGGGTGGACGAGGCCGACGGTGTGAGCGCGCGGCACGACGGCCTGCCCTGGTTTCTGGACGACATGCGGCCCCAGGGCTTCATGGGCCGCACCTTTGCGCACGCCCACCCCGAGCTGCAGCTGGGCCACGACCCGGGCCACTGGAGCGACGACGACGTGCTGCGCGCCATGACGCTGTATGGCGACGACCTGCCGGGCAACCTCATCATGGGCGAGGCTGCGTTCCAGCGCTTTCACACGCTGCCTGCACGCGCCTCGCGGGTGGACTCCGCCGCGGCCTACCCCGCGCTGGCCGAGCAGGCCATGCGCGGCACCCACCCCGGCTCGTCAGCGGGCGGCGAGCAGCCGAAGTTCTGCACCATCACCGCGGGGCGACACGTGATCGTCAAGTTCTCGCCCGCGGGCGACGCCCCCGCCGACCAGCGCCTGCGCGACCTGCTGGTGTGCGAGCACCTGGCGCTGCAGACCCTGGCGCAGGCCGGGCTGCCGGCGGCGCCCACGCAGCTGTTCATGGACGCGGGGCGCGTGTTCCTGGAGTCGGAGCGTTTTGACCGCACGCCGCTGGCGGGGCAGGGCACCGACCACCTGGGCGGACGCATCGGCATGGTGTCGCTGCAGGTGTACAACGCCGAGTACGTGGGCGAGATCGACAACTGGGCCGCCACCGCCAACCGCATGGCAGCGCGCCACCTGCTGACCCCCGCCGACGCCCGCACCCTGCGCCTGCTGGAGGCCTATGGCCAGCTCATCGCCAACACGGACCGGCACTACGGCAACATCTCGCTGGTGCTCAAAGATGACGACTGGGCGCTGTCCCCCACCTACGACATGCTGCCCATGCTCTACGCCCCGGTGGGTGGCGAGCTGGTGCCGCGCGACTTTGCCAGCCGCCCCCTGCAACCCACCGCCGCCACGCTGGGCGAATGGGCCGATGCGCGGGGCCTGGCACTGGCGTTCTGGCGCGCAGCGGCGGCGGATGCGCGGGTGTCGGCTCAGTTTCGGGGCATCGCGGCCGAGAATGCAAGCCACATAGGTCACATAGGCCACATAGGCCGCTAGCGCTTATCCACAAAGCGCTGCCAGCTATTATTTCAATAGCTGAAGTTCCCTGGCGTCTCAGCGCCCCACCACCGACCAGCCGACCTTCTGGTCGGTCTTGTCGTTCTCATACTCCCACGCGGTGCCGCAGCGGTCGCACACATAGCGGGTGATGGTGACGGTGCCGTGGTCGCGCTCTTCCTTGCGGTTGCCGCGCTGCACCAGCTCGGCGTGGCCGGGGGCCTTGCGCCAATTGCGCTGAATGCCCTGGCACGGCTCGCACAGAGCCATGGGTTTGAGATCGTTCTGTCGGGCCAGGTCTTTGGTCATGGGTGGGGCAGCCTGGGGGCTGTGGTGTGGGGGTGGTTTGCGTGCTGCGGGGCGGCTACTGTAAGGCACCGGCGAACGCGGGGGCCCGGCAGGGCGGGCGGATTGCAAGCCAAATCGGCCTTGAGCGCCCGATGATAAAGCGCCACCAGCTATCGAATCAGGAGTGGGCGCCCATCCCCACCCCCAGCGCCTTGTCCATGCGCGCGTTGTGCAGCACCACGCCCGCGCGCTCCACCTGCTGGCGCGCCTGCACCACAAAGCCCTGCGCGGCAAAAAACGGCTCGGCGGTCAGGCTCACGTGGGCGTGCAGCCGGGCGATGCCACGCGCCACGGCCTGCGCGTGGATGTGGGCCATCAGCGCCCGCGCCACGCCCTGGCCCGCAAACGCCGGGGCCACGTAGAACATGTCGATGGTGCCGTCGGCCTGCAGGTCCGCAAAGCCGGCGATGGCGCCACCTTCATCTGCCTGTGCGATGAAGGGCTGGTTGGCCTGCATGCGCTGGGCCCACTGCGCGGGGTCGTGCTCCAGAGGCGCCCAGGCGGCGAGCTGCTCGGCGGTGTAGTGCTTGCACGCGAGGCCCTGCACCGAGGCATGGAAAACCGCACGCAATGCAGGCTCGTCGCCGGGCAGGAAGTTGCGGATGGAGACAGAGGGCATGGCAGGAGCGCGGCGCGGGTGGGCCACCCGCGTCAGCCTGCGGCCATGCGCAGCCGGCGCGCTGCGTCTTCGTCGCGCGCATCGTCGATCTCGCGCAGCACGGCCTGCATGTCCACATCGACGTGCTCGGGCGCGTAGCGGCCGGTGAGCGGGGTCTCGTTGGTCAGCAGGCCGCTTTGGTACAGGCTCCAGATCTCGGGGCCGTACTGGGTAGCGCGCAGCTCGGGCGCGAACTGGCCGAAGAAATCGCGCAGGTTGGCCACGTCGCGCAGCAGCATGCGCTGGGCGTGGTTGTTGCCGGCAGCGTCCACCGCCTGGGGCAGGTCGATGATGACGGGGCCGTCCGCCGCGGGCTGGCCGTCTTCGCCGGGCAGGTGCGCCAGCAAGATGTTGAACTCCGACAAATCGCCGTGCACCACGCCCGCACACAGCATGCGCACCACCTCGGCCACCAGCGTGGCGTGGTGGGCGCGGGCATCTTCGGGCGTGAAGCTCACGTCGTTCAGGCGGGGGGCTGCGTCGCCGTTGGCGTCGGTCACCAGCTCCATCAGCAGCACGCCGTCGTGAAAGTTGTAGGGCTGCGGCACCCGCACGCCGGCGGCGGCCAGGCGGTACAGCGCATCGACCTCGGCGCTTTGCCACGCGGCCTCCTGCTCTTGCCGGCCGAACTTGCTGCCCTTGGCCATGGCGCGGGCCGAGCGCGAGTTCTTGACCTTGCGGTTCTCGGTGTAGTCCACCGCCTGCCGAAAGCTGCGGTGGTTGGCCTCTTTGTAGATCTTGGCGCAGCGGGTTTCGTCGCCGCAGCGCACCACGTAGACCATGGCCTCCTTGCCGCTCATGAGCTGGCGGACCACGGTGTCGATCAAGCCTTCTTCAACGAGGGACTGCAGGCGGGGGGGTGCTTTCATCGGTGCATTTTGCCCGTGTGGCGCCGCCTGCCGGGCCGCGCTGGTGGCGCGGGTGTTTTTTCAGCGCGCGCTGCGCAGGTCCATGAGCCGCTGGTGCACGGCATCGCTGCCATCCACCGGCAGCTGGTGCTTGGCCTGCAGGTAGTGGTCGGTGAACACGTCCAGGTAGGCCTCCAGCGTGTGCGCGGCGTGTGGCTCGCCGGCCAGTTCCAGGCACAGCGCGCCCACCTCGGATGTGCAGAAGTGGTCCATACGCGTGGAGCGGCGCAGGTGGTAGCGCGACAGCTGCTCGGGCTGCAGGCTGAGCACGGGCAGGTGGTCGAGGTAGGGGCTTTTGCGGAACATCTTGCGCGCCTCGGGCCAGGTGGCGTCCAGCAGCACGAACAGCGGGCGCTTGCCATTCGGTGGCGCGACCTCCGTGACCACGCGCTCCGGCGCCACGAACTCGCCGGGGAACACCACGTAGGGCTGCCACTGCGGGTCGGCCAGCAGCGCCAGCAGGCCGGGGTGCACCTCGGTGCGCGCCCAGCCAAACGCAAACGTGTCGGCCACCACGTCGGCGATCAGCCATCCGGTGTTGCTGGGCTTGAGCGGCTCGATGTCGGCCATCAGCAGGCACATGCCCGCGCGCGTGGGCACCTCGGGGCGCAGCGCGCACATGCAGTGGCTGGGCACCAGCCGGCAGCCGGCGCAACGCGCGCCCTTGGGGCCGCCGCGCGCGAGGAAGGGCTTGGCGCTGCGGGCCAGGCGCTCGGTGCGCAGGCGGGAGACGGCGTGGGGCGCCACGCTGGCCGGCAGGGCCGTGCCTGGCGCCTCGCTACGACCCACCCGACTGCTCCAGCGCAAACAGCGGCAGCTCGGCTTTGCGGCTGAGCCACACGCCGCCGCCCAGCTCGATCGCGCCCTCTTGCAAGCCGCGGCGGTACAGATCGGCGCGGTGGCGGAACACGCGGTTGTCGGTCAGGTCTTCGTCGATGATGTCGCGCTCGTAGTCCTCGCGCGATACCGCCTCCACATACAGCGCGCCTTGGGAGAGGCGGCCCAGGTTGTGCAGCGCGGCCTTGAGGTCCGGCGGGCTCAGGTAGGGCAGCACGCCCTGGCAGATGACCAGGTCGAACGGCTTGTCCGCCGCGTAGTCCACCACGGAGCCCTGCTCCCACCCGAAGCGCTCGCACAGGTAGCTGCTGATCTCCACGCCCTGGTAGCTGGCCTGCGGAAAATGCTGCGCCACGATGCCCTTCCACAGCCCGATGCCGCAGCCCACGTCCAGCACGCGATGCACCGGCACCCGCAGGTATTTGAGATAGCTGCACACAAACGTGCCCAGCCGCTCCATGTGCGCCGGGTCCACCACGCTGGTCTTTTTGTCGAAGTAAAAGCGCTGGTAGTAGGCCTCGTCAAAAGTGGTGGCGCTGGCGGATTTCAATGGCGGGTCCTCGTGTTGGGGGGTTCCCCTCACCCGGTGGGCGGGCGGGGAACGAAGCGGCCAAGTATCCCCTACGCACCAAGGCGCTGCGCCACCGGCGCCTCACCCCTGCGGCGGGGTGCATGCCGTGCAGCGGCCACGGGCCGGCAGGGCAACGGCGGCGGCAGCGGTGACGACATGGCCCTGCCGATCACGCCGCAGCAGGCTTGGGCGGGCGGTGCAGCGCGCACAGCTTGTTGCCGTCCGGGTCGCGCAGGTAGGCCAGGTACAGCGCACCCGACGGGCCTTCGCGAAAGCCTGGCGGGTCTTCGCACGTGGTGCCGCCGTGGGCCACGCCGGCTGCGTGGAACGCGTCGGCCTGCTCGGGCGACTGCACCGCAAAGCCGATGGTGGCGCCATTGCCCTGCGTGGCGGGCTCGCCGTTGATGGGGGTGGAAATGGCGAAGGTGCCGTTGGGGCCGCGGTAGAAGTAGCGGTTCTTGTTGGCCACGCCGGGCGGCACACCGAGCGTGCCCAGCAGCGCGTCGTAAAACTTCTTGGACACTTCCAGGTCGTTCACACCGACCATCACATGACTGAACATTGTTGTTGTCTCCGTTGGGCCCCTGCAGGGGCGGGTTGTGGGCGGGGGGATGTTACTGGCTCATCGGTGCGTGAGCCGGTCGCCAGCGTGCCACGTTGCGCGCATGCGGGACGCCCGGATGACCTCCACCGCCTGTCCCGCATGCACCACATGCTATTGAATACATAGCATTCCACCCAGGCAGCGCCATGTTGCCCACGCCCCGGCAGGCGACTGCGCGCACGCGCACTGCGGAATACCCGAGTGGGGTTCTGCCCCTGGATGAACCGATAATATGCATACATAGCGAACGCGGGCCCCACGGCCGGTTCGCTGCGTGTGTTTCATCGAGTGGTTGATAAAAAAGGAATCCGAAAATGAATGTAGGCATCCGAAAGACCGTGTCCGCCCTGGCGGGTGGTGTGGCAGTGTCGGTGTGTGCGGTGGGCGTGGTGCACGCGCAGTCGCTCACCATCGCGTTGGCCGCAGAGCCGACGGCGGCCGACCCGCACTATCACAAGATGACGGCGAACGATGCCTTTTCGGCGCACGTGTACGACTCGCTCGTGGCACGCAATGCCAAGATGGAGCTGGTGCCCTCGCTGGCCACGTCGTGGAAGAACCTGGACGACCTGACGTGGGAGTTCAAGCTGCGCCCCGGGGTCAAGTTCTCCAACGGCAAGCCGTTCACGTCCAAGGACGTGCTGTTCACCATCTGCCGCACGCTGAACAACGAGACCAATGTCTCGGAGTCGTACACCGACACCACCAAGCGCATTACCGATGTGAAGACGCCCGATGACCTGACCGTCATCATCAAGACCATCGCGCCGCTGCCACTGCTGCCCGCTGAAATGGCGCGGTCGCTGCCCATAGTGTGGAGCGGCATTGCGCAAAGCGGCAAGCTTGCTTTCGCCCCCAAGACGGGCTGCGGCGTGACCGGTGCCTGGCCCACCGTGACCGACTTCAACACCGGCAAGACGGCCATCGGCACCGGCCCGTTCCTGATGAAGTCCTACGTCAAGGGCACCGGCATCCAGCTGGAGCGCAACGATGCCTACTGGGGCGAGAAGCCGCACTGGAAGACCGTGAAGATGGTGCCCGTGCCCAGCGCCGGCCCGCGCCTGACGGGCCTGCTGTCGGGCGACTACGACGTGATCGAAAACCCCGCCGCGCGCGACCTGACCCGTGTGAAGGACAACGCCAAGTTCGACTTCGTCGCCACGCCGTCGACGCGCCTGGTGTTCCTGCAGCCCGACATCGGCCGCAACCCCAGCCCGCAGGTGAAGGCCGCGGACGGCAAGAACCCGCTGCAGGATGTGCGCGTGCGCCGGGCCATGAACATGGCCATCGACCGCAAGGCCATCGTGCAGCGCATCATGGACGGCATGGCCACGCCCGCCTACCAGTACATGCCCGACGGCATGTTCGGCGCGCTGCCCCAGGCCCCCGAGATCAAGTTCGACCCCGAAGGCGCCAAGAAGCTGCTGGCCGAAGCCGGCTACCCCAATGGCTTCGAGCTGACGCTGTCGTCCACCAACGACCGCTACGTGAACGACGCCCAGGTGGCCCAGTCGGTGGCGCAGTACTTCACGCGCATCGGCATCAAGACCAACGTGGATGCGATGACGGCATCGATCTACTTCCCCAAGCGCGCCAAGCGCGAGTTCAGCCTGCCCATGGGCGGCTGGCCTGCGGAAACGGGCGAGGCATCGGCGCTGTTCCAGCTGTGGGTGGCATCGCTGGATGCGCCCAAGGGCCAGGGCACCAGCAACTACGGCGCCAACTACAACCCCGAGTTCGACAAGCTGTACCTGCCGGCTGCCGACCTGGTGGACCCCGCCAAGCGCAAGGCAGGCCTGGAAGCCGCGACCAAGTTCGCGCTCGACAACGTGGCGCTGATCCCGCTGCACTTTGAAAGCAGCATCTGGGCCTTCAAGAAGGGCCTGAGCTACGAAGGCCGCCGCGACCAGTACACGCTGGCCACCTCGGTCAAGCCCAAGTAAGCCGTCGCGGGTCAGTGAACGATACGGGGTGCGCCTGGCGCACTCCGTATTTTTATTTTTCCTTCAGCGCCACGTCGCGCCCTCATCGCGCAATGCCGCGCAATGCCGCGCCCAGCCACGTCGTCACAGGCCAGCCATGTCCAAAGCCCCCTTCTTCACCCTGCCCAGCGGCAGGCGCCGTGCCGCTGAGCCGAGGCTTCCATCCATTTCGCGAGGGGGTGCCTGAGTGCTCATCTTCATCCTGCGAAGGCTCATGCAGAGCCTTTTTGTCCTGCTGGCCGTGTCGCTGGTGGTGTTCTTTGCGGTGTATGCCGTGGGCGACCCGATCGAACTGCTGGTCAATGCCGAGGCCAGCGAGGCCGACCGCCTGGCGATGATCAAGCGCCTGGGGCTCGACCTGCCCATCTGGCAGCAGTACACGAGCTTTCTGGTGCGCGCGCTGCAGGGCGACCTGGGCACCTCGTTCGTGCACGGCATCCCTGCCATCGAGCTGATCGTGCAGCGCATTCCGGCCACGCTGGAGCTGGTGCTGGTGGCGATCACGCTGACCATCGTGGTGGGCATTCCGCTGGGCCTGATCGCAGGTCTGAAGAACGACAAGCCCACCGGGCGCGGGCTGATGGCGGGCTCGGTGCTGGGCTTTTCGCTGCCCAGCTTCTGGCAGGGCATGGTGCTGATTTTGTGTTTTGCGGTGTGGCTGCAATGGCTGCCCGCCGCGGGGCGCGGCGACACGGTGGCGGTGTTCGGCGTGCCGCTGTCGCTGCTGACGGCCGACGGGTGGAAGCACGTGATGCTGCCGGCCGTGAACCTGGCGCTGGCCAACATCGCGCTGGTGCTGCGGCTCACGGCCACGGGCGTGGTGGACGCCAAGACGCAGGAATACGTGAAGTTCGCGCGCGCCAAGGGCCTTAAGCCCCGGCGCATCCTGACGCGCCACATCCTGCGCAACATCTTGATCCCGGTGGTCACCGTGATCGGCATGGAGTTCGGCACGCTCATTGCCTACTCCACCATCACCGAAACGGTGTTCGCCTGGCCCGGCATGGGCAAGCTGCTGATCGACAGCATCTACCAGCTGGACCGCCCGGTGGTCGTGGCCTATGTGCTGCTCGTGACCTTCATCTTCGTGATGATCAACATGCTGGTGGACATGCTGTATGCCGCGCTCGACCCGCGCGTGCAGCTGCAGGAATCGGAATAACCGCGGGCACCGACAACGATGACAATTCCAGAATCTCCCTCCACGCCGGTCGCGCCGATCACCCCGAAGACGTCGATCACACCGAACACACCGGCCCCATCCGCCGCGACACCGCTGTCGGACACGCCGCGGCGCCGCGCCATCCTCAAACATCTGCGCAGCCGCCCGTCCGTCAAGGGCTCGGTGATCGCGCTCATCGTGCTGCTGCTGGTGGTCATGCTGGCGCCGTTCCTGGCGCCGCAGAACCCGTATGACCTGGCGGCCCTGGACCTGATGGACGGCCGCTTGCCGCCAGGCTCCAAGAGCATGGACGGCCTGACCTACTGGCTGGGCACCGACAGCCAGGGGCGCGACATGCTCAGCGCCATCCTGTACGGCCTGCGCATCAGCCTGACCGTGGGCCTGGCCGCCGTGGCGCTGGCCACGGTGATCGGCAGCCTCGTCGGCCTGGTGGCCGCCTACATCGGCGGTTTTGTCGACACGGTGCTGATGCGCATCGTGGACTTCATCCTGGGCTTTCCGACCATCCTGGTGGCGCTGGTGCTGCTGGCCATGCTGGGCCGCGGGGTGGACAAGGTGGTGATCGCCATCGTGACCGTGCAGTGGGCGCACTACGCGCGCATCATGCGCAGCCGCGCGCTGCAGGAGCGCCGCAAGGAATACATCGAGGCGGCGCAGAACCTCGGGTTCCCGGCGTGGCGCATCATGCTGCGCCACCTGCTGCCCAACTGCCTGGGCCCGGTGATGGTGTTCGCCACCATCCAGATCGCCAATGCCATCGTGCTCGAAGCCACGCTGTCGTTCCTGGGCGTGGGCGTGCCCATCACCGAGCCGTCGCTCGGCCTGCTCATCGCCAATGGTTTTCAGTACCTGCTGTCGGGCGACTACTGGATCAGCATGTTCCCGGGCCTGGCGCTGCTGCTGTTGATCCTGACGATCAACGTGATCGCCGACCGCCTGCGCGCCGCGCTGGACCCGAGGGGCTGACGATGACCACGACGACGACAACAACAACGCCTTTGCTTGAAGTGCGTGGCCTGCACACCGTTTTCCATACCGAAGAAGGTGCCTGGCCTGCCGTGAGCGGTGTGGACCTGTCCATCCAGCCCGGCGAGATCGTGGGCCTGGTGGGGGAGTCCGGCTCGGGGAAATCGGTCACCGGTTTTTCCATCTTCGGCCTGATCGACCCGCCCGGCGAGGTGATCGCCGGCGAGGTGCTGTTCCAGGGCCAGGACCTGCGCGGGCTGACCGAAGAGCAGATGCGCCGGTTGCGCGGCAACCGCATCGCGATGATCTTCCAGGACCCGCTGATGACGCTGAACCCGGTGCTGCGCATCGAGGAGCAGATGCTCGAAGCCATCCAGACGCACCACCCCGAGGTCTCGCGCGCGGCGGCCCTGCAGCGCTGCGTGCAGGCGCTGGAGATGGTGGGCATCCCCGCCCCCGCATCGCGCCTGCGCAACTTCCCGCACGAGTTCTCGGGCGGCATGCGCCAGCGCGTGGCGATTGCCATTGCGATGCTCAACCAGCCCGCGCTGATCATCTGCGACGAGCCCACCACGGCGCTGGACGTGACCATCCAGGGCCAGATCCTGTACCGCATGCAGGAGATCTGCCGCACGCACGGCACGGCGCTGGTCTGGATCACGCACGACCTGGGCGTGATCGCCGAGCTGGCCGACAAGGTGGCCGTGATGTACGCGGGCAAGATCGTGGAGTCCGGCCCGGTGGCGCAGGTGCTGGACGCCCCGGCGCACCCGTACACCCGCGGCCTGCTCGATTCGCTGCCCGGCGCCATCGCGCCCGGCGAGCGCCTGCGCCAGATCAGCGGCATGGCGCCCACGCTGAGCAACCGCCCCGCAGGCTGCGCCTTTGCGCCGCGCTGCAGCCGGGCCCTGCCCCAGTGCGCCACCACCGAGCCCGAGCGCACGGTGGCCGGCGGCCGCACCTACCGCTGCTTTGCCCCCCTTGTTGCCCTGGACCCTGCCGCATGAGTACGACCCTGCCTCCCGTCATCGAGCTGCGCAATGTCCACAAGCGCTTTACCAAACACCAGGACCTGATCGGGCGCGCGCTGGAGCTGGCGCGCAAGAAGCCCGTGCCCCGCACCGTGCACGCCGTCAACGGCGTGAGCCTGTCCATCGCGCCCGGCGAGGTGCTGGGCCTGGTGGGCGAGTCGGGCTGCGGCAAATCCACCCTGGGCCGCGTGGTGGCCGGCCTGCACCACCAGACCGAGGGCGAGCTGCTGTACCAGGGCGCCGACGTAGCGGGCCTGAACCGCGCCGACAAGCTGGCCTACACGCTGGGCGTGCAGATGGTGTTCCAGGACCCGCAGGCCTCGCTCAACCCGCGCCAGCGCCTGCACCAGATCCTGGGCGAGGCGCTGCAGGTGCACAAGCTCGCGCCCGCAGCCGAGATCCCCGCGCGCATCGACCAGGCGCTGGCCGAGGTGGGCCTGGCCGCCGAGTACCGCGACCGGCTGCCGCACCAGCTCTCGGGCGGGCAGCGCCAGCGCGTGGGCATTGCCCGGGCGCTGATGGTGTCGCCGAAGTTTCTGGTGTGCGATGAACCGGTGGCGGCGCTGGATGTGTCCATCCAGGCGCAGGTGATCAACCTGTTCATGGACCTGCGCACGCAGCACGGCCTGACCTACCTGTTCATCAGCCACGACCTGGGCGTGGTGCGGCACATCTCCGACCGCGTGGCCATCATGTACCTGGGCAAGATCGTGGAGATGTCGACCACGGCCGAGATCTTTGCGCGCGCCAACCACCCCTACACGCAGGCGCTGATGGCCGAGGTGCCGGACCTCGCGCGGCGCAAGCGCGTGTTCGTGCCGATAAAGGGCGAAATCCCCTCGCCGCTGAACCCGCCATCGGGCTGCACGTTTCACCCCCGCTGCCCCCACGCCATGCCGCGCTGCCGCGAAGAAGTGCCGCCGCTGGAAGCCATTGCACCCGGCCACTGGTCGGCCTGCCACCTGAACCACACGGCCCCTTGAACCCGCCTGACCGCGCCTGACCCCACCTGATCCACCCGACCCAGCTGACCCACCTGACATGCCCCACGAACCACGCCTTCAAACCTTGCGCGACGCCGTGCTGCGCGTGGGCCGCCACGCGGTCGAATACGGCAACGGCGTTGCGACCGGTACACCCGATGCGCGCACCATCACCCTCCACACCTACCGGCCCGCGCACGCCACCGCCCATAGCCCCGTCGTGCTGGTGCAGCACGGCGTGATGCGCAACGGCGACGACTACCGCGACTTCTGGATTCCGGCCGCCGAGGAGCACGGCCTGGTCATCATCGCGCCCACGTTCTCCGACGCGCAGTGGCCCGACGTGGTGAGCTACAACAACGGCAACCTGCTGGCCACCACCGACCGCGCCGCGCTGGCCGACACCGCCCCCACCACGGCGCCCGAGGCCTGGTCGTACACCGTGGTCACCCGGCTGGTGGACGACCTGAAAGCCGCCGGGGTGCTGGCGGACCAGCCGCTCTACCTCTTCGGCCACTCGGCGGGCGGGCAGTTCGTGCACCGCCTGCTGAGCGTGCTGACCCCTGGCGTGTTCACCCAGGTCGCCGCGGGCAACCCGGGGTGGTACACGCTGCCGCTGCTCGACCTGCCCTTCCCCGAAGGGCTGAGCGGCACCCCTGCCGATGCCGACAGCCTGGCCCGCTTGTTCGCTGCCCCGCTCACGATCCTGGCGGGCGACCAGGACACCGAGACCGCCGACCCGCACCTGCCGTCCGAGCCCGCCGCGCTGCGCCAGGGCCCGCACCGCTATGCGCGCGCGCTCAACTACTTCGCGACGGCCCAGGCCGAGGCGGCGCGCCGGGGCCTGCCGTTCGCGTGGCAACTGCACACCATCGCAGGCATCGGCCACGACGGCGAAGCCATGTCGGCCGTGTGCGCGCACCTGTGGTTTCACCACCGCCTGCCCGACGCTGCGCAGCTGGCCGCGCTGGCGGGCCGGCACACGGCCTGACCGCGTCCGACCCGAAGCCGAACGCCAACGCGTCGCCCATCGCCCATCGCCCATCGCCACACCCTTTTTCGGAGCCGCCCCCATGACCTCACCCACCACCCAGTCCCTCGTCGATGGCATCACCGCGTGGATGCAATGCGAGTCCCCCACCAGCAGCCCCGAAGGCCTGGCGCGCATGGTCGCGGTCATGCAGGGCTATGCAGCAAGCGCCGGCCTGCAAGCCGCGGTCACGCCGCTGGGCGCTGCGGTGGGGCCGCTGCTGCACATCAGCAACCGGGCTGCGGGCGACGTACGGCCGGGCCTCTTGATCCTGGGCCACTCGGACACCGTGCACCCCATCGGCACGCTGCAGGACAACCCCTGCCGCATCGAGGGCGACCGCTTCTATGGCCCCGGCGGTTATGACATGAAGGCCGGCATCTACCTGGCGCTGACCGCGCTGCGCGACCTGGCCGCCGCAGGCGCCACCGCGTTGCCGGTGGACTTTGTGGTGGTGCCCGACGAAGAGACCGGCAGCCACGCCTCGCGCGCACACATCGAGGCCTTTGCACGCAACGCGCGCTACACCCTGGTGTGCGAGCCCGCCCGCGCCAACGGAGGCAAGTGCGTGACGGCGCGCAAGGGCACCGGCATGCTGCGCCTGGGCGTGAAGGGCCGCGCCGCGCATGCCGGCGTGCAGCACGAGAAGGGCCGCAGCGCCATCCGCGAAATGGCGCACCAGATCCTGGCGCTGGAGGCCATGACCGACTACGCGCGCGGCGTCACCGTCAGCGTGGGCACCATCGAAGGCGGCACCGCCACCAACACCGTGCCCGACCGCTGCCGCTGCGTGGTGGACTTTCGCCTGCCCGACCTGCAGGCGGCGGACGAGCTGGTGGACAAGATGCAGGCGCTGCGCCCGGTGGGTGCCGACATGGAGCTCGACATCGACGTCGAGGTGAACCGCCCGCCCATGGTCAAGAGCGAAGCCGTGCAGGCCCTGCTGGCCCGCGCGCAGGAGTCGGCCCGCCACGCCGGCTTCACGCTGGAAGACGCCCCCATGACGGGCGGCGGCAGCGACGCCAACTTCACCTCGGCCCTGGGCGTGCCCACGCTCGATGGCCTGGGCGCCGATGGCGACGGCGCGCACACGCTGCACGAGCACATCCTGGTGTCCACGCTGGAAGCACGCTTGAACTTCTGGCGCCATCTGCTGGCGCATCTGGCGTAGGCTTCGGGGGAAGACCTCCAACACGTCCAGCACAGCCCGCATGTCCACCACCACCTCCACCATCGCCACCGCTGCCCCCGAGCACTTCACCCCCGTCCCGCTCGACAAGGCCTACCGCCTGCTCAACCACGGCCCCACCGTGCTGGTGTCGGCCGCGCACGCCGGCCAGCACAACGTGATGGCCGCAGCCTGGGCCTGTGCGCTGGACTTTGCGCCGCCCAAGGTGACGCTGGTGCTGGACAAGGCCACGCGCACGCGCGAGCTGGTGGAGGCCAGCGGCGAGTTCGCGCTGCAGCTGCCCACCGTGCCCATGGCGGCGATGACCGTGGCCATCGGCACCGACAGCGCCAAGACCCACCCGGACAAGCTGCAGCAGCACGGCGTGCCGCTGTTCCACGCCCCCAGCCACGCCAGCACCCACATCAGTACCCACATCCCGCTGGTGCACGGCTGCGCCGCCTGGCTGCTGTGCCGCGTCATCCCCGAGCCCCACAACCAGCAGACCTACGACCTTTTCATCGGCGAAGTGGTGGCCGCCTGGGCGGACGAGCGCGTGTTCCGCCACGGGCACTGGGAGTTCGACACCGCGCCCGATGCGCTGCGCACGCTGCACTACGTGGCGGGTGGGCAGTTCTATGCGACGGGGGCGTCGATCAGGGTGTGAGGGGCGGTGGTGGTGCGCGGGTAATGCACAGGTGATGCGCATGGGCCTGGAGCGCGCGGAGCAGATGAGCTGGCCGCGCAAAACACTGTGCAAAAATACAGTCATCTGCGCATTCCACCCCTGCCTGAGGACCCGCCATGACGAAGACGCCCCGCGCTGCTTCCGCCCTGACCGACCCCGAGTCGGCGCTGTTTGCCAGCATCCGAACGCTGATCGAGTCGGCCCGCAGCACGGTGGCCCGCGGCGTCGACCTGGTGCAGGTGCACACCCACTTCGAGATCGGGCGGCACATTGTCGAGTTCGAGCAGCAGGGGGAGCAGCGGGCGGGCTATGGAAATGCCTTGCTCAGTCTTTTGTCCGAGCGGCTGACCGCAGAGTTCGGCAAGGGCTTCGGGCGCAGCAATATCGCCTATTGCCGCAGCTTCTACCTGGCGTACCGGGAGCGCGTGCTGATTGTCCAGACAGCGTCTGGACAATCATCGATGGCGCTTGGCACCGCGCCGTTTCAGATCGGCCAGACAGCGTCTGGACAATCTGAGCGCCCCTTCACCCTCAGCTGGTCCCACTACGTTTTCCTGCTGGGCATCAAGCATGCCGAGGAACGCAGCTTCTACGAAATCGAGTCCACCCAGCAGCAATGGACCTTGCGGGACCTCAAACGCCAGTTTCAGAGCGGGCTCTACGAGCGCCTGGCCCTGAGCCGCGACCAGGACGGCATTCGCCAGCTGGCGCAGCAGGGGCACACCGTCAGCCGCGCCAGCGACCTGCTCAAGGAACCGCTGGTGCTGGAGTTCCTGGGGCTGTCCGAGCAGGCCCGGTTTTCCGAATCGGACCTGGAGGCGGCCATCATCAGCCAGATCGAGCGCTTTCTGCTGGAGCTGGGCAAGGGCTTTCTGTTCGAGGCGCGCCAAAAGCGTTTCACCTTCGACGACGAGCATTTCTTCGTGGACCTGGTGTTCTACAACCGCCTGCTGCACTGCTACGTGCTCATCGACCTCAAGCTGGGCAAGCTCACGCACCAGGACCTTGGGCAGATGCAGATGTACGTCAACTACTTCGACCGCCACGTCAAGACCGACACCGAAGCGGCCACGGTCGGCATCGTGCTGTGCAAGAAGAAGCACGAGGCGCTGGTCGAGATCACCCTGCCCCAGGGCGCCAACATCCACGCCAGGGAATACCAGCTGTACCTGCCCAGCAAGGAAGAGCTGCAGCAAAAGCTGGCGGAATGGGCGGATATTGAGACGAAACAAGCCCCTGCCGCTTGATCAGCAAGCGCCAGCAGCTATCAAAAGCATAGTATTCGACCTATTCGGCCCGTACAGTTCCTTCAGCCCATTCCACCCACCCATCCCATGCGCATCCTCCACACCTCCGACTGGCACCTGGGCCAGCACTTCATGGGCAAGAGCCGCCAGGCCGAGCACCAGGCGCTGATCGACTGGCTGCTGGTCCAGGTCGATGCGCATGCGGTGGATGCGGTGCTGATCGCGGGCGACATCTTCGACACCGGCGCCCCGCCGAGCTACGCGCGCGAGCTGTACAGCCACCTGGTGGTGAGCCTGCACCGCCAGGGCGTGGCGCTGTTGCTGCTGGGCGGCAACCACGACTCGGTCGCCACGCTGGGCGAAAGCCGCGCGCTGCTCGCGGTGCTGAACACGACGGTGGTGGCGGCCGTCAGCGACCCGGCCGACCATGTGGTGGTGCTGCCCCGGCGCGGTGGTGATGGCGGCAGCAATGAGCCCGGCTGCATCGTCTGCGCCGTGCCGTTCATCCGCCCGCGCGATGTGTGGCAAAGCCAGGCCGGGCAGAGCGCTGAGGACAAGCAGCAGTCCCTGCAGGCAGCCATCCAGGCGTACTACCAGGGCGTGCATGACGCGGGCCTGGCCCTGCAGGCGCAGCTGCAGCAGACGCTGGGCCGGCGCGTGCCCCTCATCGCGACCGGCCACCTCACCACCGTGGGCGCCAGCAGCAACGAGTCGGTGCGCGAGATCTACGTGGGCTCGCTCGACGCCTTTCCCACCGCCGCATTTCCGCCGGTGGACTACATCGCGCTGGGGCACATCCACAAGCCGCAGAAGGTGGGCGGCCTCGCGCACATCCGCTACTGCGGATCGCCCATTCCGCTGGGCTTTGACGAGGCGCGGCAGCACAAGGAAGTGCTGCTGGTGGACCTGGATGCCACCGGCCTTGCAGGCGTCACGCCGCTGCCCGTGCCGCGGTTTCAGGCGCTGGTGTCCGTGAGCGGCAACCTCGCCGCCTTGCCCACGGCCATCGCCGCCGCCGCATCGGAAGGCACGGCCGACAAGCCGGCCTGGCTGGAGGTCACCGTGGCCGAAGACGACTACCTGCAAGACCTGCCCGAGCGCATCAACACCATGACGCAGGGCCTGCCGGTGGAAGTGCTGCGCGTGCGCCGCCAGCGCGCCAGCGCCATCGCCACCCTGTTCTCCGAGGCGCTGGAAACCCTGGACGAGCTGAGCCCGGGCGACGTGTTTGCACGGCGGCTGTCGCAGGAAGACCTGTCGCCCGACCTGCGGCAGGCCCTGAACCAGCGGTACACCGACGTGGTCCGCAGCATCACCGAAGGCGCGGCATGAAGATCCTGAAGCTGCGCCTGAAGAACCTCAATTCGCTCAAAGGCGAATGGGCCATCGACTTCACCCAGCCGCCGTTCACCGAGAACAGCCTGTTCGCCATCACCGGCCCCATGGGCGCGGGCAAGTCCACGCTGCTCGACGCGATCTGCCTGGCGCTGTACCACCAGACGCCACGCCTGCCCAGCGTCTCCAAGTCGTCCAACGACCTCATGACGCGCCACACCGCTGACTGCCTGGCCGAGGTGGAATTCGAAGTGAAGGGCGCCGTGTACCGCGCCTTCTGGAGCCAGCGCCGCGCCCGCGACAAGGTGGACGGCGCGCTGCAAGACCCCAAGGTGGAGCTGGCCCAGGTCGACCCCGCCACCGGCCTGGGCACCGTCCTGTGCAGCCAGAGCAACGACAAGCTGCGCCGCGTGGCCGACATCACCGGGCTGGACTTTGGCCGCTTCACCCGGTCCATGCTGCTGGCGCAGGGCCAGTTCGCCGCCTTTCTGAACGCCAGCGCCAACGACCGCGCCGAGCTGCTCGAAGAGCTGACGGGCACCGAGATCTATGGCGACATCTCCCGCCGCGTGTTCGAACAGGCCCGTGACGCCCGCGAGCAGCTGAACCAGCTCAAGGCCCGCGCCGACGGCGTGGAGCTGCTGCCCGCAGAGCGCAGCGCCGCCATGCAGGCCGAGTTGCAGGAATGGACCCGGGCGCTGGCCGAGGTGCAGCACGCCCACGCCGCCACCAGCACGCAGCGCCAGTGGCACATCGACGTGGACCACAGCGCGCAGTCCGTGCTGGCCGCCACCACCGGCCAGCAGCAGGCCGCTGCCGCACTGCAGACCGCCGCTCCCGACCTGCAACGCCTGGCCGACAGCGAGCCCGCCCAGGCCCTGCGTGCACCGCACGCGGCGTGGCAGCAGGCCCAGGCCGCCTGCGAAGCCAGCGACACCCTGCTGGCCAGCCTGCAGGCGCAGCACCAGCGCGAGTCCGCACAACAAGCCCAGCACCACCACGCCGCCGCCGTGCTGGCCCGCCGCGTGGCCCACGCCGCACAGGCCGCGCTGGCGCAGGCCGAGGCCGCGCAACAGCGCCACACCGGCTACTGCACCACCCACGCCCAGCACGCCCACCTGGGCGAGCGCCTGGGCGAATGGCGCCAGCAGCTATTGCAACGGCAGCAACTGCAGGGCAAGCTGGCCGAGCACCACACGGCGCTGCAGGCGCTGCAGGCAGACATCGCCCAGCGCAGCGACCAGGTCACCGCCCAGAGCGCGCGCGTGGACGCCGCCACGCAAGACCAGGCCACCGCCACCGCCGCACTGCGCACCGCCCAGGCAGAGCAGCAGCAACAGCTGGGCGGCCACACCATCGCCACGCTGCGCGAGCGCTGGCAGCACGCACAGGGCCGCGTGGCCGCCTGGCGCCATGCCGTGCAACTGGGCGAGCAGCGGCGCGAACTGGCAGAGCAGCAGGCCTCACTGGGCACGGAAGTGCAGCGCATCGAAGCGGCCACCGCCAGCCAGGAGGCCGCACGCCTGGCACTGCGCGCGCAGTACAACGGCTTGAAAGAACAGGTGGCCGACAAGCGCCAGATGCTGGAGCAAGAGCGCCGCATCCAGAGCCTGGACCAGCACCGCCACGCCCTGCAACCCGGCGAGCCCTGCCCGCTGTGCGGCGCCACCGCGCACCCCGCCATCGACGCCTACCAGGCGCTGGACGTGTCGGCCACCGAGGCCGCGCTGCAGCACAAACAGGCCGAGCTGGAGGCGCTGACCGCCCAAGGCCAGGCCGTGGCAGAGTCGCTGGCCACCAGCAAGACCCGGCTGGCCGAGCGCATGGACCAGCAACAAAAGACCGCCCAGCGCATCGGCCAGTGGGATGCAGAGTGGGCCACCTGCATCGAACCCCTGAATGCGCCGAACGTGCAGAGCGAACAGAACGTTCTGAACGCAGCGGACCCCTCCGATGCGCCGAACGCGCTGACCGCATTGCCCGCGCTGCGCACCGAAGACTGGCAGCACGCCGACCAACTCGCAGCCGGGCACGCAGCCGCCCAAGCCGCTCAGGCACGCCTGGCCGACGCCCTGCACAACGCAGAGGCCGCAGAGCAGCGCGTGCAGCAAGCCCAGGCTGCTGCCAGCCAGTGCGACCAGAGCCTGCAAGCCGCCACGCACCAACTGGCCCTGCAGCAGCAAGCCGTGCACGAAGCGCACGCGCGGCAAGCCACGCTGGCAGACACCATCAGTACCGCCCAGGCCGAATGCACCGCGCTGGACACCCGCCTGCGCGCCGCCGTGCAAGCCGCCGGCTACGACCTGCCCGCCGACCACGCGCCCTGGCTGCAAGCGCGCGATGCCGAATGGCAACGCTGGCGCCACACCCAGGCCGAGCTGCAGACGCTGGCCCAGAGCATCACGCGCCTGCAAGCCCAATGCGACGCTGCACAGGCGCAGGCTGAACTGTGGTCGCAACGCTGGGCTGCGCTGCAAGCCACTTCCGCTGGCGGTGCAGACCAGCCCGCCGACGCGAACCTGCAGCTACCCCTGTCGGCTACCCTGGACGACGACGGATCCCACGATGGCACGGCCGATGCAGCCGCAGCCTTGCAGGCCAGCGTGGCGGAAATTGAGCGCCTGCAACGCACCCTGGCGGCTTTGGAAGGCCGCCAAGCGCAGGCACAAACCACCCGCACCCAACAAGCCACGGCCCTGGAGGCCGCGGCCCACGCATGGCACGCCGCGCTGCAGGCCAGCCCCTTCGCCGACTTGGGCCGATTCAACGCCGCCCTGCTGCCCGAGCCCGAGCGCCAGCGCCTGGCCGCCCAGCGCGACGCCCTGCTGGCCGCACAGCAACGCACCGACGCCCTGCTGCAGGCCGCGCACGCCCGCCATGCCGAGCTGCAGGCCCAGGCGCTCACACCGCAGTCACTGGACGAGCTGACCGCCCGCCTGGCCGAGCTGGAAGCGCAGCGCAGCGCCGTCAGCGAACAGATCGGCGCCCACCGCGCCCTGCTGACGCGCGACGACCAGCTGCGCACCACCCAACAAACCCTGTTCGCGCAGATCAGCCAGCAGACCGCCGACAGCGACGTGTGGCAGCGGCTGGACGCGCTGATCGGCTCCTCCAAAGGCGACAAGTTCCGCAAGTTCGCCCAGGGCCTCACGCTGGACCACCTGCTGCAGCTGGCCAACAAGCACCTGGCCCGCCTGCACGGCCGCTACCTGCTGCGCCGCAAATCCACCGGCGAGCTGGAGCTGGAGATCGTCGACGCCTGGCAAGGCGACGTGGCACGCGACACGCGCACCCTGTCCGGCGGCGAAGGCTTTCTGGTCAGCCTGGCGCTGGCCCTGGCGCTGTCGGACCTGGTGAGCAACAAGACGTCGATCGACTCGCTGTTTCTGGACGAAGGTTTCGGATCGCTGGACGGCGACACGCTGGAGGTGGCGCTCACGGCGCTGGATTCGCTCAACGCCAGCGGCAAGATGATCGGCATCATCAGCCACGTGGAGGCGCTGAAGGAGCGGATACCGGCGCAGATCCGCGTGGTGAAGGGCGGGGGCGTGGGGTACTCGCGGCTGGTGGTGTAGGGCGCTCGCCGGCAACATCCGCTCGGGTTGGGACTGTCGATGCCTGGCGCGGCGTTCGACTGGCTCAGCGTGAACGGCTCAGGTGGATGCCTGCCGCAGGATGCCTGCCGCAGGATTCCTGCCGCATCAGCCGCAGGCCTGCGGCGGCAGCTCCTGCACCGCGCCCATCTTGTCGATGACCAGATCCATGAACGCCGACACGGCCAACGGCAGGTAGCGCCTGCTGGGGTAGACCATGTGCACGCCGTGGCCCACCTGGTGATAACCGGGCAGCACGGGCACCAGCAGGCCCGCGCGCAGGTCGCGTTGCGTCAGCGTGGAGGGCAGCAGCGCAATCCCCAAGCCCGCCAGCGCGGCCTTGCGCAGGGCCTGCGCCGTGTTGCCGCTGAAGCGGCCGGACACCTGCACCTCGGCCGGCGCGCCATCCGGCCCCGTCACGCGCCAGGTGGCCTTGCCGCTGGGGTGGCCGAACACCAGGCAGTCATGGGCTGCCAGGTCTTGCAGCGTGGCCGGCACGCCCTGGCGGGCCACGTAGGCGGGGCTGGCCACCAGGCCGTCGGTGCCCGCGTCCAGCACCTTGCGGGCAAACAGGCCCGAGTCCTCCAGGATGCCGCCCCGAAACGCCACGTCGATCCGGTCTGCGATCAGGTCGGCGCGCCCGTCGCTGAGCACAAAGTCCACCCGCACCTTGGTGTGCGCCACCAGGAACTCGGTCAGCCACTCCATCGCAAAGAAATCGAAGAAGTCCGCCGGGGCCGCCACCCGCACCAGGCCGCTGGGCTCCTGGTTGACCGCCAGCAGTTCCTCGCCCGCATCCATCAGGCCCTCCACCGCGCCGCTGCAGCGCTCCAGAAACACCTGGCCCGCGCTGGTGAGCGTGAGATGGCGGGTCGAGCGCTGCATCAGCCGGGTGCCCAGGTGTGCCTCGAGCTGCTGCACCCGGCGGCTCAGGGTGTTGGGCGGCACGCCCAGGCGGCGCGAGGCCTCGGCAAAGCTGCCGCAGCGCACCACCTGCACAAAGACCGCAACGTCGTTCAGATCCAGCATGGCTGCACTCGCTCGCTCATTCACGTATTCATTCATTCGATTAATGGACGAGTGCAATCATATTGCGCTATCTAGTCAATCAATCGATGAATTTTTAAGCTACAGGCATCACTTCAACACCTTCAGGGTTTCAGGATGTCTGCTCCAGCTTCAGTCCCACGCGCCATCGCCCACCGCACCCGCGGCACCACGCACGGCCCCATCACCCGCCTCATGAGCCCTGGGGACCTGGGCCAGGTGCTCAAGCCCTTCATCTTTCTGGACCTGGTTCACTTCCAACCCGGCGCGGCGCAGCAGGGCTTTGGCATGCACCCCCACTCGGGCATCGCCACGGTCACGTTCTTGTCGGAAGGCGATGTGCGCTACGAAGACAGCACCGGCCATGCCGGCCTGTTGCCCGCAGGCGGTGTGGAATGGATGCGTGCTGGCAACGGCGTGTGGCACACCGGTGCCCCGGTGGGCGACACGCCGGGCCGCGGCTTTCAGCTGTGGGTGGCCCTGCCCGCCGCGCTGGAGAACGCACCCGCCCAGAGCCAGTACCTCGCCCCCGAGCTGGTGCCCCAGGTCGGCCCGGTGCGGGTGCTGATGGGCACCTACGGCCCGGCGCGCAGCCCGGTCGCGGCGCCGGGCGGCATGACCTACTTGGCAGTGCAACTGGCCCAGGGCGAACGCTGGACCTACACCCCGCCCCAGGGCCACACGGTGGTGTGGGCAGCGGTGGCTACCGGGGCACTCACTGCAGGCGAAGGCCTTGACGCTGGCGAACTGGTGGCGTTCAAGCCCAGCAGCCAAAGCATCGACTTTGTCGCCACCGAACCCACCCGGTTCGTGCTGGGGTCTGCCGTGCCGCACCCGCACGACCTGGTCATGGGCCGCTACTCGGTGCACACCAGCCCGGCCGCACTGGCACAGGGCGCCACAGAAATCCGGCGCATTGCAGGGCAACTGCGCCAGGCCGGGCGGCTGGCCTAGGGCGGGGCTGAACAGGGCGGGCGCATCGCGCAGGCCTGTCCAGCGTCGCCTTGGCTCCACTCACCTTCCATCACGTTCTTCCAACCCACTTCACTCACTCACTCACCCAAGGAAACATCATGAACATCGGCATCATCGGCTCTGGCGGTCTCGGCTCCAACGTGGCCCGCGCATTGGCCCGCAACGGCCTGTCGGCCACCCTCTCCACCCGGCGCGGTCCGCAATCCCTGGCCGCTCTGGTGGCCGAACTGGGCCCCACCATCCAGGCCGGCACCGTGGCAGAAGCTGCCGCCGCAGACATCGTGCTCATCGCCGTGCGCTGGGAAGACCTGGGCCAGGCGCTGGGCCCCCTGCCCGCCTGGAACGGCCGCATCGTCATCGACGGCACCAACCCCGTGGAGTTTCTGGACCCCGACTCGCCCGACGCGCAGGACCCCACCAACCCACTGGCAGCCTACGGCATCAAGGCCATCGACCTGGGCGGGCGCTCGTCCAGCGAAGTCTTCAGCGAATTCGTGCCCGGCGCCCGCGTGGTCAAGGCGTTCAACCACCTGGACGTGAACGTGCTGGCGCAGCCTCAGGTCTCCGGCGGCCAGCGCGCCATGTTCTACGCAGGCGACGACGCCGCCGCCAAGGCTGCAGTGCGCGAGGTACTGGACGCGATTGGCTACTTCCCGGTGGACCTGGGCACGCTGGCGGTGGGCGGGCGGCTGTCGGAGCTGCCGTTTGGGGCGTTGTCGAGTACGCAGTTCATCACGATTTGAGTGGGGCGCCTGCCAGGGCATGTCAAAAGGTCCGAGCGCTTCGCAGCCAGGGCGCGACAGAGCCACCCTGGCTCACAGCCCGCCCGATGACTGCGACTGCAGTTCGCGGATCCGCAAGCCCGATGCCGTGCGGGCCAGGACCACCGTGTCTTCGCTCACCATGCTCATGCCAGGGAGGCCTTGTGCCTGCACCGACGTGCGCTGCGTGTACTGCAGGCGCGCGGTGGTCCATGGAAAACCACCCCGCGTGATGCGCACATTGTCGAATTCGGTCTGGGTGTGGGCTTGCAGCACCGTGAGTGCCGCGGACGACTGCTTGAGGTAGCCGCACAACTCGGCCTTGCCGCCCTCGACCTCCCAGCGCCCACGCTGGCCCTTGGCCGTCAGTTCCACCTTCACATCGTCCGTGTAGTCATCGCAAGCGGCACTGTCGCCCTGCAGGGCGCGCGCCGTGTGCTGCGTCAGCCACCCCATCACACGGGGCTCTGAAAAGGTGAAACGTGCATGCGCATAGAACCCGCACAGCAGCAGCAAGACAACAAATATCAGTCGAATCATGGAATGGCAAAGCCGGAACAACGGCGCACAGTGAAAGAACAGCCGCGGATATTACCCATCCACCAGGCAGCAAAAACCCTCGGCACGCGCCGCCTGAGCGTCAACGCAACATCCGTGCGTTCAATGCCCTGCTGCAGGCAGATCAAGCGCTTCTTGAGGGCTTGCCACAACGCCGCCAGTGCCCGTCTTCTTTCGAGCGCCTGGGTCACGCGGCCGGCCCAGGCCATGGCGCCACGGGAACTTCGATACCTTCAAAAGAATTGACGACTTCGAGCCCATGGTCGCATCGCGCCTCCAACGGCAGACAAGGCGCACTGCTTGCGCTGCGTCGAGCCCACCCAGCCGTCAGACGCACTTCAGCGTTGAACTTGGTTTTGGCAGCTCCACCGTTTGACGGTGGGCGGTGATGTATTGAGGTCATGTTCTGCCGTGCAGCCGGTAACGCTCTTGTCGAGAGGCCTCGTAGCCACCGCAGAGGTGCCTGAGTATTCACAGGCCACCCAATACTGCTGCGTGGAGGGCGGGAACACCCACTGCAAGTGCAGCGTCTTGCCCCGACTCTGCGTGCGGTTCGGCACCTTTTGCACGAGCAGCTCCGGCGGGCCTTCATAAAAACCCACGTTGTACAGGGGGTAGCTGCCATTGCTGCCGCGGACTTGCCAATCAGGGGGCACGTTGTCCGAAGGCGTTTGCTGGACCTGCAGCGATTGCGGACACGGGCTGCCCGTTGGCGTTGCGTCGGGGCGAGGTGCTGATTGCGCCATGGCGAGAGCCATTAAGCCAGGACCGATGAGCAGGAAGACGATGTGACGGTGGATGATCATGGTGACAGCTGCGCTCGGTGTCGAGGGGGAGCGTGAGGTAAAAATTGAGCCAAATTGGCCTCTGCCGCTTACTGCAAAAGCGCTAACAGCTATAACTTTATGAGCAAAGGCATGACGAAGTCGTGGACTACCGCACTGCCAGCGGCTCCTCACGATCACTGGAAATCCCACTGCCCCGCGGATACCTCTTTCGCCCGATTTGTCACGAGCCCCCGCTGCGGCACGACCACCGCTTGAGGGTGATGGGTGAACTGGTCAGATCGTGTTGCACCGAGCACGATGTCAGGCTCTTGTCGAGCGGTTTGGCGACTATCGCGGCTGTTCGCCCGTACTCACAGCCCACCCAGTAAG
>NZ_CAXUPO020000011.1:0-170701 GCF_964252695.1 Acidovorax sp. LjRoot117 | reverse complement strand
GTGTTGGGCCTAGTTTGATAAAACATGCTCGATTTCCACCTGCTTGAGCTCGCCGTTCTTTGGATAGTGGTACCAAGCTTCATGTGGTGCTAGTTTGCCGCACTCGATACACTGAGTTTTGAGCCACTTGTAAGAGCAACCGGGACAAACGCCGCGTGTCCAAAATGTGTTCCACGTAGTTCCACAAGATGGCATACAGTCCCACCGGTCCTCGGGTCCCGGGCGCCACTTGCAGTGAGGGCAGTAGATTTCCGCTTTGTCTCGCATAACTCAATCTCGTTGATCGCGAGAGGTCCACCTAGCATTAGATGACTGCAGTTCAACTGACACTTGTCGGATAAAAACAGTGTATTTCACGCTCCCGTGCAAGCTTACAACCCCCCGCCGCTTAGTCAAACCTAAAAATTCCCGGTCAAGAAATGAGCACGAGCGCTGTATCGGCATGCTACAGCGCCCGTGTTGCGTTTAGCTTGCTGGAAAACGCAGCCTACCCCTGCTTCTTCTGCACCATCTTGATCACACTCGAGAAATCCTCTCCTCCAAACCCCGCAATGCTGTGCGCTGCGTAAATCGCACGCGCCATGCCGCCGAGCGGGGTACTGGCCTTCACCGCAATGGCGTTCTCTTGCGCCAAGCCCAGGTCCTTGAGCATCAGGTCCGTACCAAAGCCACCCGCATAGCCCTTGCTCGCAGGCGCGGTTTCCATCACGCCGGGGTAGGGGTTGTACTTCTCCAGCGCCCAGTTGCCGCCCGAGCTGCGGCGCATGATTTCGCTCAGCACCTTGGGGTCCAGGCCGTTGGCCACGCCCAGGGCGATGGCTTCGCTGGTGCCGGCCATCAGGATTCCCAGCAGCATGTTGTTGCAGATCTTGGCGGTCTGGCCCGCACCCACGTCGCCTGCGTGGAAGATGTTGGCGCCCATCTTTTCGAGGATGGGGCGGGCGCGCTCCAGCGCTGCGGTGTCGCCGCCCACCATGAAGGTGAGCGTGCCGGCGATGGCGCCGCCGGTGCCGCCCGAGACGGGCGCGTCGATGAAGGCCAGGCCCCGGGCCTTGGCGGCATCGGCCACCTTGCGCGAGGTGGCGGCGGCGATGGTGGAGCAGTCGATCACCAGTGCGCCCTCGGCCAGCTGGGGCAGCAGGCCGGGCTGCTTGTCGTTGCCCAGGTAGAGCGATTCCACATGCTGGCTGGCGGGCAGCATGCTGATGACGACTTCGGCGCCCAGCACGCAGGTGGCGGCGTCGGCGGCAATGCGCACGCCGTCAGCGGCCAGCTTGTCGCAGGCGGGTTTGGAGAGGTCGAAGGCGCCCACGTCGTGGCCGGCCTTGTGCAGGTTCAGGGCCATGGGGCCGCCCATGTTGCCCAGGCCGATGAATGCGATCTTCATGCTGTGTTGCTCCTTGATGTCGTTGTGATGAGGGGGTGAGGGGGGAGTGACGGTGATGCTGGCACCGCCTGCGATGGCGGGGCCGTGCAGAACGGTGTGATCGGTTAGAAAAGGATTGCTATTAAATTTGTAGCTGGTAGCGCTTGTCCATTAGGCGGTAGGGGCCGAAAAAGCTTCAAACTCAGCCCTCCACACGGGCGCCGCGCGCCAGCAGCTCGGCCCGTAGCACCGAGCGGTGGCAGCGCGGCTCGTGCTCGCAGTAGCAGCCCACCGACATCGCGCTGTGGTGCGACAGCGCGGCCAGCAGGTCCAATGTGCGGCTGGCCTCGGGCTGGGCCAGCTCCTTGCGGAAATGTTGGACGAACGCCTGCCAGTCCTTGTCGCCCTCGGGGCCCGCGGGGACCTGCTGGCCTTGGGTCATCAGCTCTTGCGTGGGGGCGAGCAGCGGGTACCACACGTCGTAGTAGTCGCGGCTGGCGAACTCGGCCTTGGGCACGCCGCGCGGCGGGCGGCGCACGGTGCCGATGCGGGTGCCTTCCCCCGTGGCGCGCGGGGTGCCGAGGCGGACGATGCGGATGGGCATGGTGGTGGCTCCGGGGTGGGCTGGAGGGATGGCGTGTGCTTGCGCGGGGCGAGGGCGGCTCAGTCGTCGGCTTCGAAGATGCTGTGCTTCTTGGCTGCAGCTGTCCTCGTTGCCGCGGTCTTCGTTGGCGGCTTGTTCGCGCCCGCACTCTTGGCGGACGCTTTGGCGGCTGGCTTCTTGCCAGCGGTGGTTGCTGCCTTGCCGGCTGCTGCGGCGGGCGCGCGTTTCTTGCGCGGACTGGCCTTGGCCAGCGGGTTGTACGCCAGGGCTTCGTCGACCCAGAAGCTCCACTGCGCCCGCGTGGAGTAGCCGTTGGGCTCCACCCAGAAGTAGCCTTTCATGCCCCCGCCGGGCGACAGCTCCCGCGTGTTCTGCATCTCCTGCACCTCGCCATGGCGCTCGGGAGGCAGGCGCACCAGCAGTTCTTCCCCCTTGACCGCGATGCACATCTTGCCGTCCACGAAGAACGCATGGGTGCCGAACAGCGGGCGTTCTTCCACATCGCTGCGGTGGTCCAGCGCGGTGCGCACTGCGTCGATCAGGTGCAGGGTTTCGTCGGAGAGGGGGCGGGCGGGCATGGCGTATCCGGGTGTTCAGGTCTTGGCGTTGCGGTCTATGTAGGCTTGGAGAGCGCGCGGGTCTTCGTGCCGGAAGAGCAAGCCGCAGTCTTTGCACATCTGGAATTGGTTCGAGTGAACAGCCACGCCATAAGACGCCCTAAAAAACTTCCACTTGTATCCCGCCGGAATGAACTCGCCCGCGCCTTCGCCCATATGAAGATGCCCTGCCTGCAGGCGCTCCGATTGGCACCCCGGACATCGCGGCAGCGTGGTTTCCTCAAAGCGTGGAAAGTGGGAATAGCGAACGGGACTGTGTGTCATGGAGCGGTATTTTCACCAGCTATCGAATCGCCTCCGTCGCATCCCCATCCAGCATGCGCCGCGCAATGATCACCCGCATGATCTCGTTCGTGCCTTCCAGGATCTGGTGCACGCGGGCGTCGCGCAGCAGGCGCTCCAGCGGGTATTCGCGGATGTAGCCGTAGCCGCCGTGCAGCTGCAGGGCGTCGTTGATGACGGTAAAACCCGCGTCCGTGGCAAAGCGCTTGGCCATGGCGCAGTAGGTGGATGCATCCCGCGCACCGGCGTCCAGTTTGCTCGCGGCCAGGCGCACCATCTGGCGCGCGGCGACGAGTTCGGTGGCCATGTCGGCCAGCTTGAACTGCAGCGCCTGAAAGCTTGCGATCGGCTTGCCGAACTGCTTGCGGTCCTGCATGTACTGCTGGGCGGCGTTCAGCGCGCCTTGCGCAGCGCCCACCGAGCAGGTGGCGATGTTGATGCGGCCGCCGTCCAGGCCCTTCATCGCGATCTTGAAGCCTTCGCCTTCGCGGCCCAACAGGTGGTCGGCGGGGATGCGCACGTTGTCGAAGCTGATGGTGCGCGTGGGCTGGCTGTTCCAGCCCATCTTCTGTTCCTTTTTGCCGTAGCTGATGCCCGGGGCGTCGGCTGGCACCACAAACGCGCTGATTCCGCCCGCGCCCGATGCCGCGTCGCCCGTGCGGGCCATGAGCACCAGCACGTCGGTGGCGCCCGCGCCGCTGATGAAGGCCTTGCTGCCGTTGATGACGTAGTCGTGGCCCACCAGCTCGGCGCGGGTCTTGAGCGAGGCCGCGTCTGAGCCTGCGCCGGGCTCGGTCAGGCAGTACGACGCGAGCTTTTCGCCGGTGGTCAGCAGCGGGCCCCAGTGGTCGCGCAACGCGGGCGTGGCCCAGGTGCCCAGCATCCAGGTGGCCATGTTGTGGATGGTGATGAAGGCGGTGGTCGATGGGTCTACCGCCGCCATCTCTTCGAACACCAGCGTGGCGTCCAGGCGGGGCAGGGCGAGGCCTCCTGCCGCCTCGGGCGCATACAGGCCGCAAAAGCCCAGCTCGCCGGCCTTGGCGATGGCCTCGCGCGGGAAGATGCCTTCCTCGTCCCAGTGCGCGGCGTGGGGTGCCAGCTCCGCCTGGGCGAAGTCGCGGGCGGTCTGGGCAAAGGCGCGCTGCTCTTCGGTGAGTTCAAAGTCCATGGTGTGTCTCGGGGTCGCTGGTTGTCGTTGTGTTTTTCTGGGGGACAGGGTTTGCGCAAACGCACTGCTCACGCGGAGCTTGCCTGTCCTGAGCTTCGTCGAAGGGACGGTGCGCCGCGTAAGGCTTCGACAGGCTCAGCCCGAACGGGTATGTCGAGTTCAAAGGCTCTGAATCCATGGTGCGCATGGCTTTCATGGCTTGGCGGAAGGGTGGTCCAGCGTCAGCCAGCGCATCAACGCCTTGCGCCGCGCCTGGGTCTCGGCGGTCAGGCACTCGTGGTAAACGCGCGGCCCTGTGGGCTCTGACTCGGCACTACGCGTGGACTGCTTGCAGCGCGTGGTGCGCTCGCGCAGCCAGGCCGAATGCTCCTGGCGCAGCTGGGGCCGCTCGTGGGCCGACAGGGCGCGCATCACGTCGCCGTAGAGGATGGCGATCTCAGTGTCCGCCGCCTGGAAGGCTTGCACGGCGCAGGCATTGGTTTCTGGCACTGTGCCGCCGGGGTTGCAGGCAGCGCCGGCCTGGGCGTGGGCTTGCGGCATGGTCAAGAGCACAGAGCAGGGCAGCACAACAGCGATGGCCCAGGCAGGCACTTTGATCTTTGGCAGGTGGAGTTGCATGGCCTGGTTTTAACACCGTCGTTGCGCAGCATGGGGGCCTTCGACAAGTCAGGCTGAACCGTCGCGGTTGGGTTGGGGTTGGTCCGGGTGTTGTCGCACCGGCCGCCATCTCACATCCGTTAGGGCTGAGCCCGTCGAAGCCCTGCGCAGCGCTTCGACCCCCACTCAGCATGAACGGGTGTCTGGCTCTCGGCCAGCGCGGCATGTACCAACCCCCGGCAGCACTTACTTCAAGCTGATCGTGGTATTCACACCGTGCGACACGGTGCTGTCGTCAAACCAGCGTGAGGTCACCGTCTTGGTCTGCGTGTAGAACAGCACGACCTGCTTGCCGTACGGGCCCAGGTCGCCCAGCTTGGACGCGCGCGAGCCCGAGAACGAGAACAGCGGCACCGGCACGGGGATCGGCACGTTGATGCCGACCTGGCCCACATCGATCTCTTCCTGGAACTTGCGCGCCGCGGCACCCGACTGGGTGAAGATGGCGGTGCCGTTGCCGTTGGGGTTGTCGTTGATGAAGGCGATGGCTTCGTCGATGTCTGCCGCGGCCGACAGGCACAGCACGGGGCCGAAGACTTCCTGCTCGTAGATGCTCATGCCGGGCTTGACGCCGCTGAACACCGTGGGGCCCACGAAGTTGCCCTTCTCAAAGCCAGCCACCACGGGTTTGCGGCCATCGAGCTCCAGCTTCGCGCCATCGGCCACGCCGCGCGCGATCAGGCCTTCGACGCGGTCCTTGGCGGCGCAAGACACCACGGGGCCCACGTCCGTGCCCTTTTCGGTGCCGGCGCTGATCTTCAGCGTCTTGGCCTTGGCCACCAGGTCGGGAATCCAGCTTTGCGCCTCGCCCACCAGCACCACCACCGACAGCGCCATGCAGCGCTGGCCTGCAGCGCCAAAGGCCGCACCGGCCAGGGCGTTCAGGGTCTGCTCCTTGTTCGCATCGGGCAGCACGATGGCGTGGTTCTTGGCGCCCATCATGCACTGCACGCGCTTGCCGGCCAGGCTGGCGCGGTTGTAGACGTGGGTGCCGACCTTGGTGGAGCCCACGAAGCTGATCGCCTTGATGTCCTGGTGGTCGCAGATCGCGTTCACGGCCATCTCGCCGCCGTGTATCACGTTGAGCACGCCCGCAGGCACGCCGGCTTCGAGCGCCAGCTCCACCAGGCGCATGGTGACCATCGGGTCCTGCTCGGAGGGCTTGAGCACGAAGGTGTTGCCGGTGGCGATCGCCATCGGGAACATCCACAGCGGGATCATGGCCGGGAAGTTGAAGGGCGTGATGCCCGCACACACGCCCAGCGGCTGCATCAGCGTGTAGGTGTCCACACCACCGGCCACGTTGTTGGCCAGCTCGCCCAACTGCAGGTTGCCGATGCTGGCGGCGTGCTCGACCACTTCCAGGCCGCGGAACACGTCGCCTTCGGCGTCCGGCAGCGTCTTGCCTTGCTCGGCGGTGAGGATGGCGGCCAGCTCGGCCATGTTCTCGCGGATGAGCTGCTGGTACTTGAGGAAGATGCGGGCGCGCGTGCCGATGGGCGTCTTCTTCCAGGTCTTGAAGGCTTCCTTGGCCGAGGCGACTGCGGCATCGATCTCGTCGGCCGTGGCAAACGGCACGCGCGCCAGCACTTCTTGCGTGGCGGGGTTGACCACATCGCGCCACTCGGTGGTCTTGGACTCGACGAACTGTCCGCCGATCAGCAGCTTGACGGTGGGGGCCAGCACGGCCTGCGAGGTGGGTGCGTTCATGGGTGTTGTCTCCTGAATGGAATAGGGCGCCGCAGCGGGTAACCAGCGCATGGTAGCTGTGCAAATTTGTGAAGACAATAGACAATACTGCGCACAAGGTTTGCAAAAATGCAGATCGGTCGCGAGCGATGGGGCTCGCGAGACGCCGTACAGAGAGGGCTTATGGACTGGGACAACCTGCGCTACTTCCTGGAGCTGGCCCGCGCCGGCACGCTGGTGGGCGCTGCGCGCCGCCTGGCCGTGGACCACACCACGGTGGCGCGGCGCATCCAGGCGCTGGAAAAGCAGGTTGGCTCGGCCCTGTTCGCCCGTGAGGCCGGCGGCCACCGGCTGACCGAGGCGGGCCGCGCGCTCCAGCCCCAGGTGGAGGCCATGGAGGCCGCCTTTTTGGCGGTGGAGAACGCCGCGCCCGGCGCGCGCCAGGGCCTGCAGGGCCTGGTGCGCATCGGCACCACCGAAGGCTTCGGCAACTTGGTGCTGGCGCCGCAGCTGGCGCACTTTGCGCTGGAGCACCCCGGCCTGGTGCTGGACCTGCTGGCCTTGCCGCGCCTGGTGCACCTGTCGCGGCGCGAGGCGGACATCGTGATATCGCTGGAGCGGCCTGCGCGCGGGGCGGTGCTGGTGGTCAAGCTCACCGACTACGTGCTGCAGTTGTACGGCACGCGCAGCTACTTGGCCCGCCATGCGCCCATCCGCACGGCGGACGACCTGCGCGGCCACAGCTTCATCAGCTATGTGGACGACCTGCTGTTCACCAAGGAGCTGCAGATCCTGGACGAGCTGCACCGCCCCGCGCGGTTTGCGCTGCGCAGCACCAGCATCCTGGCGCAGTACGAGGCAGTGCGCGCCGGTGCCGGGCTGGCAGTGCTGCCGGCCTTCGTTGCGGCGCAAGACCCGGCGCTCACGGCCGTGCTGCCCGGCACGGCGCGTTTCACCCGCACGTTCTGGATGTCGATGCCCGAGGAAAACAAGCACGTGGCCCGCATGCAGGCCACCTGGGCCTTCCTGCGTGAGACCGTGGGTGCCCAGCAGGGCGTGCTGCTGCCCGACTGAGCGGGGCGCACGGCGCGGCCGGGCCCGGTGAGCGTTGCGCACACGGTGCCTGTCACCATGCCGCGATAGGATCGGCGGCATGAACCCAACAGCACCGTCCACCCCCATCGCGCCGCGCATTCGCCTGCGGGCAGCGGCAGTCATCACCCGGCCCGGGCAGGTGCTGCTGCACCGTGCCGAAGGCGACATGTTCTGGGCACTGCCCGGCGGCGGCATCGAGCCGGGCGAGAGCGCCGCCCAAGCGCTGGTGCGCGAGATGCACGAAGAACTGGGCGTGGCGGTGGAGCCGGGCGCGCTGGCCTGCGTGGTGGAGAACTTCTTTGCCTATGGCGGCGTGGACTACCACGAGATGGGTCTGTACCTGCATGCCGAGCCGCAGCCCGGCAGCCTTCTGGACCAGACGCCCGGCCCGTATGTGGGTGCCGAAGGCCATCGCGGGCTGGAGTTTGCGTGGTTTGCCCGTGCCAGCCTGGCCCAACTGGACCTGCGCCCGGCCTTCCTTGGCGAAGCCTTGGCAACGCTGGGTGACGTGCCTGGCCCTGTGCCTCACTTCGTGCACCGCGACCCGGCCCCCGCACCCACCGACCCGAAAGCCCCCGCATGAATCCTCGCGACCTGGAGTCCTACCTGCACGACCACATCCCCCTGGCCCGTGCCATGGGCGTGTCGGTGGTGGACGCATCACCGCAGCGCGTGGTGCTGACTGCGCCGCTGGCGCCCAACATCAACCACCGCGACACGGTGTTTGGCGGCAGCGCGTCGGCCGTGGCGATCCTGGCCGCGTGGAGCATGCTGCATGTGCGGCTGTCGGCCGAAGGGCTGGGCAGCCGGCTGGTCATCCAGCGCAACACCATGGACTACCTGGCGCCCATGGCCGGCACCTTCACTGCCGTGGCCGACGCCCCGTCGGCCGCGGTGTGGAGTTCCTTCACCCGCATGCTGCAGCGCAAGGGCATCGGGCGCATCGTGCAGGCGTCGGTGCTGCACTACGAGGGCCAGCCCGCCGGGCGGCTGGAGGGCGAGTTCGTCGCCTTCGGGCCGGGCTACCAGTCGCTGGCCTGAAGGGCCGGGGCTTGCCGGGCCACCGGAACATCACAACAGCAGGAGAACACGATGGGACTTTTTGACGGCGTCATGGGCAATGCATCCAAGATCGATGCAGCGAAGATCCAGGAAGAGTTCGGGCGCATCCTCGCGCCCGGCGAGGTGGTGGAGCATGCCTACCAGCTCATCCGCGACTACTTCGTGTTCACCAACAAGCGGCTGGTGCTGGTGGACAAGCAGGGCATGACGGGAAGCAAGGTCGAATACCACTCGCTGCCCTACAAGAGCATCACGCACTTCAGCATCGAGACCGGCGGAACCTTCGATCTGGATGCCGAGTTGAAAATCTGGATATCGGGCAGCGCCGCGCCGTTTCAAAAGCAGTTCAACAAGCGGCTCAGCATCTACGAGGTGCAGTCGGTGCTGGCGGGCTACGTGCTCAAGTAGGCAAGGTGGGGGGCGATGTCGCCGCTTTTCAGGCCTTTGCCAGGTGCACGGTGCGGGTACCCTGGCGGGGCAAGGCGAAACGGTGGCCCGTCGATGGTCGTCCCACGGCACCGGAGTGTCGCCACACAGGAGTTCATGGCGATGTCACCTCTCATTTCCGGCCTGGCGTCCGTCGCGTCGATGGTCTTCAACGCCGCCTCGGGCGGATCCTCCAAGGCAGCGGCCACGCGCCGCAGCAGCGAGACGGCCGATGCGCAGCCCTCTGCGGTCGTCACGCTCAGCCCGCAGGCCGAGGCGCTGGCCGGGTTCGCCGGCAAGGGCATTCTGGTGTCGCAAGGCAAGCTCGATGGTGCCTTGGGTGCCGTCCAGCGCGGTGGCGCGCAGAGCGGGGGCAGTGCAGGTCTTGCCGGCAATGGCTCGTCCGTGTCGGTGCAGGACTTTCAGGAGATCCTGACCCGCTTTGGCGCCGACGATGCCCAAAAGCAGCAGATCACGGCGGGCTTTGATGCCAACAAGGACGGCAGCATCTCGCACGACGAGTTCTTGAAGGGCATGGCCAGCACATCGATCCAGAAGCAGGGCACTGATTTCTCGCAAGCGGTGCTTCAGTTGATGGACAAGGGTGGCGATGCCAATGGCGTGGTGAACCAGAACGAGTTCGCAGCGTTCACCACCGCGTTCGCCGGCGCAGAAAAGCGCGTGGGCACGGTGTAAGTACAGCGCCCACGAAAAAGCGGCCCGAGGGCCGCTTTTTTCTGGAAGGTGTGACAACGGGATGCTGCGGGCGTTATCCGCCCGCGCCACCCTGGTGCCGCACTTTTATATCCTGCCCATGAGCAGCAGGATCACCAGGATCAACACCACGAGGCCGATACCACCGCTGGGTCCGTAGCCCCACGAGCGGCTGTGGCCCCAGGTTGGCAGTGCGCCAACGAGGATGAGGATCAGGACAATCAGCAGAATCAGCGAGAGCGACATGGCAGTTCCTTGTTATGGGTTACGGTGAATGAATTGTTGGGCCCGTACCCTGCAGGTGACCGAAGGTGCTGCGCCTGCTCCCGGGTCAGGAATTTCCGACAGGGAGTGTGGGATTGCAGGGGCGCGTGGCGGCCCGCGGGCGAGGATGGCATCTGCCGTTGCTCGCTGGGTGACCGCCCGTGTGATTGCTATCAATGGGATAGCTGCTGGCGCAATCCAGGCAAGCGGTAGCGATCATTTTGGAGTTGGGGCGTCAGCGTGGCGTGTGGCGAGCCCTGCAGTTGCCGCGCGATGCGTGGCACCAAAAAAAGAACCGGCCTGAGGGCCGGTTCTTCGCGCTGTGGCACTGCGGGCGCAGGCCCCGCTGCGCTGTCAGTGCGCCCCACCGGCGTCGGCCGCGCCGCCGCCCGCGGCCCGTGGCGGCCGCTTGGTCAGCCAGATCAGCCCGATGAGCAGCAGGAACAAAAACGCCGACCCGAGGAAGATGTCGTTGGCAGCCCGCGTGAAGGCCTGCTGGTCGATCAGCCGGTTGATCTGCGCCAGCGCCTGCATCTGCGTGAGGCCCGATGCGGTGAGATTGTCCAGCGTCTGCCCGAACACCCCCTGGCCTTGCACCAGCCCTTCGGTCAGGTGCGCGTGGTGCATGGCGGCGCGGCTCTCCCAGAGCGTGGTGGCGATCGACGTGCCCATGGCCCCGGCGGTGATCCGCACGAAGTTGGACAACCCCGCAGCCGCCGGTATGCGCTCGGGCGGGATGCCGGCCAAGGTCAGCGTCGTCAACGGAATGAAGAAGAACGCCATGGCCGCGCCCTGCAGCAGGGTGGGGATCAGGATGTGGATGAAGTCCGTCTGCACCGTGAACTGCGAGCGCATCCACAGCACCGTGCTGAACACGATGAACGCGCCCGTGGCCATGCGGCGCGGGTCCCACTGGCCGACCTTCTTGCCCACCAGTGGCGTGAGCAGGATGGCGAACACGCCCACCGGCGCCAGCGCCATGCCGGCCGAGGTGGCGGTGTAGCCCATCCACTGCTGCAGCCACAGCGGCAGCAGCACCACGTTGCCGAAGAAGAGGGCATACGCCACCGACAGCGCGAGTGCACCGAAGGTGAAGTTGCGGCCCTTGAAGAGCTTCAAGTCCACCACCGGGTGCTTCTCGGTCAGCTCCCACACCAGGAACACCGCAAACGCGACCACGGCCACCACGGCCATGATGACGATCTCGCCGGAGGCGAACCAGTCGAGCTCCTTGCCCTTGTCGAGCATGAGCTGCAGCGCACCGACCCACAGCACCAGCAGGGACAGCCCCACCGTGTCGATGGGCAGCTTGCGGATCGGCGTCTCGCGCTTGCGGTAGATGCCCCAGGTGAGCAGACCGGCCAGCAGGCCCACGGGCACGTTGATGTAGAAGATCCACGGCCAGGAGATGTTGTCCGTGATCCATCCGCCCAGCAGCGGCCCCACCACCGGCGCGACCAGCGTGGTGACCCCCCACAGGGCAAGAGCGGTGCCCGCCAGCGCCTTGGGGTAACTGGCGAGCAGCAGCGTCTGGCTCAGCGGGATCATCGGCCCGGCCACCAGGCCCTGCAGCACGCGGAAGAACACCAGCATCTCCAGCGACGAGGCGAACCCGCACAGCCAGGAGGTGAGCACGAACAGCAGCACGCTCATGGTGAACAGGCGCACGGCGCCAAAGCGCTGCGTGAGCCAGCCGGTGAGCGGCACCGAGATGGCATTGGCCACGCCAAAGCTGGTGATGACCCACGTGCCCTGGCCGGGGCTCACGCCCAGGTCGCCGGCAATGGCGGGGATGGAGACGTTGGCGATGGACGAGTCCAGCACGTTCATGAACGTGGCCAGCGACAGCGACAGCGTGCCCAGCAGCAGGGCGGTGCCCTGCAGTGGCGGGTACGCGGCGGGTGGGCCCGAGGGGGCCGAAGGCGGCGGTGCGGCAGGGGCCGCTGGCGCGGCGGGTGCCTGGCCTGCGGTGTCTGCAGTGGGGTTGGCGGCAGTCATGCGAACCCCGGCTTACTGCACCGCTGGCGACTGCAGTGGCTGTGACGACGCTGCGGGGGCTGACGCATGTTTTTCGACACGGGGCGCAGGGAGCGTCGTGGCGAGTGCCGGAGCCTTTGCAGTGCCTGTGCCAGCCGCGCTCACCCTGGGCGACGCCGCGGCCACGGCGGCCTTGCTGCTGCGGCCCAGGTTGGCGGCGATGATCTGCGCGACTTCATCGTCGGCTGCCTTGAACTGCTCGTCGAACACGGCGGTGGCGGCCACGGGGGTGGAGCGCTGCGTGTCGGCCAGGGTCTTGCCGCTCTGGTCGGCCGTGTCCACCTTGACTTCCATCGACAGGCCCACACGCAGCGGGTGCTCGGCCACCTGCTTGGCGTCCAGCGCGATGCGCACGGGCACCCGCTGCACCACCTTGATCCAGTTGCCCGTGGCGTTCTGTGCGGGCAGCAGCGCAAACGCTGCGCCGGTGCCGGCACCCAGGCCGGTCACGGTGCCGTGGTACTTGACCTTGGTGCCGTACACATCGGCTTCCAGCTCGGCGGGCTGGCCGATGCGCAGGCTTTGCAGCTGGCTTTCCTTGAAGTTCGCGTCTACCCACAGATCGTTCAGGGCCACCAGCGTCATCAGCGGCGCGCCGGCCTGCACGCGCTGTCCCACCTGCACGCCGCGCTTGGCCACGTGGCCGTCCAGCGGCGCGACCAGCTGGGCGCGTTGCACGGCCAGGTAGGCCTCGCGCACGCGGGCCGAGGCGCGCTGCACGTTGGGGTGCTGCTCGATGGAGGTGCCTTCGGTCTGCGTCTGGCTGGCGGCCAGTTGCTCTTGCGCGGCCACCACGGCCGACTGCGCAGCGGCCACGGTGCTCTTGGCGGCCGTGACCTGGGCCGTGGCGTGCTGGAACTCTTCCTTGCCCACGGCGCCGCTGGCCATCAGCGGGGCACGGCGGGTCACGTCGTCCTGCAGGCGTGCGGCTTCTGCCTGCGCGCGGGCCAGGTCGGCGCTGCGCAGGCTGACCTGGGCCTTCAGCGTGGAGTTGTTGGCGAACAGCGTGCGCACTTCGCGCACGGCCTGCGCCAGCTGGGCCTCGGCCTGCTCCAGCGCCACGCGGGCGTCGGCAGGGTCGAGCTTGACCAGCAACTGGCCGGCCTTGACATAGTCGGTGTCGTCCGCGCCGATGGAGACGACGGTGCCGCCCACCTGGGGCGTGATCTGCACCACGTTGCCGGCCACGTAGGCGTTGTCGGTGGTCTCCACATGGCGGCCGTTGGCCCAGTGCCATCCGCCCCAGGCGATGGCAGCGATCGCCACGGCAGCGGCGATCACGGTCAGGCCGCGGCGGCGGGCGGGGTTGGTGGCTTTGGGGGTGGCAAGGGGTTCGCTCATGGCAGTGGTCTTTCAGGAATGCGTTGTTATGTGGTTTTTGTAGGGGGCAGGCTCGGGGCAGGCTCGGGGCTGTTGCGCTGGTCAGCGTTCGGGCGTCACCCCGACCGTTCGGGCTGAGCCTATCGAAGCCTTGCGCGGCGCGTCGACAGGCTCAGCGTGAACGGATGGGGGACCGGCATGCATGCAGCCTCAGTGGATGTCTATCGCGCCGCGGTCTGCAGCACTGCCGTGTCATCCGTCCAGCCGCCGCCCAGCGCCTTCATCAGCTGCAGGCGGGTATCGATCTGGCGGGCGCGCAGGTCCACGGCCAGACGGCGCTGGGCCAGGACCTGGTTTTCGGTGGACAGCACCACCAGGTAGTTGCCCAGGCCCGCGCGGTAGCGCTCTTGCGCAAAGCGGTAGGCCTTCTCGGCGCTGGCCACGGCGTCGTCCTGCAGCGTTTGCTGGCGGGTGAGCGACTGGATGGAGGCCATGGCGTCGCCGGCTTCCTTCACGGCATCGAGCACCGCGCCGTTGTACTGGGCGATGGCGGCGTCCAGTTCGGCCTGGCGGCCGCCCAGCTGCGCGCGCAGACGGCCGCCGTCGAAGATGGGCAGGCGCAGCGCCGGGGTCACGCCCATCTGGCGCGAGCCGGCGTTGAACAGATTGTCCAGGCCCAGCGAGTTCAGGCCGATGAACGCTGCGATGTTGATGTTGGGGTAGAACTCGCTGCGCGCACTGTTCACGCCCTGCGTGGCGGCTTCGACGCGCCAGCGTGCGGCCACCACGTCGGGGCGGCGGCCCAGCAGGTCGGCGCCCAGCACGTCCGGCACCGTGTTGCGCTGCAGCTGGGACAACTGCGGGGCCAGCGTCGGCAGCGCATCGGGCGCCTGTCCGCTCAGCACCGCGATCTGGCGGCGGGCCAGCGTGATCTGCTCTTCCAGCGCTTCGATCTGGGTGCGGGCGTCGGGCACGGCGGCCTGGGCCTGCGTCAGCTCGACCTGGCTGTCCAGGCCGGCGGACACGCGTTCCTGCGTCAGGCGCTGTTGCTCTTCGCGCTGGGCGAGCGCACGCTGGGCCACATCGCGTTGCGATACCAGCCGGGCCAGCGCCACATAGCTGCGGCCCACCTGCGCGGCCAGGGTGTTGGCGGCGGCGGCGGCATCGGCCTGCGCGGCGCGGGCCTGGCCCAGCGCGGCCTGCAGCTCGGCGGCATGCTGGCCGAAGAAGTCCGGCGACCACGACAGGGTGGCCTGCACCGTGCCGCTGTTGTAGGTGTTGCCGGCGATGGGCGCGGGCACCAGGCCGTTGGCGGTGTAGCGCTGGCGGGTCACATCCACACCCAGGTTGACCTGCGGGCCGTTGGCCGCTTCACGCACCTGGCTCAGGGCAACCGCCTGCTCCAGCCGGGCGCGGCTGACGGCCAGGCTGGGGCTGCCCTGCAGGGCTTGTTCGATCAGGGTGTTGAGCTGTGCATCGCCCAGCGTGGTCCACCACTGGCTGGGTGCGGCGGTGTCGCTGGCGGTGGATGCATTCAGGCCCACGGCGGCGGGCGTGGTCTGCGCCAGCGGGGTGTGCGGCGCGCCGGGGCTGGCGCAGCCGACCAGCAGGATGGCGGCGGCCAGGGCCAGTGCCGACACGGCGAAATGGGCGGCAAAGGCAGAGCGGACCGAGGGCAGGGGAGTGGTGGCGGTGGTGGTCACGGGGTTCTCCAGAATGGTTTTGGTGTGTTGTATGGAGGAGGACGAAGGCGGTTGCATCGGTGGGGTCAAGGCCCCGGGCGTTCCTTCATGCTGACGGCGCCGAAGATGCAGCCGGCGTTGAAGGCGTTGACGCCGTTGAAGGCGGCTTGCCGTTCACCAGCATGCGGCGCAGCAGGCTCAGCAGCAGTTGCCACTCCGCGTGGCTGAAGTCGCTGAGGTGGACGTTGAGCACGTCGGCCAGCACCGCCGGCACGCGCGATGCGACCTGGTCGCCATCGGGCGTGAGCGTCAGGCGGACGACGCGGCGGTCGGTGGTGGACCGCTCGCGCACCACCAGGCCCTTGGCCTCCAGGCGGTCCATCGCGCGGGTCATCGAGGCCGGGTCGGTCTCCAGGTCCCGCGCCAGGCTGGCCACGGTGGTCTGGTCGCAGCGCGAGATCTTGAACAACGGCAGCCACTGCGCATACGTCAGGTCGTGCGTAGACAGCTGCGCGTCGGCCTGCGTGCGGATCGACGACATCACCTTGCGCATCAGGTAGCCCACGCTTTCCTCAGGCTCCAGGTGGCTGGGGCTGTAAAAACCTTGGGCGGAAGAGTCGGAAGGCTGAGATGTCATGGGTAGGGAATTTAATTGACTAGACAATTATTGTCTTGGCAATGAGAAACGCCCACAACGGCATCAGGGATTTTTTGTGCAGACGATTTGCTATGAAATGAATAGCTGCTAGCGCAATGTGGTCAAGCGGTAGGGGCAGATTTTTAGCCTGATGTTGGCCTCCCACGCTCGGTGCAGTCCGCCGTTGACGCCCCCAGAGGCCGGCGCCTCAAGCAGCTAGTCAGTGGCCGACCAGGCGCCGGGCCCATGCGGGCAGCGGTGGGACCAGCGGCGTGGTCTGCGTGGGCGAGCACATCGCCACCAACTGAGGTCCGGTGTCCATGGCTTCGGCAGCGTCATACAGGTACGACACGTCGGCCCGGCGCACGGCCAGGGCCAGGTTGTCCATGGTGCGGGGGTAGCGCGCCAGGATGCGGTCTGGCGGCACGGCGTGCCCGCCTTCGCGCACGCGCTGCGCCACGCGGGGCAGCAGCCGCGCCGGGTCGTCCAGCGCCACGATGTACAGGGCCACTGTGTAGCCGCATCGCTGGGCGTCTTCAATCAGCGTGAGTTTGGAGGGGTGCGAGAACACGGTCTCGCTGGCGAAATCAGCACCTTCGCGCAGCAGCGTGGCCCGGCGTGCATCGGCCCATTGCCGGGCGGCTTCGGACCGGGCCTCGGGGTCGGCGATGTGCTGCAGGTGGGCCTGTTCATGCAGGTCGGCGTTCACGAATTCCAGCGGCGGGCCCAGGATGCCTTCGCGCACCAGCGCGCGGTACAGCGTGGATTTGCCTGCGCCGTTGGGGCCGGCCAGCAGGTGGAACCAGCGGGGTGAGGTGGCGATGCCGGGTGGTGAAGAGCGAGACTGCGAAGAAGTCATCAAGCCATCACGCCATCCGGCTGTCAAGCGGCGGTGGCGCCGGCCTTGGCCTGGTTTTCCTGAACCACCTCACGCACCCGCTGGGCCAGCGTGCCGCGTGTTTGTGCAGCCAGCAGGCGGGCGGTGAGTGCGTCCACCGACGCCGGGGCCGCCAGGGTGTGGTGCCGCAAGGCTGCCGCCTCGTACTGTTCGATGGCGCTGCGGGCTTCCGACACGCTCAAACCCGTGTGTTCCACGATCTGCCCCAGCGTGGCCCAGTATTCGATCTGGCTGGCCACCGAGCGGCGCATGGGCTGCGCGGCCTGGCGGGCCTGCTCCACCAGGTGCGCGGGGAGTTTGACGGAAGAAAAGGCGGTGGCGGACATGGTGGTCTCCTGATTGGCGCATTTTGCGCCAATCAGGCTAAATCCGCAACGCCGCCCAGCACGCCGCGCGCGGTGCGCAGCGTCCACCGCCCAAGCTTGGGCCCAAGCGCGCGCATCAGTCCGGCGCGTACTTGTCGCCCACCTCTTCGCGCAGGGGGTGGGTGTCGTAGACGATGTTCATGTCGCGGATGAGCGCGCTGCCCGCGCCGAAGGTGAAAACGTCCACGCAAGTGAAGGTCACCTCGCGTCCGTCGTTCAGCGTCCAGTCATAGCGGAAGTAGGCGGCAACGCGCACGGCGCCCCCGTCAGCGCCAGGCAGCACCGAGCCAAACAGGTCCAGCACGGTGATCACGCTGCCGCTGGAGGCCTGGGCCAGCTTCTTGAAGAAGTCGCTGGCGCGCATGGTGCCGAGAAACGGTGAGTGCACCACGCCATCGGGCTCGAAGCAGGCGATCAGCCCCTCGGTGTTGCTCGCATGCAGGTGGCCGAGGTAGGTGCGTACGGTGTCAATCGGTTGCTGGGTCACGGGGTGTATCTCGCTGGGGTGGGATGGATGCCTGAGCTTCGCGCCGTCTGCGCCGTCCGGCAAGCGACAATGGCGCTCCATACATAAATGCGGCTTATGTATCTTCGCCACCTTGAGTACCTGCGTTCCATCATCGAACACGGCAGCTTTGCACGGGCCGCGCTGGCCTGCGGCGTGTCGCAACCGGCCATCAGCCAGGGCATGAAGTCGCTGCAGGCGCACTTTGCCGCGCCGCTGCTCGTGCGGCAGGGGCGCCGCTACCTGCCCACCGACCTGGCCCGAGCGGTGTCGGCGGAGGCGGCGTCCGTCGGAGAGCGCATCGACGCGCTGCCTCGGCTGGGCACAGGCACGGCGGAACGCCACCAACTGCGCGTGGGGCTCACCTCGTCTGCAGCCCTGGTGTGCGGGCCGGTGCTGTACCGGGGCTGGTGCGTGCCGCAAGGCAGGCGTTCGCTGGCCATGGCGACGGCAGATGAGGGCAGCTTGCTGGCCGGATTGCTGCAGGGGCGGTTCGACGCGGTCATTGCGCCCCGGCCGCGCAAGTTCGACCATGCGGACGTGTCCGCCCGGCGGCTGTACGACCTGCAGCCGCTGGTCTACGCGCGCCGCCGCCATCCATTGGTCCAAGCCCGGTCGCTCGCGCAGCTCCAGGGCGCGGCCTGGGCCTGCGTGGGGCAGAGCGTCAGCGGGCCGGTGGATGTGCTGACCGAGGCACACCGCGTGCGGCGCATGCCCGCGCCACGCATGGCAGTGCGCTGCCCTGATTTCGCCAGCCTGCTGAACCTGGTGGCAACGTCGGACCTGCTGGCCGTGGTGCCGCACCCCGCATTGCTGGGCGCCGCCGCGCCGCAGGTGGCAGCGCTTCGGCTGGCCGAAGCCTTGCCGCTGTATGCCATGTGGCTGTTCGAGTTGCGCCACCATGCGCCGCGCATCGGCCCGCAGCTGTGGGCCGACCTTGTGGCGGCTGGCGAACCGGTGGTGTGATACAGGCGTTGCAAGTGGCCGAAATGTTTGAAACAGACGTTGCAACGCTCCATAATGGCTTTTCCCTTTTTTCAGGCCCCGCCGCACCATGCAACACCCGCACTCCGCTCCGTCCTTCGTCCGTCCGTTGATCGCATCGATCGCACTGGCCTTGTGCGCCAGCGCAGCCCAGGCCGCGCCTGTGGCGGATGTGCATGCCCTGGCCCAGAAGGAGCAGCAGCCGCTGCTGGACACGCTGCGCGACCTGGTTCACATCGAATCGGGCAGCAAGGACATCGAGGGCCTGAACCAGATCGCCGAGCGCATCGCCAGCCAGCTCAAGCAACTGGGCGGCACGGTGGACGTGCTGCAGACCAGCGACATCTACCGCCTGGACGACACGCCCGAGAAGGTGGGGCCCGCCGTGCAGGCCGTGTTCAAGGGCACGGGCACCCGAAAAATCATGCTCATCGCCCACATGGACACGGTGTACCTCAAGGGCATGCTCAAGGCCCAGCCGTTTCGCATCGAGGGCGACAAGGCCTACGGCCTGGGCATCTCGGACGACAAGCAGGGCGTGGCGCTGATCATCCACACCGTGGCCCTGCTGCAAAAGCTCAACTTCAAGGACTACGGCACCCTCACGGTGCTGATCAATGGCGACGAGGAAATCAGCTCGCCCGGCTGGCGCAGCACCATCACCCGCGTGGCGGCCGAGCACGACGCGGTGTTTTCTTTTGAAGGCGGCGGCACCGATGGCTCGCTGCGCCTGGCGACCAGCGGCATCGGCGCGGCCTACCTCACGGTGCAGGGCAAGGCATCGCACGCGGGCGCCAAGCCCGAAGACGGCGTGAACGCGCTGTACGAGCTGTCGCACCAGTTGCTGCAGATGAAGGACCTGTCGAAGAACGACGAAGGCCTCAAGCTCAACTGGACGGTGTCCAAGTCCGGCACCAACCGCAACGTGATCCCGGCCGAGGCCACCGCCCAGGCCGATGCACGTGCCCTGAAGGTGTCCGACTTCGACGGCCTGGAAAAGACGCTGCAGGAGAAGGTTAAGGCCAAGCTGCTGCCGGCCTCCAAGGTGGACGTGAAGTTCGAGGTGCGCCGCCCGCCGCTCGAAGCGAGCGAGGCATCGCGCCGAGTGGCCGGCTACGGCAAGGTCATCTACCAGGAGCTGGGCCTGCCGCTCAACGTGGTTGAAAAGGCCACGGGCGGCGGTACCGATGCCGCCTTTGCGGCGCTGAAGACCAAGGGCGCGGTGGTGGAGGGCATGGGCCTGTCGGGCTACGGCGCGCACTCCAATGACGCCGAGTACGTGCAGGTCAACACCATCGTGCCGCGCCTGTACCTGGCCACCCGCATGATCATGGACATCTCCCGCGGTGCCGTGAAGTAACCCGCGGCCGCTCTGCCGGCCTGTCGGCCTGCCGCTGAAAACCCCGCAGTCGTCGCGACTTGCGGGGTTTTATTTTTTGTTGGGTGCACCAAAAACGCTTTGTAGGCCATCGAAGAAGCGCGGGGACGGGCGCGCCCCCCGGCAGCCCTCTGCAGGCGTGGGTTTCAGCTGCACATGACACCCGTTTGACCGTCCAGCAGCCGTCACGCAAGTGTCATGGGCCGTTTCTACAGTGCGACGCAGCCGGCCCGCGTGGGCCTGCACCGGCGCTGTTTGCAGCGACCGCCTTTGCCCGTCCAACCCGTGTCCTCCGCCATGTTGCAGCTTCCCACCTACCGCCCCCTTGTCATTGCCCTTGCCGCCGCCCTGGCCCTGTCCGCCTGTGGAGGGGGAGGCGACGCAGAACCGGCCGCCCCGCAAGCACCCGTCGGCCTGGGCCGTGCCGATACGGCCCCCGTGCCCAACGAGGCCAGCACCCCGCCGTTCGTCGACTTCGCATTCACCAACCAGCGCGGCGACGCGCGCTACGCCACGCTGGCCACCAACGCCGGGGTGCGCGTGCTGGGCGGGTTCCTCGACATCTGGAAGCCGAGCACCCAGCTGGTGGACGCCGGCGTGACTGCCCCGGCCAACGGCACCTTCCCCGCCATTGCCCCATCGAGCTGGAGCGGCATCCCGGGCGACGCCACGGACGGCACGGTGCTGAACCGGGACGTGCATGCCCGCAACATCCAGTACGTGGTGGATGCCACCACGCGCCGCACCGCCGCGCAGGAACAACAGGCCTACCTGGATGACCGCCGTGGCAAGGGCTACAGCGTGACCGATGGCCTGGGCCCGCTCACCAGCGCGTGGCGCACCGCCGCGCAGCAGACCACCTCCATCACCAACGTTCCGACCGACGCGACCAGCGTCGTGTACAACGACAGCGGCAACAACGTGGGCGTGGGCGGCAGTGCCAACACCAGCTTCGGCACGGTGGTGGACTTTCTGGGGGGCATCGGCGACAACGGCTCCACCGAACCTGCCAAGCGGTTCTACAAATACGCACGCCCCTGGCGCTGGAGCGCCAGCGTGATGGTGCTGCCGACCCTGGTGCCCGCCAAGAGCACCACCCCCGCCACCGATGGCGGCTTCACCAGCGGCCACACGGCCGAGGGTGTGCGCGACGCCATCGCCATGGCGTACGTGGTGCCCGAACGCTTCCAGGAAATGCTCGCCCGTGGGCTGGAGCTGGGCGAAAGCCGCATCCTGGCCGGCATGCATTCGCCCCTGGACGTGATCAGCGGCCGCATCCACGGCCAGGCCGTGGCTGCCGCCAGCATCGCCACCGGCGTGAACGCCCCGCGCAAGGCCGCCGCGCTGGCGCAGGCCCGCGGCACGCTGATGGCCGCCGTCGGCGCGAAAACGCCCGCCGAGTTCCAGCAGTTCGCACATTCGCAGCCCGTGGGCACTGACCGCTTTGCCGACCGCGCCACGAACAAGGCCGAGTACCTGCGCCGCATGACCTTCGGCTTCGCACCGATCGGCGACACCACGCGCGCTGCCGTGGTGCCCAAGGGCGCAGAAGTGCTGCTCGAAACCCGCTTTCCGTACCTGGATGCCAGCCAGCGCCGCGTGGTGCTCAAGACAACGGCCATCGCCTCGGGCTACCCGGTGATGGACGACGCCGAAGGCTGGGGGCGCCTGAACCTGTTTGCGGCAGGCGACGGCTACGGCAACTTCAACGGCGATGTGGCGGTGGCGATGGACGCCGCGCAAGGCGGCTTCCACGCCCTGGACACCTGGCGCAACGACATTGCCGGCGCCGGCAAGCTGACCAAGCGCGGCAGCGGCACGCTGGCGCTGTCAGGGGCCAACACCTACACCGGTGGCACCGAGGTCGCGGCTGGCGCCGTGCAGGCGGACTCTGCCAATGCAGCAGGCAAGGGCGACGTGTACCTGAGCGGCGGCACCTTCATCAGCAACGCAGCCTCCGCGGTGGTCATTGGCGGTGCGTACACCCAAGGCGGCAGCAGCACGCTGGATCTGCGACTGGGCGCCAACGGCGCGGGCCAGTTGAACGCCAGCGGCCCCGCGACGCTTGCAGGTTCGCTGCTGGTCAGCTTCCGGGCGGGCTACGTCCCCGCAGTGGGCTCCACCATCACCATCGTGCGGGGCACCATGGTGCGTGGCACGTTCGGCTCGGTCACGGTCAAGGGCTTCAAGGTGACGCCGGTGTACCTGAATGATTCGGTGCAGCTGCACATAGACGCCATATCCTGAGTTTGTCGCTATCACCATCTCGCGCGCAGCCCGATCGGCGGGATGGTTGTAGTTTGAAATTGAATTGGCTGCAGGGCACACGCACAGTGGGACGAATCCGTTGGTAGGTGGGTGGTGACCTGCTATGGACCCGCCGTGCAGCGCAGCGCATTGCGATGCGGGACCTATGGTTAATGTAGCTGTCGTCGGGCTTGAAAAGAGTATTTAATGGTATGAGTAGGTTGATCTTGAATATTAAATATTGATGTACTGCTTATAAGATTTGGACGGTTTTTATCCGGGATGCTTGAGCCCTGAATTTTCCTACACCACTTCATTTGGAGGCGGATCATGGTCAAAAATCGCAATTTTACCCAAATTATATTTTCCGCATGTATCGCGGCGATGTCTTGTGGAGCCGCGCACGCGCAAAGTGGATTGGACGAAGCCGACGAATTTTTTGAAGACGGTGGAGCATCGGTCTATTTTCATAGCCTGCCCCATAACCAAATTGTGAACTTCCCGGAGAGCGTGGATGAATTTGAAGCCACTTTCAAGCCCAGGCTTTTTGTGGATGGAGGCTGTGTACCGTACCCTGCCGTGGATGCCTACGGCAATGTAGGCCGGGGTTTGCGTCCTACCTATCCCGTCAATGGAGGGTGTTCACAAAGCATTGGCCAGGTATATGTTCGGGCGGAGCCTTACCACAATGAATGTGCTGTCATGTATGCATGGTATTTCCCCAAGGATATCGTTGTTCTCGGTCAGGGACATACCCATGATTGGGAGGCCGTCGTCGTTTGGCTGAGCCAATGTTCTTCGCAAGCCCAAATCAATGCAGTTTCTTACTCGGCACATGGCGGGTATCAAACGCTTTTCCGTCCACCTCTTTACGGGTCGAGGCCACTGGTGAAATACACAGAGACAGATTTCCCTTTCAACCACAGCTTGACCTATACGGACCATCTGGGCGGCTCTCAACCCGCCATTGCGTGGTCTCGACTGACGCCAGCTGCTCGCCAAGCCCTCTCCGATGCTGATTTCGGGGCGGCGATTGTTCCGTTCAAAGATAGTACCTTTCAGCACAGTCTTGACAAGGCGTGGGAAAGTCGATTTCAACCGCTCGATGTCAATTAGTCGTGATAATAAATTCATATTTATGAATATTTAATATCAACCAAATTTTGATTTGGGTGCGACCATTTGCGTTGGCTGGCAGGCCGCTGTGGCGTGGCTTCGGCGATTGCTGCCAGTTATTTTCAATTATGCGGTCGTTTGGCGCTGCGGCGAGTTTGAACTCGGCGACGATGCCGTTGAATGTCCTATGCAATATCTTTGATGTGGCAATCCCTACTGAGGCCGAGTGGTCCCAGGCACGGGCACGCTCACCGCGCCCTGTGTGTAAAACGCGTCAAGATTCTCCAGCACCAGGTCGGCCATGGCTCGGCGGGTTTCGTGCGTGGCGCTGGCGGTGTGGGGCGTGAGCACCACGTTGTCGAGCACCATCAATGCCTCGGGCACGCGGGGTTCGTCCTCGAAGACGTCCAGGCCGGCGCCGGCGATGCGGCGGTGTGTCAGCGCATCGATCAATGCCGCTTCATCCACCACGCTGCCGCGGGCCACATTGATGAGGAAGCCTTGCGGGCCCAGCGCTTGCAGCACAGTGCTGTCCACCAAGTGGCGCGTGGCCGGTCCACCGGCGACGGTGAGCACCAGGTAGTCGGCCCAGCGCGCCAGCTCGACCAGCGACTCGAAGTACTGCTGCGCGATGCCGGGGTCGCGGCGGCGGTTGTGGTAGGCCACTTCCATGCGGAACCCACTGGCGCGCTCGGCCACGGCCTGGCCGATGCGGCCCATGCCGACGATGCCCAGGCGCTTGCCCGAGACGCGGCTGCCCAGGGCGAAGCGGCTCTGCGTCCATGCGCCGCGCCGCACGAAGCGGTCGCTGGCGGCGATGCCGCGCGACACATCCAGCATCAGCGCGAAGGCCATGTCGGCCACGCAGTCGTTGAGCACGCCGGGCGTGTAGCCCACCTGCACGCCGCGCGCCTTGGCGGCGTCGATGTCCAGCGCGTCGAAGCCCACGCCGAAGCTGCTGATGACCTGCAGGTGGGGCAGGGCGGCAATCACCTCGCCCTGAAGTCCGATGGACGCGGTGGTGACCACGCCCGAAAACTCCGCCCCATGCATCGCCAAGTAGCCGGCCGGGTCGGCCTGGTCCGCCAGGCAGGTGACGTGGTAGCGGGCGGCCAGTTCTGTCTCCAGCGCAGGAAGGGGCAGGCGGCCGATTTGCAGGATGCGGGGCAGGGCGGTGGTGGTCATGGGTGCGGGAAAGAATGGTGGGCGCAAACGGCCCTTAAAGAAAAAAGGGCCGCATCGGCGGCCCTTGGTCGGGTCTGCGCTTCAAGCCGCGACGCGCACGGCCTGGCGGGCCAGCAGCTTCCAGGTGCCGCCTTGATCCTGCCACACGCCCAGAATCTTGATCTGCACCTTGCCGGGCTTGCCTGAGTCGTTGGTGTCGGCCGTCAACGTGTGGCGCACGATGGCGGTGTTGCCCACGACCTTGATGGTCTGCTCGGTGATGGCGATGGTCACGAAGTCCGACTTGCCGGCCACGAGGTCACCGATAAAGCTGTCCTTGGTGTCCACGCGGCCGCCAGAGTGACCGTAGCTCAGGTCATCAGCCACCAACTGGGCCAGGGCCGCAGGCGTCGGGTCGATCATGGCCACGCGCAGGCGCTCGGCCGCAGCGGCCACGGCCTGCTCGGCCGATGCCGACGACGTGGCGGGTGCGTGGTTGGCGCAGCCCGCGAGGGCCGCGACAGCCACGATGGTGGCCGTGGCGAGAATGAGCTTTCTGAACATCTTGTCTGTCTCCGTTGTTATGTGTGATGGATGAAGAGTGCAAAGGCGTGCCGCTGCAGAACCCCGCGTCCGTGCACGGCCGGACGCGGGGGATTTCCTGTTTCTGGGGGGGCGTGGGTATTACTGCGGGCCGAGCTTGTCGATGAGCGCCTTGAGCTCTTCCATCTCGCTGGGCTTCAAGTCCGTCAGCGGCGCGCGCACCGGCCCGCCGTCGTGGCCCACGATCTTGGCGCCCGCCTTGATGATGGAGACGCCATAGCCTTCCACCCGGTTGCGGATGGCCAGGTAGGGCATGAAGAACTCCTTGAGCAGCTTGTGCTGCGTGGCGGTGTCGTCCGCCGCCACGGCCTTGTAGAACTCCATCGCCGTCTTGGGGATGAAGTTGAACACTGCCGACGAATACACCGGCGTGCCCAGCGCCTTGTAGGCAGCCGCATAGACCTCGGCCGTGGGCAGCCCGCCCAGGTAGGAGAAGCGGTCGCCCATCTTCATGAAGATCGAAGACATGGTCTCGATGTTGCCCACGCCGTCCTTGAAGCCGATCAGGTTGGGGCAGCGGTCGGCCAGGATGGCCAGGGAGTTGGCCGTGAGCTTGGTGCGGTCGCGGTTGTAGACGATGACGCCGAACTTCACGCTGTTGCACACCTGGGCCACATGCTCGATCAGGCCTTCCTGGCCGGCTTCGGTCAGGTAGTGGGGCAAGAGCAGGATACCGTGGGCGCCCAGGCGCTCGGCTTCCTGGGCATGGGCGATGGCGGTGCGGGTGGGACCGCCGGCGCCGGCAATGATCGGCACCTTGCCGCGGCAGGTGTCCACCGCGGTCTTGACCACCTGGCCGTACTCGGGGCCCGACAGCGAGAAGTACTCGCCCGTGCCGCCGGCGGCGAACAGGGCGCTGGCGCCGTAGGGAGCCAGCCACTCCAGGCGCTCGATGTAGGTCTTGGGGCGGAATTCACCCTGCTCGTCGAAGTCGGTGATGGGGAACGACAGCAGGCCGGAGCCCATGATGGATTTGAGTTCTTGCGGGTTCATGGTCATTGCAACGAGGGGAGAAAGGTGGATGAAACAGGTGTGTCAGGGGCTCAGTCGAGCTTGATGTTGGCGGCCTTGACCACGCTGGCCCAGCGCGCGCGCTCCTTGGCGAAGAACTGGTCTTGCTCGGTGGGGGTCATCGTGACGACTTCAGCACCCTGGCCGGCCAGGCGCGAGCGGATTTCCGGAGCGCGGATGGCGGTGATCAGTGCCTTGTTGAGCTTTTGCACCACGGCCTCGGGCGTGCCGCGCGGCACCAGGATGCCTTGCCATGTGCCCGACTCGTAGCCCGCCACGCCCTGCTCGGCGATGGTGGGCACGTCGCCGATCAGCGGCATGCGCGTGGCCTTGGAGACGCCCAGCACCTTGAGCTTGCCGTTCTGCACCTGGGGCAGGGTGGCCAGCATCCCGTTCATCAGCACCTGGGTCTGGCCGGCGACGGTGTCCTGGATGGCGGTCACGCCGCCCTTGTAGGGGATGTACTGCCAGCGCGCGCCGCTGGCGCGCTCCAGCGCCACACCGGCCAGGTGGGGGGCGCTGCCGGTGGCCGTGACGGCAAAGTTCAGGTCGTTCTTCTTGGAGTAGGCGACCAGCTCCTTGAGGTTGCTCACCGGCACGGAGGGGTGCACTACCAGCAGGTGGGGCGAGTAGGCCAGCATGGTCACGCCACGCAGGTCCTTGGAGGGGTCGAACGACAGCTTGGTGTAAACCGAGGGGCTGATGGCCAGCGCGCCCACGTCGCACAGCAGCACGGTGTAGCCGTCCGGTTCTGCCTTGGCGACGAAGTCGGCACCCAGGTTGCCATTGGCGCCGGGCTTGTTCTCCACGATCACGCTTTGCTTGAGCGCTTCGGACAGCGACTGGCTGATGGAGCGCGCAATGATGTCCGAGCTGCCGCCTGGAGGGTAGGGCACCACGATGCGCAGTGTCTTGGCAGGCCATTCAGCGGTCTGGGCCGTGGCGGATGCTGCGGACAGGGCGGCAGTGCAGGCAAGAAGGATGGCGCGACGCTTCAAAGTCATGGAATGTCTCCGTTCGTTAGGTTGTTGTTAGTCATCGTACAACTAAGACCGGCAAAGCGCAATGATCAATCCCTCAAACCACGGGTTTACCCGTAAAAAATCAGGGTAATCACTGATATTTCAGGGACGAATTTCCCTGCGCTGTCGAGGGAAAAGGCGCTGGATTGATCACTGAAAACCTCGGGTAATCCCTTTGTCATGCCCCGCATGTGTGGGGCCACAATGGCGCCCATGTTGTATGACGACATATAACAAACCGACGCCGCATGGCAACGAACCGCGGCCGAACAACGCCTGGTCACGCCGGGACGCAAGCAACAACCAAAGGGGATAGGAATGATCGCAGCACTTCGTACCCACCGCCGTCCGGGACGGCTGGCGCAGCTGGCCTTTGCCGTGGGCGCCGCACTGGCCACCCCCGGTGCCTGGGCCGCCACCTGGGTCTATGTGTCCAATGCCGACAGCCAGGACGTGTCGGTCTATGAGCTGGACCGCAGCGCCGCGGCGCTCAAGCCCGTGGACACCACGGCGGTCGGCGGTATGGCCATGCCCATGGCTGTGAGCCCGGACAAGAAGGTGTTGTATGTGGCGCTGCGCTCGCAGCCTTTTCGCGTGGTGAGCCTGGCGATCGATCCCGCCAGCGGCAAGCTGCGCAAGCTGGGCGAAGCCCCGCTGGCCGACAGCATGGCCAATATCGACACCGATGCCACGGGGCGCTGGCTGTTTGCGGCGTCTTACCCCGGTCACAAGATCACGGTCAACAGCATTGGCAAGGACGGGGCGGTGGGGGCGGTGCAGCAGCTCATCCCGACGGCACCGAACGCCCATGCCATTCACGCCGACGCGACCAACCGCTTTGTGTTTGCCACCAGCCTGGGCGGCGACAACCTGTCGGCCTGGCGCTTCGATGCCGAAACCGGCAAGCTTTCTGCGAACGAGCCCGCCCTCACCACGGTGGCGCCTGAGAAATCGGGCCCGCGCCACTTTGTGTGGGACAAGGGCCAGCGCTTCATGTACGTGCTGAACGAACTGGACGCCGCCGTGCACGTGATGGCCTACGACGCTGCGCGCGGTGGCCTGCGCTCGGTGCAGCGCGCCAGTGCGCTGCCCGCCGGCTTTACCGGCAAGCCCTGGGCGGCCGACCTGCACCTGTCGCCCGATGGCCGCACGCTGTATGCGTCCGAGCGCACCTCCAGCACGCTCAGCAGCTTCCGGGTCGATGCGGCCACGGGCCAGTTGCAGCCGCTGGGCCAGCTGCCCACCGAAAAATCCCCGCGCGGCTTTGCGGTGGACTCGTCCGGCCGCTTCCTCATCGCCGCAGGGCAGGAGTCGCACCAGGTATCGCTGCACCCCATCGACCCCGCCACCGGTATCCCCGGTGCGCCCACGCGCGTGCCCGCGGGCAAGAACCCCAACTGGGTCGAGATCGTCGACCTGCCCTGAGCCCCGGCGTCCGACAACGCACTGGCACCGAAGCGAACCCCATGACAACCCGAGGAGACACCGCCGCATGAGCCCGCAGCCACCGACCGACCAGGCCTCCAACCCCACAGCCTCAACGGCCCCCACCGCAGCGCCGGCCTCGCGCCGTGCCTTCATGGCCGGCGCCATCGCCGCCACCGCCGCAGGCACCGGCGGCCTGGCGCAGGCCCAGTCCTTCGACTTCAAGCCCCACCAGCGCTACCCCGATCCGGCCGTGCAGGTGCTGGACCCGTCGTTTGCCAAGTACCGCCTGTTCAGCAGCAGCGTGGAGCAGATCGCCACCGGCTTTCGCTGGGTGGAGGGCCCTGTGTGGGTGGGCGACGGCCGCTACCTGCTGTTCTCGGACATCCCCAACAACCGCATCGTCCGCTGGGACGAGGCCACAGGCCAGACAGGCGTGTTCCGCCACCCGGCCAATTTCTCGAACGGCCTGGCGCGCGACCGGCAGGGCCGCCTGCTGGTGTGCGAGCACCTCACGCGCCGCGTGACCCGCACCGAATACGACGGCAGCATCACCGTGCTGTCCGACGGCTTCAACGGCAAGCGCCTGAACTCGCCCAACGACATCGTCTGCAAGAGCGACGGCTCGATCTGGTTCACCGACCCGCCGTTCGGCATCGGCGGCCATTGGGAGGGCGACAAGGCCGCGGCCGAGCTGCCGCATTCCGTCTACCGCATCGACCCGAGCAGCGGCAAGACCGAGCTGGTGCTGAATGACCTGGCCGGCCCCAACGGCCTGTGCTTCTCGCCCGACGAAAAACGCCTGTACATCGTCGAAGGCCGCGCGCAACCGAACCGCCTGGTCTGGGCGTTTGATGTGGGCACCGGCGCACGCCTTGCCAACAAGCGCGTGCACATCGACGCCGGTGGCCCGGGCGCGCTCGACGGCATCAAGTGCGACGAGGACGGCAACCTGTGGTGCGGCTGGGGCAGCAATGGCTCGCCCAGCGCCAGTGCGGCCGACCTTGACGGCGTGATGGTGTTCAACCCCGCGGGCAAGCCCATCGGCCACATCCGCCTGCCCGAGCGCTGCGCCAACCTGGTGTTCGGCGGGCCCAAGAAGAACCGCCTGTTCATGGCCAGCAGCCATTCCGTCTACGCGCTGTACGTGGAGACGCGGGGCGCCGTCTAGGCGCCGTCTAGGCGCCATCGCGCGCCTGCCTGGCCCCGGGCCTAGCCCCTCATTCCACCCGTTTCATCCCATCATCCACAAACCAGGAGACTTTCCATGCAACGCAGAACCCTCATCCACACGGCCGCTCTGGCCGCCGCTGTGGGCCTCGCCGCCTTGCCGGCTGCGGCCCAGGGCACCTGGCCCACCGGCAAGACCATCAGCTACGTCGTGCCGTTTGCCGCAGGCGGCACCACCGACACGTTGGGCCGCCTGATCGGCCAGCAACTGGGCACGGCCCTCGGGACCACCGTCGTGGTCGAGAACAAGGGCGGCGCGGCCGGCAGCATCGGCTCGGAAGCCGCGGCACGTGCCGCACCCGACGGCTACACGCTCCTGGGCGGCACCGTGAGCTCGCACGCCATCAACGTGAGCCTGTACCCCAAGCTGGGCTACGACCCCATCAAGTCGTTCAGCCCGGTCACGCTGATCGGCACCAACCCGGTGGTGCTGGTGGTGTCGGCCAACAGCCCGCACAAGACGCTCAAGGACGTGCTGGCCGCGGCCAAGGGCAAGGAAGGCGGCCTGTCGTCCGCGTCTGCAGGCACCGGCAGCTCCCAGCATCTGGCCGTGGAACTGCTGGCCTACAAGTCGGGCGTGAAGTTCACGCACATCCCGTACAAGGGCAGCGGCCCGGCCATCCAGGACGTGATCAGCGGCCAGGTCGACATGATGTTCGACACCACCGTGGTCGCCGCCCCGCACATCCAGAGCGGCAAGCTGCGCGCCATCGCGGTGACCTCGCCCAAGCGCCTGGCGTCGATGCCCGACGTGCCCACGGTGGCAGAGTCGGGCGTGAACGGCCTGGCGGACTTTCAGGTGCAGTCGTGGCAGGCGATCTTCGCGCCGGCCAACACCCCAGCGCCCATCGTCACGCGCCTGCATGACGAGATCCGCAAGATCCTGGCCCAGCCCGACATGCAGACCCGCCTGAAGGGCTTCGGCATGGAGCCTGCCGACATGACCACCGCCCAGATCGCCACGTTCCAGAAGGCCGAGGTAGACAAGTGGGCCCAGGTGATCAAGGCCGCCAACATCAAGGTGGACTGAGCCACCAGCACTTTTCAGCGATCTCCCTGTAAGTAGGTTGCGGAATGGTCTTCGGGCCATTCCGCTTTTTTTATGGCGCGTCGGCAGGGTGGGCCGCGCCGGAGCGCCGGGCCAGCACGTAGTCGGGGTGCTGCCCCGTGAGCAGCAGGAACATCGCGTACGCGGGCCCCTGCATGTTGCGCTCGTCGGTATTGCTCTCGAGCGCCTGCCAGGTGCGCGACTGCACGCCGCCCCGGCTGCCGGTCTGCAGCGGGTAACCCATCAGTTCCGCGGCCTGCGCCTGGCTGAGCCCGGCGGCGGTGCGGCTGGCCTTGAGCTGGTCGCCGGTGGGGATGGGCATGGCCAGGGGGATGGCAGGGCGTGAAGACTCGGGCATGGTTTTGCTATGAAAATGAGAGCTTTTTACGCTGCAGGAGGGCGCGTCAGAGGCCATTCTTAGTCAAAATCGCATGCCGACATATAAGTGTGGCGCAGGCGCGTCATTGGAGAAGATGAGGAACGGCCGCGATGCCTGTCGACGTGGGCAGCTTCTAGAATTTATTCTTACTTGACGAGCGTCAACACCGACAACAAGCCGCGCACCCAGCGGCATCCGAGGAGGGATTCGTGAGTTACACCATCCAGATCTGGGAAAAGCCCGCGGATTGGCCTTGGCCCACCACCAAGGCCGAAGCGGACGCGCAGTACGAGCGTGCGGAGGCTGCTCCCCAGGTGCTCATGAACCCCAAGTTCGCAGCCTGGGCCCAAGCCGTCGAGCAGCGGTTTCCGGGGTTCTGGGACGTCTACCTCGGTGGCCCGGAGTTGACCGATCCCACCTGGGGTGTGGGTATCAACACCCGCTCTTCGGATTGGGGCCAGCCGTTTGACGATGGCTGGGAGCAGGCAGTCCGGTTGGGTTTGAACCTGTATGACCCGCAAAGCGGTGTGCATTACCTGGCCAACGGCGATGCGCCAGAAGAGCCGGACCTGCCGGTGCGGCGCGCGGCGCGCGCTCGCGAGGCTGGCGACGATGCCGGAGCCTGGGCGGAGTACCGCCGCTGGGCTGCGCGGGGCAACCCGCATGCCGTCTACGCGCTGGGCCGGGCCTTGCGCTTTGGCACCATGGGACAGCGCAGGCACTTTGACCTGGCAGCCGCGCTGCAGCTCATGGGCGCACACGATGCGGAAACTCGTCAGGATGCCCAGACGTTTTTCCAGCGGTTTCCCGACGAAGCCAAGGCGCGCATACAGGTGTTGATGGCGCGCCTGAAGTCGGCGCCAGGCGAGCAACTGCTGCAAATCATCGACAACGATCGCAAAGCGGTGGACGACGCCGTGGCCCGCAGCGAGCAATTGGCCCTGTACTCGCGCAAACACATCGAAGCCACTGATGCCCTGCAGCCTGCTGCGGCCCAGGGCCACGAGGTCGCAGCCTTCCTGCATGCGCTGGAGACCGTGATCGGCTGGGAGCAGCCCAACTACGAAAACGCCCGCTACTGGTGCCAGCGCGCGGCCGAATGGGACCACGAGCCCGCCAAGCGCCTGCTGGCCGTGATGCATGAGCGGGGCTGGGGCGGCACGGTGGACACGCAGCAAGCCATGAAGTGGAGCGCCGCCGCGCAAGAGCAGCGGCAACGGGCGCAGACAACGCAGCAGGCACTGAAAGAGGCCGAATCGCCCGGCGGCCTGAGCCTCGTGCCCATGGCGCCCGCCTCACCTGCGCCGGGCGCAGCAGCACCTGTGGCCTGGACCGGCAACGTGCTGCGCGACCTGCCAGGCTGGTATGCGCGCGAAGGCAACCCCCATGCCGCCTTTCACCTGGGGACGAGTGACGAGCACGGCCGCTATGGCGCACCTGTCAACCTGGCCCAGGCCCGCGCCTGGTACGCCCGTGCGGCAGAGGCGGGCCATGCAGATGCCACCTACAACCTGGGGAACTTCATCGAGAGCGGCAAGGGCGGCGCCAAGGACGTGCTGATGTCCAAGGCGCTGTTCATGCTGGCCAACACGCGCGGCACCACCATGCAGGTAGCCGACCTGCGAATCCGGCGTGAGGAGCAGAGCCCCGTGCGCGCCCTGGTGGCCGCGCTGCGCGAGCCGGGACGCCTGTGCGCAGTGCTGAATGAGCGTAGCCTTTTGGCCCCAGCGGCAGTTGTTGCACCTGTGGCGCCTCCTCCGTCAGCCGGCAAGCCCCTGGCGGCCACTGCGTCAGCAGGCCTGTCTGCCACGGAGTGGGGCCGCACGGGCGAGGCCGCGCCACAGCCCGCCGGGAGTCCGCGCAATACACCCTCTGCACCTGCTACCTATACCGCCAAGCCGCGCCCTCCAGCCACGTTGGACGACGGCGACAGCGAAGGCCTGCCGGGGAGCGCAGGCCGCCGCGGGCGACACAGCCCGGCCGCCACTTCGGGTTTTTCGTTGCACCTGGGCCATGTGGCGCTGGCCATCGGTGTGGCCAATGTGGTGTTGCTCATTGCGTTCGTGAAGCCTGGCGCGAGTTTTCGGATGGCGATGGCGGCGCTGGGGTTGGTCGCAGCCTTCGGTGCCTGGCGCACCGCGCGCGATTTCGACTGGTCGGTGCCTGCGCGCGCTGTGGCGGCGGTGTTGGCGGCCGTGCCCATCTTGGGCACGGCCGTGTGCCTGAGTTTGCTCTTCAAGGCGGTGCGAGAGCGCGGGTGATCCGGCACCGTGACCGCGGCGCCCCCCTTCAGGTGCCTGCGAAAGCCGACCGGGCAGACAGGCATTGCCGTCAAACGGCCGACACCTCGTGCGGCAGCATCTGCGCAACGTAAGATTCCGGCGTGATATTGGTGTAGTTCGAGATGTCCGCCGTCAGCTCCGCCGCGGTCTGACGTGCGGCCGTCTGCGCCTGCTTCAGGTCGCTGAAGAATGCGTTGGTCAGCGCCACCACCTGACCGGGGCGGGGCTCGCCAGGGTAGAGCATGCGGTCGCTCTCCAGCCTCACCAAGCCCAGCGGCTGAAGGGCCGCGCGGGCAATGCGCATATGCTCGCTGTGATAGTAGTCGTGGTCGAAGCTGGCGCCCTCGCGCCAGCGGTACAGGGCAGTGATCTTGATCATGCAGCGTGTGTCCCGTCAAAGGCCGCCGCCATGCCCGCCTGCGGCTTGCGCGGTAAGGGCGCGCGGCCCGTGTCTGCAGCCGCCTGCGCGACAGTGCACGGCGACGGGGCCGATGATGGGCGTCATGGGAGTGCATTGCTCGGTGCCGCCAAACCTCCTTGGTGCGTGCACGCAGCCTCCTTCGAGGGAAAAGCGCGGCGTTGGAGAGGCGCTACAACAGCACCCGACCCTCGGCAGGAAAGGCGCCTGACTTCAGTTCCTCGCGCGTCAAAGGGCGGCCCTGCCACACGGTGGCGTGCGCGGCGCCCGCCGCGACGGCCAGCTCGCGCAAGGCACGAATCTCCACCTGGGTGTAGCCGCCTTCGGGGTCTCCGAGGGGGTGGATCACCATGCGCGGCGATGGCGCCACCAGGCGCTTCCAGCCAGCGGGAGCGGCCTGGATGACGAAGTGCTTGAGCACCGCTTCCGCCAGCACGAAGTCGGATACCAACGACCGCGGATGTCCGAACGGGTTGGCCCACGACCCGCCCGACTGCGCCGCAGCCTGCCTGGCTGCGCGGCCTACTGCCAGGACGCTCGGCGTCGCGCCCGCAGACAACGCCACCTCCGGCAGGTTGCGGACCAGTACGTTGGACTTCACATTGAGCACGCTGACCTCGGCCGGCGAGAGCTGCACGTAGTACACGGGAAGCAGGGATTGGAGCATGGCGTCTTGGCAAGGGGAAGCCGCGAGCCTAGCACTGCGCCGCCATGTGACGCCACGCGCCGAGGCCTGGCGCCACGCTGCTGCACGAGGGCCGTGAAGCCTGAATGGCCCGGTCACCGCGCCAACCAGCGCGCGGCAACCTCAACAGCCCCCACCGCGAGCGCACCCTTGGATCGCACTTTTCCGCGCCACAGGTGCGACCCCCAGGTGGGGGAGGCGCTCAGCGCCTTGAGGGGCCTACTCCTCCTCGCCCAGGAACCCGCCGCTCTGGTGGCCCCACAGCCGCGCGTACACGCCGCCTTGCGCCAGCAGTTGCGCGTGGGTGCCTTCCTCCACGATGCGGCCGGCATCCAGCACGATGAGCCGGTCCATGGCCGCGATGGTGGACAGGCGGTGTGCAATGGCGATCACGGTCTTGCCTTGCATCAGGCCGTCCAGGCTTTGCTGGATGGCGGCTTCGACCTCGGAGTCGAGCGCGCTGGTGGCTTCGTCCAGCAGCAGTATGGGCGCGTCCTTGAGCATCACGCGCGCAATGGCCACGCGCTGGCGCTGCCCGCCCGACAGTTTCACGCCGCGCTCGCCCACCTGGGCGTCGTAGCCGGAGCGCCCGTGCAGGTCGCTCAGGTTCTCGATGAACTCGGCGGCCTCGGCGCGTTGCGCTGCGGCATGCATGTCTTCTTCCGTCGCATCAGGACGGCCGTACAGGATGTTGTCGCGCATCGAGCGGTGTAGCAGGGACGTGTCCTGTGTGACCATGCCGATGTTGCGGCGCAGGCTGTCCTGCGTCACATGGGCGATGTCCTGGCCGTCGATCAGCACCCGGCCGGCGCGCACGTCATGAAAGCGCAGCAGCAGGTTCACCAGCGTGGACTTGCCCGCGCCGGACCGGCCGATGAGGCCGATCTTCTCGCCGGGCCGGATCGTGAGTTGCAGCTGGTCGATGACGGGGCGGCCGTTGCCGTAGGCAAAGCTCACATTGTCGAAGTGCACCTGGCCTTGGGTCACCTGCAGGGGCTGCGCGTCGGGCGCATCCACGACGGTGCGCGGCTTGGTCAGCGTGTTGATGCCGTCCTGGATGGTGCCGACGCTCTCGAACAGCGTGGTCATCTCCCACATCACCCAGTGGGCATGGCCGGAGACGCGCAGCGTCATGGCGATGACGGCGGCCACCGCGCCTGCGCCCACCTGGCCCTGCGTCCACAGCCACAATGCCGTGCCGCAGGCGCCCAGGATCATGGCCACCACCAGGGCCTGGTTCACGATCTCGAACCGGCTCACCAGGCGCATCTGCGCGTAGCCCGTGAGCTTGAAGGCATCCATGGCCGCACGTGCAAACTCCGACTCGCGCCGCGTGTGCGAGAAGAGCTTGACGGTGGCGATGTTGGTGTAGGCATCGGTGATGCGCCCGGTCATCACCGATCGCGCATCGGCCTGCGCCTTGCCGACCTTGCCCAGGCGGGGCACGAAGTACCAGCAGGCCAGGCCGTAGGCCACGATCCACACCGCGAAGGGCACGATCAGGCGCGCATCGAAACCTGCCAGCAGGATGAGGATGGTGGCCAGGTAGATGCCCATGCCGATCACCACATCGGTCGTGGTGAAGATCATGTCGCGCACCGCCAGCGCGGTCTGCATGATCTTGGTGGTGATGCGGCCTGCGAACTCATCGGCATAGAAGGCCATGCTCTGGCCCAGCATCAAGCGGTGGAAGTTCCAGCGCAGGCGCAGCGGGAAGTTGATGGCCAGCGCCTGGTGCTTGAGGCTGGTCTGCAGCGACACCAGCACCAGCGTGCCCATCAGCAGTGCGACGATGCCCAGGATGGCACCCTTGCGCTCGTCCCACAGCGCGGCCGGCGCCACGGTGGACAGCCAGTCGACCACGTGCCCGAGCACGGCGAACAGCAGCGCCTCGAACACGGCGATCGCCGCAGAGAGGGCCGCCATCGCCACGACGTAGCCGCGCACGCCGCGCGTGCCGTCCCACACGAAGGCCATGAAGTCCTTCGGGGGCAAATGGGGTTCAGCGGGAGGGTAGGGGGAAATTCGGCTTTCGAAATACTTGAACACGTAGCAGGGCTCCTTGGCACCCGTCGCGTGTCTTTTTGGCGATATCAGTCCGAACGTCGGGTCTGTGCGCTACGGGGCTGTGCGGCTTTGCGGCACCGTGTGCTGCATACCTGCGCGCCAGCGTGCATGCCACCGGGGCCGGTGCCCGCGCGGCTTCAAAAAGACAGGGATCAGGTTTGTGAATCCCCGATGGTAGAGGACCCGCAAGGCCGGGGTATGTCAGCAGAGAGCTTGTCCGCCACTTGTGTGGGTGAACCTTGGGGCCGCCTGGCAGCGCCCGCGTTTTTGTGCGCGCAGCCCCATGCCGCCCGCAGCGGAAATGATCCCTGGTGCTGCGCTACAGCAGCACGGTGACCACCACGATCACCACGCCCAGCGCCAGGTTCACCCCCACCCACTGGCGGATGCTGGCCATGGCCTGGCCGCCCGCGGGCCAGTCGGACGCTGCCACCGCGCGTTGCAGGCGCTTGAACAGCGCGAAGCGGATGTGGCCGAAGATGGCCATCATCACGATGCCCAGCGTGGCCATGATCGTCCAGTCGAGCGGCATCGCAAAGGCGCCGCCGGACTGCACCGTCTGCTTGGCCACCCGGCCGATCATCCAGAGCCCGCTGGCGAGCACCACCACGACCGCCACCGTCACGGCCGCCAGAAAGCGCTGCAGCACGTCGTGCATCAAGCGCAGTCGTTGCGGCGGCTCCAGCGATTGGGCAGCGGGGCGCAGGAAGAAATGGGCGAAGACCATGCCGCCGATCCACACGATGATGGACAGGATGTGAGCGAGCTTGAGGGCGTTGTAGAGCATGGTCGTGCGTGGTTGTGGGAGCTTGTGGGGATGCGCCGGCCCGGAGCCGGGGAGGGTGTGCGGACTTTCAGCCCGCTGCCGATTGTGCCGTGGTAGTGCCTTGCAGCCACCCTAGGCAGCGCAGGGCCATATGGATTCGGATGTCGACACCGGGAGGCGGCGGGCAACGTGGCGTGGCGGGGCCGGTAGTGCCAAGGGCTGGACCCCGTTTGCAGGCAGCGTCAATGGGCGCGCCACTGCGGGCGAGCCGGTGATTCACGCGGGTCACGGCGCGGCCATATGGTGCTGTACCGCGACGCACACCTGGTTGCCCCCGTTTTTCTTGGCCAGGTACATGGCCTCGTCCGCATGGGTCAGCAGCAGGTGGGCGTCCGTGCCGTGCTCGGGGTAGACGGCTATGCCGATGCTCGGCTGCATGGCCACGCTGTGGCCGCCCAGGTCGAAGGCGTCACCAAACGCCGCCAGAATCTTGCCTGCCACGGCACTGGCGTGGTCGCTCGCGTGGCCGGACTCCAGCAGCACCACGAACTCATCGCCGCCCAGGCGTGCCACGGTGTCGGAGCCGCGCACGCAGCCTTGCAGGCGCTGCGCCACCCGCTGCAGCAACAGGTCCCCCATCGCATGGCCCAGGGTGTCGTTGACGTCCTTGAAGCGGTCCAGGTCGATGAACAGCAGCGACAGCAGGCGGTCGTCCCGCCGCGCGCGGGCCAGTGCCGTGCCCAGGCGGTCCAGAAACAGCTGCCGGTTGGGCAACTGGGTGAGCTGGTCGTACTGCGCCATGCGTTCGAGACGCTCGTGCATCTGCTTGCGCTCGATGGCTGCCGCCACCTGGGTCGACACGAACTGCAGCAGCTCCTTGTCCTTGTGGGTGTACCGCCCTTGGTCGCTGTAGCTTTGCAGCACGAGCGCGCCTAGCACGCCGTTCTGGGTGGACAGCGGCACGGCCAGCCAGTAGAGCGGGGCGCCCGGCGCGGGTTGCGGCGTGGGGAGGACGCGGTGGGTATCGGGGGTGATGAGCAGGGTGGTGCCGGTGTGGATGACCTCGCGGCACAGCCGGATCTGCTCTTCGGACACGGGCGCCGGCGCCGCAGATGCGGGTGCGTCGCCGGGATGCACGTGGTATGGAAAGCTCAGCGTATCGCTGCCCGCGTCGTACAGCGCCACCGAAAAGTGCGCTGCATGCAGCAGCACGCCCACGATCTCGTGGATGCGCTGGAACAGCGACTCCAGCGTGCGCGCGGCATGCGCGGCTTCGGAGATTTCATAGATCGCCGATTGCATGGACTCGGTGAACTTGCGCTCCGTGATGTCGTGCGCCACCGCCAGGCGCACCTGCCGGTCGGGCAACCAGCGGGCCGTCCAGCGGATGTGGGCCACGCTGCCGTCCTTGCGCACGTAGCGGTTTTCGAACTGCAGCTGCAATTGGCCGTCCATCACACGCTGCGCCTGCTGGCTGGTGGTGGGCAGGTCCTCGGGGTGCACCAGGTCGAGCATGCGCAGCCCGACCGCTTCCTGCGGGGTGTAGCCGAAGATGCGCTCGAACGCCGGGCTCACGAAAACGATGGTGCTGTCCGGCTGGACGATGCAGACCGCGTCCAGCAACAGATCGACGACATTCACGGAGGAGATGCTTTGCATGCGCTGGGCGTTACTGGGTGTGCGAAGGGAGAACGCCCATTGTGCAGTGCTGCGCGGCGATTGCTGTCCCCTGTGTGCGCACAGCCCCCATGCGCTACTGGCTGGATACCTGTTGAACAACACAAAGTGGTGCCGGGTTGCGTACGCCAGGACGGCTGCGTGCCATTCACTGCTGACGTTGTCCACGCCCTCGCGTGGGATGGCGCTGCCCTCCGCGCCGGCAGCAGTTCAACCGAGTTCCATCAGTGCTGGCACGGCTTGCTGACGGAACGCTGCAATCACCCCTGCCATGTGCCTGCATTTGGTAGAAGCTGCGGAGGCAGGGTGTCACGAAGAACTGAAATCCTGTTGCGCGGTATTGCAAAACAATATGCCGTTGCACTTGGTTTTTTCAGCTAAAAGTGTTTTTTCAAAAAAAATGCCTGTTGCAATCGTTCTCATCAGCACATTGTTGTGTTGATGGCGTCTTTTTGGAATTTGCGGCATCCGGTCCACAAAGATAATTCACTTTCTTGTTGAATCACGGTTGTTGAATCGCTCCATCCTTGACCGCCTCGTTGAATGTTCTGAACCTGCACGGCATGCAGTCATGGCCCATCCTGTCCGGGTGGCCTTGGCCATGTTGGAACGGCTCGCGCTTCATGATTTCGACCATTGCTTTCAGTCCCACGGGTGTGGCAAGTCGCCGTCAGTCACGTGCGGCGCGCCAGGCAGTCGGGTGGTTGATGGCCAGAGCAGATTCATCGTGCCATAACGATAGCCCCCCCAAATCAGGGCAGGCTCCAACAATAACTGCAGTGCAAAGCCATGGGGCTCCATGCATCGTGAAATCAGCGTTCATGCAGTTTATTTTCAATGCTTCAAACCTCGATTCAACGGCTTTGACCATCTCTTGCGCAATGCCTGCCGCCAGCGATTTGCAAATGCTTGGCAACTCTGGCGCATGGGGGTTTTGGCTATTTGGGCTGGTTTGTAATCGCGCGTACGAATGGAATGCCAAATAACAAGAACGATCCGTGTGGATCGTCTCATTTGATTTTCATTTTTGCGGCTTCATCAAATTTGTAGTATTGATTTATTTTCCTGCCGCTGCTTATGTCGGCTGGGCAATACTTTGTGCTTATTATATTACCTGATTGAAATAAAATGAACGCTGAAGTCTATGCATCCGTAGTAAAAATAGATAAATCCTCTGCATCTGGCGGGGTCAGCATCGAAAGATCACTGGCGCCGAAAACAGTGGCGACCCCAGGCCAAGGCGTGGCCAGAATCAGCGCACGGGGAGGCGTCACCATCGAACTCATGCAGGCGGATACCCAGAGAGCCCCTCAAGTAGTCAAGGTGCGCCGGGTCGGCACTGATCTGCAAGTGGACTTCCTGGAAGACGGCACCGGCAGTTCCGACCTGATCATCGAGGACTTTTATGACCAGGATGGCTCGCGGTTGGTGGGCTATGGCAAGGACGGTGTCGTCTATGACTACATGCCCCAGGCCGGCGGTGCCGACCAAGGGGTGGCTGGACTGATCGACGGTGGCGAAGGCGCCGTGCAGGTTCTGGGCGATTCGGCTGCGCTAGCCGGTGCGGGCGAGGGGTTCGCCGCCCTGCCGATGCTGCTGGTGGGTGGGGCAGCGCTGTCGACCGTGGCCATTGCCACGCAAAATACCAACCCGCCTCCGGCTGCGGCACCCGTACCCCCCAAGCCCGGCGCGCCCACCAGCTACAACGACAATTCCGCGCCCGTCGTCAATGCCCGCAGCACTTCGGCGGCCACCAACGACACCACGCCTGGGTTGAACATCGGCGCCGGCTTGATCAATCCAAAGCTGTATGTGAATGGCAAGGAGGTCGCAGCTACCTACGATGCGACCACCGGCACACTCACGCCCAACGTGCCCTTGCCTGAAGGCTCCTACAAGCTCACTTACACCTACGCCAACAGCGACGGCGTCTACAGCGAGCAAAGTCCCCCGCTGGAGTTCGTGGTGGACACCACGGCACCGGCCAAGCCTGCCGCGGCCACGGGCTACAACGACAACGTCGGCACAGTGCAAAACGCCAGCAGCACCGCCGCAACGACCGACGACAGCACCCCGGGGCTGAACATCGGCCTGGGCCATGCCGGGGCCAGACTGTACGTGGATGGCGTACAGGTGCCTGCAACCTACGATGCAGAAACAGGCACCCTGACGCCCAGCACCCCGCTGGCGGACGGCGCGCACAAAATCACGTACACCGTCAGCGATGAGGCTGGCAATGAGAGCGTCCAGAGCGATCCGATATCGGTCTCTGTCAACACCGTCACGGTGCCCAAGCCGGCCACGCCCACGGGCTACGACGACAATGCCGCACCCATCATCAATACCCAAAGCGCGGCACCCACCACCAACGACACCACGCCAGGGCTGAAAGTGGGCACGGGCCTGAGCAACCCGAAGCTGTATGTGGACGGCGCCGAGGTCTCCGCCACCTACGACGCAGCGACGGGCACGCTCACACCAACGTCGCCGTTGTCCGAAGGACGGCACAGCCTGACCTATGCCACCACCAACGCCTCGGGCACGTTGAGCGAGCGCAGCGACCCCCTGGTGCTGACGGTGGACACGACGCCCCCGGCCACGCCGACCGCGGCGCCTGGGGGCTACAAGGACGACGTGGGGTCTGTGCAAAGCGCCAGCAGCACCGCTGCAGCGACCGACGACACCAGGCCAGGCGTTCTGGTGGGCCAGAACCTGACGGATGCGCCCAAACTGTATGTGGACGGCGTGCAGGTCACCGCAGTCTACGATGCTGCCACAGGCACGCTCACGCCCAGCACCGCGCTGGCCGAGGGTGCGCACAGCATCACCTACACGCTGACCGACGCGGCCGGCAACGAAAGCGGCAAGAGCCCGGCGCTCAGCCTCACCGTCGACACCAGTGCGCCGGTGGCAGGCAGCGAAGGCACCTTGACGGTGACGGACGACGTGGGCGCTGTCCGGGGCGAAATTGCACGCGGCGGAGTCACCGATGACGCAAAACCCACCTTCAAGGGCACGGGGACAGGGGCCGACGTGGTCAAGGTCAATGTGTATGACGGCAACACGCTGGTCGGCAGCGCCACGGGCAGCAATGGCAACTGGAGTTTCGAGCCCACGGTGCCGATGAGCAGCGGCGACCACACCCTGACGGCGCGCCCGGTGGACGCGGCAGGCAACGAAGGCCCTGCCAGCACCGGATGGAACTTCAAGGTGCAAGGGGACACGCCGCAGGCACCGTCCATCACGGGCGTGACCGATAACACAGGCAGCATGACGGGGAGCCTTGCCAGAAACGCAACGACAGATGACACCACCCCCACGGTCGCCGGCACCGCGACGGCAGGTGCCACCGTCAAGCTGTATGCCAACGGCCAGGAAGTTGGCTCCACCACGGTGGCGGCCGATGGCAGCTGGACAGTGACAAGCAGCGCGCTCACCGGCGACGGCACCAAGCTGCTGACGGCCAAGACCATCGATGGCGCCGGCCAGTCGAGTGCCGAGGCGGTCGCCTACCCGATCGTGCTGGACACGACGGCCCCGGCCAAGCCAGTTGTGGCCGCTGCGACCGACGACCAGGGCGCAGTCGTCGGTACCATCGCCAACGGCGGTTCGACCGATGACACCACCCCGGCGTTGAGCGGCTCGGGCACGCCCGGCGACACCATCAAGGTGTACGACAACGGGACCTTGCTCGGCAGCACGCAGGTGCAGGGCAACGGCACCTGGAGCTTTGCGCCAGCCGCGCCGCTGAGCAATGGCGCGCACGCCATCACCAGCACGGCAACGGATGCCGCCGGCAATACCAGTGCTGCCAGCGACCCCCTGAACATCACGGTGGATACGACCGCGCCTGGGGCAGGCAGCGAGGGGAGCCTCACGCTGCTGGACGACGTCGGTGCCGTCAAGGGCGAGATCGCCCGCGGCAGCATGACCGACGACGCACGCCCCACCTTCAAGGGCATGGGGGCCGGTGCCGACGTGGCCAAGGTGAACGTATATGACGGCGCCACGCTGCTGGGCAGCGCCACGGTGAGCAACGGCAGCTGGGCGTTCGAGCCCGCAACCCCGCTGGCCAGTGGAGACCACACCCTGACTGCGCGACCCGTGGACGCTGCGGGCAACGAAGGCCCGGCGAGCGCCGGGTGGAACTTCAAACTGCTGGGCGATGCACCGGCGCAGCCGGCCATCACCGGCGTGGGCGACAACGCGGGCGGTGTGCAGGGCAATATCGCCAAGGGCGCGACGACCGACGACGCGACCCCCACGGTCAGCGGGACCGGCACGGCCGGAACCACCGTCAAGCTGTACGCAGACGGCGTGGAAGTGGGCTCGACCACGGTGGCGCAGGACGGCACCTGGAGGGTGACCAGCAACACCCTGTCCGGCGACGGCACCAAGCTGCTCACGGCCAAGGCCATCGACGGTGCGGGCCAGTCCAGCGCCGAGACCGGTGCCTACCCCATCGTGCTCGACACCACGGCGCCCGCCAAGCCGGGCGTGGCCGCGGCGACCGATGACCAGGGAGCGGTGCAGGGCCCCGTGACGAGTGGCAGCACCACCGACGACGCCACCCCGACGCTCAGTGGCTCCGGCACGCCGGGCGATACCGTCAAGATCTACGACAACGGCACGCTGCTGGGCAGCGCCGCCGTGCAGGGCAACGGCAGCTGGAGCTTCACGCCGACGGCGCCACTGGGCAGTGGCGCACACGCCATCACCACCACGGCCACCGACGCGGCAGGCAATACCGGCACGGCCAGCGACCCGCTGAACTTCACGGTCGACACCAGCAACGTCACCGTATCGGTGGGCAAGGCGGTTGACGATGCGGGCAGCAAGCGGGGCGATCTGGCCAACGGCGCCAGCACGGACGACACCACCCCCACGCTGGTGGGTACCGCAGCGGCCGGCGCCACCGTCACCGTCAAGGAAGGCGGTGCCACGCTGGGCACGGCCACCGCCGACGCCAGCGGTGCATGGAGCTTCACGCTGCCAGTGCAGACGCAGGGCCAGCACAACTACACCATCGAGGCACGCAACGCGGCGGGCACCACCGGCAGCACCAGCTTCGCGCTCGCGGTCGACACCACGCCCCCTTCGGCACCAGCCATCGGTGGTGCCACGGACGACGTGGGCACGGTGCAGGGCCCGGTGGCCAACGGTGCCAGCACCGACGACACCACGCCCACGCTGTCGGGCTCGGGCGGAACGGCCGGCGACACCATCAAGGTCTACGACAACGGCTCGCTGCTGGGCACCACCACCGTGCAGGCCAACGGCAGCTGGAGCTTCACGCCGCTCACGCCGCTGACCGACGGCAGCCACCCGCTGACGGTGACTGCCACCGACTCCCAGGGCAACGAAAGCACGCCGAGCGCAGCCTACACGCTGAAGGTGGACACGGCGGCTCCGACAACCCCCACGGCCGCACCCGCAGGCTACAAGGACGATGTGGGCGCGGTGCAAAGCGCCAACAGCACGGCGCCCGCCACGGATGACACGCGCCCCGGCATCCTGGTGGGCCAGAACCTCACCGATACGCCCAAGCTGTACGTGGACGGCGTGGCCGTGGCGGCCGCGTACGACCCCGCGACAGGCACCCTCACGCCCAGCACCGCACTGGCGGACGGCGCGCACACCTTCAGCTACACGCTGACCGATGCAGCCGGCAACGAAAGCGGCAAGAGCCCCGCGCTGAGCCTCACGGTGGACACCAGTGCTCCTGCGGTGGGCAGCGAAGGCACCCTGACCCTCCTCGACGACGTGGGCGCGGTCCGGGGCGAAATCACGCGCGGCAGCGTCACCGACGACGCACGCCCCACCTTCAAGGGCACGGGCGCCGGTGCCGATGTGGCCAAGGTCAACGTGTACGACGGCAGCACCCTGCTGGGCAGTGCCGTGGTCAGCAACGGCAACTGGATCTTCGAGCCGGCGACACCGCTGGCCAGCGGCGACCACACCCTGACCGCCCGCCCGGTGGACGCGGCCGGCAACGAGGGCCCGGCCAGCGCCGGGTGGAACTTCAGGCTGCTGGGCGACGCGCCGGCAGCGCCAGCGATCACGGGGGTGAGCGACGACGCGGGCAGCGCCACCGGCAGCATCGCCAAGGGGGCGACGACCGATGACACCACCCCCACGGTCAGCGGCACGGGCACGGCGGGCACCACCGTCAAGCTGTACGCAGACGGCGTGGAAGTCGGCTCGACCACGGTGGCGCAGGACGGCACCTGGCGGGTCACGAGCACTGCGCTCGCAGGCGACGGCGCCAAGCAGCTGACGGCCAAGGCCATCGACGGCGCGGGCCAGGCCAGCCCGGAGACCGGCACCTACACGATCGTGCTGGACACCACGGCACCCGCCAAGCCGGGCGTGGCGGTGGCGACGGATGACCAGGGCTCCGTGCAGGGGCCGGTCACCAACGGCGGCACCACCGACGACGCCTACCCGACGCTGAGCGGCTCCGGCACGCCGGGCGACACGGTCAAGGTCTACGACAACAACGGCAGCGGCGCCACCTTGCTGGGCACTGCGCAGGTGCAGCCCAACGGCAGTTGGAGCTTCACCCCCACGGCTCCGCTGGGCGGCGGTGCGCATGCCATCACCACCACGGCGACCGACGCGGCAGGCAACACCAGCGCCACCAGCGACCCGCTGAATTTCACCGTGGACACCAGCAACGTGAGCGTGTCGGTCGGCAAGGCCACGGACAACGCGGGCAGCAAGCAGGGCGACCTGGCCAACGGCGCCAGCACCGACGACACCACGCCCACCCTGGTGGGCACCGCTGCGGCCAACGCCACAATCACCGTCAAGGAAGGCGCCACCACGCTGGGTACCGCCACGGCCGACGCGAACGGAGCCTGGAGCTTTACCCTGCCCACACAGGCGCAGGGTTTGCACAACTACACCGTCGAGGCGCGCAACGCCGCTGGCACCACCGGCAGCACCAGCTTCGGCTTGACGATCGACACCACGGCGCCCGCGGTGGCGTCCATCGGGGACGTTGCGGACGACGTGGGCACGGTGCAAGGTCCGGTCGCCAACGGCGCCAGCACCGACGACACCACGCCCACGCTGTCGGGTACCGGTGCCACGGCGGGCGACACCATCAAGGTCTATGACAATGGCGTGCTGCTGGGCAGCACACAAGTCAGGCCGGGTGGCGGCTGGAGCTTCACGCCGCAGACACCCTTGACCGACGGCAGCCACCCGCTGACGGTGACTGCGACCGACCCGCAGGGCAACGAAAGCACGCCGAGCGCGGCCTACACGGTCCGGGTGGATACGGCGGCTCCGACCACCCCGGCGGCCGCACCCGCTGGCTACAAGGACGACGTGGGAGCAGTGCAAAGTGCCAACAGCACGGCGCCCGCCACCGACGACACCCGCCCGGGCATCCTGGTGGGCCAGAACCTCACCGACACGCCCAGGCTGTACGTGGACGGCGTGCAGGTGGCCGCGGCCTACGACCCCGCCACGGGCACTCTCACCCCCAGCACAGCGCTGGCCGAAGGTGCGCACACCGTCAGCTACACGCTGACCGACGCGGCGGGCAACGAGAGCGGCAAGAGCCCGGCGCTGAACCTGACGGTCGACACCAGTGCACCGACCGCAGGCAGCGAAGGCACCTTGACCCTGCTGGACGACGTGGGCGCCGTCAAGGGCGAGATCACCCCGGGCAGCATGACCGACGACGCGAAGCCCACCTTCAAGGGCATGAACGCCGGCGCCGACGTGGCGAAGGTCAACATCTACGACGGCGCCACGTTGCTGGGCAGCGCGGTGGTGACCAACCGCAGCTGGAGCTTCGAGCCTTCCACCCCCCTGGCCAGTGGCGACCACAACTTCACGGCGCGCCCTGTCGACGCTGCAGGCAACGAAGGCCCCGCCAGCACCGCGTGGAACTTCAAGCTGCTGGGCGACGCCCCGCGGGAGCCCGCCATCACCGGCGTGAGCGACAACGCGGGCGGCGTGCAAGGCAATGTCGCCAAGGGCGCTGCCACCGACGACACCACGCCCACCGTCAGCGGAACGGGCGCCGCCGGCACCACCGTCAGGCTCTATGCCGACGGTGTGCAGGTGGGTTCGACCACCGTGGCGCAGGACGGCACCTGGCAGGTGACGAGCAGCGCGCTGGCAGGCGACGGCACCAAGCTGCTGACGGCCAAGGCCTTCGACGGCGCAGGCCAGTCGAGCACCGAAACCGGTGCCTACGCGATCGTGCTGGACACCACGGCACCGGCCAAGCCGGGCGTGCCCACGGCCAACGACGACCAGGGCGCTGTCCAGGGCCCCGTGGCCAGCGGCGGTACCACCGACGACGCCACCCCCACGCTGAGCGGATCGGGCACCCCCGGCGATACCGTCAAGGTGTTCGACAACGGCATCCTGCTGGGCAGTGCATCGGTGCAGGCCAACGGCAGCTGGAGCTTCACGCCCACATCGCAACTGGCCAGCGGCACGCACGCCATCACCACCACCGCCACCGATGCGGCGGGCAACACCAGTGCGGCCAGCGACCCGCTGAACTTCACGGTGGACACTGGCAATGTGAACGTTTCGGTCGGCAAGGCCACGGACAACGCAGGTACCAAGCAGGGTGATCTGGCCAACGGCGCGAGCACCGACGACACCACGCCCACGCTGGTGGGCACCGCGGCGGCCGGCGCCACGATCACCGTCAAGGAAGGCGGGACCACGCTGGGTACCGCCACCGCGGACGGCAGCGGGGCATGGTCGTTCACGCTGCCGCAGCAGGCGCAAGGCCCGCACAACTACACCGTGGAGGCGCGCAATGCGGCGGGCACCACCGGCAGTACCACCTTCGGCTTGACGATCGACACCACACCCCCCACGGTGCCGTCCATCGGCGGCGTCACGGACGACGTGGGCACGGTGCAGGGCCCGGTGGCGAGCGGCGCCAGCACGGACGACACCACGCCGACGCTCACCGGCACGGCAGCCACGGCGGGAGACATCATCAAGGTCTACGACAACGGCGCACTGCTGGGCACCACCACGGTGCAGTCCAACGGCAGCTGGAGCTTCACGCCCACCGCACCGCTGACCGAAGGCAGCCACCCGCTGACAGTGACCGCCACCGACCCGCAGGGCAATGAAAGCACCCCGAGCGCCGCCTACACGGTCCGGGTCGACACGACCGCACCGGCCGCGCCGGCCGCACCCGCGGCCTACAAGGACGACGTGGGCGCACTGCAAAGCGCCAACAGCACGGCACCGACCTCGGACGACACCCGCCCGGGCATCCAAGTCGGCGCCAACCTCACGGAGACGCCCAAGCTGTACGTGGACGGCGTGCAGGTGGCCGCCACCTACGACCCGACCACGGGTACGCTCACACCGTCAGCAGGGCTGGCGGACGGCGCACACACCTTCAGCTACACGCTGACCGATGCAGCCGGCAACGAAAGCGCCAAGAGCCCGGTGCTGAACATCACGGTGGACACGAGCGGCCCGGCCGCCGGCAGCGAAGGCACGCTCACGCTGCTGGACGACGTGGGCGCGGTCAAGGGCGAGATCGCCCGTGGCAGCATGACGGACGACGCGCGCCCCACCTTCAAGGGCACGGGTGTGGGTGCGGACGTGGCCAAGGTCAACGTCTACGACGGCTCCACGCTGCTGGGCAGCGCCGTGGTGACCAACGGCGCATGGAGCTTCGAGCCCGCCACCCCGCTGGCCAGCGGTGACCACAACCTGACCGCGCGTCCCGTGGACGCTGCGGGCAACGAAGGCCCCTCCAGTGCAGGCTGGAACTTCAAGCTGCTGGGCGACGCGCCAGCTCAGCCGGCCATCACCGGCGTGAGCGACAACGCAGGCAGCGTGACGGGACCGATCGCCAAGGGCGAAACGACGGACGACACCACGCCGACCGTCAGCGGTACGGGCACGGCCGGCACCACCATCAAGCTGTATGCGGATGGCCAGGAAGTAGGCTCCACCACCGTGGCGGCCAATGGCACCTGGACGGTGACGAGCAATGCCCTGGCCGGCGACGGCACCAAGCTGCTGACGGCCAAGGCCATCGACGGCGCGGGCCAGTCCAGTGCCGAGACGGGTGCCTATGCCATCGTGCTGGATACCACTGGTCCGGCCAAGCCGGGCGCGCCCACAGCCACGGACGACCAGGGCGCCGTGCAAGGCACCGTCGCCAACGGCAGCACAACCGACGACGCCACCCCGACCTTCAGCGGCTCGGGCACGCCAGGGGACACCGTCAAGGTCTACAACAACGGCACGCTGCTGGGCAGCGCCGCCGTGCAAAGCAACGGCAGCTGGAGCTTCACCCCCACCACGCAGTTGGCCAGCGGCGCGCACGCCATCACCGCCACGGCGACCGATGCGGCGGGCAACACCAGCGCCACGAGCGACCCGCTGAACTTCACGGTGGACACGAGCAACGTCACCGTGTCGGTGGGCAAGGCCACGGACAACGCCGGCAGCAAGCAGGGCGACCTGGCCAACGGCGCGAGCACCGACGACACCACGCCCACGCTGGTGGGCACGGCGGCGGCCAATGCGACCATCACCATCAAGGAAGGAGCGACCACCCTCGGTACGGCCACGGCCGACGCCAACGGTGCGTGGAACTTCACCCTGCCGGCGCAGGCGCAAGGCCCCCATAACTACACCGTGGAGGCGCGCAACGCCGCGGGCACGACCGGCAGCACGACCTTTGGCTTGACCATTGACACCACGGCTCCAGCGGTGCCGTCCATCGCCAGCGTCTCGGACGACGTGGGCACGGTGCAGGGCCCGGTGGCCAACGGTGCCAGCACCGACGACACCACGCCCACGCTGTCGGGCTTGGGCGGAACGGCCGGCGACACCATCAAGGTCTACGACAACGGCTCGCTGCTGGGCACCACTACCGTGCAGGCCAACGGCAGCTGGAGCTTCACGCCCACGGCACCGCTGACCGAAGGCAGCCACCCGCTGACGGTGACTGCCACCGACCCGCAGGGCAACGAAAGCACGCCCAGTGCGGCGTACACGGTCCGGGTCGACACGGCGGCACCGGCCACGCCCGCGTCCGCACCTGTGGGCTACAAGGACGATGTCGGCGCGGTGCAGAGCGCCAACAGCACGGCGCCGACCACGGACGACACCCGCCCCGGCATCCTGGTGGGCCAGAACCTGACGGACACCCCCAAGCTGTATGTCGATGGCGTGGCGGTGGCCGCAGCCTACGATCCGGCCACCGGCACGCTCACGCCCACGGCCGGGCTGGCGGACGGCGCACACACCTTCAGCTACACGCTGACCGATGCGGCGGGCAACGAAAGCGGCAAGAGCCCGGCACTGAGCATCACGGTGGACACCGGTGCCCCAGTGGCCGGAGCAGCGCCGACGAGCTACGACGACAATTCCGCGCCGGTCACCAATGCCAACAGCACGTCACCGGCCACCAACGACACCACTCCCGGCATCAACATCGGCACCGGCCTGACCAACCCCAAGCTGTACGTGAATGGCACGGCGGTGGCCGCGACCTACAACGCGGCGACGGGCACACTCACGCCCAACGTCGCGCTGGCCGACGGGACCTACAACCTGACCTACACGTCCGCCAACAGCGCGGGCACGGACAGTGCCCAGAGCGGCCCCTTGGTGCTCAAGGTGGACACCACGCCACCGGCGGCGCCCACGATTGCCTTGGACCAGGACACTGCAGGCACTCAGACGGGTTCGTCGAGCGACGCCTACACCAGGAACGGAAGCTACACAGCAGGCGGCGTGGAGCAAGGCGCGGTCGTCCAGTACAGCCAGGACGGTACCAACTGGAGCGCGAGCAAACCCACCGCGGTGGAGGGGGCCAACACGATCAGTGTTCGCCAGATCGATGCAGCGGGCAATGTGAGCGGCAGCAACTCGGTGTCATTCACTCTGGACACGAGCACCGCTGCGCCCAGCCAGACAACGGCGCAGAACGTCTTCGTTGGTACCACGCCGTCCTTTGTGCTGACTGGGCAGCAGGTCAACACCACCACGGCGGGCGATCAGTCCGGTCCTGTCACGGTGAAGACCAACAACGGCGGCTATTTCACAGCCTGGTACGACAACGCACTGAACGACCCTGCAGGCGCAGTGCACGGGCAGTACTACACCGCCAATGGCATCAAGATCGGCAATGAGCTGACTTTTGGTGGCGGCAACTGGCAGGTCAACGGCAATGGCTATGCCAACATGCCGATGCTGAGCGCCGTGGCGCTGGACAATGGCAAGGTGGTACTGTCGTGGCAGACCGAGGACTCCAACGGCGGTGTGGGTGGCGGCGGCTCCAACGCCACCAGCGAAGTGGCCTATGCAACGGCCACCCTGACAGGCAGCACGGCTTCGGCAGGTGCGCCTACGTTGGCGAACACGACACTGGCTGGAAACCAGTCCGGCCCGGCCATGGTGGCTACCAAGGACGGCGGATTCTTCATGGCCTGGTACAACGCGGACGACGCGGACCCTCAAGGCGTAGTGCGTGGGCAGTTCTTTGACGCCAATGGAAGCAAGACCGGTGGGGAGCTCCAACTGGGTAGCTGGCAGGTCAATGGTGATTCCTGGGCTGTGGGTCAGCCACCGCTGAGCGCCGTGACACTCAGCAATGGCAGCATCGCTGTGGCATGGACGGCCGAAGGCGGCACAGCAGGCCCCAACACGGGATCGACCGAAGTAGCCCAGGTCGTGGTGTCCAGCTCGGGCACGGTGGGCCCGCAATCCGTGGCCAACACCACGACAGCAGGCAACCAGGGCGCGCCGGTGATGGTGGCGACCAGCGATGGCGGTTACTTCCTCGCCTGGTTCAACGACGACAGCAGCGTCAAAGGCGGCCAAGGCCAGATCAGCGGCCAGTACTTCAATGCCAGTGGCAGCAAGGTGGGTGGTGAAGTGGCCCTGGGTACCTGGGTGGTCAATGAAAACACCCAGGTCGACATGCCCTTCCTGACGGCCACCGCGCTCAAAGGTGGCAAGGTCGCTGTGGGCTGGCAAACCGAAGACAGTACCAACAACACCGGCCCCACGGATACCAACGAGGCAGCGATGGTGGTGGTGAGCAACAACGCTGGTGCGGTGACGGTGAGTGCCCAAACCATGATCAATACGACCACGGCAGGTAACCAGTCCCCACCGACCGTGGTGGGACTGGACACCGGCGGATTCTTTGCTGCCTGGTATGACGATTCCTGGGCTGACCCCGGAAATTCCGTGATCCGCGGTCAGTATTTCGATGCCCAGGGCGCGAAGGTCGGTAGCGAAATACTGGTGAGCAACTACCGGGCGGAACTCAGCGACGCCGGAGAGCAGCCACCGCTGCACGTCACCGCGTTGGTCGGTGGCAAGGTGGTGGTGTCCTGGAACACCGAGGCTGACGATGCCAGGGACGGCAGCGGTGCCGCTGTCTATCAGGCCATCATCGACATGCCAGCCACGACAGTGGTCAATGGCACGGCGGAACTGAACAGTACGGTGACGCTGAAGGACGGTGCCGGCACGGTCCTGGGTACGACGGTGACCGATGCGCAAGGACAGTGGCAGATCACGACGAGCGATGTGCAGGACAGCACCAAGCCGCTGTACGCGACCGTGGTCGACAAGGCTGGCAACAGCGTGACCAAGCCCATCAACTTCACGCCGCCCGTGGTGCTGGACCTTAACCACGATGGCCGCATCGAATACGGCCATGTGGTGATGGACGTGACCGGCGACGGCGTGGCCGAGCGCACCACCTGGACGGGCGCCCATGATGGCGTGCTGGTGTGGGACAAGCATGGCGACGGCCTGGTGCACGACAGCAGCCAGTACGCCTTCACCCAGTACGGCGGCAGCACCGACCTGCAGGGGCTGGCGGTGGGCTTTGACACCAACCAGGACGGCGTGTTCGATGCCCACGACCGGCAGTTCTCGCAGTTTGCGGTGTGGCGCGACGCCAACCAGAACGGCGTGAGCGATGCGGGCGAGGTCCGGTCGCTGGCCGACTGGGGCATCACCTCCATCGGCCTGACCAGCGATGGCCAGGTGCGGCACAGCGACGGTGTGATCGAGCTGGGCCGCACCTCCGCCACGATGGCGGACGGTTCGTCCATGTTGGTCGCGGATGCGATGTTCGCCCACGAAACGCTGGACTCCCTGCTGCACAACGCCATGGGCACCCAGGGCGCGGATGCGAGCAAGGGCGGGGCGGCGGCCAGCGCGACGGCGGTCACACCTTCGGAGGTCAATGCCTATGCCCTCAAGCCGCTGCTGGTGACGGTGGACGGCCACGATGCAGGGCGACTGGATGACGCTGGCGCGAAGAGCGGGGGTGCGACGGCCTCTGTGGACAACCCCACCCATGAGGCGTGGAACGGCACGTTGGCGCAACTGCTGGTCGACCAGCACGCCACGCTGCACCCGGTCCTCTGACGCTGGGTGCGACCGAAGCCACGGGCCATGAGGCCCGTGGCTGTTTCTCCTCTGTGCATCGAATGCCCGCCAACCCTGCTGTGGGCGCGGACGGGCGCGGACGGGCGCGGCAGGCCAGCATGCAGGCATGCCAGTGAGCAATTGAGCCAGTAAGCAAGCAAGCAAGCAAGTGAGTGCGGATTGAAAAAGAGTAGTGCCTTGGTGGCCGTGGCCGCGGCCGCGCTGCGCGGATGCAGGGGCGTGGGCCTGGTCCTGTGCCTTCAGGTGGGCGGGGCGGCGCTCGCGCAGCCCACCGTCTCCCCGGTGTTGATGAACCTGATCCGGCAGACGGTGGAGTCGCATCCATCGGTGCGGATGGAGTCCGCCTTCGTGCGGGCCGCCAAGGAGGATGTGTCGGCAGCGGATTGGCAGCGTTTCCCCACGCTGGCCGCCCAGACGTCGTCCAACACCCCGCGGCTGTCCACCCAGCTCAGCCTGGAGCAGCCGCTGTGGACGGGCGGGCGCCTGGATGCGCAGCGGGACATGGCCCGGGCGCAAGAGGCTCTGCAGGCGGCCCAGAAGAAGGAGGTGCAGTACCAGCTTGCCTCCAAGGTCGTCGACTCCTGGGTCGCCATGGTGCAGGCGGATGAGCGCATTCGGGAGACCACCCGCACCATCGAGCAGCTCGACCGGTACAAGGCGCTGATACGCCGACGGGTGGAAGCCCAGGTGTCGCCACAGATCGAGTTCACACTGCTCGAATGGCGCACCTTCCAGGCGCGGGTGGACCTGCAGCAGACGCGCACGGCGCGCACGCTGTCCCGCAACCGCCTGCGCCAGCTGGTGGGGCGCGAGCCCGAGAGCGACACCGAGTGGGATGCCGAGCAGCCCCTGGCGGCGCTCGCGCTGGCTGCCTCCGACACCCGGCAGGCGCTGGGCTTGCAGATCGACGACGCCATCGACGTGCACCCCTCTGTGCGCAAGGCCCGGGAGCGGGCGCGGGTGGTGCAGTACCAGGCGGATATTCAGCGCGCCGGGCTCGGCCCCGAGGTGTACCTCAGGGCCCAGTACCGGGCCGGTGGCGCAGCGGTGCCGGGTGAGCGCAGCGTTTTCGTGGGCGTGCGCTACCAGCCGGGCGCGGGCTTGTCCTCGCTCGCGTTGAGCCGGGCAGCGTCGGAACGCGCCCAGGGGCAGGCCTTCGCGGCAGAGACAGTGCAGCGCGAGCTCAACGAGCAGATGCGCACCGATCTGGAGAACATGGCCAGCGCCCAGATGCGTGCCGAGGCCCTGGCCACGGCGGTGGAGTCGTCTGCGGCGGTGCTCGGCTCCAACGAAAAGCTGTTCGTCGCGGGCAAGCGCAGTTGGCAGGAAGTCCTCAACACCGTGCGGGAGGGCGGCGACAACCGCCTGGCGCTGGTCGATGCGCGTGCGGCGCTGCTGGCGGCGTCCTATCGGCTGCAGGTGGTGCGTGGCGACATGGATTGGCAGCGCAATGCCCCGTGATATCGCCATCGTCATCGCGGGTCCGGCGGGCCCCGCGGGCCCTGCAGACGCTCTGGGCCAATCTGGCCCTTCAAGTGCGACGGCACCCGCGCACCCGTCGCTGCTGCGTCTTCTTCGCCAACCTGTGTGGCCGCTTGTCAACCCCCTGGCTGCGCGCGCGATGCGTGTGAGGCCGTGTCCGGCTTGGTGCCTCTGCCATGAATAACAACAAGACCCAGGATTCCCTGGCGTGGGCGCTGGAGCGGCTGGCCCAACTGCAGGGCGTGAGCATCAATGTGATGCGCCTGCGCTCCGCCGTGGAGCGCCCGGCGCGCCTGGGTTCGGCGCCGGACGTGGCGGCGGTGTGCGCCAGTCTCGACCTGTCGGCACCCGTGGCGATGGACCACCCCGACCGCGTGATGCTGCCGCTGCTGTGCCAGACGCGCAGCGATGGCTGGGGCGTGGTCGTGGACCGCGACCCGCAGCAGCGGTGGGTGGTGGAGTTTGCGCACGGCACCCGCCCGGTGGACGAGGCCGCGCTGAGCCAGACCGCCATGGTGGCGATGCGCCAGCGGGGCGCTGCCGCGCAGTCCGACACCTTCGAGGCGGTGCTCCAGCATGCGCTGCGCCAGTACCGGGGCGTGCTGGTCGAGGCCGCCCTCGCGTCGGTGTTCATGGGCCTGCTGGCGCTGGCGATCTCGCTGTTCTCGATGCAGGTCTACGACCGGGTGATCCCCACGCGCAGCGAGTACACCCTGATCATCCTGGGCCTGGGCGTGCTGCTGGCCATCCTGCTGGAGACGGCCATGAAGTTCGCGCGCTCCCGGGTCATGGATTCGCTCACGGCGGGCCTGGACAGCCGGTTGTCGCGGGACATCTTCCAGCGCCTGCTCAGCATCCGCGTCGACCAGTTGCCTGGGTCGGTCGGCAGCCTGGCAGGGCAGATCCGCGGGTACGAGCAGGTGCGGGGGTTCTACACCGGCAGCACGCTGTTCGCGCTGGTGGACTTTCCGATGGCGCTGCTGTTCCTGGCGGTGCTGATGGTGATCGGGCACCCGCTGGTGGCCCTGGTGCCCCTGGTCTGCGGACTGCTGGCCTTGTTGGTCGGCGTGAGCCGGCACCGGCGGGTGAACGCCTTGGCCCAGCAGGGGCTGTCGGCCGCCAGCCGCAAGACCGGCCTGCTGGTCGAGGTGGTGGAGGGCGCCGAGACCATCAAGGCGGGCGTCGGTGGCTGGAAGTTCCTCTCGCGCTGGATCGGGGTGAACAGCGACACCATCCGGCAGGACCTGGACATGCGCCATGTGAGCGAGGGCGCGGGGTACTTGGCGGCCATGCTGCAGCAGTTCAGCTATGTGGGCATCGTGATGCTCGGCTCCTGGGTCATCATCAATGGGGGCATGACGATGGGCGCCCTGATCGCCTGCTCCATCATTGGTGGCCGCATCATGGCGCCGCTGGTGGCGCTGCCGGGCCTGATCGTGCAGCACGCCCACGCGCAGGCAGCGACGCGCTCGCTCGAGAAGCTCTATGCGCTGCAGGCCGACAACCACGGCGTGCCGCGCCCCTTGCTGCCCCACAAGCTGCACGGCCACTATGTGCTGCAGGAGGTGGCGTTCGCCTACGGCCAGAATGCCGGCCCGGCCGTCTCCATCCAGAGCCTGACGATCCAGCCCGGCGAGAAAGTCGCGGTGATCGGGCCCATCGGCTCCGGCAAGTCCTCGCTGCTCAAGCTGCTGGCGGGGCTGTACCGGCCCACCGCGGGACGGGTGCTGATCGACAGCCTGGACATGGCCCAGGTGAGCCAGCAGGTCATCAGCCAGCACATCGGCTACCTGCAGCAGGAGCACCGCCTTTTCCAGGGCACCTTGCGCGAGAACCTGCTCATCGGCATGCCCGATCCGGGCGACGACGCCATGCAGGCGGCCTTGCAGCGCTCGGGCTTGATCCAGCTGGTGGCGGGCCACCCCCGTGGGCTGGACTTGCCCATCCACGAAGGCGGCAAAGGGCTGTCGGGCGGCCAGCGGCAGCTGGTGGCCTTCACCCGCCTGCTGCTGACACGCCCGGCGGTGCTGCTGCTCGACGAACCCACGGCCAACATGGATTCGGCGCAGGAAAAGCGCTGCCTGTCGGTGCTGGCCGAGGAAGTGGGCCCGGACAAGACGCTGGTGGTCGTGACCCACAAGCCCAGCGTGCTGCCGCTGGTGGACCGCATCGTGGTCGTGTCCGGCCACAAGGTGGTGATGGATGGACCGCGTGATGCCGTGCTGATGCGCTTGAAGAAAGCCTCAGAGCCCGTACCGGTGCAGCGGCACGATGCAGTAGCACCCGGCGTGGAGACAGTGACCGCATGAGGATCGAACCCAGGATGGACTCTGAAGCAACCGCCCGCGGCCTGGCGGTGCAGCCGCACCGCCACGCTGCCCATGCCAGCGCCGATGCAGACATCGCCGACCTGCTCGCGCCGCAGCGCCGCTCCCGCTGGACGCTGCGCGTGGCCATGGTGGGCATCGTCGCCCTGGTCACATGGGCCGCGTTTTCCAAGATCGACCAGGTCACGCGCGCACAGGCGCAGGTGATCGCCAGTGCCCGCACGCAGGTCATCCAGGCCGTGGACCAGGGGGTGGTGAGCCGCCTGCACGTGCGCGAGGGCGATGACGTGAAGGCAGGCCAGTTGCTGGTGACGCTGGAAAAGGCCCGGGCCGAAGCCGCGGTGGACGACGCGCAGTCCAAGGTCGCCGCCCTGCGGTCCGCGCTGGTGCGCCTGCGCGCCGAGGTGTATGGCGAGCCCCTGAAGTTCGACGCGGAACTGCTGGCCTATCCCGAATATGTGCGCAACCAGCGCGCCCTGTACGAGCGGCGCAAGCAGGCCATCGACGAGGACGTGGCCTCGCTGCGCGGCGCCATGGACCTGGCCAAGCAGGAGCTCGACATGAACCAGAAGCTCGTGGCCACCGGCGACGTGAGCCTGGCGGACGTGCTGCGGCTCAAGCGCACGGTCGCCGAGATCCAGGCGCAGATCGCCAACAAGCGGAACAAGTATTTCCAGGACTCCCAGGCGGAGATGACCAAGGCCCAGGAGGACCTGAACACCCAGATCGAAACCGTGCGGGACCGCAAGCAGGTGATGGAGCACACCGAGCTGTTTGCGCCGCTGAACGGCCAGGTCAAGAGCATCCAGCTCACCACCGTGGGCGCGGTGGTCAAGCCCGGCGACGTGATCATGGAAATCGTGCCGACGGGTGAGGACCTGATCGTGGAGGCCAAGATCAGCACGGCCGACATCGCGTTCGTCGAGGTCGGCCAGGTCGCCAGCGTCAAGCTCGATGCCTACGACTACTCGATCTTCGGCACCATGAAGGGCGAGGTCTTCTACGTGAGCCCCGACACGCTGGAGGAAAACCGCCAGGGCAAGATGGAGCCCTACTACCGGGTGCAGATCCGCATCCGGGGCAAGGAGTTCACCAAGGGCAGCGACGTCAAGATCAGGCCGGGCATGACGGCCTCCGTCGACATCAAGGCGATGGAGCGGACGGTGTTGAGCTACCTGACCAAGCCCTTGACCAAGACGTTGTCGCAATCGATGGGTGAGCGGTGACGGTGACGGTGACGGCTCCCGCGGCTCCCGTCACCGGGGCGGGCCGAGCGCTGCCTTTAGTGTGGCGCGCTGGCGCATTCAAGAGGCTGCGGGCATGCGCCGCCACAGCGGCACCGCGGCACCGCGGCACCGCGCGAGAGGGCTTGCAGGCAGCGGCGGGGCAGGGCAGGGTTTGCTATCAAATGTGTAGCTGGTTGCGCTTGTTGGACAAGCGATAGCGCCCATTTTTACTCGTACTTTTTCTCCAGCGCATCCCACTGCGGCTTGCACACCAGCCGCTGGCGTTCGGCAAACGGCGCCACCATCGCAGGGTCCTCATCCACACGGCGCTCGTCGCGCAGCACGGTCAGCACCTTCTGCATGCCGGCCACTGCGCCCTGCAATGCCGCGTTGGCGTACAGCACCAGGCCGTAGCCCAGGCCCGCCAGCTCGTCGGCGCTGAAGATGGGCGTCTTGCCGCCGATCACCATGTTCATGAGCTGGGGCCGGTCGGCCAGGCGCCGGGGCAGGGCGCGGATCTCGTCGGCCGTGGTGACGGCTTCCACGAACAGGATGTCGGCCCCCGCCTCGCCAAACCGCTGCGCGCGCTCGACCGCCGCCTCGAAACCCTGGGTGGCGCAGGCGTCGGTGCGCGCCATGATCAGGGTGCCCGGGTCGCGGCGCGCGTCCACGGCGGCCTTGATCTTGCCCAGCATCTCGTCGGTGGAGATCACCTCCTTGCCGTTGAAATGCCCGCAGCGCTTGGGCGAGACCTGGTCTTCCAGCTGGATGCAGTCTGCACCTGCGCGCTCCAGCGTGCGCACCGCGTGGTACGTGTTGAGCGCGTTGCCGAAGCCCGTGTCGGCATCGACGATGAGCGGCAGCTCCACCGCGTCGCGGATGCGTGCCGTGTGGTCGGCGATGTCGGTGAGGCCCATGAACGCCTGGTCGGGCAGGCCGAACCACATGTTGGTGACGCCCGCGCCAGTGACGTAGAGCGCCTCGAACCCCAGGTCGGCCACCACACGGGCGGACAGGGCATTGAACGCGCCGGGCACGATGACGCCACGGCGGGCTTCGGCCAGGGCCTTGAGTTGTTGTTGGGTGTTCATAAGGGTGTGTCAGAAGCAGTCGGCGGGGATGCGAATGCACCCTTCCATGAGAATGCGGGCGCTGCGGCTCATCAAGGCTTTGGTCACCGTCCATTGGCCACCGTGATGCGTGGCCTCGGCGCCCACGCGCAGCGTGCCCGAGGGGTGCCCGAAGCGCACCGCGTTGCGCGCCCCACCACCCGCGGCCAGGTTGACCAGCGTGCCAGGGATGGCGGCGGCTGTGCCGATGGCCACCGCGGCGGTCCCCATCATCGCGTGGTGCAGCTTGCCCATGGAGAGGGCGCGCACCAGCAGATCGATATCCCGGGCTTCGATGCGCTTGCCGCTGGAGGCGGTGTAGGCCGCGGGCGGCGCCACGAAAGCGATCTTGGGCGTGTGCTGGCGGGTGGCGGCATCCGCCAGTTCGCGGACCAGGCCCATGCGCAGCGCGCCGTGGGCGCGGATGGCTTCGAAGCGTGCGAGCGCCGCGGCGTCACCGTTGATCGCGTCCTGCAGCTCGGTGCCGGCGTAGCCCAGGTTGTGGGCATTGAGAAAAATGGTGGGAATGCCCGCGTCGATCAGCGTGGCGGGAAAGGTGCCGACACCTGGGACCTCCAGCGTGTCCACCACGTTGCCGGTAGGGAACATCGATCCCGCGCCTTCCGCACCGTCGGCGGGGTCCATGAATTCGAGTGGTATTTCGGCCGCTGCAAAGGTGACGCCGTCCAGCTCGAAGTCCCCGGTCTCCTGCACCTGCCCGTTCGCGATCGGCACATGCGCCACGATGGTCTTGCCGATGTTGGCCTGCCAGATGCGCATGGCACAGGCACCGTTGCTCGGGATGCGCGCTGCATCGATCAATCCCATGTGGATGGCGCAGGGGCCCACGGCGGCCGAGAGGTTGCCACAGTTGCCGCTCCAGTCCACGAACGGCTGGTCGATGGACACCTGGCCGAAGAGGTAGTCCACATCGTGCCCGGGCCGCAGGCTGCGCGACAGGATCACGGCCTTGCTGGTGCTGGACGAGGCATTACCCAGGCCGTCGATCTGCTTGCCGTACGGGTCCGGGCTGCCCAGAGCGCGCAGCAGGATGGCGTCGCGGGCGGCGCCAGGCTGGCGGGCCGGGGCGGGCAGGTCGTCCAGGCGGAAGAAGAGGCCTTTGCTGGTGCCGCCGCGCATGTAGGTAGCGGGGATTTTGAGTTGGGGTGAGGGGGGTGTCATGGGGTGGCGGGTCTACGTTTGCGGGAAGGGCGTGTGGGCTTTGCCAATGGGTTGGTGGTTGCGCTGAGGCCCCCTCTCCCCCGGCCCCTCTCCCGCGAGGGGAGAGGGGAGGGGTGCATGGCGCTGGTGTTGTTCGGGATGTTCTCTCGGATGATTGAAGTGGGCCCAGCCAATGATCGTCAGCCGTGCTTATCCAGGGAAGCCCCTCTCCCCTCGCGGGAGAGGGGTTGGGGAGAGGGGGCCGAGGCACCACCGCCACCCCGCTCCAGAAAATCCTGCGCAAACCTCTGCAGCACGCCCCCCGCTTCATACACCGACACCTCCTCCGCCGTGTCCAGCCGGCAGGCCACAGGCACCCGCAGCACCTCGCCGCTTCGGCGCCGCACCACCAGCGTCAAGTCAGCCCGCGCCGTGCACAGCCCCTCCACGCCATAGACCTCGGTGCCATCCAGGCCCAGCGTCAGCCGGTTCGTGCCGGGCTGGAACTCCACGGGCAGCACCCCCATGCCGATCAGGTTGGTGCGGTGGATGCGCTCGAAGCCCTCGGCCACCACCACTTCCACACCCGCCAGGCGCACGCCCTTGGCGGCCCAGTCGCGCGAGGAGCCCTGGCCGTAGTCGGCGCCGGCGATGATGATCAAGGGCTGGCGGCGGTTCAGGTAGGTCTCCATGGCCTCCCACATGCGCAGGATCTGGCCTTCGGGCTCCACCCGGGCCAGCGACCCGGGCTGCACGCTGCCGTCGGGGTTGCGCACCATCTCGTTTCGGAGCGTGGGGTTGGCAAACGTGGCCCGCATGGCCGTCAGGTGGTCGCCGCGGTGCGTGGCGTAGGAGTTGAAATCTTCCTCGGGCACGCCCATGCGGTGCAGGTACTCGCCGGCTGCGCTGTCCCGCAGGATGGCGTTCGACGGCGAGAGGTGGTCGGTGGTGATGTTGTCCGGCAGGATGGCCAGCGGGCGCATGCCCTGGCGCGTGCGCGGTTGGGCCGCCAGGGCCCCCACGCCGTCGGTGTCCCAGTAGGGCGGGCGGCGAATGTAGGTGGACTCCGGGCGCCAGCCGTACTGCGGGCTCACCGCGTCGCCAGTGTCGGCGCGGATCGCGAACATGGGCTCGTAGACGGCGCGGTACTGTGCGGGCTTGACGGCGGATTTCACCACGGCGTCGATCTCTGCATCGCTCGGCCAGATGTCTTGGAGGCGGATCTCCCGGCCGTCCACCACCGCCAGCACGTCGTTTTCGATGTCGAAGCGCACCGTGCCCGCGATCGCATAGGCCACCACCAGCGGCGGCGAGGCCAGGAAGGCCTGGCTGGCGTACGGGTGGATGCGGCCGTCGAAGTTGCGGTTGCCCGACAGCACGGCGGTCGCGTACAGCTGGCGGTCGATGATCTCTTGCTCTATGGCGGGGTCGAGCGCGCCCGACATGCCGTTGCAGGTGGTGCAGGCAAAACCCACGATGCCGAAGCCGAGGTGTTCCAGGTCCTGCAGCAGGCCTGCTTCCTGCAGGTACAGCTCGACGGCCTTGGAGCCGGGGGCGAGCGATGTTTTCACCCAGGGCTTGCGCGCCAGGCGCAAGCGGTGGGCGTTGCGCGCCAGCAGCGCCGCCGCGATCACATTGCGCGGGTTGGAGGTGTTGGTGCAGCTTGTGATGGCGGCAATCACCACGGCGCCATCGGGCAGGGTGCCTTCGTGGGCCGCCGGCATCTGCCATGCGCGGGCGATGCCGCGGGCCGCCAGGTCGCTGGTGGCCACGCGCGCGTGCGGGTTGGACGGGCCCGCCATGTTGCGCACGACGCTGGACAGATCGAAACTCAGCGTGCGCTCGTACACCGCATCGCTCAGCGTGTCGGACCACAAGCCTGCGGCCTTGGCATAGGTCTCCACCAGACGGACCTGGACCGGCGTGCGGCCCGTGAGCGTCAGGTACTCGAGCGTCTGGTCGTCGATGCTGAACAGGGCCGCGGTCGCGCCGTACTCGGGGGCCATGTTCGAGATGGTCGCGCGGTCGCCGATGGTGAGCCTGGCGGCGCCCTCGCCGTAGAACTCCAGGTAGGCGCCGACCACCTTGGACCGGCGCAGGAACTCGGTCAGCGCCAGTACCACGTCGGTGGCGGTGATGCCGCTCTGGCGCTGGCCGGTGAGCTGCACGCCCACGATCTCCGGCAGCCGCATCCACGACGCGCGGCCCAGCATCACGTTCTCGGCCTCCAGGCCGCCGACGCCGATGGCAACGACGCCCAGCGCATCGATGTGCGGCGTGTGGCTGTCGGTGCCCACGCAGGTGTCGGGGTAGGCCACGCCGTTGTCGGCATGGACCACGGGCGACATCTTCTCCAGGTTGATCTGGTGCATGATTCCGTTCCCTGCGGGGATGACCTGCACATTGGAAAAGGCCTTTTTCGTCCACTCGATGAAGTGAAAGCGGTCTTCGTTGCGGCGGTCTTCGATGGCGCGGTTTCTTGCGAATGCACCGGGGTCGGACCCGCCGCATTCCACGGCCAGCGAATGGTCCACGACCAGCTGCACGGGCACCACGGGGTTCACCTGGGCGGGGTCCCCACCCGCGGCCGCGATGGCGTCGCGCAGGCCCGCCAGGTCCACCAGCGCGGTCTGGCCCAGGATGTCATGGCACACCACACGCGCCGGAAACCACGGAAAGTCGCGCTCGCGCCGGCGCCCGATCAGCTGGCGCAGGCAGTCGTCCACGATGGCCGGGTCGGCCCGGCGCACGATGTTCTCGGCGTGCACACGCGATGTGTAGGGCAGGGTGGCCCACGCGCCGGGCGTGAGGGCATCGACGGCCGCGCGGGCGTCGAAGTAGTCCAGTGCGGTGCCGGGCAAGGGCCGGCGATGTCGGGTGTTCATCATGGTGTTGTGTCGCTCGGCTTCAAATACCTGTCAGTTCGTCACTGTCTTTCGATTCCCCCTCTCCCCTCGAGGGAGAGGGAGAGGGAGAGGGAGACGATGCAGCGCTCATGGCTGTCAAACACGGTCCTCGATCCGCACAAACGGCAGATTGTCCGGGCCGGTGTAATGCGCACTGGGGCGGATGATCTTGTTGTCCAGGCGCTGCTCGATGATGTGCGCCGCCCAGCCGCTCGTGCGCGCGATCACGAACAGCGGCGTGAACATGGCGGTGGGCACGCCCATCATGTGGTAGCTCACCGCACTGAACCAGTCGAGGTTGGGGAACATGCTCTTGGCGTCCCACATCACCGACTCGAGCCGCTCGGCGATGTCGAACATCTTGGTGCTGCCCGCCTCTTCGGACAGGGACCGCGCCACGCCCTTGATGACGCCATTGCGCGGGTCGCTCACGGTGTAGACCGGGTGGCCGAAGCCGATCACGACCTCCTTGGCCTGCACGCGCCGGCGGACGTCGGCCTCGGCCTCGTCCGGGCTGTCGTAGCGCTTCTGGATCTCGAAGGCCACCTCGTTGGCCCCGCCATGCTTGGGGCCGCGCAGTGCTCCGATGGCGCCGGTGATGCACGAATACACATCGCTGCCCGTGCCCGCCACGACGCGCGCGGTGAAGGTCGATGCGTTGAACTCGTGCTCGGCATACAGGTTGAGCGAGGTGTGCATCGCGCGCTCCCAGGCCGCGCCGGGGCGGGCGCCATGCAGCAGGTGCAGGAAGTGGGCGCCGATGGAGTCGTCGTCCGTCTCGACGTCGATGCGCTTGCCCTGGGTGCTCCAGTGGTACCAGTACAGCAGCATGGAGCCGAGCGAGGCGAGCAGCCGGTCGGCGATGTCCCTGGCGCCGGGCGTGTTGTGGTCGTCCTTTTCGGGCAGCACGCAGCCCAGGGCCGAGACGCCGGTGCGCATCACATCCATCGGGTGGCTGCTGGCAGGCAGCTTTTCCAGCGCGTCCTTCACGCTGGCCGGCAGGCCGCGCAGGGCCTTGAGTTTGGTTTTGTAGGCCTTGAGCTCGGCGCGCGTGGGCAGCTTGCCGTGCACCAGCAGGTGGGCGATCTCTTCGAATTCGCAGACCTCGGCGATATCGAGGATGTCATAGCCCCGGTAGTGCAGGTCGTTGCCCGTGCGGCCCACGGTGCACAGCGCAGTGCTGCCGGCAGTCACGCCCGACAGCGCGACGGATTTCTTGGGCTTGAAGCCTGCGGTAGGGGTCGTTGTTTCCATGGTCATGGGGTCTCCTGGGGTGTCACTGTGGTGCCAGATAGGCATGGGCGATGGGTGCGGGGCGGCCCTTGGCATCCACCGCCACCATCTCGAACACCCCCTGGAGCACCTCTTCGGCGGGCGAGCCCAGCGCCTGCGCGAAGCCGGCCACGCACACGGTGAGCGAGCTGCGCCCGAGCCGCGTCGCCCAGGCGCGCAGGGTGAGCACATGCCCCACGCCCACGGGCGCCACGAATCGCACGTCGCTCACGCCGGCCATCACCACGTTGCTGCCGGCCGCGCTGCGGGCGGCCAGAAACGCCGCCTTGGACATGAGCAGCAGCGCATGCCCGCCGAACAGGGTGCCGTAGTGGTTGGCGTGCTCGGGAAAGATGATTTCCGTGAGCTCCAGGGTGCCGTTGGGGGTTGTCATGCTTCGCAATCTACGCACAATAGCGGCCCTGCAGAAGGGCTGAATTGGCGAATGTTTGCGAATGAAATCCCCGCAGATTGCAAATTTTGCGAAGTTATTTGTTGCCGAGGCCAATCGATGAAAAAGACGTTCATGGGCGTGCGCCTGCGCCGCCTGCGCGAGGAGCGGGGCATGACCCAGGTGGCGCTGGCGCGCGCGCTGGACCTGTCGGCGAGCTACCTCAACCAGCTCGAACAGAACCAGCGGCCGCTCACCGTGCCGGTGCTGCTCAAGATCAACGCGGTGTTCGGCGTGGATGTGCAGCGCTTTTCGGACGATGACGAGGCGCGCCTGATCACCGGCCTGCGCGAGGTGCTGTCCGACCTGCCCGCGGGCCTGGGCGGCGAGGGCGCGGGCGACGCCGTGTCGCTGGCCGAAATCCGCGAGCTGGCCGCCGGCATGCCGGCAGTGGCCCGCACGCTGCTGGCGCTGCACCAGCGCCACCGCCAGGCCCTGGAGCGGCTGGAGGCGCTGAGCGCCCAGAACGCCCAGTGGGGCCTGGGCGACGAGCGCGGCGCGGCGGCGGCGCCGCCGCTGGCGGGCGGCCACCTGCCCATGGCGTACGAAGAAGTGCGCGACTTCTTCTTCGCGCGCCAGAACCACATCGCAGAGCTGGACGATGCGGCCGAGCGTTGCGCCGCCGAATGGGCCCTGCAGCCGGGCCGCGCGGGCGAGGCGCTGGCCCAGCGGCTGCTGCAGGCCCACGGGGTGCGGGTGGTGAGCGCGATCGATCTGCCGGGCCAGGCCCAGCGGGTGTTCGAGCCCGGCTCCGGCGTGTTGCAACTCGCGGCCGGGCTGGAGCCCGGGCAGCGCGCTTTCCAGATGGCAACGCAGCTGGCGTTTCTGGAAATGGGCCCGCCGCTGGCGCGGCTCGCGGACGCGGCGGGCTTGTCGAGCGACCAGGCGCGGGCGCTGGCGCGCATCGGCCTGGCCAACTACTTCGCCGGGGCGCTGGTGTTGCCCTACACCGCCTTCTTGCGCGCGGCCGAGGCGGTGCGCTACGACATCGACCGCCTGGGCCACGAGTTCGGCGTGGGTTTCGAGACGGTGTGCCACCGGCTGTCCACCCTGCAACGGCCCGGCGCGCGGGGTGTGCCGTTTTTCTTCATCCGGGTGGACCGGGCGGGCAACATCAGCAAGCGCCAGTCGGCCACCCACTTTCACTTCAGCAAGATCGGCGGCACCTGCCCGCTGTGGAACGTGTACGAGGCGTTCGCCCAGCCGGGCCGCATCGTGCCGCAAATCGCCCGCATGCCCGACGGGCGGGCCTACCTGTGGGTGGCGCGCACCGTGTCGCGCGCCGGCATGGGGTGGGGCTTGCCGGGCAAGGAGTTTTCCGTGGCGCTGGGCTGCGATGTGCGGCACGCGCCGCAGCTGGTCTATTCGCAAGGGCTCGACCTGGCCAACCCCGACGCGGCCGTCCCCATCGGCATGGGCTGCAAGGTGTGCGAGCGGCCGGCCTGCCCGCAGCGCGCCTTTCCGCCCATCGGCCGGGCGCTGGATGTGAACGAGAACCGCAGCCGGTTCGCGCCCTACCCGGTGGCTGCCACCGTGGGGGCAGGGTAGACCCTCGGGCTGGCGATGTGCTGGTGCAGGGTCTATGCAGTTTGCTCATGAATTCATAGCGCCTTGCGCATGACCGTATTGCGGTGGAAGCGCTTTTGTCTCAATAATGGGTGGTAACCAGTTGTTATCGCGCACCGGGCCCCAAAAGCCCGTTCGATTGCCGCTATCCTGCGCGTGAACACAGGGTTTGAGCCCCCCGATCCGGCCACCGCGACACCCTCGCCGAACACTGCCCGCCCAGCACGCCACGCCATGTCCTCCTTCACCTATTCAGGTAGCTACCGGCATTGGTTGTCCGGGATAGGTGTGGCCACGCTTGGCATCGCGCTGAGCCTGTGGCTGGCCTGGCAGCAGTCCCAGGCCGTGGCCCAGGTCGGGCAGGCGCGGTTCGTGCAGGAGGCCCGGTCGTTCGCCGATGCGCTGGGCCAGCGCATCGAGGGGCACACCGAGGTCGTCAACGGCCTGCGCGGGCTGTTCACTGCCAACCCCCACCTCACGCGCGCCGAGTTCGAGCGCGCCGCCAGCGACCTGGAGGTGGGCCAGCGCTACGCCGGCGTGCGCAACCTGTCGTTCACCCGCTGGGTGCCGGGCTCCGAGCGCGCTGCCTACGAGGCCCGGGTGCGCGCCGACCGGTCCATCTCCGCCAATGGCTACCCCGACTTCGCCATCCGCCCGCCGGGGGACCGGGCCGAGTACTTCGTGGCCGAGTACCTCTGGCCCATGTCCGGCAACGAGAGCGTGCTGGGCCTCGACATCAGCGCGCAGCCCACCAACCTGGCGGCCATGCAGTACAGCCGGGACAGCGGCCACACCGTGGCGTCGGCGCCGTTCGATCTGCTGCAGGAAGAAACCCACCGCCCCGGCTTCGTGATCCGCGTGCCGGTGTTCGACTACACCGCGGGCACGCCGGAGCCGCGCTTTCTGGGTGCGGTGGCCTCCACCATCCGGGTGTACGACCTGGTCCAGGCGCTGGGCAGCCAGGGCCTGCTCAACGGCATTGCGGTATCGATGGCCGACCACGGATCGGTGCGCGTGGGCACGACCGACACCACGGTGCGCACGCTGCTCACGCAGTCGTCCGCGGCGCTGCCGGGTTCGGTGCCCTTCGTGCGGGACCTGCCGGTGCACGACCGGCGCTGGCGGCTGACCTTTCTGCCCACGCGCTCGTTCCTGTCGGCGTCGGAGGCGAGGCTGCCCATCCTGGCCGGGGCGGGCGGGGTGCTGGTGTCGCTGCTGCTGGCATCCACCGTGGGGCTGCTGGTGCGCCAGCGCACGCTGGCCCTCGTGCGGGCCCAGGCGTCCGACGACGCGCGGCGCGAGAGCGAAGAACGCTTTCGCGCGCTGTTCAACCAGGCCAGCGTGGGCGTGGCCATGCTGGACAGCACCACCGGCCGCTTCCTGCGCGTGAACCAGCGCTATGCGGACATCGTGGGCTACACGCCCGACGAGATGCTCGCCCTGAATTTTCAGGCCATCACCCACCCGGGTGACCTGGCGGCGGACGTCCAGCAGCTCGAACGCCTGAAGGTCGGCGAGATCCCGGAGTACCGGCTCGAAAAGCGCTACCTGCACAAGGAAGGGCGTCTGGTCTGGGCGGACCTCACGGTGTCGCCCGGCGCCACGCCTGACAGCCACATCGCCGTGGTGCAGGACATCACCTCGCGCAAGCACATGGAAGACACGCTGCGCACCAACGAGCACCGGCTGCGCGGCATTCTGGAGCGGCTGCCCATGGGCCTGTGCCTGGTCCATCCGGACGGGCGCATCGGCTTTCGCAACCAGCGCTATGTGGAGATCTGCGGCTACACCGAGGCCGAGGTGCCCGACGTGGACACCTGGTGGCAGCGCGCCTTTCCCAATGTGGCCGAACGCGAGGCCGTGCGCGACGGCTGGCGCGCTGCGGTCAAGCGCGCCGCGGGCGTGGACGGCGTGATCCCCGGTGCCGAATACCTCATCACCTGCCGCGACGGCACCAAGCGCCCGATCGAGGTCTCGGGCGTGCAGGTGGAAGGCGGGCACCTGGTCACCATGCAGGACCTGAGCCAGCGCAAGGCGGCCGAGGAGGAAATCAACAACCTGGCCTACTACGACCCGCTCACCAGCCTGCCCAACCGCCGCCTGCTCATGGACCGGCTGCAGCAGGCGCTGGCGGCGAGCACGCGCCACCACCGCAGCGGGGCCTTGCTGCTGCTGGACCTGGACAACTTCAAGACCCTGAACGAAACCCGCGGCCACGACAGCGGCGACCACCTGCTGCTGCAGGTGGCGCAGCGCCTGCGCGAATGCGTGCACGAGGACGACACCGTCGCCCGCCAGGGGGGCGACGAGTTCGTCGTGGTGCTGGAAGACCTGGGCGACAACCCCGAAGAAGCCGCCGCGCGCAGCGAGGAGGTGGGCCAGCGCATCCTGGCGGCGCTGCGCGCGCCCTACATGCTGCACGGCGCCGCGCACCACAGCTCGCTCAGCATGGGCGTCACCGTGTTCAGCGGCATGCGCGAGACGGTGGACGAACTCCTCAAGCGCGCTGATCTCGCGCTCTACCAGGCCAAGAGCGCAGGCCGCGACACGCTGCGCTACTACGACCCCAAGATGCAGGCCGCCGTGAGCGCGCGGGCCACGCTGGAGCGCGACATGCGCATCGGCCTGGCGCTGGGCCAGTTCGAGCTGTACTACCAGCCGCAGATCGACCGCGGCCGCATCACCGGGGCCGAGGCGCTGCTGCGCTGGCGCCACCCGCGCGACGGCTTTGTCTCGCCCGCGCACTTCATCCCGCTGGCCGAAGAGACGGGCCTCATCCTTCCCCTGGGCGAATGGGTGCTCAAGATGGCCTGCAGCCAGCTGTCGGCCTGGGCGGAATACCCCGAACTGGCGGCGCTGAGCCTGGCGGTGAATGTGAGCCCGCGCCAGTTCCACCAGCACAACTTCGTGGCCCAGGTGCTGGAGGCGCTCGCCAGCTCGGGCGCGCCGGGACACCAGCTCAAGCTGGAGATGACCGAGGGCCTGCTGCTGCAGGATGTGGAAGACACCATCGAGAAGATGGGGCAGCTCAAGGGTTATGGACTGGGCTTTTCGCTGGATGACTTCGGCACCGGGTATTCTTCGCTCGCCTACCTCAAGCGGCTGCCACTGGACCAGCTCAAGATCGACCAGAGCTTTGTGCGCGACGTGCTCACCGACCCCAACGATGCCGCCATCGCGCGCACCGTGGTGGCGCTGGGTACCAGCCTGGGCCTGCGCGTGATCGCCGAGGGGGTGGAGACCGAAGCCCAGCGCGAGTTTCTGGAGCGCCACCAATGCCACGCCTGGCAGGGCTACCTGTTCAGCCCGCCGGTACCGGTGGCCGAGTTCGAGGCGCTGGTGCGCAACACCAACGCCAGCGGGCTGCAGCATGCGTGATGGGCTGCGGCCCTCCGATTGCCACCGCCAGCCAGGGCCCTGACCACCATGTTCCTGTTGAAGAAAAAAGCGGCGGCCCCGCCCGCGGGCCCGTCGGCCACCGACTCCGGCGAGTTCGACGCGCAGCGCGAAAAGTCCGCCATCGCCGAGATGCTGCTCAAGCGCTCCGCGCAGCTCATCCTGGGCCGTGGCGAGTTGGAGATCATCCGCGGCATCTGCCAGGCCATCGTCGAGATCACCCCCCACATCCGCCTGGCCTGGACGTGGTTCGGTCCGTCCGACACGCAGACCATCCGCCCGCAGGTGTTCGCCGGCCCGGCGTCAGCCTACGCCGAGTCGCTGTGCATCGAGCGCAACCTGCTCACCCGCATCGGCCCCGCGTTCTCGGCGCTGGACAGCGGCGCGCCGGCCGAGCCCTTCACGGTGTCGCAGTTCTCGCTGTTCGGCCCGTGGCGCGACGCAGCACGCCAGCACGGCATCCACCACGTGGTGGCCCTGCCCATCAGTTCCGCGTTCAACGGCTACAGCGGCATCTTCGTGCTGTACGCGGACCGCGACGGCTATTTCGACGAGGTGGGCGTGAGCCTGTTTGCCACGCTGGCCGAGCTGTTCGGCTCGCTGATGACGGTGGCGTCCGAGCGCAGCGAGCTGCAGCGCGCGGCCTACCACGATGCGCTCACCGGCCTGCTCAACCGCCATGCGCTCGACCTCATCGACCGGCGCGTGTACCGCACCTCGCTGTTCGAGCCGCCTTCGTCGCTGCTCATGCTGGACATGGACCGCTTCAAGAGCATCAACGACCAGCACGGGCATTCGGTGGGCGACCAGGCCCTGCAGGCGGTGGCGCGCACGCTGCAGCATGCCCTGCGGCGCGGCGACGAGGTAGTGCGCTGGGGCGGCGAGGAGTTCATGGTCTGCCTGCCGCAGACGCCCCTGCAGGACGCCCTGGTCGTGGCCGAGAAGCTGCGCAAGAGCGTGGCGGCCATCACCGACCCGGTGCCGCTCACGGTATCCATCGGCGTGAGCGAGATTCCCTGCCTGCAGCACCTGGCGGACGCCGTGGCCCGCGCCGACCAGGCATTGCTGCAGGCCAAGGCCGACGGGCGCAACCAGGTGTGCGTGCTGCCCTGATGGCCTGGTTGCGCGAGCCGGCATTCCGGGCAGCCACGCGGCACCGAGATGTTCAAAATTGATAGCAGCTGGCGCTTGCACCACAAGCGGTAGAGGCTGTTTTTGCCAAATATTTCCCAGGTGTTTGCTTTTGGAGCGTTGCCGGGGCCGGCCCGTGGGGGAGCCGCCCAGGCGGCGCGGTATCATTCCGGCCTTGCCGCAGCCTGTGCGCTCCTTGCCTGGAACGCCCCTGCGGCACCACTTTTTGCCACTGAAGTCCCGCCCCTCATTGCCCGCCCCCTGACCCGTGCGTCTTACCTCCATCAAGCTTTCCGGTTTCAAGTCGTTCGCTGAACCCACCAACTTCATGCTGCCCGGCCAACTGGTGGGCGTGGTGGGTCCGAACGGCTGCGGCAAGTCCAACATCATGGACGCGGTGCGCTGGGTGCTGGGCGAGAGTAAGGCCAGCGAGCTGCGCGGCGAGTCCATGCAGGACGTGATCTTCAGCGGCACCACCACCCGCAAGCAGGCCAGCCGCGCCAGCGTGGAGCTGGTGTTCGACAACTCCGACCACCGCGCCGGCGGCCAGTGGGGCCAGTACGGCGAAGTGGCTGTGCGCCGCGTGCTCACGCGCGACGGCACCAGCAGCTACTACCTGAACAACCAGCCCGTGCGTCGCCGCGACGTGCAGGACGTGTTCCTGGGCACGGGCCTGGGCCCGCGGGCCTACGCCATCATCGGCCAGGGCACCATCAGCCGCATCATCGAATCGCGCCCCGAAGAGCTGCGCCTGTTCCTCGAAGAGGCCGCGGGCGTCTCCAAGTACAAGGAGCGACGCCGCGAGACCGAAAACCGCCTGTCGGACACGCGCGAGAACCTCACGCGGGTCGAAGACATCCTGCGCGAGCTCAACGCCAACCTCGAAAAGCTGGAAAAGCAGGCCGAAGTGGCCGCCAAGTACAACGCGCTGAACGCTGACGCCACGCTCAAGCAGCACCAGCTGTGGTTCTTGAAGCGCGCCGACGCCGAAGCCGACCAGACCAAGGTGCGCCTCGATGGCCTGCAGGCCGTGAACGACCTCGAGTCGCGGATGGCCGACCTGCGCGCGGTGGAGTCCGACCTCGAAACCATCCGCCAGGCCCACTATGCGGCCGGCGACCAGGTCAACCAGGCCCAGGGCCGGCTGTACGAAGCCACGGCCGAAGTCGGCAAGCTCGAAGCCGAGATCCGCTACGTGGTCGAAGGCCGCCAGCGCGTGGAGCAGCGGCTGGTCACGCTGGCCGAGCAGATCGCGCAGTGGCAGTCGCGCAAGGAAGAGGCCGACATCGAGCTTGAAAACCTGGCCGGTGCCGGTGTGGATGCCGAAGAGCGCGCCGAGATGCTGGCCGCCCAGGTCGAAGAACAGGCGATGCAGCTGCCCGACCTGGAAGACGCTCTGCGCCAGGCCCAGAGCCGGGCCAGCGAGCAGCGCGGCAGCGTGGTGCAGGTGCAGCAGCAGATCGGCGTGCTGGCCGCCGAGCAGCGCAGCATCGACGAGCAAAGCCGCCAGCTCGACAGCCGCTTCGAGCGGCTGCGCACCGACCGCAACGCGCTGGCCGCCCCGGACGAGGCGCGCCTTGCCAACCTGCGCGAGCAACTGGAAGAAGCCCAGGAGATCGCCGAAACCACCGAAGCCCGCCTGCACGAGCTGCAGGAGTCCGTGCCCCAGCTCGACGACGACCGCCGCACGCGCCAGCAGGCCGTGAACACTGAAAGCGCGCGCCAGGCCGACCTGTCGGCCCGCATGGAGGCCCTGAAGGCGCTGCAGGAAAAGGTCAAGACCGACGGCAAGCTGCGCCCCTGGCTGGCCAAGCATGGCCTGGATGGCCTGCAGGGCCTGTGGAGCCGCATCCACATCGAAAAGGGCTGGGAAAACGCGCTGGAAGCCGCGCTGCGCGAACGCCTGGGCGCCCTTGAAGTCGGTCGCCTGGACATGGTGCGCGGCTTTCTCGGATCGGGCGGCACCGATGCACCGCCCGCACGGCTGGCGTTCTACAGCGCGCCGGCAGCCGGCCAGCCCGATGCGCCATCGCAGAACCCGCGCCTGTCGGACCTGCTGCGCCTGAACGATGCTGGCCTGCGCGCCGTGCTGACCGACTGGCTGCAGGGCTGCACCACCGCCCCGACGCTGGACGAAGCCCTGAGCCGCCGCGCGAGCCTGCAGCCTGGCGAGGTCGTGTTCGTGCCCACCGGGCACTCAGTCAGCGCCCACAGCGTGAGCTTCTACGCCCAGGATTCCGAGCAGTCGGGCCTGCTGGCGCGCGCGCAGGAGATCGAGCACCTGGAGAAAGAGCTGCGCGCCCAGGCCCTGATCGCCGAAGAATCCCGCGCCGCGCTGGTCCGCGCCGAGGCTGCCTATGCCGACGCCTCGCAGCGACTGGTGGCCGCCCGCCGCGAAGCCACCGAAACCCAGAGCCGCGCGCACGAGCTGCAGGTCGAGACCATGCGCCTTGCGCAACTGGCCGAGCAGACTCGGGCGCGCAGCCAGCAGATCGACGCCGACCTGGCCGAGGTGGAGGCCCAGCTGGCCGACCTGCAGGAGCGCCGCGTGGCGGCCGAGGCGCGCTTCGAAGAGCTGGACATGCAGCTGGCCGACAGCCAGGAGCGCGAAGCCCAACTGGGCGACAACGTGATCGAGGCCGAGCGCAAGCTGGCCGCCTGCCGCGAGCAGCAGCGCGCGCTGGAGCGCCAGGCGCAGGAGGCCACGTTCTCCCAGCGCAGCCTGGAGGCACGGCGCGGCGAACTCAACCGCTCCATCGAGACCGCCACCCAGCAGGCGACCGCTCTGGCCGACGAGCAGCAGCGCGCCCGCGACGAGCTGGCCCGCCTGTCCGACGCCGCCGCGCAGGGCGGGCTGCAGCAGGCCCTGGACGTGAAGATGGAGCGCGAGAAGGCGCTGGGCGCCCAGCGCAGCGAGTACGACGACCTCACCACCAAGCTGCGCGCGAGCGACGAACGCCGCATGCAGCTCGAACGGGCCCTGGACCCGCTGCGCGCCCGCATCACCGAATTCCAGCTCAAGGAGCAGGCCGCGCGCCTGGGCCTGGAGCAGTACACCACGCTGCTGACCGACGCACAGGCCGACCTGGACGCCATCGCCCAGTCGATCGGGGATGGCAATGTGCGCGTGACCGGTCTGCAGGGCGAAATCGACCGCCTGCACCGCGAGATCACCGCGCTGGGCGCGGTCAACCTGGCCGCGCTGGACGAACTCAAGCTGGCCAGCGAGCGCAAGATCTTCCTCGATGCGCAGACCGCCGACCTGACCGAAGCCATGAACACGCTGGAAGACGCGATCCGCAAGATCGACGGCGAAACGCGCCAGCTGCTGTCGGGCACCTTCGACACCGTGAACGCGCACTTTGGGCGCATGTTCCCCGAGCTCTTCGGCGGCGGGCAGGCCAAGCTCATCATCACCGGCGACGAAATCCTGGACTCCGGCGTGCAGGTGATGGCGCAGCCGCCCGGCAAGAAGAACCAGACCATCCACCTGCTGTCCGGCGGCGAAAAGGCCCTCACGGCCATCGCGCTGGTGTTTGCGATCTTCCAGCTCAACCCCGCGCCGTTCTGCCTGCTGGACGAGGTGGACGCGCCGCTCGACGATGCCAACACCGAGCGCTACGCGAAGCTGGTGTCCAGCATGTCCAAGGGCACGCAGTTCCTGTTCATCAGCCACAACAAGATCGCGATGGAGATGGCCGAGCAGCTCATCGGCGTGACCATGCAGGAGCAGGGCGTCTCGCGCATCGTGGCGGTGGACATGGAAAGCGCACTCTCGATGGCCGAGGCATGAGCGGAACCCGCATGATTCGCGGTGCACCTGCGCCCGGGCGGGGGTGCCGCCTACGGCCTGCCGGCCCAGCAGCGCCTAAAGTGGCGCGGGTCGGCTTGCGCCGGTGGTGCAACGCGGCGCGTGGGGCTCTCGAAGGTGGCTGGGTGGCACACCGGGCCATGGGATAGCTAGAAAAACATTTTTATGAGCACACTTCAACTCAGTCTGGCGATCATCGGTGGCCTGCTGCTGGCCGGTATCGTGGCCTACAACACCTGGACATCGCGCCGCAACGCTCCCAAGCGCGCGGTGCCCCAGGAGGCCGAGCGGGGCACGCCCGGCAGTGGCATGGCCGAGCCCGCGCTGCGCCAGGAGCCCGGCTTTGAGGGGGGCGGTGCGGTGGAGCTCACGCCCGACGAATTGCAGGCCCTGGACCGCGGCACGGACCCGTCGTCCGAACACGCGGTGGACCCGACCGATGCGCTGCAGATGCCCGTGCCCTCGTTCTCGGTGGAGCGCCGCCCGGGGCTGGATCCGCTCATCGATGTGATCGCGCCGCTGCAGCCTGAGCATGTCGTCTCGGGCGACGCCGCACTGGCGGCACTGCCGCCCACGCGGCGCGCAGGCAGCAAGCCCTTTGCCATCGAAGGCTTGAACGAAGCCACCCAGCAGTGGGAAACGCCCGCGCCCGGCCAACGCTACCAGGCCTTCCAGGCGGGGGTGCAACTGGCCAACCGCATGGGCGCGCTCAATGAGATCGAATTCTCGGAGTTCGTGGTCAAGGTGCAGGCGTTTGCGGACGCGATCAATGCCGCGCCCGACTTCCCCGACATGCTGCAGGAGGTGGCCCGCGCCCGCGAGCTGGACCAGTTCGCCAGCGACCACGACGCGCAACTAGCCTTCATGCTGCGCGCCCGCCAGGCTGCCTGGAGCCCCGGCTATGTGCAGCAGAACGCCGGCCGCCTGGGCTTTGTGGCCGGTGCCATGCCCGGCCGGCTGGTGCTGCCCGCCACCAGCGCCGCGGGCCTGCCGCCCCTGCTCACGCTGGGCTACGACACCGCCGCCGCACTGGCGGACGACCCGGACCAGTCCGCCATCCGCGACATCACCCTGAGCCTGGACGTTGCCCAGGTGCACCGCTCCGAGCAGCCCTTCGCCCGCCTGCGCGACGTGGGCAAGGCCCTGTGCGACGCCATGGACGGCGTGCTGTGCGACCAGAACGGCCACCCGCTGCCCGCGATGGCCATGGACCCGATCACGGCCGACCTGGAGCTGCTGTACGACCAGCTCGACGGGCGCGACCTGTCGGCGGGGTCCGTACTGGCGCGCAGGCTGTTCAGCTAGTGCAAGACATGAGCGCAACGCTGGTCCGGCTGGCGCGCAAGGAACCCGGTGTTGCCCGAGAGAATCCCAGTGGGGCACCCCATGACTGAACAATCCCAACTTTTTTCCGCCGCAGCGCAGACCAGCCCAGCGCAGGCAGCTATCAAAACCAAAGCGCTGCGCGACCAGTTGCAGCGCTGGGCGCACCAGTACTACGTGCTGGACGAGCCCACCGTGCCCGATGCCGAGTACGACCGGGTCTTTCGCGAACTGCAGGCGCTGGAGGCCGAGCACCCCGACCTCATCACCTCCGACTCGCCCACGCAACGCGTGATCGGGGCGGTGATGGAGGGCCTGACGGCGGTGCGCCATGCGGTGCCGATGCTGAGCATCCACACCGAAACCGACACCGAGGCCACGGGGGCCCAGGCGTTCGATGCCCGGGTGCGGCGCGAGCTGGGCCTGTCGGACGCCGACCCGGCCATCGAGTACGTGGCCGAGCCCAAGTTCGACGGCCTGGCCATGAACTTGCGCTACGAAAAAGGCCGTCTGGTGCAGGCCGCCACGCGCGGCGATGGCGAGGTGGGCGAGGACGTGACCCACAACATCCGCACCATCCGCCAGATCCCGCTGACGCTGCCCGACGGCGTGCCGCCCCTGCTGGAAGTGCGCGGCGAGGTCTACATGCGCCGCGCCGACTTCGACGCGCTCAACGAGCGCCAGCGCGAGCAGGGTGGCAAGACGTTTGTGAACCCGCGCAATGCGGCGGCGGGCGCGGTGCGGCAGCTGGATTCGAACATCACGCTGCAGCGTCCCTTGAGCTTTTTTGCCTACGGCCTGGGCGCCATCACCCCGGCCGCGGAGGGCGGGCCGGTGTTCCGCACGCATTTCGAGCTGCTGCAGACGCTCAAATCCTGGGGTTTTCCGGTCGCGGCGCAGGTCCAGATTGCGACAGGCGCTACAGAATTAGTAGCGTACCACCAGCAGGTGGGCGCCGGCCGCGACGCCTTGCCCTACGACATCGACGGCGTGGTCTACAAGGTCAACGCGCTGCAGCTGCAGCGCGACCTGGGTTTCAAGACGCGCGAGCCGCGCTGGGCGGTGGCCCACAAATACCCTGCGCAGGAGATGGCCACCAAGGTGGAAGGCATCGACGTGCAGGTGGGCCGCACCGGCAAGATCACGCCCGTGGCGCGCCTGGCGCCGGTGTTCGTGGGGGGCGTCACCGTGACCAATGCCACGCTGCACAACCTGTTCGAGATCCGCAAGAAGGGTGTGCGCGTGGGCGACACCGTCATCGTGCGGCGCGCCGGCGACGTGATCCCCGAAGTGGTGGGTGTGATGCCAGGCAACCGGGTCGGCTATGTGCCCAACTTCCACATGCCCAAGACCTGCCCGGTGTGCGGCAGCGATGTGGTGCGGGTGAAGGGCGAGGCCAACCACCGCTGCACTGGCGGCCTGTTCTGCGCCGCGCAGCGCAAGGAAGCCATTTTGCACTTCGCCGCCCGCCGCGCGATGGACATCGAGGGCCTGGGGGACAAGCTGGTGGACCAGTTGGTCGAGTCCAACGTCATCCGCACGCTGCCCGACCTGTACCGCCTGGGCCTGTCGTCCCTGGTGGCGCTGGAGCGCATGGCCGAGAAGTCTGCGCAGAACGTGCTCGCCGCACTCGAAAAGTCCAAGCAGACCACGCTGCCGCGCTTTCTGTTCGGCCTGGGCATCCGCCAGGTGGGCGAATCCACCGCCAAGGACCTGGCCAAGCATTTCGGCACGCTCGACGCGCTGATGGGCGCAACGCAAGAGACCGCCGCCACCGTGGAGCAACTGCTGGAGGTGCCCGACGTGGGCCCCATCGTCGCGCAGAGCGTGCACACCTTCTTTCAACAGCCACACAACCGCGAAGTGGTCGAGCAACTGCGCGCCTGCGGCGTGACCTGGTCCGAATCGGCCCGTGCCGACAAGGCACCGCAGGTGCTGGCCGGCAAGACCATCGTGCTCACGGGCACGCTGCCCACCCTGAGCCGTGACGAGGCCAAGGACATGCTGGAGGCCGCAGGCGCCAAGGTCTCGGGCTCCGTCAGCAAGAAGACGAGCTACGTCGTGGCTGGCGAAGAGGCGGGCAGCAAGCTGGCCAAGGCCGAAGAGCTGGGCGTGCCGGTGCTGGACGAAGCCGGCATGCTGGCTCTGCTGTCCGGCCCTGGTGCCTGAGGCACCTTTCATTTTTTCGAGTTTTTGATGCGCACATTGCTGCTTTCCTTCAAGGCCCGTGCCGCGGCGTTCTTCCGCTGGCTGGCGGGCCTGTTCGCCTGGATGCCCCGGCCGCTGCGCCTGGCACTGTTCTGGGGGGCGCTGTCGGTGCCCGCGGCGGTGCTGGTGTACACGCTGGCGCTGATCCCGTTCACGCCGTCCACCGCCGACATCCGCAAGGCCAAGAGCGAGCTGCCCGCGCAGCTCATGTCGGTGGACGGCAAGCTGCTGGCCGAGTACCGCTGGGCGAACCGCGAATGGGTCGAGCTCGACAAGATCTCGCCCCACGTGGTGGACGCGCTGATCGCCACCGAGGACCACCGTTTCTACAACCACTTCGGGCTCGACTGGCGCCGCACGGCGTCGTCGGTGGTGCACACGCTGCGCGGCGACCCGCAGGGCGGCTCCACCATCACACAGCAGCTGGCGCGCAATCTGTTCCCGGACGAGATCGGCCGTTCGCGGGTGTTTCCGCAGGCCTTGACGCGCAAGCTCAAGGAGGCGATCACGGCGGTGAAGATCGAGGCCTCGTACAGCAAGGACGAGGTGCTGGAGACGTACCTCAACACCGTACCGTTTCTGTACAACGCCTACGGCATCGAGATGGCGGCCCGCACGTACTTCGACAAGTCGGCCGACAAGCTCACGGTGCTCGAAAGCGCCACGCTGATCGGCATGCTCAAGGGCACGGCCTACTACAACCCCGTGCTCAACCCCGAGCGCGCCCAGGCACGGCGCAACACCGTGCTGTCGCAGATGGTCAAGCGCGGCAAGCTGGAGCAGGCGCAGTTCGATGATCTGCAAAAGCGCCCGCTGCGCGTGAACTTCGAGCGCCAGACCGAGGTCATGGGCCCGGCGCCGCACTTTGCGATGCAGCTGCGCAAGCAGCTCATCGACTGGGCCGACAGCCATGGCTACAACCTGTATGCCGATGGCCTGGTGATCCGCACCACCATCGACTCTCGGCTGCAGAACTTTGCCAACCAGGCCGTGGCCCGCCAGGGCAAGCAGCTGCAAACCGTGGCCGACGCCGCCTGGAGCAAGCGCGACGGCTGGGGGCCGGGCAACGAGCTGGTGCAGACGCTGGTGCGCGAAAGCGCTGAGTTCCGCGCGGCCGTCGACAAGGGCGAGACGCCCGAGGACGCCCAGAAGGCGCTGCTGGCGGACGAGGCCTTCCTGCAGAAGCTGCGTGCCGAGAAGACACGGGTGCAGGCCGGCTTTCTGGCGCAGGACCCTGTCACCGGCCACGTGCTGGCCTGGGTGGGCAGCCGCGACTTCGCGCAGGACCCGTTCGACCATGTGCAGGCAGCGCGCCGCCAGCCGGGCTCCACCTTCAAGCCCTTCGTCTATGGCGCCGCGTTTGCGCAGGGTGCCCAGCCCACCAACATGCTGATGGACGCTGCGGTGGAAATCCCGTTGGGCGGCGGCCGCGTGTGGCGCCCCACCGACGGCGGCCCGCCGAGCGACCAGCCCATGAGCCTGGCCGACGGTCTGGCGCTGTCCAAGAACACCATCACCGCCCAGGTGATGCACCAGGTGGGCCCGGCCCGCGTGGCCGAGGTGGCGCGGGCGCTGGGCGTGCGCCAGTCGCCGCTGGAAGAAGTGCCCTCGCTGGCACTCGGCACGAGCCCGGTGACGCTCAAGGAGATGATCTCGGCCTACAGCAGCATCGTGAACCTGGGCCGCTATGTGGAGCCGGTGCTCATCACCAGCATCGAGGACCGCCACGGCAAGGTGCTGGAGACCTTTGCCAAGCCCGTGCCCGAGGCCGTCTTCGACGCGCGCGCCGCCCAGGTGCTGCGCAACACCATGCGCGGTGCGGTGGACCGGGGCACGGCCACGGCGATCCGCTCGCGCTACGGCATCCAGGCCGACGTGGCGGGCAAGACGGGCACCACGCAGGACAACACGGACGGCTGGTTCATCCTGATGCAGCCGCACGTGGTGGCGGGCGCCTGGGCGGGCTTCAACGACGGCCGCATCACGCTGCGCAGCGACCACTGGGGTCAGGGCGCCCGCAGCGCGCTGCCCATGGTGGGCGACTTCATGCAGCAGGCCATCCGCACCAAGGTGATCGATGGCCAGGAGCGCTTCTTCGACGAGTTCGACACCACGCCGCCGCCGTCGCAGATGCCGCCTCCGGCCGATGCCCCGCTCGGCGCGATGCGCGACTGGATCCGTGGGTTGTTCGGCGGCGACCCGCAGTCGCAGCCCCAGATGCCGGGGCAAGGGCCCGGCGGGCTGCCACCGGTGACGCATGACCCACCGGGTTCGACGGCACCACCGGTGCCCGCCGAGGAACGCACGGGCGGTTAGCGGTCAGACATGCGCAGCGCTGGAGTCATCGCTCTGGTCGTGGCAGCGTTGCCTCGCCGATGCCTGCCTAGAGCGTTGTGTGCCGAACGCCCGGCCAGATGACCGCCTGCGCCACGATCACGGTCTAGCCGTTGAACGTGGCTGCGGGCGAGCCGTGCAGGACGTAGCCCAGCGCCAGCGCATCGCTCAGCCGGCGGCAGAACGCGGCATCGTCGGGGCCGGTGAGCAACCGGTAGCTGGGCATCCCGTCCGGTGGTGCCGCCGCAGTGGGTGGGGCAGAAGGCAAGGGCATGGTGGGTAGGGTGGGGTGGGGTGCGACCGCCAGCGTGTCGCTGTGCGGCTCGCGGCTCGCTACTCGATGTCGATGCAGTGCAGTCCGAAGCTGCCCGCCTTGCGGTCCGCGAAGTAGGCCTCCAGCGTTTCCTTGACCGTGCGAAAGGCGATCTCGTCCCACGGGATCTCGTCTTCGGTGAACAGGCGCGCCTCGATGGTCTCGAAACCCGGGTTGAACTGGTCGCTGAGCAAGTGGGCCCGGTAGAAGAAATGCACCTGCCCCACGCGGGGCACATTGAGCAGGCTGAACAGCGGGCCCATCTCGATCTGCGCACCGGCTTCCTCATCCGTCTCGCGCGCGGCGCCCTGGGCCGTGGTTTCTTCCAGCTCCATGAACCCGGCCGGCAGCGTCCACTTGCCCCAGCGCGGCTCGATGTTGCGCTTGCACAGCAGCACGCGCCCATCCGCCATGACGGGCACCGTGCCCACCACATTGAGCGGGTTTTCGTAGTGCACGGTGTTGCAGGCAGGGCAGACGGCACGCAGCTTGGTATCGCCGTCGTCGGGCAGGCGGTAGACCACGGCGGTGCCGCAGGCGCGGCAGTGTTGGATGGGGCTGCGGAAGGTCATGCGTGGTTTTTGGTTCAAATAGGCCGCTACCGCTTGTTCAGCATGCGCAAGCAGCTATGAAAAGCATAGTGTAGCGGGCGGCGCGGGCGCCAAGGCCTGTGCGCAGGGCCGGCCAATGCAAGGCCGTGCACAGCGGGCCACGGTGCGCGCGCCGTCGGTGGTCACACCACGGTCAGGCGCAGCGTGCCCAGGCCTTCCACGCCACCTTCCAGCACGTCACCGCGCACCACGGCGCCCACGCCTTCGGGGGTGCCCGTGTAGATCAGGTCGCCGGGCTGCAGCTCCCAGGCTGCGGACAGGTGCTCGATGGTCTCGGCGATGTTCCAGATCAGCTGCGCCACGGTGCTGCGCTGCTTGTCGGCGCCGTTGACCTGCAGCCAGATGCCGGCGTTGGAGACGTCGCCCGCCTGGGCTGCGGGCGTGATGGGGCCGATGGGTGCGCTGGCGTCAAAGCCCTTGCCGATGCACCAGGGGCGGCCTTGCTTCTTCATGTCGTTCTGCAGGTCGCGGCGCGTCATGTCCAGGCCCACGGCGTAGCCGTAGATGTGCGAGAGCGCGTCGGCGGCAGCGATGTTCTTGCCGCCCTTGCCAATGGCCACCACCAGCTCGATCTCGTGGTGCAGGTTGGCGGTGAGGGTGGGGTAGGGCAGCTGGCCCGTTTCGCCCGCGTTGACCACCACGATGGCATCGGCCGGCTTCATGAAGAAGAAGGGCGGCTCGCGGCCGGTGAAGCCCATCTCCTTGGCATGCTCTTCGTAGTTGCGGCCCACGCAGTAGATGCGGTGGACGGGAAAACGGTCGCCGCTGCCCACCACGGGCACGCTGGCCACCGGCGCGGGAGAAAACACGTAGCTCATGTCTGCCTTTCTTTTCTTGTGTCGCTCGATGATGTGAATGACGGGCCCGGCCGTTGTCCAGCCGCCACGGGCCGCAACGGGCCGTGACAAGCGCGGCGACGGGGTCTGTGGACCCGGGGGCACCGCAGCCAGCCCGAAAGTGGCAGTGTGCCATGGCTGCAAGGCCCGCGCTGCCAGAGGCTACACTCGCGCCCATGGCAAAGAGCTTCGATTTCCACAACACGCCAGGCCACCTGGTTCGCCGCGCACACCAGCGGACCGTGGCACTTTTCATGGAAGAGACGGCCGGGTTCGATGTGACGCCGGTGCAGTTCGCCATCCTGCACGAGCTGCTGGCCCAGCCGGGCGAGGACCAGGTCACCTTGGCATCGCGCGTCGCATTCGATGCGGCCACGTCGGGCTCGGTGATCGGCCGGCTCGAAAAGCGCGGCTGGATCCGCCGCGAACCCGACACCCGCGACCGCCGCCGCAAGCTGCTGTGGATCACCCCGGAGGGCGAAGTCGCGGCCCTGCAGATGCGCGACGCCGCACAGCGCGTGCAGGAGCGCCTGATGGCCCCGCTCGATGCGCAGGAGCGCAGCGACCTCATGGCCATGCTGACCAAGGTGGTCTACCACCACCAGGACCCCGCGGGCGCCTCGGGCGCCTGATTGCACCCGGCCCGGCGACACGCGCCGACGGCGCACCCCGCCCACCACCCCGGCGTGCAGTGCGCCGTACCCATCCCGAGACCTTCGCATGCAGCTCTACAACTACTTTCGCTCCTCCGCGTCCTACCGCGTGCGCATCGCGCTGGCGATCAAGGGCCTGGACTACGACTACCTGCCGGTGCACCTGGTCAAAGGCGAGCACCGACAACCGGCCTACGCCAGCCGCGTGGGCGATGCGCTGGTGCCCACGCTGATAACCGACGATGGCGCAGCGCTGGTGCAGTCGATGGCCATCATCGAATACCTCGACGAAACGCATCCCACGCCCGCGCTGCTGCCCGCCGACCCGCTGGCACGAGCACGGGTGCGTGCGCTGGCACAGATGGTGGCGTGCGAGATCCATCCCATCAACAACCTGCGGGTGCTCAAGTACCTGGTGCATGAACTCAAGGTGGACGAAGAGGCCAAGAACACGTGGTACCACCACTGGGCCCGCAGCGGGCTGGAGGCCTTCGAGCGCCAGCTGGGCCTGCTGGCACAGGAGCGCGAGAGCCAGGGCCTGCCGCCGTCGCTGCTGTGCTGGGGCGACACGCCCACGCTGGCCGATTGTTGCCTGGTGCCGCAGATCTTCAATGCCCAGCGTTTCAAGGTGAACCTCGACGGCCTGCCGCTCACCATGGGCGTGCACGTGGCGTGCATGGCACTGCCTGCATTCCAGAAGGCCCAGCCTTCGGCCTGCCCGGACCACGAAGCTTGACCGGCCACACTGCTGCCCCAGGGGCCAGCGCCGACTGGCTGGTGCCCGACTGGCCTGCGCCACCGGGCGTGCATGCGCTGTGCACCACGCGCACCGGCGGAGTCAGCCAGCCGCCCTACGACAGCCTGAACCTGGGCACCCATGTGGGCGACGACCCCGCGGCCGTGCACACCAACCGCCTGCGCTTGCAGGCCCGTGTGCAGGCCGTGTCCGCCGGCGTGCGGCCCGTCTTTTTGAACCAGGTGCATGGCGACGGCGTGGTGCAGCTTGACCACGCCACGGCCGATGGCACCGATGCCGATGCCTGCGTGGCCACGGACACCGGCGTGGCCTGCACGATCATGGTGGCCGACTGCCTGCCGGTGCTGCTGGCCCATCGATCAGGCACTGTGGTGGCTGCAGCGCATGCAGGGTGGCGAGGCTTGGCCGGTCAGGGCGGCCAAGGTGTGCTGGAGGCTGTGGTAGGGCGCTTTGGTGCTCTTGCGCTTGCCCATCAAGCGCCAGTCGCTATCAATATCGAAGCGAGCTTCCTGGCAGCATCTGCGAGGGCGACCCCTGGTGCCGCACCGGAGACCATGGCCTGGTTAGGTCCTTGTATCGGGCCCACCGCATTCGAGGTCGGTGCCGAGGTGCGGGCCGCGTTCTGCGACGTGTCTGCGGCTGCGCAGGCCTGCTTCACGCCCCGCGCCGGCATGCCGGGCAAGTACCTGTGCGATCTGGCGGGGCTGGCGCGGCTGCGGTTGCAGGCGCTGGGCATCACCAGCATCTACGGCAACGACAGCAGCTTGGCCTGGTGCACGGTGACCAATGCCTCACGGTTCTTTTCGCACCGGCGCGACAGCGGCACCTTGGGGAATAGCGGGCGCTTCGCCGCCTGCATCTGGCGCGACTGACCCTGGTGCAGGTGTCAGGTCAACCACATCGCCGCTGACGTCTGCATCCACTGATTTGGCTGCCGCCTGCTGTGCGTCGTACGCAGCCTGCTCGGCCGCCTGGCGCGCCTTGATCTTGCGTTTGCGGGACGGTGTTCCGAGGATGTACACCAGGATGCTCATGGGCAGCAGTCCATACAGCACGAAGGTGACGATGGCCCCCAGCACGGTGCCGACCGGGCTGGTGGCTTCGGCCACGGCCATCATGAGGGTGACGTAGGTCCAGACGATGACGATCAGGTACATTGATTGCGGGTATTGAACAAGCGGTTGGATGCAAGAGTGGGGTGAAGCCGTTGCCTTGCACAAGCCGGTGGGCAACAATGAAGCCGAGACACACAGCCCAGCCGCTGCGAACGACCAACCACCGAGGAAAGAGCATGAATTCTGAATCACCCTGGGCCGATAGCGCCCAGCAGTTCCAACAGATTTTCGGGCAAAGCTGGTCGCAGGCACTGCAGTCGTTCCAAAAGATGGATCTGGGCGCATCCGCACCCGCGGCCCCGCAGCTTCAATTTTCTCCCTCCAAGCTGCAGGCACTGCAGCAGCAGTACCTGGACGAAGCCAAGCAACTGTGGGCGCAGGGCCTGCAGGGCACGCCCGAGGTCAAGGACCGGCGGTTTTCCGGCGAAGGCTGGGCCAGCAACCCGGTGGCCGCATTTTCTGCCGCTGCCTACCTGCTCAACGCCCGCACCCTGATGGGCCTGGCCGACGCGGTGGAGTCCGACGAGAAGACCAAGGCGCGCATCCGCTTCGGCGTCGAGCAATGGATGGCCGCCATGGCGCCCAGCAACTTCCTGGCCTTCAACGCCGAAGCGCAGAAGAAGGCCATCGAAACCAAGGGCGAGAGCATCGCCAAGGGCATGCAGAACCTGCTGCACGACATCACGCAGGGCCATGTCTCCATGACGGACGAAAGCCTGTTCGAAGTGGGCCGCAACGTGGCCACCACCGAGGGCGCCGTGGTGTTCGAGAACGAGCTGTTCCAGCTGCTCGAGTACAAGCCGCTCACCGCCAAGGTGTACGAGCGGCCCTTCCTGCTGGTGCCACCGTGCATCAACAAGTTCTACATCCTGGACCTGCAGCCCGAGAACTCGCTCATCCGCTATGCGGTGGAGCAGGGCCACCGCACCTTCGTCGTCAGCTGGCGCAACCCTGACGACACCCTGGCCCACAAGGCCTGGGACGACTATGTGGAAGACGGCGCGATGGCGGCCATCGACGTGGTGCAGAGCATCACCGGGGCCGAGCAGATCAATGCGCTGGGCTTTTGTGTGGGGGGCACCATCCTGAGCAACGCCCTGGCGGTGCTGGCGGCGCGGGGCGAAGAGCCTGTGGCCAGCGCCACCTTCCTCACCACGCTCATCGACTTTTCGGACACCGGCATTCTCGATGTGTTCATCGACGAAGCCTTCGTCAAGTTCCGCGAGATGCAGATGGGCCAGGGCGGGCTGATGAAGGGGCAGGACCTGGCATCGACCTTCAGCTTTTTGCGGCCCAACGACCTGGTGTGGAACTACGTGGTGGGCAACTACCTCAAGGGCGAGACGCCACCCCCGTTCGACCTGCTGTACTGGAACAGCGACAGCACCAACCTGCCCGGCCCGTTCTATGCCTGGTACCTGCGCAATTTCTACCTGGAAAACAGCCTGGTGCAACCCGGCAAGCTCACCGTGTGCAGCGAGAAGATGGACCTGGGCCAGCTGACCTTGCCCGTGTACATCTACGGCTCGCGCGAAGACCATATCGTGCCAGCCACTGCCGCCTATGCCTCCACCCAGGTGCTGCCGGGCAAGAAGCGCTTCGTGATGGGCGCATCGGGCCACATCGCCGGCGTGATCAACCCGCCCTCCAAAGGCAAGCGCAGCCACTGGATACGCGCCGACGGCAAGTTCCCGGCCACGCTGGACCAGTGGCTCGAAGGTGCCACCGAGCACCCTGGCAGCTGGTGGACCGACTGGTCGGGCTGGCTCAAGGGCCACGCCGGCAAGCAGATCGCCGCGCCCAAGGCGTATGGCAAGGGCACCAAATTCAAGGCCATCGAGCCCGCACCAGGCAGCTACGTTAAGCAAAAGTCCTGAAAAGTCCTGACTTGAAGGCCTGAGAGAATTACCTTACCCGGCGAGACCGCCGTTCACGCCAACCAGACAAGCCCGCCTGTGCGGGCACGCACCGACCCAACCACAAAGAAGGACATTCCATGGAAGACATCGTCATTGTTTCGGCCACCCGCACTGCAGTGGGCAAGTTTGGTGGCGCGCTGGCCAAGACCCCGGCCACCGAGCTGGGCTCTATCGTGATACGCGAAGCCATCGCCCGCGCGGGCCTGTCGTCCGACCAGATCGGCGAAGTCATCATGGGCCAGGTGCTGACCGCCGGCGTGGGGCAGAACGCCGCGCGCCAGGCGTCCATCAAGGCCGGTGTGGCCAAGGAAACCCCGGCCCTGACCATCAACGCCGTGTGCGGCTCTGGCCTCAAGGCCGTGATGCTGGCCGCCCAGGCCGTGGCCTGGGGCGACAGCGAGATCGTGGTGGCCGGCGGGCAGGAGAGCATGAGCCTGGCCCCCCACGTGCTGCCCGGCTCGCGCGAAGGCCAGCGCATGGGCGACTGGAAACTCGTCGACACCATGATCGTCGACGGCCTGTGGGACGTCTACAACCAGTACCACATGGGCATCACCGCCGAGAACGTGGCCAAGCAATACGGCATCACCCGCGACATGCAGGACGCGCTGGCGCTGGGCAGCCAGCAAAAGGCGGCCGCCGCGCAGGATGCCGGCAAGTTCGTCGATGAGATCGTGGGCGTGAGCCTGGCGCAAAAGAAGGGCGATCCCATCCTCTTCAACGCCGACGAATACCTGAACCGCAAGACCAATGCAGAAGCCCTGGCCGGCCTGCGCCCCGCGTTCGACAAGGCGGGCAGCGTGACCGCTGGCAATGCCTCGGGCCTGAACGACGGCGCGGCCGCCGTGGTGGTGATGAGCGCCAAGAAGGCGGCGGCCCTGGGCCTCAAGCCCCTGGCCCGCATCGCGTCCTTTGGCACCACGGGCCTTGACCCCGCCACCATGGGCATGGGCCCCGTGTCGGCCACGCGCAGGGCGCTGGAGCGCGCTGGCTGGAACGCTGCCGACGTGGACCTGTTCGAACTGAACGAAGCCTTTGCCGCGCAAGCCTGCGCTGTGAACAAAGAACTGGCCATCGACCCCGCCAAGGTCAACGTGAATGGTGGTGCCATCGCCATCGGCCACCCCATCGGCGCATCCGGCTGCCGCATCCTGGTCACGCTGCTGCATGAAATGCAGCGCCGCGACGCGAAGAAAGGCGTCGCCGCGCTGTGCATTGGCGGCGGCATGGGCGTGTCGCTGGCGCTGGAGCGCTGATCGGGTATCGACCAGGCCACGGAGAAAGCCTCTGCGACCCGCATTGGCCCCGGTCCTGCCATGAGAAAGCCGCGCATTGCGCGGCTTTTTTTGTTTCCGGATGTCGCTATCGCGGGGCTGCCAAAACGCACCAAAACAGTGATCAACCGCAGGAGACGGAGATAGGGCTCATGGCGGGCATATCAATATGTCGAAAACGAAAGGGGTTCAGTGTTTTCCTTCACGGCAGTGTCTGATTTCTTGGTTAGAGTGGCGGTGAGCGCTTTACACAACCAACAAGGAGAAATCACATGAGCCAGAAAGTCGCATACGTCACCGGCGGCATGGGCGGCATCGGAACCGCCATCTGCCAGCGCCTGCACAAGGAGGGCTTCAAGGTCATCGCAGGCTGCGGCCCGACCCGTGACCATGCCAAATGGCTGGCTGAACAAAAGGCCCAGGGCTTCACTTTCTACGCATCGGTGGGCAATGTCGGCGACTGGGATTCCACCGTGGAAGCATTTGGCAAGACCAAGGCCGAGCACGGCACCATCGACGTGCTGGTGAACAACGCCGGCATCACCCGCGACCGCATGTTCCTCAAGATGTCGCGCGAAGACTGGGATGCAGTGATCGAAACCAACCTCAACAGCATGTTCAACGTCACCAAGCAAGTGGTGGCGGACATGGTGGAAAAAGGCTGGGGCCGCATCATCAACATCAGCTCCGTCAACGGCGAAAAGGGCCAGGCAGGCCAGACCAACTATTCAGCCGCCAAGGCCGGCATGCACGGTTTTTCGATGGCGCTGGCCCAGGAACTCGCCACCAAGGGCGTGACCGTCAACACCGTGAGCCCTGGCTACATCGGGACGGACATGGTCAAGGCCATCCGCCCCGACGTGCTGGAGAAAATCGTCGCCACTGTGCCCGTCAAGCGTCTGGGTGAACCTAGCGAGATCGCGTCGATCATCGCCTGGCTCGCATCGGAAGAGGGCGGCTACGCCACGGGTGCCGATTTCTCCGTCAACGGCGGCCTGCACATGGGCTGACAGGCCATCGCGAGGACCCCGCTGCCCAGGCGCCCCAAGGCGGCGCGCAGCGGTGGGCCTTGGTTGATCTTGGGGTAGGAGGATGGGAGGCCAAGTGCGCCGCGCAAACCCAGCCTGTTTCCCCAAAAAGCAAAAACCCCGCAGTGCGGGGTTTTTTGTTGGGGGAGTGCATTCATGGATGCAGGGCATCAAAGCCGCTGCTGATGGATACGCCTCCTGGATGAAGCCAGACAGCTAGCCGCACCTGCGCACGAAATGCACGGTCTGCGAACAAGGCTCAGGGCTTGCATGGGTTGGAATCCTTGGATCGGGATTCAGGACAGAGGCCGGACGGCGGTCTTAGAAGCGGGCGGGAGCGCGCTTGCGGTCGCGTTCGTCTTCGGGCCAAGCGGACAAGATTGCGGTGGTATTCATACTGAAAAACTCCTGTGATGTACCAACAACGCGGGCCCATCCGGATGCGTTGACAGCGTTTCGCAAAAAAATGCAACCGCAACGCCCCTGTTCTTCAGCTTCCAAACCGCTACTCTATTTGTAGCAAAAAGTTGTTGCCCAGAAAGCGCTGGATGCCAAAATCATCCAGCATCTCTTACAGGGTTTTACATTTTTATCCGGCGACGGCCGCCTGAATTTCCTCCAGCAGCGAAGAAATTTCAAGCCATCTTTCTTCCAGTCGCGCCGTCTCGTCATGGCCGGCTTTCAGCCGTTTTCCGCAGTCTGCGATGTCGGCCGGGGCGAGCGATTCAGTCAGTTTGTGCTCCAGGGTGGCCCGTTCGGCCGAGAGCGCTGCCAGGCGTTTGTCGATTTGCTCCAGCTCTTTTTTCAGCGGCTTGGTCTTTTCGGCCTGCTGTTGCCGCGCCTGGGCATCGAGCTTGCGCTGTTCCCGTCCATCGCGAGCAGGGGATGGGGCAGCCACAGGAGTGCTCTGCACGGGGGCGGCTGCAGGGGCCGGTGGTGCAGCCGCTGCGGCTGCTGCGGGCGGCGTGGCAGCCGCAGCGGGGGCGTCCGCACGCGCTGTGGACGTCTGCGCCTGATCGGCCAGTCGTGCCTCTTCGCGCAGACGCCGGGATTCATCGAGCAGGTAGCGCTGGTAGGCGTCCAGGTCCCCGTCAAAGGGCCCCACCACGCCGCGGCCCACCATCCAGAAGTCCTCGCAGACCGAGCGCAGCAGCGCGCGGTCATGGCTGACCAGCATGACGGTGCCGTCGAAGTCGTTGAGCGCCATGGCCAGGGCTTCGCGGGTGGCCAAGTCCAGGTGGTTGGTGGGCTCGTCCAGCAGCAGCAGGTTGGGGCGTTGCCAGACGATCATCGCCAGCACCAGGCGGGCTTTTTCCCCTCCGCTCATCGTGCCCACAGCCTGCTTGACCATGTCGCCCGTGAAGTTGAACGTGCCCAGGTAGCTGCGCAAGTCCTGTTCGCGGCTGGGTTGCTTGAGGTCTGGGCCCAGCTCCTTGGCCAGGCGGATCATGTGCTCCAGCGGGTTCTCCGCGGGGCGCAGCACATCGAGCTCTTGCTGCGCGAAGTAGCCGATGTTCAGGCCCTTGCCCTCGGTCACGCTGCCGCCCAGCGCCTTCATGGTGCGCGCGATGGTCTTCACCAGGGTCGACTTGCCCTGGCCGTTGGCACCCAGAATGCCGATCCGCTGGCCTGCCAGCACCGAGCGGTTCACGCCCGAGAGGATGGTGGTGGGCACGCCCTCGTCGTCCACATAGCCGAACGACGCATCGCTGATGGCGAGCATCGGGTTGGGCAGGTTGGCCGGTTCCTTGAACTCGAAGGTGAAGTCGGCCTCGGCCAGCACCGGAGCGATCTTCTCCATGCGGTCCAGCTGCTTGACGCGGCTTTGCGCCTGCTTGGCCTTGCTGGCCTTGGCCTTGAAGCGGTCGATGAATTTTTGCAGGTGGGCCATCTTCTCCTGCTGCTTGGAGAAGCTGGCCTGTTGCAGCTCGAGCTGCTGCGCGCGCAGCTCCTCGAACTTGCTGTAGTTGCCGCCGTAGCGGTTCAATTGGCCGGCCTGGATCTGCAGGGTCACGTTGGTGATGGCATCCAGAAACTCGCGGTCATGGCTGATCACGATCATGGTGCCCGCATAGCGCTTGAGCCAGGCTTCCAGCCAGACCAGGGCGTCCAGGTCCAAGTGATTGGTTGGCTCGTCGAGCAGCAGCAGGTCGCTGGGGCACATCAGCGCGCGCGCCAATTGCAGGCGCATGCGCCAGCCGCCCGAGAAGCTGTCGACCGGGTTGTCGAGTTCGCTGACCCGAAAACCCAGGCCCAGGATCAGCGCCTGCGCCCGCGCGACTGCGTCGTGCGCGCCAGCGTCGTGCAGGTCCGAGTAGGCGTGGGCGATGGCCATGCCATCGTCGCTGGCCTCGGCGTCCAGCAACTGCTGCTGCACTTCGGCCAGGCGCGTGTCACCCTCCAGGACGAAGTCCGTGGCCGACTGGTCGGTTTCGGGCATGTTCTGCGCGACTTCTGCCATCCGCCAGCTGCTGGGGATGTGAAAGTCCCCTCCGTCTTCGTGCAGCTTGCCGCTGAGCAGCGCAAACAGGCTGGACTTGCCCGCGCCATTGCGCCCCACCAAACCGACGTTCTCGCCGGGGTTGATGGTGGCAGACACGCTGTCGAGCACGACTTTGGCGCCGCGTCGCAGGGTAACGTTCTTGAGGGTGATCATCCGGAGCTCAGAAAAAGGCGCACCCGCACGGGGCGGGTGGCATTGAAAATCAAGGGGGCCCAAGGCTTTGCAACCGGTCTAACCGGTGCCCAAACCCGTGGCGCGCAACCCTCTATTGTGCCGTGAGGCGGGTTTCGGCGATCAGGGCCTGCCGGGTCACCAGCAAAACCTGGTCTTCGCCTGCACTGGTGTCGAGCCAAAAAACCGGCAGTTGGGGGAACGCTGCTTCAAAGTTTTCACGCTCGTTGCCGATCTCCAGCACGATCACAGCGTCTTCGCTCATGCACGCCGGCGCAGCCGCAAACAGCTGGCGGATGAAGTCCATGCCGTCGCTGCCGCCCGCCAGTGCGAGCTCTGGCTCCGCGCGGTACTCCGCGGGCAGTGCTGCCATGCTGGCTGCGTTCACATACGGTGGATTGCACAGGATCAGGTCCCACGGGCCGGGCAGGGCTGCCAGGCCGTCCGACAGTTGCAGGGTGATGCGCTCCTGCAGGCCATGCTTGTCGACGTTGATGCGCGCGACGGCGAGGGCATCGGGCGAGATGTCCGCTCCTGTCACCACCACCTCGGGCCACGCCATGGCGGCCAACACGGCCAGGCTGCCGTTGCCGGTGCACAGGTCGAGCACCCGGCGGGTGTTCTCGCTCAGGAATTCGTCCACGCTGCCATCGGCCAGCAGCTCGGCAATGAAGCTGCGCGGCACGATGGCGCGTTCGTCCACATAAAACGGTATGCCCTGCAGCCAGGCCTCTTGCGTCAGGTAGGCGGCGGGTTTGCGGGTGGTGATGCGCTCGTTCAGCAGGGCCTCGACCTCGTCGCGCTGCTCGCCAGTGATGGGCATGCCTTCCACGCTATCGAGATCATCGAGCGGCAGCCCCAGCTGCCAGAGCACCAGCCAGGCGGCTTCATCGAACGCGTTGGTGGTGCCGTGGCCGAAAGCCACCCCCGCGGCATCCAGGCGCGCGGCGACGGAGTCGATGAGCTTCTGCACGGTCGTCATGCAGCGGCCCTCGCCGCAGCGTCGAGGTTCTCCAGCGTGCGGCGGTAGATGTTCTTGAGTGGCTCGATGTCGGCCACGACGATGTGCTCGTCGATCTTGTGGATGGTGGCGTTGGGCGGCCCCATCTCGATGACCTGGGGGCAGACCTGGGCGATGAAGCGCCCGTCGCTGGTGCCGCCGGTGGTGGACAGCTCGGTCGTGAGGCCGGTTTCAGCGGCGATGGCCTGCTGCACCGCGCTGACCAGCTCGCCGGGCGTCGTGAGGAAGGGCTGGCCGCCCAGCGTCCAGCGCAGGTCGTACTCCAGGCCGTGGCGGTCGAGCAGGGCATGCACGCGCTCGCGCAGGCCTTCGGCCGTGGACTCCGTGGAGAAGCGGAAGTTGAAATCGATCACCGCTTCGCCCGGGATCACATTGGTGGCACCGGTGCCACCGTGCATGTTGCTGATCTGCCAGCTGGTGGGCGGGAAGAAGGCGTTGCCCTGGTCCCACTCGGTAGCGGCCAGCTCAGCCAGTGCCGGCAGCGCCTGGTGGATGGGGTTGCGCGCCAGTTGCGGGTAGGCAATGTGGCCCTGGATGCCGCGCACGGTGAGCTTGCCGCTCAGGGTGCCGCGGCGGCCGTTCTTGATCATGTCGCCGGTGCGCTCCACCGATGTGGGTTCGCCCACGATGCAGTAGTGCAGGGGCTCGCCGCGCGCCTGCAGCTGCTCGACCACGACCTTGGTGCCGTCGACGGACGGGCCTTCTTCATCGCTGGTCAGCAGGAACGCCAGCGTGATCAGCGGCTCGGGCGTGGCGGCGAGGAATTCTTCGACCGCCACCACGAAGGCGGCGATCGAGGTCTTCATGTCGCTGGCGCCGCGGCCGAAGAGCTTGCCGTCCCGGTGCGTCGGCACAAAGGGGTCGCTACTCCACTGTGCCAGCGGCCCGGTGGGAACGACATCGGTGTGGCCTGCAAATACTATGGTTTTGATAGCTGCTTGCGCACGCTTAGCGAGCGCTGCAGGCCTTTTTGCCCATAAATTGCTGACGCGGAAGTCTGCCGGGCCGCTGTCCAGGCGTTCGCACACGAAACCCAGGGGCGCCAGGCGGGCGGCCAGAAGATCCAGGCACCCGGCGTCCTCGGGGGTGATGGAGGGCAGGGCAATGAGCTGTTCGGCGAGGTGCAGTGTGCGGGACATCGGGGCGTGAAAAGTGTCGTTCAGGCGGCGGGCTTGACGTCCAGCACGATCTCGGTGAACGAGGGCTGATCATCGGGCGCATCGCGCGCTTCCTTCTGGGCCTTGGCGGCGTTGGCCGCCAGGGAAAAGTCGTTTTGCAGGCGCCACATCAGGTTGGTGGGCGAGTCTGCGTAGGCAATGCCTTCCTTGCGGTCGATCTTGGCGTCCATGATGAGCTGGGCCAAGGCTTCTTCGAAGGTCTGGGAGCCTTCGGCCATGGACTTTTCCATGGCTTCCTTCACGCCGGAGAAGTCGCCCTTTTCGATCAGCTCGGAAACGAGCTTGGAATTGAGCATGACCTCCACGGCGGGCACGCGCGAGCCGTCGATCTTGCGCACCAGGCGCTGCGAGATCACGGCCTTGAGCGCGGAAGCCAGGTCGCCCAGCATGGTGGGGCGCACTTCCACCGGGTAGAAGCTCAGGATGCGGTTGAGCGCGTGGTAGCTGTTGTTGCCGTGCAGCGTGGCCAGGCACAGGTGGCCCGACTGCGCGTAGGCGATGGCGGCGGACATGGTCTCGCGGTCGCGGATTTCGCCGATCAGGATCACGTCGGGCGCCTGGCGCAGCGCGTTCTTCAGCGCTGTCTGCAACGACTGGGTGTCGCTGCCGATCTCGCGCTGGTTGACGATGGATTTCTTGTTGCGGAACTGGTACTCGACCGGGTCCTCGATGGTGAGGATGTGGCCGGTGAGCGACTCGTTGCGGGTGTCGATCATCGACGCCAGCGAGGTGCTCTTGCCCGAGCCCGTGGCACCCACCATCAGGATGAGGCCGCGCTTTTCCATGATGAGCTCACGCAGCACGGGCGGCAGGCCCAGCGAGTCGAACTCGGGGATGTGCTGCGAGATGAAGCGGATCACCACCGCGTAGCTGCCACGCTGGCGCATGGCGCTGACCCGGAACCGGCCCACGCCGCTGAGCGGCACGCCCATGTTGAGTTCGCCGGTCTCTTCCAGCTCTTCGATGCGGTCCGGGGGGACCACCTCGGAGAGCAGGTTGCGCGGCGCGTCGGCGGGCAGGATCTGGTTGTTGATCGGCACGCACTCGCCGTTGATCTTGATCAGCGCAGGCGCATTGGCCGACAGGTAGACGTCGGACGCCTTTTTCTCGGCCATCAGGCGAAGAATCCGTTCCATCGTGCTCATGGTGTGTCCCTCTGGTGTCGTTATCGTCTGTGGCGCTGATCGTGCCGCGCGGCGAGTGGCCCGGTCAACCGTTCGATGGCTCAGTCGCGCAGCAGGTCGTTGATGCTGGTCTTGGAGCGGGTCTGCGCATCCACCTGCTTGACGATGATGGCGGCGTACATGCTGTACGGCGCGCCGTTGGCGGCGGTCTTGGGCAGGTTGCCGCTCACCACCACCGAGCCCGAGGGCACGCGGCCGTAGGTGATCTCGCCCGTGGCGCGGTTGAAGATGGGGGTGCTCTGGCCCAGGTAGACGCCCATGCCCAGCACCGAGTGCTCTTCCACGACGACACCTTCGACGACTTCGGAGCGCGCGCCGATGAAGCAGTTGTCTTCGATGATGGTGGGGCCTGCCTGCAGCGGCTCCAGCACACCGCCGATGCCCACGCCGCCCGACAGGTGGACGTTGGCACCGATCTGCGCGCACGAGCCCACGGTGGCCCAGGTGTCGACCATGGTGCCTTCGCCCACGTAGGCGCCGATGTTCACGTACGACGGCATCAGGATCGCGCCCTTGGCGATGAAGCTGCCGCGGCGGGCCACGGCAGGCGGCACCACGCGCACGCCGGTGGCCTTCATTTGTTCTTCGGACAGATGCGCGAACTTGGTCTGCACCTTGTCGTAGAAGCCCAGGTCGCCGGCCTTCACGAGTTCGTTGTCCTTCAGGCGGAACGACAGCAGCACGGCCTTCTTGATCCACTGGTGCACGGTCCACTGGCCCACGCCTTCACGGGTGGCCACGCGCAGCGTGCCGTTGTTCAGCTCGGCGATCACGTGCTCGACAGCGTCCTGGATTTCCTTGGGGGCGGCAGCGGGAGAGAGGCTGGCGCGGTTGTCCCAGGCGTTGTCGATGAGGGTTTGCAGTTGTTGTGTCATGGTTGTCGTCGGTCTATCGATCGGTCGGTAAGTCGGTCGTCTGTGGATCAGGGATCGGATCAGGCGGTACGGGATTGGATGAATTGCACGATGCGCAGCGCGGCTTCCACGCATTCTTCGGTTTCGGCCACCAGGGCCATGCGCACGCGCTGGGCGCCGGGGTTGCTGCCCTGGGCCTCGCGGGCCAGGTAGCTGCCGGGCAGCACCGTGACATTGTATTGAGCCAGAAGGGCCCGCGCGAACTCGGCGTCCGTCATGCCCAGGGCGTCGGGCACCTTGGCCCACAGGTAGAAACCTGCGTCGGGCAGGGCCACGTCCATCACGCCCGCCAGCAGGGGGGTGACCTGGGCGAATTTCTTGCGGTAGCGCGCGCGGTTTTCGACCACGTGCTGCTCGTCGCCCCAGGCCGCGATGCTGGCCGCCTGCACGATGGGGCTCATTGCGCTGCCGTGGTAGGTGCGGTACAGCAGGAAGGCCTTGATCAGGGCCGCGTCGCCTGCCACGAAACCGCTGCGCATGCCCGGCACATTGCTGCGCTTGGACAGGCTGGTGAACGAGATCAGGTTCTTGAAATCGTGCCGGCCCAGCCGGTGGGCGGCCTGCAGTCCACCCAGGGGAGGCTCGTCGCGGAAGTAGATTTCGCTGTAGCACTCGTCCGAGGCGATGACGAAGCCATAGCGGTCGCTCAGGTCGAACAGCTTTTGCCATTCGGTGATCGGCATCACGGCGCCGGTGGGATTGCCGGGCGAGCACACGAACAGAAGCTGCGTCTGCTTCCAGACGGATTCCGGCACGGTGTCCCAGTTGACCGCGAAGTTGCGGGCCGGGTCGCTGGCCGCGTAGTAGGGCTGCGCCCCCGAGAGCAGGGCCGCGCCCTCGTAGATTTGATAGAACGGGTTGGGGCAGACCACGAGCGCCTGGCCCCGGGACGGGTCGATCACCGTCTGGGCAAATGCGAACAGCGCCTCGCGCGAGCCGTTGACCGGCAGCACCTGGGTGGCAGGGTCGAGCTGGAGCGCATAGCGCTGTGCGATCCAGCCGGTGAACGCTTCGCGCAGCTTCAAATCCCCCGCGGTGGCCGGGTAGCTGGCCAGGCCATCGAGGTTGTTACTGAGTGCATCCCTGATGAACTGAGGGGTAGGATGGCGCGGCTCCCCCATGCCCAGGCTGATGGGGCCGTAGTTGGCGGGGGGCGTGACCCCGGCAAAGAGCTGCCGCAACCGCTCGAACGGGTAGGGCTGTAGATGGGAAAGCAGGGGATTCATGGGGCGTCATTATGGGCGATGGGTGCGGCACGCCGTCCGAGGGCCCGGCGCGCGCATTGGTGCAAACCCGCAGCGACGCCCGCTGTCAATTCACAGTAAGTGCGTCCCCCTAGGATTTCGGCCACTACCAGAACGATAAGAGGAGACAAGATGTCAGCATTTCTGCCGCTGAGGCCGGGACTGGGGTGGATGCGCAGGTGGCGCTTGCCAGGAAAGCTGCTGACGCTGGGCGTGCTGGTGGCGCTGGCACTCGCCGCCGCCGTGGCCGGCGCGCCCTGGTGGCTGCTGGCGCTGGCGGCCGCCGTGGTGCTGTATGCGCTGGTGGCGCTTTACGCCAGCCTGTCGGCCGACCTGAGCACCCTCGCGCAGGCCATTGAGCGCACGCAGGGAGGCGACCTGTGCGCGCGTGCGGGTGCCAGCCATGGCAGGGACGAGGTGGCGCAGATGGCCCAGTCGCTCGACCGCATGGTGATCACACTGTCATCGATGGTGGCAGACATCCGCAGCAACGCCGCGCTGGTGGCCCATGCCGGGCAGAGCCTGGCCCAGGGCAACCGCTCGCTGGCCGACCGCACCGAGCAGCAGGCCGCGAACCTCGAGCAGACCGCGGCCAGCGTCGAACAGCTTTCGTCCGCCGTGCAGAACAACGCCCAGACGGCCCAGAGTGCCGACGCGCGCGCTGCCCAGGTGCGCCAGGCGGCCGACCAGGGCGCGCAGGCGATGGACCGCGCGGTGCAGTCGGTGGAGGCGATCCAGCAGGGCGCGCGCCGCATGACCGAGATCATCGGGGTCATCGACAGCATCGCATTCCAGACCAACATCCTGGCGCTCAACGCCGCGGTGGAGGCTGCGCGCGCTGGCGAACAGGGCCGGGGCTTTGCGGTGGTGGCGGCCGAGGTGCGCACGCTGGCCAAGCGTTCGGGCGATGCAGCCCGCGAGATCCGCGAGTTGATCGGCGCGTCGGTGAGCCAGGTGGAAACCAGCGCCGGCCTGATCCGGTCCGCGGGCGAGGGCATTGCGGACATGGCCAGCGGGATCCGCAGCGTGGCGGCCAGCATGAGCGAGATATCGGGGTCCAGCACCGAGCAAAGCACCGGCCTGCGCGAGGTCAGCGCTGCCGTGCAGCAGCTCGACCAGATCACCCAGCACAACGCGCAGATGGTGGGCCAGGCGGTGCAGCAGGCCGAGGCGCTGGAAAGCCGCGCGTCCACGCTGTCGCGCGCGGTGTCGGCGTTTCGTCTGCAGCAGGGGACAGCCGAGGAGGCGGTGGCGCTGGTGCACCGGGCCGTGGCCTTGCACAAGAGCTCCTCGCGCGAGCAGTTCCTGCGCAGCATCACGGACAAAAGCCAGCCCTACCACGACCGCGACATGTACGTGTTCGCGCTCGACACCGGCGGAACCTACCGGGCCTTCGGCGGCAACCCTGCCAAGGTGGGCACGCGGGTGCAGGACATTCCGGGCATTGCGGGTGACCAGCTGGTGAGCGATATCGTGGCGCAGGCCGACCATGCACCGGGCTGGGTGGAGTACGACATCGTCAACCCGGCCTCCGGCGCGGTGCAGACCAAGATGTCGTATGTGAGCCGCGTGGGCGACCTGTACCTGGGCTGCGGCGTGTACAAGAAGCTGGCCGCGCGCTGATCGCAACGGGGCGGGATCGAGCGAGTTGCCTGCATGCGCCGGCTGCCGCGTGCCGGCCCGTTCGCGTACTAGCGGGGCGCCTGCGCCCGGCGTTGCCGGGCACGTTCCATCGCGGCTGCGATGGCCGCCTTGCGCACTGCCTGGGCGTCGTCCACTGCGCCCATTGGTGCGGGCGCAGCAGCGTCCGTGGCATCGCTGCGCGGGGCCGATGGCGCGGTGGTCACGGCATCAACGGCGGGCTCATCGTCCGCTATCGCGTCCAGCGGCAAGCGCTCGCGGTGTGCCGCGTAGCGTTGCTGCGCCTGCCGGGCCAGAGGGGCCGACCAGGCCGCCCAGCCAGTCGCAGTGCCTGTCACGTTCTCCAGCTGGATGCAATCGACCGGGCAGACCGGAATGCACAGCTCGCACCCCGTGCAGTAGGGCTCGATCACGGTGTGCATCACCTTGTTAGACCCCACGATGGCGTCGGTGGGGCAGGCCTTGATGCACAGCGTGCAACCGATGCACCAGGATTCATCAATGAAGGCCACAGCGCGCGGTGCTTCCTGGCCGTGCTCCGCGCTCAGGGGCGCTGCCGGCAGGCCGGTGATGGCCGCCAGCCGTGCGATGCCTTCGGCGCCCCCCGGTGGGCACTGGTTGATGGCGGCCAGGCCGTCCGCGATCGCCTGGGCGTATGCGCTGCAGTCCGGGTAGCCGCAGCGCGTGCACTGCGTCTGCGGCAGGACCGCATTGATCCGCGCCGCGAGCGCGGCGGTGGCGGCAGGCGGCGTGGGTGGCGTGCGAAGCGCGGCGATCAAGCCTTGCGCGCCGCGCCGCGGCGGGTGCGGGGCGTGGCCGCTGCGGTAACGGAGGCCTTGGCCGCTTCGGGCGCATCGGCGGCGGCTGCAGCAGCAGGGCTGGCAGCCCCGGTGGCCGTCGCCTTGCCGCGGCCTGCCGCGGCCGGGGTCACCCAGCGGGTGGCCACGGCAGGCGCTGCGGCCGACGATGCGGCAGCAGCGGCCGATGCGGCCTTGGCGGCTGGCTTGGACCCAGTCTTTGCGGCTGCTTTCGTGGCTTTGGCCGCAGGCTGGGGCGCTGTCTTGGTGGCTGCTTTGGCCGGTGCCGACTTGGCTGGAGCGGCTTTTGGCGCGACCGCCTTGGCTGCGACGGCCGCTTTCGGAGCCGGCGCAGCGGGTGCGGGTGGGTTGTCGTCCGGCGTTTCGATCACGCGGGGAGCGGCTTTCTTCTGGGGCTTTTCGTGGCCGTGGATGAAAGCGCGCACTTGCGGATACACGACTTCGCGCCAGCGGCGGCCGCTGAAAATACCGTAGTGGCCTGCGCCCTTGGCTTCCAGGTGCCGCTGCTCCTTGTGCACGATGCCACTGCACAGTCCGTGGGCTGCCTCGGTCTGGCCGGAGCCGGAGATGTCGTCAAGCTCACCCTCCACCGTGAACAGGGCGGTGGTCTTGATGTCCTCGGGGCGCACACGCTCGATCTTGCCGTCCGGCGAGCGCACGTCCCAGGTGCCGTGGACCAGCTTGTATTCCTGGAACACCGTCTCGATGGTTTCCAGGTAGTAGTCGGCGTCCATGTCCAGCACGGCGTTGTACTCGTCGTAGAACTTGCGGTGGGCTTCCGCGCTCGCGTCGTCGCCCTTGATCAAGTCCTTGAAATAGTCGTAGTGGCTGGTGGCATGCCGGTCGGGGTTCATGGCCACGAAGCCGGTGTACTGCAGGAAGCCGGGGTACACGCGGCGGCCGGCCCCTGGGAAGTTGTCGGGCACGCGGTAGATCACGTTGTTCTCGAACCATTCGTAGCTGCGGTTCGTGGCCAGGTTGTTCACCGCCGTCGGCGACTTGCGCGCGTCGATGGGGCCACCCATCATGGTCATGGTCAGCGGCGTGGTCTCGCCGCGGCTGGCCATCAGGGACACGGCGGCCAGCACGGGCACCGTGGGCTGGCACACGCTGATCACGTGGCAGTTGCCGTAGATGCCTTGCAGGTGGCGGATGAACTCCTGCACGTAGTTCACGTAGTCGTCCAGGTGGAATTCGCCGTCCGACAGGGGCACCAGGCGCGCGTTCTTCCAGTCGGTGATGTAGACCTTGTGGTCCTTGAGCATGGTGCGCACCGTGTCGCGCAGCAGCGTGGCGTAGTGGCCCGACAGCGGAGCCACGATCAGCACCACGGGCTGGGCCTTGAGCTTGACCAGCGTCGCCGGGTCGTCCGAGAAGCGCTTGAAGCGGCGCAGCTCGCAAAACGGCTTGTCCAGCTCGATGCGTTCGTGCACTGCCACGCCAACGCCGTTCACGTCCACCGAGGGAATGTCGAACGATGGCTTTTCGTAGTCCTTGCCCAGCCGGTACAGCAGGTCGTAGCCAGCGGACATGCGCTGCGCCAGGGGGCTCTGGCTGAAGGGCGACAGAGGATTGCTGTAGAGCTTGGCAGCTGCTTGAGCGAAATCAGTGAAGGGCTCCATCAGAGAGCGCTGTGTCTCGTAGATGTGGTACAGCATGGGCGAAACTCCGTTATGTTGCAGTGCAATATAGCAGCACTTGGTAACAAGCGCATGGAGGAAAACCACCAGTCTCAAGTCGCGTATGCGACATGGCGTGCGGCCTGCAGTGTGCCGGCCTGCTCGGCCGCACTATCATTGGTCCACTATCAAATCAATAGCATGTTGCGCTGAGCAGGCCAGCGCCACTGCATGTTTCGAGCGTGGTCAATGCGGTTTGGGCTCGCCCTGTTCCTGCATCCACGACTCGAAGGACTCCCGCGCCGAGTTGCGCAGGGCGGGGCGAAACGCTGCCTTGTTGCTCAGGTACAGGCAGTGCCGGATCACGGTGTAGGGGTTGAAGCTGGCTTTAGGGTTTTGCTCCTCAAAGTGCTGCTTGTAGCGCTTGACCACGCCCACCGTCTCCCGCATCAGCGCGTTGAAGCGTGCGCGGGTCATGCCGGGCGACCATGCCTGGATGTCGTCCACGAAGCCGTCCACCTTGGAGGGCTCGAATTCGAAGTCCTTGAAGAAGTGCGTGGCGATCTTCAGGAAGGTGAACGCGTTGAGCTCGCTGCTGGGCGCTGCCGCCTTGGCCGGTGCCTGGGCGCCATCGACATTGCCTTCCGCCGCAGCGTCATCGCCGGGCAGGGGCTCGGCAGTCTCGTCCGGCGCCTGCAACAGCTCGGCGGCGGTGGCGTCGCGGATCTGGCGGAACTCGCGGTCGGCCAGCTCGAACAGCGCCGACAGCACGTTGATGCGCCGCTTGAGCTGGCCCGGGATCGACTTCTTGTACTTGATGCGGTGGTCCAGCACGCTCCAGGAGTCCTGGATGATGGTGCGCACCTGCAGCTCGAAGGGCAGGTGCGCATAGGCCGCATGCTCCGGCAACGAGCGCTCCGCGGCGGACAGGCGCAAGTCCAGGTGCAGGCCCTTGTAGCCGAACGATGCCTCGGTGCTCTCCACCGCGCTGACCTTGTCGGTCACGTCGATCACCGCAAAGTGCGCGCGCATGATCTGGGCGATTTTTTCCAGCTCGTCTTCGTACAGGCACACCACGCGCACGCCGATCAGGTCGGTGATGTAGCTCTGGATGTCGTACGGCGTGTTGCTTTCTTCCAGCGCCGGGCGGTACTTGCGGATGAACTTGCGGATGCACTCGTCGGCATCCTTCACCCGGCCCTCGACCTTGGTGATGTCCACCCCGCCAGCCTGCGTCACGGTGGCCGCGACCAGGCCGGTCAGTGCCGCACAGGCATCCTGCAGCGCGGCGGACTGTTGCGCGTAGAACGCGCGGAAGGCGGATTCCTCCAGGTCGAAATCAAGCGATGGCATGCCGTGTCTCGGATGTTGTTGTTGAATGGGTGAAGAGTGCAATCGCACGCGTGGGTTCCGCGCCCACAGAGCATAGCTGTCAGCGTAGTGGTGGATCGCTTCCCCCGAGTGTGTTCGCAAATGCAAAGGCGCCGTGCCGGACGATTGCCCATCATGGTGCGGACGGCCACCACTGCCAAGGCCCGCCACAGCACTCAGTCCGCCAGAACAGCCCAGCGCTCATGGTCCCGCCAGTGTCCGTCGATTTTGAGGTAGCGCGGCGAGAACCCCTCCTGCACGAACCCGCAGGACCGTACCAGTGCGATGGAGCGCAGGTTGCCGGGCTGGATGTTGGCCTCCAGGCGGTGCAGCTTCAAGACCCCAACCGCGTGCAGCAGCACTTGCAGCAGGCCTGCGCGCATGCGCCCTTGCCGCTCATGGCCGGCGAACGCGTAGTACCCGAGATAACCACTGCAAAACGCTCCCATCACGATCTGGGTGATGTTGATCACGCCGGCCATCGCTTCGGCGCCGTCAGCGGAGCGCAGGCACACCAGAAAGCTGTGGTTGTTGCGCGAGTCCATTGTTGCCAGGAAGTCCGAGAACGCCTTTGCATCGCACGGTGCGGTGGTCCAGGGCGCGTGCAGCGCACGGCTTTGGCAGGCCAGCGCGATGAAGCTGGGCGCATCGGCCATCACCGGCGGGCGCACAAAGACTGCGGGCCGCGCGCCTGGCGTCACGGAAGGCTCGGGTTCCAGCACCTTGCATCCCGCCAGAACGCCGGGTCAGGCCACGGCCTGCGCCAATGGTTCTGCAGCAGCGTCCGGCGCCGTGTTGGCATAGGACGCCATGGCCAGCGCATGCACCTCGCGCGCCGGGCGGTCCTTGAGCAAATGGTTGCTCCACACCTGGCGCCAGATGCGCGCGCCGGGCAGGCTGTGGCGCAGGCCCAGCATGTGGCGGGCGATGTGGGGCCAGGGCGTGCCGTGTTGCGCGGCCTCGCGCTCCATGTACTCGACCATGGCCAGCTCCACCTCTTCGCGGGTCAGGGGGCAGGGCATACCACCCTGACTGCCGTAGTAGAGCTGGTCCCAGCGCGCCATCCACCAGGGGTTGTGGTACGCCTCGCGGCCGATCATCACGCCGTCCAGGTGCTCCAGCTGCTGCAGCACCACATCGTCGGTCTGGATGCCGCCGTTGATGGCGATGGTGAACTGCGGAAACTCGGCCTTGAGCTGGTGCACCACCTCGTAGCGCAGGGGCGGAATGTCGCGGTTTTCCTTCGGGCTCAGGCCCTGCAGCCACGCGTTGCGCGCGTGCACGATGAACACGGTGCAGCCCGCCTCGGCCACGGTGCCGATGAAGTCGCGCACGAAGCCGTAGTCTTCGGCCTTGTCGATGCCGATGCGGTGCTTGACCGTCACCGGCACATCCACAACGTCCTTCATGGCCTTCACGCAGTCGGCCACCAGCTGTGGCGCCTTCATCAGGCTGGCACCAAAGGCGCCGCGCTGCACCCGGTCGCTGGGGCAGCCGCAGTTCAGGTTGATCTCGTCGTAGCCCCATTCCTCGCCCAGCCGCGCGGCGTGGGCCAGCTTGTCGGGCTCGTTGCCGCCCAACTGCAGGGCCACCGGGTGCTCTTCGCAGTTGAAGCGCAGGTGGCGCTCGGTACCGCCGTGGATGATGGCGCCAGCGTTCACCATCTCGGTGTACAGCAGGGTCTGGCGCGTCAGCAGGCGGTGGAAGTACCGGCAGTGGCGGTCAGTCCAATCCATCATGGGCGCGACGGACATGCGCCAGGGGCTCAAAGCAGGGGATTCCACGGCAGTCACAAAAGGCAGGGGAGATAGAAGCAAGACAAAAGAGAGGGCTGTAGCGGCGCACACCCGCAGGGCGCGCGCAAGGCTGCAGGGGTAAGGACGGCCCGATTATCCCACCCGCTTGCCGGCCGCGCCAGCCTGTGGATATGAGAAAAATTCGGTGCTACCGCTTGCTAGGCAAGCGCCAATAGCTATCAAAACAGTAGTGCTTGGCGTATGCACCGCCAGAATGACTCCAGCCCTTGTCCAGCCGCAAGGCAGGGCCAAGGCGGCATCGGCGATACTCGCGGCGCTTTTCTTCTGATGTACGACCTGTGATGTCTGCAGAACCGGTCGTGCCGCCGCGTCCTGCGGCCCTGCTTGCCGCTGTATTCCCCATGCACCACACGATTTTTGACACGCCGGTTGTCAACACCCTGCTGCGCGCGCTGTCGCGGGCCACCTTGCGCCTGACGGGTTGGCGGGTGGAGGGCGCCTTGCCGGCCCACGCCGCCAAAAGCGTGCTGATCGCCGCGCCGCACACCAGCAACTGGGACCTGCCGTTCACGCTGATGCTCGCGTTTTCGCTGCGGCTGCGGGTGTACTGGATGGGCAAGCAGAGCCTGTTCAGGGCGCCGTTTGGCGGCGTGATGCGCTGGCTGGGCGGCATTCCGGTGAATCGGAATCAGGCGAACAACTTGGTGGCCAGTTCGGCCCAGGCCATGCGGGATGCGGACGGGCCCATGCAGCTCATCGTGCCGCCCGAGGGCACGCGCGGCAAGACGCGGCACTGGAAGACGGGCTTTTATTTCATTGCCCAGCAGGCCGGCGTGCCCATCGTGCTGGCCTTTGTGGACTACGGCCGCAAGGTGGGCGGACTGGGGCCGGTGTTCGAACCCACAGGCGATGTGGAGCGCGACATGGCGAGCATCAAGGCGTTTTACGCGCCCATCCAGGGCAAGAACCCCACGCAGTTCGATGCGTGAGTAAATTGAAGGTAAAAACCGCCCCTGCCGCTTGATAGGAAAGCGCCAGACGCTACTGTATTTGTAGCAATTCAGATACCAGGCTGGAGGCGCGTCTGCGAGGGGTATCACCCCACGCTGCGCCGGTCGATCTTGCGGCTGAGCACGATGCTGGTCTGCGTCTGGTGCACCCCGTCGAGCTGGCCCAGGCGGTCGAGCAGGCTGTCGAGTTGCTCGTGGCTGGTGCAGCGCAGAAACACCAGGTAGTCGAACGGCCCGCTCACGGCCGAGACCTCTTCCACCTCGGGCATGGCCTGCAGCGCGCGCAGCACGGCCGGTGCGGTTCTGGGCAAGACGCTCAGGGAGCACCATGCCCGCACGGCCAGGGCCTCCAGCTGTGGCCCCAGGCGCACCCCATAGCCCGCCACCACGCCAGAGCGCTCCAGGCGGGCAATGCGCGCCACCACCGTGGTGCGCGCCAGGCCCAGCTTGCGCGCCAGGGTCGCCGTGCCCTCGCGGGCGTTGGTTTGCAGCAGGCTCAACAGCTGGCGGTCCGTGTCGTCCAAGGGGGTCATGCAGCACCTTTATCGATCAAAAAATCATGATGGCGATGTTAATCGCCGATATGACCAATTGCGAAGAGCTTTTCGACGTTTTGCCTGCTACACATTGTCAGTTGTCCCGCTTAGCATCACTGCATCTGCATTCGATGGCCCGGCATGCCGCCGGCAGCAATCCCACCAGGAGCACACCATGAAATCCACGTCTCTCCCAACACTCCGCCATCCGTCAGCAGGGCGTCTTGCCGTCACCATATTGGGCGCCGGTCACATCGGTTTTGCCATGGCATTGCTGTTGCAGCAGTCTGGGGACTACGACATCGAAGTGGCAGACCGCGACCCCGTGCGCCTGGCAGAGGTAGCCGCCCTCGGTATCGCTACGCGGCTGACTGCCGATGACGCCAGTCTGGAGGCCGCCATTGCAGGCCGCTTCGCGGTGCTGAACGCGCTGCCTTTTCACCGCGCCGTGACGGTGGCCACCCTGTGTGTGGCGGCCGGGGTCCACTACTTCGACCTGACCGAAGACGTGCAGAGCACCCAGGCCATCCGCGCGCTGGCGGCTGGTGGCGCAGGCAGCGTACTCATGCCCCAGTGCGGCCTGGCGCCGGGGTTCATCGGCATCGTGGGCAACGACCTGGCCCGCCGCTTCGACACCCTGCACACCTTGCGCATGCGCGTGGGGGCACTGCCGCGCTATCCGCAGGGCGCCCTGCGCTACAACCTGACCTGGAGCACCGAAGGCCTGATCAACGAGTACTGCAACCCCTGCGAAGCCATTGTGGACGGCGTGCGCACTAGCGTGCCGGCGCTGGAAGGGCTGGAGACTTTTGCGCTGGATGGCGTCGAATACGAGGCCTTCAACACCTCGGGGGGCCTGGGTACGCTGACCGAAACGCTGGCGGGCCAGGCGCGCCAAGTGGACTACCAGTCCATCCGCTATCCCGGCCACTGCGCCATCTTGAAGCTGCTGCTCAACGACCTGCGCCTGCGCGAGCGGCGAGACCTCTTAAAAGACATCCTGGAAACGGCGGTGCCCACCACCGACCAGGATGTGATCGTCATCTTTGCCACGGCGGCAGGCACGCGCGGCGGGCGGCTGGTCCAGGACTCGTATTCGGCCCGCATCGTGGGCACGGAGGTGGCGGGGCACAGGTTGAGCGCGATCCAGCTCACCACGGCCGCGGGCATTTGCACGGCGCTGGATCTGGTGGCGCAGGGGCGGCTGCCGCAGCGCGGGTTTGTGGGGCAAGAGGCAGTGCAGCTGGGGGATTTCTTGGCGAATCGGTTCGGGATGGCGTATGCGGAGAAAGGGGTCATGGCACTTCAGAGTTGCCCCTGAGCAGAATGGCCGTATAAAATTAAAAAACACTATTTATACGGCCAATGGATTTTCTGCCACTTCCAGACAGTGCTGCGCGGCAGTTCATAGACTCGATCACCATCTTCGAGGAGTACCAGCGCACACGCAAACAGGCGGCCCAGTACGCGGGTGGCATTTACTGGAAGGTGCAGGGCGCCTACGAGTACCTGGTGAAGACCCAGCGCGACAACAGCCAGGAGCGCGTCGGACCGCGCAACGAACAAACCGAGGCCATCTACAAGGAGTTCACCGGCCGGAAGACCGCGCTGGAAGATCGTCTCAAGACCCTGCGCGCAGCCCTCACGGATGCGCAGCGGCTGAACAAAGCGCTGAAAGTGGGCCGCACGCCTTCCACGGTGATCGACATTCTGCAGGCGCTCGAAACGTCGGGCCTTGCGGAGCACTTCACCGTAGTCGGCACCCATTCGCTGTACGCGTACGAAAGCGCGGCGGGCGTGCGCATCGTGCAGGGCGCACTGGCTACGCAAGACGTGGACCTGCTGTGGGACGCGCGCAGAAAGGTGCGGTTCATCACCGAGATGAAGCGCTCCGACGTGTCGATGCTGCAGGTACTGCAGCGCGCGGATTCCACCTTCCAGCGCAAGGAAGGGCAGAACGAAACCGCCATCAACGCAAAAGGCTTCGAAGTGGATTTCTTGCGCAGAATGGCCGAGGGGGACGACCCACACCCGTTTCGCTTTTCCGCCGACGAAGACGATTTGTGGCCTGTGCAGGCGGTCCGCGCGTCGGTGTTGACCAATGCACCGCGCTTTGAGCACGTGGTGGCATCGGCCACTGGGCACATGGCGATGATGCGCACCATTGCGCCTGCCACCTTTGTGGAATTCAAGCGCTGGATGGCAGAAAAGGCCCCGGCGCGCGAGCCACTCAAGCGCAACCGGGATCGGCGCCAGGCCGATATCGTTCAATCCCTGCTCGACCAGGGAATGCTACTGTCCTGAGGCAAAGGTGCAAGCCTCAGCGCCCACCCGGCTTCTGGTACATCCCGTCAACCGCCTGCGCAAAATGCGCCATCAGGTTGTTGCGCTTGAGCTTGAGCGTGGGTGTCATGAAGGTGTTTTCGATCGTCCACGGCTCCAGCGTGCAGTGCACGGCGCGTGGCACGGCGTAGCGGGCAAAGCTGGCGGTGTTCTTCTCGATGCGGGCCAGCACCGCGCGGTGCACGCTGGGGTGGTTCAGGCTGTCGGCATCTTGCGCGGACAGGCCCAGGTCCGCGGCCAGCCGCTGCCATTCGCCCGCATTGAGCACCGCTACGCAGGCGATAAACGGGCGGTTTTCGCCCACGACAAAGGCCTGCTCCAGCAGCGGATCGGCCAGCAGGGCCAGTTCCAGGTCGCCGGGCGGCACCTTTTCCCCGGTGGAGGTGACGATGATCTCCTTGATGCGGCCCTTGATGTAGATGCGCCCGCCCACGATGTCGGCCTGGTCGCCGGTGCCCAGCCAGCCGTCGGCGCTCAGGATGCGGGCGGTGTCTTCGGGCCGCTTCCAGTAGCCCTTCATCACGATGGGGCCGCGCACCTGCAACTCGCGGTTGTCGCCGATGCGCACTTCCACGCCCGGCAGGGCCTTGCCCACGCAGGCCGGGTCGTTGTCGTCCAGCGAGTTCACCGACACCACGGGCGCGGTCTCGGTCATGCCGTAGCCCTGGATGAGCGGCAGGCCCAGGCCCAGAAAGCACTTGGCGATGGTGGGCGACAGGGGAGCGCCGCCGCTCACGGCCACGCGCACACGCCCACCGAACTGCGCGAGCAGCGGCTTGGCCACCAGCATCTGAAGCAGCGGCCAGGGCAGGGCTGCCATCCACCCGGCGGCGCGGCCCTCGTCTGCCGCCGGCGCAGCCAGGGCCTGCGTGGCGCAAAACTGCGTCCAGCCCTTGTGCTGGGCGGCCTCGTACAGCTGCATCTTCCAGGGCGAGGGCGACAATTTTTCGAGCAGCTTGGCGTGGATGCGCTCATAGATGCGCGGCACCGACACCAGCACGGTGGGGCGCACCGTCTTCAAATCTTCAGCCAACAGCGCCACCGACCGCGAATAGGCCACGCAGCTACCCGCAGCGATGGGCAGGTAGTAGCCGCCCGTGCGCTCGAAGGTGTGCGACAGCGGCAGGAACGACAAAAACACATCGTCCACCGTGGGCGCAATGCGGTCGAGCACGGCTTTCACGTCGCTCACCACATTGCGGTGGGTCAGCATCACGCCCTTGGGCTTGCCGGTGGTGCCGGAGGTGTAGACGATGGCGGCCAGGTCGTCCTCTGCGGGCGGCACATACGTGGCCGGTGTCGAAGCCGACGTGGCGGCGTGCTGCGCACCCGCCAGCCACTGTGCCAGCGACCCCACGATGGGCCCGCCTTCGGTGGGTGGCAGGGCGGCGATGGCCGCGGCATCGTCGTCGGCGATGACCACGGCGCGCAGCGCCGGAAACGGCGTGCCGACCGCCTGGACCTTGGCCCACTGTTCCGCCTGGCCCACGATCAGCATCGACGCTTCGCAGTCCGACAGGATGTAGGCGATGCTGCCGGGGTTGTCGATGGCGTGCAGGGGCACGGGCACGCAACCCGTGGCCAGCGTGGCCTGGTCTGCGCACATGGCGTTCAGGCCGTTGGGCAGCAGGATGGCCACGCGCGCAGCCGGGGGCAACTGCATGGCCGCCAGAGCCTGGGCCCACTGGTCGACGCGCCGGGCGGTGTCCGACCAGGACAGGCTGGTCCAGGCCTGGGTGGCACTGTCGAAGGCGCGGTAGGCCTCTTTGTCGGGGGTGCGCGCGGCGCGGTAGGCGAGAAGCTGCGGCAGCGTCTGGACGCTGGCGATATCGGAAGGAGTGGAAGCCATGGAACCTGCGGTGAAGGCCGTGCGCGCCGAAGGCGCACCGCCTCGGTGAAAACCCGCGGGATCATACCCATCACGCCCGGGCAAAACGCCTTGGCCGACCGCTCTTGTGTTGCAAATGGTGCGTTCCGATTCCCGGAATGATCGGCCGGGCCGGCCACAGCATGGCGTGCCGCCGCGCAGGGCCGGAACGGCCGAACCCGGGGTGCCGTACCCACGGCCCGCCTGCTGGCACCTGTGCATCTGGTCACAGTCAGGGTGGCCCCGCTGCGTGGCGGCATGGCACTCGGGCCGGAAGGGCAAGCGCAAATCCCCGGCGTGCCCCGGGCCCGGCTCAGCCACAATGCCCCACCTTGGACGCTCCGGCCACGGGCCGCCAGGCCGTTGGCCGCACGCCCATCGACCCTGACCCACCGCACCCTGCCCACATCCCCCGTCATTGCCATGGATCCCGTCACCATCTTCATTGTCGTCATGCTGATGATGCTGGCCAACGGGTGGGTGCTGGGCCTGATGCGCAAGGACTTTCCGGCGGCGCTGCGCCCGTGTACCGAGACCTGGCGCACCGCCACGCTGCTGCTGGCGGGCAGCGCAGTGCTGTACGCGTTCCAGTACCAGATGCCGCTGGGTGTGGCGTCGCCACTGGCTAACGGCCTGGTCATGCTGGGCTGCACGGGCTACCTGCGCGCATTGCGCCAGTTCTACGGCTTGCCCGACCCCCGCTGGCTGTTCGCCCCGGCCCTGGTCGGGTTCATCGGCATCCTGTGGTTTGCGGTGGTTGCGCCCGACACCCGGATGCGCGTGTTCATTCTGTCGGCCTGCTGCACCTTGCTGCTGCTCGCAAGCTTCATGCTGCTGGTCTCGCAGAAGGCACCCGAGGGCGTGCACAGCCGCCGCGTGGTGGCTGGGCTGTTTGCCATGGTGGCGGGGTTCATGGTGTTCCGGGCGGCGTATTTCGTGGGGCGGGGCGTCAGCCCGTCGTTCGACATCACCGGCGACGGGGCCTGGATCAACATCGCCAGCCCCATGGTCACGGCGCTGCTGCCCGTGGTGGGCACCACGGCCTTCTTGCTGATGTGCTCCGAACGCATCGGCCGCCAATGGGAGCTGGCCGCATCCACCGACTACCTCACCGGCCTGCCCAACCGGCGCACGCTGGTCACCGTGGGGGAGCGGCGGTTCGCCGAGCGGCAGCAGCCGCAGGGGCGCAGCCTGGCCCTGGCCGTGATCGATATCGACCACTTCAAGGCCATCAACGACCGGCACGGCCACGAGCTGGGCGACGTGGCGCTGCGCCATGTGGCCGAGCACCTGCGCGCCGCGTGCCGCGGCAGCGACCTGGCGGCGCGCCATGGGGGCGAGGAGTTCGTGGTGCTGTGGGACGGGCTCGACGCTGCCGCCGCGCTGACCGCCGGCGAGCGCCTGCGCGCGCTGGTGGCCCGGGAGCCGCTGCACGCGGGCGGCGCGCTGATCCCGATGACCGTGTCGATGGGCGTGGCCGCTGCAGGCGAGGGCGACCGGAGCTTCAGCGACCTGCTGCGCCGCGCGGACGAGGCGCTTTACATCGCCAAGGCCGCGGGGCGCAATAGGGTGGAGATGGCGGGCTGATGCGCCGCGGCCCATAGCCGGGGTTGCATTGCCGGCGGGGCAGGAGGGTGGATCAGTTCAGGTCGCGGCTTCCAGTCCGTGCGCAAAGTGGGCCTGCATGGCCTTCATCGTCGCCTTGGCATCGCGGGCCACCATGGCGGCCAGGATGGCGCGGTGCTCGTTCAGTGAATCCTCGATGCGCCCCTGCTTGAACAGCGAGTTGTGGCGGTTGAGCTTCATCACCTTGCGCAGGTCGGCCACCATCTGGCTGCGCCAGCGGTTGTCGGCCAGCTCCAGCAGCAGCATGTGAAAGCGCTCGTTCACCGCAAAGAAGCGCTCCCGCTCGCTGGCCGCGGCCTCCAGCTCGGCGTGCAGGTCCTGCAGCGCCTGCAACTGGGCAGGGCTGGCCGTGGTGGCCACCACGCCGGCGGCATCGCTCTCCAGCAGGCTCAGCAGGTGGTACACGTCACGCAGGTCCTTCTCGCTCATCTCGGTCACATAGGCGCCACGGCGCACCTTCATCGTGACCAGGCCCTCGGCGGCCAGCACCTTCAGTGCCTCGCGCAGAGGGGTGCGGCTGATGCCGAACTCCTCGGCGATCTTGAGCTCGTCGATCCAGCTGCCGGGCTCCAGCTCGCGCCGGAAGATGCGCTGGCGCAGTTGCTCAGCAACTTCTTCATAGAGGGCGCGGGGCGTGAGGGTGACAGCGGACATGGGCGGATTGTAAGCGGGGAGGAATATTTTGAATCAATAATTATGAATGATGTAAACTCGCCGCCACATCGGGGGAGGCTCCCGGCGCAGCTTGCAGCGCATCGCCCGCCCCCAGCCCACTGCCATCTTCGGAGACCGCTTCGCCATGAGTGACACGCCCCACAACGCACCGTCCGCAACGCCGACGCCCGAGTTTGCACCCGCGTCGCTGCAGGCCTGGGCCAAGGCCGCAGCCAAGTCCGCCCCGGGTGGCAATGTCGAAGCGCTCAACTGGGTGACGCCCGACGGCATCACCGTCAAGCCGCTGTACACCGCCGAAGACACCGCGGGCCTGCCGTACGCCAACACGCTGCCGGGCTTCGAGCCCTACCTGCGCGGCCCGCAGGCCACCATGTATGCGGTGCGGCCGTGGACCATCCGCCAGTACGCGGGCTTTTCCACCGCCGAAGAATCGAACGCCTTCTACCGCAAGGCGCTGGCCGCGGGCGGGCAGGGCGTGAGCGTGGCGTTCGACCTGGCCACCCACCGCGGCTACGACAGCGACCATCCCCGTGTGACCGGCGACGTGGGCAAGGCCGGCGTGGCCATCGATTCGGTGGAGGACATGAAGATCCTGTTCGACCAGATTCCGCTGGACAAGGTGAGCGTCTCCATGACCATGAACGGCGCCGTGCTGCCCGTGCTGGCGGGCTACGTGGTGGCGGCGGAAGAGCAGGGCGTGTCGCAAGACCAGCTCTCGGGAACCATTCAGAACGACATTCTGAAAGAGTTCATGGTGCGCAACACCTACATCTACCCGCCCAAGCCCTCGATGCGCATCATCGGCGACATCATTGGCTACACGGCACGCAATATGCCCAAGTTCAACTCGATCTCGATCTCGGGTTACCACATGCAGGAGGCGGGCGCCAACCAGGCGCTGGAGCTGGCCTTCACCCTGGCCGACGGCAAGGAATACGTGAAGACGGCCATCGCCTCGGGCCTGGACGTGGACGAGTTCGCGGGGCGCCTGAGCTTCTTCTGGGCCATCGGCATGAACTTCTACCTGGAAGTCGCCAAGATGCGCGCCGCGCGCCTGCTGTGGTGCCGCATCATGAAGGAGACCGGTGCCAAGAACCCCAAGAGCCTGATGCTGCGCACGCACTGCCAGACCTCGGGCTGGTCGCTGACGGAGCAGGACCCGTACAACAACATCGTGCGTACCACCATAGAGGCCATGGCCGCCGTGTTTGGCGGCACGCAGAGCCTGCACACCAATGCGCTCGACGAGGCCATTGCGCTGCCCACCGAGTTCAGCTCGCGCATCGCGCGCAATACGCAGCTCATCATCCAGGAAGAGACGCACATCACCAACGTGGTGGACCCCTGGGCCGGCAGCTACATGATGGAAAAGCTCACCCAGGACATGATGGACGCCGCCTGGAAGATCATCGAAGAGGTCGAGGCCATGGGCGGCATGACCCAGGCCGTGGACAGCGGCTGGGCCAAGCTCAAGATCGAGGCGGCTGCGGCTGAAAAGCAGGCACGCATCGACAGCGGCAAGGACGTGATCGTCGGTGTCAACAAGTACAAGCTGGCCAAGGAAGACCGGGTCGACATCCTGCAGATCGACAACGTGAAGGTGCGCGACGGGCAGATCGAGCGCCTGAAAAACATCAGGGCCAGCCGCGACCCAGCGCTGGTCCAGCAAGCGCTGGATGCTCTCACTTCTGCAGCAGAAGACGGCAGCGGCAACCTGCTCGACCTGGCGATCAAGGCGGTGCGCCTGCGCGCCACGGTGGGCGAGGTGAGCGATGCGCTGGAGAAGGTCTTCGGCCGCCATCGTGCCGATACGCAAAAGGTGACCGGTGTGTACGCAGCCGCCTATGACTCGGCCGAAGGCTGGGACAAGCTCAAGGCTGAAATCAACGAATTTGCCGACACCGAGGGCCGCCGGCCCCGCGTCATGATCGCCAAGCTGGGCCAGGACGGCCACGACCGCGGCGCCAAGGTGGTGGCCACGGCCTTTGCCGACTTGGGCTTCGACGTGGACATGGGCCCGCTGTTCCAGACCCCCGAGGAGTGCGCGCGCCAGGCGATTGAAAACGACGTGCACGCCGTGGGCGTGAGCACGCTGGCCGCCGGCCACAAGACGCTGGTGCCCGCCATCATCCAGTCGCTCAAGGACCAGGGCGCCGACGACATCATCGTGTTCGTGGGCGGGGTGATCCCGGCGCAGGACTATGAGCATTTGTACGAAGCGGGCGTGAAGGGCATTTACGGCCCCGGCACGCCCATCCCGGCGAGCGCCAAGGATGTGCTGGAGCAGATTCGCAAGGCGGTGGCGGCGTGACGAGCCAGCTCTCGGTCACCCCATCCGTTCGGGCTGAGCCTGTCGAAGCAGGGGCCGGAACCCGTGACGGCCTTCGACAAGCTCAGGCTGAACGGTTTGGGAGTCATCAGGCTGAGCGCACCCTTGACCACGGTGGGTTCCTGTCCGTTCGGGCTGAGCTCGTCGAAGCCAGGGCGCAGACCTTTGATGGCCTTCGACAGGCTCAGGCTGAACGGCTTTGGGTGGCTGGGACTGAACGCCGTGGCGGGGTGCGAACGTCCGGTCTGGTCAATCACTGAAGCATGCGCCCCTTCTACGTCTACATCCTTCGTTGTGCCGACGGGTCTTATTACGTGGGCCACACCGATGACATGGATCCGCGCATGCAGCAGCATGCCAATGGAGACATCGGCTACACGCCGCTGCGAAAGCCTGTGGAGCTTGTCTGGCAGGGCGAGTTTGAAACCCGTGAGGGCGCCATTGCGTTTGAGCAGCAGGTCAAAGGCTGGTCTCGGGCCAAGAAGGAAGCGCTGATGGCGGGTGATTGGGAGCGTCTGCAGGTGCTGGCAAGTTCACGCGGCAAGGTTGCGGATGTCTCCCGGCTTCGACAAGCTCAGCCCGAACGGTTGAGTGGACGCATGCCCATCGCCGCGGGCGCCTGCACACCCCCGACCGTTCAGCCTGAGCCTGTCGAAGGCCGGCCCAAACCATTGCACTCACTGCTCGATGGAATCACCGGCCCCGCCGGCCCCATCCAGCGCCGCGCCATGTCCAAGGCCATCACGCTGCTCGAATCCACCCGCGCCGACCACCGCGCGCAGGCGGACGAGCTGCTCACCGCGCTGCTGCCCCACACCGGCCAGGCCTTTCGCCTGGGCATCAGCGGCGTACCCGGCGTCGGCAAGTCCACCTTCATCGAGGCCCTCGGCCTGTACCTCATCGGCCTGGGCCACCGCGTGGCCGTGCTCACCATCGACCCGTCCAGCACCGTCTCGGGCGGCTCCATCCTGGGCGACAAGACGCGCATGGAGCACCTGTCGGTGCACGACAAGGCCTACATCCGCCCCAGCCCGTCGAGCGGCACCCTGGGCGGCGTGGCAGAGAAGACCCGCGAGGCCATGCTGGTCTGCGAGGCCGGGGGCTACGACGTCGTCATCGTCGAGACCGTGGGCGTGGGCCAGAGCGAGATCGCGGTGGCGGGCATGACGGACATGTTCGTGCTCATGCAGTTGCCCAACGCCGGCGACGACCTGCAAGCGATCAAGAAGGGCGTGATGGAGATCGCCGACCTGGTCGTCATCAACAAGGCTGACATCGACAAGAACGCCGCCACGCGGGCCGAGGCGCAGATCACATCCAGCCTGCGCCTGCTCGGCATGCACGGCAACCCCGACCACGCGACGCACGGCGCACTGTGGCAACCCCGCGTGCTGCAGATCAGCGCTTTGCTGGGGCAGGGGGTGGATGCTTTCTGGACCACCGTGGCACTGTTTCGCGACATGCAGTCCACCAACGGCCGCCTGGCAGCGCGGCGCGAAAAACAATCGCTCGCCTGGATGTGGGAGCGCATCGACGCGGGCCTCAAGCTCGCGTTCCGCCAGCACGCCGCCGTGAAAGAGCTGCTGCCCCAGATGCAAGCCGATGTGATCGCAGGGCGCATCGCTGCGTCCACTGCGGCCAGAAATTTGCTGCTTGCGCAATCCCCGCAAGCGCCACCAGCTATCAAATAAGTAGCAAACAGCTCCCCTGACCATTTCACCGAAATTTCACCAAAGGACGACCATGCAAGACATCCTGGATCAACTGGAGAAAAAGCGCGCCCAGGCACGCCTGGGTGGCGGGCAAAAGCGCATCGACGCGCAGCACGCCAAGGGCAAGCTCACCGCGCGCGAACGCATCGAGCTGCTGATGGACGACGGCACCTTCGAAGAATGGGACATGTTCGTCGAGCACCGCTGCACCGACTTCGGCATGGAAGACTCGCGTGTTCCGGGCGACGGCGTGGTCACCGGCTACGGCATGATCAACGGGCGCCTGGCGTTCGTCTTCAGCCAGGACTTCACCGTGTTCGGCGGTGCCTTGTCTGAAACCCATGCCGAGAAGATCTGCAAGGTGATGGACCAGGCCATGAAGGTCGGCGCGCCGGTCATCGGGCTGAACGACTCCGGTGGCGCGCGCATCCAGGAAGGCGTGGCCAGCCTGGGCGGCTATGCCGACGTGTTCCAGAAGAACGTGCTGGCCAGCGGCGTGATCCCGCAGATCAGCATGATCATGGGCCCCTGCGCCGGCGGCGCCGTGTACTCCCCGGCCATGACCGACTTCATCTTCATGGTCAAGGACAGCTCGTACATGTTCGTCACCGGCCCCGAGGTGGTCAAGACCGTGACGCACGAAGAAGTCACGGCCGAGGAACTGGGCGGCGCCAGCACCCACACCACCAAGAGCGGCGTGGCCGACATGGCGTTCGAGAACGACGTGGAGGCGCTGATGATGCTGCGCCGCCTGTACAACTACCTGCCGCTGAACAACCGCGAAAAGCCGCCCGTGCGCCCGAGCAACGACCCGGCCGACCGCATGGACCGCAGCCTCGACACGCTGGTGCCCGAAAACGCCAACAAGCCCTACGACATGAAGGAGCTGATCACCAAGGTGGTGGACGACGGCGACTTCTTCGAGCTGCAGCCCGACTACGCCAAGAACATCGTCATCGGCCTGGCCCGCATGGAAGGCCAGACCGTGGGCATCGTGGCCAACCAGCCCCTGGTGCTGGCCGGCTGCCTGGACATCAAGTCCAGCATCAAGGCCGCGCGCTTCGTGCGCTTTTGCGATGCGTTCAACATTCCCGTGGTCACCTTTGTCGACGTGCCCGGCTTCATGCCCGGCACCAGCCAGGAATATGGCGGCATCATCAAGCACGGCGCCAAGCTGCTGTACGCGTACGCCGAGTGCACCGTGCCCAAGATCACCGTCATCACCCGCAAGGCCTACGGCGGCGCGTACGACGTGATGAGCTCCAAGCACCTGCGCGGCGACGTGAACCTGGCCTGGCCGCAGGCCGAAATCGCGGTGATGGGCGCCAAGGGCGCGGTGGAGATCATCTTCCGCGAAGACAAGAACGACCCCGTCAAGCTGGCCGCCCGCGAGTCGGAATACAAGGAACGCTTTGCCAACCCGTTCGTGGCGGGTGCGCGGGGCTTTATCGACGACGTGATCCTGCCGCACGAGACGCGCAAGCGCATCTGCCGTTCACTGGTCATGCTGCGCGACAAGAAGCTCGAGAACCCGTGGCGCAAGCACGGGAACATCCCGTTGTAAACGCTGGCCTCCACAAGTCAGGCCATGGCCCAGTCCCGCGCATTCTTCACTTCCCGGGTGGACTCCTGGCTACTGGCCATCGGTCCGCTGGCGGGCCTGTTTGCCATCACCTCGGTGGCGGTGACGGTGGTGCCGCTGGCGTTCAATGCCGGGGTGTTGCACGACAAGACAATGCTGAGCCTGATCGCCGTGGTGTTTGCTCTGACGCTGGTGTTGCCCCTGTGGTTGCTGCTGGACACCAGCTACACCTTGACCGCGGAGGAACTGCTGGTTCGCAGTGGCCCCTTGCGCTGGCGCATTGCGCTCGGCGACGTGCGCGAGGTGTTGCCGTCCCGCAGCTGGGTGTCTTCGCCGGCGCTGTCGCTGGACCGACTGCGCATCCGCTACGGCCAAGGCCGCAGCATTCTGATATCGCCGCGCGAAAAGCAACGCTTTATCGATGCTCTGCGCGAGCGCTGCCCATCTGTACTAGTTACTGGTTTTTGAATTTCTTTTGAGGAACTCGTCATGTTCACAAAAATCCTGATCGCGAATCGGGGCGAAATAGCGTGTAGGGTCATCGCTACGGCCAAGAAAATGGGCATCGCCACCGTCGCCGTCTACTCCGACGCCGACCGTGAGGCCCGCCACGTCAAGCTGGCCGACGAAGCCGTGCACATCGGTGCCGCACCCAGCCGCGAGTCGTACCTGCTGGCCGACAAGATCATCGCGGCCGCCAAAGAGACCGGCGCCCAGGCCATCCACCCCGGATACGGTTTCCTGTCGGAGAACGAGGCCTTTGCCAAACGCTGCGAGGACGAGGGCATTGCCTTCATCGGCCCCAAGGCGCATTCGATCGCGGCCATGGGCGACAAGATCGCGTCCAAGAAGCTGGCCAACGAGGCCCAGGTCAACACCATCCCTGGCTACAACGACGCCATTGCTGGCCCCGAGCAGGCGGTGGAGATCGCCAAGGGCATCGGCTACCCCGTGATGATCAAGGCGTCGGCCGGCGGCGGCGGCAAGGGCCTGCGCGTGGCTTTCAACGACAAGGAAGCGTTCGAAGGCTTCACCAGCTGCCAGAACGAGGCCCGCAACAGCTTTGGCGATGACCGCATCTTCATCGAGAAGTTCGTGCAGGAGCCGCGCCACATCGAGATCCAGGTGCTGGGCGACAGCCACGGCAACGTGATCTACCTGAACGAGCGCGAATGCTCCATCCAGCGCCGCCACCAGAAGGTGATCGAAGAGGCACCATCGCCTTTCATCTCTGATGCCACGCGCAAGGCCATGGGCGAGCAGGCGGTGCAGTTGGCCAAGGCGGTCAAGTACCAGTCGGCCGGCACGGTGGAGTTCGTGGTCGGCAAGGACCAGGACTTCTACTTCCTCGAGATGAACACGCGCCTGCAGGTGGAGCACCCGGTGACGGAATGCATCACCGGCCTGGACCTGGTGGAGCTGATGATCCGCGTGGCTGCGGGTGAAAAACTGCCGTTGACCCAGGCCGACGTGAAGCGCGACGGCTGGGCCATCGAGTGCCGCATCAACGCCGAAGACCCGTTCCGCAACTTCCTGCCTTCCACAGGCCGCCTGGTGCGCTTTCAGCCGCCCGAGGAGACCATGTTCCAGGGCGACACCGACAAGAAGCTCGGTGTGCGCGTGGACACGGGCGTGTACGAGGGCGGCGAGATCCCGATGTACTACGACTCGATGATCGCCAAGCTCATCGTGCACGGCACCGACCGCAACCACGCCATTGCCAAGATGCGCGCGGCGCTCAATGGCTTCGTGATCCGCGGCATCAGCAGCAACATCCCCTTCCAAGCCGCCCTGCTGGCCCACCCGAAATTCGTGACGGGCGAGTTCAACACCGGTTTCATCGCCGAGCACTACGGCAAGGGCTTCCATGCCGAAGATGTGCCGCACGAAGACCCGCTGTTCCTGGTGGCGCTGGCCGCCTTCATGAACCGCCGCTACCGCGCGCGGGCATCCGGCATCAGCGGGCAACTGGCGGGGCACGAGGTCAAGGTGGGCGAGCAGTTCGTGGTGGTGGTAATGGGCGCCGAGGGCCAGAACGAACACCACGCGGTGTCGGTGACCGATTTTCAGGACAAATCAGGCTCCAGCGTCGTGGCAGTGGGCGGCAGAAGCTATCAAATCAGTAGCGCCGCCACGCTGGGCCAGATCCGCGTGCAGGGCCAGTGCAACGGCGTGGGCTTCACCGCGCAGGTGGAGCGGGGCGCTGGCAAGAACCCGCTGGCGCTGCGCATTGTGCACAACGGCACGCAGATCGACGCCGTCGTGCTGTCGCCGCTGGGGGCACGCCTGCACCAGCTGATGCCTTTCAAGGCACCGCCGGATCTGTCCAAGTTTTTGCTGTCGCCCATGCCCGGCCTGCTGGTGGATGTGGCGGTGCAGCCAGGCCAGAATGTACAGGCCGGCGAAAAGCTGGCGGTCATTGAAGCCATGAAGATGGAGAACATCCTGTTTGCCGCACAGGACGGAGTGGTGGGCAAGGTGATGGCCGGCAAGGGTGAGTCGCTGGCGGTGGACCAAGTCATTCTGGAGTTCGCTTGATCCAGGCTGCATCGTCAACGCGGATCACTCTAGACCTGCTCCCGGGGCGTCCCGCCGGCTCCCAGCGCCGCTGGCCTTGGGCGCGCGCAGCCAGCTTGCTGGCAGGTGTCGTGCTGCTGGCCGATGCGCTGGCGCTCATGGGCCAAGGCTTCTTCATGCTCGGCGTGACCTTGCCGGGCGTGCTGGGCCTGGCGCTGTGTGCACTGGCGCTGTCGTGGCACCGCGTGCAGGCATGGCTGTCCGGCAGGCGCTGGGGTCGGCTGGCGTGGCGCGCAGGCTGGCTGCTGATGGCCGTGTGGGTCATCAGCGTGGCGGTGTTCTGGGCCTGGCTCGCGCAGCAGGTGCGCCAGTTCGAGGGCGCTGCCCATGCTGCGCCCTTGAAGGCGATCGTGGTACTGGGCAGCGGCACACCCCGTGCACAGCCGTCGCCCGCGCTGCGCGCGCGCCTGGACAAGGCGCGCGAACTGGCGACCCTGCATCCGCAGGCCTGGCTGGTGGTGTCCGGGGGCGTGGACTTTGGCGAGACCCTGAGTGAAGGTCAGGTCATGGGCAACTACCTGCGCGAGCAGGGCATGGCGCCGGGCCGCATCCTGCAAGAAGAGCGCAGCACCAGCACCGAGCTGAACCTGCAGTACAGCCTGCCGCTGATGCAGGCGCAGGGCGTGGGCCTGGACTCGGCCCTGGCCGTGGTGACCAGCGACTTCCACACCGTGCGCGCCCAGCGCATCGCCCGCAAGATGGGCTTCACGCAGGCCATTCCGGTGGCTGCACCCACACCGCTCTACATCCGCTACAACGCCTGGCTGCGCGAGTATTTCGCCATGGCCAGCAGCTGGTTGCTGCGCGAGGTGTGACACGTTTTCACAAGATTGCAAAGAGGTAGACCGGCCCATGACCATTTCCACACGCCCCTTCAAAGTGCTGGGCATCCAGCAAGTCGCCATCGGCGGTACCGACAAGCAGCGCATGAAAACCCTGTGGGTGGACATGCTCGGCCTGGAACAGACCGGCACCTTCCAGAGCGAACGCGAGAACGTCGACGAAGACATCCTGGCGATGGGGCAGGGGCCCTGGAAGGTGGAGGTGGACATCATGCAGCCGCTGGACATCGACAAGAAGCCGGCAGTGCACACCACGCCGCTCAACCACATCGGCCTGTGGATCGACGACCTGCCCCAGGCGGTGGAGTGGCTCACCGCCCAGGGCGTGCGGTTTGCGCCGGGCGGAATTCGCAAGGGGGCGGCGGGCTACGACATCACCTTTTTGCACCCCAAGAGCAATGACGAGTTTCCGATTGCGGGCGAGGGTGTGCTCATCGAACTGGTGCAGGCACCCGCCGACGTGATCGCGGCCCTGGGCTGAACCATCCATGCAACCCATGGCGGTCAGATGCCCACCGCGATGGCGGCTGCCTGTGGGTACCACCCGCGCCTTGGGCAGCCTGCGAAAGGTGAAAAACCTCCCCGGCCTGGTCGCCATTGCGCTGGCCGCGGCTGTTGCCAGCGCATCCGGTCTGGCGGTGGCTGCGGGCGGCTCGGGCACTTATCCGTTGGAATGGGCACACTCGGGCGAGGTGCTGGAGTACCGGTCTTGCGGCTGCGCGGACAGCTGCTGGGTCGCCCGTGTGAAGAACGTCAGGACGCAGCAGACACTGGCGCAACTGCGGTGCGACTGCGAGAAAGCCTATGCGGTGGTGGGCGCCAGGGGGCGCGAACAGCTCTACGCCCCGAGCTGCAGTGCGTTTGAGGGCGACAACGACAAACCCCAGGCCATCCGCCAAGCATTGGAAGAGTTGGTGCGGCGCTGAGGCCGCAGTCCGGATGGGTGCGCTATGGACGGCGCACTCCGAGGGGCGTTCACTGTGCCGGTTTTGCGCGGCGCACGCAGTTACTTGGAAAGATCCTGCATTTTCTTTTCGTCCAGATGCTTGCCGAGACTTTCAAAACCGCGCGCCACTGCGGGATTGGTCATCATTGATCGCATCGCCACTTGCCCCAGCACCTGAAAACTCTGCTGCAGCGCTATGTTCCCTTCGTTTTTGAGGGCCTCCTTCGTCTGCTGGCGGCAGGTGACGGTGAGCAGTCTTTCCAGCAGCTTCGCCGCGTCCTGGTTCATGGCATCGCGCTGAGCTGACGTCACCGAGGCAATGGTCGCCAAATCCGGGTGCAGCGCAGTCGTTGCAAAGATCCAGCGTACGAGCAAGGTGCGATCGGCATCGGTGGTGGAGGAGACAAGGCACTTGGCCATGTCGTCCGAGTAGATGCCCGCTTGGGACGGGAGGGCCGCAGCGAACAGCGCGAGGCCCAGGGTGGCAGCACGGATGAATTTCATGGGTTCGATCATAGCCACGGAGCCAGACCCACCGCGCCATCACAACCCAACGGTGAGCCGCCGGCTTGGATGCGATCACTCGGCAACTCCGTTCAATTTCAGCAGGTTCGTGGTCCGTATCCACGGCAGATCGCGTCAGAAGAGCGCACGTTACGCAGCGCCACGCACATCAAAAAATTCCCTGCTTTCAACGCAGCGCAAATGCCGGCGATTTGCAGGCTACAGACGCCAACAGGATCTGTGAATTGGGCGGCGTTAGCGCACTCTCTGGGTTGGCACTTTTTGTGACCACAGGGGAATCATCCGCACCTTTTTCTCCTCCAGAATCCGCTCTCACTCGCAGCCCGATGGCCCGTCGACACCGTGGGCGTCAGGCTTGACCACCTTTTGCAGAAAAACCCGGGGTCACCCATGTGCCACATGGTGTTCTGCAGACGTCTCGAAAGGAAACCACTCGATGTCTACCCTTGCCGCTACGCCGAAGTCGTCCTCGCACACCACGGTGCAGGTGCACCGTCGCACCCCGCCAGCCGCTCAGAAGGGCGCCTGGTCGCTCGAAGCCATCCAGGCGCTGCTCGACAAGCCGCTGATGGACCTGCTGTTCGAAGCGCAGACCGTGCACCGGCAGCATTGGCCCGCAGGCGATATCGAACTGGCCACGCTGCTGTCGGTCAAGACCGGCGGCTGCCCCGAAAACTGCGGCTATTGCCCGCAGGCGGCCGAGTTCGACACCGGCGTGAAGGCGCAAAAGCTCATGGAGGTGGACGAGGTGGTGCGCGCCGCCCAGGCTGCCAAGGATGCGGGCGCCACCCGTTTTTGCATGGGAGCGGCCTGGCGAGCGCCCAAGGACCGTGACATCGAGAAGATGAGCGAGCTGATCACGGCCGTGAAGGACCTGGGCCTGCAGACCTGCGCCACGCTGGGCATGCTGGAAGCCCACCAGGCGCACGCCCTGAAGGATGCCGGGCTCGACTACTACAACCACAACCTGGACACCGCACCCGAGTACTACACCGATGTCGTCAGCACCCGCGCCTACCAGGACCGGTTGGACACCCTGCAACACGTGCGCGGCGCCGGCATCAGCGTGTGCTGCGGCGGCATTGTGGGGATGGGTGAAGCGCCCGTGCACCGTGCAGGCCTGATCGCGCAACTGGCCAACCTGAACCCGTACCCCGAGTCCGTGCCCATCAACAGCCTGGTGCGTGTGCCGGGCACGCCGCTGGCAGACAGCGAGCCCATCGACCCGCTGGACTTCGTGCGGATGATCGCCGTGGCGCGCATCACCATGCCCAAGGCGCGCGTGCGCCTGTCGGCGGGCCGCCAGCAGATGGGCGAGGCCGTGCAGGCGCTGTGCTTTCTGGCGGGTGCCAATTCCATCTTCTACGGCGACAAGCTGCTGGTCACCGGCAATCCGGATGTCGATGCCGACGTGCAACTGCTGGCCAAGCTTGGACTCAACGGCCACCGCACCGCTGCGGCGCATGATGGGCATGGCGACCTCGGTCAGTCACATTGCTGATTTTTGCCGGGCCGACGCGAGCGGCCTGCGCGCGTCGCCGAGTCTTGGCCGGCTGCTGCAGGTCGGCTGTTCCTTTATTCCGTCGCCGGGCCCTCGTTGGCCGGGCGCACTCTGGGCGCCTGTGACTTCACCCGCGCACCGGTGTGGCCGTCCAACGCCAGCCGCACGCGCCGGGCCAGGTCTTTCATGCCGTAGGGCTTCTTCAGGATGTCGAACTCGACACCCTCGATGTCGTCCGTCATGTTCCCGTCGCCGGCATACCCTGTGGTGAGCAGGATGGCGATCTGGGGGTGGCGCCTGCGCAGTTCGCGCGCCAGCATGAAGCCGTTCATGCCCCCTGGCATCAACACGTCCGAGAACACCATGTCCGGCCTGGTGTCGCTGCCGGGCTCTCCGATCCACGCCAGCGCAGTGGCGGCATCGGTCTCGATGTGGACGCTGTAGCCCAGGCTCTCCAGCATGGCGCCCGCCAGGTCGGCGACCTCTCGGCGGTCGTCCACCACCAGGATTTTCTCGGAGCCGCCGCGCTCGGACGACTCGTCGTCGCGGCTTTCGCGGTAGCTGGATGCCTGGGTGGTGGCCGGAAAGTACAGCCGTACCGTCGTTCCGATGCCGACTTCTGAATAAAGGTTGACCGTGCCGCCGGACTGCTTGGCAAAGCCATACACCATCGACAACCCAAGGCCCGTGCCCTTGCCTTCGGGCTTGGTGGTGAAGAAGGGGTTGACCACCTGCTTGATGAGCTCGGGCGGGATGCCTTCCCCGGTGTCGGTGATGGTCATCGACACGTAGGCTCCGGGCCGCAGGCCTCCGAACGCGGTCACGTCGGCCCCGGTGACCTGCACATTGGAGGTGGACACGGACACCTGGCCGCCGTGCGGCATCGCATCGCGCGCGTTGGTGATGATGTTGAGGATGGCCAGTTCAAGTTGCGTGGGGTCCACCTGGCAGTTGGCCAGGTCAGGCGCCAGGTCCATCTGCAGCGCGATGCCGCCGTCCACGGTGTCCTCGATCAGGCTGCGGATGTTTTCGGCCGCCGTGTTCAGGTTGATGGGCCGGCCCTCCAGGCGCTGCTTGCGCGCGAAAGCGAGCAGTTGCTGGGTCAACGTCGAGGCTTTCTTGACGGCCGCCGCGGCGCTGTCGGCGCTTGCCAGCACTGCTTCGTCGCCTTTGTGGGTCTTCACACGGCGCTTGAGGATTTCCAGGTGGCCGGAGATCACCTGCAGCAGGTTGTTGAAGTCGTGCGATATGCCCCCCGTCAACTGCCCGAGCGCTTCCATCTTCTGCGCCTGGGCCAAGGCCTGCTCCGCGTCGCGGCGCCGGCTCACGTCCAGTTGCGATGCGAAGAAGTAGACGAGTTCCTTATCCTTGTTGTAGACCGGCGATATGTACAGCGCATTCCAGAAGGAGGTGCCGTCCTTGCGGTAGTTCAGGATTTCCGTGGTGATCTCGGTGCGGTCCGCAATCGCTTGCCGCAGCGATGCCACCGTGGTGCGGTCGGTGCCGGGGCCCTGGAGAAAACGGCAGTTGGAGCCCACGATTTCTTCGCGCGAGTAGCCGCTCATCGACAGGAATGCGCGGTTGGCGAACACGATGGGGTTGTCGGGTTGCCGGGGGTCCGTCACGAGCATGGGCATGCGCGTGGTTTCGATGGCAGTGAAAAAGATGTCGCTGGAGTGGTCAGTGATGGTGTTCACATTCGACCCTATCAGCGACACCTCGGGCGCTGTGGATCCAGTGATGGGCGGCTTTTCTGGTTCGGAGCTCATGCGGTATTGGACCGAAAAAGGAATGGGCGGTTGTGCAGGACAAGTGCTTGAGACACACGATGCTGTGAGGGGGAGGCGGATCACCTGGCGACGGCGATGGTGACAGGAGTTCGGTGTTTTCAAGCGCATTCAGGCGTAGGACAACGCCTCGACATCGCGCGCATTGATTGCAAAAACCGTGCTTGCGCCCGCCGCCTCCTACAATGACTTACAAGGCTGTCAGGCGTGCTGGCTGGCCTGGCATTCATTTCAACGAGAACCCAATGAACAACTTGACGACCCAGATCTTGGATGCGCTGCAGGACAGCAAGCGGGCAGCGATCATTGCGGAGTGGATCCAAGAAGCCAGAACCCACAATGCGAGCCTCCCGCGGTCGGCGGTGGCCGATGCGGAGGAAATAGCCTCCTTGCTGGCCCGTGGTTTGGGCGAGGGTGCGCAGGCCGATTCCTTCAAGGACCCGAAGTGGTCTGCACTGCAACAGTTGCTGGTCAATCTCTCGCGATCGGGGGCAGCGCAGGGGCAAAGCGCTGGCAATACCAGCGTTTTCATCCTGGCGCTGAAGAAGCCGCTGCTGTCAGCCCTGGCGCAAGGCAACGCCAACACCGGGGAGTTGCCAGCGTCGTTCTGGGGCCTTACAACGCTGGTGGACGGCATGGCGCAATTCACCGCCACCACCTTCCAGAGGGCACGCGAGGAAATCATCTCCCGCCAGCAGGAAGAGCTGCTGGAACTCTCCACCCCCGTGGTCAAGCTGTGGGAGGGTGTGCTCGCGGTGCCGATGATCGGCACGCTGGACAGCAACCGCACCCAGGTCGTGATGGAAACGCTGTTGCAGTCCATCGTGGACACCGGCTCGGAGCTGGCCATCATCGACATCACCGGCGTGCCCACCGTGGACACGCTGGTGGCCCAGCATCTGCTCAAGACCGTGACCGCCATCCGCCTCATGGGCGCGGACTGCATCATCAGCGGCATCCGCCCGCAGATCGCTCAGACCATCGTGCACCTGGGCATCGACCTGCAGGGCGTCAGCACCAAGGCCACGCTGGCCGATGCGCTGGCGCTCGCCCTGCAGCGCACGGGCTGGCGCATCGCCCGCCAGGTGGCCTGATCCGGACCCGCACATTTATGGAACGCATACCAATACTGCGCATGGGCTCGACTCTGCTGGTCACCATCCAGGTGGACATGCAGGACCAGACCGCATTGGCGCTGCAGGACGACCTGGCCGAGCGCATCGCCAAGACCGGCGCGAGCGGTGTGATGATCGACATTTCTGCACTGGAAATCGTCGACTCGTTCGTGGGCCGCATGCTGGCCAGCATTTCGGGCATCGCGCGCATCCTCTCGGCCACCACGGTGGTCGTGGGCATGCAGCCGGCGGTGGCGATCACGCTGGTGGAGCTGGGCTTGTCGCTCGATGGCGTGAAGACGGCCCTGAACGTGGAGCGCGGGCTGGCATTGCTCGACCGGGTGCGCAAGGAGGCTGGCTTTGTCAGTTGAACGCTCCGGCACGCTGCCCCTGGAGTCGGAGCAACACATCGTGGCCAGCCGCCAGACCGTGCGCTCGCTCTGCCAGTTGCTCAAGTTCTCCCTTGTCGAGCAGACCAAGATGATCACCGCGGCGAGCGAGCTGTCTCGCAACACGCTGATCCATGGCGGTGGTGGACGCATGCGCTGGGAGGTGCTCGAAGCGGGCGCCAAGACAGGCCTTGCGCTGCACTTCGAGGATGAAGGCCCCGGCATTGCCGACATGAAGCTGGCCATGACGGACGGCTGGACATCTGGCGGCGGCATGGGCCTGGGCCTGCCGGGCAGCAAACGGCTTGTCAGCGATTTCCTGGTGGACTCGGCCCCTGGCCAAGGCACACGCGTGAGCATTACCAAGTGGAAGTGAGCCGCGGGTGGAGCCACCGCCCCTTTCCCATGACCGATGGCAGCTGCGTCGGCGAGGCACGGCGCTTTTGCGCGCGTACGGTGCAGGATTGGGGCTGGAGCGAGATCGACGCGGGGCGCCTGTCCATCGTGGTCACGGAGCTGGGGACCAACCTGGTCCGGCATGCGAAAGAGGGCCAGTTGTGGATTGCCTTGCTGCCGACCGGGCACGAGGTGGAAGTGATCGCGCTGGACAAGGGCCCCGGGATGGCGGACGTGCAGCGCTCCAGCCAGGACGGCGTGTCCACCGGCGTGGGGTCGCCAGGCACGGGCCTGGGTGCCATACGCCGGTTGGCCAGCGATTTCGACATCCACTCCACCGCGCAAGGCACGGCCTGCCTGGTGCGCGTGCGCACATCGGGGTCGCCAGCAGTGGCACAACGCCGCTGGGGCGCCATCAGCATTGCTGCGCCGGGCGAGACGGTATGTGGTGACGGCTGGGCTGTTGCGGTGGACGGCGACAAGCTGGCCGCCGTGGTGGCAGACGGCCTCGGCCATGGGCCGCATGCGGCGCAGGCCTCCGATGCTGCGCTGGACGTTTTCGCCGAAGCGCCATTTGCGTCGCTGGAAACCCTGGTGCAGGATGCACACGCCGGCCTGCAGACGACGCGCGGTGCGGCACTGTTCGTCATGCGGATGGAGGCGCAGCGGCTGCAGTACACCGGTGCAGGCAACGTGATAGGGCGTGTGCTCTCTGGCGTGTTCGACCGGTCCATGCTCACCCAGCACGGCACCGTGGGCGTGCAACTGCGCAAGACCGAGGTGGCGACGCAGGAGATGCCGGAACATGCATTGGCGGTGTTGCACAGCGACGGTATTGCCTCGCGGTGGAGGTCCGATGAAGTGGTGCCGCTGCTGCAACGCGACCCCACGCTGATCGCCGCCTCGCTGCTGTGGCGGCAGGCTAGGGGTCGTGATGACGCCACCGTGCTGGTGGTGAAACAGGGGAATGCGCTTGACTGAAGAATTGACAATGCGGCTGGAGCAAAGCCAGGCCGAAGTGCTGGCCTTGCAGGGCGAAATTCAGGCCCTGCGGGAAGAGCTGGAAGAGACCAACCGTGGCGTGGTGGCGCTGTATGCAGAACTTGACGAGCAGGCCGATCAGTTGCGGCATGCCACCCAGCTCAAGAGCCGGTTCCTGTCGTACATGAGCCATGAGTTCCGCACGCCCATCGGCGCCACGCTGAGCATCGCTCGCCTGCTGCTCGACCATGTGGACGGGCCGCTCACTGCGGAGCAGGAGCGCCAGGTGCGGTTCATCCAGAGCACCTGCGAAGAGTTCTCGACGATGGTGGACGACCTGCTCGACCTGGCCAAGATCGAGGCAGGCCGGCTCGACGTATCGCCCGCATGGTTTGAAATGATGGACCTGTTCGCAGCGCTGCGCGGCATGTTCAAGCCGCTGCTGGACAACGACGAACTTCACCTGGTGTTCGAAGAGCCCATGGGCCTGCCGCGGCTGTTTACCGACGACCGCAAGCTGTCGCAGATCCTGCGCAACTTCGTGTCCAATGCGCTCAAGTTCACGGCGCGTGGCGAAGTGCGGGTGTCTGCCACATTGGAGGGCGGCGGCATGGTGCGCTTTTCGGTCTCCGACACCGGCATCGGCATCGCGCCCGAGCATCTGGAAAGTCTCTTCAGCGATTTCACGCAGGTGAATGCCCCCATTCAGAAGCGGCTGCGCGGCACCGGGCTGGGCCTGGCACTGTCCAAACAGCTGGCGGAGCTGCTGGGCGGCCATGTCAGCGTGCACAGCGTGGTTGGGGAGGGGTCGGTTTTTTCGGTCATCGTTCCTGTCCAGATGCCCTCTGGCAAGGACGGCACCACGAGCTAGAGCATGCCCACATCCGCCATGATTTCGCCGACCATCGACCGCAGCCTGCACACGGTGCTGGTGGTCGACGACAACCCGGTCACCCGGTATGCGACGGCGCGGGTGATCCGTGCCGCGGGGTTCCACACCGAAGAAGCGGACACCGGGTCAGCGGCGATCCTGGCTGCGCAGCGCGATGTTTCGGCTGTCGTGCTGGATGTGCACCTGCCGGACATGGACGGGTTTGAAGTCTGCCGGGTCTTGCGCGCTGGTGCAAAGACCGAGCTCACGCCCATCATCCACCTGTCTGCCACGTATGTGCAAAGCGAGCACAAGGTGGCCGGTCTCAATGCCGGTGCCGATGCGTACATGGTGCACCCGGCCGAGCCCGCGCTCATGGTGGCCACGCTGCAGGCGCTGATCCGTGCGCGCACCGCGGAAGAAAAACTGCGGCGCAGCGAAACACGGTTTCGTGCCATCTACGACCAGGCGCCGGTGGCCATGATGCTCATCGACGCCTTCGGGCGTTTTGCCGACCTGAATCCGGCAGCCGAGGCGCTGCTGCAGCGCCCCCGCAGCGATCTCATCGGCCAGGTGGTGACATCGCTTGCGCCTTCGGCATGGCAGGCTTTCGTTCAAAGCTGCATGGAGTCTGGTTCCGCGGTGGACTGGAAGGGCGAGTTCCCGCTCATCCGGGGCGACGGCAAGGAAGTGCTGCTCGACTGGAGCATGTCCGACCACGTGGAGCCGGGTTTGCGCATCGGCATCGCCACCGACCTGTCCGAGCGCATGGATTTCGAGCGCCGGCGCGAGGAACTGCTGGAGCGCGAGCAGGCAGCCCGGGTACTCGCCGAGCGCCACAGCCGCACGAAGGACGATTTCGTGGCGGTGCTGTCGCATGAGCTGCGCACCCCGCTCACCCTCATCACCGGCTGGGTGCACATGCTCAAGCGCCCCAACACCAAGCCGGAGATGCTGGCACGCGGCATCGACGCGATCGAGCGGGGCGCCAAGGCGCAGGGGCGGATCATCTCGGACATCCTCGATGTCTCGCGCATAGCGTCTGGCAAGCTGCGCCTTCACCGCGAATGGGCCAACCCCGCAGAGCTGGTGCGCGTGTCCATCGACGCCCTGCGCGACGCGGCCCAGGCCCGGCAGATCAAACTGGAGGTGATCTGCGCCGACATGCAGGATCCTGTGTGGCTCGACGTCACGCGTTTCCAGCAGATCGTGTGGAACCTCGTGACCAACGCCATCAAGTTCTCCGAGCAAGGCGGCCTGGTCGAGGTGCGCCTGCACAGAACGGGGGACGAACTGACCCTGGTGGTGCAGGACCACGGCGCAGGCATTGATGCCGCCTTCGTGCCTTATCTCTTCCAGCGGTTCACGCAGAGCGGAGCGCCAGGCAACCGGGCCCACGGCGGCCTGGGCCTGGGCCTGTCCATCGTCAAGCACCTGGTAGACCTGCACGGCGGCACCATCTCCGCCGCCAGCCAGGGGCCGGGCCACGGGACGGCCATGACCGCGCGGCTGATGGTGGCGTACGAGGAGTCCCAGGCGGCATCCGAAGACGGCCATGGCGCACTGCCCATGCACGAATCCCGCATCTTGCAAGGCAAGGACGTCCTGGTGGTGGACGACAACGCCGATACCAGTGAGATGCTGAGCATCGTGCTGTCGGACGAAGGGGCCAGGGTGCGGGTGGCCGACAGCTACGAGGCTGCGATCGCCCAGTTCGAGCAGGCATGGCCCGACCTGTTCGTGAGCGACATTGGCCTGCCGGGCCGTGATGGGTACGAGCTCATTGCCAAGGTCCGGGAGCTGGAAGCGTCCGCCGGCCGGCCACGCCTGCGGTCCATCGCGCTCACGGCCTTTGCGCGGCCCCAGGACCGCGACCGGGCGCTGGCCGCAGGCTTCGACCTGCACTTGGGCAAACCACTGCAACCACACCTGCTCTTGCAGGCCTTGTCATCGCCCGCTTAGCGGTTGCACCGGCGCCGACTCAGCAAAATCTCTGCGGCAGCCGCTGATCCCGTTGCGCTGGTCCACGCGGAAAAGGGCTGCCAGAACATTCATGCAGCGGATTTCCTCCACCGAGAGCACTGCGCAGTGCTGCCCGCGGGAGGCAGGCAGTGTCTTGCGCAGAACGTACAGACCAGCATCACGATCACCGCTGCGGCTGTGCCTGCGGCAGGGCATTGAGCGGGATGCGCAGATAAGCGACCCCATTGTCTTCCGCCGGAGGCAGCAGGCCGGCCCGGATATTGACCTGCATGGACGGCAGGATGAGCGCAGGCACGTCCAGAGTGGCGTCGCGGGCGGTTCGCAAGGCCACGAATTCATCTTCGCTGATGCCATCGCGCACGTGGATGTTCGTGGCGCGCTGCTGCGCCACCGTGGTTTCCCATGCGGCCTCGCGTCCCTCTGGCGGATAGTCGTGGCAGACGAATACCCGGGTGTCGGGCGGCAGCCTCAGCAGGCGCTGAACAGACCGGTACAGCGTGCGCGCATCGCCTCCGGGAAAGTCTGCCCGCGCTGTACCGATGTCGGGCATGAACAGCGTGTCGCCCGTGAAAACCGCGCCGTCGATGGCGTACGCCAAATCCGCAGGCGTGTGGCCCGGCACCAGCAGGGCAGTGGCTTGAATCTGCCCGACATGAAAGACCTCGCCATCCGTGAACAGATGGTCGAACTGTGTGCCGTCGGGCAGGAATGAAGGCCCCAGGTTGTAGAGCTTCTTGAACGTGGACTGCACCTCGCGAATCCGCTCTCCGATGCCGATCTTGCCGCCCACCTGCTGCTGGATGTACCGCGCGCCGGAAAGGTGGTCGGCGTGGGCATGCGTTTCCAGAATCCAATCGACGGTGATGGCGTTCGCCTGCAGATGGTCGAGCAGGGCGTCGGCCGACTTTGTGCCTGTGCGGCCCGACTTGAAGTCGAAGTCCAGCACGGGATCAATGACGGCAGCGCGCCGGCTCGCCACGTCCGTTAACACGTACGAGACGGTGCCAGTCTCATTGTCGAAGAAGGCCTGGATGGAGATGCGGCTCATGCGGGATCCGTTTCAATATGTTGACATTGATTATATAATTCAATATATTGTTTGCAAGTTGAAAAATCAAGCGCATGGCACACAAGTCTTTGACCCTGGACCCCGAGGCATTGCGAAGTGCTGCTGGCCAGGCGGTCGCAACCCTCAAGGTCCTGGCCAATGAGGATCGGCTGCTTTTGCTGTGTCAGCTCTCCCAAGGCGAGATGTGCGTGAGCGAACTGGAGGAAGCCCTGGGCATCCGCCAGCCCACGTTGTCACAGCAACTGGGCGTGCTGCGCACCGAAGGCGTGGTCAACACGCGCCGCCAGGGCAAGAACATCTACTACAGCGTGGCCGACGCTGCGCTCCTTGAAATCCTGGCGGTGCTCTATCGCCTTTACTGCCCGAAAGACTGACCCATGACCATCGACTGGAATGCGTTCACCCCCTGGTCGTCGCTGGCGGGCGGTGTGCTGATCGGCATCGCCGCTGGCATCCTGGTGCTGCTGAATGGGCGCGTAGCCGGCATCAGCGGAATCCTGGGGGGCTTGCTTCAGCCCGTCAAAGGGGAGGTCGCCTGGCGCGCGGCTTTTGTCGCAGGCTTGCTCGTGGCGCCACTGATGTATACCTTGTGCCTGGACTTGCCCCAGCCCCAGATCGATGTGGGGACTGGCGCACTGGTGATGGCCGGCATTCTGGTGGGGGTGGGTACGCGCTACGGCTCTGGCTGCACCAGCGGCCACGGCGTGTGCGGGCTCTCCCGCCTGTCGCTGCGGTCGCTGGCCGCCACCGCAATCTTCATGGGCGCGGGGTTCGCGACCGTGTTCGTTGCCCGGCACATCGTCGGGACCTGAGGCATTCAGATGAAACTGTTCACCACTTTCGTGGCTGGCCTGGTGTTTGGCATCGGATTGATCGTCTCCGGCATGGCCGATCCGGCCAAGGTGCTTGGCTTTCTGGATCTGGCCGGCCGCTGGGACCCGTCGCTCGCGTTGGTGATGGCCGGGGCCATCAGTATCGGCCTCGTGGCCTTCTCCGTCGCCAAACGCCGCAGGGAGTCCTTCCTGGGTGCACAGATGAAGTTGCCTCAGACTCGCAGCATTGATCGCCGCCTGATCGGCGGAAGCCTGCTGTTTGGCGTGGGCTGGGGCGTTGCAGGGTTTTGCCCAGGGCCGGCGATGGTGGCGGTGGGAATGGGGCAGGCCAAGGCCATCATCTTTGCGATCGCGATGCTGGCGGGCATGGGCATCTTTGAACTGCTGGAGCGATGGAAAGCCTCGCGGGGGGAAGGTGCAGGCTAGGGGCGGGCGCCTGCTGAGCGATGCGGGAGCCGCGCCGTCGTCACCGTCATCGTCATCGTCTTTTCAGCGCCCGCAAGACCACCGAAGTCCACGCGTTCACACAGCCTGTATCGCGCGCTGTGCGCTGTGGCGGCTCAGCGCTTGCTGCCGCTGTAGCGCAACGTACCGAGCGCCATCGCAAAGCCGGGCTCGGCAGCCCGGGCGTTTTCGTCGGCCACCTGGGTCATGATGATGACGGTGGTTCCGCCCAGCGTCGCCTTGAAGAAACGCGCCTCGTGGGGCAGGTCCTGGCCAAGCAGGCTGACCACGAAGCGTTGGGACACACCCTTGGTGTCCTTGCCGCCCACTGGGCGGGCAATGGGTGCGGTGGTCGCAGGGCCCATTTTTACCTTCTGGGCGGTATTGGCCCGCGCCGCATCCTCGCGATTGCGGGCTGCAGTCGCTGCAAATTTCTCGATGTCCTGGCCGGCCAGCAGTGGGCTGAACATCAAGGTCACGACGGCTTCGTCGGGCCCCTCGATGTCGATGCTGCGCAAGCGGGTTTCATCCTGCGCGACCACGTCCTCGGTGACCTTCCATCCCTCGGGGTGCTCGAAGCTCACCCCATCCTTGCTGTAGCTGATGGCCGGTGCTGCGTGGACGGGCGCCAAGGCTGCGAGCCAAAGCAGCGCGAGGATGGTGAGAAAGGGGGCGAAGTAGGCGGTGGCGCGGCGGGGCAGGTGGATGGAGAACATGGTCGAAACAGCGAACGGCAAATCGCGATTGTCGACGAACAGCAGGCTTCGCAGCCTCAAGTTGAAGGAGGGCGCAAGCTACCTCTTCTGACAGTTTCTACGGCGTGCGCTGCTGGGTTCAATAGCTTTTCGGACCACTTCCGCAAAAGCCAGATGAACTACGACATCCAAATTTTCACACCCGCGCACATCGACCACGGCGACCTGCGAGCGATGTTCCAGCTTCGGTATGCTGTTTTCCACGAAAGGCTCGGTTGGGACGTGAAGGCGCAGGACGGAATGGAGAGAGACCATTTCGATGATCTGCCCGATGTGGCCTACGTTCTGGCCAAACATCCCAACGGGTCGGTGGACGCCTGCTGGAGACTGCTTCCCACGACAGGCTCCTACATGCTCAAGGACAGCTTTCCGGAGCTGCTTCATGGTCAGGCGGCACCTGCGAGTGACGACTGCTGGGAACTGAGCCGGTTCGCGGTAGCGACCGACCGCGTGGGGACTGCGAACGCCACCTTCGGTGAGATGCCGATGGCGTTGATGCGCCAGACCGCCCAGCATGCGATCGAGAACAACATTGCCCGGTACGTGACGGTGACCACCCCCGTCATGGAAAGAATGCTCCGCCACCAAGGGCTGAACGTGCACAGGATGGGTCCTTCCATCCGGATCGGAGTTGCGTCGGCAGTGGCGCTGATGATTGAAATCGATCACATCACACTCTCGGCCATCCAAGCTCAGCGTAGCCACTGAGACCGCGCATCACCCGTTCGCAGGTGCTGGACACTGCGGACTTCCAGTCGATCCGGTCGAGCAGCAGCAGCAGCTCTGCCTCGGTCCGGTCGATTCCCTGGTCAAAAGCATGGTCATTCAACAGCATGAGGTTGGACAGGACGATGCGCGGGTGAGGATGCACGATCGACCCGTCGTCCAGCCGTGTCCAATCCCAGCTCACCACCACCAAAGCGCTGTCACAGCGCGCAATCCACTCTGTGAACCCGCTTCGCGCCATGGCGCAGCTGGTCTCGGTGGAGTGGTGCTCGAGGCCGATGCGATGAATTTCACCCACCGGTATGCGCACATAGTAGTCGTGGTTTGCTCTGCTGACGCCTATCATGGAGTTGTTACCAACTGAGAGGTGGAGTATCCAATGTCGACAGGCGTTTCAATGCCCGGTTCGTTCGACCTGATGTCGAAGATATTTGACGCGTCGACTGATCAAGCGTTTTTTTCGGCCATGGAGACAATTTCTCGCGAGATCGGTTTTGAACGATTCATGGTGGGCACGCAGTGGTTCGACGATAACGGGGCCCCTGTGTACAAGATTGCGAGCGGGTATCCGCCCGGATGGCAACGCCTTTACGCCGAGCGGCAGTATGCCGCGCTCGACCCCACCGTACACCATTGCCGGACGTCCACAGACGCGATTGTGTGGTCCGAAGACTTTTTTGCCCAGTCCGGGACGCTTCACTTCTTCGAAGAAGCTCGCTCGCACGGCCTGGGCTTCGGACTCAGTGTGCCTGTGCACGAGGCGCGGGGTGTCAAAACCATGGTCAGCCTGGCCCGCGACCAGCCCATTTCTGACCCTCGGGAGCAGCAACAACTGCTGGCGGCGGGAAAGGTGCTTGCCAGTTGCGCTCATTTTGCGCACAGAGGGTTGATCGCCACGGAGGCAGCACTCGCAGGCAGACCCCCCATGTCGGCGCAGGAGTCCCAGTGCCTCAGCTGGGTCGCCCTGGGCAAGACATCCGCCGAGATCGGGCAGATCATGTCCATCGCAGAGCCCACCGTGGTGTTTCACATCAAGAATGTCATGGAGAAGCTGGACGTGAAAAACCGCTCCCAGGCAATAGCGGTTGCATTCCGCCTGGGGTTGTTGACGTAGGTGGGTCGTGAGCGGCGACATCGCGGCAACTCTACGCACGCGGCGCCGCAGTGCCACCATCAGGAATGAGAGGGCTATCATTTCTACTAGCCATACCGTTGCCAATTAGCATCGAAGCGACTGCTTACGGTTTGACAAGCGACCGCCCTGCGTAGCTGTAGCACAGCGGTGGACGTGTGAATGAGCGCGGTGGTGGTGGCTTGGGCCTTGTGAGGTCGGCCGATTGAATCGCGTCGGTCTGCGCTTTTCCCTGGGATCGAAAACTCTCACCCGAGCCCGCCTGCCGGAGCTGGTGATGACTATGGGCCACGTCATCGGACTGCGGGAAACGCAAGCCGCAGTGCATGCCCCCCAAATGGGCCGCGATCTGCAACTGACGGCGTGTTTGGTGTTGCGAAGCGCCTAGCGCCTCAGTCCTTGAAAGGCAGCATGCGTGTGAGGACGTCGTCCCGCCGCCCCATGTGGTGGATCAGTGCCGCCGCCACATGCAGCGCCACCACTACCCAGGCCACGAATTTGCCGAGAAAGTGATGCACCGCATCAACCGGCGCCTCGAACGTGTCCCAGTCCACACCAAAGGTTTGGCTGATCCAGCTGAACAGTTGCGTCTCGTTGAAGCCTGGCACCGCAAACAGGCCCATGTCGGTGGGAGCGCCGGTGCCGATGTAGCCGGTCAAGGGCATGGCGATCAGCAGGGCATACAGGCCGGCGTGCGCTGTGTGGGCCAGCACATGCTCCACGGCTGTCCCTGGAGGCTGCTGTGGCTGCACGTTCCACAGGCGCCACAGCAAGCGCGGCAGCGTGACAAATCCCACCAACAGGCCCAGTGCCCAATGGACGTTGAGCACCGGCAGTGCTTCGGGGGTGGTGTCGTCCATGAACCAGATTACGTAATAGACGACGAGGTAGGCACCGATGAATGCGGCTGCGCTGGTCCAATGAAAAAGCTTGGCAAGCGCGCCGAAGCGGGCGGCGGAGTTATGCCACTGCATATGGATATATGGATGATTCCCGGCTGATCAAGAGAAACAGGAGAAGGGGAGGCGGTTCGCGGCCCAGTCAGGCAAGCAATCCGCTGAGCAGGCGGTCCAGGCCGGCGAGCGCCTGGGCCAGGCGCTCGGGCTGATCGCCATCCGGTTCAGCGATCCAGAACGATGCCTCGGTGACAACGCCGTAGAGCATGCGGGCCATCGCACCGGCGTGGAGTGGCCTGATCGTTTGCTCGTCAACCATCCGCTGCAGGGCTGCCTGCAACGCGGAGATTCCCACGGACTGCGCGGCTTGCGGCACGTCCCCGAACACCGCGCGCGCATCCTGCAGGATGACCCGGCGGATCTCCGGCTCCAGCGCCAGCTCCAGGTAGGTGCGGCACCGGCTGCGAAAGCCCTCCCACAGATTGGGCGCTGCCGCAGACACAGCGTCCAGACGCAGGCCGACCTCGGCTTCGATCTGCTCGATGACCGCGACGAGCAGACCCTGCTTGCTGCCAAAGTGGTGGTAGAGCGCGCCACGCGTCAGGCCGGCCTCGCTGGTGAAGTCGTCCATCGACGTCTGCGCGTAGCCCTGCTCGGCAAACGCCCGCCGTGCGGTAGCCACCAGTTTGGCCCGGGTCTCTTCGGCCATGTCGGCTCTGGTGCGGCGTTGGGGTTTGGGCAATGAATCTCTAGACATACGTGGCGTATGTTATTTCGCATACGTTACGTATGTCAAATATCATTGCTGCGAGGGAGCACGTCCCGCCGACATTCACAAAGCCATGCAGGCACTTGCCTGGTCGCATGAGCGTGGCGTTACGCCGTGATGTCTCGATGAACCACTCTCGAGGTCTTCCAGGCCCTGAACCCGTAGGAGGTCGCCCACTGCTGCACGGCTGGGGCACTGCCTGACGCGGTTGAGAATGAGGGCGTCAGCGCCTTTTCCAGTCGAAGGCTGGCACATGAATGCGCTGCTGGAACGACCCATTCCACCGCACTTCGAACCCTGCACGGCGCAGCTCCTCAGCCACCAGTTCGCCAACACGCGGACCTTCGATGTCTTCCTTGCTGGCGTCCAGTGGCCCGAAGGCCAGAAAGAGCCCGCCGCCCTCGATTGCGCGCGCCAAGTCCTGTCCGTGAAAGAAGCAGTAGCCGAAAAAACGGTCCGGATCCGCAGCTTCCTGGTGCTCGCTGATCACGTCGTCATAGCCATCGCTTTGCGTGTAGCCTGCATTCTGTAGCGCGATGATGCCGCGCTGGCCGAGCGCATCAAATGTTGCGTCCAGCCGATCGCAGTCTGTGATTGCAGGCCAACCAATTTTGGACTCCTCGTGCGCTCGAATCGCCGCGTCCAATGCGTGTTCGACCTCGGCGGCGTCGAGTTCGCCAGGTTCATACATCTCTTCGGTCAGGATTTCGATGATGCGATGTCGGTCCTCGAAGCCGCCGCGGATCAGGGCTTGAAGTTCTCGTTGTGCGTCTGGGTCGATGGGCATGGTAGATAACGCGAAGTGAAGGTGCAGGGAAGCAAGCCGCCTGGTGTGCGGACAGTCTGCGGATCACCCGCACACCAGGAACCTGCAACTCCCTCCCGTCAGTGTGGCGAATGATGGCAGACCGCGTGCAGCAAAGAAAGCGCCCCGCGTTTATGTCTGGCATAAGCGCGGGGCCGGTGTCATGCGATGCAGGAGCTGCGGCGACACCATCGTTCGCAATGGGCGCCAGGGTAGCCGTTGTGACGACCCAAGAGCGCAGGGCGTTCGCGCCGCCACAGCCGGTGCTTCTCGGGGGGCACTCCGCCAGTGCAAGCCCTGAGCCAAGCCATGCTGGCAAGCCCAGCGCTTGTCACAGCGTCCTGGTGAGCGTGGCGATCACGCGCGATTTGTCCACATGGCCAAAGACGGCCTTCTTGTTGGCGCCCACCACGGCAGCGCCGAAAAATCGCGCGTATAGAGTTCATCAAGACGCAACCCCAAGTCGTCAATTGGTCGATCAATCGACAACGCCTCCAAGCATTGATGACTTTGAGAATCTGAGGCCCAGTGCCTGGGGGTTAAAAAGCAGTCTCTTGCGCAGATCCTTCATCTGCTGAAAACGTAACTGCAATGTGGATCCAGCGCGTACGCCGGGCGAGAGGGGTGATCCTCAGCGCACCGCGGCTCTGAACTCAGGCCTTCGCTGCTGCCCGGTGCATCTTCTTTCCTGCCTTGACCAGCCCCATCCTCACGACGTCCTCGATCTTCGCAAGCTGCTTGGTACGGGGCTGGGTTTGGCCCTTTTCCCACCTGGAGTACGACAGCGGGCTGACGGCCAACAGCGCTGCCATTTGGAGCTGAGTCGCGCCCAGCGCCTGGCGCATCCGTGCGAGCATCTCGGGCGCAAACTCGAACGTGTCGCTGGCGGCCTGTTTCGGGGCCTTGACAGAATTGGACGGCTCGGCCGCTGCCGCGGCCTGGGTCTGGCGTTGCGCAGCCTTGAGTTGCGAGGTGAGGTTCTTCACATCCCGCTTCAAGGCCGCGATCTCGGAGCGTTGGCTGGTGATCGCCTTGCGCATGCCTTGCAGCTCGGGCTTGAGCTCCTTGCGCGCCATGCGGACGACTTCAGCGCGAAAGGCGTTGGAAAATGTATTCATACGCCAATGGTAGCTTTTGTGGTTGCATGCCGCCCATTCGGCGGATGTCAGCCCATGATCCGATAGGCCAGGATCGAAAACGGACTCAGTTCAAACCTCGCAGGTCCAAGGCTTGTTCGAGGCTCCAGATCCGCTGCAGCAGTTGCGCAGCCCGCTGCCCGCCGATCACCGGAGATGCCAGTTCGATTAACTTGCTCTCCAGTTCTGTGTCGGACAGCGGCAGCTCCGGGTCACCCTTGCGGTTGGGCTGCAAGTGCACCAACTTGTCGCCGCTGCAGGTCGTGATCTCGACGCGTGCGGCGCGTTGCCCAGGGAATGCAGCGTCGATGTCAGGGTCAACACGGGCTTCGATGCGCGTCATGAGATCGCGTGTTTGCTGGTGCTCGAGTTGCTGCGGTTCGTAGGCGGCCAACCGAACACTGCCGCGTGCCAATGCGGTTGCCACCACATATCTCAGGCTGAAACGCGCTTCATTTGCGGTGCTGGGGCGTTCGTAGCATGCGATGTCCAGCGCAGGCTTGTAGGTGTCGATCTGGACGTGCGCAATGTCCTGCACCTGCAGGCTGTGCTGCTCTCTCAGTGCCAGTGCCGCGTCAATGGCCGCGAAAGTATGGCCGCACCCGATGTGATTCTTGAACGTCAGGCGCTTGATGTGGAAATCGCTGCCGAGACCGTCACCGACCTGCGACCAGTCCGGCCCATTGCTCATGGCGCGGCCCAGTCCGGCCTCGCCGTCGAGCACGTCCAGAGATCCTGTCACGCCCTTGGCGGCCAGCTGCGCGGCCAGCAGGCCCGCTTCGGCCGCCCGCCCGGCATGCAGCGGTTTGGACATGGAGTCCATGCGAAACGCCTGTTGGAGGCCCGCGGCAAACGTGGCGGCGGTGGCGAGTGCATGAGCGAAGGGTTGTGCCCCCAGCCCGAGTGCGCCACCAGCGGCAGCCGCGGCGCCAAAGCTGCCGATCGTGCCGGTGTTGTGCCAGAACCGGTAGTGACGGCGGCCCATCACCACGCCGATGCGCGTCGAGACCTCGTAGCCCAGCACCAGCGAGCGCAGAAAAGCCAAGCCACTGGCGTTCACATCCTGGCTGACCGCGAGGGCCGCCGCAATGGTGGCGGCGCCTGGGTGGTACATGGCGTCGCGAAAACTGTCGTCCACTTCGGCGGCGTGTGCCGCCGTACCGTTGTAAAGCGCGGCAGCCCGGGCCGTAGCGCTGCGGCCATTTCCCAGCCGAGCGCGGCCATGGTCCAGGTCGTCGGCCAGCACCTGCTCCAGCTGCGTCAGCGGATCGGCCGCCAATCCTGGAAACAGAGATGCGTACCAATCGATGACAGCCCGCTTGGCGTGGTGGATGACATCGTCGTCGAGGACTGACTGTCGGTATTCTTCGGCGTAGCGGCCGAACACTTCGGTGGCATGCATGGTGATATGTTCTTTCAAAGATTGGATTTCATGCCAGCCAGTCGCGCAGCATCGCGTTGACTGCAGGCGCTGATTCGTATTGCACCCAGTGACCCGCGCTTGGCACGATCACACATCCGACGTTTGGATGGCAGGCTGCAAGTTGGGGGGCCAGCACCTCAGGGGTGGCCGTGGAGTCGTGCGCGCCCCAGGCCATCCTCACGGTTCCTCGAACCCTTCCTAGCAAAGCCTGGAGACCGCCGGCGCGCGAAATGCTCTTGCTGCGAAAGCGCGTGTGCAGGCAGGCATCGGTTTGGATGCGCAATGCCAGCGCGTCAACGTTGTCCGGTTCATGAAGCATGTGGGCCAGCAGGTTGTGGCGCATCACATGCCTGAGTGCAGCAGCATCGCCCACCACGTCGCGCCATGCGATCAAGGGGGCGGATGGACGCCGAGCGCCGCCATGGCCCGCGGCACCGAGCAAAGCCAGGCGATCTACGCCGGACCGAACCGCGGCCAGATGGGCAGCCACCAGGCCGCCAAACGAAAAGCCGGCAAGGTCAATCGGAGTCTGGGGGCCTAACAACCTGTCAAGGCTGCCGCCGAGGCGCTGTAGCAAGGATGCCAGTGTGGCGTCGGCCGGAGCATCCGACTCGCCGTAGCCGGGCATGTCGGGTACCCAGACGCTTCGTTGCGCAGCCAGGGCCTCGATATTGCGTGCCCAATGCAGCCAGCTGCCGTGGCCGCCGTGCAGCATGACCAGGGGTCGACCGGCACCCAGCATCCGCCACACGACGCGACCACCGTGGCTGTGAACAACGTGGCGTTGCGTCAAACGCCTCAATGCAGCGAGTTGCTCGTCGGCCGCTTGCTCATCGTTCTGTGCACGCACAGGCATTTGAATCATTCGATTTTGATGGATTGGGCCTGGATTACACGCCGCCACTTGGACTCTTCGGCACGCACGATGCGGGCAGTCTCCTGGGGGCGGTCCATGGTCAGCACCAGGCCCTCCGCCGCAGCACGGCGCTGGAATGAATCGGTCTGGGCCGCACGCTGGACGGCGGCATACAGTTGATCAACGATACCTGCAGGCGTTGCGCCCGGCACGAACACCCCGTACCAGACATCTGCTTCGTAGCCGGTCACGCCCGACTCGGCAAAGGTGGGCACATCCGGAAGCAGTGGGGAGCGCTTGGCACTTGTGACTGCCAACGCCCGCAACTTGCCGCTGGTAAGCATCGGGGCCACGCTGGGCAGGGTGCCGAAAGCCAGGTCGATCTGTCCGGCCACCACATCGTTGATGACCGGTGCCGCGCCACGGTACGGCACATGGGTGACGAACAGTTTGGCCGTGCTTTTGAGCAGTTCTGCCGCCAGGTGCGTGGAGGTCCCGTTGCCGGCCGAGCCATAGGCCATCTTTCCCGGATGGGCTCGGGCCTGCGCGATGAAGTCTGCGGCGGACTTCATGGGACTGTCCATGCGCACGACCGCTACGTTGGGCGCGCGGCCCAGCAGCATGACCGGCGCGAAGGCCGTGTCCGCAGGGTAGGGCAGTTTGGGGTGAAGGCTGGGCACGATGGCGATCGCACTGGTATTGAGCAGCAAGCTGTGCCCATCTGGCGGACTCTTGGCCAAAGCGTCGTTGCCGATCACGGTGCCCGCGCCGGACCTGTTGTCGACGATCACGGACTGGCCCAGGTCGCGAGACAGCGCGTCACCGAGTGCTCTTGCCATGGCGTCCGTACCCCCGCCTGCAGGGAAGGGCACGATGAGCCGCAGGGGTTTGCTGGGGAACGCTTGCGCTGATACCCAGGGCGCCACAAGGGCACAAGCAGCACCAGCCAATAGGGCGCGACGATTCGTCATTCCGCGGTTCATACGCGCTCCAATACCACGGCGATGCCCTGGCCGACGCCGATGCACATGGTGGCCAAGGCATAGCGGCCGCCACTGGCGTGCAGCTGGTTCACCGCCGTGGTGGCAAGCCGCGCCCCGGATGCACCCAGCGGATGGCCCAAGGCGATGGCTCCGCCATTGGGATTGACGCGAGGGTCGTCATCGTCCAGACCGAGATCGCGCAGCACGGCCAGGCCCTGCGCCGCAAATGCTTCGTTGAGCTCGATCACATCCATCTTCGCCAGCGTCAAACCGGCCAGCTCCAAGACCTTGCGCGTGGCAGGTGCGGGGCCCATGCCCATGATCCGGGGAGGCACGCCGGCCGTGGCCATCGCCACCACGCGGGCGCGTGGGCTGAGGCCATGCCGCGCAGCACCGTCTTCACTGGCCAGCAGCAGAGCACAGGCGCCGTCATTGACACCAGATGCATTGCCCGCCGTGACGGTGCCGTCCGCACGCACGACCCCTTTCAGTTTGGCAAGCGCCTCCGCGCTGGTCTCGCGCGGATGCTCATCGCGCGCCACGACAAAGGGGTCGCCTTTCTTTTGAGGTACCGCGACCGGCACGATTTCCGCGTCGAAGAACCCGCGCTGCTGCGCAGCGACAGCCTTGCGTTGAGACGCCAGTGCCATGCGATCCTGGTCCAGCCGGGAGATGCGGAAGTCGGCAGCGACGTTCTCTGCCGTTAGAGGCATGCTGTCCACACCGTGCAAGACCCTCATGCGTGGATTGACGAAGCGCCATCCAATCGTCGTGTCCTCGATCTGGGCGGCGCGCGAGAAAGCTGCCTCGGCCTTGGCCATCACAAAGGGTGCGCGGCTCATGCTCTCCACACCACCGGCCAGCATCAGGTGCGCCTCTCCAGACTTGATGGCGCGCGCCGCCGTGCCCAGCGCGTCAAGGCCCGAGCCGCACAGCCGGTTCACGGTACTGCCCGGCAGGCTGACAGGAAGGCCGGCCAGCAGTGCGGACATGCGCGCGACGTTTCGGTTGTCCTCACCGGCCTGGTTGGCACAGCCGTAGACGATGTCGTTGACGGCGTCCCAGTCGAGTGTCGGATTGCGCGCCATCAGAGCGCGCAAGGGCACGGCGCCCAGGTCGTCCGCGCGCATGGTCGACAAGCTGCCGCCGTAGCGTCCAAAAGGAGTGCGAACTGCGTCGCAGATATAGGCATGAAAGGTCATGGGGACTGTCTCATTGGAATAATTGGTGAATGTCTCCGCGCACGAAGCCTGGCCCGCTGCAGTCCGCAAGCATGTCGAGATCCTTCGCGAGGGCGTCCTTGCCGCGCATCCGCGACCAGAACACCGGCCCGCCTTCCCAGCGTGGGAAACCATAGCCGTTGACCAGCGCGACATCGATATCCGTGGCATGGGCAGCGATGCCGTCGGTGAGCAACAACAGCGCCTCATTGACGAGCGCCAACAACGCGCGGCGCTGGATCTCTTCGTCGCTGATGGCGCGTGCCACGATGCCCTTGTCGGCGCGAGCGGCTGCGATCAGCGCCTGCGTGGAGCCGTCCACCTCTGGTGTTCGGCCGTCGGGGTAGCGGTAGTAGCCTGCGCCTGTCTTGCGACCCCATCGGCCAGCCTCGCACAGCCGGTCGGCAATGTCCACATAGCGCCCTGCAAGACCGCGTGTGGCGGCCTGGGCTTGTCGCATTCGCCAAGCGATGTCGAGGCCCGACAGGTCGGCCACGGCGAAGGGGCCCATCGCAAAGCCAAAGCTTTGCAAGGCCGCATCCACCTGTTCGGGCCAGGCGCCTTCTTCGATCAGGAACTCACACTGGCGCCGATATGCGGCGTAAAGCCGATTGCCGACGAATCCGAAAGCATTGCCTGTCAACAGTGGCAACTTGCGGAGCTTGCGGGCGAACGCCAGCCCGGTGGCCAAGGCGTCTGGCGACGAGGCCTTTCCCCGTACGACTTCCACCAGTCGCATCACGTTGGCAGGACTGAAGAAGTGCAGCCCGATGACATCCTGAGGCCGGGTGGTCGCGCGGGCGATGGCATCCAGGTCCAGGTAGGACGTGTTGCTGGCCAGCACGGCACCGGGGCGGGCCAGTGCATCGATGCGCGCAAAGACCTGGCGCTTGACGTCCAGGCTTTCAAATACTGCCTCGATCACCAGATCTGCAGCAGAGAGGCCATCCCAGTCCAGCGTTGCGCTAAGCCTGCTTTGGCGATCCTGTGCGAGCGCGGGTGCCAACTTGCCAGCCTTCACGCGCCCCGAGTAGTGGTCGGAGATGCGGGTGCGGCCACGCTCCAGTGCCATGCCATCGTGCTCGAGCAGCAACACATCGAAGCCTGCATCCAGCACGGCGATGGCGATGCCTGTGCCCATGGTGCCGGCGCCAATGACCGCTGCGCAGCGCACGGCGCGGGGGGCGATGTGCGCCAGTGTCGAATGCTTTGCGCTTTCTCGTTCTGCGAAAAACTGATGGCGCAGCGCCGCAGCCTCTGGCGACAGCCGAAGTTGCTCAAATGCCGCGCGCTCACTGGCAAGAGCCACGTCGAAGTCCGGCTCGGCCGCCGCCTTCACGGCTGCGATGGCGGCGATGACTGCCGGCCGTGCTTTGCCTGCCTTCAGGGCGGCGGCCGCAGCGTCCGCCACCGCGTGCGGTGGAGCCGCCGGTACGACGCGGTCCCGCAGCCGTTGCTTGGTGCCCGCCAAGCTTCGTGCAAGCGCCACCGCCGCTTCCAGCAGATCGCCATCGGTCAAGGCATCGACCAGTCCAGAGTCGAGCGCCGCGGCGCTTTGGATCCGCTCCCCAGCGCAGATCATCGATATGGCGCGAGGTATGCCGACCAGGCGAGGCAGCCTTTGCGTTCCACCCGCGCCGGGGATGATGCCCAGCGTGACTTCGGGCAGGCCTACGACCGTGCCCCGTGCCGCCAAGCGAGCGTCGCAGCCGAGCGCAAGCTCGAACCCACCTCCCAGCGCAGCACCATGCAGCGCGGCGACGAACGGCTTGTGACAGGCTTCGATGGCAGCGATCACGGCGGGAAGCTGCGGATCGACCAGCGGTTGACCGAACTCGCGCAGGTCCGAGCCGGCGATGAATGTAGTGCCCGCTCCGATCAAAACAGCAGCGGTCAGATGGTCGTCGGATGCCACTTCAGCGACTGCGCGCATGAGGCCCGCACGTACGGCCGCCGAGCCGGCGTTGATCGGGGGGTTGTCGATCCAGATCACGCCCACGTCACCGTCGCGCTCCAGACGCACCTGGTCTGTAGAAAAAGCGCTCATCAGGCCAGCACCACGACACCGTCGGCTGCCCGGACACCTTGGCCTTGCGGCAGTACGAACACCGGGTTGATCTCCGCTTCCAGCAGCCGGTCGCCCAATTGCGCAGCCATCAGAGAGAAGGCCACGATGGCTGATACGAGTGCATCCACATCGGCTTTGGGCCTGCCGCGAAAGCCGTCCAGCAGAGGCCATGTCTTGAGTTGCTGCGCCATCGACAGGGCGTCTTCCCGCGATAGACCACTGCCCGGTGGCAGCAGCCGCATGGCCGCGTCTTTGAAGAGTTCCGCTGTCACGCCCCCCATACCCAGCAGGATGGCTGTGCCCAGAGAGTCCCGGTGCATGCCCAGGATCAGTTCTGTTCCGCCGCCGACCATTTCCTGGACGAGGAAGCGATCGGGCCGCACGCCGGCCTTGGTCTGCACTTCGGCTGCCATGGCAGACAGGCGCTCGCCCACCGTGTCGGCCGTCAGGTTGACCGCCACGCCACCCACATCGCTCTTGTGGGTGATCTCGGCGGAGAGAATCTTCAGCACCACGCGGCCACCCATTTCGCGTGCCGCAACCTGTGCTTCGGCTGGCGTTGCCACGATGCGCTCTCCCGCGCAGGGTATGCCGAAGCGTGTAAACAGCTGCTTGGCCTGGTATTCGTCGAGCGACCCGTTGGGCAGATCGTCCACCACGATGGCCTGGGGGGGAACGACGGCGTCGAGTTGCGGCTTGAGCTGCGCCACATTGAACATCGCCTGCAGCGCCGCAGTGCAACTCTCGGCCGCCGCAAATGCCGGTACGCCACGCTTCGTCAGCAATGCGCCGACTTCGGGAGCATGCGGGCTGACGTACGCAATGACAGGCTTGTCAGAGTTTGGGAGGCAGTCCTGAATGGCTCCCACCAGCAGCTCGGGCATGGCGAGGCTGGAGGAGCCGACGATGATGGTCAGCGCGTCATAGCTCGGGCTCTTGAGCAACACATTGATGGCACCGCGCAGCAGGTCTGGCTTCAGGCCTGCCAGCGTTACGTCGATGGGGTTGCGGTCCAGCACCGCATGGTCTCCGGTCTGCAAGGCGCGCAGCGCCTGCGCGGTGGCAGCATCCGGTGCGGGCGTGTCAAAGCCCGCCATGCCGAGGTCGTCCGATACCAGTGTGCCTGCGCCGCCGGTGGAGGTGAGAATAGCCACCCGCTTGCCGTGCAGTTTGCGGCCTGTGGCCAGCGCTGCGGGAATGTCCAGCAGGTCTGAGAACGTCTGCGCACGGATCACCCCGATCTGCTGGAACAGTGCGTCGTACATGCGGTCGGCCCCGGCCAGGGCGCCGGTGTGCGAAACCGCCGCTTGCGCGCCGGCCTCGGAGCGGCCAATCTTGAAAGCCACCACCGGTTTTCCGTTGCGCGCTGCCTTCAGGCAGGCGTTGCGGAACTTGGCGGGATTGCGCACGGTTTCCACATACAGCGCGATCACCTTGGTGGCGTCGTCGTCGGCGAGGTGGTCGATGAAATCCGCGAGTTCAAGATCCACCTCGTTGCTGGTGGATATGAGCTTGGACAGGCCGATGCCCCGGGCCGCAGCGCGCGACAACAGCGCGCCCAGGATGCCGCCGCTTTGCGATACCACGCCGATACCGCCAACGGGGAAGTGCTCCATTTCGAGCGCTCCGGTGGCCGACAGCACAATGCTGTCCGTCAGGTTCACGAGTCCGATGGTGTTGGGGCCCAGGATGCGCATGCTCCCGGCTGCCTCTACCAGTTGCTGTTGGCGGCGTGCGCCGTCCTCGCCAGTCTCGGTGTAGCCGCTGGCCAATACGATGGCCGCCGCGCAGCCGCGGGCAGACAGCTCTCGTACCGCCAGATGAGCGCGCTCGGCGCCCAGCAAGACAATGGCCACGTCAGGCACTGAAGGAAGAGAGGCGACGTCGCTGTAGCACGGCAGGTCGCCGATTCGGTCGGCCTTGGGGTTCACCGGGTAGATGTCGCCCGCGAAGCCATGCTTGACGAGGTAGGAGACCGGGCGGCCCGCGGTCTTGCTGGCATCGGCCGAAGCGCCGATCACTGCCACGCTGCGCGGATTGAGCAAGCGAGAAATAGCGTTCATGGTGCTTCATCCTTGGCGGCTGTCGCAACAGCGGATTTGGCGAGAAACGCCATCACCGATTCGCGGTGCTCCGTGCTCGTGTAGCAGATACCCTGGGCTTGGCTGCCCTGAGCAAAGACCTGCTGCGCGGACATCTCGAAGCTCTGGTTGAGGATGGTCTTGGTCAGCGCCAGCGCAGTGGCCGAACCCTGGCTCAACTCGGCGGCCCAGGCCTTTGCATCGGCCAGCAGCGAGTCGGCCGAGGTCTGGCGATCCACGATGCCCAGAGCCAGCGCTTCGTCCACCTTGACCGGCCGACCTGTGAAGATCAGTTCTTTCGCTTTGGGCAACCCCACACGGCGTGGCAGGAAGTACATGCCGCCGCCATCTGGAATGATCCCGCGGTGGATGTACGACCAAGTGAAACTGGCCCATTCGCTCGCGATGATGAAGTCGCAAGCCAGCGCGGTGTCGGCGCCCAGCCCCGATGCGGCGGCGTTGACGGCGGCAATCACCGGCTTGGGCATGGTGTGCAGCAAAGCCTGGGCGTGATGCACACGTTGCTGGCGATGCCAGCCGTTGAAGCCCACGTCTCCGGCCGGTGCGTTCATGCGCTTTTCCATGCCGGCAATGTCTCCTCCAGCGCAAAAACCCTTACCGGCCCCGGTCAGCACCAAGGCTTTGATCGCCTTGTCGGCAGAGACAAGTTCCAGCGCTTCGATGAACTCGCTGCGCATGGCATCGCTCATGGCGTTGCGCTTGTCGGGGCGGTTGAGGGTGATGGTCGCGATGCCGTCGGCGACCTCCAGGTGGATCAGAGCGAAGCTCATTGGCAGTTCTCCTCGATGTGGTGATCAGTCGGCTTTGATGCCGTTTTCTTTGACGATGCGAGCCCAGCGTGCTTCTTCGCCACGCACGTAGGTGTCGAGTTCAGCAGGATCGCCAGCGCTCACGGCAAGGCCCTCTTGCTCGACCTTGCGCGTGAAGTCTGGCGCGCGGGCCGCCTTGCGCGCAGCGGCGTTCAGGCGGGCGATGACGTCTTTGGACGTGCCTGCAGGTGCGTACAGGCCGTACCAGCTTTCCACCGCGTAGCCCGGAACGCTCTCTGCAATGATGGGAATGCCCTTGAAAGCAGGGGAGGGCTGGGCGCTGGTCACAGCGATGGCACGCAGCTGGCCACGTTCCACGAAAGGAGCGACGGCGGCAGCCGTACCGAAGAAGATGTCGACCTGCCCCCCCATCAAATCGGTCATTGCAGGACCCGCGCCCCGGTAGGGGATGTGCACGGTCTTCACCTTGGCCAGGTTGTCGAACATTTCACCGGCCAGATGGGCCGACGTGCCCGCACCTTGCGAGGCGTAGGTCAGCTTGCCCGGGCTGGCCTTGGCAGCGGCCAGAATGTCCTGCACCGTCTTGAACGGGCTCGCAGGCCGCACCACCAGAACGTTAGGGCCGCGGCCGACCAGAATGACCGGCGCAAACGCCTTGTCGTTGGCGAAAGGCAGCTTGGGCTGCAGGCTGAGGTTGACGGCGTGCGCGAAGCTCGCCATGACCAGCGTGTATCCGTCAGGCGCGGTCTTCGCCACGGCGTCAGTGCCGATGACCGTGCCCGCGCCGGGCTTGTTTTCGATGATGACCGGCTGACCGAGGTCTTTGGACATCTCCTGGCCCAGCGTGCGCGCGATCAGGTCCGTGCCGCCTCCAGGCGAAAACGGCACCACGATGCGCACGGCCTTTTGCGGAAATGTGTTGGCGAATGCCGCGCCTGCCAAAAGCAAGGTGCTGATGAGCAGGGGCTTGGTGCAGGATCGCAAGAGGCGGAAGTTCAATGGGCGCATGTATTTGTCTCCGTAGTAGTCATGGCAGCAGGGCCTTGGCAGGTTGCGGCGTCGGCGTTCGAGCACCGTGCCCGTAGCTTAGGAAAGCAGGCCGGAAAAGTAACCCTGCCAATTCCATGCAGTGGAACTAGAATGGTTGCCAGGCAATGGAGAAGCCGTGTGGAAGTACGAAGAAACGGGATCGCCGACGACAAGCCAGGGATGTCGCCGGCCAATCGTTCCCTTGAGCGAGGCATCGAGCTGTTGCGAGCCTTCAGGCAAGGCTCCGAGCTGCTGGGCAATGGCGACCTGGCGGAACGTACGGGCCTGTCCAAGTCCACGGTCAGCCGGTTGACCCAGACTCTTGTGGGCACGGGCATGCTGCAGCTGGATGCGCCGAGCCGGGCCTATCGATTGGCCCCTGCTGTGCTGAGCCTGGGGCACGCCATGCGATCGGGCTCTCGCGTTCTGGCGGTTGCGGCTCCGAGGATGCGGGCTCTGGCAGAAGGGCGGCGCATCAACGTCGGCCTGGCCGCACCCGACCGCGACGAGATGGTGTACCTGGAATCCATCCGCTACGCCCGGCGGGCAGCGCTGCGCCATGTGGTGTCGGGTCAGCGCGTGCCCATGGAGCTGACATCGCTCGGGCGTGCCTATTTGGCCGTCGCTCCGGAGCTTCGACGCAATGCGCTGATGCATGTCTTCCGCAGCCGGCGTGCAGAGGCCTGGCCAACGCTGAAGGCAGCCATTGAACAGGCACGGGTTGATGTCGCCGACAAAGGCTACTGCGCAGCATCATGGCAGCCCGAAGTTGTTGCGCTGGCCGCTCCGCTGGAGGTCGCTGGCGCTCAGTACGTGATCAACGTGAGCCTATCGACTGCAGAACCCATGGATGAGGTGGCGAAGGAGCTGTCGCCAGCGTTGCTCGATCTGATCGCGAAAGTTCTTCACGATGCAGCGAGAGCGTCGTTGTAGGGCGGGCCAGGGCCCTGGGCGCGTGCGGCCAGCAGCACGCGCCGTCAGACGGCATCCCACCCGTGCTGTGGTTGTGTTCACCCGTTCAATTGGGCCAGCGGTCGCGGGCTTTCTGCGCTGCCTGGCGGGCGGTTTCGATGGCGGTGCCCCGTCGCTCGCGGACTGTGGTCGTCAGGGCCTGGCCGGCCAGCTCGGGCGTGCCTGACGGATAGGGCGGCCGGGGGTCGTACTCGAAGAGCAGCGTCTGGAGACGCGCATGTGCCTCGCCGCGCAGCAGCGCGGAAAGCGTCAATGCCATGTCCATGCCCGCGGTCACGCCGCCGCCGGTTACACGATTGCGGTCGACCACCACGCGCTGCGCCACGGGAGTCGCGTCAAAGATCGGCAACAGGTCCCGCACATACCAGTGGGCCGTGGCGCGGTGTCCCCGCAGCAGGCCGGCCGCGCCGAGCAGCAGCACCCCGGTGCACACGCCGGTGACCCAGCGCGCGGCTTTGCCACGCTCGCGCAGGAAGCGCAACGTGTCTTCGTCCTTCAGCAACGCAGTCGTGCCCTTGAGCCCGCCGGGCACGAAGAGGATGTCAGGCGTCGCAGGCGCATCGGCGAAAGTCGTGCTCGGCAAGATCTTCAAGCCGCTGTCCGTCGCGACCGGGGACAGGTCTTTCCAGACCAGGTGTGTGTCGGCGTCGCCCATGGTTGCGAAGACGAGCTGGGGGGCGACCAGATCGAGGGCGGTCATGTCAGGGTGCACGACCATCACGATCTGCAGCCGGGGGCGCGAGTTGGCGTTGGGCAGTGGCAGTGCTGGGGCGATGGTGTCGGTCGCCGCTGAAGCGTGGAGGGACGCCAGTGCGGACAACGCACTGAGGGCGGACAAGGCGTGACGTCGATGGGGGTTCATGGAATGAATGACTCTCTGGCGCCCACGGCGGGCGCCGACTCGATGCGAAAACGCGCGGCGCGAAGCGCGCCCGAAGGCGGCATCACGCGCGGACGAACGGAAGAAGAAGCGTCAGAAGAGCGAGGGGGAGGGCGGCCCGCGCGCCGGCATGGGAGCCGCGGCAGCCGCCATGAGGTGCGTGGCTGCGATTGCCCATAACCCGTAGGCAAGCGCCAAGGGCGAGGGCAGTCCGACGGCTGTGGTGGCGGGCGGCGTGACCGCCTGCACGCACAGCGGGCAGTCCATGTGGGCGGCCCCGAGTTCCTGCACGCCGTCATCGGTGTGCACGATGACCTTGACCAGACCGGCCCCAGAGCAGACCAGCTCCAGGGTTTGCGCATGGACCATCGGTGAGGCAATGGCCGAGCCGACAGACAGCGCGAACCACAGCAGCACCCATCGAATCAGGCTGGCTGCAGGACGCCGCTTCCCCGATGTCGGCGCATGCGTGCGGATTGCGGCGGTTCTGCTCATGGGGGCGGATTATCGGCCAGCGGGTTCGCGAACAGGTCCTAGCGTTCCTCGGCCTCAGGCACGACGACAATCGGGGGCAGAGTCCACGCAGTGCCGCCGGCTCCTGCGAAATCAGAGGATTGGGAAGTTTTTTGAAGCGCCCTGTCAAGCCTTGTCGCTCGGCACCGCTACCATCCAGTCTTGCGCTTCGCATGCGCCGCATCCCGTGCCAGCGTACGGCAGGACCGATTCGGCAATGACGAGCGCCTGAGCGCATCCACAAAGCACAGTCCGCTGGTGTTGCCGGTGTCCAGTGGATGCGTTCCCATTGCCATTCTCGACAATCTGCTGCTGCACAAAGTTCTCAAATCAGGTATGCGCCATGACGCCCCGATCCCCTTCCTCTCCGGTGGCGGCCGCGCCACGGAACTGATCCTGAGCCGTGACTGGTCGAACCATCCTCTGGGGCAGCCGGAAGAATGGCCGGAGGGACTCAAGGTATCGCTCAGTCTGGTCCTGAACTCGCCCGAGTCCATGATCCTGTGCTGGGGACCCCAGCTGCACTTCTTCTTCAACGAAACCTACATCCCATTGCTCGGCCCCCGCGTGGAGTGGGCCATGGGGGCTTTGTTCGACGAGGTCTGGTCGGACGCGCTCGAGCAGGCCCATCCCATCATTGCCGACGCGATGTCCGGCAAAAGCCAGCGCTTCAATGACCTTTACTGGAAGCTGGCCACCGATCGCGGCATGGCGGATACCTGGTGGACTTTCTCCTACTCACGCATCCTTGGCGCCGATGGCGAAGTAGCGGGGCTTTTCATCTTCACCAACGAAACGACGGCCAAGGTCCTGGCAGACAAGGCCCTGCGCGAAAGCACCGAGCGCCAGCGTCAGACTCTGCAGCAGATGCCTGGATTCGTCAGCATCCTGAGCGGACCGGAGCACAGGTTCGAGTACGTGAACGACGCGTATGTCGAGATATCCGGAGCCCGCGATTTTCTCGGGCGCACGGTGCGCGAGGTGTTTCCGGAACTGCATAACCAGGGGTTCTATGAATTGCTCGACAAGGTCTATGCGACGGGAGAGTCCTATTCCGCGCAGGCCATGCCGATCCACCTCGACAACCGGGCCGCAGACCAGGCAGACCGGTACATCGACCTGCGGTATGAGCCCGTCCGCGACCCGGGTGGCGCCGTCAGCGGCATCTTCGTCGGTGGCTATGACGTGACCGAGCAGGTCAGGGCCCAGCGTGCCTTGGCCGAAGCCAACCAGAACCTGGCGCAGCGGGTGAACACCACGGTGCGCGAGTTGATGGCCACCGAGGATGCTCTGCGCCAAGCCCAGAAAATGGAAGCAGTCGGCCAGCTCACCGGCGGCCTGGCCCACGACTTCAACAACCTGCTGGCAGCCATCACGGGATCGCTGGAGCTGATGCAACGGCAGATTGCACAGGGCCGCACCACCGAAATCGGCCGCTACGTGACGGTGGCCCAGGGCGCGGCGCGCCGCGCAGCGGCCTTGACCCATCGATTGCTGGCGTTCTCCCGTCGCCAGACGCTGGACCCCAAGGCCGTGGATGTGAACCAGTTGGTGGCCGGCATGGAAGAGCTGATTCGCCGCACAGTGGGCCCCGCCGTCCACATGGAGACGGTCGCAGCGGCCGACCTTTGGGCGACACTCGTCGACGCATCGCAGCTCGAAAGTGCGCTGCTCAACCTCTGCATCAATGCCCGCGACGCGATGCCGCACGGCGGCCGCATCACCGTGGAAACGGAGAACGTCTGGATGGACGACCGTGCGGCGCGAGCGCAGGGCCTGGGTGCCGGACACTACGTGACGCTCAGCGTGACGGACACCGGCGCCGGCATGACGCCGGAAGTCCAGGCGAAGGCATTCGACCCGTTCTTCACCACCAAGCCCATGGGCCAGGGAACCGGCCTGGGCCTGTCCATGATCTACGGCTTTGCCCAGCAGTCGGGCGGCCAGGTACGCATTCGTTCGGAGGTGGGCGTCGGCACCACGATGTGCATCTATCTGCCGCGCCATACCGGCGCCAAGGACGACGGCCCCTCATCGGAAAAACAGCCCGTGCCGCTGGGCCCGCAAAATGGCACGGTGCTGGTCGTGGACGACGAATCCGCCGTGCGCATGCTGATGGGCGAGGTGCTGCAGCAGCAGGGCTACACCGTGCTGGAAGCCAGCGATGGAAGCACCGGCCTGCGTACGCTCCTGTCCGATGCCGCCATCGACCTGCTGGTTACCGACGTCGGATTGCCCGGCGGCATGAATGGCCGCCAACTCGCCGACGCAGCCCGCACGGCGCGCCCGCAGCTGAAAGTCCTGTTCGTCACCGGCTATGCCGAGAATGCACTCGTCGGCAACGGCCACCTGGAGCCGGGCATGGCAGTGATGACCAAGCCTTTCTCCATCGACGATTTCAGCATGCGCGTTCGCGAGATGATCTAGCGCTGCACCGGCGGTGTGGATGGATGGGTGTGCGGATACAGGTGCGATGTCCGCCGCATTCGTGCCGAGGGCTGCGGCTTGCCTGCCTGCAGGACGCGCCCAAAGCCTTTGGGGACGCACGCCGACCGGTGACTTGATTGCCATCATGACGGTGAGAAGCTTGGGTCCTCAAATCGCTCTGAAAATCAAAAAACCAATGAGGCATATGATTAACAGAATAAAACTCTTCACATCTGATTTGGACGAGTACACGGCCATAGTGTCACGCCATCACTCCGCAGGCTCCGCGAGAACCAGAAATTTGAGTGATTTCGAGATGCGGTCTGACGTAATACTGACTGGCGGGCTGTGTTTTTCCCGGACATTCTGGAAGTCCGATGTTCAAATTAAATTTGAAGAAGCGTACGACGGATACGGAATTTCTTTTTCGGACGGTGGAACGCTGGAGGCAGTGCGTTTCGGAGGAGAGGCAAACGCAACAAGCGGGTCGTGCGGCTTGGTCTTGGACTCATCACTGACCAAAATTGCGAATATTTCTCCACGAACCACACTGCATCGGGTTTCGGTCGAAAAAGAAGCAATCCACAAACGACTGTCCGATTTGATTGAGCGGCCTGCAACCCAAAGGATATTGTTCAATCCCGTTCTTGACACCAACAGCTATGAATCTCATGTCATCAAGTCGATGATGAACATGGTACACCAAGAAAAGGATGGCACAACGCCCCTTTTCAGATATCAGGCTGCGCTGACCAGCATGAACGAATACGTAATCAATGTCATCCTGGAAGGCGTGTATCACAGCTACACAGACATGATGAAAAACTCTGGGCCGATGCCAAGCCCGGGAAGTGTCAAGCGCGCAATAGACTATATGGTCGAGAATGCATCACGACCTATGAGGGTGGTAGACATTGCGGAAGCGTCTGGAGTCGGTGTTCGCGCGCTTCAAATGGGTTTCATGAACTTCAAGTCCATGACTCCCATGGCATATCTGAGGCTGGTCAGATTAAACGGTGTGAGAGCGGAGTTGTTGAATGGGGCGTTGGGAAAATCCGTTTCTCATGTGGCCATGTCATGGGGCTTTCCCCACATGTCATCATTCTCAGCGCAATACACAAAAAAATTTGGCGAAACGCCGTCAATGACTTTGAGACGATCCATTGCGCACACGAGCTGAAGAGGAGGTATTGCTGTGGTCAACGCTGTGTTTTTCAAAGGGCCGCTCGCACTTGGATCTATCGAATTTCAACTGTTTTTATCATTTTATTTTGTGCGAATAATATAAAAGTTCGCAAATTTGTTTTTTGCTGCGCTTTTTTGCTACCGGAAGTTGACTGGAGATGCCAAGTGTTGAATAGTTGGGTACGTGGGCAATATATGTTGAAAGCGCTAGAACTGCGAAGGGCGCGATCTTGATAGTCATCGCATTGAGGCGCTAGGTATGCCGGATAGAAATGGGAGCCGCACTCCCCGTGATAGAAAAGAAATGAATGCTTTTTTAGGCCGGGTGCTCGACAGCTACAAAGTTCGAGAAATCACGAAAGATGAGGCCGTTGGAACCCTCGCGTATGTCATGACCGCGTTGGAAACGGGCAACAGCTCCGAGGCGATGAACTGGATCAACCAGTGGTGCAAACGCGTTGCGTGATTACGGTCGAGCCGCAACTTCCACAGAGCTCCGCTGACGCACATGGCACTGGCTTCTGTGCGGGAGGAGGGCGCGAGACCTGCAACACTGGCAATCAGTGGAGAGCACCATCACGCGGCCAACTGCCGAAGGAACCGGTTGTAAGCTGAAATATGCCGCCACCGAGCACCATTCCCCAATCTGGCAAGTTTTGGCGCCTGGCGTGGGATGGCCCCGTGCACAACCCGCATCTCGCCAAGCGCGCAAGGTGAGCCAGAGAGCTTTTGGGGTACAGGCCTACCGTTGACAGGCCGACTGGGTGAGATCGCCATGCACATGGCCGATAGCTCAGCATCTCAACTGGGTGACGCACGTGAGCAGCAGCTTGGTGGCTGTGAATGCCCGTCACCCGCTGAGAAGATTGCTGTCTGTACGCGATGATGGTTGATATCGAATGCAAGGTAGCGGCTCGGCTCTCGAAGCCTGAAGTGCGCGAACGGGGCCTGTGCCGATCACGACGATCTGCACGGCGTGCGTTCATTTTCTTAAAGTTGTTCCGTTTCCTCTTCTCCTGTAGCTATAGAAAGAAGCGAAAAAGATCAACTATCCGCGACACTTTTTGATGATGTTTGTTCCCTAGCTCATCATTTGTGTATTATTGTTCCTCGGGTCAACGATTCAAGGACGACTATGTCAAATGTCCTAGTCGGACGTCGGATTCGCGGGGTGACTGATCAAGCGGACTTCTCTCTCGAGGCTTGGCCTACACCTGACGTCGGCTCCCTCTCAACAGACGTCCAAGCAGATTACTTTAGGCGCAAACGTGCTGTAGAGCTCTGCATTGAGGGAGCATCGGACGCTACGATCAAGCGCAAATGCGGAATTGGGCTGAAGCAAGCTACACGTTTGATTAAAGAGCGCTGTATGGCTCCTAGTCCCGATGGTCTAATTTTTGGCTTTCGTGGTCTAGTGAAGCATCAGCGCATTGCTGCCCCCGTTAGGAAGAAAACGGTGGTACTCGACCAGTTCGGATACGGCGGGACCGGGGCGATGGGCGCCCTTCTACTCGGGGACCCGGAATTCCGGAAAAAGCTCGATTCCAGAATCCTGAGAGTACACAAGGACACCCTGCTGGCGGAGGGTAAGCGCCATCGGGGCGCGCTCTGGGGCTGGTTTCTTGACGAGCTTCGCGCTCGTGGGTATGAATTGAGAAACGAGTGGCCATTCAATTCAGTCTCGCTCGGCTACCACGCACTTCGAAATTACACAGACGCGCTTCTCAAGTCAAAACCTACAGTCCTCGCCCATACTGTTGGTGGAAAAGATGCCGTACGTAAATTGCGCGCTGGCGATGGAGTTAATCGTCCAAATTTAGCGTTATTTCAACGGGTAGAAATGGATGCGCACAAATTAGATGGCCGGTTTTGTGTCTTGATGCCGGCTCCTGGTGGAGGTTGGGTTCCACGCATTATTCATCGTCTATGGGTTATCGTAATCGTTGAAGTGGTTTCGCGCGCTGTACTTGGTTATCATCTGAGTATCAGAAAGGAAGTGAACAAAGAAGACGTTTTAAGAACAATAAAATGCGCGTTGACTAACTGGCAGCCGTTAGAAGTCTCATACTGCGATAAACCTCTAGTGGAAGGCGCTGGTCTCCCACCAATTCTAGGCAAAGATTTTATTGGTATATGCTGGAAAGAAACGAGTGTCGACGGAGCACTTGCAGAAACTTGCAAAACTGTTAAAGACAAGCTGGCTAATGTTGTAGGTGCAGAACTGCTCTCCCCGGAAAACAGTTTTTCTGTCAGAAGAAGCTTAGACGATCGGCCTTATATAGAGAGCTTTTTCCGCACGCTAGGGGATCGCGCACTTCAGAGGTTATCTAATACGACCGGATCTAAATCCACAGATCCTAAGAAAATCAATCCTACTGGGGTGGCATTAGAAAGCCAGTTTCAATACGAATACCTAATTGAGCTGTTGCAGTCATTGATTTGTAATTATAACGCTGCAAAACACGGTGCTCTTGGTTATAGATCTCCACTCCAGATGATCAAGTATTATTTTGAACAGGGGATGCTACCAGAGAGGCGCGCCGATCCAGAATTGGTGCAAAGTCTGCTCAGTTACCGTAAGCTATGTTTGGTGCATGGGGGGGCAGCTGAGGGCAGGGCTCCATTCGTGAACTTTGATCATGGGCGCTATGGTGGTCCAGCAATCGCTGACCGGGAAGATCTTGTTGGAACAAAAGTGTGGATGACAAACCATATCGAGGATGATGCTAGGGTTGCCCGCTGTACAACAATTAATGGGCAGCTTGTTGGTGTATTACGCGTAGCACCGCCTTGGGATAAATTGCCGCATACGATATCCATCCGTCGAAGTATCAAGTCATTTCAGAATATTAAGAAAATTGAATCCCTTAATAATGATGCAATCCGTACATTTATGAAGTTTGTTGAGGCTCAGAAAAACAATACTTTGCCAGTTCATCCAACATATCTAGAGGTGCGTAGAATATTGTCACAGCAGGCAGAGAGTTTTGAAGGTGATAGCGCCGCAGCACGTGCACTAGAGAGTCTTAAGGGAATGGCGCCAGTCCCCAGCCGAGAGGAGAAACATCCTGAATCTGCATCAAATTCCAACGAATCGAAAATTCGTAAAATTGGTAAAGATGCCGGTAAAAGGGCTCTCCCGACTAAACGTTTAGCCAAGGATTGAAATGAGAAGACTGCCTGATCACATATCGTCTGACCACCCGATTGTGACAGGTCGGTATGCGATTTTTACTCCTGCAGTTGCAGCACTTGCAGATACGCTAGGTGACTGGCTAGACAAAAAAATAACGGGGGCCTATATATATGGGCCTTCTCGGTGGGGTAAAACGCGTGCAGTGCAATGGTATCTAAAAAGTCTGCTGGAGGAGCGCCTTGGTGGAGATCAGCCTTTACATATATGGATTCGCCCCCTGACGTTCAATACGCCTGGAGAGTTCTACAAAAGTCTACATGTCGGGGTAACACATCAATTCAGCAAAGGTCGCATCAGTCCAAATGATCGATTAATAATGCTTAGAGAGTTTTTTCTTGCGTCCGCAGACAACTGTAGAACCACGACTGTAATCCTAATCATTGACGAAGCACAAGGCATGACAACCAAGGAGTGGCTCTGGCTTTTGAGTCTGCAGAATTTGATGGATCAGCAAGGATATGTCTTAAGCGTCTTTTCAATCGCATCGCATCAGATGGCGTATGAGTTCGATCTGTTGACGAGAACCGGTAACCCTCACGTCGGTGCTCGTTTCCTTGTAGACCAATGGCGATTCCCGGGTGTAGAAAGTGAAGAAGAACTTGCTTTCATACTCGATGGGTATGACGAGCAAAGTCGATGGCCAGCTAGCGGTGGTGTTTCGTACTTGGAGCATTTCGCCCCAGCATACTTTGGGCATCAAAAGCGCCTCGCAGGGGCAGCGCCCAGCATGTGGCGAGCACTTGTTGCCTTACTGCCATCCGATCACGAAGGTCGCATTAGTTTTCCTATGAAGCACATCGCCCTTGCCGTTGAGGATGTACTCTTTCAGTTGGCCTTTGGTGCGGATTGGGAGGACGTCACGTCTGTAGAAGCTTGGGTGGATACGCTGACAACTCATAGGTTGGCGGATCATATGCGCGCAGTCGCGTTAGATATTTGATGTGACTGAAACTGGGCGCGCCATTGAACGGGCAGTCGTCGTCAATGATTTGACGGCTCGGGCTAACCCGCTGCGCCTTGGACAGCTACCAGCCTACGCGTGGCGCCCTGGCTACGTACATAAGTACGCATCCCTCTGGGTCACGGCACTTAGGTTTTTCATTTTGAATCGGCCGGACTTTCCCACTTTTGTGGCCGACGTGTGCAAAAATCGTCACACATTCGAACTGCAAAAGTGTATTTATATTGATGCACCACCTGAACTTATAGGCAAATGCATTAACGTTGATTTTTTTGTCGAATCACTTCGAGAAAATCGTGATTCCTTTCGATGGGCAAGTTTGAGTGATTTCCCTTTTGGTTTTCAATTAAATATATTTTCCGAGAGTCCGGCTATATGCTTGAAGTGTATATCACATGGGTTTCACTCTGCCATTTATTCATTAAAGTGGTTTGACAAATGCCCCTTGCATGACGAGAAGCTGATATACGTTTGCCCTATCTGTGGGAAGTCACTAAAATCCGCAATGAGGGCAAGGCAAAAATTCGCAGCCTCCATTTGCAATTGTAATAATCAGTGGATGTCAATAGAAGTGGCGCGATGCCCGCCCAAAAATCCAGATAGAGACAATTTGCTGTCGGATATGGTTAAATGGATCGAAGACTCGGCGAGTAAATGTTGGATCTACATTCCATATTCTAAGGAATATGATAATTCTGTTGTGGGCTATCGCCATCTGTCGTTAGGGCTTTCTGAACTTAACGAATCGATGCCCGCTTGGGTTGATATGAAAATTCCTCCGGATGCTCAATTCATGACGCCTCGGTATCGCCCTTTCTCGATTGGATCCATTCTCGATTTCTCAAGCGTGGTCATCAAGGTTAGAGGTCGAACGAAACGTGTATTTGATTCGGGATTTGTGTTTGACGATATTTCTAGATTGAAAATTAAAAACTATAGCGTTGAAATTGATTTTGAAAATTTGGATAAACATAAAATATCGTCTTTTGTCATTTTTAAGAGTATGTTGCGCTATGCAGTTAAGCATTTGCTGGGGAAAAGGGTTAATCTTATCCATTGGATTGAAAGAAATCAAAGTGCGAGATTATTAAGAGCCAAAGTGGAGGCAAGCTATTATGTGGCTGTCGCTTGGGCAATATTGCATTGGATGCGTTCGTCTATCTGGCGTACTGTCGTCGTGGATAGGTGGTTTAAAGGCTTTCTAGACGAAGAGGATTCTGAGTACTATTTTTTTGGTGGCTATCAAAAGCGCACTTACGGAGCGCAAAGAGTTATTCTTGCGGGAGCTCAAGAAAAGTCCGAACTTTGGATCGAAAACCGAGTTAATGCCGCCTCACTTTTAGATCTATTTCCCACACCGGAGGATTTGCAAAGATGCTGTACGGACCAAGGATTTATAGATGAATCGCGGGGTACTTCTCCGAGGACTCCTTTAGAGTGGTGGGCTTGGTGCGGCGTCGATCATCGCTTGAGACTCGCGGTGATGCAGCGCCAATCCGTTTTTTGGCATCGTGTCGCATCGAGAGCGCCATCTAAGACTGTGCGAACTGCGGAAGCTGAGAAAAAGCACATATCACGCCAACTGGAACTGCACAAAAAAATAATCGCCCCTGTCATTGAATTCCGGAATGACGCTTCTTGGCAATATCGTGGAGACCTGTCGGATCTTGCACACGGGATGATCAGGTGTTCTCGCCTTGTGATGGGCAATGGAAATTATTATCGCTTTTGCGTCGCCGAACTGCCGCGTAATTTGGTGGCGCACTGCGAACGTTGGGTACTGCGGTGCTTAGATCTGCCAATTTTGGTTTTTTCGAGTACTACGCGTGAGGGAGTAATTCGTTTAAAACAAGCTGCTATGCTGTACCAAAAATCATGCTTACGGAACTAGTCTGCAATAAAGCCGTAGATTTGCTGGCCATAGTCGATTTTTGCTAGCGGCAACCAGTATTGTAAAGTGATTAAGCGCTAGGCTATTTTTGCAAATAAAATGATGAGGCAATATTATGTCGATTCGATTTTGCAAGACTTTTTGAGTTGATAGATTTTATTATTGAAAATTAGATGTTGAAATTTGCAGATCTCTGCTTATTCCACTGGCTAAAGTTATTCTGTTGGGGGTGATCCTGTTTTCCGTGCAATCTTTACGCTTGCTGAACAGGGTTAACCCTATGTGGATCCGACACATTGGGCGTTCCCACTTGCGTTCCCAATCAGCCGGTTTGGCGTCTTGGGCGAGCTCTAGTGTCGGTTTAGAACAGAGCGGACTGGGCGTTCAGTGGATCCGGCTTTTTTAGCTCCCCACTGCGCAGCTATCTGATTCGGTTCAAGCAAGCTGTCGCAGGCGCGCCGCAAGGTGGAGCGCTTGATGCTTAGTGAGTCCAGTTCGCCCATCCACAGGAAACAGAGATGTCGTTAACGGTCGATACAGCCACGATCGATCATCTAGAGCCAGCCACGGGCTGTGACGCATTTCATGCTCTGATAGCCAAGCATGGCACTCGGCTTGTCGCTGGTACGAGACTAATGTGTCTGGCACATCTTGCAGTTCGCTAAATCGGCGCGTCACCCCCGCAATCCGATTCGCTACATCGCTGGAGAAATAGCTGCGCAGATCATCCAGTGGCTTGTGCAACCGCCATGTGCTTGTGATCACGAGCTCGCAGTCCGGAACCTCGCGCAGCACGCCCTCTAGAAAGGGTAGGCAGCAGAAATGCTTGGACTCATGGCAATGCTCTGGATGCAGGACACCGTGAAAGTCCAGAAAGAGTATGGGCATAGCGCTAGCTCAGACGGAGACTTCGGACAGGGATGAATACAACTAACGCTTCAATGAGACTAGTTGGTCGTGGTCTTTTTGGTCTCGCTGGGCGGAAATCGGGGGAATGTCTTCCCGAAAGCGCGTCCGTCCTCAAGCCGACTTTGGTCGGGCGCTGCAGCAATTGCGCGCGGCACGGGGCCTCGTTCAGGAGGACATGTTGCTCGCAACTAGCCGCCGGCACATCAGCCGCATTGAGCAAGGTCATCAAGTGCCGAGCCTGCGCACTGTCGAAGTGTTAGCCCAACACATGCAGATTCATCCTTTGACGCTGGTGGTTGCCGCGTACTGCCCGGACCTGGATGAGGCGTCGGTCATCGAACTCCTCAACACCGTCAAAGCAGATTTCAAGAGCATCGGTCCCAACTAAGCCGCACATGCCGGTCGGGCGTTCTCCTCGGCATCTTGTACCAGCATGACCAGGGCCTGCATCAGATCTTGACCCAAGGGCAATGTCAGGGGATCACTCCGGTGCAGCATTCGATTGACGATTTCCCGGTCAACTGCAGTGTTCATTAAGCACAGTGCCGCCTGCAGGGTATCCATTCCGACCTCGAAGCTGTCGTCTGATCCTTTCCCACCCGCCTTTGCGAGAAGTAGCAGTGTCAGCGGCAAAGCGGCTCGGGCTGGATCTTGGTCTCCGCTCCAGGCGACTCCGGATAGGAGATCTCTAAACTGGTCTGACACCAGCAACAACTGCTTATCGTCAAGCGCGTCCGGCAAGACGGCTTCCCACCCACGCGACCTGACCAAGTCCATCATGTCGTGGGCTCCAAAGTGTCCGAGAGTCGATTTTTCCAAACGCAGCATCATTCGCCATTCAAGTTAATATGAGACCAATTGGTCCCATTCGGGACCGTGGCGTGCGAAGATACCGGAACAGGAGTGCGGTCGGAAGCGTCAAAGTTTGCCTGGCACTCAATGGAAAGCTAGGGGTTGCCCAACCGTCTTTACCGGCAACCGGTCTGTTGTCTATACTATTTAACCCTCTTGAAGAATCGCCTAGATCTCACCCGCCTGGCCGAACTCGACAGGCAGTTTTGCGACTTCGCGAAACTGCAGCGCCCCACCACGCCCAGATGCGGATGGGCCAAGACGGTGCGCCTGGCTCTGGGGATGAGCTCAAAAGCGTTGGGGGAGCGCATGGGCGTGACCGCTCAGGGCGCTCGCAAGCTGGAGCAAGCCGAAGAAAACGGAACGATTACGCTCAATACCCTTGAGCGCTTGGCCCAGGGCCTCGACTGCGATGTTTATTACACGTTCGTCCCTCGGACCAGCTTGCTGGAACAAGTGCTCAGGCGTACGCACGAAGCCGCCGGGATTGCGTTGCCACATTCATTCAAGCTCAGCGAAGTGCTGACCGAGCCGCAATCTCTCGCTGCGTTGTCCACGGTTCTCGCCCAAGTGAACAAGAGAGGGCTTTGGTAGGTCAGGTTCGGCATCTGCCGACGCCTTCATGGCCAGGATCGGTACCATAGCCGTGATTGAGCCATGGCCGTAAGAGCGCTTGGCAATCTGCAGGCGCTCGCTGATGCGATCTAAGCAAAGCAGGCTTGCGGCGTAACTCCTGCAAAAGCATGCGCCCCGGCGGCGACGGTCTTCTCCCGATAGCTGACCTAGGAATTGCTGCCCGAGATCTGCCTCCATGTGGAAGGCCTATGCAGCTCATTGAGAGGGCGGCAACAGACTTTTCATCCCTCTTGGCCACGCGCCAGCACAGACTGCATCCCAGATCGAGTCACTTAGGTCATCTGCGATAACACCGAGCATGCGCGAGGCATTGGCGGTCATCAGTACTCGCAGACCTCGGCTCTCTTCTGGTGGGGCGGACAGCTGATAGCTCCGGCCCGATTCAGTTCTGACAGTGCCTTGCTCGACATCTATTGCAATCAGGGCCGAGGTGACTCGGAGCGATCCTGAAGGGAGCTGTGCAGTGATATGCAGCGCGCAGTTGCCGCGCTTCAGTATGCGCCAGTGGTGCAACTTCGTTTTTGGCTCCGATAACACTTCAGGGGCCGGCCGGTCATTGATGAAGGGGTACATATGGAATGGTTGCCAAGCTGGCCGTTCGACCAGGGTTTGCTTCAGAGCACGCGATGCGAGTTTGCGCACAAGCCGAGGTCAATCTTTCATTTATCTCGCGCTGAGCGGCATTGAGATCACGCCGATATTGAGCATCTCACTTGCAATTGGGGGAGGACGGGCCGCTTACCGTGCTACCACCGACACACCGCCCACTGCCGCTAGTGAGGCAGGCCACTTCTTGGCAAAAATTCCACTCCCGTGCGCTTGACAAGGTCTGGATAGCTGATGGGCCGGCTCACCCTCTCACCCTCACGGTTCTCCTGCCAGTGCGCCCAGGCTCTCTGGGTCACGGCGTCGTAGACCAGCTTGTACAAGTAGGTTGGCACTTTCACGCCGTTGGCTCCAATGCGTGGACCGCTGTCTGTGAACACGGGCCCGGTGATCACATATACGTCCCCCTTGGCACGCTTCACATATTGTCGGGTGTCCTGCTCGATCTTGTTCCAGGCGCCGCCGTTGTGCTGCGCGTTTTGAGGCACCATGTTAGCTAGGCTAAAACTCTGGGCCATGGCGGTCGGGGTGTCCATATCGCCCGCCGGAGCCATGTGCCCTCGGGAGTAGCCGGAGTTCTTGTAGTCCTCCAACTCTGCACGTTCACCGCCAGGCAGCCGCGCATCGGCAAAGAATCGCTTGGACCGCTTCTCGTTGGCGTCTTCAAGGATCCGGCGATTCAGGCGCTGCGCCACGTAGACTGGAGTCTTGGTGCTCCCTGAGTGCAGCACCGCAAAAGCTTCATAACAAAGCTCCCGCAACTGCGGCCTTGGTTTGATGGCGGGAGGGCTGCCATTCACAAAAAACTGGGGGCACTGCGCGAAGCTGGACGGCTGTGGCGTCAGCAGAGCGGTGTTGTCGAACTGCGCAATGCGGGCTTGGGAGAGATTGGGGAGAGTCGCACCCGCAAGTGACAGGGCCAGTATGGCCGACACGCGTACTCGGTTTGGCCAAGAGACGAAAATATTCACAGAAGGGCAAGCAGGTTGATGGTAAGGAGCTCCATTGAAGCACTTTTCACGTGTCCCCCCAGGACCCAAGCACGCAGAACGTCCAGGGGTTACCGCTGCTTGCATGGGCGCAGATGGTCCATCCTTTATTGCGCGGAGTGCGCCAGGTCCACGCTCACCGAACATGCCAATTGCAGATAGTTCTGATGCCTACAGGAATGGTCTTGGCAAGACCGTCCGCATAGGAAAAATGAACGGGCTGCACCACAGTTGCTGATGAACCTTTGAGCAGTTTGCCGACATGGTCGACTCAGTTGCAGGTGTATACCTAAGCCGCTCAACTGCCTTCGTACTTACATGGCCAGCGTCAACAGTCACATTGCAGATGTAACCCTGCAAAATATAGAGAACTTGCTTTGTACAGAAGATAGGCGACGAAGACGTAAACCCTTGCGTTACCGTGTGGTAACTCACATTGCACGTGCCTGCGGGACCATTGGTTTTTTAATGGCGAATGCAGCCTTTTTTGTCGGCTGGGTTGTTTTCAATCGCTTCATCTACGCATTTGATCCTTATCCGTACACTTTTTTATTATTTGGAGTGTCACTGGAGGCCATATTTTTGTCTGTACTAATTCTCATTAGTCAGAATATGGATGCAGCCGAAAGCGAGAGGCGTCATCACTTGGACTTGCAGATGAATCTGCTTACCGAGCGAGAAATCACAGCTGTGATGCGACTGTTGGTCAAAGTGGCCGAACGCTCAGGCTTATCTGAACAGGACACTGAGGAAGTCCGCCAGTTTGCTCATGAAACCGACCCCACGGCAGTGCTCAAGCAAATCGTACAGGCCGAACGCAATCATAGGAATTAAGTTGGGACTTGCTTGAAACGCCAGCGTCCGCAAAAATCCAAGCCTCGCGCTATAGGGTCATGAGCGAGGCAGCAACTCGTCGAATTTCGTGTTCAGATGCCGTAACCTCTGGCAACATGCTCGCGTCGACAAACGCATCTTAGACCCAACGATGACCCAATTTTTCTCTGTCTTGGTCGCTCTACAACGACACGCCGGATACGAAGACGTTCACCACGACTTGGTGATGGAAGATGCGATGAGACCCGGGTGGTCATACTCGTTTGTGCGCGATGAAGGGTCTGCTGTAGTGGTGGCGATTGAGCGACCAGAGGGGTATGAGCGCACGCCTGCGACCACGCTCGCTAAAGACGTGATCAAACCTACTTGGCCATCTTGGTCCGTGATTCGGCGATAGCAATGCGTGCGGTGACGCCAGGGCGCCCCTGACGCACCGAATGGGGGGCGGTAGGTATATAACCATACACCAGTCTTTTTGAGATGGCCGGGTGCCCGCCTGTCCGGTCCATTAGCGATACGCAAATCCAGGTGGAGCGCAACCGGGCAACAGAAGATAGGTTTGCGCAGTCTCTAGGAGGGCCGAGGTGCCCCCTGTGTTGGCCTTTACGACTTATGTCGTGCTGCGAACCGCGCTGTAAGGGCAACGACAGCTAAGCCTACGCGAGCAGGGGTGAGTGTCTCCACAGAGAGTGAATACACAATCTTGGAGAGCTTTTCGTCAAGAGATTGAACTGTCTCAGCACCCTCAGCCGCAGGGCTTGCGGGCTGGGGGTGTGCGGCTGGTAGTCTGTGCGAGCCGTTTTCTCGAGCATAGACTTTGGTGAATTCAGCGCCAAGCAGGAAGATTTGGGCCGCGTAGTACACCCATATAAGTAGTACCGCTATCGACCCTGCGGCTGCATAGGTTGAACTGACCCCCGCTTTACCGACATAAAGGGCGATGAGCACTTTGCCGATTTCAAACAAAATGGCAGTCACAACTGCACCGATCCAGACGTCGCTCCACGCAATCTTGATCGAAGGCATCAACTTGAAAATCATCGCAAATATAGCGGCTTCGAGCGCTAAAGACAGCGCAAGGTTCAAACCTTGGAGAAGAATCTCCCAACCTGGAAGCATTGCAGAGAACAGCTTGCCGGTAGCTGCAACTGCAGCGCTCACCACCAAGGACGCAGTTAAAAGGAACGCCAAACCCAGTATGAGCCCGAACGACAAGAAGCGTGCCCGCAAAAGTCCCCAGAGCCCGTTCGGCCGCGCCTTTTCCGGAACGTGCCAGATGCGATCAAGCGCGCTCTGAAGCTCTGCAAAGACGGTTGTCGCGCCGACAATCAGCATCACAATGCTCAGCCCACTAGCGATGACTCCTTCAGCTGGTTCCCTGGCCGTGCTGATAAGTCCTTGGATTGCGCTCGCACCATCTTTGCCTACGAGCCCAGAAATCTGGCTGTGAAGAGATCCTCGCACCGCATCCTCTCCAAAAAAGTATCCGGCGACAGCGATGACTATGATCAGTAACGGTGCAATCGAGAACGCGGTGTAGTAAGAGATAGCCGCACCCATGCTGGGGGCGAAATCGTCCACCCACTCAATGACTGACTGCTTAGCTATTCTAAAGATTTGTACAAACATCATAGCCCATCATGTTCACCTTCCAATTGATTCGGCCGTGTAGGAGTGATCCACAGCGCTTGCGTGAAAGAGTCCTACGCGTCGCGTTCCAGATGACTGCGTCGACCCAAAACGCTATCAGCACGGGAACACGCCATGAATGACTGGTCCGAATCACACTTCGATTTCTTAACGCGGCATAAGACCGTCAGAGATACGACACCCGCGCAATCGGACCAGATCGGTAAACGACAAAGTGATGACGAAGGAGCCGGTGATTGGCTATTGAGATGACGATATGTATTTCGCTTCATCGCATAGAAGCACTTCACTTCTTCGGCCTATCAGCAAGTTGTCGATCAATACGCGACAGCAGTTGCTGAAGCGCTTGGAAGTCGATTGGCTTTGCAACTATCTCGTCAAAACCGTCGAGCATCACCAGATCGACGTGCACGTAGTCACTTCGGACCGCCAGCGCCGTCACTGCTGCACCATGCCGAGAATGAGAAATAGCTTTCAAAGCTTTCGCAAGGTCATTCCCCACCATGTCCCAAAGGTCTTCATCAATCCATACCACGTCACTGTGTAAACGTTCCATGGATTCGATAGCCTCTCTGGCGCTCTGCGCAGTTCTCACAGAGCGGCCATCAAGCTCAAACAGTTGCTCGACCATCTCCAAG